>NZ_LPVV01000004.1 GCF_002362255.1 Microbacterium sp. SZ1 | reverse complement strand
GGCTCGAGCCGGTCGCAGCAGATCGCGACCGCGCGACAGATCGCCATGTACCTGTGCCGTGAGCGCACGAGCCTGTCGCTGCCGAAGATCGGGCAGCTGTTCGGCAACCGCGATCACACGACGGTGATGTACGCCTACAAGAAGATCAGCGAGCTCATGAAGGAGCGTCGCTCGATCTACAACCAGGTCACCGAGATCACCACGCAGCTCGGACGACGCTGACGCTCGTCGTCCTCCGAAAGAGGGGTGCAGGGTCCGTCAGGACGCTGCACCCCTCTTCTCGTCGCGGTGCGTGCCGATTCCGGCATCCGCTCGATGCCTTTTTGCACATGTGGATAACTTGTGGATGACGGCGCTCGAGATCGGGACGGATGTGGGGGAAAGTCGGCAACCTGTGGATAACCGCGTGACCGGAGACTGACGAGGGGATGCCGTCCACCCGCGGATTCCTCAGGGATTCCACAACTGACAGTCGTGTAGTTCCCTACTCGCGTCTGCTTTCCACCGACTTATCCACAGTATCCACAGGCGTTAACACCGTTAAGAAGTTAATTCGATTCAAGGGCGATCCGATCACCAGACGGTGGGGAAAGTCCGACGGACCGGTCGAATCACACGAGCGTAGGGATCGGAGCATCTGTGGGGCTAGCATGGGAAGCCCTGCACTGGCAGGACCGATCACGACGCGTCACAGAACGACGACAAGGGAGCACCCGTGAGGTTTCAGGTCAACCGCGATGTCTTCAGCGAGGCTGTGTCCTTCGTCGTCAAGCTCCTGCCGCAGCGCAACCCGCAGCCGATCCTGGCCGGAGTGCTCATCGAGGCGGATGACACAGGATTGACCCTCTCGGCGTTCGACTACGAGGCATCCGCGCGCACGACCATCGAGGCGACCGTCGAGACGCCGGGGACGATCCTCGTCCACGGCCGTCTGCTCTCCGACATCGCGAGCCGCCTCCCGAACGCTCCGATCGAGATCGCCGTCGAGGACGACGGAGGCATCACGGTCACCTGCGGATCCGCACGCTTCACCCTCGCTGCCATGCCCGTCGAGGAATATCCCTCGATTCCCGAGGTCTCCGGCTCCTCCGGCGTCGTCCCGGCCGACGAGTTCGGCACCGCGATCTCGCAGGTCGGCTTCGCCGCGTCCCGCGACGACGTGACTCCCGTGCTCACAGGCGTGCAGCTGGAGGTATCGGGTCAGAGCCTCAGCCTCGTCGCGACCGACCGCTACCGCGTCTCGCTGCGCGACGTTCCGTGGGACGGCGAGACCGTCGAGAGCACCGCTCTCGTTCCGGCGCGCACCCTGCTCGAGGTCGGGAAGACGTTCGGTCACGCCGGCACGATCCAGGTCGCGTTCTCCGGTGCGGGCGACCGCGAGATCATCGCGTTCACCGCCGGCAACAAGACGGTCACGTCGCTGCTCATCAAGGGCAACTTCCCGCCTGTGCGTCGACTGTTCCCCGAGCAGACCGACCACTACGCGGTCGTGAACACCGCCGACCTCGTCGAGGCCGTCCGTCGTGTGTCCCTCGTGCTCGACCGCGCGGCTCCGCTGCGCTTCACGTTCTCGACCGACAGCGTCACGATGGACGCATCGGGCAGCGAGCACGCCCGGGCCTCGGAGTCGGTCGACGCGATCCTCTCCGGCGGCGACGAGGTCACGCTCGGCCTCAACCCGCAGTACCTGATCGAGGCCCTCGGCGCGGTGAAGAGCGAGTTCGTGCGCGTGACGTTCACGTCGAGCGACAACGCGAACAAGCTGAGCCCGGTCCTGATCACCAGCCAGACCTCGGTCGACCAAGCGGGTCTGGACTCGTTCAAGTACCTGCTGCAGCCGAACCTGCTGCTCCGCTGATCCTCGTCGCCGGCGGCTCACTGTCGGAGGCCGAAGGTAGGCTGACTCCGTGATCGTGGAGCATCTGAGCCTGGTGGATTTCCGCAATTACGCGACCGCCGAACTCGCTCTCCACAAGGGTCCGAATGTGCTGGTCGGGCGGAACGGACAGGGCAAGACGAACCTCGCTGAGGCCGTCGTCTTCCTCGCCACACTCGGCTCGCACCGGGTGTCGTCCGACGCCCCCATGGTGCGCGACGGCCAGGAGTTCGCGATCATCCGTGCTCGACTGTCCCACGGTGAGCGCCGAGTCCTCACAGAGGTGCAGCTCAACCGACAGGGTTCGAACAAGGCCCGCATAAACGGCTCGCCGTCGAAGACGAGTGAGCTCCCGCGCTACGCGCACGTCGTGCTGTTCGCCCCGGAAGATCTGCAGATCGTGCGCGGAGACCCCTCGTCGCGACGTCGCTTCGCCGATCAGCTGCTGATCCAGCGAACCCCCCGTCTGTCGGCGGTTCTCGCCGACTACGACCGCGTGCTCAAGCAGCGCACCGCCCTGCTCAAGTCGGCGCGAGCCCGCGGCATCCGAGGCGACGCCCTCAGCACGCTCGACGTGTGGGACGACAAGCTCGTGGCCCTCGGATCGGAGATCATCGCCGCGCGCCAGCGACTGGCCGCCGATCTGCAGCAGCCCGTGAGCGACGCCTACACCGCGATCGCCGGTGCCGATCATCAGCCTCAGCTCGAATGGGCGCTCTCCATCAGGGGCGGCGACCCCGAAGAAGGCGAGGCCGAGACGCTCATCGGCGACGACGGATCACTCAGTCTCGCCAAGTGCGCCGAGATGTTCCGGGCGTCGTTGCTGGCCAAACGCACCCAGGAGCTCGACCGCGGCCTCACGCTGACCGGACCCCACCGCGACGATCTGATCCTGCGCGTCCGCGGCCTCCCGGTGAAGGGTTACGCCTCGCACGGGGAGTCATGGTCGGTGGCGCTCGCGCTCAGACTCGCGTCGGCCGAGCTGCTGCGCAGTGAATCGCCCGCCGGCGATCCCGTGCTGATCCTCGACGACGTCTTCGCCGAGCTCGACGCCGATCGTCGTCAGCGGCTCGCGTCGCTGACGGCCGGCTACGAACAGGTGGTCGTCACCGCCGCGGTGGAGGAGGATATCCCCGAGGTGCTGCACGCCCATGTGGTGCGGATCACCGCCGGCACCATCAGCGACGAACGCGCGCTCGCGCCCGGCGAGACCGCGCCTGCAGAGGATGCGAGCGGAGAGGAGACCGACGATGACTGATGCGCCGACCGCTCCGGCATCCGACGCCCCCGAGACCGTCGCGACGTATCTGCGCCTGCGCGGGCTCCAGCCGAGTTCGAAGAACTGGAAGCGCAAGCGGCGCATCGTCACCGATGACGACAACGCACCCTTCACCCCCGGACGCGATCCCGGTTCGCTCGGAGCCGTGCTCGACAAGCTCACGCGTGACGCGGGCTGGCAGACGACGCTCGCTCGCGAGGATCTCGTGCGACAGTGGGGCGATCTGGCCGGCGCCGACACCGCCAAGCACTCGGAACCCGTCTCACTCGAGCGGGGTCTGCTCACCGTCAAGTGCGATTCGACCGCCTGGGCGAAGAACCTCCAGTACATGCGCGGCACCATCCTCACCGAGATCGGACGACGGTATCCGGATGCCGGGGTCGAGAACCTCCGTTTCATCGGACCGGACGTACCCTCTTGGAAATGGGGTCCCAGAGTCGTTCCAGGACGGGGTCCACGCGATACCTACGGGTAGGGCACCATGCAAGGGGTCTGACACGCTCAGAGGGCCACACGCGGCCTCTGAGCGTCATTTCCGGTCGAAAGCCCGCTAGACTGGGAGTTCGACATATCGATGTGGAGACTGCCCGCTGATGACGCCTGAATCCCCTGCTGACGAGACGGAATCGACCGACGGAGGCACCCCCGAGAACGCGGGCACCCCGGCACCGAAGGCTCAGCAGCCCGGTGAGTACGGCGCCGACTCGATCCAGATCCTCGAAGGTCTCGAAGCGGTCCGCAAGCGACCCGGTATGTACATCGGCTCGACGGGACCCCGCGGTCTGCACCACCTCGTCTACGAGATCGTCGACAACTCCGTCGACGAAGCTCTCGCCGGATACGCCGACACCATCCTCGTCACGCTGCTCGAAGACGGCGGAGTGCGTGTGATCGACAACGGCCGCGGCATCCCCGTCGACCCGCATTCGTCCGACCCGTCCAAGTCGACCGTCGAGGTCGTGCTGACGATCCTGCACGCCGGTGGCAAGTTCGGCGGCGGCGCGTACGCCGTCTCCGGCGGTCTGCACGGCGTCGGATCCTCGGTCGTGAACGCTCTCTCCACCCGCTTCGAGGTCGAGGTCAAGCAGAAGGGCTTCGTCTGGCGGCACAGCTTCGCGAACGGCGGCGCCCCGCAGCAGAAGCTCGAGAAGGGCGAGGCGACCGCTCAGACCGGAACCGCGATCACGTTCTGGCCGGATGCCGAGATCTTCCAGGAGACCGTCGAGTTCGACTACGACACCCTCCGCACCCGCTTCCAGCAGATGGCCTTCCTCAACAAGGGCCTGCGCATCGAGCTCTCCGACGAGCGCCCCGGCTCCGCCTACGAGGTCGAGCACGAGGGCGAGACGATCACGAAGCAGCCGAGCGACGTCTTCTTCTACGAGCGCGGCCTCGTCGACTACGTCGAGTACCTGAACAAGGTGCGTCACGCCGAGGTCGTGAACGAGGAGATCATCGCGTTCGAGTCGGAGGACACCGCGCGCAAGATCTCGCTCGAGGTCGCGATGCAGTGGACCACGTCGTACACCGAGAACGTGTTCACCTACGCGAACACCATCAACACCCACGAGGGCGGCACGCACGAGGAGGGGTTCCGCGCAGCGCTGACCACGCTGGTCAACCGCTACGCCAGGGCGAACAACCTGCTCAAGGAGAAGGACGACAACCTCTCGGGTGACGACGTGCGCGAGGGCCTCACGGCAGTGATCTCGATCAAGCTCGGCGAGCCGCAGTTCGAGGGTCAGACGAAGACGAAGCTCGGCAACACCGAGGCGAAGGCGTTCGTGCAGAAGGTCGTCGGCGATCAGCTCGGCGACTGGTTCGACCGCAATCCCGCGCAGGCCAAGAACGTGATCCGCAAGGCGATCGACGCGGCCACCGCTCGTCTCGCCGCCCGCAAGGCGCGCGAGACCGCCCGCCGCAAGAGCGTGTTCGAGTCCGCGGCGATGCCCGACAAGCTCAAGGACTGCACGAGCAAGGACCCGTCGATCAGCGAGATCTTCCTCGTCGAGGGTGACTCGGCCGGCGGCTCCGCGGTGCAGGGCCGAGACCCGCACACGCAGGCGATCCTCGCGCTCCGCGGCAAGATCCTCAACGTCGAGCGGGCCCGCCTCGACAAGGCCCTCGGCAACAAAGAGGTCCAGGCGATGATCCAGGCCTTCGGCACGGGCATCGGCGAGGACTTCGACATCGAGAAGGCGCGCTATCACAAGATCGTGCTGATGGCGGATGCCGATGTCGACGGCCAGCACATCACGACGCTGCTGCTCACGATGCTCTTCCGCTACATGCGCGGACTCATCGAGGCCGGCTTCGTCTACCTCGCGATGCCGCCGCTGTACCGCTTGAAGTGGTCGAACTCGCCGCACGAGTACGTGTTCAGCGATGCCGAGCGCGACGCGCTGCTGAAGTACGGCCTCGACAACGGCAAGCGGATCCCGAAGGATGCCGGCATCCAGCGCTACAAGGGCCTCGGCGAGATGAACGCCAAGGAGCTGTGGGAGACCACGATGGATCACACCACCCGCACGCTCCGCCAGGTGACCATCGAAGACGCCGCGGCGGCCGACGAGATCTTCAGCGTGCTGATGGGTGAGGACGTCGAGTCGCGACGCAGCTTCATCCAGCGCAACGCCAAGGACGTCCGCTTCCTCGACATCTGACCCCACTACACACATATCTACATACCGCTCGGGGCGCAGACCCGGCGGACGGCAGAGGGCGGAGGAGTCTTGTCGGAGTGAGCATAGGGAGGGGCCCGCGAAGCGGGAGGGAACCCGCTCTGCGAACGAAGACAAGATTCCGTAGCCCGGTCACCAACAGAATCGAAACCACATGACTGACGACATCCGCCCCGAGCCGGAACACGATCACGGCCGGATCGACCAGGTCGATCTGCAGTCCGAGATGCAGCGCAGCTACCTCGACTATGCGATGGCCGTCATCGTGGGGCGCGCGCTCCCCGACGTGCGCGACGGACTCAAGCCCGTGCACCGCCGCGTGATCTACGGCATGTACGACGGCGGGTTCCGCCCCGACAAGTCGTTCTCGAAGTGCGCTCGCGTGGTCGGCGAGGTCATGGGTCAGTACCACCCGCACGGCGACTCCGCGATCTACGACGCCCTGGTCCGCCTCGTGCAGCCGTGGTCCCTGCGGTATCCGCTGGCTCTCGGCCAGGGCAACTTCGGCTCTCCGGGCAACATGGGCGCCGCGGCTCCTCGATACACCGAGACCAAGATGGCTCCGCTCGCGCTCGAGATGGTGCGCGACATCGAAGAGGACACGGTCGACTTCACCGACAACTACGACGGGCAGACACAGGAGCCGACCGTGCTCCCCGCGCGTTTCCCGAACCTGCTCGTCAATGGGTCGGTGGGCATCGCGGTCGGCATGGCGACCAACATCCCGCCGCACAACCTCCGCGAGGTCTCGGCTGCGGCGCTGTGGGCGCTCGACAACCCGGGACTGCCGCGCGAGGAGCTCGTCGAGGGTCTGATCCAGCGCATCCCCGGCCCGGACTTCCCGACCGGCGCGCAGATCCTCGGCACCAAGGGCGTGCAGGAGGCGTACCGCACGGGGCGCGGCTCGATCACGATGCGTGCGGTCGTCAACGTCGAGGAGATCCAGGGTCGCACCTGCCTCGTCATCACCGAGCTGCCGTATCAGGTGAACCCCGACAACGTCGCCGTGAAGATCGGCGATCTCGCACGCGACGGCAAGATCACCGGCATCGCTGACATCCGCGACGAGTCCTCCGACCGCACCGGTCAACGTCTCGTCGTCGTGCTCAAGCGGGATGCCGTCGCCAAGGTCGTGCTGAACAACCTGTATAAGCACACCCAGCTGCAGGAGAACTTCGGCGCGAACATGCTGGCGATCGTCGACGGCGTGCCGCGCACGCTCGGGATCGACGGCTTCGTCACGAACTGGATCACCCACCAGCTCGAGGTCATCGTCCGCCGCACGCGCTTCCGCCTCGCGAAGGCCGAGCGGCGCATGCACATCCTGCGGGGATACCTGAAGGCGCTCGACGCGCTCGACGAGGTCATCGCGCTGATCCGCCGGTCCGCGACCGTGGAGGATGCGCGCGACGGTCTGAAGACCCTCCTCGACATCGACGACGACCAGGCGCAGGCGATCCTCGACATGCAGCTGCGTCGACTGGCCGCCCTCGAGCGCCAGAAGATCCTCGACGAGGCCGCCGAGCTCGAGCGACTCATCGCCGAGTACAACGCGATCCTCGGTGACGAGGCTCTGCAGCGCGACATCATCCGCGAGGAGCTCACCGGGATCGTCGACCGCTTCGGCGACGATCGCCGCACGCACATCCTGCACGGCTTCGACGGCGACGTCTCGATGGAAGACCTCATCGCCGAGGAGGAGATGGTCGTCACCGTCACGCGCGAGGGCTACATCAAGCGCACGCGCAGCGACAACTACCGCTCGCAGCACCGCGGCGGCAAGGGAGTGAAGGGTGCGCAGCTGCGCGCCGACGACATCGTCGAGCACTTCTTCGTCACGACCACGCACCACTGGCTGCTCTTCTTCACCGACAAGGGCCGCGTGTACCGCTCGAAGACCTATGAGGTGCCCGAGGCCGGTCGCGACGCGAAGGGCACGCACGTCGCCAACCTGCTCGCCCTGCAGCCCGACGAGAAGATCGCGCAGATCCTCGACATCCGCGACTACGAGGTGGCCGACTATCTCGTGCTCGCCACGCGCGACGGACTGGTCAAGAAGACGAGCCTCGCGAGCTACGACACCAACCGTCAGGGCGGCGTCATCGCGATCCGTCTGAACGACGAGGACGAGCTGGTCTCCGCGCTCATGGTGAACGCCGAAGACGACATCCTTCTCATCAGCCGCAAGGGCATGTCGGTCCGGTTCAGCGCCACCGACGAGGCGCTGCGTCCGATGGGCCGTGCCACCGCCGGTGTGAAGGGCATGAAGTTCCGCGAGGGCGACAGCCTGCTGTCGGCCTCGGTCGCCGCTCCCGGTCAGTTCGTGTTCGTCGTCACCGACGGCGGGTACGCGAAGCGCACCGCGATCGACGAATACCGGGTGCAGGGACGCGGCGGATACGGCATCAAGGTCGCCAAGCTCAACGACGATCGGGGCACTCTCGCGGGTGGTCTGATGGTCTCGGAGGACGACGAGGTCTTGGTGGTTCTGTCCAGCGGCAAGGTGGTACGCTCTGCCGTGGCCGAGGTGCCCGCCAAGGGCCGCGACACCATGGGAGTGGTGTTCGCACGGACGTCGGAAGCCGACCGCATCCTCGCCATCGCCCGCAATGGTGAGCGGGGCCTCGCCGAGGAAGAGGAATCGGCCGAGGCGGAGTCGGACTCCCCCACCGCCTCCCCCGAGACACAGAACCCTGAGGACACAGACGCATGAGCACAGTAGCCGACAAGCTGGCGAAGAAGTCCACGCGCAAGACCGGTGGCAAGCAGGTTCGCCTGCGCCTCGTCTACGTCGACTTCTGGTCGGCCGTGAAGCTCTCGTTCCTGGGAGCCGTCGCGCTCGCGATCGTCACCATGGTGTCGTTCTTCCTGATCTACCTCGTGCTGCAGGCCACGGGCATCCTGTCCCAGGCCGACGACTTCATCGGCACCATCACCGACAACTCGGTGCGGATCTCCGAGATCGCCGGTCTGCCGCAGGTCATGGCCTTCGCGGCGGTCGTGTCGATCCTCAACCTGATCGTGTTCACGGTGCTCGGCGCAGTCGTCGCCGGCATCTACAACCTCGCCGTGAAGGTGACGGGCGGCCTGCTCGTCGGCTTCATGTCGAACTGACGCTCGCCAGGGTCAGAGACTCAGCCGAACGACGAGAGGGGCGGATGCTGCGGCATCCGCCCCTCTCGTGTTTCCCGCGCGATCGGGTAGGGAAAACCCGAACGGGTCTCTCCGGTTCCCTCGGTGTCGGCGTGATCACCGCGCCCGTACTTTGGAAGCATGATCACACAGACAGCCACGCCTTCCCAGGCCACGGCCGCGAAGCCGCCGCTGCGCCTCTTCCTCACCCTGCTCCATCTCGCGGGCGTCGGGGTGCTCGGCGGGATCATCTTCACCGCTCTCTCCGGACTCCTCAGCGCCGGGCTCGGTCTGCTGCTCGTCGCCGGCATCGGCATCGTCCTGCTCGTCGGTCTCGTCTACGCGCTGTTCGCGGTCGGCTGGTTCGAGGTCGCGAGAGTCAGCGGTCTCTACCGCAGGCCCATCGCGCCGCTGCGCTGGCGCCCCCGCGACCGTCCGGGCTTCTCGGGCTGGATCCGCGCCCTCGGCCGGCAGGCCATCGACGGCCGTATGTGGCGGGCCATCGCGAACTTCGCCATCTCGGCCGTGCTCGGCTGGATCGTGCTGCGCTTGGCCTGGGGCCTCGTGTGGTCGATCGCCATCTGCTTCGCCCCGCTCGTCGGTGCCGGCACCGTGATCGGTCCGTTCGGAGGGATGGGTATCACCGCTCCGTGGGCCCCGCTCGTCGGCATCCTCGGGATCGCCGTCTGCATCGCCGGCATGATCGGCCTCGCCGCCCTTCACCGTGTGCTGTCGCTCGCGATCGTGATCCGCGCGAAGGAGGCCGAGCTCACCGAGCGCGTCCGCACGAGTACTGCGCAGCGCGAAGGTGCGGTGCGTGCCGCCGACGTGGAGCGCACCCGCATCGAACGGGACCTGCACGACGGGGTCCAGCCCCGGCTCGTCTCGGTCGGCATGACGCTGGGGCTCGCGCAGCAGAAGATCGACACCGATCCGGATGCCGCGAAAGAGCTCATCACCGAAGCGCACACGTCGACCAAGGCGGCGATCACCGAGCTGCGGCAGCTGGCCCGTGGCATCCACGCCTCGGTCCTGGACGACCGCGGTCTCGACGCCGCACTGTCGGCGCTCGCCGGGCGGTCGCACATCCCCGTTCAGCTCGACGTGCGGATGGACGGGCGGTGCAGCCGTGAGGCCGAGGCCGCGGTCTACTTCTCCATCGCCGAGTCGCTGACCAACGCCGCCAAGCACTCTCGGGCGAGTGAGGCCCGCGTGACCGTGCGGCTGCGTGAGGGCGGTGTGCTCTGGGCCCGAGTCGAGGACAACGGAATGGGCGGCGCGCAGGTGCAGCCAGGCGGTGGCCTCGACGGCATCGCGAACCGCATCCTCGCTGCGGGCGGGACGTTCCGTCTCGACAGCCCGGCCGGCGGACCCACCAGTTTGGAGGTGAACGTGCCATGCGCATCCTGATCTGCCTGCTCTTCGACCAGCGCACTGACATCGACACGGACGGGGGCTTCCCATGCGCATCCTGATCTGCGAGGACTCCGTCCTGCTTCGCGAGGGTCTCGTCCGGCTGCTGGAGGACGCCGGTCACACCGTGGTCGCGGCTCTGCCCGACACGAACGGTCTCACCGAGGCGGTTCGGGCCGAGGCGCCGGAGCTCTGCATCCTCGACGTCCGCCTCCCTCCGACGTTCACCGACGAGGGGATCCGCGCGGCGCTCGAGCTGCGGGCCTCAGATCCGTCTCTGCCGCTGCTCGTGCTGTCGCAGTACGTCGAGGAGCGCTACGCGTCCGACCTCATCGCCGCTCAGGGCGGCCCGCTCGGGTACCTGCTCAAGGACCGGGTGGCCGACGTCGCGGAGTTCCTCGGATCCGTGCAGCGGATCTCGGAGGGTGCGACCGTGCTGGACCCCGAAGTCGTGGCGCAGCTGCTCACCCGGCGCAACCGCGACGACCGGATGATGCGCCTGACCGAGCGGGAGCGCACCGTGCTCGCACTGATCGCCGAGGGGAAATCGAACCAGGCGATCGCCGGACTGCTCTTCCTCTCGGAGGCGAGCGTCGAGAAGCACATCACCGCCATCTTCCAGAAGCTCGGGTTCGAGCCCGACGAGTCGGGCAACCGACGCGTCCTCGCAGCCCTCGCCCACATCGAGAACACCGGCGGAACCACCCCGCCCACCGGCCAGACAGGAGCCGCACGATGACCACTCCCCAGCACGACCCCGCACGCGACCCCCAGGGCGGGCAGACCCCGCTCACTCCTCCCCCGGCCTCCGGAGCCGAGGTTCCTCCTGCCGCCGCAGTGCCGCCGACCGGCGCCCCCGACAGCTCAGGGCGCGGACCCGGCGTCACCGCGATCCTCGTCACCACCGCGGTGATCGGCGGCATCGCACTGCTCGGCTCCGGAGCCACCGCCGCCGTCGCTGCAACCGGCACGATGCTCTCCACCTCGGGCGAGCGCGGAGACTCGGTGCAGACGATGGATGCCGAGGGCCTCACCAGCATCGATCTCGACGTCGACGCGGGCAACATGCGCGTCGAATTCGGCGATGTCGACGAGGCGGAGCTGTCGGTCACCAACGCCCGGAATCCCGGATGGACGCTCGAGCGAGAAGGCGACGAGCTCGTCGTCCGCAGCCCCGACTTCGAGTGGGGCTGGTGGTTCGGTGGATGGTTCGGCGATGACCAGTCGGCCGTGCTGACCCTCCCCGAAGACCTCCGAGGAGACGCCGTGGACGCCGATCTGACGCTCGATGCGGGCAGCCTCGACGTCGTCGGTGACTTCGGCGCTCTCGACCTCACCGTCAACGCCGGGGCGCTCGACGTCGAGGGCTCGGCCGAGAGCCTGGCCGTCGACATGAGCGCCGGCCGTGCGGACGTCGCTCTCGACGGCGTGGGCAGGGCCGACCTCAGCGTCTCCGCCGGCGACATGAACGTCGACCTCGCGGGCACCGCCCCGTCGTCGACGACGATCGATGTGAGCGCCGGGTCGCTCGATCTGACGCTGCCCGACACGTCGTACGCCATCACGCAGGACGTCAGTGCCGGCACGCTCGACGCCAAGGTCGACCAGGGATCGAGCAGCTCGCGCACCATCGACGTGTCGCTGTCCGCCGGAAGCGTCACTATCCGCCCCAGCGCCTGATCCGCATCGAGGGCGGGACTCTCCCGGGTCCCGCCCTCGATTCGGTATTTCCGAGAATCTCCGGTAAAGTCTTGGAGGTTGACGGGGCTATAGCTCAGGCGGTTAGAGCGCTTCACTGATAATGAAGAGGTCCCAGGTTCAAGTCCTGGTAGCCCCACTCCTTAACTCAAGAAGTACCCTCACGGGGCCTTAGCTCAGTTGGTAGAGCGCCTGCTTTGCAAGCAGGATGTCAGGAGTTCGAATCTCCTAGGCTCCACACTGTGTTGAGACAGTTCGAGAAGGCCCCGCCGTGTGCGGGGCCTTCTCGTTTCTGTGGTCAGCCGAGAGCGATCTGATAATGCGTCATGCCGGTGTGCGATGCGACCCGGTCATAGAGCGCTCGTGCCGTGGTGTTCGATTCCGCTGTGACCAGTAGACCTTGGCCGACCTGTTCTGCTCGGCCCAGGCCCGGACGTGCTCGATCAGCGCGCGCCCGATTCCGCCCCCGCGAACGTCGGGGGCGACGAACAGGTCCTCGAGGTAGCAGTAGTCCGTCGTCGTCCAGGTCGCGGGATGCGTCAACCAATGGACGATGCCCACCGTGGCGCCGTTGCTGTCGCGCGCGATCGCGCCATGGATGTCCGAGCGACCATCGATGAGACGTGCGAACGTCGCCGCCGTCGTGGCGTCATCGAGGCGCGCTTCGTAGAACGTGAGGTACCCGTTCCAGAGGTCGAGCCATTCGGCGTGGTCGTCGAGCGTGATCCGTGCGATCGAAGTCATGGATGGAGCTTAACGAGACGGCCCGTTCCCCGATCGCGCTGTCAACAGCCGCGTGGGTCAGGCGTGACCCGCGAAGCGGCGGCGCGTCTCGGCATCCGCGGTGTAGACGACCAGCTGCACGTCGGTCTGGTCCGATGGGCGCAGCTGGTGGTGCTCGAAGACGAGGCGGCCGAGGGTCGGATGCTGGAACACCCGCTCGCGCGACTCGAACCCGCCGACGCCGTGGCTCTCCCATCGCTCGCGGAAGTCGTCGCTCTCCTGCACGAGTCGCCCGATGAGATCGCGGTACCGGGGGTCGCCGAGCCGGGGACCCGCCTCCGCCCGGAACTCGGCGAGGAACCGCCGGCTGGTGTCGTCCCAGTCGTCGAGCAGCGACCGCACCGCGGGGTCGGTGAAGATGAGCCTCAGTAGGTTGCGCTCCTCCGGCGGGGTGCTCGCGACGTTCGGGTAGAGCTTCTCGTACCCGGCGTTCCACCCGGCGATGCCCCAGTCGGGAGCGAGTGCGTACGCCGGATGCTCGTCGAGGGCGTCGAGGAATCGCTGCACGTGCGCGGGCGCGGTCTCGACGGCTTCGCCTCCCCCCGGCCGCTGCGGAGCGAAGCCCGCGAGGGTGAGCACGTAGTCGTGTTCGGCGACCGTGAGGCGCAGGGTCGTGGCGACGGCATCCAGCACCTGACGCGAGGGGTTGATGTCGCGTCCCTGCTCGAGCCAGGTGTACCAGGTGACGCTGACGCCGGAGAGGTAGGAGATCTCCTCCCGGCGGAGCCCGATCGTCCAGCCGCGCCCGGCCGGGGGCAGGCCGTAGCCTGTGCGGTCGAGCTGTTCTCGTCGGGCGCGCAGGAAGGCGCCGAGCTCCTTGCGCTGCTGCTCGTCGGTGGCCACCTGACAAACCTAGTGCTCTCACTACTAGTGTCAGCGGCGACTTCCGCGAATCCCGGGAACACACGAGGGTGGGAGGATGCCCACTCCCCTCCGCTCCCGCACCGTGACCCACGGCCGCAACGCCGCCGGCGCCCGCGCCCTCTTCCGCGCAGCCGGTGTGAACGCCGCCGACTTCGGCAAGCCGATGGTCGCCGTCGCGAACAGCTTCACCGAGTTCGTCCCCGGCCACACGCACCTGCAGCCGGTGGGCCGCATCGTCTCCGACGCGATCAGCGCGGCCGGCGGCATCCCCCGCGAGTTCAACACCATCGCGGTCGACGACGGCATCGCGATGGGTCACGGCGGCATGCTGTACTCCCTCCCCTCACGCGACCTCATCGCCGACTCGGTCGAGTACATGGTCAACGCGCACCAGGCCGACGCCCTCGTGTGCATCTCGAACTGCGACAAGATCACGCCGGGCATGCTCATGGCCGCGCTGCGCCTCAACATCCCGACCGTGTTCGTGTCAGGTGGTCCGATGGAATCGGGCCGCGCCACGCTCGTGGACGGCAGTGTGCGCACGCTCGACCTGGTCGACGCGATCTCGGAGGCCGCGAACGACACGGTGTCGGACGCCGACATCCAGCGCATCGAGGAGAACGCGTGCCCGACGTGCGGATCGTGCTCGGGCATGTTCACCGCGAACTCGATGAACTGTCTCGTCGAGGCGCTCGGGCTCGCGCTGCCCGGTAACGGCTCGGTGCTGGCCACCCACACCGCTCGGCGCGCGCTGTACGAGCGCGCGGGCCAGGTCGCCGTCGACATCACCAAGCGCTTCTACGACGAAGACGACGCGTCGGTGCTCCCCCGCGCTGTCGCGAGCTACAACGCGTTCGAGAACGCCATGGCGCTCGACATCGCGATGGGCGGCTCGACGAACACGATCCTCCACCTCCTCGCCGCGGCCCACGAGGCCGGCGTCGCCTTCGGTCTCGACGAGATCGACGCGGTGTCGCGCCGCGTGCCGTGCCTCGCGAAGATCGCCCCGAACCCCGCGTACGGCCGCATGTACTACATGGAGGACGTGCATCGAGCCGGCGGCATCCCGCGCATCCTCGGCGAGCTGCGACGCGCCGGTGCCCTGAACGACGATGTGTCGTCGATCCACTCACCCTCTCTCGAATCGTGGCTCGCCGACTGGGACATCCGCGGCGGTTCGGTCTCCGACGAGGCGAAGGACCTCTGGCACGCGGCACCCGGCGGCGTGCGATCGTCGAGCGCGTTCTCGCAGTCCGAGCGCTGGCTCGAGCTCGACACGGATGCCGAGAGCGGCTGCATCCGCGACACCGAGCATGCGTACTCGGCCGACGGCGGCCTCGCGGTGCTCCGCGGCAACATCGCCGTCGACGGCGCGGTGGTCAAGACGGCGGGCGTGGACCCGTCCATCCTCGTGTTCTCCGGCCCCGCGGTCGTGTGCGAGTCGCAAGAAGAGGCGGTTGCGAAGATCCTCGGCAAGAAGGTGCAGCCGGGCGATGTCGTCGTGATCCGCTACGAGGGGCCGAAGGGTGGACCGGGCATGCAGGAGATGCTGCACCCGACCTCGTTCCTCAAGGGACGCGGGCTCGGCAAGGTGTGTGCGCTCATCACCGACGGCCGCTTCTCGGGCGGGACGTCTGGTCTGTCGATCGGACACGTGTCTCCCGAGGCGGCGTCCGGCGGAGTGATCGCGCTGGTCGAGGACGGCGACATCATCTCGATCGACATCCCGACGCGTGAGCTCACGCTGCAGGTCGACGAAGCCGAGCTCGAGCGCCGTCGCACGGCTCTGCTCGACCAGGGCGGCTATCGCCCGCGTGATCGTCAGCGCACGGTGTCGCTGGCGCTGCGCTCGTACGCGACGATGGCGACCTCGGCCGACCGCGGAGCGGTGCGCGATGTCGAATCCGTCGAGCGCGCGCTGCGCGAACAGGAGCTTCGCACGGCGTCCTCCCTGGTGTGAAAAACGGGGTGCGAGGGGCGGATTCATCCACAGCTGTGGATGAAGCTGTTAACAACTCTGACCTGGGATTCATGAAATTCACAGGAATGAAAATCGGTGGTTCTCTGGCACTCCGGAGCCAAGATTGCAAGCCCCCTTTTGTCGCATCCCGATGCGGCGTACGGTTCATTCATGAGTAACGTCGAGACTGTGCAGACCATGGTGCAGATCGAGGTGACCTTCGACGGACGCGGCTTCCTCCTCGCTCAGGATCAGGATCCAACCGATCTGAAGCACCGCATCGAGGCCGCGATGGGCACCTCGGGCACTTTCGTCGACCTCGTCGTGGTGGGCAACCGCAAACTCAGCGTGCTCATCACGCCCCGCAGTCACGTGACGATCACCGAGGCGACCGTGCCCTTCGACGCGCGCGACACCGGTGACGTCGACTCGCCGTTCGGCGGGTACTACGACCTGCTCTGACCGAACCGCTACCACCGCGAGCTGCATCCGGCAAGGCTCCTGCGTCTGCGACGCGGCGGGCCCACCGTGGTGCGATGAGCATCCCAACCCGGTGGACCGAGGTCGTCGACGGCGTGCACCGCCTCGAGACCGCGAACGTGAACTGCTATCTCGTCGTCACGGCGGAGGGGATGACACTCGTCGACGCCGGTCTGCCGGGCACGCTTCCGCTGCTCGACGACCTCCTCGCTCATCTCGGCGCCCATCGGGGAGATATCGATGCGGTCATCCTCACCCACGCGCACTTCGATCACGTCGGGATGGCTCATCGCCTGGTCTCGGAGCGCCGCACCCCGGTGCACGTCCATCCGCGGGATCAGCGTCTGGCGCGGCATCCGTATCGATATGCGCACGAGCGTGCCCGGATCACCTACCCGTTCCGGTACCCCAAGGCGGTGCCGACGCTGCTCGCGATGACCGCGAAAGGCGCACTGGGCGTGCGCGGCATCGAGGCGGCGCCGACCGTGCACCACGCGACGGCGGTGGAGGCACCGGGTCGACCCATCGCCCTTTGGAGTCCCGGGCACACCGAAGGCCACTGCGGATTCTGGTTCGAGGATCTCGACGTGCTGATGACCGGCGACGCGATCGTCACCCTCGACCCGTACACGGGCGGAACAGGACCGCGGATCGTCGCCGGAGCGGCGACCGCCGACAGCGCACGAGCCCTGAGCGACCTCGACGCTCTCCTCACATCGTCGGCGCGCACGCTGCTGCCTGGCCACGGCGAGCCGTGGCATGACGGAGCCGGGGCCGCTGTCACCCACGCTCGTCGCGTCGGTCGCAGCTGACCCCGGCTCCGTCATCCCGGATGGGCGACGATCAGGCGCGTGCTGCACGCCCGTCGTTGCCGGGCACGCGCGGCGCGCGCGAGACGAACACGCCGAGCAGGATCATGCCGATGCCGAGAACGAGGTGCAGCCAGTTGTCGGCGTCGTTCACGGGGATGAAGTTGAGCTGGTCGTTGCCGACGGCGATGAGGCCGTAGATCCAGACGACGAGGTACGCGGCACCGCCGACGATCAGGTACAGCCGCGCCGCGCGGGCGCGAGCGGCCAGCGCGATGCCGGCGACCGCGAAGGCGAGGTGCACGAAGTTGTGCAGCACCGACACCTGGAAGAGACCGAGCAGATGCGCCTCGGATCCGGCTCCCGCGCCGTGCAGGTGCTCCGCGGAGTGCGTGAGCCCGGGGATGAAGCCGGCGATGCCGACGAGGAGGAAGACGATGCCCACGATGAGGGCGGTCTTCTGGACAGGGGTTCCTGCATAGCGCTCGACGCGCGCGGTGTCACTCATGATGTCCTCCGTAACGGTGCGATGGGGTGCCTGAGGCTATCGATCAGCTGAGGCTCCGTCGCAGGGCATTGACGCCGCGCTCCCGTGGGCAATATGCTCGCGCGCTCCCTGCGGCTGCGAGGTGTCAGAGCGACGGACCCTTCACGATTCGCACGGGTCCCCGTGCGTCGCGGATGCTGACGGCCGAGCCCTTCTGCGTCACGACGACCTGGCCGTCGTCGGCGAGCTGCGCGGCGACCCGCCGCACGTCTGGCATGAGCGTCCGCCATGAGTCCCCACCCACCGTGCGGGCGACGTCGCTCGGGCAGATCGAGGTTTCGGAGCGCTTGCGCACGAGGGTTCGGATGGCGGCGGCGATCCGTTCGTCGAAACCCTCACCCGAGCGCTCCTCCCACCAGGGGGTGCCGCGCTCGCCGAGGGCGGTCTTCGCGTCGTTCACCCGTCGGCGCGCGTCCGGCTCGGAGGCTTTGACGGCGCGGCGTGCAGCCATCAGCTCGTCGACGAGCTCCTGCCGGAAGGTGTCGGGGATGCTCGGATCGGTGGCCCGCCACTTGCGGCCGTCGATGACGACGTGATGACCGTCCGCCGTGCGCTCCGGGCCGTCCCCCGCGTCGTTCGCCTTCGTCATGGAGTCAGTGTCGCGCGCGGGACCGGCCTGCGACAGGGTCTTGACGCGCGGTGCTCGCGCGACCGCCGTGGTCAGGAGTCGGTCGAGGCCCGAGCGACGAGTCGCATCGGAACGGTCACGCTCTCGTAGGGACGGGTGCGATCGCTCAGCCGGGCGACGGCCAGGCGGGCGGCCTGTCGCCCGAGCGCCTCGATGTCGCCCGAGACGACGCTCACCCCCAGTACGCGCGCCCACTCCGGTTCGTCGAAGCCGATGACGGCCGGCCGGTCGGGGAGTTCGGCGACAGCTTCCATGACACCCAGCAGGATGCGGTTGTTTCCGGCCACGACGGCGGTGGGCGGCTCGTCGAGGGCGAGCAGATCGCGCATGCACGCGCGAGAGGACGCCGCGTCGTGAGCGTCGGTGCGGAGGAGTCGGCGCCAGTCGGCATCGGCCGGATCGAGCACGTCGCCCATGCCGGCGAGACGCTCGCGGTACGTGGGCAGCCACGCGTAGTCGCCGATGAAGGCGATGCGACGGTGCCCGGCATCCAGGAGATGCTGTGCGGCCAGTCGCCCTCCCTCGCGGTTGTCGAAGACGACCGAGTCGGCGGCGAGATTCTCGGCAGGGCGGTCGACGAAGACGACAGGGATGCCGCGGGCCTGCAGCTGCGCGTACTCGCTGTGGTCTGTCATGGCCGAGACGGTGATCACCGCCGTCGTCTGCCGGTCGGCCAAGTCACGCGCGACCCTCTGCTCCTGCTCGGCCGACTCGCGGGAGTTCGCGACGGAGAGGTGGATGCCGCGGGGTCGGATCTCGTCTTCGACGGCCTGTGCCAGCGCGGAGTAGAACGGGTTCGTGAAGTCGCCGGTGATGAGACCGATGGATGCCGCGAGGCGACCGCTCGCGAGGAGGCTCGCCGCGGCATTGCGCTGATAGTCGAGCTCCGCCGCAGCCGACAGCACGTTGGCGAGGGTCTTCTCGCTCACGTACGACTCTCCCCCGAGCGCCCGGGACGCCGTCTTCAGACTGACACCGGCGCGCTCCGCGACCTGGGCCAGCGTCGGGCGCGCTGTCGCGCCGCTCTCCGTACGAGTCATGCATCCCCTTGTCGTCCGCGAAGGCGGATAGCTCATTATGGCGGCTGCCGGAGGAACCGACCTCTTCCGCCGGTCGCGGTCACTGTGATAGCGTCCAGCGTATGACAGCGATGTCATATATCGGTCATCCCGGCGTCGGAGTCGGGAGGACCCCCATCAGCGACACACCGTAGTGGAGTTAGAGGAGCAACCATGAGGGTCCCCAGCCCGAGGAACCACCGATCCGCCAGACGATCCTGGGCAGCGGCCGGTGTCGCCGTCACCGTCGGGCTCGGCATGCTGACGCCGATGGCGGCGTCAGCGGCCGGAGAGACCACCTTCGTCTCGTCGTTCGAGTCCGGCGACGCGGCGCCCGTCCTCACCGGCACCGGTCAGCCCGTCAACGTGACCGGCAGTCGCTTCGCCCCGGGCAGCGTCCTCGGTGACGTGGCCGCGGTGACGGCATCCGCCGAGAACACGCCGAACGAGGTCGCGTCGTTCCTGGCCGACGGCAACGCGTCGTCGAAATGGTTGGCCTTCGAGAGCGCGGCCTGGGCGCAGTACGAGCTGACGACGCCGCAGCCGATGGTGCGCTACACCCTCACGTCGGGCAACGACGCGCCCGAACGCGACCCGCGCGACTTCCGGGTGCTGGCCTCGCAGAACGGCACCGACTGGGTGACGGTCGACGAGCGCACCGGCGAGCAGTTCTCCGGCCGCGGCGAGACCCGCACGTTCGAGCTCGCGACCCCCAGCGAGCCGTATCTCTACTACCGCCTCGACGTGCTCGCCACGCGTACGCCGAACACCGGCATCGTGCAGCTCGCGGGCTGGGAGCCGATCGCCGTCGACGGCGCGACCCCCGTGCCCGGAGACCTCATGCTGCAGGTCGGCAGCGGCCCGACGAGCTCCGACACCGCCAAGACCGGCGTCGGCTTCACCGGCACCAAGGCGCTGCAGTACGTCGGCCGCCACCTCGACGCGGGTCCCGCGTCCTCGACCAGCGTGCTCTACGACGACGTCGCGATCGAGGTGGCGGACGACAGCGAGTTGTCGTACCTCGTCTTCCCCGTGCTCGACGGCGAGCAGACCTACGCCGCGACCTTCGTGGCCGTCGACCTGACCTTCGACGACGGCTCGACGCTGTCGGCCGGCGACGCCACCGACTCCTACGGCTACGGCGCGAACGCGCGCGCTCAGGGACAGGCCAACGTGCTGTGGCCGAACCAGTGGAACAAGGTCACGATCGACCTCGGTTCCTTCGCCGGACGCACGATCGACGACATCCTCTTCCGCTACGACCACCCGGGCACCGATGTGAAGGGCGTGGAGGTGCCCACCGGCGCGACGGCCTTCAGCGGCTGGCTCGACGACGTGAGCATCGGCGCGGCCGCACAGCTCGACACCTCGGACGGTCTCGTGTCGTACGTCGACACGCGTCGAGGCACGAACTCGACCGGAGGCTTCTCGCGCGGTAACAACCTGCCCGCCACCGCCTGGCCGAACGGCTTCAACTTCATCACCCCGATGACGAACGCCGACAACGTGGGCACGATCTACCAGTACCAGCGGGCCAACAACGCGCAGAACCTTCCTGCCCTGAACGGCATCGGCTTCTCGCATCAGCCGAGCATCTGGATGGGCGACCGCAACCAGATCGCCGTGCTCCCGGCCGCGAACGGCAGCCCGACCTCGTCGCTGAACGACCGCAAGCTCGCATTCCACCACGAGAACGAGACCGCGCGGCCCGACATCTACAGCGTCGAGTTCGACAACGGCATCCAGACGTCCGTGACCGCCACCGACCACGGCGCGATCTACCGCTTCGAGTTCACCGGCGACACGAGCTCCGTGCTCATCGACCAGCTCGTGAACTCCTCCAAGCTCCAGATCGCCGGCGACACCGTCTCCGGCTGGGTCGACGGCGGATCCGGCTGGCCGGGACGCACCCGCATGTTCGTGTACGGCACCTTCGACAAGGCGCCGCTGAACGCCGGAGCGACCACTCAGGGCGACCGCAACGGCACGGCCCGCTACGCCGCCTTCGACACGAGCGGCGACAAGATAGTCGAGCTCAGGCTGTCGTCGTCGTTCATCTCGCAGGACCAGGCGCAGAAGAACCACGAGTTCGAGCTGCAGGGCGTCTCGTTCGAGCAGGCGCACGCCGCTGTGCGCGACGCGTGGAACGACCGACTGGGCGTGATCCACGACGTGAAGGGCGCCACCGACACCCAGCTCGTGACGCTGTACTCGAGCCTGTACCGCCTGAACCTCTACCCCAACTCGCAGTTCGAGAACACGGGGTCGAAGGCCGATCCGGTCTACCAGTACGCCAGCCCGGTGTCCGCGACGAGCGGCAGCGCGAGCGACACCCGCACGAACGCGAAGATCGTCGACGGCAAGATCTACGTCAACAACGGCTTCTGGGACACGTACCGCACCGCCTGGCCGCTCTACTCGCTGCTCTACCCCGACGTGACCGACGAGCTCGTCGACGGCTTCGTGCAGCAGTACCGCGACGGCGGATGGGTCGCCCGGTGGTCATCCCCCGGGTACGCCGACCTCATGACCGGCACGAGCTCCGACGTCGCGTTCGCCGACGCCTACCTCGCGGGAGCGCTCGACACCGACACCGCACTCGAGGCCTACGACGCCGCCGTGAAGAACGCCACCGTCCTGCCGGCATCCAACGCCGTCGGCCGGAAGGGACTCGCGCAGTCGATCTTCCTCGGCTACACCGAGGCGACGACTCACGAGAGCGCATCGTGGGGCCTCGAGGGCTACATCAACGACTTCGGCATCGCCGAGATGGCCGAGAAGCTGTCGGAGGATCCGGCGACGCCGACCGACCGGGTCGAGCAGCTGAAGGAGGAGGCCACCTACTTCGAGGCGCGCGCCGAGCACTACGTCGAGATGTTCAACCCCGAGGCGGGCACATTCACCTCGCGGAACGCCGACGGCTCGTGGACCTCGGGTGCCGAGTTCGACAAGAAGGCATGGGGCGGTGCGTTCACCGAGGCCAGCGCCTGGACCTTCGGCTTCCACGCCCCGCACGACGTCGACGGCCTCGCCGCGCTGTACGGCGGCCGTCAGGGCCTGCTCGATGTGATGCACGACTTCCTCACGGTCCGCGAGAAGGCCGACTACTCCGGCATCCACGAGGCGCGCGAAGCACGCGACGTGCGACTCGGGATGCTGGGCATGTCGAACCAGATCGCCCACCACATCCCCTACGTGCTCGCCGAGGCCGGCGACCCCTCGGGGGCGCAGGAACTGATCCGCGACATCCAGGACCGCCTCTTCGTCGGCTCCGACATCGGCCAGGGCTACCCGGGCGATGAGGACAACGGCGAGTTCTCGGCCTGGTACGTCTTCTCGGCACTCGGGTTCTACCCGCTCGAGGTGGGCTCGGGCGACTACACGATCGGCACCCCGCTCTTCGACAGCGCGACGCTGTCGATCGGCGACACCGACCTCGTCGTGAACGCGCCGGGAGCATCAGCCGGCGCCGACTACGTGGGCGGTGTGAGCCTCAACGGGCAGCCGATCACCGAGACGACCTTCGACGGCGACCTGCTGCGTGCCGGAGGCACCCTCGACTTCACGATGAGCACGACGCCGCAGGCGTGGGGTGCGAAAGACCTCACCGAGAAGCTCGAGGTGCCCACCACGCTCGTCGACGCGACCAAGCCCGGACGCGGTGCGCTCGCCGCAGCGGACGGCACGTCCGTGGGCTCGCTCGTCGACGACAACATGAACTCGACCGTCACCTTCCCGGGCGACTCGGCCGAGCTGGTGTGGACGTCGCAGTCGGGTCCGGTCTCGATCGGCCAGTACACGCTGACCAGTGCGTCGAAGGCGGCGGCTCCCGCGAGCTGGACGCTCTCCGGCTCACTCGACGGCACGACGTGGACCGAGCTCGACAGCCGTGAGGGCCAGACCTTCACGTGGGACTCGCAGACACGACCGTTCACGACGCAGACCGCCGGGGGATACACGAGCGTCAAGCTCTCCCTGAAGAGCGATGGTTCCCCGCTGGCGCTGTCGGAGGTCGAGCTGTTCGCCTCGGCATCCGCCGCCGACGGTCTGTCGATCGCGGCGGGCGCTCCGCAGCGCGTCGCCGTGGGCACGGAGTTCTCGGGGTCGCTCGCCACGATCGTCGGCACCGAGACCGACGCGTCGGGCTACGACGTCACGGTGGACTACGGCGACGGCGAGGCAGCGGAGGATGTGACCCTCACGCGCGACGAGCTGGGCGGCTGGAAGGTCAGCGCCCCGCACACGTTCGCGGCGCCGGGCACCTACTCGCCCGTCATCACCGTGCGCGACTCGTCGGGCGCGGTAGCCCAGGCCACCGCGTCGGTCGAGGTGTTCCGTGACGAGACCCTGATCGGAGGCTTCAACAACGTCTGCATCGGCGACCTCGGCGTCACCGCCGCCAACTGCGACTCGCAGGGCCACGGCTACTTCCGCGACAAGCTCAACGCCGACGGCTTCGTGCAGGGACAGACCCTGACCGTGCCCGGCACGACGCTGACGTACGACCTGCCCGCCGTCCCCGCCGGCGCGCCCGACAACATCACGGGCGAGGGTCAGACGGTGAAGCTGTCGCTGGGTACCGGTGCGTCGCAGATCGCGTTCATCGGCACCGCCACCGAGAGCAACCGCGACTCGGATGCCGTGCTGCACTTCACCGACGGCAGCACCCAGACCGTCACCATCAGCTTCGGCGACTGGGTCGGCGCATCCGGCAACCCGTACAAGGGCAACTCCGTGCTCACGATCTCCGAGGGTCGCCTCTCGGGAACCGGAGCGGAATCGAGCGTGAAGAACACGGCGATCTACGCCACCGCCCCGATCGCCCTCGCGGTCGATGGGAACGGTGCCCCGAAGGTGGTCGAGTCGCTGACGATGCCGAAAGAGTCGGGTTCCCTGAACGACGGACGTGTGCACGTGTTCGCGATCGCGTCGGACGGGGACCGCGCCGCGGCCGCTGAGCTGTCGGTCACGGCGGGCTCGGTCGACGAGCAGGTCACGGGCGAGGAGTTCGACGCCACGCTGGCGACCGTCACCGGCGGTCTCGGCGAGACGTCGGCGGTGGTCAACTGGGGCGACAGCACTTCCGTCTCCGCGGTCGACGTGACCGACGGCGCGGTGCAGGGCACGCACACGTACGCGAAGGCCGGCAGCTATACCGTGACGGTCACGGCCGACGACGGCGTCAAGTCGGCGGCGACGCAGCTGACCATCGTCGTGGCCGATCCCGTGCCGGTGTACGAGCCCGAGATCCAGGCACCTCAGCAGGCCGCGCCCGGCGACACGGTCACGATCACCGGAACCGGCTTCGCCGCGGGCGAGAACGTCGCGCTGCGCATCGACGACGAGCAGCCGGTCGTCGTGCAGGCCGAGCAGGACGGATCGATCAGCGGATCGATCACGGTGCCGAGCGGAGCCGTCGACGGCGACCACCCGGTGGTCGCGCTCGGCGACGTCTCGAAGGTCGAGGCGCGTGCATCGCTCCTCGTCGTCGGCGATCCGACGGCTCCGAAGAACACCTCGGTGTCGCTGAAGGCCGGATCCGACGACCCCGTCGCCGGGGAATCCGTGCCGCTGATCGCCACGGTGAAGCCCGCCGGTGCGGCCGGCCAGGTCGAGTTCCTCGAGGGCGACGTCGTGGTCGGCTCGGCGGGCGTCTCCGCGGGAGTCGCCACGGCCGACGTCACGATCGCGACCTCGGGGCAGCACACCTACACGGCCCGGTTCGTCCCGTCGGATGACGTCGCGTTCCGCCCGTCGACCTCGGCCCCGCTGACGATCGAGGTCCGCAGCGCCCCGGTGCTGCAGGCGGAGCTCGTGATCGGCCAGTCGCGAGTGGTGCAGGGCGGCACGCTCGAGCTCACGGGACGCGGCTTCGGCGCCGGCGAGCTCATGACGATCACGCTCTTCTCGGAGCCGGTGCGCCTCGCCGAGGTCACGGCTGACGGGTCGGGTGCGTTCCGTACGACGGTGACCATCCCGGCGAACACCGCGGTCGGGCAGCACACGCTGGTCGCCGAGGGCACGGCATCCGGGCTCAGCGCGCAGGGTGCGCTCACGGTCACGGCTGCGGCGTCGACGGGAGACGGCCTGGCCGGAACGGGTGGTGCGGTGCCGATCGCGCTGATCGTGCTGACGCTCGGGCTGCTCTCCACGGGCGGAGTGCTGCTCCTGCGGCGCCGCCGTACGGAGGTCTGACCCCCGCACCGGCTCGGCGGGAAACCTCGGGCTCGGGACGAGGAATCGCAGCGATTCCTCCTCCCGAGCCGGAGATCCCTCCGAACGGATGCGGTGACGAGGACGGATGCCGCGGTGCCGCCCCCGTCAGACGGCCGTGAGACCGTGCGGTGCCACGTTCAGCCGCTCGCACCCGTCGGACGTCACCACGACGATGTCCTCGATGCGCGAGCCCCACTCGCCGGCGAAGTAGATCCCCGGCTCAATGCTGAACGCCATGCCCTCGCGCAGCACCAGGTCGTTCCCGGGGGCGATGTAGGGCTCCTCGTGCACCGAGACGCCGATGCCGTGGCCCGTGCGGTGCAGGAACGCGTCGCCGAGTCCGGCGTCGGCCAGCACGGTTCTCGCGGCGGCATCCACCTGCTCGGCCGTGACGCCCGGCCGCACGGCGTCGACCGCGGCCTGCTGGGCGCGCACGAGCACCGCGATGCGCTCGGCAGCGGTCGCGTCGGGCGTGCCCACCACATAGGTACGGGTGCTGTCGGAGTTGTAGCCGCTCGGCACCGCTCCCCCGATGTCGACCACGACGACGTCGCCGTCTTCGATCACGCGGTCCGACACCTCGTGGTGCGGGTCGGCGCCGTTCGGGCCCGATCCGACGATCACGAACTCGACGGTGCGGTGGCCTTCCGCGACGATCGCCTCCGCGATGTCGACGGCGACCTCACGCTCGGTCCGCCCGGCGCGCAGCCACTCCGGAACGCGGCGGTGCACCGCGTCGATGGCGGTGCCGGCTCGGCGCAGCTCTGCGATCTCGTCGGCATCCTTGATCATGCGCCCTTCCCGCAGCACGGGAGTCGCGAGCTCGAGAGGCAGACCGAGGCCGTCGGCGAGCGGGATGACGTGGAGGGCGGGGAGGGCGTCCGACACCCCGACGCGGGTGGCGCCGGTGATCACGTCGGCTACGAGGGTGTGCGCATCGTCTCCGTCGACCCAGTCTGAGACGGCGAGGCCCAGCTCGCCGACGGCGGTGCTGCGCACTTTCGCGAGCTCCATGCGCGGAACGACGACCGTCGGCGCGATACCCGGGCCGAGCACGAGGGCCGTCAGACGCTCGATCGTGTCGCCGTCCACGCCCACGAGGTACTGCAGGTCGGGACCAGGACCGACGACGATCGCGTCCAGACCGGCGTCGGCGGCGAGGGCGGAGGCGCGGTCGAGGCGGGCGGCGTACACGGATGCGGGGAAGGGCGTTGTGCTCACGGCATCCACGCTAGTGTCCCGCCGTTGGCCGGGGAACGGACGTCGCCCTCCCGGAGACCGGAAGGGCGACGTCGGGGCGAACAGGTGCGGATCAGTGACTGTGCGTCACCGGCTCCCAGAGCGACGGAGCCGTGATCCACGAGGGATCTCCCCATGCGCGGTGCGTCTGCACGGCCCGGTAGGTGCCGCCGTCGTGCCGGCGCAGATCACCGACGGTGTAGGAACCGGTCGGGTCCCACGCGGCGATGTCGTCGGACGGCTCTGGCGTCGTCGGAGTGGTCGGCGCCGGCGGGCTGGTCGGGGTCGTCGGGCTGGTCGGGGTCGTCGGTGTGACAGGCGGCGTGACCGGCGTTGTCGGCGTGACCGGCGTCGTGGGCGGCGTGGTGACCGTTCCCCCCGCTCGCACGTCGATGTCGATCGTGTTGTAGAAGGCGTTGGTCGTGTCGGCGATATCCCACACGGCGTAGATCACGTGGTAGCCGGTGTGGGTCGACGGGATCGACAGGGTGTGGGTCGTCGGCACGCTGGGGATCTCCGCGCGCCCTTCGAACGTCGCGAGCGGTTCGAAGTCGCCGCGATCGAGGGGTGCGTCGGGATTCCAGCCCTGCTTCGTGATGAAGTAGCGCCACTGTGCGGTGCGGTGGGCGGCCGTGAGCGTCCACGAGACCTGCACGGGTCCGGCCTGCACGACGTTCTTCGCCCACCGCGTGGCCGACTGCTCGTCGAGCGTGCCGCCGAAGAGACCGCCCGCCGAGGCGAGCTGACCGTCGGCCGGGCCGCCGGCCGGGAAGCCCTTGGGAGCCTCGAGGCTCTGCGGCTCGAAGGCGACGCCGCCGCGGTCGGTGTTCGCCGCCCAGGCGGCACGGGAGATCAGCGACGACGCGCTGCCTCCGACATACCCGTGCGCGGAGGCGGACGGCGCGGGAGCCGCGAGCAGGCCGGAAGCGGCGATCACGGCGACGACGAGGGATGCTATTCCGATTCTGGGGAGAGTCTTCACTCCTCAGAGATACCGACTTCGTGGACGGCATCCAAGAATCAACCGGTATATAGCGCCGTGTCGCCGACCGGTCCCCCGATCAGCTCACCGCGGCGCGCACGCGCTCCGCGAGGAACTTCCGATTCGCATCGTCGAGCTCGAGCACGGCGTACGCGGTCGGCCACAGTGTTCCCTCGTCGAGGTTGGCGGGCTGCTCGAATCCGAAGGTGCCGTACCTCGTCTTGAACTTGCTCGCCGGCTGGAAGAAGCACAGCACCTTGCCGTCCTTCGCCCACGCCGGCATGCCGTAGTACGTGCGGGGGATCAGTTCGGGGGCTGCCTCGGAGACGAGCGCGTGCAGCCCCTGGGCGATCGCGCGATCCTCGTCGCTGAGCTTCGCGATCGCCTCTTTCAGGTCGGCCTCGCCCTCGGCTCTGACCTCCTCGGGCGATTTCTTCGCCCGAGAGCGTGTCTTGCGCTTGTCGGCCGCAGCCGCCTTCATGGCCTCGCGCTCCTCCGCGCTGAAACCCGTCTCCTTATCCGCCATGGTCGGCTCCTCTCGTGTCGCGGTTCTCATCGGTGATCCGTTGATGATGACTTCACCCTACGAAGGCCGCGGCGATGCCCGCTTCTCGATTCGTGATCGATCCGCGTCGACGCATCCGCCCGCGTTCCATTCCCCGCCGGTTAGGGTGGGACGCATGGACATGCGTGTCGCGGCATACGCAGTCGTCACCGATGACGACGGGCGGGTACTGCTGGCGCGCTGGATCGAAGGACGCCGCGTCGCGTGGACCATGCCCGGCGGAGGACTCGAGCCCGGGGAGGCGCCGGAGACGGCAGTGCGTCGCGAGCTCCGCGAGGAGACGGGTTACAGCGTCAAGGTGGGCGAGCTGCTCGGCATCCACTCCCGCGTCATCCCGGCGTCGCGGCGCGTCCAGAAGTCGGATCAGCCGCTGCATACGCTGCGCATCGTCTATCGCGCGACCGTGTCGGGCGGGCGCCTGCAGTACGAGGCCGACGGCTCGACCGACATGGCGGAGTGGTTCCCGCTGACGGCGATCGCCGACCTGCAGCGGGTCAAGCTCGTCGACATCTCGCTGCGCATGGCAGGTCTGATCTGACGCGGAGGGCTAGTCGCGAGGCTGCTCCGGCACCGAGATGTCGGCGACGGTGGCGTCGTACGCGGCGATGAGATCGTCGGCGTCGACGAAGAGACTGTAGCCGTGCGTGCCCGCGCCCATCGCGATGCGCTGACCGACGATCGTCTCGTCGGCGTACACGGGCCAGTCCGTGGTGCTGCCGATCGGCACGATCGTGCCGCGTTCGTACCCTGTCGCGGCGAGGGCGAGTTCCGCCTCCGGAAGCCGGAGCTTGTTCACGCCGACGACCGCACGGAGCTTCGCCCAGGAGATCGAGCGACCGCCGGGCACCAGTGCGAACAGGTAGGTGTCGTCCGAGCGCTTGACCACGAGGGTCTTCACGATGCCCTCCGGAGGGATGCCGAGCAGCTCGGCCGCCTCGAAGAGACTGCGGGCCGCCGGCCGCTCGCGGATCTCGATGTCGAGATCGCGAGCAGCGGCGGCCTCACGCACGCGGGCGTGGACGTCCGCCGGCTCGACGGCCGGGGACTCGAACTCGGTCACGCCTCAGGCGCGGACAGCGGGTCGTCGGCGACCCAGAGCTCGTCGTCGGCACGAAGGGCCTGCCATGCGGCGTAGAGGACGCCCACGGCGGCGGCAGCGCCGAGAACCAGGGCGACGACCGAGCCGATGCCCGGGCCCTTCTTCTGCGGCTTGGTGGCCTTGCGCACCTTCTTCTCGATCTTCTTCTCGATGCCGTGACGCTTGGCGTTCGCGACGTCCCAGGCGGTCAGTGCGCTGCCGACGACCCCGCCGACGATCGGAACGACCTTGTCGTCGACGACGTGCTTGCCGAAGCGCACGCCCTGGTCGACGACCGGTGCCACGCGGCGGTCGTACGTGTGCTGCACGGCCGGACCGACCTGCTCGCGCCCGAAGTTGCCGAGCTGACGCCCCGCCTCGCGCGCCACATCGGCAGCGTGGCCGACGAGGACCTGCTGGTTCTCCCAGAGCTGGTTGGCCTCCTTCTGGAGACGGCGCAGTTCCTTCTTCCGCTTGCGGCTGATGCTCACGATGCTCTCCTGTCGCTTGGAGTACGGGTTCCCCATCTTGCCACGCCACCCTGGAAGGGGCGAGGGAATCACCGAGGCCTTGCGTCAGGCGACGATCGGCGCTAGATCAGGGCTCACACACGGGAAGCTCTGCGAGAATGAGGTCATGCCTCACGCTTCTCACGTCGCAACACTGCACACCAACCACGGTGACATCGTCATCAACCTCTTCGGCGACCACGCCCCGAAGACGGTCAAGAACTTCGTCGGTCTCGCCGACGGCACTCAGGAGTGGACCGATCCCGCCACCGGCAAGCCCGGCGAGGGACCCCTGTACAAGGACGTGATCTTCCACCGCATCATCCCTAACTTCATGATCCAGGGCGGCGACCCGCTCGGTCAGGGCGTCGGCGGACCCGGATACAACTTCGACGACGAGATCCACCCCGAACTGAACTTCAATGAGCCCTACGTCCTCGCCATGGCGAACGCAGGTCTGCGCCGCAACGCGATCACGGGCAAGGCTGAGGGCACGAACGGGTCGCAGTTCTTCATCACGACCGACCCGACCCCGTGGCTCCAGGGCAAGCACACCATCTTCGGCGAGGTCGCCGACGACGCCTCGAAGGCCGTCGTCGCCGCGATCGGCGCCGTGCCGACCGCCGCGGGCGACCGTCCGATCGAGCCGGTCGTGCTGCAGTCGATCGACATCGTCGCGGCCTGACACCGAGGCTGGCCGATCCGGATGACCACGCCTGAGTTCGCGGACAACCGCGACAACTTCTGCTACCGGCATCCGGATCGGCAGAGCTTCGTGCTCTGCCAGCGGTGCCTCCGCACCATCTGCGGCGAATGCCAGACCCCGGCCGCGGTCGGCGTCATCTGCCCGGAGTGCATGAAGGAGGAGCGCAAGAACCGCACTCCCGCCCAGAAGCGCGCTGAGCGGCGCTGGGGCGGACGCTCGTCGACCATGGCAGCCGTGCGCAGCGGCAACCCGGTCGTGACCTACGCGCTGATGCTGATCACGTCGATCATCGGCCTGCTGCAGCTTGTCCCCGGCATGGGCCCCGCCATCACACAGCAGCTGCTGTTCGCCGGCCCCTACCTCTACCCGGATCTCTTCGGCGCCCCGTTCGAGCCCTGGCGTCTGCTCACCGCAGTCTTCGCCCACGGCGGATTCATCCACCTCGCTCTGAACATGCTGGCGCTGTGGATGCTGGGTCAGAGCCTCGAGCCGATGCTCGGCCGGGTGCGCTTCCTCGCGCTGTACCTCATCAGCGGGCTCGGCGGCTCCGTCGCCGTCGCGCTGCTCGCCCCGGGCACCGCGACGGTCGGCGCCTCCGGCGCGGTCTTCGGTCTCATGGCCGCCCTGCTGATCGTCGGCCGTCACATCGGCGCCAACGTCACCGGCATCCTCGTGATCCTCGGCATCAACTTCGTCGTCGGGTTCTTCATCGGCGGCATCGCCTGGCAGGCGCACCTCGGGGGCGCTGTCGTCGGCGCACTGCTGGCGTTCATCCTCACCCGTACGCGCCGCCGCGATCAGCGGGTGTGGCAGATCGTGCTCCTCGCGGCCGTGGCGGTCGCCCTCCTCGTGATCGTCGCGTTCATCCCTCCGCTGCTCATCACGTCGATCTACTCCTGATTAGCGGTTGTTAACAGACTCGTTAACAGGTCTGAATAACACGGGTGTAATTCATCCCCAGGTGTGAACAACCCTGTGGATAACTCTGTGGTGACGTTGTGGACACGCTGTGGAGACCTGGGGACGACCGCCTCGCGACGACGAAGAAGGCCCCTCGCGATGCGAGGGGCCTTCCTGCGTGAGCGGGCGATCTAGCGCCAGCGGGTCGTCATCAGGAAGCCGATCAGAGCGATGCCGAGACCGATCGCGAGGTTCCAGTTGTCGAGGCCGGGGATCGGGAACTGCATCCCGGAGATGTAGAACACGAGGATCCAGGCGAGACCGAGCAGCATGAAGCCGATCATCACCGGCTTGAACCACACGGCGTTGGGGGCGGACTCGCCCTCGGCGCGGGGTGCGTCGGGCTCTTCGGTCTTCGGGTCTCGGGCCATGCCGACATTGTACCCGGGTCGCCTTTGTTCCCGCGAGAAAGCAGGCTTCCGGCTCCGTGCACAGGCCGGAGGGATAGGATCTCGCCATGACCGCATCCGTCGTCTCGGGGGAGCGACGTGGCCGTAGCCGTCGCCCTCGATCGCGCGCCACCGTCACGAGCGTGCTGGGGGAGCTGCTGCTCACCGCCGGCGTGCTCGTGCTGCTGTTCGTCGCGTGGCAGATGTGGATCGGCGACATCATCATCAGCGCGCAGAAGAACGACGAGGGCGCCGCAGTGTCGCGCGAATGGGCCGAGGCGCCGCTGCCTGCGCTGCCCGAGAAGGTCGAGCGTCCGGACGGCACCACGGTGTATCAGCCGGTGATCCCTGCCCGTCCCGCCGACACCGAGCAGCTCGGTCAGATGCACATCCCGCGTTTCGGATCCGAGTACAACGTCGGCATCTTCGGCGGCACCAGCCGTGCCCGCACGCTCGACAAGCTCGGGATCGGCGTCTACACGAACTCGAAGATGCCCGGCGAGCCCGGCAATTTCGCGATGGCCGGACACCGCACGACCTGGGGAAAGCCGTTCAACCAGCTCGACAAGCTGCAGATCGGCGATGCGATCGTCGTGGAGACGGTCGACGGCTGGTTCACCTACCGCTTCCGCACGCTCGAGTACGTCAAGCCGACGCAGACCGACGTGCTGCTCGACGTTCCGCAGATTCCCGGAGCGCAGACGGGCGAGCAGTACATCACGCTCACCGCCTGTTCCCCGCTCTACTCGCTCGCCGAGCGCATCGTCGCCTACGGCGTCTTCGAGAGTTTCCAGCCCCGCGCCGAAGGACCGCCGAAGGCGCTGACCGACCCGCCCCCACCCCCGGCCGCGCCGTCGATCTGACCGAAGGGACCGAGAGGAATCATGTACGCCGCACTCTGGCGCCTGCTGCCCGGCCCGTGGTGGGTCAAGCTGTTCATCCTGCTCGTGCTCGTCGCGGCGGTGCTCTACGCGCTGTTCTGGTTCGTGTTCCCGTGGGTCAGCCCGATCATCGCTCCGGGTGAGGTCGACCTCGAATGACCCGGGTGCTCGTCGTGGACAACCACGACAGCTTCGTGCACACCCTCGTCGGGTATCTGAATGAGCTCGGCGCCGAGGTCGAGATGGTCGAGGCGGATGCTGTCGACGCCGCCGACCTCGAACAGCTGCTGCCCCGCTTCGACGGCCTCATGCTGTCGCCCGGACCCGGAACGCCGTCCGACGCGGGGGCGAGCCTGGCCGCCGCTCGCATCGCGATGTCGAGGCGCCTGCCGCTGCTCGGCGTGTGCCTCGGCCATCAGGCGATCGGCGAGGCTCTCGGCGCTCCGGTGACAGAGGCGCCGGAACTCATGCACGGCATGGTGTCGCAGGTCACGCACGACGGGTCGGCGCTGTTCGACGGCATCCCGACCCCGTTTGCCGTCGGGCGCTATCACTCCCTCGCGCTCGATGAGGAATCGCTGCCCGAATCGCTTGTCGTCACCGCGCGCACTGACACCGGCACTGTGATGGCCGTCGCGCACACGACCCTGCCCGTCGTGGGCGTGCAGTTCCACCCCGAGAGCGTCCTCACCGAGGGCGGCTATCGCCTGCTCGCCAACTGGCTTGCGCGATGCGGCGACGGTGATGCGGTCGCCCGCGCCGAACGACTGCATCCGCTCGTGCGGGGGTAGCGCGTTTCGTCTCGGTCGCTTCGCTCCCTCGCTCGACGACCCGCGGGGGACGGGAACGGGAAGGTGGTGATCAGCCGCCGGCGGCGGCTGCGCAGTAGCGCAGTTCGACGGTGGATCCGACAGGTACGTCGCCGGGAGCGACCGACATCGAGGCGACCGTGGGCGGGTTGGTCGGCGGGCAGTCCGTGAGCTCGACAGGGCTGGCGGTGAGACCGATCCGTTCGAGCTCGGCTGTCGCGGCATCCATCGTCCAGCCGGAGACGTCGGTCAACGTCACGCGTCCGCTGGCGACCACGAGGTTCACGACAGTCTTGGGTGCGACCTCGGAGTCGGCGGCCTCGCTCGCCTCCATGACGGTGTCGGCCGCGAGGCCCTTGTCGTTCCGCTGGATCACGGTGCCGAGCTCGAGGCCGGCCTGGGTCAGCGCGTCTCGCGCCGCGGCGAGAGACAGGCCCTCGAGCGTCGGCACGACGACCGTCTCCTTGCCGGACGAGACGTACACGGTGATCGAATCGCCCTCGCTCACCGTCGTCCCGCCCTCGGGGTCGGTGCGGGTGACGTTGCCCTCGGCGATGTCGTTGTTCGGTTCGAGCACGAGCTTCGCGGTGAGGTCGAGCTCGTTCAGGTCTTCCTGCGCGCGCTCGGACGACACGTTCACGAGGTCGGGCACCGTGCGGGAGCTCGACGGGATGTCATCGGGCCGCATGCTGATGGTCCACACCCAGAACAGCACCGATGCGAGCAGCACGGCAAGCAGTGCGACACCGGCCCAGATCCACGCGACCGGGGGACCGGACTGCGTGCGTGCCATGGTGGTGTCGGTGCTGAGCTGCCGCAGCGACCGCGCGGTCTCCTGCGCCTGGCGAGGACTCGGGCCGTACAGCTCGCTCGTCAGTGCGCCGATCTCCTTGCGGCTGGGCGCCTGGCCCGAGACGGCGGCGTCGAGCGCGGCGCGGAAGTGCGCGGCATCCGGGTAGCGCTGGTAGGGGTCCTTCGCGAGCGCGCGCAGCACGATGGGGTCGAGGGAGGCCGGGGCATCCTCGTTCACCTCGGTCGGCGGCACGGGGGTCTCGCTGACGTGCTGATAGGCGACGGCGACCGGGGATTCACCGCGGAACGGCTGGCGCCCGGTGAGCAGCTCGTACAGCACGACACCGGTCGAATAGAGGTCGGCGCGCGCGTCGACCGGCTCGCCCTTCGCCTGCTCCGGGGAGAAGTAGGCGGCGGTGCCGATGATCTGCGTGGTCTCGGCGACGGTCGAGGAGGAGTCGGACACGGCGCGGGCGATGCCGAAGTCCATGACCTTGACCTGGCCCTTGTCGGTGACCATGACGTTGCCCGGTTTGATGTCGCGGTGCACCACACCGGCCCGGTGCGAGTAGTCGAGCGCCTCAAGGATGCCGTCGACGTACCGCACCGCGTCTTCCACGGGAACCGGTCCGCGCGCGATGATGTCCTTCAGCAGCGTGCCGCTGATGAGCTCCATGATGATGTACGGCGGCTCACCCGACCCGTCGCCGGTGCTGCTCGACGGGTCGCCGGCGTCGTACACCCGTACGATCGACGGGTGCGACATGCGCGACGCGGACTGCGCCTCCAGGCGGAAGCGCGTGCGGAACGCCGTGTCTCGGGCCAGATCGGCGTCGAGGATCTTGATCGCGATCGCGCGACCGAGCGTCAGATCGTACCCGCGGTAGACCTTGGCCATTCCGCCATGCCCGATGAGCTCGTCGACGCGGTAGCGACCCGCGAGAACGCGTGGCTCTGTCGACACGTACTGACCCCCTGATACGACCTGATGAAGTGCTCAGCCTACGGCGTGGAAACCCCTAATCCCCTGTGTCCTCGCCGCCGGCGCCATCGGCCGGAGTGATCTGAGCGGTGAGCTGAGGCGAGTTGCCCGAGGGGCGGTCGCCGCAGAACGCGCGATACGTGGCCGTGACCTGCAGAGCGGGATCGTTGGCCGGGGTGATCTGCGTGGTCAGCTCGCCCGGGCCGAAGGCGCGGGTCGTCTTGCCGTCGCTGAACGTGGCGTTGGTGATCGAGACCTCGTACGAGCTGACCGTGCCGGCGCCGGAGGGGCAGGAGAACGCGGTCCAGTTGAGGGCGATCGGCTGTGCGGCCTGCGGGGTGCCCGACAGGCTGGGCGCCGAACCCGGTGCGCCGATCTCCACGCGGGGCGCGTAGGTGATGAGCGTGATGGCGTCGCCCTTCTCGAGGGTTCCGCGCGGGTCGACGGTCTCGACGACGTCGACGAGGTCGTCCGACGGGGCCGGCGTGTTGCCGACGCGGCACTGGGGGACGAGCCCCGCCTGCGTCGCCGTGTTCAGCGCCTCCTGGCACGACAGGCCGACGAGGCCGAGCGAGTCGACGTTGACCGAGGTGTCGGTCGGTGTCGGCGTGGGCGTCGGCGTCTGCGGGGGAGCCGACGAGATCGACGGAGAGGGCGTGGGGTCGGCATCCTTCCCGTCGCCCTGGTTCATGAGCGCCCAGATCGTGCCGCCGAGAACGATGACGAGCAGAGCGATGAGCGCGACGAGAGGCCACGTCCACCGGCTGCGCTTCTTCTTCTCGGCTTCCTCCTCCGCGGCCGCCTCGGTGGGCACCTGGGCTGTGGTGGGGAGCACACGCGTGGCGCCGTCGTCGCCGGATGCCGTGAGCAGCCGGGTCGCGTCGTCTGCCGCGACCCCGCCGGTGGCGATGGCCGGAACGGCGATCGCGGCGGAGTTCAGGTCGCCGCGGCGCAGGGCCTGAGCGGCGCGGGCGACGGTCGCCGCGGACGACGGCCGGTCGGCCGGCTTCTTCGCGATCATCGCCATGACGAGGTTCTGCACGGGGATCGGCACGGTCGGCGGCAGCGGCGGCGGCTGCTCGTTGATCTGCGCCATCGCGATCGCGACCTGCGACTCGCCCGTGAACGGACGCTTGCCGGCGAGGGACTCGTAGGCGACGATGCCGAGCGAGTAGATGTCGGTCGCGGGGGAGGCCGGGTGACCGGAGGCCTGCTCCGGCGACAGGTACTGCACCGTGCCCATGACCTGGCCGGTCGCGGTGAGCGGCACCTGGTCGGCGATGCGCGCGATGCCGAAGTCGGTGATCTTGACGCGGCCGTCGGGCGTGATCAGCAGGTTGCCCGGCTTGATGTCGCGGTGCACGAGGCCGGCCGCGTGCGCGGCCTGGAGAGCGGATGCCGTCTGCGCGACGATGTCGAGCGTCTTGTCGGCGCTCAGCGAGCCGTCGCGCTCGAGGATCGTCGACAGGGCCTCGCCGGGGACGAGCTCCATGACGAGGTAGGCGCTGCCGTTCTCCTCGCCGTAGTCGAACACGCTGGCGATGCCCTCGTGATTGACGAGTGCGGCGTGGCGCGCCTCGGCGCGGAACCGCTCGAGGAACCCGGGGTCCCCCATGTACTCGTCTTTGAGGATCTTGATCGCGACGGTGCGTCCGATGACGTGATCCGTCGCCTCCCACACCTCGCCCATGCCGCCGATCGCGATTCGCGACTGCAGCTCGTAGCGACCACCGAACGACACACCCTGCGTCGGTCTCATCTGCCCAGCACCGCCTCTATGACCTTCTTTGCAATCGGGGCGGCGATGGTGTCGCCGGATCCTGACTGCCCCTGTCCGCCGCCGTCTTCGACGAGGACCGTTACTGCGACCGTCGGGTCGTCCGCCGGCGCGAAACCGGTGAACCACAGCGTGTACGGCCTGTCGTTCCCGTTCTCGGTCGTGCCGGTCTTACCGGCCACGTCGACCCCGTCTATTCTTGCACCCTGCGCAGCGCCGTTTGAGACGCTGGCGACCATGGACGCCGTCACCTGATCGGCCACATCCGCCTCCAGTGCGCGGCCGAATTCGGTGTCGTCGTAGGACCGCACGACCGAGAGGTCGTTGCCGATCACCGAGTCGATCAGGCGCGGGTTCATGACGACGCCGTCGTTCGCGATCCCCGCGGCGACCATTGCCATCTGCAGGGGGGTCGCGATGACCTTGCCTTGCCCGAAACCGGTGAGCGCGGTCTGCGCGTCGTCGAGTGCTCGCGGGTAGCTGGAGGCGGTCGATTCGAGCGGGGTCGAGAAGCTCTGGTTGAACCCGAACTTCTCAGCCATCTCTCGGATGCGGTCGTCGCCGAGCTGCACGGCGAGCTCCGCCATCGGGATGTTGCAGCTCAGGCGGATCGCTTCGGAGATCGTCACGGTGTCGCCGCCGCCGCAGGTGCCGCCCCAGGCGTTCGCGACCGTATTCGTCGAGCCGGGTAGCTGATACCGGGCGGGATTCGGCAGGGCGGAGTCGGGTGTGTAGTCCCCGGAGGCGTAGGCCGCGGCCGCGACCACGAGCTTGAACGTCGACCCCGGCGGATTCAGGTCGCCGGCGATCGCGCGGTTCGACAGGGGCTTCGCCGGGTCGGCGTCGAGCTGATCGTAGGTCGCGTTCGCGGCATCCGCGTCGTGCGTGGCGAGAGCATTCGTGTCGAAGCCGGGCGTCGAGACCATGGCGAGGATGCGGCCGGTGCTCGGCTCGATCGCGATCACGGCGCCCTCGAGTCCCTGGAGGGCGTCGTAGGCGGCCTTCTGAGCTGCGGCGTCGAGCGTGAGCTGGGCGCTGAAGCCGGCCTGCGGCTGCCCCGAGAGGATGCGCTCGATCTCGGAGAAGAACGCGCTCGATCCCGTTCCGGAGAGGTCGGCGTTCAGCGCTCGCTCGATCCCCGTCGCCGACTGCAGCGCCGGGTTGAAGTAGCCGGTCACCGGCTCCCACATCGCGCCATCGGTGTAGACGCGCTGGAACTGGTACTTGTCGTCGGACGGCACCGAGGTCGCGATCGCGACGCCGTCGACGATGATCGATCCGCGCTGGATCTCGTAGCTGTCGAGCAGCGTGCGGCGGTTGTTGCTGTTCTGCCCGAGGGAGTCGGCCTGGACGACCTGGATCCAGCTGGTCGCAGCGAACAGCGACAGGAACATGAAGAGCATCACGATGCTCAGGCGGCGGAGCTCCTTGGTCATGTCAGCCGATCACCGTCCTCGGTTGGCTGCGCACTCCGTCGGAGATGCGCAGCAGGATCGCCACGATGAGCCAGTTCGCCACGAGCGACGATCCACCGGCCGCGAGGAACGGCGTCGTCAGGCCGGTCAGCGGGATGACGCGGGTCACGCCGCCGACCATGATGAACACCTGCAGCGCGATCGTGAACGCGAGGCCGGTGGCGAGCAGCTTGCCGAAGTCGTCCTGACCCGCCAGGCCGATGCGGATGCCGCGGCTGATGAACACCATGTAGAGGCAGAGGATCGCGAAGAGGCCGATCAGGCCGATCTCCTCGCCGAGGCTCGTGATGATGTAGTCGCTGTGGGCGAGGGGAGTCTCCTCCGGGCGCCCCTGGCCCCAGCCGGTGCCGAGGAGTCCGCCGTGCGCGAGACCGAACAGGCCCTGCATCGGCTGGTATCCGGCGCCGTTCGGATCAACCTTGTCGGGGTCGAACAGGAACAGCCAGTTCGTGAAGCGCCCCTGCACGTAGCTGAGGATCTGCGTCGCGACGGCGACGCCCGCGGCGACGAGCGCGAGACCGATGAGCACCCAGCTCGTCTTGCCGGTGGCGACGTAGAGCATCGCGACGAACATGCCGAAGATCAGGGTTCCGGTGCCGAGGTCGCGCTGGATCACGATGATGCCGAGCGAGATGGCCCACACGACGAGCACGGGCCCGAGCTCACGCATGCGCGGCCACGTGATGCCGAGCACCCTCGTGCCGACCGAGGTGAGGCTCTCTCGCGTGCGCACGAGGTAGCCGGCGAAGAAGATCGCGAGGCAGATCTTGGCGAGCTCGCCCGGCTGGAAGGCGAACATGCCGCCCAGAGACACCCACACCTGGGCGTTCGCGTCGGGGATGCGCAGGCCGGGGACGAAGGGCAGCAGGAGCAGCAGGATGCCGGTGAGGCCGAAGATGTAGGTGTACCGGAACAGCACCCGGTAGTTGCGCAGCATGATCACGACCGTGATCGCGCCCGCGAGGGAGATGGCCGTCCATGCGAGCTGCTTGGTGGAGTACGCGTTCCAGCCGGTCAGCGCCTTCGCGATGTCGATGCGGTAGATCATCGCGATGCCCAGACCCGTGAGCAGCGTCGCGATCGGGAGCACGAACGGGTCGGCGTCGGATGCCACGGCGCGCAGCACGAAGTGCACCGCGAACGCCAGCACGGCGAGGCCGCCGCCGATCGCGAGGATCATCGGGTCGATCAGTCCGAGCGCACCGAGTTGCACGAGCGTGAGCGATGCGCCGCTGAGGACGACGGCGAACAGCAGCAGCCAGAACTCTCGGTTGCGCTGCGTCTGCGGCATCCGGAGTCGGCGGAGCGCCTTGATGACGGTGGTGTCCGCCTGGACGTCGGTGCTCATCCCCCGCCCTCCGTCGTCGTCGGCGTTGGTACGGGCGTGGGCAGGGGTGTCTCGCCGGTGACGCGGTCGGCTCCGGCCTGCAGACGCGCGACGATGGCCTCGGCATCCGACAGCGATCGTGCCGTGATCGTGCGTTCGACGGAGTCGCGCTGATACGGGGGCAGGTTCGCCAGAAGGATGTCGGTGTCCTGGATCGGCGTCGACAGCGTGATCGGACCGATGTTCTGCTGTACGCCCTGGTAGATCACGACGCTGTCCTCGTCGGCGCCAACGAAGTAGCGGGTCTGCGTCCAGCTGTAGGCCGCGAAGGCGGCGAAGGCGAGCGCGGCGAGGACCACCAGCATCCCGGCGATCCAGCCGAGGCGACGGCGTTTGGCGCGGCGGCGATCCTCTTCGATGAGCTCCTCGAGGTACTCGGACGAGGGCTCGAAGTGGCTGGGGTCGTTCGCGGCCTGGCGAACCGGGTGCAGCCAGCTGCTGCGCGGAGCGCGCACGGGCGGCACGGTGATGTTGGCGGGATTCGATGCCGAGCCGACGATGGTCGCCGTGCCGGAGTGCATCGCGTGCGCTCCGCCGACCTCGACCAGCACGATCGTGACGTTGTCGGGGGCTCCGCCGTCGAGGGCCTGCTTCAGCAGGTTGTCGGCCGTGCGGCCCGGGGGGAGTCCGAGGCGCATCGCCTTGAGGATGTGCGCCTCGTCGACGACTCCGGAGAGTCCGTCGGAGCACAGCAGCCAGCGGTCGCCGGGCTGCGTGTGCATGACGAACATGTCGAGCTCCGGGTCGGAGTCCATGTCGCTGAGCACGCGCATCAGCACCGAGCGCCGCGGGTGATAGCGGGCCTCTTCGGGAGTGATGCGGCCGGAGTCGACGAGCCGCTGCACGAAGGTGTGGTCGGCCGTGATCTGCGTGAGCGCGTCGTCGCGGTAGAGGTAGATGCGCGAGTCGCCGATGTGCCCGATGACGGCGTAGTCGTCGACCATGATGATCGCGCTGAGGGTCGTGCCGAGGCCCGCGAGCTCTGGCCGGTCCTTCGCGGCGCGGATCAGGTCGACGGCGGCCGTCGTCGCTGCCGCCTGCAGCGACGCCTGAGCGTCGTCGGTCGACGCGTACGGCTGGTCGAGGGGCTGCATGCGCGAGATCGCGATGCTCGACGCGACGTCACCGCCGGCGTGCCCGCCCATGCCGTCGGCGACGACGAACAGGTTCGCGCCGGAATACCCGGAGTCCTGGTTGTTGGAGCGGACCTTGCCCGTATGGGAGATCGCGGCGCTCGAGCCCTCGAAGACCATGCCGGGGTCAGGCTCGCAGCTCGAAGGTCGTGGCTCCCACCTTGATGGGAACGCCGAGGCCCAGGGCGACGGGTCCGCCCGTCACGCGGTTGCCGGCGACGAAGGTGCCGTTCGTGGATTCGAGATCCTGGATCGCCCAGGCGTCGCCGCGCAGCAGCAGTCGTGCGTGGTGGCTGGACGTGTAGTCGTCGCGGATCACGAGCGCGCACTCGCTCGAGCGGCCGATCGTGAGGGTGTCGGTGCCCAGCGGCAGCTCGAGTCCCGCCTTCGGACCCGACGTGATCACGAGGCGCTTGGCCGTCGCGACCGTCGCCGGTCCGGTGTTCGCCTTCGCCGACGACGGGCGCTTGGCCGGTGCCGGGGGAGTGGAGGGGGATGCCGCGGACGCGTCGCCGTCTGCCGGGAGCTTGCGCACCTTCATGCCGAACAGGTCGGCGCGCAGCGAGTAGACGACGCCGAACACGAAGAACCACAGCAGCACCAGGAAGCCGATGCGCATGAGGAGGAGGACGAGCTCACTGGGCGTAGTCATCAGATGGCTCCGAACGCGCGGGTCGCGTCGTCATCGCGCGGGCGCGCAGGGCGCGAGGGTGCCGCGACCGGCACGATGCGGAAGACGAGGTCGGTTCGGCCGATCGTGAGAGTCGTGTCGGAGGGCAGAGCGGCCTCCCTGACCTTCGATCCGTTGACCTTCGTGCCGTTCGTGGAGCCGAGGTCGCGCATCATGGCGCGCTCGCCGTCCCACAGCACCTCGACGTGCTTGCGGCTCGATCCGGCATCCGCGATCGTGATGTCGGCGTCGGAGCCGCGCCCGATCACCGTGCGCGCACGGGTGAGCGAGTGGCGACGTCCGTCGACGTCGATCACGGCCTGCCAGTTGACGCGGCCCTCGACGGTTCCGGAGCTGACGCGCACGGTTCCGGTGGGGATCTTGTCGTCGGACTCGAGGCTGATCGAGAGGGGGCCGGCGAAGCTGTAGCCCTGGGACTTCGCGTGCTTGGTCAGCAGCGCGTGCAGCTCGTCGGTCAGCGCACCGCCGAGTCCCCGCATCCGCTCGGCGTCGTCGGTGCTCAGGCGCACCACGTAGCTGTTGGGCGTGAGGATGCGGTCACGACTGACCACAGCCGCCTTGGTATCCGCCTCGCGCCGAAGCGCCGAAGCGATCTCCACGGGCTGGATGCCGCTGCGGAAGGTCTTCGCGAAGGCGCTGTTCACAGCGCGCTCGAGACCCTTCTCAAAGCTGTCAAGTAGTCCCACTGGGCTCCTCTGGCATGCCGACCGGTAGGGACATCGTAGCCAGGTGTTCTGGAAGTACGCCGTTCCGAGAGGTCTTCCGGCGCGATTCGGACGCCTGTATCGGGTGCGAGCGCGCGGGGGAGTGTCGTGCTGCGGCCGGTTTCGTGCGGGGGTGGAGCGCGTGATAGCCTTGCGAAGTTGAGTTCTTCGGAACGAGACGACTCGCGCGAGTGGCGGAATGGTAGACGCGCTGGCTTCAGGTGCCAGTGTCCGTATGGACGTGGGGGTTCAAGTCCCCCCTCGCGCACAGTAGGCCCTGTTCGTTTGTTCAGGGCACGTGTTCGTAGGTCATAGGAGCCCGGTCAGGTTGCATATCTGGCCGGGCTCTTGGCGTTCACCCGCGCACTCCGACGACCTTCGATCCTGTTGTCCAGCGAGCCGCGACCACGGCTACTCGACGTCCCACAGGGTGTATCCAACGACACCGGCCGGGATGAACTCCATCGGCTTCGTCAGCTCGTTCTCCATGCCGACTATTCGGCCCGTGGCTTCGGAGACGAGGAGAGTGTTGCGGTAGTCGCTGTCGTCATCGGTGACACGAAGTCCGGTCACATCGCGGCCCAGTCTGTCCTTCGTCTCGCCGAGGACCGTCACGCCGCCGGCGTCGACGAGCATGCGTATCAGCGTGGCGTGCTGCGCGTCGGTCAGCGTCCAATAGCTCAGAAGCTGGCCGATGGCGAGCAGGAGCTCTCCGGACGACGAGTCGGGCGTCGCGCCGAGCTCAGCGAGCGCTGAGAACAGCTCTTCGCGACTCGATCCTTCCAGGCTGACGACGCCTGCCGGGATGTCGAGATCGTCGGCGCTCGTGACGACCTCGCTGATGACGTCGCCGGGCTCATATGGGCTGGGAGCGATGCCCTCGGGCCGCTCCCCGTCGGCCCAGTAGGACTCCGCCGCGACGACAGTGCTCACCGACCCTGTCTCCGGCGACCACTCGAAGGTCGCCTCCTGGGGGACGACCTCGACGTTCTCCTCGGCGATGTCGATGTCCCACCCCCACCCGACCGTTCTCACTCGAGACTGCTGAACGACGTCGTCCGGCAGGTCGAGTCTCTGCTGAGCATCTGAGACCACAACGGACAGAGGCTGAGCATTGGCGTACTGCAACGGTGCCGGGGTCAGCGCGACCGCCGACTGGGTCGGTCCGAGGACGTTCACCGCGATGACGGCGACGACGGCGATGGATGCCACGGCCGCCGTCAAACCTCCCCATGCCCAGCCCGCTCGACGCCGAGGAGTGCGAGAGGTGTCGAAGGTCCCCCGGATGATGCCCTCGCGGACGGCGATCTCGCGTGCGGTGAGCGGCGCGAAGCGCGCACCTGGGGCGGGGTTCGCGGCTCGGAGCAACCGGTCGAGCTCATCGTCGGAGACGTTCATCGCCCGTTCTCCTTCGCTTCCAGCTGCGTGCGCAGTTTCGCTCGCGCTCGGGTCAACGTGGTCCACACCGCCGCCGTGCTGCAATGCAAGACCTCTGCGACCTCCCCCGCGTTGAGGCCATCCCAGTACGTGAGGACTACGACCTGGCGTTCGCGGGCATTCAGGGACTTCATGGCCTGACGCAGCGCGAGCGCCTCCAACGGATGGATCGTCTCAGCAGCATTTCGGAGCCCGCGGCTCAGCGCGTCCAGTGCCCTCCCGCGCGACCGAGCACGACGGTCGGCGTCGCGAACCTTGTTGTCGGCGGTGCGGATGAACCAGCGCAGGCCCATGGGCTTCTCCGGGCGCAGCTTCCGCCACGCCACGACGAACACTTCGGCGGTGATCTCATCGACCTCCGCCTGATTCTCGAGGAAACAGGAGAGATGGTGACGGACGAGCGGCCAGTACTCGTCGAAGAGCTCCCGGAAGACGACCGCTTTGTGGGGTTCTGCGGAGCGAGCGTGAGTGCTCGAACCTAACGGGGGCATCGCCGGAAGATGGTCGGCGGCTGTGAGGACGACACGGAGGCTGTCGAAGAGGCCCACCCCCATCATCACCGGCGCCTCGCTCACCTCGCTCGTCCTCCCAGGCTACCTGTGCATCACAGAGTGCAGAGGAGATTGGTGGTGCCGGAGACGACGTTGGCTGAGCCGTTGGGCCCGGCGGTGGCGAGGGTCGTACCCGCCGCGTTGCGAGCGCGCACGTTACCCGAGGACCGACCGTTGGCGATCGAACCCACCGCCTGAAGAGCGGCGGTGGTGACGTTCGTGCAGACGGTGAAGGTCAGCTTCGTTCCGCGAAGGCCGGGCAGCGCGTATGCGCAGTACGTGCCGCTGGCGCAGCTGCCGACCGCGCGCTGCAGGGTTGACTGCGCTTCCAGGATCATTCCGAGCGCCGGCCACACTGCTGCGGCGTCGCCGACGGCGATGCCACCCGGCACCGTGTTCAACGCGTACTCGACATCCGGGTGCACGTCGTCGGCGTCAGCGTGTGCGACCGCTGGCGTGAGGGTGAGGGCCAGCACGAGTGCGATGACCGCGGTGATGGTGCGCTTCACGATGCCTCCCGGGCTCGGGGTGTGAGAGGGCCGGGCCACGGCATCTGCTCCGCCAGCAGCCCCTGCGATCTCAGTATCCGCCGGGGGAGCGCGACGGTGTCGCGCACCTTTTTGCGCGTGCAGCGAGTTCCTTACACATCTGTTCTGCAACGGTGCGGAAGGCGTTCGCCTGCATCGCTCCAAGGACCCCCATCCGTGTCGGTGCCGCGAAGTTCGAGATGCGATGGACAGTTGTCGTCCGAGTGGGGCGTGGGTGGCCGCCGCGACCGCCTCCTTGGCGCTTATCGGCGGTGGGACCGTCGCGGTGGCGGGAAACGGTACGCAGACGCCCTGGGGCTGGACGGCCGATGCCGTGTACGAGATCCCCGGACCGAGCGGCCAGACCTGCTTCGCCGGCCTCGTGGTGAAGCCGGACGGTGCAGCCCCCGACGCGGAGGTGGTGTTGCAGGCGCGACAGTTCGTGTCCGGACTCGACCTGGACTCCCTCGACACCTCGGCGGCGAGAGCCGAACTCGAGGCGGAGGGCGACCGTAGTCTTGATTGAGGCTCAGGTGTCTTCCGGCTCGATGAGCAGCTCGTACAGGTCTCCCCGGTAGATCGACCGGGTGACCTCGACCACTCGCCCGTCTCCGAGGCTTCCGCGCGCGACGACGCGCAGGCAGGGCTGATCCGCCGTGATCCCGAGCAATTCGGCCTCACGCTCTGTCGGCAGCACGGCGGCCACGCGAGACGAGGCCCGTGTGAGGTGCACGTCATACCGCCGTCGGAGGATCTCGTAGAGCGAGCCGGTGAGGTCGTTGCCGAGCAGGTTCGGGAACAGCTCGGCGGGGAGCTGGGATCGGTCGATGCTCAGCGGGGTGTCATCGCCGAACCGGAGCCGCTCGACCGTGTACACGGATGCCGCAGCCTCGAGGCCGAGTCCGTCGGCGACGTCGGCGGATGCGGGAGCGATGCCCGCCGACAGCACTTCGGCACGCGCGGTACGCCCGGCTGCGCGCATCGATTCCGTGAAAGACGCCAGAGTCATCCGCTTCGTGAGGGCCGGCTCGGCGACGAACGTGCCCTTGCCGCGGATTCCCACGATCCTCTTCGCGTGGGTGAGCGCCTCCAGTGCGCGCCGCACGGTCATCGAGGAGACGTTGAAGCGCGCCGCGAGCTGCTGCTCGGTGGGCAGCTGATCACCTGCTCGCATCTCCGCGATTTCTGCCGAGAGCTCCTTCATCACGAGCTCGTACTTCGCGGCCACGTCCCCTCCTTTCGCGGATGGTCAGGTTCATGACTATCACGCTTCCGACGTTGCATCCGATCCAGGAAGTCATTGCGCATCCTCGCCGGACCATGTAACTTCCTTGTAACCCTAGGGTGCTATTTCTACCCTATGGTAATCAAGACCCCACCCGAACGCACCACTTTCCAACGGAGGATTCCATGAGCGCTGCACCAACCGCCCGCTCGCGTGCACCACGGCTCGCCGTCCGAATCGGCGTCGGCGTCGTCGGCCTCGCGACGGCAGCCGGAAGCATCACCGCCTGCGCACCGTCCGGCTCCGGCGACGGGGGCGACGCTTCCGGCGTCACCATCAACGTCCTGGCAGAGGACATCTCCTACACCGACAACTGGAAGGAGCTGCTCCCCGAGTTCGAGGAGCAGACCGGCATCAAGGTCAACATCGAGACCGTGCCCTACAGCGACCAGGCCGCCAAGATCCTGCTGAACTTCAGCCAGAAGTCCAGCGACTACGACGTCGTGTTCACCGACAACACGTACGGCACCGGGTATTTCGAGTCCGGATACATCGACGACCTCTCCGAGCATGAGGCGAAGGGGGAGGACTTCGTCGGATTCGACGAGTTCTACGAGCCGTATCTCGCCCCCATGCAGAAGGACGGCGCGACGTTCGGCCTCCCCGTCTACGGCGAGAGCACGTGGCTGATGTACCGCACCGACCTCTTCGAGCAGTACGGCATCGACGGCCCACCCCAGACGATGGAGGAGCTGGAGGCAGCCGCGAAGACGATCAGCGAGGGCTCCGGCGGAGATGTCGCCGGTATCACGCTGCGCGGCGCCCCCGGCATCCAGAGCGTCTACCCCTGGGCCGGGTTCCTCCGCGCCTTCGGAGGAGACTTCTACGACGGCGACGAGCTCGCCGTGAACTCCCCCGAGTCGGTGGAGGCCGCGCAGTTCTGGGCCGATCTGCTGAAGAACTACGGTCCGTCCGGCGTCGGCAACTTCGACTGGGAGCAGAACCGCATCGCCTTCACCCAGGGGAACGCGGCGATGACCATCGACGCGACCGCCAACGGACCGTTCAACGAGGACGCCGAAGCCAGCGTCATCGCCGGCAAGGTCGGTTATGCGCCCATCCCCTACGCGATCTCGGATCCGCCCGCGAGTGGCAACACCGACAACTCCCTGAACGTGCACGCGCTGTACCTCAGCTCGTTCTCGCAGAAGAAGGATGCCGCCTACGAGTTCATGGCCTGGGCGACGAGTGAAGAGGTGCAGACGAACGCCGTCGAGAACACCGAAGCCGTGGGCGTCACGCTCAACGCGGTGCTGGAGAGCCCGGCCTACGACGAGAAGTACGGCGCGTTCAAGGACGCTCTGCTCGAGCAGCTGGCGACCGGCAACGTCGACTACCTGCCGGCGGGCACCGACGCCAACGCCATCATCACCGAGGTGGGTCAGGCGCTCTCGCGGACCCTTGCCGGGGAAGCGGATGCCGAAGAGGCTCTGAACGCCGCGCAGGAAGCGCTCCAGGCTCAGCTCGGCTGAGAGAACGAACGCCGGAACGGAAGAACAAGACGATGACGAAGCTCATGACGCCCCCACGTCCCGATGCCGAAAGCGCAGTCTCGGACCCTCCGTTCCGGCGTTCCCCCCGGCGCAAGTCCCTCCGCCCGCGGCTCGCTCAGGCGAGCCTGGCTCTTCCCGCACTGATCGTCATCGTTCCCCTGCTGGTCATCATCGTCATGCAGGGCGCCAACCTCGTCACCCACGCGGAGAACCTGCTCCGCCCCGGAAGCGAGAACATCTTCGTCGGGTGGGACAACTTCGCCAGGGCGCTGTCGGACCAGACACTCCTCGGATCGATCCGTGTCACCCTCATCTACGTCGTCGCGGGCGTGGCCATCGAGCTCGTGCTCGGGGTGTCGATCGCGCTCGCCCTGCACGGGCGGATCCCGGGCAAGGGGGTGCTGCGAGCACTCATCCTCATCCCGATGGTGCTGACCCCGGTCGTCGCCGGCCTGATGTGGCGCCTGCTCATGGACCCGACATCCGGCTTCATCAACTGGTTCCTCGACACGGTGGGCATCGGCGGCCATGCCTTCCTCGCGGATCCCGCCACGGCGCTCGGCGCCGTCATCCTCGTCGAGGTCTGGCAGAACACGCCATTCGTCGTCATCATCGTCCTTGCAGGACTCGAGTCGCTCGATCCGTCCCCGTTCGAGGCGGCCCAGCTCGACGGCGCGGGCGGGTTCCGGCTGCTCTGGAACGTCACCCTGCCGATGCTGGCGCCGGTGCTGTCGATCGTCGTGCTCCTGCGCGTGATCGACGCCGTCAAGACTTTCGCGATCGTGAACACGATGACGAAGGGCGGCCCCGGCACCTCCACCCTCGCCATCAGCAACTACGTCTACCGACTCGGCTTCGAGACGTTCGACATCGGGTACGCCACCACCGTCGGTGCACTGGTCTCCCTCGTCGTGCTGATCGTCCTGTTCCCCACTGCCACTCGCCTCATGGGGCTGCGAATCTGGAAGGCACGTCGATGAGAACGCGTCGCAACATCCTGCACACCCTCCGCGTCGTCGCGGTCTACGTCTTCGTCATCTGGTGCATCCTGCCCGTGGTCTGGCTGGTCAGCACCTCGCTCAAGAGCGACGTCGACGCCTTCAGTCGAGAGCCGGTGTGGTTCTTCGTTCCCCAGTTCGGCAGCTACGTCAGCGCCTGGGTCGACGGTGGAATGGGCCAGGCGATGGTCGTCAGCACCCTCGTCGCCGTGGTCAGCAGCCTCGTGGGCATCCTCGTCGGTCTGCCGCTCGCGTACCTGACGACCCAGGTGTGGCCTCCCGAGTCGGCGTGGTCCGCCCGCGTCACGCTCGGCATCCTGCTGCTCACGACGGTTCCGCCTGTCCTGACGCTGACGCCGTTCTACCGGGCGTTCTTCGGCATCGGACTCACCGGCAACCCGGTCGGGCTCACGATCGTGCACTCGTTCTATGCGATCCTCCTCGCCGTCCTCATCTTCCGCTCCTTCCTCGTGGCGTTCCCCCGCGAGATCAGGGAGGCGGCGATGATCGACGGCCTCGGCGAGTGGCGCACCCTCTTCCAGTGCGTTCTCCCCAACGTCTGGGGCGCGGCGTTCGCGACGTTCGTGCTCGCCCTCATCCAGTCGTGGAACGAGTTCCTGTACGCGCTCGTGCTCACCAGCGGCGACAGCCAGACCGTCCCGGTCACGATCGCGGGCTTCCTCAGCTTCTTCGGAACAAACTGGGCCCGTCTCACCGCCGCAGGTGTCATCGGCGCACTGCCCATCGTCATCTTCGCGATCATCGTCCGCAAGCACATGGCGCGCGGCCTCTCGTTCGGAGGGGTCAAGTGACAGACATCGCGCTGCGCAAGACCGTCGCGGGGACCTATCCGACGGCCGCTGCTGCGGCATCAGCGACCGTCGACGTCATCGAAGAGCTGCTCCGCGGGGGCGACCTTCGCAACCTCGGCGTCGCCACGGGGTCGTCGCCGAGCCCTGTGTACAGCGAGATGGCGCGGCGCCGTCTCGATCTCTCCGACGTGACGCTGTTCGCGCTCGACGAGTACATCGGACTGCCGGCCGGTCATCCCGAGAGCTACCGCGCGGTCGTCGAGCGCGAGATCGCGGTACCACTCGGGGTCCCGTCTGCTCGCGTGCACCTGCCCGACGGGCACAGGCCCGACGCGTACGACGGGCTCATCGCGGCGCTCGGCGGCATCGATCTGCAGATCCTCGGCATCGGCCGGAACGGCCACATCGGGTTCAACGAGCCGGGGTCGTCGTTCCGGTCGCGCACCCGCGTCGTCGACCTCGCCCCCGCCACCCGCGAGGCCAACGCCCGCTTCTTCGACTCTCCCGACGACGTCCCGCAGCGCAGCGTCACCCAGGGCATCGGCACCATCATGGAAGCCCGTCGGCTGGTGGTCGTAGCATCCGGAGACGCGAAGGCCGCCGCGGTCGCCGCCGCCATCGACGGACCGCGGACCGAGGAGATGCCCGCGAGCGTGCTGCGCGAGCACCCCGACGTGACCTGGTTCCTGGACCGGGCCGCCGCATCGCAGCTGTCCTCCCGCGCCCGTCACGGCCGGTGCGCGCTATGAGTGGCACACTCGCGGTGGACGTCGGGCAGACCGGCTTCCGCCTGCGCGTCGACGACGGCGACGTGGTCGGGTCGTCCCTCGGTGTCACCGCCCTCACCGACGGCGATCACGTGCGCGCGCTCGCGCGCCGGATCAGCGATCGGGTGCCGACGGCAGCTCGTCCCGCGCGCATCGGAGTGGGACTCTCGGGATTCGTCGAGGGATCGGATGCGCCGGCGGCTCTCGCCGCGTTGCTGCACGAGTCCCTCGGCGCTCGCCGCGTCGTCATCGCAGCGGATGCCGTGACGGCGTTCCTCGGAACCGTCGGCGCACGTCTCGGAACCGTGGCGATCTGCGGCACCGGAACGGCTGCGCTCGGCATCGGGGCCGACACTCCACCCCGCCGCATCGACGCCCGCGGATACCTGCTCGGCGACTTCGGAAGCGGATTCTGGATCGGGCAGAGAGGCCTGCAGGCGGCTCTCGACGCGCAGGAGGGGCGCGGAGAGCCGACGACGCTCTCCGATCGAACTCGTCGCCTCGGCTCGGCAGCCGACATCTACATCCAGGCGATGGGCTCGACGCCGCCGCCGAAGTTCGTGGCCGAGTTCGCCCCCGATGTCCTCGCAGCCGCGGGCGAGGGAGATGCCGTCGCCCTCGACATCGTTCGCGCCGCAGCCGCCGAACTCGCCCGGACCATTCGCGCAGCCCGCATCGCGGTCGGACCCGTCGGCCTCACAGGCGGTCTGGTGCGCTCGCCACTGTTCGTCCGCGAGGTCCGTGCAGCGCTCGGACGCGCCGATGTGCCGGCCGATGAGCTGCTGGTCCGGGCCGACGCGGCGCTCGAGGGCGCGCGCGTGGTCGCGGAGGACGTGACTATCCGATCGGCGTTCGCCGGTCTCATCGCAGTGAAGGAGTAAGAATGCTCGACCTCGAGACGCTACGCGGACGCCTCATCGTGTCCTGTCAGGCGCCGGACGGGTCGCCGTTGCGCGACCCGGGAATCATCGCGGCCATCGCCGAAGCCGCGGTCCTCGCGGGCGCTTCGGCCGTACGCATCAACAGCGCCGAGCACGTGGCCGCCGTGCGCGCCCGCGTCGACGTTCCGATCATCGGCCTCGAGAAGGTGGTCGAGGACGGCGTCCAGTGGATCACGCCGACGGTAGACCGGGCGAAGATGCTTCTGGATGCCGGGGCGGATATCGTCGCTCTGGACGCGACGCTGCGCACCAGAGGGGAGTTCCCGCACGTCGACGCCCTGCTTCCCGCCGTCCGTGAACTGGGCGCCCCCGTCATGGCCGACATCGACGGCTTCGAGGCGGGCACGCACGCCGCGGACCTCGGTGCGGACCTCGTCGGCACCACCCTCTCCGGCTACACGAGCGTTCCGCAGAATCGCGACGGCGACCCCGACATCGCACTCGTCGGACGGCTCGCCGCTCTTCCCACGCCCGTCATCGCCGAGGGACGCATCAAGTCCCCGGACGAGCTGCGGGCGGCATTCGACGCCGGGGCGTTCGCGGTCGTCGTCGGAACATCCATCACGGAGCCGATGGCGCTGACCAAGCGCTATCTGGCCGCCGTGCCCACGCTCACGAAGGGAGCATCAGCATGACCACCAACATCGCCGTCGTCGGCGCCGGCCGTATGGGCCAGGTGCACTGTCGCATCGTCGCAGAGAATCCGCGGGCCACCCTGGCCGCGGTCGTGGATCCGTTCGAGGAGAGCGGTCGTCGGGTCGCCGAGCAGTATGGGGCGCCGTGGTATCCGACCCTCGACGCCGCCCGCGAGGCGGTCGCCCTCGACGGCGTCATCATCGCGGTGCCCGACAGGCTCCACGTCGGGGTGACGGTCGAGGCTCTGCAGGCCGGTCTGCACGTGCTCGTCGAGAAGCCGCTCGCCGACACCCTCGAGGGGGCGCGCGCCATCGCGGATGCCGCGGCGAAGGCCACCGACTCCAAGGTCCTCGTCGGGCACGTTCTGCGCCATGACCCGCGCTTCCGCTCTGCGGCGAAGACGGTGGCGGCGGGATCGGTCGGAGAGCCCGTGCACTTCCGGGCCGCCCGCATCGTTCCCCGCGGCGTCGGCTTCGCGAACAACGGCGCGTCTCCGATCTACATGTACCAGGGCATCCACGACATCGATCTGGTGCAGTGGATCTCCGGCAGCCCCATCGTTCGCGTCTCGGCGACCACCGCAGCCAAGGTGCTGCCGGCCGCCGGCAAGGAGGGCGTCGACGTCGCGCTCATCCTCGCCGAGCTCGAGAACGGCGCGATCGGGACGATCGAGATCTCCTGGGTGCTGCCGGAATCCACCCCGAGCGGTCTCGCCTCGCAGTTCGACCTCTACGGGACCGACGGCAACATCAAGGTGGACGTCACAGCCGAGGGCATCTCTCTCGACACGCTCGACGACTTCCGCCTGCCCAATACGATGCTCGACCCCGAGCTCGACGGGCGTCTGGAAGGTGTGGTGCCTCAGCAGTTCGACTACTTCCTGCAGATGGTGGAGTTCGACCTGCCGAGCCGCATCGGCATCGACGAGGCGGTCTCCGCCGCACGCGTCCTCGATGCGATCGACGAGTCGCTGCGTACTCGTACGTGGGCTGAGGTCGCTCGCTGAGACGAACGACGCAGCGGGTCCTCGGACGACGGGGACCCGCTGCTGTGTCCGGAGTCGCGCCGAGTGCTCGCTTTGACGTGGACGGGCCCTCTTTGGTTAGCATTACCTAACCCCTTGAAGAGAAAGGCCTCCGCCGTGCCCTCACGCGTTCGACGCTCCGTGCTCCCTCTGCTCGCCCTCACCACCTCCGCGATCCTCCTCCTGGGCGGGTGCGCGGCGGATGCGGAAACGCCCGCGACCGACGATACGGGTGACATCCACGAGGTGACGCACGCGCGCGGCACGACCGAGGTGCCGGCCGACGTGGAGCGCGTGGTCACCCTCGAGCCGCTCGAGCTCGACACCGCCGTGGCTGTCGGCATCACACCCGTCGGCGCCGCCGTGGCGTCCAACGTGGCGTCCACTCCTTCCTATCTCGGTGTCGACGCGGTCCGAGCCGTCGGCACCGTGCCGGAGCCCGACCTCGAGGCCATCGCCGCGCTCGAGCCCGATCTGATCCTCGGAACGGAGGCCCGCCACTCCGCTCTCTACGAGCAGCTCTCGGCCATCGCCCCCACCGTCTTCATCGAGACCCAGGCCGACCCCTGGCGCAACAACGCGCTGCTGATCGGCGAGGCCCTCAACAAGGAGGACGAGGTCGCCGACCTGCTCGCCGAGGTCGACCAGCGCTGCGAAGATCTCAGTGACCAGTACGGCGTCGACGGCAAGACGGCGCAGCTGATCCGTCCGCGCGACGAGACCACGCTCAGCCTCTACGGACCGGTGTCGTTCGCGGGGAGCCTGCTGGAGTGCGCCGGCTACACGATCCCCGATCAGGACTGGGCCGACGGGCTGCAGGCCGACATCTCGCCGGAGAACATCCTCGACGCGACGGCCGACGAGGTGTTCGTCACCACCGCCGACGTCGAGGACCAGGGCACCGTCCCGGCGCCAGTGACCCAGAACGCCGCGGCGTTCCCCTCTGTCACCCTCGTCGACACGAGCTACTGGGTGTCGGGTGTGGGTCCGAAGGGCGCGCACGCCGTGCTCGACGACATCGAGAAGCACCTCGAAGCGAAGCGGTGACCGCAACCGCGGGGGCGGGGTCGCGAGCGGCTCCGCCCCGACGGCGTCGCCGAGGACCGCTGCTCGTCGGACTCGTCCTGCTCGGCGCGACCCTCGTCGTGGCAGTGGTGCTCTCGCTCACGGTCGGAGCGAATCCGCTGCCGTTCTCCCAGCTGTGGAGCGCGCTCGCGGGGCACGGCTCCTCCGAGAGCAGGTACGTCCTCCTCGAGCTGCGCATCCCCCGCACGCTGATCGGCACCGCCGCGGGGGCCGCCCTGGGCGTCGCCGGGGCGCTCGTGCAGGCGTTCACCCGCAACCCGCTCGCCGACCCCGGAATCCTCGGGGTCAACGCGGGCGCGGCCCTCGCGGTGGCGCTCGGCGTCTCGCTCCTCGGGCTGCGCACGGCATCCGAGTTCATCTGGCTGGCGTTCCTCGGCGCCCTCATCGTGACCGTCGCCGTGTACGTCGTCGGCTCGTCAGGGCGCGGTGCCGCAGACCCGATCCGTCTGACGCTCGCGGGAGTCGCGCTGGGCGCCGTGCTCTCGGGGATCACGACCGGCTCCACCCTGAGCGACCCCGACGCGTTCGACTCGATGCGCAGCTGGAACGCCGGGTCACTCCTGGGGCGGAGCGTCGCCGAGACCCTGCCTGTGCTGGCGTTCCTCGCCGTGGGGCTCCTCATCGCGCTGATCCTCGCACCGGGGCTGAACTCCGTGAGCCTGGGCGAGGACATCGCCCGCAGCCACGGCGCGAACGTCACCGGCATCCGCACAGGCGTGATCGCGGCCGTCACCCTCCTCGCCGGAGGGGCCACGGCGATAGCCGGCCCCATCTCGTTCGTGGGCCTGATGGTGCCGCACGTGATCCGCGCGGTCTTCGGCGTCGACCAGCGCGTCATCATCCCGCTCTCCGCCGTGCTCGCGCCCGTCATCGTGCTGCTGTCGGACGTGCTCGGCCGCGTCATCATCGCTCCGGCCGAGGTGCCCGTCGGCATCGTCACGGCCCTCGTGGGTGCCCCGGTCCTCATCGCGCTGGCGCGGCGACGCAAGGCGCGTGCGCTATGACCTCCATCCGTCGGTCGTTCCTCGCGTCTCGCCCCCGCCGACTGCTGCTCAGCGCCGGCTCGATCCGTGTTCCGGTCCCGGTCCGCAGCCTGCTGGTCGGCGCGGCGAGCGTCGTCACCCTGACCGCACTACTCGTCCTCGCTCTCGGGATGGGCACGTTCCCGCTGAGTCCGGATGCCGTGCTCGGCGTGCTGCTCGGCGGCGGAGACCGGCTCGACCGCACGGTCGTGCTCGAATGGCGGCTGCCGCGTGCGCTCGCCGCCATTGCGGTCGGTGCCCTGCTCGCGATCGCCGGGGCGCTGTTCCAGAGCGTCACGCGCAACCCGCTCGCCAGCCCCGACATTCTCGGACTCTCGAACGGCGCCTTCACCGGCATGCTCGCCGCCCTCGTGCTCGTCTCGCCGAGCCCGTCCGTCCGCACGGTCGGCGCTCTGGTCGGCGGGGTCGCCGCCGCGGCCGTGATCTGGCTCCTCGCAGCGCGTGGCGGGGTGCAGGGGTTCCGCCTGATCCTCGTCGGCATCGGGGTCTCGGCGATGCTCGCGTCGCTCAACACGTGGATGCTGTTGCAGATCGAACTGGAGACGGCGATGTTCGCGTCGGCCTGGGGTGCCGGGTCGTTGAACGGCGTGACCTCGGAGACGCTCTTCACCGCTCTCGTCTGCGCGGCGCCGTTCGTCATCGCCTCCGCCGGCCTGGGGCCGCGGCTCCGCCAGCTGGATCTCGGCGACGACGTGGCAGCAGCGACGGGCTCACGCCCCGCGCTGGTCCGCAGCGCGGCGCTCCTCATCGGCGTGGTGCTCGTCGCCGCCGCGACGACGGTCGCCGGCCCGGTGGCGTTCGTCGCGCTGGCGGCACCCCAGGTGGCGCGCCTGCTCGCCCGCACCCCGTACCTGTCGCCGGGCCTGTCGGCCCTGGTCGGAGCCGTCCTTCTGCTGGCCTCCGACCTCGTCGCCCAGCACCTGCTCCCCGTCGTGCTTCCCGTCGGCGTCGTCACCGTGTCGGTGGGAGGCGCCTACCTCGTCCTCATGATCGTTCTGGAGATCCGTCGCCGTGCCTGACCTCGCTCCCGACTCCGCGCGCCTGCGCGCCGAGCACATCAGCCTCTCCTACGACCGTGCCGAGATCGTGCACGACCTGACGACGGAGGTACCGCCCGGGTCGTTCACCGTCATCATCGGCGCGAACGCCTGCGGCAAATCGACGCTGCTGCGAGGGCTGTCGCGGCTGCTCCGCCCGTCGAGCGGCACCGTGATCCTCGATGGCGCGGACATCTCCAGCTACCCGGCCAAGGAGGTGGCGCGCCGCATCGGACTGCTGCCCCAGAGTGCGACGGCACCGGACGGCATCACGGTCGCGGATCTCGTGGCGCGCGGGCGCTACCCGCACCAGAGCATGTTCCGCCAGTGGTCGGAGAGCGATGAGGATGCCGTCCGCGAGGCGCTCGAGTGGACTGGGTCGACCGACCTCCGCGAGCGGACCGTCGACGAGCTGTCAGGTGGCCAGCGCCAGCGGGTCTGGGTGTCGATGGCCCTCGCGCAGGGGACCGACCTGCTTCTGCTGGACGAGCCGACGACGTATCTCGACGTCGCTCACCAGGTCGACCTCATGGAGCTCTTCGCCGACCTGAACCGACGCGGTCGCACGATCGTCGCCGTGCTGCACGACCTCAACCACGCCGCCCGCTATGCGACGCACATCATCGCGATGCGCGAGGGACGGATCGTCGCGGAGGGCGCCCCCGCAGACGTCATCACCAGCGAGCGGGTGCACGAGGTGTTCGGGCTGGCGAACGTCGTCATCGACGACCCCGTCACCGGCGGCCCTCTGGTCGTACCGCTGCGCACTCTGCGAACGGAGAGAGCATGACCCCCGACCGGCCTTGGGCGTACAGCGCCTTCCGCGTGACCGTCTCGGCCCGCCGGGTGCTGAGCCCCCGGTTCATCCGCCTGACGTTCGCGGGTGACGACCTCGCACATTTCGCGGAGTGGGGGACCGATCAGCGCATCAAGCTCGTGCTGCCGTTCGCCGGCGGGGAGATCGCTGAATTCGGCCTGCTCGACGAGCCCACACCGCACCCGTCCGACTGGTACACACGCTGGAAAGCTCTTCCCGAGGGGAAGCGAAACGTCCTCCGCACCTACACGCCCGCCGGCATCCGACCGGCAGCGCGCGAGATCGACGTGGACTTCTACCTCCACGACCCGGCGGGCCCGGCCTCGGCCTGGGCCGCGGCGGCTCAGCCCGGAGACCCGGCCGTCATCACGGGCCCGGATCAGCGGATGGGCTGGACGGGGTACGGTCTGCACTGGGTACCGCGCGATGCCACCCGCTTCCTGCTCGTGGCCGACGAGACGGCGTACCCGGCCGCGCGCAACATCCTCGGGGCGATGCCGACGGACAGTCGTGCCGACGTGATCCTCGAGTGCGACGACCCTGCCGACGACACGGTGTCGCTCTTCGCGCGCGACGGCGTCGGCATTCACGTCGTCGAGCGAGGCGACACGGAGCCGACGGGTGCCGAGCGCGCCGTCGCCGCCTGGGCCGCCGAGCACGGACCGGACGTGAAGGACGATCCCCGGTTCTACGCATGGATCGCGGGCGAGACCGGCACCACCACGCGGATCCGCCGCGTCCTCACCTCAGAGGTCGGGGTGCCCAAGGCACAGGTCGCGTTTCTCGGCTACTGGCGTGTCGGCGGCCCGCTCACCGGGTGAGGTCGAGTGCGCGGCCGACCCGCACGGTCAGTCGGTGGGCGCTGCGGGTCGGTAGGGGTGGAGGCGGAGGACCGAGCACTCGATGATCCCGGGGACCACGGCGGCCTCACCCTCATCCGTGACACAGGTCGTGAAGTCGCTGGGCGCGACGCCGGGAGTCGGAGTGGCCGACAGCGGGTCGTTGTCCTCGAACGCCCCGCCCTCCCACATCTGCACGCACAGCGCCTCCGCGTCCTCGATCGAGAGGACGCCGTCGGGCGTCGCCACGCTCGCCCCCGCGCCGGACAGCGTGCCGTCGGGATTCCGATACGGGTTTTCGAGGCAGTACACGATGCTCGTCTCGCTGACCGCTCGATCATCGAGGAGGACGACACCGGCGACAGCCAACCCCGCGACGGAGACGATGCCGCCTGCGATAGTCAGGCGGCCCCAGAGCGTCTTCCACCAGACGGGTCGGGCGAGATCACGGCGCATCTGCTCGACGAGGAGTTCCTGGATCTCGTCGTGGTGCGGCATCCTGCCGTCCGATCGAGTCATGCGTTCGCCTCCTCGGTAAGGGATGCGTATCGGCTCGGCGCGCGACGCAGTCGGGTTCGGAGGCGGGTCAGACGGGACGCGACGGTCTGCTCCGGAACGCGGAGGACCATGGCTGCCTCCGCGGTGGCGAGCCCCTGGACGAGGCAGAGAACCGCGACGCTGGATTCGCGTCGACCGAGGTGTCTCAGGCCTGCGGCGACGGCATCGGAGAGCTTCAGCGCGTCGACGGCCCGCGCGACCGCTTCAGCGTGATCCGACGCCCCGCCGTCCGCGTGGATCCTGCGGAGCAGGCGGCGGTATCGTCGCCGTGATCGCAGCGCGTCGGTCGCCGCGGTGCACGTGGCGACCAGCAGCCACGGCAGCACAGAGGTGCGCACGAGGCGGACCCTGGCTCGTCTTCGCCACAGTTCGAGGAACGCCGTTGCGGCGACCTCTTCGGCATCCCTCACCGTGTCCGTCAGGAGGAGAGCGATGCGGAAGACCGTCGCCTGATGTCTGTTGTGCAGCGACCGGTAGGCCGGTTCGTCGCCGCGCGAGAGTCGATACAGGAGCTCCCCGTCGTCGGGGCCTCCGGACGTCTCGGACAGCGGCACGATCTCACCTTCGAACTTCACACCCGATCTCCCGACCCGGCGAACCTTTCGAGTGTATGCCGCAGATTTCCCGGCGATTCCGCGCCGCCTTCGTTTGTATCGACTATTCGACACAAATTGTGCTAGCTTCATGGCACAAACGAAGGAGCATCCATGCGCCAGCTCACGACAGCCTGGACCGCCGGCGACATCGCGGCCTTCCTCCTCGCCGTTCCCGTGACATCGCTCGTCGCCGCCGTATTCCTCGCGCTGGTCATCTCGGCATGGCGCGCGCGCGCGGAGGCGAACGTCGCGCCGGGCGCCGCTGCGATGGTCGACGACGGGCTTCGCCGCCGTTACCGGCCGCAGCACGTCGGGCTCGGCATCCTGGCCGCGTCCGTCGGAGTCGCATTCTTCGGGGCTTATCTCTTCCGCGTCTTCGTGCCCTCCGAGGCGAGCGCGACGCCGTGGCTGCGGTTCACGCTTCTCCTGATCGTGGCCGCCGCCGGCTTCGCCGCGCTCCTCGTCGTCATCCTGCGGCGACGTGATGATCGACCAGGCGAACCCGTACTCGGCATCCGCCGTACCTGGGCGACCTTCACCCATCGTTCCGCCCTTCTCCCAGGCGCCCTCGCCGCGATCCTCCTGGTCGCGACGAGTCTGATCGGAGGGGCTGCCTCGTCGACGGATGCCGAGGGGCGATTCACGATGCTCGAGATCCCCGTACCGAACGTGTCCGGCGTCGATCCGGTCCGCGTCTCGTTCTACGGCTGGGCGTACGGCGGCCCCGTCCTCGTGATGCTGGGAGTCCTTCTGCTGCTCACCTGGGCAGTGCTGCACGGGTCCGCCGCCGTGCCGTTCCTCGGCCCGGGTCTCGTCGCCGCCGAACGCGAACTCCGCAGGAAGACCGCGGCGGGTGTGATCAGCATTTTCACCTCCGTCGCGCTGCTCACGACCGCCGATGCCTGGCGGCTGATCGGACGATCGGCGTCGGTCTCGAGTCTGGAGATCATGGGTGAGAACGAGGGGCGGCCGTATGAGGTGGCATGGCGGCACACCGAGCTGGCCTCCGTCGCCAGCTGGGGTGCTCCGATCCTCGAGGTGTGCGCTCTCACGATCCTCCTGCTCGTCGTGATCCGGATGTCGCACCACCCGGTCTCGGCGAATACCCCGCGCGAGTCGGAGCGCGTCCGATGACGGCGGACCTCTCGCTGACCGCAACCGACACGAGCCCCGCCGCGGACATCTACCGGCAATTGCGCGGACTCATCGTGTCGGGCCAGGTCGGCGCCGACGAGCGCCTCCCGACGGTGCGGCAGACGGCGAGCGACCTCGGCGTGGCCCCCGGCACCGTCGCCAAGGCCTACAAGCTGCTCGAACAGGACGGTCTCGTGATCAGCCGCACGGGTGCAGGCACCCGCGTCGCGCCGGAGGCGGCGGTGCTCCCCGGGCCGGTGCTTCGCCGCATCCGCGACCTCGTCGACGACGCCCGGGCCGCCGGGATCGACAGCGCGGACGTGGTGAACGTGCTCCGCGTGGTCTGGACGCACGGCTGACTCCGGCTCAGCGCTTGCGTGCAACCCATATATCGGGCCAAGCTGGCGCCATGCGCACGGGAGAGGATGACGGATGGCTGTGATCTCGCGAGGATTCGGCGGGCGGCGGCGCGAGAGCGAGCCGAACCTCCCTCCTGGGCAGTACCTCACCGAGGACTTCCCTGTTCTTTCCGCCGGCCCCACGCCGCGGATCGACACGTCGGAGTGGAGCTTCGGCATCCGCGACGAGAGCGGCGCCCTGAAGTCCTGGACCTGGGACGAGCTCCATGCGCTGCCCATCGAGGACGTGCACACCGACATCCACTGCGTGACGCGCTGGTCGAAGCTCGGCACGAACTGGCGCGGGGTGTCGCTCGACACCCTGCTGGCCGACATCGACACCAGTGCGTCGTATGCGATGGCCCATTCCTACGGCGGGTACACCACGAACATCCCCCTCGACGACCTGCTCGGCGGCCAGGCATGGATCGCGTCCGAGTTCGAGGGCGAGCCGCTCGACCCCGAGCACGGGGGACCGGCGAGGCTCATCGTGCCGCACCTCTACTTCTGGAAGAGCGCCAAGTGGGTCAGGGGCCTCACCCTGATGGATGAGGATGCACCCGGATTCTGGGAGCAGAACGGCTACAACATGCACGGCGACCCCTGGACCGAGGAGCGCTATTGGTGATCGTCGCCGGATGGCGCCCGGCGCGCGTCGTCGGCGTCACGGAGCAGACCGCGTCGTCGCGCAGCATCCTGCTCGACGTGTCCGGGTGGCCGGGGAACGATCCGGGTCAGCACGTCGACGTGCGGCTGACCGCTGAAGACGGCTATCAGGCCGTGCGCTCGTACTCGCTCGCGTCGTCCGGTGACTCGACGGTCATCGAGCTCGGGGTCGACGAGATCCCGACCGGAGAGGTCTCGCCCTACCTCGTGCGCGACGTGATGGTCGGCGATGAGCTCGAGGTCAAGGGCCCGCTCGGGCAGTTCTTCGTGTGGCGGCCCGAGCAGGAGGGGCCGGTGCAGCTGATCGCCGGAGGGTCGGGCATCGTCCCCCTGGTCGCGATGGCACGTGCGGCGCACGCGGCGGGCGTCGGATCGTCGATGCGCCTGCTGTACTCCGTTCGCAGTGCGGGCGATGCGATGTTCGGGGCGGAACTGGCCGCCGAGGACGTGGCGGTCGACGTGCGCTGGGCGTACACGCGGTCGGCTCCTCCGGGCTGGAACGGCAGGGCGGGAAGGCTCGACGCGGATGCCGTCGCCGACGCCGTCTGGCCGGCGGATCGACGGCCGCTCGTCTTCGTCTGCGGGCCGACCGGATTCGTCGAGCACGTGTCGAGCATCCTCGTGCAGCTGGGCCACGAGCCCGGGCGCGTGCGTACCGAGAGGTTCGGAGGCAGCTGATGAGTCACGACCACCCCGCCGCCCGCGTCGACGGCAACGCCATCGCCGGTCAGGTGCTCGACATCCTCGGCATCGACATCACCGGGCTTCGCGGGACGTGCGACGGATGCGGCAATGACGCCTGCCTGGCCGAGGCCGTCGTCGAGCTCGACGACAGCGCCGCGATCGTGCGCTGCCGGGCATGCACGCGCACCCTCTTCACCGTGCTGCACACGGAGGAGCGGCCGCGTCTCGTGTTCGGCAGCCTGCGGTCGCTCAGCGCCTGAGCTCGGACAGCAGACGAAGGAGGGGCGGATGCCGGGCGCTCACCCGGCATCCGCCCCTCTCCGTCAGCGGCAGACGCGCTCGCTCAGTTGAAGTCGAGCGGGTGCGTGCCGACGCGGCCGGAGCCGTCGAGCGGGTCGAGACCGTCGATCGCCGCGATCTCGGCATCCGTCAGCTCGAAGCCGAACACGTCGAAGTTCTGCTCCATGCGCTCCTTGCGGCTGGACTTCGGGAAGACGATGAAGCCCTTCTGCAGGTGCCAGCGGATCACGGCCTGGGCGGGGGTGACGCCGTGCGCCGCGGCGGCGTCGGCGACCGCGGGGTTCTCGAACAGCGGGTACTTGCCCTGGCCGAGCGGACCCCACGACTCGATCTTCGTGCCGTTCTTCTCGGCCCAGGCGAGCACGTCGCGCTGCTGGTAGGCCGGGTGCAGCTCGATCTGGTCGACGGCCGGCACGACGCCGGTCTCGGCGACGAGGCGGTCGAGGTGCTCGGGCAGGTGGTTCGAGACGCCGATGGAGCGCGAGAGGCCGGCGTCGCGGATCTCGATGAGCTTGGTCCACGCGTTCACGTAGGTGTTCTTCTCGGGGGTGGGCCAGTGCGTCAGGTACAGGTCGACGTAGTCGAGGCCGAGCTTGTCGAGGCTCTCGCGGATCGCCTCGTGCGGCTGCTCGCCGGACTGACGGTCGTTCCAGAGCTTCGTGGTGATGAACAGCTCGTCGCGCGGGATGCCGCTCTTCGCGATGGCGGCGCCGACGCCCTCTTCGTTCTTGTAGATCGCGGCGGTGTCGATGTGGCGGTAGCCGACCTCGAGAGCCTCGGAGACGGCCTGCTCGGCCTCATCCGCTGGCACGAGGAAGACGCCGAAGCCCAGCTGGGGGATGGAGTGGCCGGAGTTCAGGTCGATGGTGGGAACAGTCATGACTCCAGCCTAGAAGCCGCCCCGGCCTGAGAGGCCAGACGTTGACAACTGCTGTCGCGGAACGTCATCATCCGTCCTGGCTGTCGGCGCGGACCTCGACCGTGTCGCCGCGCAGCGTGAACTTCAAGGCCGTCCCCTCCGGGAATCGGTCGCGCACCGCCGCTGGCTGCCCGGCGTCGACGATGATCTGGAGGGATGCCGGGAACGCGCCGGCGGAGCACTCCATCCCGATGGCGGTGAAGCCGTTCGACGCCGACCGAACGGTCTCGGTCGGCACCCCCAGAAGACAGCGCTGGTCGTCGATCTCGCTCCAGCCCTCGTTGCGCACGAACGTCAGGCCGTACCAGTCCTCGAAGAGCACCGATCCGTCGGTGCGCTCGCCGAGGGCGTCCCACCAGTCCGCTCCCGGGTCGACCGCGATCGTGTCGACGAGACCCGGCTCGACGGGACGAGCCGCCGCGGTGACGGCCGTGGCCACGGATGCCGAGACGGCGGCCGCGACCGCGACGGCCGCGCACGCCAGGGCGATCCACGCCGTACGCGGGTGTGGATCGAACGGACCGGTGCGCCGGACGGGCCCGGACTCGACGGATTCCGCAGCCGTGGATGACGCCTTCGCCGCCGTCACGGGCGTCGCCGACGGAGGCGCGACGGCGACCGGTGGCTCGACGGGTTGAGGTGCTTCGAGGTCTGCCAGGCGCCGCATCGCCTCGGGGTCGCGGGTGATGTCCGCATCGCGCCCGTACGCCCGCGACTGCAGGGCGCGGAGCTCGGCATCCGCGTCGGTCATGGCGTGCCTCCCCCTGACTCGATGATCCCGGCGGCGACGGCCGCCTCGCGGAACGCGGTCGCCAAGTCGGCCAGTGTCGACCCGGCGTTCAGTCCGCTCGGATTCGGCAGCACCCGCAGCTCGGCGCCGCCGAGCGTCTCCTCCTGCACGCCCTGGCGAGCCTTCCGACGCCCGAAACCGGTGCGGTAGGCGCCGATGCCGAGCATCGCGACCACCGCGAGGTCGTGCGCGGCGACGAGGCGCCGCAGGCCGTCGACGCCCGCGACCAGCTCCTCCGGGGCGAGCTCGTCGGCCGCGCGGGTCGCCCGTTGCACGAGGGTGCTGACACCGACACCGCGCGCGAGGACGTGCTCGCGATCGGCCGGCGCCACCCCGTCATACGCGTCGATCACCCGGTCGAGGATGCCGGCGGCATGCAGCGCCTTCCAGAACCGGTTGCTGCGGTGGGCGAAGGGTGCCGCGACCTCGGCCGAACGCAGCCCGGGGTTGATGCCGACGAACAGCAGCCGCGTCCGCTCGTCGATGAGCGGCGGCATGATCAGGGCGGGGCGAGGATCGGGCACACTCGGACTCTACGCCCGTTACGGGGCGGCAGACTGGGGGAGCACCCACGGAACGGAAGGATCGACGACGATGACCGACGACGCATGGCTCAGCCGCCTCGAGGAGGAGCACTCGGAGCTCGAGCTCGACCGATTCGACAGGGCCGACGCGTGGAGGCTCGGCCGCGAGATCGCCGAGCGCGGACTGACGAAGTCGGCGCCGATCGCGATCGACATCCGCACCGCATCCGGCGTGCTCTTCCACGCCTCGCTGCCCGGCGCGACGGCCGACAACGACTCGTGGGTCGCGAAGAAGGCGGCGACCGCGCTGCGTTTCGAGACCAGCACGGCGCTGCTGGAAGCGCGGGTGGCAGCGGGGGGACGCGACCCGATGGAGCCGGGATGGCTGGATGCCGCGACCTACGCCGTCGCCGGGGGAGCCGTTCCGGTGCGCGTTCGCGGCGTGGGCGTCGTGGCCGTGGCGACGGTGTCGGGTCTGCCGTCCGCCGACGACCACGCGCTCGTCGCCTCGGCACTGCGGGAGCTCGCGGCCGCGCAGCGCGGCTGACGGCCGGTGCGGGGTCGCGCTCAGAACCCCTCGGGTGCGCGGGGCGTGTACGCGGCTTCGAGCGCCTCGACCTCGGACTCCTCGAGACGGATGCCGACGGCAGCCACCGCGTCGTCGATGTGCCCGACGCGCGTCGCGCCGACGATCGGCGCTGTCACGGCATCCTGCTGAGCGACCCAGGCCAGCGCGATCTGCGCGCGCGAGACCCCGCGCGCCTCGGCGACCCGCGCGACGGCCTCGACGATCGCGCGGTTCGACTGCTCCTCGCTCCGGTAGAGCGTCGCGCCGAACGCATCCGACTCGGTCCGGGCGGTCGTGTCGTCCCAGTCCCGGGTCAGACGTCCGCGGGCGAGTGGCGACCACGGCAGCACGCCGACGCCCGAGTCGAGGCAGTACGGGTGCATCTCGCGCTCTTCCTCGCGCTGCAGCAGGTTGTACTGGTCCTGCATCGAGACGAACGGCGTCCATCCGTTCTGCAGCGCGACGTGCTGGGCGGTCGCGAACTGCCAGGTCCACATCGATGAGGCGCCGATGTAGCGCGCCTTGCCCGAGCGCACGACGTCGTTCAGCGCCTCCATGGTCTCCTCGATGGGCGTCTCGGGATCCCACCGGTGGATCTGGTACAGATCGACGTAGTCGGTGCCGAGGCGGCGCAGACTCGCATCGATCCCGCTCAGGATGTGCCCGCGACTGAGCCCGGCCTGGTTCGCTCCCCGGCCCATGCGGCCGTGCACCTTCGTGGCGATCTCGATCTCGTCCCGGCGCGCGACGTCGGCGAGAGCGCGCCCGACGATCTCCTCGCTCGTGCCGTCGGAGTACACGTCGGCCGTGTCGAACGTCGTGATCCCGGCCTCGAGCGCATGTCGGATCAGCGGACGACTCGCCTCCTCGTCGAGCGACCACGGGTGCGCCCCGCGGTCCGGGACGCCGAAGCTCATGCATCCGAGCACCACGGGGGAGATCCGCAACCCCGAGCCGCCGAGTCTTACGCTGTCCTTCGCCTCGAGCATCCGTCTCTCCCGTCCTCGTCGTGTACCGGCAAGACTATGCGCGGAGCCGAGGTGTCGGCAGCGGATACAGCCGTGCAACGCGGCTGTCAACCGCCCTGCGCTCCCCGGGGATGCGCGCGAACATGGACATCCGCCACCCACACAGGAGGACTCCATGACGAACATCGACGCATTCGCCAACAGCTTCGAGCCGGAGATGCCCGGCGTGCCGCGCACGGAGGACCCGACCGACGGCACCTTCCCGACCGACACCGAGCAGCCCGAGACGCAGGGCGACGAGCCGCTCGAGGCCGAGATCGGTGAGGACGGACAGGGCGACCTGGCTCCCGAGGACGAGGGGTCGCAGCACAGCGGCGACGCCCCCGACGATCTTCGGGTCGAAGAGTGAGTCACTCAGACAGCGCCGGCGACGCACGGGATGCCGCGGCCGAGCCCGACGCGAAGGACCGCATCGCCGCGATGCTCGACGATCGCGGAGGCGACGACCCGGATGCCGTGGACGACGTGCCGGCCGGCGGCGCGGGCGCAGACTCCGGCGGTGCCGGCGCGGTCCGCGTCGACCCCGCCTCGAAGGGTGAAGTCAAGGACGAGTCCATCCACAACGACGAGCCGGGAATCGGCACCCGCCGCTCCGGCGACTGAGATCCCCTTCTGCCTGTCGCCCGCGCAGTCGTAGGCTGTGCGGGTGACAGACGCACTCGACGACGGTCCGTTCTTCCACGGCACGAAGGCCGATCTGCGACCCGGCGACCTGCTGACCGCGGGGTTCCGGTCGAACTACCGGCCCGAGATCGTGATGAATCACATCTACTTCACCGCGCTGCGCGACGGCGCCGGCCTCGCGGCCGAGCTCGCTCCGGGCGAGCGAGAACCGCGCGTGTACGAGGTCGAGCCGGTGGGCGAGTTCGAGAACGACCCGAACGTCACCGACAAGAAGTTCCCCGGCAACCCGACGAGGTCGTATCGCAGCGCTGATCCGCTGCGCATCGTGCGCGAGGTGCACGATTGGACGCGACTCTCGCCCGAAGCGCTCGCCGACTGGCGGGAGAAGCTCGCCGCCCTGCACTCCGACCCGCGGGCCGAGATCATCAACTGACCCGCGGACGGCGTGTGAGGGCGGCGCGTTTCGTCTCACTTGGCTCGCTCAACGACCTGCGGTGCGGCGCGCGAGGGCTGCGAGGGCGCGATCGAGGACGACGAACACGAACCCCACCGCGATCAGGGCGATCGACAGAGCGATGATCCACTGCGTGACCCCGGGGATTCCGAGTGCGTCGACGTCCACGAACGGATACGGGTAGCGCTGGCCCGTCACGAACTCGCCGCCGAGCGCGCCGTAGACGAACGCCCACGCGAGATAGGCGTACGGGATCAGCGTCCACAGCACCGGGTCGCCCCACCGGAACGCGCCCTTCGGCACGAACAGCAGCCAGTCGACGATCAGCAGTACCGGTGTGACGATGTGGATGAGGTTGTCGGTGAGGGAGAAGACGTCGGTGTCGCCCGCATCGAACCGCGTAGGCACCAGCACGACCAGGTAGATGAGCATCGTGACGGTGATCGCCATCATCACCGCGCCGCTCCATCGGGCGCTCGGCGTCGACGTGCCGCGTGAGCCGACGCGGCGAAGGTCGCCGATCGTGCGGCCGACGAGCAGCAAGGTCCATCCTCCGCAGAGGAGGTTGCTGACCATCGTGTAGTAGAGGAACGTCGTGTGGTCGATGGCTCCGTCGACGATGCCGGCGTTCCGCGCGATTCCGGTCGCGATGATCGCCAGCGCGATGACCCGGTACGCGAGGGCCAGCGGCCGCCAGTTGACGGCAGCCCGGGAGAGCAGACGCGGGCCCGGCTCCATGGCCGGGAGGTCGGATGCCGCGGGCGGAGTCACGACGGCTTTCGACATGCTTCGAGGCTACGCGCCTTGCGGGGCCGTCCGGTCCGGCAACTCCGGAGCGTCACTTCTGCGGCCATCGTCACCTTCTGCGGCCACGGGCGGGTGCCGTGGCCGCAGAAGGTGCTCATGGCCGCAGAACGTGCCGCGCGCGGAGGCTCACCAGTCGTGCACGGTCCCGTCGAGCAGGCGGTTCACCGGCAGATACGCCTTGGTGTACTCGTGCCCGGCCGCTGCCTCCTCGTCGAGCTCGACGCCGAGTCCCGGCTGCTCGCTCGGGTGCAGGAAGCCCCTGTCGAACGTGAACGACGTCCGGAACACCTCGAGCGTCTGCTCGTTGTGCGGCATGTACTCCTGGATGCCGAAGTTGTGGATCGCGAGGTCGAGGTGCAGAGCCGCCGCCATGCCGACGGGCGAGATGTCGGTGGGGCCGTGGATGCCGGACTTGATGCCGTAGATCGCGGCGAAGTCGAGCAGCTTCTTCATCGCCGTGATGCCGCCGGTGTGGGTCACCGCCGACCGCACGTAGTCGATCAGGCGCTCGGTGATGAGCGTCTGGTAGTCGTACACCGAGTTGAAGACCTCGCCGATCGCGAGCGGCGTGGTGGAGTGCTGGCGCACCAGGCGCAGCGCGGTCTGGTCCTCGCCCGGGGTGCAGTCCTCGAGCCAGAACAGGTCGTACGGCTCGATGTCCTTCGCGAAGCGAGCGGCCTCGATAGGCGACATGCGGTGGTGGCCGTCGTGCAGGATTCGCAGATCGGAGCCGAAGTCCTCGCGGATGCGCGAGAAGATCCCCGGCATGTGGTTCAGGTAGTTGCGCGTGTCCCAGGTCTCCTCGCTGGGGCGGTCGCCCGAGCGCTTGGCCGGCTCGTAGTCGTAGCGCACTCCGGGGCCCGCGTTCGAGACGCCGTAGATCTGACCGAGCCCGGGCACTCCGGTCTGCACCCGCACGGCGGTGTAGCCGAGCTCCTCGTATCCGGCGATGGCGTTCTTGAGCGCCTGGTAGTCGGTGCCGGAGGCATGCGCGTAGACGCGGACGCCCTCGCGGCTCGCGCCGCCGAGCAGCTGGTACAACGGCATCCCGGCCTTCTTGGCCTTGATGTCCCACAGCGCCATGTCGACTGCGGCGATCGCCGCCATGGTGACGGGGCCGCGGCGCCAGTACGGTCCGCGGTAGAGGTACTGCCAGGTGTCCTCGATGCGGTCCTCGTCGCGTCCGACGAGGGTCGAGGCGACGTGATCCGAAAGGTACGAGGCCACGGCGAGCTCGCGTCCGTTGAGCGTCGCGTCGCCCCAGCCGACGATCCCGTCGGAGGTCGTGATCTTGAGCGTGACGAAGTTGCGTCCTGGGCTGGTGATGATGACGTCGACGTGCTCGATGGCCATGGCGTTCTCCTGATCGTGCGGGATGAGAGGTGCGGGGTGCGGCCGCTCGGGTCGGCCGCACCCCTGGTTGTGATCGTCGGTGCGCTCAGATCGCGTCGCGCGGATCGGTCAGATCCCGGCCGGCGACCTCCGGCATCCAGATCGATGCCACGAGCGCGCACAGCGTGAAGAACACGAGCATGATGACGATCGGGATGAACGAGCCGGTGACGGCCGACACCCACGCGGCGGCGATGACGGGGCCGGCGCCGGTCGCGACGATCGCGGCGATCTCGCGGGCCATGGCCGTGTAGGTGTACCGGTTCCGGGCGCCGAAGATCTCGGGAAGGGTCAGGTTCTCGAGGGAGGCGAAGCTCATCACGGCGAGGTTGTGCAGCACGACGTAGCCGACGAAGACCTGCAGGGTGTCCTTGCTGCTGATCATGAGCATGGTCGGCACGATCACGATGAGAGCGATGACGGCCCAGACCATGTACATGCGCTTGCGGCCGAAGCGGTCGCCGAGCCAGCCCGAGAGGGGCACCGTGATGAACGCGACGAGCGACGAGACGATGACCGCGTTCACGCCGATCGAGCGGTCCAGCAGCAGCACGACGGTGATGTAGCTGATCAGGTAGGTCTGGATCATGCCCGAGTTGCCGGCCTGGCCGAAGCGAAGCAGCAGCGCGATGACGAACGCCTTGATCGGCTTGCGCTGCATTGCCTCGAGCGTGCGGATGTCGTTGGTCTCGGTGGCGAGCTGGATGGTCTCCTCGCGGGAGAGCGCCTTGCCGTCGACGACATCCTCGCGCTCCTCGAAGACAGGGGTCTCCTTGAGGTTGAAGCGCACCCAGATCGCGAACAGCATGATCACGGCGCTGGCGATGAACGGGATGCGCCACGCCCACGCGATGACCTCGTCCTCGCTGTACGCGACGAGGAGGATCGCCCAGATGGCGGAGGCGAGCAGGGTGCCGCAGTTCGTGCCCAGTGCGACGAGCGAGGCGATGATGCCGCGGCGCTTGGCCGGAGCGTACTCGGCGAGCATGACGCCCGCGCCGGAGATCTCGGCACCGGCGCCGAAGCCCTGGGCGATGCGCAGCACCACGAGGAGGATCGGAGCGAGGATGCCGACCTGGTCGTACGTGGGAAGCACGCCGATCAGGGTCGTCGCGAGGCCCATGAGCAGGATCGTGTAGAACAGCACCTTGGTGCGACCGGTCCTGTCGCCGAGGCGCGCGAAGAAGAACGCGCCGACCGGGCGGGCGACGTAGCCGACACCGTAGGTGGCCATCGCCGCGACGACCGCCACGGCGGGATTCTCCGAGGAGAAGAAGAGGTCGGCGAACACGAGTGCAGCGGCCAGCGAGTAGAGCTGGTAGTCCATGAACTCGAGAGCGGTGCCGAGCCACCCCGAGACGGCGGCGCGGACGAGGTCGCGGACCGACCTCTTCGCGGCGGGATCGGCGGCTGTCGCCGCCGTCTGCTGTTCTGACATGGGAGGTACTCCTTCGGACCGGGAACGGGTGTGTCTGGGTGGGGTGGTGATTACAGGGAGAGCAGGACCTTGGCGGAGGCCGACGAGTCGCGGGCGAGCTCGAGGGCCTGGACGGCGTCGGATGCCGGAAGGACGTGGGAGATGACCGCGTCGAGGGAGTCGGACTCGGCAAGCATCGCGACCGCGTCGTCGATCTCGGTGGAGAACCGGAATGCTCCGCGGATCGTGAGCTCCTTGGCGAGCATGGGTGCGAGATTCACCCCGATCTCGGCGTTCGCGAGCATGCCGACCTGCACGACCGTGCCGGCGCGGCGAGCCGCACGGACTGCCTGGGTCAGAGCGACGCCCACTCCTGAGCACTCGAACACGACGTCATAGGACTCGTCGGCGATCGTGTCGCGGCCGACGAGGGCGACCTCGGCCGCGCCGAGCGCCTGCGCGCGGGCGAGGGGCTCCTCGCGCACGTCGCTCGCCCCGACCACGGCGGCGCCGGCATGCGCGGCGGCCGCGACGACGAGCAGACCGATGGGTCCGGCTCCGATCACCAGCACGCGCTTGCCGGCGATGTCGCCCGCGAGGTGCACGGCATGGATCGCGACGGCGAGCGGCTCGGCGAGGGCCGCCCGCTCGAGGGGCAGGGCCTCGGGGAGAAGGCGGATCATGTGGTCCTCGACGATCAGCAACTCGGATGCTCCGCCCTGCCGGTGCGGGTTCGCCGCCGCGCTGCCGAGGTAGTCGCCCCCGGACCGCAGGTGCGGACGATCCTCGAGACCGGGGACCGACGCCCCGTAACGGGCCGGGTGCACGGTGACGGGTGTGCCGGGCGCGAGACGGCCGGACGGGTCGAGGTCGACGACGGCCGACAGCTCGTGTCCGGGCGTCAGCGGCTCGCGGATCGTGTACTCGCCGTTCGCGCCGTGGAAGTAGTAGTGCAGGTCGGATCCGCAGATGCCGACGTACTTCACGCGGAGGCGCACCTCTCCGTCGCCGGGGGCGGGGACTTCGCGGTCCTCCCAGCGGATGTCTTCCTTGCCGTGGATGGCGAGAGCCTTCATGGCAGCATCTCCTTCGTGGGGGTCACAGAGGCGCCGACGGCGTCGGCGATCGCCGCGTCGACGCCGTGGCGCCGGATGGTGTCGGTGAGTTCGCCGACGCGCTCGATGAAAGCATCCTGCTCTCCGAGCTCGGCGCCGAACAGATGCAGCTCGGCGATCACGCGTCGGGCGAGCTCGCGGCCGTCCCGCGCCGTGGCGGCGAGGGAGGCGAGGCGATCGCGCGCGGCATCCGTCATGGCTGCGGCGTGCACGCCGGGGTCGAAGTCCGGCAGCGGGGCGATGCACGACAGGTAGCCGGCGACCGTCAGCGCGATGAGGTGCGGCATCTCGCCGCGCGACAGCGACAGCAGCGCCGGCTCAGGGATGCGCTGGCGCAGTTTGACCGAGCCGTCGGTGCCGACCTGGCTGGTGCGGTGGCCGAGGGCGGTGTTCGCCCAGCGCTCGAAGAGCTCGGTCTCGTAGGCGCGGATATCGACACCAGACGGGACCTCGATCGAGGGCTCGTATTCGTGGCGGAGCACCGCCCGTGCGGCGCGCTCGATGCCGTGGATGCCGATCGCGGCCGGGATCGTCGCGAGGCCGCTCAGGGCCCCCAGGTAGGCGATGAGCGAGTGCGTGCCGTTGAGCAGGCGCACCTTCATCTGCTCGTACCGCGCGACCTCGTCGGTGAACACGGCGCCGCCGGCCTGCCATGCGGGGCGACCCGCGGCGAAGGCGTCTTCGATCGCCCACATCGTGAACGGCTCAGCGGGCACCGGGATGTCGTCGCGCGCGCCGAGCAGCGTGCTGACGCGTGTGCGCAGCTCGCCGGTCGTGGCCGGCACGATGCGGTCGACCATGCTCGACGGGAACGCCACGGCGCGATCGAGAAAGGCCAGCGCTTCCGCACCCTCGGAGCCGGGGAGCTCCTGCAGGAACTCTCGGACGAGCTTCTCGGTGTGCTTGCCGTTCGCGGCGAGGTTGTCGCAGCTGAGGATCGAGATCGGCGTGCCGCCGGCGGCTGCCCTGGCCTGGAGTCCGCGCGCCAACTGTCCGATGGTCGAGCGCGGGGCGCCTCCGCGCAGGTCGGCCCGCACCGTCTCGTCGTCGAGGTCGAGTCGCTGGGTCGCGGCCGAGTAGCTGTACCCGTTCTCGGTGACCGTGAGGGTGACGATGCGGATGCCGGGGTCGGCGATCTGCGCGACGACGCGGTCGGGCTGCTCCGCGCCGACAAAGGCGTCGGTGTGCGCTCCGGGGATCGACAGTGACGTCGCCTCGGGCGAGATGGTCGCGACGGAGTACAGCATGTCCTGCGCGTGCAGCGCGTCGACGATGGTGCGGGAGCGCGAGGCGACGCCCACGATGCCCCAGTCGCCGCCCTCCGCCTGCAGAGCCGCGGCGGTGTACACCGCCTGGTGCGCGCGGTGGAAGCTTCCGAGTCCGAGGTGCAGGATCCCGGCGCGGGCGGGGGCTGCCGGCGCGGTGGTCGAGATGCGAGCGGTGCGGCTCAGGGCCGATGCGGGAGTGCTCACGCGGTGGCTCCTTCGCTGTGGGCCGCGCACCACTGCGGGTGATCGGCGATGATCGTCATGTAAACGAGTGTGTATGAGTTGTACAAACTTGTCAAGCAGGTTTACATGCTCAGGCGGGATCGTAGGATTGCACGAAAGACGGAGGGTGCTCGTGGCAGCGACATTGACGGACGTGGCACGCCACGCAGGCGTGTCCATCGCGACGGCGTCACGAGCCTTCGGCGAACCCGACCGCCTCGCTCCTGGGACCCTCGGTCGCGTTCTCGAAGCCGCGTCGGAACTCGGCTATGCGACGCCCCAGTCCGCCGTCACCGCCACTCGCACGTTCGGCGTGATCCTGCCCGACGTCGCGAATCCGGTCTACGGCACCCTGCTCAAGGCGATCCAGGGCCAGGCCTGGCACGGACGGCACCGGATCGTCGTCTTCGACGCCGACGAGGACCTGCGCCGCGAACGCGAGCAGATCGAGCAGGCCCGCAAGCTCGACGGGATGCTGCTGTGCTCGCCGCGGCTTCCCGACGAGGAGGTGCTCGCGCTCGTCGGCGACACCCCGTTCGTCGTGGTCAACCGACAGATCGACGGCGCCCCCTGCGTCGTCATGGATGCCGAGCACGGGCCGGCCCAGGCGATCGAGCACCTGGCCGCCCTCGGGCACACGCACATCGCCTACGCGTCGGGACCGCGCGGATCCTGGGCCGACATCCGTCGCGCCGACACCGTCGCCCGCGCGTGCGACCGCCACGGCATCCGCCTCACCCTGCTCAGTCACCAGGCCGCATCGATTCAAGGGGGACGGGCGGCCGCAGCTCCGGCTGTGGCGAGCGGCGCGACGGCCGTGGTCGCCTACAACGACCTCGTGGCGCTCGGCCTGGAAGCGGGCATGCTCGAGCTCGGCCGACGGTGCCCCGCCGATGTCAGCATCGTGGGCATCGATGACATCGACCTGGCCGGCGCCGTGACGCCCGCCCTCACGACGGTGCGGATGCCGATCGACCGCAGCGGTTCGGTCGCGGTCGACCTGCTCCTGCAGCTCCTCGCCGGCGGGTCGGCGGGCGACCTCGCGCCGCTCGCATCGCAGCTGATCGTGCGCGCCTCGACGGCGGCCCCGCCCGCCTGATCGCGGCTCGGCCGTCTGTCCGCTCGCCGTCGACAGGCAATGACGCCCCTGGGCGCAAGAGCCTGGCGCAGATCGACATTCAGCGGGATGCTCGGTGTCATGAGCAGATCTGCGTCGAACGCATCAGGTTCCGTCGTCATCGTCGGCGGCGGGAACGCCGGTGTCTCGATCGCAGCGCGCCTCCGCCGGCGGGGGGTCGCCGACGTGACGATCATCGAGCCGCGTCAGGAGCACGTCTACGCACCGCTGCAGTCCCATATCGCGGGTGGTGTCGCCGACCGCCGCGAGGTCGTCCGCCCGCAGGCGAAGGTCACTCCCCGGGGCGTGACCTGGGTGCGCGATCGTGTCGTATCGGTGCTGCCGGCCGAGAACTCGGTCGAACTGTCGTCCGGCGAACGCATCAGGTACGACCAGCTGATCGTCGCGGCGGGCATCGAGCAGCGCTGGGACGCCATCCCCGGTCTGCAGGAAGCGGCCGCCAGCGCATCCGTGGTCTCGAACTACACGCTCGACCTGGCTGATGCGGCGTCCACAGCGCTGCGGGATCTCGACTCCGGGACGGTCGTCTTCACCCAGGCGGCGGAACCGGCATCCTGCGCCGGCGTCGCGCAGAAGCCCATGTACCTCGCGTGCGATCGATGGCGGAAGCGCGGGGTGCTCGACCGCATACGGGTGGTCTTCGTCACTCCGGAGTCGTCGCCCTTTCACATCGAGGCCGTCGCGTCGGAACTCCGTCGCTCACTGGACGCGTACGGCATCGAGACGTTCTACGACGCGACCGTCGTCGGCGTGCGGTCGGAGGCGTCGGAGATCGACATCGTCATCGACGGACAGACGACCACGCTCGGCTACGACGTGCTGCACGCGTCGCCCCCTCAGGCCGCCGCCGGGTGGATCGCCGAGAGCGGTCTTCACGGCGACGACGGGTTCGTCGACGTCGATCGCGAGACTCTCCGCCACCGGCGGTGGGACAACATCTGGGCACTCGGCGACGTCGCCGCTCTCACCCGCATCCGCTCGGGCGGGGCGATCCGATCGCAGGCGAAGATCATCGCCGACGCGCTCACACGACCCCGCAGGCGCCGACGCTACGACGGTTACAGCGAGACGCCGTTCACGGTCACCGGTCGCACGGCGGTGTTCGCGGAGTTCGATCGACACGGGCGGTTGCAACCCTCCATCCCGTGGTGGCGGACGCTCTACCGCGAACGCCGCTTCACGTATCTCATGGACAGACGGGTTCTGCCGTGGGTGTACTGGAACCTGATCCTCAGGGGGAGAGCATGACCGAGCAGCGCACACCGTCGAATGTCGGCACACCGCAGGAGTCCGATGCGCAGGCGGTGATCACCGCACACCTCGAGGCCAGGGAGGGAGAGGGGTCCGGGGAGCTCCTCTACGTGGGCGATCGACGCCGCGAAGGTCGCTGACGGCTGTTCAGACGTCGCCCAGGGCCCGATCGACGGCCGCCGCGACGTGCAGCGCGGTGGTCGGGAACACCGGCACCGGCGCGTCCGCCGACGACACGAGCAGCTCGATCTCGGTGCATCCGAGGATGACGCCTTCGGCGCCCTGCGCGACCAGACGGTCGATGACCTCGCGATAGCGCTCACGCGACTCCTCGCGGATCTCGCCGTGCACGAGCTCGTCGTAGATGATCGTGTGCACCGCGAGGCGGTCGTCGGCGTCGGGGACCAGGGCGCGGATGCCGTGCTCGGCCAGTCGATCCCGATAGAACGGCTGCTCCATGGTGAAGGCCGTCCCGAGCAGACCCACCGTCGACACTCCCGCGCGTCTCACGGCCTCGGCCGCGACGTCGCCGATGTGCAGGAACGGGATGCCGACGGCGTCCTGGATCCGCTCCGCGACGAGGTGCATGGTGTTGGTGCAGAGCACGAGCAGCTCCGCACCGGCGCTCTCGAGGGCGCGAGCGCGATCGGCGAGGAGGTCGCCCGCCGCATCCCAGTCGCCCCGCACCTGCATCGCCTCGACCTCGGCGAAGTCGACCGAGTCGAGCACGATCTTCGCGGAGTGGTGGCCGCCCAGGCGCTCGCGCACCCGCTCGTTCGCGAGCCGGTACCACTCGAGGGAGGACTCCCAGCTCATGCCGCCGAGAACGCCGATCGTCTGCATGCTCAGCCTCTCAGACGCCGACCGCGGCGCTTTGCAGCGCGTGCACGACCGGGGCGAGCTCAGGCTGCGTGACGGCGTCGCCCAGCGTGCGTTCGAGGGCGTCGTCGTGGATCGGATGCGCCTTCTCGTAGAGCGCCTGCCCGGCGGCGGTGAGCTCGGTGTAGATGCCGCGGCGGTCATCGGCGCAGAGGATGCGTGTGAGCAGACCGCGGTCCTCGAGCCGGGTCACGAGACGCGTGGTGGCGCTGGGGCTCAGGGCCGTCGCGCGGGCGAGCTGCTGCATCCGCATGTGCCAGCCGTCCTGGCGGCTGAGCGCGTCGAGCACCGTGTACTCCACGACCGAGAGCCCGACGGCCTCGCCGAGCGCCCGCTCGAGTTCGGCGTCGATCAGTCCGTGGAGCGCAGCGAGCGTGCGCCAGCCGCGCGCGCGGATCTCGACGGCGTCGTCCGAGATGCCCATTGGTGACCTCCTGAGTCGTTGCTGACGCAGATAGTTGCTTGCGCCGACTAATTGCGTGTGCAATGATTATGCGTCGGACGCAATATCCCGCGTCTGCAACTACTTTATCAGAGCACCAAGGAGCGCACTCATGCCACTCGGACTCATCGCCCTCGCCATCGGCGCCTTCGGGATCGGACTCACCGAGTTCGTGATCATGGGCCTGCTGCCGGAGGTGGCCTCCGACTTCGCCGTCACCGAAGCAACGGCCGGCTGGCTCATCTCGGGCTACGCGCTGAGCGTCGTCGTCGGAGCTCTCGGGCTCACCGCCGCGACCACGCGTCTGCCGCGCAAGGCCGTGCTGCTCGGACTCGTCGTGCTTTTCATCGCGGGCAACGCCCTGACCGCGATCGCGCCCGACTACTCCACGGCAATGATCGGCCGCATCGTGGCCGCCCTCTGCCACGGGGCGTTCTTCGGCATCGGCTCGGTCGTCGCCGCGAGCCTGGTCGCTCCGGCGAAGAAGGCGGGCGCGATCGCGATCATGTTCACCGGTCTCACGGCCGCCAACGTGCTCGGCGTGCCGTTCGGCACCTTCATCGGACAGCAGTTCGGCTGGCGCGCGACGTTCTGGGTGATCTCCGCGATCGGCGTCGTCGCGTTCCTCGGCATCGCCCTGCTCGTCTCCGCTCCTCGTGTATCCGACGCATCCGTGAGCCTCCGCCACGAGCTGCGTGCCTTCGCCTCCGGTCAGGTGTGGCTCTCGCTCATCGTGACGGCCCTCGCCTTCGGCGGCATGTTCGGCGCCTTCACCTACATCGCCTACACGCTCACCGGCGTCAGCGGATTCTCGGCGTCGGCCGTGCCGTGGCTCCTCGTGCTCTTCGGAGCCGGGCTCGTGGTCGGCAACTGGGTGGGTGGCCGGCTCGCCGATCGGGCGATCGACCGGACGCTGCTCTGGTTCATCGCGGCGCTCGCCGTCATCCTCGTCCTCTTCGGGATGCTGGCGTGGTCGCAGCCCGCGACGATCGGCCTGCTCGTCGTGATGGGCGCCTTCGGCTTCGGCACGGTCCCCGGACTGCAGAGCCGTGTCATGCAGTATGCGGGCGGTGCACCGACGCTCGCCTCCGGTGCGAACATCGGCGCGTTCAACATCGGCAACGCGCTCGGTGCGTGGGCAGGCGGACTCGGCATCTCCGCCGGGCTCGGCTACACCTCGCCCATCTGGATCGGCGCCGCGATCACGGCATCCGCTCTCGTGGTGATGGTGGTCGCGAGCGTTCTCGCTCGGCGAGGCACGGCGTCCGCGGCGACGGGCACGCTGCAGACCGTCTCGGCCTGAGCCGCGTCACTGCGCGCGCATGAACTCCTCGGCCGCGCGCACCTGCTCGGACGTCGGGCGGATGCCGGTGTAGAGCACGAACTGCTCGAGCGCCTGCAGTGTCGCGACCTCGGCGCCGGTGATCACCGTCTTGCCCGCAGCCCGAGCCGCCTGGACGAGCGGCGTCTCAGCGGGGAGGGCCACGACGTCGAACACGACGGATGCCGCAGCGATCTGCTCCTGGTCGAACGACAGCGACTGTGCCTCGGCGCCGCCGGCCATGCCGATCGGCGTGATGTTCACGATGACGTCTGCGGCGACGCCGTCGGCATCCGGGATCCACGCGAAGTCGTAGAGGTCGGCGAGGGCGCGACCACGCTCCTCGTTGCGCGCTGCGATCGTCACTGCAGAGAAGCCCGCGTCGCGGAAGGCCGCGGCGGTCGCCTTGGCCATGCCGCCGGATCCCCGCAGGAGCACCGACGACTTCGGGTCGAGCGCGTTCCGCTCGATGAGCTGGGCGATCGCGCTGTAGTCGGTGTTGTACGCGGTGAGCACGCCGTCATCGTTCACGACGGTGTTGACCGAGTCGATCGCGGCGGCGGAGGCGTCCATGCGATCCACGAGAGCGATCACATCCTCCTTGTACGGCATCGACACGGCGCAGCCGCGAATGCCGAGACCGCGCACGCCGGCAATCGCCTGCCCGAGGTCGGTCGGAGCGAACGCCTTGTAGATCCAGTTGAGTCCGAGCTCCTCGTAGAGGAAGTTGTGGAACCGGGTGCCGTTGTTGCTCGGCCGCGCCGACAGCGAGATGCACAGCGTCATGTCTTTGTTCAGCATGGTCACCGCATCAGGCTACCCAAGGGCGCGCAGCCGCGCTGCGGGAGCGCTCCCGTGACACGGCGAGGACCCCATGGCGCGAACGCGTTTCCTCGTTTATGGTGAAGGTGCATGCACAGGGGATTGATCGCTCCGTCTACCCCAGATGACGGGCTGCCTTCCCCAGAGGCAAAGGCGATCCGTGCATGCGATTGGGCCCCCTCGAGTCGCTCAGTCCCCAATGGGCCGCTCGAGGGGGCCGCTATCGTTGTGGGTTTCCGCAATTTTCGCCGTTGTCCCCCAAATGGGGGACAAATCCTCCGCGAAGGGGGTAGCATGGTCTCCGACGCACCCTCCGGTCGTCTTCGGCCCTCATCGCTCCCCCCGCGGTGAGGGCCACACCATTTTCCGGCCTGGCGACGCCGGCGACCGTCACGCTGTTGTGACGGCGAGAGGTCGCTCATGCAACATTTGGGTTACGGGCTGACACCGGGACTTCCGCTCCGGCGGTGCTCCACTAGCGTGGACCACGTCGGTGCATCCTGCGTCGGCTTCTTTTCCCAGCAGAACAGGCAGTAAATGAGCACCCAGGGCACGGTCAAGTGGTTCAACTCGGAGAAGGGCTTCGGCTTCATCTCCCCCGACGACGGCGGCGCTGACGTTTTCGCGCACTACTCCGCCATCCAGTCTTCCGGCTATCGCTCGCTGGAGGAGAACCAGCGAGTCGAGTTCGACGTCGCGCAGGGCCCCAAGGGCCTGCAGGCCGAGAACATCCGTCCTCTCTGAGGCGGGCGACCTACAGAACTCCCTGACCGGGTGCCGCAATGAGTGCGGCATCCGGCGGGGAGTTCTGTGCTTTCACAGGTCCTGACGGGTCTCAGCCGAGCAGGAGCGAGCGGAGCTCGTCGGCCGTCGACACGCGGTAAGCCGCGTCGTCGCCCTCGTGCGAGTCGCTGAAACCCCAGTCGACGAAGATCACCGGCACGTCGTTCGCGGCGCCTCCTTCGACGTCGTGGTGGCGGTCTCCGATCAGCACGGGCCGCGAGATGTCGATGCCGTGGGCGGCCAGTCGGCGCAGCGCCTCGGCCACGATGTCTGTCTTGGTGGCGAGAGTCGCCTCGTCGGGCGTCGCGCCGACCGTCGTCACGAAGTACGGGCGCAGCTCGAGGAAGTCGACGATGGCGTCGACCTGGATCTCGGGCTTGGAACTGGCGGTGGCCTGCGGGATGCCGGCGGCATGCACGTCACGGAGGATCTCCGGGACCCCCACGTAGGTGGCGATGTCCGTGGTGTAGCCGTCGGCCTTGCCGAGCGTGCGGTAGAACGACACGGCCTCCGTCGCCTGCTCGGGCGTCATCCCCGCCTGTGCCTGGAACGAGTCGAACATGGGCGGGCCGATCCAGTGGATCAGCTCCTCGCGCGTCGGCGCAGGCCGACCGAAGTGCGTGAGCGCCACGTTCAGTCGACGGAGGATGCCGACGGAGGCGTCGACGATGGTGCCGTCGACGTCCCACAGCACGCAGGAGTAAGGGGAGAGAGGCATACCTTCCAGCCTATGGGCACCGGTCCTGCACAGAATCCGCCCCGATGGGCTTCTCCACGGATACTGGGATGCCGGATCTCATGCGGTTACCGTCGGGACATCGCCGCGGATGCGGAGAAGACTGGGGGAATGTACGTGTCGATGGAACTCATCGCGATCATCGCCTGCGCGGTGTCGGTGATCGTCGCGTTCGTGAGCGCCTGCGGCTGGTTCCTCACCAGGATGGACGCGCGGTACGCGGCGGCGGACGCCCGGATGGAGGCACGGTTCGCGGCGGCGGACGCCCGGATCGATCGTCTCGAGACTCGCATGGGCGGGGTGGAGCATGAGCTGTCCCAGGTGAAGGTCGCGATCGCGCGACTCGAAGGCCCGCTCCCGCGACTCGTCACGTCTCGCTGACGTCAGAACAGTCGGGGGATGCCGGACTCGATGCCCTTCATGTCGTCGTAGTCGAGCACGAGGCAGCGGATGCCGCGGTCCTCCGCCAGGACGCGCGCCTGCGGTTTGATCTCCTGCGCGGCGAACACCCCCTGCACCGGCGACAGGTGGGGGTCGCGGCGGAGCAGGTCGAGGTAGCGCGTGAGCTGCTCGACCCCGTCGATGTCTCCGCGGCGCTTGACCTCCACCGCGATCGCCACGCCGTCGGCATCCCTCACCAGCAGATCGACCGGACCGATCGCGGTCGGGTACTCGCGGCGCACGAGCGTCGCACCGTCGGCGATGCGATCGACCTGCTCGGCCAGCAGACGCTGCAGGTCGGCCTCGACGCCATCCTTCTGCAGGCCCGGGTCGATCCCCAGGTCATGGTTCGAGTCGTGGATGACCTCGTAGATCTGCACGCGCAGGGCATCGCCGGTCTTCTTGTGCGTGACCCGCCAGACTTCGGTCACCCCGGCGATCGACTCCTCCTCGCCCGGCGCCTCGGTCGAGAGCGAGCAGGGAGGGCTCATCCAGTTCAGGGGCTTGTAGCTGCCGCCGTCCGAGTGCACGAGCAGGCTGCCGTCGCCCTTGTGCACCAACAGGCGCGTGGCGAGAGGCAGATGAGCATTCAGCCGCCCGGAGTAATCGACGGAGCAGCGGGCGATGACGAGACGCACCCGACGAGCCTAACCGCATCGGGCGCGGACGACGTCAGCCCGTCGAGACCGGTGTCTTCTCGTCTTCGCGCAGTGGACGGGCGGCTCCTGAGAAGAGCCCGGAGAGCACGGCGAGTCCGACGAGGATGAACAGCGTGTTGAGGAGCCCGATGTGCTCGCTGATGAATCCGAGCACCGGCGGGCCGCCGAGGAACGAGATGTACCCGATGGTCGCGGCGGCGCTCACACGCGCCGCCGCCTTGGCGGGGTCGTCGGCCGCAGCCGACATGCCCAGCGGGAACCCGAGCGAGGCACCTACGCCCCACAGGGCGGCGCCGACGAACACGAGCGGCAGCGACGGGGCGAGGATGAACAGCAGGATGCCGGAGGCGGCCGTGAGCGCGAGGATGCGCAGCACGACGACGCGGCCGAAGCGGTCGACGAGCGGGCCGCCGAGGATTCGGACGGCGGTCATCGCCACGGAGAAGGTCGCGAGGGCCGCGGCGCCGAGAGCCGTACCACCGCCGTGGTCCTCCGCGACGCCGAGTGCGAGCCAGTCGTTCGCGCCGCCCTCCGCGAAGGACATGCCCAGCATGACCACGCCGATCGCGTAGGTGCGCGGTTCGCGCCAGGCCGCCAGCGCGAGGTGCATGCGCTCGCGCCAGTGCGGCTTCTCGCCCGAGCCGACCTCGGGGTCGAGCGCCTCGCTGCGCGCGGGGACGTTAATGATGCTGACTGCCCCGATCGCCGCGATGAGGATCGCCGTGGCGAGGGTGTGCAGGAAGACGTCGATGTGCAGCTGCGCGGCGAGGGCGCCGAGGCCGGCCCCGGCGACGGTCCCGAAGCTGAAGAAGGCGTGGAACAGCGGCAGGATGGTCTTGCTCGCGTGCTGTTCGATCGCGGTCGCCTCCACGTTCATCATCACGTCGATGCAGCCGTTGCCGAGGCCGAACAGAGCCAGGCCGATCAGCACCACCGGGAACGAGCCGAAGAGGTTCGCACCGATGCCGATCAGCGCGACGCCGGAGGCGAACGTGGCGATCGACAGCGTCATGCCGAGACGCGCACCCGTGCGCGCCAAGATCGCGGGGCTCGACGAGATGCCGATGATCGACGCGATGCCGCCGCCGAGCAGCAGCAACCCGACCTGGGCCTTGTCGATCTCGAGGGCGATCTTGATGCTGGGCACCCGCGACGCCCAGGTCGCGACCGACAGACCGCTGATGAAGAAGATCGCGAAGATCGCGGTGCGCCAGCGGACGTACTGCGCGCGGGTGAGGACGTGCTGCATGAGGAGAGCCTATCGAATCGATTCGATCCCGCCTAGCCACGGCGGGTTATCCTCGGAGTATGACCAGTCCCGAAACTCCGCGCCGCGCGACCATCGCCGATGTCGCGCGCGAGGCGGGGGTCGCGACCTCCACGGCATCCGTCGTCTTCAGCGGCAAGGCCAACGTCGCCCCGGCCACCCGCGAGAGGGTCCTGGCCGCGGCGGCGGAGCTCGGCTACGCCGGACCCGACCCCCGCGCGGCGTCGCTGCGGCGAGGGCGGAGCGGCATCGTCGCAGTCGTCCTCGAAGGGCATCTGCGGGCCGCGTTCCTCGACCCCGTGACGACGGCGATGATGGACGGCCTCACCGACGGGCTCGCCGAGCTGAGCGCCGGCATCCTGCTGATGCGCGACGAGCCGGGCGATGACGGATCGCCCCTCGCGAGCGCACCCGTCGACGCCGTGGTCCTGATCGGATGCTCCGGTCGCACCCGGGCATCTCTCGACGTCGTCCGCGGCCGAGGTCTCCCCGTCGTCGTCATCGAGGGGGACGCGGGCGACGGCATCCCGCGCATCACCCTCGACAATCAGGCGGCCGCGGCGGACGTGGCACGGCACCTCCGCGAGCTCGGGCACCGCGACCTCGCTCTCGTCACGCTGCCGCTCGATCAGGACCGCGTGCGCGGGACGGTCACGGCGGAGCGCATCGCTACGGCCACGGTCGACGTCACCGTGGATCGTCTGGCAGGCATGCGCGAGATCTTCCCCGATGCCCCGGCGATCTCGGCCTCGGGCAGCCTCATCGACGAGGGACTGCTGGTCGGTCGGATGCTGCTCGAGGATCCCGCATCGCGGCCGACGGCCATCTTCGCGCAGAGCGATCTGCTCGCGGTCGGCGTCATCCGCGCGGCGGAGGAGCTCGGACTGCGCGTACCGGAGGATCTGTCGGTGGCCGGTTTCGACGGGATCGACGCCGACGGACTCGGCGACCTCGTGCTCACGACGAGCGTGCAGCCCGCGGTGGAGAAGGGCCGCGCCGCCGGCGAGCAGGTCGCGCGAATGCTGCGCGGAGAGCCGGGAGTCTCGCTGCACCTGACGTGCCGCTTCCGCGCGGGGACCACGACCGCCGCGCCGCGGCGCTGACTCGGGCACGATGGCGCCGGATCAGGAGTGCGCCGGACCGAGCGGTAGTGGAGTCGTCGCGAAGTCCAGCACCGACCACCGGCCGCAGTCGACGATGTCGTCGGGCACCGCGGAGACCGGCAGCTCCCACGGCACCGACTGCGAGTCCTCTACGAGGAACGTGACCTCGCCCACGCGGAAGTCCTCGCGGTTCACGAGCCAGGCATAGCCGTTCAGCCGATGGTCGACCTGCACCAGCTGAGCGGGATCGTCGAGATGCAGTTTCGGCAGCCGCGCGGTCCAGAACTGGCCGGCGCCGGTGCGACCCGACGCGTCGATCCAGTCTTTGACGCACGCGAGGTCGGGGTCTTCGGACGCCTCGGATGCAGCGATTGCCAGACCGGGCGCGCTCATCGCCCCGAGGACGAGGACGCCCGCCGATGCGACGGCGAGGGCCGTGCGGCGCACCCGCGTGGGGAGCCGGAGTGCTCGTGGCGAGGCGACGAGTGAGAGCACCGGCAGGAAGGCGATCGGCTCGAGATAGCGCGCGGCATGGGTGCCGAGGGCGATCGCGCCGATGACGACAGCGACCGGGAAGCCCCACGACGCGACGGCGACCATGCGCGACGCCGGATCATCGGCGCGGATGCTGCGAACCACTCCGAGAGCGAGGAGCGCGAGCCAGACGACGAGGGCGACGACCCCGAGCGGTGACTGCAGACGCTGCGCCGCGAGGTCCCCGTAGTACCCGACCGACTCCCGCCACAATGACGGCTGGGCGTATCCTGCACCCGTGTTCGCGATCCATGCCGCGAACGGAATGCGAAGGAGGATGCCCAGCCCGGTGCCTGCGGTCGCGGCCGCCAGGAGGCCGATCACGGACGCGCGAGGACCACGGCGGAACAGGAACAGAGCCGATACGACGACGTAGGGCGCGGTGAACCAGGCCGCATAGAGCGGGTTGGTGAGGGCGGAGAGCGCGGCGACCGCACCGAGTGCGACACCGAGGGCGACGGTGTGGGCGCTGCCGTCGAGCGCCCGTCGCGTCAGGCCGATCGACGCCACCACGGCGACGACCGTCGCCGAGTAGTAGGTCGTCGTGAGCTGTAGCGATGCGAGTTCGAGAGCGTCCCGCGACGCCGACGTCTCGGTCATCGCCAGCAGGCCGAAGGTCGCGATCGCGACCACCGACCAGCCGACGGGGGCGCGCCCCTCCCGTGCGCGGCCCGCAACGAGGCGGATCGCTCCGTACAGCGCGAGCATTCCGACCACCGCACTCACCGCGAACAGGCCGTCGTCTCCGAGCGGAAGGAGGAGGCGCAGGCCCGAGAACAGGGCCGTCTCCGGGAGGAAGAGCACGCTCGACATCGCCCAGTCCAGCGTCTCGCCGCTGAGGAGCGACCGGGACAGGAGCGCGACGACGAGCGAGTCGCCGTCGCGGAAGAGAAGCTCAGCGCGGGGCGACGATGCCGCGCTCGCCGCGGTGATCAGCGCGACGGCGGCGGCCAGGAGCCAGCCCGTCAGCTCCCGCATCCACGCCCGCGTCACGCGCCTACTCTGCCACGGGATCGACGGGCGATCCGCATGTACCTCAGGCGTCGCGCTGGGCCGCGAGGTCCCACACCCGCTCGAGGGGCGCGGTGCCCTCGGCGCCGTCGGCATCGCGGAACAGCTCGACGAAGCGGCCGATGTCGGCCTGCCAGGCGTGGTCGGCGGGGTCATCGGCGAGCGCCGCGACCGCGGCATCCCAGTCGTCGCACTCGACGAGGTGGAACAGGCGGTGGCCCGAGCGCCAGATCGTCCACTCGTGGATGCCGACGCGCGCGAACGTCGCGGCGAGGTCGTCAGGGATGCGCGCGTGGTTCGTGCGGTAATCGTCGATCGCGCCCTCGCGGATCTCGGAGTGCAGGGCGATGCGCATGGTGTGGTGGCCTTTCGTCAGGTGCGGACGCGGAAGGAGATCGCGACGGGACCCTCGGCACCCGTCATCTCAACCAGGATGGCATCCCCGATCCTTGTCGCGGCGACCGGCGTGCCGGCGATGCGCGCGGTCGTCTCGTCGAGCAGGCGGGCGGGATCCGGGAGGTGTACCGGTCCCCGTGCCTCGATCACGGCGTGCACGGTGCCGTCGGAGCGGGTCCACCGCAGCCACGGGTCATCCGAGGGGCTGAGTCCCTCGATCGGTCGGGCGTCGAAGACGGCGTGGCCGTGCCGGGCGGTCCACGCGGCGATGCCCTCGAGCGTCTGCCGCTGGAGGTCGGGGATGCGGCCGGCCGCGTCGAGGCCGATGTTCAGCAGCAGGTTCCCGCCGCGGGAGACGACGTCGACGAGCAGCCGCACGGCATCGTCTGCCGAGAGCAGATGCTCGGACGTCTCGTTGCGGTTGTGACCGAAGGAGAGGCCGATGCCACGGGTGTTCTCCCAGGCCTCTCCGACCTCGACCGCCGTGCCGTGCACGTATTCGCTCGTGCGGAAGTCCCAGTGCGACTCGCCCCATCGATCGTTGACGACTCCGTCCGGCACCGCGTCGTAGAAGACGTCGAACGCGTGCGCGAGGCTCTTGGGACCCGGTGCGATGCCGGCCTCCGGCCAGCGGATGTCGCCCCAGAGGATGTCGGGGCGGTATCGCTCGACCAGGTCGACGAGATGGTCGTGCGCGTACTCGGCGTACGGGAGGTCGTCGGGTGCCGGGGCCCCGTCGTGATCGATGGGCGGGAGGTCGGAGAAGTGCCAGTCGAGGCCGCCCGAGTAGTAGACGCCGAACCGCAGGCCCGCCCGTCGGGTGGCGTCGGCGAAGGCGTCGATCAGGTCGCGGCGAGGTCCGCGCGCGACCGTGTTCCGGCCGTCGGTGCCCGGAGCGTCCCAGAGCGTGACGCCGTCGTGGTGCTTGGTCGTGGGGATGAAGTAGCGCGCCCCGGTCGCGGCGACCACGGCGAGCACCTCGTCGGGGTCGAACTCCTCCGCGCGCCACTGGTCGAGGAAGTCGTCGTACGGGGCGCCCCCGTGCACGGTCTCGTGATGCTCGCGCGCCGGGGATCCCTCGATGCGGATCGTGTTGGCGTACCACTCCGCGTACGGATTGTGGGCGTACCACTCCTCGCGGGAGACGGCGCCGAGTTCGCCCGTCGGCTCCGCCCAGGCCGGGACCGAGTACGGCCCCCAGTGCACGAAGATGCCCAGACCGGCGCCGCGGTACCACTCGGGCAACGACCGCTCGAAACGGCGGTACTCGGCGGGTCTGACGGCATCCTTCTCGAACATGACCATCGGCGCTTCTCCTTCACTTCGTTGTGGGATATATTGCGTATCAGGTATCCTATAGGAAATTGTCATCTCGATGAGGAGAGTCATGACGGACGCAGCAGTGTTCCACCGGCCCACCCAGCGCATCTCCGGCGGCGAATGGTTCAGTGGAGCCGGTCTCGGGATCTTCGTGCACTGGGACCAGGCATCCCAGCAGGGCATCGAGATCTCCTGGCCGCTCGTCGGGCGTTCGATCATCCCGGGCGAGGATGCCGTGGAGGATCGCGTGACGGTCGCCGAGTACCAGGCGACCGCGCCGACGTTCGACCCCGTGAACTGGGACGCCGCAGACCTCGCCCGTCGGGCTCGTGAGGCTGGCGCCACCTACGTCGTCTTCACCGCCCGGCACCACGCGGGCTACAACATGTTCTTCACCGAGCAGTCGGACTTCGGCGTCGAGCACAGCCCCTTCGGGCGCGACATCACCCGAGAGTTCGTCGACGCCGTGCGGGCAGAGGGGCTCCGAGTCGGGATCTACTACAGCCTGCCCGACTGGAACCACCCCGACTACCCGGCCTTCCGTGACGAGGACCTGCCCTACAAGCTCGAGCACTGGCCCGCCGCCGGCCTCCCCGAGTTCGCAGACACCCCGGACGCGACAGACCGCCACCGCCGCTCGAGCCCCGAGGAATGGGAGCGCTACCTGGAGTACGTCCGCGCACAGCTGCGCGAATTGCTGAGCGACTACGGCACGATCGACCTGCTCTGGTTCGACGGCGACTGGGAGCGCTCAGCGGTCGAATGGACGGCTCCCGCGCTGCGGCGTCTCATCAAGGAACTGCAGCCGGATGTCGTGATCAACGACCGACTGCCGGGGCAGGGTGATTACCGCACCCCCGAACAGGGGTTCCCGCTCACCGCGCCGACCGGTCCCTGGGAGCTGTGCCTCACGATCGGCGACCACTGGGCCTACCGTCGTGGCCCCGACAACGAGAAGTCGGCGCGGTCGCTGCTCGTGACGCTCATCGACGTCGTCGCACGCGGCGGCAATCTGCTGCTCAACGTCGGCCCGGGCCCCGACGGCACGCTCCCCGGGGTGGAGCAGGAACGCCTGCAGGAATTCGCCGACTGGATGCCGTCGCACGCCGAATCCGTGATCGGCGTCGACCCCACCGAGGGGATCGACTTCCACGGTCCGACGACCGCTCGAGAAGGGCGCCTCTACCTGCACCTCACGGCCCTGCCGGTCGAGGAGATCATCGTGCGCGGGCTCCCGGTGCGGCGGATCACCCGCGTGCACCGCCTGGCCGACGGCCTGGACCTGCAGCACGACGCGACCTTCGAGGTGCACGAGGCCTCGACGGCCGGCGACGACCTGGGCGAACTGCGCATCGTCGCCCCGGAACCGAGCGGAGCGCTGGTCGACGTCGTCGCCATCGACTTCTCCACCACCTGAACACAGAACACACCGCGTCCGGACCCCATCCCGATCGAGGCCGGACGCATCCGAGCGGTACCCCTCACCCACGCATCGATGATGCATCCAATGAAGGAGGCAGACAGTATGAATGCAGTCCCCACGCGCCGTGCCAGGCGCCTGATCGTCTCCGGCGTCGCCGGACTCGCCGCGGTCACCCTCGCCGGGTGCGCGAGCAGCTCGGGCGGAGGCGGCGGCGACGCCGGCGGTCCGCTCGTGCTCTACACCTGGGCCGCCAGCGAGGGCGACCAGGCGCAGTGGGCCGACTTCATCTCCGGTGCGAAGGCGGAGGACCCAGATCTCGACATCTCCGTCGAGGGACCGAGCTTCTCGGACTACTGGACCAAGGTGAAGACGCGGCTCAGCGGCAGCAACCCGCCGTGTCTGCTGACGACGCAGGCCGCACGCGCTCAGGAGCTCGGCGATCTGCTGATGCCGCTCGACGACCTCATCGAGGAGAGCGGATTCGACACCGATGAGATCGACGCGTCGATGCTCGCCGGCATGACGGTCGACGGCACGATTCGGGCGATCCCGTACGACGCCGAGCCGATCGTGCTGTTCTACAACGTCGAGGCGTTCCAGGCCGCCGGCCTGGAGCTCCCCGGCGCCGAATACACGCGAGACCAGTTCATCTCCGACGCGAAGGCCCTGACCGACGGCGACAAGAAGGGGCTCGCGCTGGCGCCGGGCATCTTCATCCCGAACGCCTGGTCCCTGGCAGACGGCGTGCCCGCCGTCACGGAGGACGGCGAGCTGGACCTCACCAACCCCGACTTCGTCGAGCAGATGCAGAGCTTCTTCGACCTCGTCGCGGTCGATCAGGTCGCGAAGGCGCCGGAGGCGGCCGACGGCTCGGAGGTGTCGCAGCAGGCGTTCACGTCCGGTGCGGTGCCGATGCTCATCGAGGGCCCGTGGATGTACGGCAGCTTCGCCGAGGCCGCCGACTTCACGCTCGGCGTCACGATCGTGCCGTCGACCAGCGGCAGTGCCGCGGCCATGACCGCGGGGTCGGGCTTCGGCATCGCGGCGAACTGCGAGCGACCGGAAGAGGCGTTCGCCGCCATCGAGGCGCTCACTTCGCTGTCGGTCCAGGAGAAGCAGGCCGAGGCCCGCGGCATCGTCCCCGCCCGCATCGAGGCGCTGCCGGCCTGGGCCGAGGGCAAGACCGAGGGCGCGGCCGACGTGGTCGAGGCACTGCTGTCCGACGCGACGCCGCAGCGCACGACCCCGACCTGGAACCAGGTGGAGACCCTCATGACGCAGTACGGCGTGCAGGGCTACCGAGGCGAGCTGACGGCCGAGGAGATCATGGAGACGATCCAGAACTCGGTGGCGGGCTGAGCGGATGGCCATCATGAGCGACCGGAGAGAGGCCACGGCCTCCTCTGCGATGCCCGGCGTGGCGGGGGCGCCGACCGGCGCCCCCGCCCCGCGGGTTCCGCGTCTGCCGCGGCGGCGGGGTCACGGTTGGGTGGCGGTGGCGTTCCTCGCGCCGGGGATGATCGGTTTCGTCCTGTTCATCCTCACGCCGCTGTTCGGCTCGGCGTTCATCAGCCTCTTCGACTGGAAGCTGTTCGGCAGCCCCGACTTCATCGGCGTCGACAACTACGTCAAGCTGTTCCGCGACCCGACGTTCTACACCGTGCTGGGCAACACCGTGATCTTCGCGGTGGTCTACACAGCGCTGAACCTGTTCGTCGCGCTCTCGATCTCGCTCTGGCTGAACACCCGCATGAAGGCGGCCGGCGCGTGGCGCGTGATCTTCTTCCTGCCGGTCATCACTCCGATGGTCGCCAACGCCCTGGTGTGGCGGCTGCTGCTCTCGCAGGACGGGCTCGTGAACTCGATGCTCGCGACGGTCGGGATCGACGGCCCCAACTGGCTGTCCGATTCGGCCTGGGCGCTTCCGTCGGTGATCGCGATGTCGGTGTGGCAGTCGTTCGGCTACAACGTCATCGTGCTCTCGGCCGGCCTGAGCGCGATCCCGAAGGAGCTCCTCGAGGCGTCCCGGATCGACGGGACGACCGCGTGGCAGCGGCTGCGCTTCATCGTGCTGCCACTCCTGTCGCCCTCGCTGTTCTTCTGCTCGACGATGACGATGATCGGCGCCTTCCAGGTCTTCGTGCAGCCGCTCTTCCTGACCCAGGGCGGTCCCGGCGAGAGCACGAACACGTTCGTGCTCTACCTGTACCGGAACGGCTTCGTCTTCGACCGGCTCGGTTACGCATCCGCGCTCGCGTGGATCCTCTTCGTCGTGGTCATGCTCATCACGGCCCTGCAGTTCGTCGGCCAGCGCAAGTGGGTGAACTATGAGTGACCGCGACCTCTCCGCCACCGCTCTGCTGGTGCTCCCTCGGCGAGCGAAGCAGCGGCGGACCACCGTGAAGGAGTGGCTGAACACCGCGGCGATCGCCGTGGTGGCGCTGATCTTCGCGTTCCCGTTCATCTGGATGTTCCTCACCGCGCTGAAACCCGAGAACGAGGTCTTCACCGAGACGCCGCAGATCTTCGGATCCGAGATCCGCTGGGCGAACTTCGTCGAGGCGTGGACGGTCGTGCCGTTCGGACGCTTCATCCTCAACGGCCTGCTCGTCGCGATCCTCGGTGCCGCGCTGTCGGTCGTCGTCGCGGTGCTCTCGGCCTACGCGTTCTCGCGACTCCGCTTCCGCTTCCGCGACAAGCTGTTCCTCCTGTTCGTGCTCACGCTCGTGCTGCCGCAGGAGGTGCTGGTCGTTCCGCTGTTCATCATGATCAACGGCTGGGGGCTCAACGACACCTACGCGGCGCTGATCATCCCGTTCGCGTTCACGGCGTTCGGCACGTTCCTCATGCGTCAGTTCTTCCTGACCATCCCGCTGGAGTACGAGGAGGCGGCGCTGATCGACGGCGCCTCGCGGCTGCGCACGCTGTGGTCCGTCCTGCTGCCGCAGCTGGTCGCACCCCTGAGCGTGCTGGCGGTCTTCTCGTTCATCGGCTACTGGAACTCGTACCTGTGGCCGCTCATCATCATCAACACGCAGGACATGGCCACGGTCCCCCTGGGGCTCGGCATGTTCACCGGCCAGTTCGGCACGCAGTGGGCTCTGCTCATGGCGGCGTCGACCCTGGCCGTCATCCCCTCGCTGATCCTGGTGCTGCTCCTGCAGCGTCAGCTGATCAAGGGGGTCACCCTGGGCGGACTCGGAGGACGCTGATGACCACCACTGACGACACACGCCTGGACGTGCGGACGGATGCCACGGCGGGAAGCCGCATCGTGCACGCCGAGGCCCGGCTCTGCGACATACCCGTCGAGACCGAGCGCACCGACGCGCTGCAGACCTTCGTGAAGCAGGAGACGATCCTCGTGCGGATCCGCACGGCGGACGGCGCCGAAGGCGTCGGCTACAGCTACACGATCGGCACGGGCGGCGCCGCGGTGCTGAGCCTGCTCCGCGAGACGCTGCTGCCCGCGCTGATCGGGCTCGAGGCCGAGCGGCCGGAGGCGGTGTGGCTGTCGCTGTTCGGCATCACCAGGGCCACGACGGTCGGCCCGATCACGGCGCTCGCGCTCGCCGCGATCGATACCGCGGTGTGGGATGCGAAGACCATGCGCGCCGGGCTGCCGCTCTGGGTCGCGGCCGGAGGCGCCTCCCCCTCGGTGCCGATGTACGACACGGAGGGCGGTTGGCTGCACTACCGCACCGACGAGCTCGTCGAGCACGCGGTCGCCGCGAAGGAGCGCGGCATGGGCGGGGTCAAGATCAAGGTCGGCATGCCGCGAGGTCACCAGGACCTCGACCGACTGCGCGCGGTGCGCGACGCCGTCGGCCCCGATCTCGACATCATGGTGGACGCGAACCAGTCGTTCTCCGTCTCGGAGGCCGTGCGCCGTGCACACCTGTTCGAGCAGGTCGACGTGTTCTGGTTCGAGGAGCCCCTCCCCGCCGAAGACATCGAGGGCCACCGCCTCCTCGCCCGGTCGACGTCGGTGCCCATCGCGGTCGGCGAGAGCATGTACTCGCTCGGTCATTTCCGCGAGCACCTGCAGCGCGGCGGGGCGTCGATCGTGCAGGCGGATGTCGCGCGAGTCGGCGGCATCACGCCGTGGCTCAAGATCGCGCACCTCGCGGAGTCGTTCAACGCGAAGGTGGCGCCGCACTTCCTGATGGAGCTGCACGTCTCGCTCGTCTGCGCGATCCCCAACGCGCTCTACCTCGAGCACATCCCGCAACTGCGGGCCGTGACCACGGGAGAGCTGCGCATCGAGAACGGCAGAGGGTGGGCGCCGACGGCACCCGGCCTCGGCATCCCGTGGGACGATCGTGCGCTGGACCGGCTGATCGTCGCATGAGCCTCCTCGATGCCCCACCCGTCGCCATCGGGCGCGGGGGACTCGCCGCCCCGCCCGTCGGCTACGGCGCCGCCGCACTCGGCAACCTCTACCGCGCGCTCAGCGACGACGAGTGGCCGGCGATCGTCCCCGCGGCGTGGGACAGCGGCGTACGGTACTTCGACGTCGCCCCGCACTACGGCCTCGGGCTCGCGGAGCGACGGCTGGGTGAGGGGCTGCGTGCCCTGCCGCGAGACGAGTTGCTCGTCTCGACGAAGGTGGGGCGGCTCCTCGTGCCGCAGGATGCCGATGGCCGCACGGATCTGGAGAACCTCTTCGACGTGCCGTCCGACCACCGTCGGGTCAGCGACTACTCGCGCGACGGCGTGCTGCGCTCGATCGAGGACTCGCTGACGCGGCTGGGCCTCGACCGCGTCGACATCGTGCTGGTGCACGACCCCGACGAGTTCGAGCGGGAGGCGCTCGACGGCGCGTTTCCCGCGCTCGCGGAGCTCCGCGACCAAGGCGTGATCACGTCGTTCGGGGCGGGCATGAACCAGAGCGCGATGCCCGCCCGCTTCGTGCGCGAGACGGATGCCGACGTGATGATGATCGCCGGACGGTGGACGCTGCTCGACGAATCCGCCGCCGACGACCTGCTGCCCGCCGCGGAGGAGCGGGGTGTCAGCGTGCTCGCCGCCGCGGTGTTCAATTCCGGCATCCTCGCGACGGACGACCCGGCGCCCGGCGCGATGTTCGACTACGGGCCGGCCGGGGAGCGGATCGTCGCGCGTGCCCGGGCGATCGCGCGCGTCGCCGCTCGCCACGGGCACACGCTCCCCGAGCTCGCGGTGCAGTACCCGCTCTCCCATCCGGCGGTGGCGGCCGTCGTGCTCGGCGGAGCGAGCGCCGAGCAGATCTCCCGGAACAGTGGTCTGCTGGAGCGTCCCGTCGCCGCCGACCTCTGGGACGAACTCCGGGAACTCGGTCTGATCAGCCACTCTCCGTCGGTGCTCGCGAATCCGGCGTCCGCGCGCCCCCGTTATGAGGGCGAAGGGCAGCCCGTACGATGAGACTCATGTTCAGCGACGACGAGGCCCGCGGACCGCGCCCGCTCCCCGCGCGACGCGCCCTCGTCGACGACGTCTACGACGCGGTGCTCGGACTGCTCATGGACCGCGTGATCGACCCGGGTGCTCGCGTCAACATCGACGCCGTCGCCAGGGACCTCGACGTGTCGCCCACGCCCGTCCGGGAGGCTCTCACGCGGCTCGAGGCGGAGGGGCTCGTCGCGAAGCGCGCTCTCAAGGGATACGTCGCCGCCCCGCTGCTCGACGCCCGAGGGTTGAGGGACCTCTACGACATGCGCGAGCTCCTCGAACCGGAGGCCGCTCGGCGTGCCTCGGGGCACATCGACGACCGCACCGAGTCGGAGCTGGCGGAGTCGGTGGCGCAGATGCGCGCGGCATCCGATCCGAATGAGGACGAGCGCTTCCGCAACTACCGCCGGTTCATCGACGAGGACCTCCACTTCCACCACCTCATCGCCGAGCACGCCGACAGCCCGCTGCTGGCCGAGGCGATCGTGCGGCTGCGCTCGCACATGCACCTCTATCGGCTGAACTTCCGTCACGACTTCGAAGACGACACGGTCAGGGAGCACGAGAGCATCCTCGAGGCGCTTCGCCGACGCGACGCGGATGCCGCGGCCGAGGCGATGCGCGCCCACATCGCGCAGTCCTACGAACGGCTCGGTCCTGCGCTCGCGCGGAACTCCGAAGCGGAGCAATCCGAGACCCGCGGCCTTACGACTTCCTAACGCCGGGTAAACTGGACAGCGACACCCGCCCGCCTGAGCCGATCTCGGCCGACGAGCTTTGAGGAGCCGCTTATGCTGACGCTCCTCGCCGTGTTCCTCCTCGGGTCGCTTCTGATGCCCGTTCTGGTGCGCTGGCTGGGGGCTCAGGCCTTCGCGGTCGCCGCGCTCATTCCCGCAGCGGCATTCACCCACGCGCTCGTGCTCACTCCGCAGGTGCTCGACGGCCCGGCGCCGTTCGTGTCCGTGCCGTGGATCCCCCAGCTCGGACTGAACATGTCGATGCACATGGACGTACTGGGCTGGGTCCTGACCCTCATCGTCACCGGTGTCGGCGCCCTCGTGCTCCTGTACTGCCGGTGGTACTTCCACGACGACTCCGCGGGTATCGGGCAGTTCTCCGCGGTGCTGCTCGCGTTCGCCGGCGCGATGTACGGCCTGGTGCTCACCGATGACCTCGTCATGCTCGTCATGTTCTGGGAAGTCACGAGCATCCTGTCGTACCTGCTCATCGGCCACTACCGCCGTCGCGCCGCCAGCCGTCGTGCCGCCCTGCAGGCGCTGCTCGTGACGACGCTCGGCGGACTCGTGATGTTCATCGGCGTCGTACTCCTCGTGGTGGATGCGGGAACGGGCAGCATCCGCGAGATCCTGGAGCTCGCACCGAGCGGACCGATGGTGGATGCGGCGATCGTGATGCTCCTCGTCGGGGCGATCAGCAAGTCCGCGATCTTCCCGTTCCACTTCTGGCTGCCCGGCGCGATGGCCGCGCCGACTCCCGTGAGCGCGTACCTGCACGCGGCCGCGATGGTGAAGGCGGGCATCTACCTCATCGCCCGGTTCGCGCCGATCTTCGCGTTCAGCGGGCCATGGCGCCCGATCATCATCTCGCTCGGCATCGTCACCATGCTCCTCGGCGGATTCCAGGCGCTGCGCGAGACCGACCTCAAACGCATCCTCGCCTTCGGCACCGTGAGCCAGCTCGGCTTCTTCGCGGTCGTCGTGGGCTACGGCACGCAGGCCAGCGCCCTCGCCGGACTCGCGCTGGTCATCGGCCACGCGCTCTTCAAGTCGGCGCTGTTCCTCATCGTCGGCGTGATCGACCGGCAGCTCTCGACGCGTGACATCACCGAGCTCAGCGGAGTCGGCCGCCAGGCACCCGTCATGGCGACCGCGGCATTCATCTCGGTCGCCTCGATGGCGGGCATCGCGCCCACCATCGGATTCGTGGCGAAGGAGTCGACGCTCACGGCCCTGCTCGACGACGCGATCGGCGGCTCGACATGGGGTGTCGTGGCGATCATCGGCGTGAGCCTGGGTTCTATGCTCACAGCGGCATACGGCATCCGCTTCCTCTGGGGTGCGTTCTGGAGCAAGCGCGACGCGATGGGCGACCGCATCCCCGACACCGTCTGGCCCGACCCGCCCGTCGGCTTCCTCTCGGCGCCGATCATCCTCGCCGGCGTCACGCTGGCCGCCGGCATCGGCGCGCCCGCGATCGACAAGGCGCTGCAGGGGTACGCGCTCACCGCGACGCCGGGTCTCGACCATGCTGGCGAAGCGATCGAGGGGCCGGGTCATCTCGCGCTCTGGCACGGACTGGAGCCGGCACTCGGCATCTCGATCCTCACGGTCCTGCTCGGAGCGGCGCTGTTCCTGCTGACCGTGCGCTCGGGCTGGGACCGCAGGTCCCGCCTGCTGCCGTTCACCGCGGCCGACGCGTACTACCTCGTGGTGCGCGGCGTCGACCGCCTGTCGGTGCTCAGCACGAGCCTGACCCAGCGCGGTTCGCTGCCGGTGTACGTCGGCACGATCTTCGTGGTCTTCGTCGCCGCCGAGATCACCGCGCTGCTCGCGAGCGACATCGACCGGTTCCAGCTCTCCGCCTGGCACACCCCCGTGCAGATCGTCGTCGCCCCGCTCATGGCCGTCGCCGGTGTGATCGCGGTGCGGGCGCGCAAGCGCTACACGGGCGTCGTGCTCGTCTCGGTCACGGGCCTCGGCATGGTCGTGCTCTTCGCGACGAGCGGCGCCCCCGACCTCGCGCTGACGCAGATCCTCATCGAGACGGTGACGCTCGTGACCTTCGCGCTCGTGCTGCGTCGGCTGCCCGCGCGTCTCGGCGAGCACAACGCGTCGGTCGGCCGCGTCCCGCGCGCGCTGCTCGCGATCGGCGCCGGCCTGACGATGGCCTGGATCGCGATCGTGGCGACGCAGTCGCGGGTCGCGGCGCCGATCTCCGAGACGTTCCCGAAACTGGCGTACGAGATCGGCCACGGCAAGAACGTCGTCAACGTCGCCCTGGTCGACCTTCGCGGATGGGACACCATGGGCGAGCTCTCGGTGCTCGTGCTCGCCGCGACCGGCGTCGCGTCGCTCGTGTTCGTGACGCACCGGGCCGACATGCTCGCCTCCACCAAGACGCTCCCGAAGGCCAAGCGCCGCCGCACGCTCAGCCGCCCCCTCGTCGAGACGACCGACGGCATCCGTTTCCAGACGTCGCAGAACGAGAGCAGCCCCCGCGCCTGGCTCGTCGGCGGCCCCAAGATGAAGCCTGAGAACAGGTCGATCCTGCTCGAGGTGATCGTCCGCATCCTGTTCCACACGATCATCGTCGTATCGATCTTCCTCCTGTTCGCCGGGCACAACCTCCCTGGTGGCGGCTTCGCCGGCGGGCTCGTCGCGGGCATGGCCCTCGTCATGCGCTACATCGCGGGCGGACGCTGGGAGCTCGGCGCGGCCGCTCCCACGGATGCCGGACGCCTGCTCGGCGCCGGGCTCATCCTCGCGGTCGGCGCGGCCGTCGTGCCCCTGTTCTTCGGGCAGGCGCCGCTCACCAGCACGTTCTGGGAGTGGGAGATCCCCGGCATCGGCCACATGGAGTTCGTCACCTCGACGATCTTCGACGTCGGCGTGTACCTCGTCGTCATCGGGCTCGTGCTCGACGTGCTGCGCAGCCTCGGCGCCGAGGTCGACCGGCAGACCCAGGAGCTGCGCGAGCGGGGGGTGACGATCTGATGGACGTGTCCGTCACCCTGATCGCCATCATGGCCGTGCTCTTCGCGTGCGGCGTGTACGCGATGCTCGAGCGCAGCCTGACCCGCGTGCTCATCGGCTTCCTGCTGCTGGGCAACGCCACGAATCTGCTGCTGCTGATCGTCATGGGCGTCCCCGGGCGCGCGCCGTTCTACGACGCCGACGGCGATGTGAGCGATCCGCTGCCGCAGGCGCTCACCCTCACCGCGATCGTCATCACCTTCGCGGTCTCGGCCTTCCTCCTCGCCCTCATCTACCGCTCCTGGCAGCTCGGCCAGGCCGACACGGTCGAGGACGACGAGGCCGACATCGCGCTCCGCGAGCGCACCGACGCCGACGAAGACCTCATGGACGACGAGTCCGAGACCGGCGACGACGACGCGACCACCGACTTCGTCGGCGTGGAGACCTCGCCGATCACGGTGCTGCACATGCGTGACAACGCGGCGATCCACGACGACGCCCCGGTCGACCGCCCGAGCTCGTGGTCGCCCGAGGGCCGCGACGCGGAGGGCAGCGCCGACACCGACGACGCGGAAGAGGCGGGCGCTGCGGCATCCGTCCTCTCCGCCGAATCGGCTCCGCCCGACGACGACCGCGACTTCCGCACAGACGCCGACACGCACGCCTCCGACGCCCACGAGACGGATGCCGCGGATGCGGCGCGAGACACGGCATCCGACACCGCATCCGACGACAACGCACCCGAGCACCGAGAAGGCGGGGAGGACAGCCGATGAGTGCACTCGTCCCTCTCCTCGTCGCCCTGCCCCTGCTGGGCGCCGCCGTCACGCTCGTGTTCGGCCGGAACGCGCGCCTACAGGTCTTCGTCACGGTCGCGACGCTCGCGATCGTCTCGGTGATCGCCGCCGTGCTGCTCGTGGTGGTGGATGCGGGGTCGCCCCTCGCGGTCTCGGTGGGCGGGTGGCCGGTGCCGTTCGGCATCGTGCTCTACGTCGACCGGCTCGCGGCCCTGCTCGTGCTCGTCTCGAGCATCGTGCTGCTCGCGGTCCTCCTTTTCTCGATCGGTCAGGGAGCGGCCGACGGCACCGACGAGACGCCGATCTCGATCTTCAACCCCTCGTACCTGATCCTCGCGGCCGGCATCTTCAACGCCTTCATCGCGGGCGACCTCTTCAACCTCTACGTCGGATTCGAGATCCTGCTCGTCGCGTCGTACGTGCTCATCACGCTCGGCAGCACCGAGTCGCGCATCCGCACCGGCGCCGTGTACATCGTCGTGTCGCTCGTGTCGTCGATCCTCTTCCTCGCGTCGATCGCGATGATCTACGGCGCGCTCGGCACCGTGAACATGGCGCAGATCGCCGAGCGGATGACCGAGCTGCCGCAGGAGACGCAGCTCGTGCTGCACCTCATGCTCGTCGTGGCGTTCGGCATCAAGGCGGCCATCTTCCCGGTGTCGTTCTGGCTGCCCGACTCCTACCCGACCGCGCCGGCGCCCGTCACCGCCGTCTTCGCCGGACTGCTCACGAAGGTCGGCGTGTACGCGCTGATCCGCACCGAGACGCAGCTCTTCGCCGAGAACAGCATCGACACGCTGCTGCTCATCATCGCCCTGGCGACCATGATCGTGGGCGTGCTCGGCGCGGTCGCTCAGGCCGAGCTGAAGCGGATCCTCTCGTTCACGCTCGTCAGCCACGTCGGCTACATGATCTTCGGTCTCGCGATCGCGACACCCGCGGCGATCGGGGCGACGGTCTACTACATCGTCCACCACATCGTCGTGCAGACGACGCTGTTCCTCGCGGTCGGCCTCATCGAGCGCCGCGCGGGCAGCACGTCGATCCTGCGGGTGAAGGGCCTGCTCAAGGTCGCGCCGGTGATAGCCGTGCTCTACTTCATCCCCGCGATCAACCTCGGCGGACTCCCGCCCTTCTCCGGATTCATCGGCAAGTTCGCGCTGTTCGAGGCGGCCGCCTCGGTGGGCACACCCCTGATGATCGTGCTGATCGTCGGCGGCATCGTGACCTCGCTCCTCACGCTCTACGCCCTCATGCGCGCGTGGAACCTCGCGTTCTGGCGCGAGGAGGAGGACTCCGCCGAGACCGAGGGCCGCATCTCGTACCTCGGGAACGCACCCGCCGCCGACGAGCAGCAGGAGCGCCGCCGCATCCCGAAGATCATGACGGTCGCGACCGCCGGCATGGTCGGCGTCACGGTCGCGCTGACCGTCTTCGCCGGACCCCTCTACGCGCTGTGCGATCGCATCGGCGCCGTGCTGCTCGAACCCGTCAACCTCGTGCAGCTGGAAGGCGAGGTGGAGGGATGACCAAGGAGACGGGGCACCACATCTGGCGCGACATCGGCGTGCAGCTGCCGTTCCTCGCGTGGCTCGTCGTGCTCTGGATGCTGCTGTGGAGCCAGTTCACGGTGCTGGCCTTCCTCTCCGGACTCGTCGTCGCCGTGTTCGTCACCCGCGTGTTCCGGCTGCCGACCGTCGAGCTGTCGGGGCGCATCAACCTCTGGTACGGCGCTCTGTTCGTCGTGCAGTTCCTGGCGGCGATGATCAGGGGAGCGCTGGCCGTGACGGCGCAGGTGTTCGACTTCCGGCATCAGCCCGGCGCGGCGATCATCGCGGTGCCCCTGCGATACGCCGACGACCTGATGATGACGCACGTGTCCGTGGTGTCGTCGCTGATTCCCGGGTCGCTGATCGTCGAGGCCGACCGCGACCGCCGCATCCTGTACCTGCACGTGATCGGCGTGCGGTCGGCCGATGACGTCGAGAAGCAGCGCGAGGGCGTGCTGCGGTGGGAGCGCCGCATCGTGCGGGCGCTCGGGGCGCCGTCGCAGTACCGTGCTCTCAAGGCAGACGAGCGCGCGGCGAAGGGCGGTGCCCGATGAACACCCTGCTCCTGGTCGTCATGGTCGTGTTCGGTGTCGCGGCGATCCTCACGATCGTCCGGATCGTGCGCGGTCCCTCGATCCTCGACCGTGCCGTCGCGTCCGACGTGCTCCTCACCGAGGTGATGTGCGTGCTCGGCGCCGAGATGGCGATCAACGGACACACCCGCACGATCCCGGTGATGCTGATCATCGCCGCCGTCGGCGTATTCGGGTCGATCTCGGTCGCACGGTTCGTCGCGAGAAGGGACAACACGACGCCATGAACGTGTTCGAACTCGCGCTCCCGAAGGGCGTCGTCGACGTGACGGTGCTCGTGCTGATCCTGCTCGGCGCGGTGCTGTGCCTGTCGGCCGCGGTCGGTCTGCTGCGCTTCCGGGATGTGCCGTCCCGGCTGCACGCGGCGACCAAGCCGCAGGTGCTCGGGCTCGCGCTGATCTGCCTCGCGATCGCGGTGTCGATGGGCTCCCTCGGCAGCATCCTCGTCGGGCTCCTGCTGGTGGCGCCGATCGTGCTCATGCAGTTCGCGACCGCTCCGCTGTCGGCCCACATGGTCGGACGCCAGGCATACCGCAACGGCACCACCGACGAGCGCAGCCTCGTCGTCGACGAGCTGGCCGAGTCGAAGCAGACGCCGCCCGCTGCGGGCTGACGACTCTCGGGCCGCAGAAGGCGACGGCCTCAGAGGCGGTCGGCGAAGGCCTGGATGAGGTCGGCGGCCGGCTCGGAGTCGCTGATGAGCGTGCCGTGCCCGTGGTCGGGGATGACCTGCAGGTCGGCTCCCGGGATCGCGTCGATGATCTCTCGGCACCAGCTCATGGGGGCGAGCGGGTCGTCTTCGCCGCGCAGCACGAGCACCGGACGGTCGATCCGCGCGTAGGCGTCTTCGGGCTCGTGCACCACCGTGGCGCGGATCTTGCGGATCAGGTGCGGGCCGCCGCGCAGGTACTCGCGGGCTCCGCGCCAGATGACGAGCGGGCGTTCGCCCACGAGATCGGTGAGCAGGTAGCGGGCCTGGGCGGCGACGTTGCGTGCGGCCTTGTTCACGGTCGGACCGGCCAGCACGACGCCCTTCACCAGCGACGGATGCCGGGCGGCGAGCTCGGCCGCGATCTGGCTGCCCATCGAATGGCCGATCACGACGACGGGCTCCTCACCGGCGTGGCGGAGATACGCGGCGACGAGGTCGGCGTGGCGCTCCATGGTGAGTGTGCGGCTCGGCTCGGGCGCCTCGCCGAATCCGGGCAGGTCGAGTGCGACGACCCGTCCGCGCAGTCGCTGCACCACGTCGAGGTAGACGCTGCGCCCCATGCCGATGCCGTGCAGCAGCAGGAAGGTCGGACCTGCCTCGCCGAACGACTCGGCGATCAGGGTCGCGCCCTTGTGCTCGAACTCGAGCAGCGTGACCGGCGTGCCCTTCGGTGCGAGGTAACTGGATGCCACCTGTCCACGGTAGTCGAGCGGCGAGCGGTCGGTGAAACCGGGCGTGCGCGACGGAGTCCGATGCTCATGTGAGGATGGAGGGTGACTTCGCGCGACCCCGAACCCGAGACGACGACGGTGCCGGAGGTCGGACCGGCGGCGAAGCCCACCCGCTTTCTCGGGCGACTGGCGTCGAGCCTGAGCGACCCGGTGCTGCGCGCGCTCGTCGCCGCGACCGCGGTCTCGCGCATCGGGCGGGGCGTGTTCTTCGCCGTCACGGTGCTGTTCTTCACGCAGATCATCGGTCTCTCCGCCGCCCAGGCGGCGGTGGTGCTCGCGGTCTCGAGCGGGTGCGGAGTGCTCGGATCGCTGCTCGGCGGCTGGATGGCCGACCGGTGGAGTGCACGTCGACTCGCCTTCGCGTTCGAAGCGCTGGGCGGGTTGCTGCTCGCCGCCTACGCCTTCGCGGGGGACTTCGTGTCGGCGCTCGTGCTCGCCAGCGCCAGCGGCTTCCTCGACTCCATGGGTCACTCCGCGCGGTCGGCGATCATCGCCCGCGGCTTCGCGCCCGAGCGCCGCGTGCACGCCCGGGCGGTGCTGCGCACGGTCACCAACCTCTCGATCGCCGCGGGGTCAGGGCTCGGCGCCGTCGCCCTCGCGCTCGGGACGCCTGAGGCGTACCGCATCGTCATCGCGAGCGGCGGTCTGCTCTGCGCGCTCGGGTCGCTGCCGCTCCTCCGCCTGACCTCGGCGGTGGATTCACCGAGCCGCACCGCGCTCCACGAGGTGCGCACGGAGACCGGCTCCATCGACACGGATGCCGCGAGCGCGTCGCGGCGCGACTGGAGCCGCCGCTCGCCGTGGCGCGACCCGCGCTACCTGCTGCTGACCGTGCTGTCGGCCGTCTTCGGCATGCAGTTCGGGGTGGCGGAGTTCGGCATCCCGCTCTGGATCACCGAGTACACCAAGGCGCCGGAGGTCGTCGTGTCGGTGCTGCTCATCGTGAACACCGCGCTCGTGGTTCTGTTCCAGGTGCGCGCCTCGCGCGGCACGCACGACGTGCGGGTCGCCGGCCGCGTGACCATGGTCGCGGGGTGGCTCATGGTCGCCGCGTGCCTCGTCTACGCGCTCGCCGCAGGGATCCCCGCCTGGGTCGCGATCGTCGTGCTCGTGATCGCGATGGTGGCGCACACGTTCGCCGAGATCCTCTCCCAGGCCGGAGCATGGGGACTGAGCTTCGAGCTCGCCGACCCCGTGCGCGCCGGCGCCTATCAGGGCGTGTTCGGCATGGGTTTCTCGCTCGGCGCCCTCGCCTCGCCGATCGTCGTCAACGCGACCGCCATCACCTACGGACCGGCGGGCTGGGCGATGCTGGCCGCGATCTTCCTCGCCGCGGCGGTCGGGATCTGGGCCATCGCGCGCCGCGCCGCGGCATCCGCCTGATCCCTCGCGTCACCCCCGCCCGCAACTTCTGCGGCCGTGCGCACCTTCTGCGGCCAACGGGACGGCTCTGGGCCGCAGAACATGACCGTGGCCGCAGAAGGTGGCGTGGCCGGACGCGTCACCCGCCGGGGGTCAGCACGAGTGTACGCTGCGCCGCGGCATCCACCGCCTCCGGTGAGAACGCCCAGGGGCGCTGCACTCCCGCCGCCCAGTCGGCGGTCTGGTCGATGTAGTGCTCGTGGAACGCGTGGCCGGACGCGCCGGTCAGGTGGATCCACGTCGAGGCGTCGAAGTCCGACAGGTCGACGACCATGCGCATGGACGGCACCGTCGTGGTGGTGTACGAGACGCCGAGCTCCCACCCGGTGGCGTTGACCACCGAGGCGCCGCCGCCGACGGCATAGGGCCCCCGATTGAACAGCGCCTCGATCGACGCGATCCCCGACGAGCCGAGGGTGTCGCTGGTGAGGGTGATCGCGTGCAGGTCTCCCCAGCGCCAGGCGTCGACGTCGGTGCCCTGCAGCGTCGAGAGCTCGTCGTACGCCTCCTCGGCAGACAGCGCGAGCATCTCGTCCCTGCCCGTGACGTCGATGGCGGGGTTGGTCCACAGCGCGTCGTCCGGGTCGTCGAGCAGCGCGCCCACGACCGTGAACAGGCGTCCCTGACCGCCGGCGGGAAGCGGCTCGTCGCGCTCCGTGAACAGGTTCTGCACGAGGTTCGACCACAGCACGTTGGCGTACGCCGCCGCGGCAGAGGACGGCTCGTTCTGCGCGTCCCAGTCGCGCAGCAGCGCCACGGCATCCTTCGCACCTGCGCCGTCGACGTCGATATCGTCCATCGCACTGGCGAGGCGCTTGCCGATCCACATCTCGCTGTCCATCTGGATGTCGCGCATGTCCTGCGCGGTCAGAGGTCCGGCTGCTGCGCGGCGTTCGATGAGGTGGGCGATGCGACCGGCGCGATAGCCGTAGTCCCAGTCGCGCGAGAGGAAGTACTCGTAGTCGTCCGCGACGATCGCGTTGTTCGCGGTCACGATGTAGCCCGAGGCCGGGTTGTAGACGACCGGCAGCTCCTCGAAGGGGATGAAGCCCGTCCAGTCATACGCGCTGTCCCAGCCGGGCTGCGGCATCCACCCGTCGCCTGCCCCGCGGATCGGGAGGCGGCCGGGCGTCTGATAGCCGATGTTCCCCTCGGTGTCGGCGTAGACGAGGTTCTGCGCAGGCACGTCGAAGAGGGATGCCGCGACACGGAAGTCGTCGAAGTCCTGGGCCGTCGACAGGGCGAAGATCGCGGTGCCGGTGGTCCCGGGGTCGAGTGCCGTCCACCGAAGGCTCAGGGCGTATTCGGCCCCGTCGCCCGGAGGAGCGGATGCCGTCGCGCCGCCGGCCGCGAGCCCGGGCTCCGGGTCATCGGCGAGGGCGGTGAAATCGTCGACGAGCCCCGAGATGATCGGCCCGTGCCCGGTCGAGCGGATCGTGAGGTCGATATCGTCGCCCCCCGCGACGCGGATCGTCTCGGTGCGCTCCTCGAGGGGCACGAGCGCGCCGTCGCGCCAGTACTGGTCGCCCTCTATGCGCTCGACGTACAGGTCGGTGACGTCGGTCGTCAGGTTGGTGAAACCCCAGGCCACGTGCTGGTTGTGGCCGATCACGATGCCGGGGAGACCCGAGAACGAGAAGCCGCCGACGTCGAACGGGCACTCGTCCGACACCTCCGCGCACCGCAGCTGCACCTGGTACCAGACCGAGGGCAGCGAGGCGCCCAGGTGCGGATCGTTGGCGAGCAGCGGCATCCCGCTCTCGGTGAGGTCGCCGGAGACGACCCAGGAGTTCGAGCCGATGCCCTCGCCGACGTCGCCCACCAGCAGGCTCGCGGCCTCGATCACGTCGGAGGCCTCGGTCCAGTCGACCGTCGTCAAGGCCTGCTGCAGGTCCGGATCGCCGTCGGAGGTCGAGAACGCCGCCGGCTCCGCCCCGGTGTCGAGGGCGGGCACGGTCGAGATGGTCGGGACGATCACGGGGTTCTCGTCGAACGGGTAGGGCGGGTACAGCTGTTCGAGCGTGGCGTCGAGCTCGGCGGCATCCGCTCCGCCCTCGGCGAGCCGGGCGGTGAGCAGCGCCCGCTCGGTCTCGTCCTCGATGTTGCCCCGCAGGTCCCAGGCCATGGCTTTCAACCAGGCGACGGAGTCGGCCGGCTGCCAGGGCTCCGGCGCGTACTCCGGGTTCTGTATGCCGAGTACGGCATACTCCAGCGACAGTTCGGATCCCGAGCGTGAGGAGAGGTAGGCGTTGACGCCGTCGGCGTACGCCTCGTAGTAGCCGCGCGTGACGTCATCCATCTGCGCGACCTCCTCCTCGGCGACCTTGCGCCACCCGAGGGCGCGCAGGAACGCGTCGGTGCCGGCCTGCGACTCGCCGAACATCTCGGCGACCCGGCCCGCCGTGACGTGGCGGCGGAAGTCCATCTCGAAGAAGCGGTCCTGCGCATGCACGAAGCCCTGCGCGTAGAAGAGGTCGTGCGAGGAATCGGCCGTGATCGTCGGCACGCCGCTCGCATCGCGTTGAACCGTCACCTCGGCCTGCAGTCCGTCGAGGCGCAGTTCGCCCTCGGCCTGCGGGAAGGAGCGTTGAATCGTCCAGGTCACGAAGAACGCGGCGGCGACGGCGATCACCATCATCGCTGCGACGACGACGAACGCGATCCTGCCCAGCCGCACTCCCCACGAGCGGCGCGCAGGCTCCACGACGGATACCTGATCAGTTGTCATCATCGAAAACTCTCTCGGGTGGCTCGACGGGACTCAGTCCCAGAGAGCCCCAGAGCGCGTCTCACGGACGCGTTCTCGAATCCTAGTCACAGACCCGACGCGCTGTCAGCCGATCAGGCTCGGCTGGAGGTCGCGCAGGGTGCGGCGATGCGTCATCCGCGTGACGCCGATCGCCGCGAGTGCGAGCGCGCCGACGAGCCACATCCCGAGCACCGCGAGATCCCACCCGGCGCGGGCGAGGTCGCCGCCGTACATGAGCTGTCGCATCGCGTCGACGACGTACCCGAGGGGGAGCACGTGGTGCAGGGCGGCGAGGGGTGCAGGCAGCGTCTGCCACGGGAACGTGCCGCCGGCTGTCACGAGCTGCAGCACCATCAGCACGAGGCCCAGGAACTGCCCGACGGATCCGAGCCACACGTTCAGCGCCAGGATGATCGCCGCGAATGTCGCCGACGCCGCCATCAGGACCCCGAGCGTCCCGATCGGATTGTCGAAGGTGAACCCGAGGGTGATCGCGAGGATGCCCATCAGGCCGAGCATCTGCACGGCGCCCAGCATCGCCGGGGTGAGCCAGCCCGCGAGCGTCACGCGGATCGGCGAGTGCAGGGCAGTGACCGCTCGGCGCGAGATCGGCTTGACGATGAGGAACAGCGCGTAGATGCCGATCCAGGCCGACAGCGCGGCGAAGAACGGTGCGAGCCCTGCGCCGTAGTCCTCGGCCGATGCGACCTTGTCGCTCGACACCTTCACCGGGTCGGCGATGGTGTCGGCCTGCTTCTCGCGCAGCTCGGGAGTGGATGCCGGGATGCGCGCTACTCCGTCGGCGAGACCGTCGCGCAGCTGGGCGGCGCCGTCGGAGAGGGTCGCGAGACCGTCACGCAGTTGCACGGCACCGTCGTTCACCGCGGCGGCGCCGGAGGCGGCCGTGCTCGCACCGCTCGCGAGCTGGGACGCGCCCGATGCCACTGCGGCGGCGCCGTCGGCGAGCTGGTCGACCTTGCCGACGGCGGCCTGCACGGTGGTGTTGCCCTCCTGCAGACGGGTCCCGAGCGGGTCGAGGGTGGCGAGCACCTGATCGATCTCCTCCTGGGCGAGGCCCTGATCGGCGAGCAGCGCCTGGATGTCGGCGCGCACCTGTGGCAGGGCGTTCGTCGCCTGCTGCACGACGGCACCCGCGCGATCGGCGACATCGGCGAGCTGGCGGTTGCCGTCGCTCACCTGCTGGGCTCCGGCCGCGAGTGTGTTCGCTCCGCTCGCGAGCTGCGCGGTGCCCGAGGCCAGCTGCGACGTGCCGTCGGCGAGCGTGGCGCTGCCGGATGCTGCGGTCGTCGCCCCGTCGGCGAGCTGGGTGGCGCCGTCGACCGCCGTCACGAGGTTGTCTCGCACCTCGCTGAGACCGGTCAGCAGGCGCTCGGCAGCCTCACTGCCGACCATCTCGGCGACGGAGCTGCGGATCTTCTCCACCGCTTGAGTGCCCATCGACGATGCGAGGTAGTTGTTCGCATCGTTCGTCTCGAGGTCGATGCGTGCCTGATGCGGATCGTCGCCGGCGGCCGACGTGAGCGCCGCCGAGAAGTCGGAGGGGATCGTCACGGTGAAGTCGACGGACCCCGTGCGCAAGGCCTCGGCCGCCTCGTCCTCGGTCATCCGCTGCCAGTCGAAGGCGTTGCCGTCGATGAGGTTGTCGGCGACGTCCTCGCCGTAGTTGACGGTGTCGTCGGCCTGTTGCGTGGCATCCGTGGTCGGCGCCGGCGCCCCCTCGTCGTCGACCACCAGGGCCACCGGGACCTCAGGGAACTTCGCGTACGGGTCCTGGTTCGCCCACAGGTACAGGCCGCCGTAGAGGATCGGCACGCACACGAGCGCGACGAGCGCGATGATGCCCATCTTGCTGGCGGTGAGCCGCCGCAGTTCGGCGGCGATCATGGCGGGGACCTTCATCGTGCGCCCTCCTCGTCTTCGGTGTGCTGCGGGTCATGGCGCGTTTCGTCTCGGTCGGCTTCGCCGTCCGCGCTCAACGACCCGTCGCGAGCCTCGGTCGTCGGGTCGGGAGGCGTGTCGTCTCGGTCGGCTTCGCCGTCCTCGCTCAACGACCCGGTGGGTCCCTCGGCATCCGCATTGAGCGTCAGCGGCTCGATCGGACCGGACGCGTTCACGGCGTCGAACTCCTGCATCCGCTCCAGAGCGACGGCCGCCGACCCGCCGACGATCACGAGCATGGCGTAGCCGCGGTCGGCGAACTCCATCGCGATGCGCCACCAGCCGTCGGGGCTTCCGCCATGGCGGTCGGGGGCCACGAGCACGATCGCCTGCGTGCCTTCGCGCAGCACGGCGAGCTCGCACAGGATGCGGACGCGCGCCGCCGGGTCGACGTTGCCGATCGGCACGGACGCGAGTTCGCCGTAGCCGAGCTGGTTCAGCCAGCGGCGGGCGTGCAGCGGTGTGGCGCCGAGTCCGGCGAACATGAGCTCTTCGCCGACGACGCCGGCGAGGGCGATGTCGGGGTGGGGGTCGCTGACGTCGGGGGCGTCGACGAGAGCGACGGTGCGGCGCAGCATCCGATTGTCCGTCGCGCCGTCGATCGTCACACGTCCGGTCTCGGGGCGCATGCGACCGCTGGCGATGAGTCCGAGCACGGTCGGTCGCTGCTCGGTCTCGGCGAGGGCGAAGCGCACGGCGCCGGTGTGGAACTCGAGACTGGTGCTCGGCAGGGCCTGGCCGCCGCGGCCCTTGCTGACCTCGTGCAGGGTGATCCTCATGCGTCGACTTCCTCGGCCTCGATGATGTCGGGGTGGGAGCGGAGAAGCTCGTCTGCTTCGCGCCAGGAGAGTCCCGCGATGCTCAGCAGTGCCCGCACGGCGAGGTTCGCGGCGCCGCTGCTGCTCGCGTCGGTGCGGGAGACGACGGTGCGGGCGACTTCTTCGATGAGCCGCGCGAGTGTCGGGGCGGCGATGTCGGTGCGGAAGCTGCCCGCATCCTGCCCGCGCCGCACGAGTGCGGCGACCGTGCGACGCAGCGGCGCGAGTGCGGCGGCGGTGTGCTCGACGTGCGCCTCGTCGAGCGCGAGGGCGGCGGCGAACTGCACGTGCGAGGCCTCGCGCCAGAGGCGGGCGGCGAGCCGGGCGAGCGCGATGCGCGGTTCGATGTCGGTGACCGACTCGGCGATCGCGTTGAAGCGCTGCGCGCCGGTCGAGATGAGTTCGCGGATCAGAGCGTCGCGGTCGTCGAAGTGTCCGTAGAGGGTGCGGCGCGAGAGACCGGCGCTCCGGGCGATGACGTCGATCGACGCGCGAGGGTCGTTCGCCAGGGTCGCGCGGGCGGCGTCGAGGATGCCGGCGCGGTTCTCGACCGAATCGCGGCGGGGTGCACGGGTGCTCATGCCTCCATGATAGTTATGTTGCACATAACTGTGCAACATAACTCGGAAGACTCACAGCCCAGGTCCTCCACCCCGACAGAGCGTCGGGGAAGGCCCGGCGGGGGAACGCGGAAGAGGGGCGGATGCCGCAGCATCCGCCCCTCTTCTGCGCGTGGTGTCAGTCGGTGCCGGAGTCGAAGGCGGCGCCCTCGGATGCCGTGTCGACGGCATCCGCGAACTTCTCGTCGACCTCTTCGACCGAACCGGTGATCTCGGCGGACTCGCCGGCGGTCACGCGGCCGACCAGCTCGCCCGTCGCGCCACCCACGAGGCCGAGGCCGGCGTACTGCTCGAGGCGGGCACGGGAGTCGGCGATGTCGAGGTTGCGCATCGTGAGCTGTCCGATACGGTCGACCGGGCCGAAGGCGGCGTCTCCCACACGCTCCATCGACAGCTTCTCGGGGCCGTACGACAGGTTCGGCGAGACGGTGTCGAGGATCGTCCAGTCGTCGCCGCGGCGGAGACGGATCGTCACCGAGCCCGAGATCGTCGATCCGACCCAGCGCTGGATCGACTCGCGCAGCATGAGCGACTGCGGCTCGAGCCACCGGCCCTCGTACATGAGGCGGCCGAGGCGGCGACCCTGCTCGTGGTACGTGGCGAGGGTGTCCTCGTTGAGGATGCCGTTGACGAGGCGCTCGTACGCGATGAAGAGCAGCGCCATGGCGGGGGCCTCGTAGATGCCGCGCGACTTCGCCTCGATGATGCGGTTCTCGATCTGGTCGCTCATGCCGAGGCCGTGGCGTCCGCCGATCGCGTTCGCCTCCTGCACCAGGGCCACCGGGTCGGCGAACTCGACGCCGTTGATCGCGACGGGACGGCCGCCCTCGAAGCTCACGGTGACGTCTTCGGTCTCGATCGCGACCGAGGGGTCCCAGAACTTGACGCCCATGATCGGGTCGACGGTCTCGAGCGAGACGTCGAGGTGCTCGAGGGTCTTCGCCTCGTGGGTCGCACCCCAGATGTTCGCGTCGGTCGAGTACGCCTTCTCGGCGGAGTCGCGGTAGGGGAAGTCGTGGGCGACGAGCCAGTCGCTCATCTCCTTGCGACCACCGAGCTCGGTGACGAAGTCAGCGTCGAGCCACGGCTTGTAGATGCGCAGGCGCGGGTTGGCCAGCAGGCCGTAGCGGTAGAACCGCTCGATGTCGTTGCCCTTGTAGGTGGAGCCGTCGCCCCAGATGTCGACGCCGTCCTCCTTCATGGCGCGCACCAGCAGCGTGCCGGTGACCGCGCGGCCGAGGGGAGTGGTGTTGAAGTACGTCTTGCCGCCGGAGCGGATGTGGAACGCGCCGCACGAGAGGGCGACGAAGCCCTCCTCGACCAGGGCGGTCTTGCAGTCGATCAGTCGCGAGGCCTCGGCGCCGTACTCGAGCGCGCGGCCCGGGATCGACTCGATGTCGTCTTCGTCGTACTGACCCAGGTCGCCGGTGTAGGTGTAGGGCACCGCGCCCTTGTCACGCATCCACGCGACGGCGACGGAGGTGTCGAGTCCTCCGGAGAAGGCGATGCCGACGCGCTCGCCGACGGGCAGTGACTGGAGGACCTTGGACATGCCTTCCAGTCTATCGGCGGCGTGTCGCCTGTTTTCGCGGGCGCCGGTAACAGGAGCATCGCCCGAGATCAGGAGGATGCCGACAGTGTCCTCCTGATCTGGGTGCATGCCCCTGATCTCGGGACGGAGGGGACGATCAGGCGGATGCCGCGGCCAGCGACGCGCGCTGTGTCGCGGCGTACTGCCCACCCCAGGCGGTGAGCGCGTCGACGAGCGGCATGGATCCGCGGCCGAGGTCGCTGAGGCGGTACTCGACCTTCGGGGGCACCTGTCGGTATACCTCGCGTGTGATCAACCCGTCGTCTTCGAGCTCGCGCAGCTGACGCGTGAGCACGCGGGCCGTCGGCTCGTCGAGCAGGCGGCTGAGCTCGCCGAAGCGAAGCACCTCGTGCTCGCCGAGAAGGCTCAGGATGCTGGGCTTCCACGCCCCGCCGAGGACGGCGATCGAGATCTCGGCGTCGCAGGCGTCGCCCCACTCGCGCACGATGCGTTCGGTCTTCTCCCTCATCGCTCCGCCTTCCGTCGACCGCCATGGTATCCGAAACGTCAGTATGTGACCTGGATGACCGTACTTGTCGGAATCGTACCCCTCCGCCAGACTCGTGTGGTGACCTTCCCCGTCCCCGTCGTCTCCGCTCACGCGCGCCGCGCTCGGCGTCCCTGGCTGGCCATGATCCCGCTGCTGCTCGGCATCCTCATCGGAGCCCTGGCGATCAGCAGCGTGTCGACCGCGCTCCCGGCGATCCGGGGCGATCTCACCCTCACCGACAGCGGTGCGCTGTGGCTGGTCGACGTGTATGCGCTGGCGCTCGCGGCGACGCTCATCCTCGCCTCGCGCATCGGCGACACCTTCGGCCGCAAGCGCATAGTCCTCATCGGTCTCGCCGGCTTCGCGGCGCTCAATCTCGTGGGCGGGCTGGCTCAGGACGGACTGCTGCTCATCGTCGTGCGCGCGCTGCTCGGTGTGGCCGAGGCGTTCGTCGTGGCGGGGGTCGTCGCAACCATCGGCGCGCACTACCAGGCGCGTCAGCGCGTGCTCGCCTACGGTCTCTGGACGGCGACGTTCGGCACCGGCAGCGCCCTCGGGCCGGTGCTCGGCGGCATCGTCACCGAGGGACCGGGATGGCGGTGGCTGCTGCTCGGCAGCGTGCCGCTCGCCGTGCTCGCCGGCATCCTCGCGATCTGGCTCGTGCCCGACTCGCGCAGCTCGCGGCCCGCGTCGTGGGACGTGCTCAGCATCCTGTCGTCGATCGTGGCGCTCGGCGCGCTCGTGTTCGCCCTGCACGAGGCGCTCGCGGCGCCGATCGCGGCTGCCGTCGCCGCCGTCGTCGCCGTCGCGACCCTCGTGTACTTCATCCGGCGCCAGCGTGCACTCCGTGAACCGCTCATCGACATGCGGCTGTTCTCGGTGCCGGGGTTCAGCCCGGCGATCGTGCGCATCGTGGCGAGCAGCGGTGTGGCCGCGGCATCCGTCCTGCTCGTCAGCCTGCACCTGCAGGATCTGCGCGCGCACACCGCCGCCGAGGCGGGGATCGCGATCCTCCCGCAGGCGGTCGCCATCGCGCTGGGCGGGGTGGTCGCTCCGCTCTTCCTGCGTTGGCTGACCTCGCCGACGCTGACCGTGCTCGCGCTCCTCGTGCAGGGAGCGGGACTCGCCTGGCTGGCGTTCGATCCCGACATCGTCGCCATCCCGCTCGTGCTCGTCGGTGCCGGGTTCGGCGTCGCCGCGACTCTCGCCGCCACGACCCTCTTCGACGTCACGACCGAAGACGACGCGGGGCAGGTCGGAGCGATCCAGGAGGTGAGCTTCTCCCTCGGTGGCGGGCTCGGCATCGCCGTGCTCGGCACGATCGCGACGATCGTCGGCACGGCCGGATTCGCCGTCGCGCTCGTCGTCGCGGCCGTGGCCGTCGTCGCAGCCGCTCTGCTCCCGCTGCGGCGGGCAACGGTCGTGACCACCCCGGCCGGCGCCCGCTGACCAGAACCGACTGAGAGGACACCATGTCGTCGCGCCCCGTCGCCCATTGGATCTTCGCCCATCCGCAGGCGGACTCCTTCAACGCGCGCCTCTTCCGCGAAGGAGTCGACGCGCTGTCCCGCGACTACGAGGTCGTCACGAGCGACCTGTACCGCCAGGGGTTCGACCCGGTGCTCGCGGCCCGCGACCTCGGCGACCCGCTGGGGCGACCCGGCAGCGTCGTCGACCTCATGGGCGAGGCGTTCGCCGAGGGCCGCCTGCCCGACGACGTGGTCGAGGAGCAGCGCAAGCTCGGGGCGGCGGACCTCGTCGTGCTGCAGTTCCCGCTCTGGTGGTACGGACCGCCGGCGATCCTCAAGGGATGGTTCGACCGGGTGCTCACCAACGGCTTCGCGTACGGTCCGAACGACCCCGAGACCGGTCTCCCGCGCCGCTACGGCGACGGCCCGCTCGCCGGACGCCGCGCTCTCGTGATCGTCACCGCCGGCGAGGACGACCGCTCGATCGGCAGCCGCGGCATCAGCGGCGACATCGATCAGCTGCTCTTCCCCGTGACCCACGGGACGCTCTGGTACACGGGCATCGAGCCGCTCGACCTGCACGTCGTCCATGACGCCGACGGTCTCGACGCGGACGACGTCGACCGAGAGACCGCGCGGATGCTCGCGCGTCTCGACGGTGTCGTCGACGAGGCGCCGAGCCGCCCGTTCCGACGGCTTAAGGACGGCGACTACCGGGGCACGCGGGCTCTGCGCGCCGACCTCCTGCCAGGACGCATCGACCTCGACATCCACCGCATCGGCTGACCCTCGCGTCTCTGAGATCAGGACCACATCCCGAGATCAGGAGTGCGCGCACAGCATCCTCCTGATCTCGGGTGATGTTCCTGATCTCAGATCTCGGTGGCAACCCCCTGGGTTTTCCGACCCCCGCGGTGCGAGAGTGGTCGGCATGGGTCAGGCAGTGCTGTGGGGTGTGGTCGCGGCATCCCCGTTGTTCGTCGGCGCGGTGCTCGCACTGCTGCGTGCGTGGCCGCCCCGCTGGCTGGGCATCGTGCTGGGATTCGGCGCCGGCGCGCTCATGGCCTCGATCGCCTTCGAGCTGTGGGAGGAGGGCCTCGAGCGCACCGGTCCCATCCCGCTGGTCATCGGCGTGGCCCTCGGCGCGCTCAGCTACTACATCGCCGACCGCATCCTCGATGCGAGAGCGGCGAAGGCGAAGGGCGGCGCCGGAGGCGGCCAGCTCGCGGTGGGGGCGCTGCTCGACGGCATCCCCGAGCAGCTCGTGCTCGGCATCGGTCTCGCCTCGGGAGAGCCGGTGAGCGTCGCGCTCGTCGTCGCCATCCTCGTCTCGAACCTGCCCGAGTCGATCGGCTCAGCGGCCGACCTGCTCGCGGGCGGCATGAAGCGCTCGCGCGTCCTCGCGCTCTGGGGCGGGGTCGCCGTCGTCTGCGCGGCGGCCACGGTGGCGGGCTTCGCGCTCGCGAGCGTCACCGATGAGACCTTCCGCTCTGCAGCGGGCGGCTTCGCGGCCGGCGCGCTGCTCGTGATGCTCGTCGACTCGATGGTGCCCGAGGCGCAGTCGAAGGCCAAGGAGTCCACGGGGCTCGCGACCGTGCTCGGCTTCGCGCTCGCCGCGGGGCTCGCACTGTCGTCCTGACCCCGCCGTCCGGCGGTCGGTACTCCCTCGATCGGCCGCACCCGGCGGGTTCCTCGGCGCGACGAGTGAAGGGATGCTGAGCCTGAGGCCGCGACGACGCGACCATGGACACTGAGGACGAAGGAGTTCCGATGACCGACACACTCGCCCGCCCGCCGTTCGACCCCGAGCTCGAGGCCGCGCTCGCGCTCGTCGCCGATCAGCTGCCGCCGACGCTCACGGCGGAGATGATCCCGCTGATGCGACAGTCGCCCGTGAGCAACGACGGCGAGATCCGACAGATGCTCGCAGATCGCGGATTCGTATGGCGCGATGAGACCGTCGCCGGTCACGAGGGCGACGACATCGTCGTGACGGTGATCGAGAAAGAGGGACGCACGGGCACCGGACCGGGCTTCTTCCACACGCACGGCGGCGGCATGATCATCGGCAACCGCTGGCTGGGCGTGGTCGGCTTCCTCGATTGGGCCGAGCGCTTCAACGGGGTGATCGTGACGGTCGAGTACCGGTTGGCGCCGGAGTTCCCCGATCCTTATCCGGTCGAGGACTGCTACGCCGCGCTGCACTGGACCGCCGCGCACGCCGACGACCTCGGCATCGACACGAGCCGCCTGCTCATCGGCGGCGGGAGCGCCGGGGGCGGGCTCGCCGCCGGTACCGCGCTGCTCGCCCGCGACCGGAAGGGTCCGCCGCTGATCGGCCAACTGCTCATCTATCCGATGCTCGACGACCGCGACGAGACCGTCTCGACCCACCAGATCGACGGCATCGGCGTGTGGGACCGCGGGTCGAACATCACTGGGTGGACGGCGCTGCTCGGTGACCGCAAGGGCACCGAGGAGGTGTCGATCTACGCCGCCCCCGCGCGGGCCACCGACCTCTCGGGCCTGCCGCCCGCGTTCATCGACTGCGGCAGCGCCGAGGTCTTCCGCGACGAGGACGTGGCCTACGCGACGAAGCTCTGGGCCTCGGGCGTGCAGGCGGAGCTGCACGTGTGGGCCGGCGGATTCCACGGCTTCGACATGTTCGCGCCGCACGCCGCCGTCGCGCAGGCGATGCTCGCCGCCCGCGACGACTGGGTCACGCGGCTCCTCGGCTGAGGGCGCGGGCGCTCTTCGGTGGTGCCGAGGAGGTCGGCACGTGGCTGACGTCCTAATCTGGAACCCCCGGGCGATGGAGCCGACATGCAAGATCTGCTGGGGCGGCTCACCGCCCTCGATCCCGACGCGAGCGAGACCCTCAAGGTCGTCACGTACTTCGATGCGCTGGTCGCCCGGTCGGTCGGCGTCGAGAGCATGCTCCGCGGGGCCGCCGTGCTGAGCGGTGCGACGGTCGGACTGCGCGACGGCTCGCAGATCGTCCGCGTCGCCGCGGGCGGGGAGCGCGTCGACCCGCGCGAGCCCGAGCAGTCGTGGATGCAGCGGGAATGCGGACAGGACGCCGCGGCCTGGATCGAGCGCGACGGCGAACCCCGTACGAACGACGCGATGATCCTGGAACGTCTCGCCCTCGCGCTCGGCATCGTCCGCGCTCGCCGGTCGGTCGGCGCCGAGAGCGCGGTCGAACTCGCGATCAGCTCCTACGCGAGTGCCGACGAACGGGCGAGCGCTGTGCTGCGCCTTCGGGTGCCGGACGGCGCGCTGCGGGTCGTGGCCTCGCCGCCCGATCCGGCGCCACTGGCGCAGCATCCGTCGTCCGTCGTCGCCACCCGGCACGGGCTGACCCGCGCGACGATCGTCGACGCCGCGTCCGATCCGGTGTCGGCCTGGCCGGAGGGTTCCGCTCCGCGCCTCGGAGTGGGGCTGACGGTGCCGAGCGTCGAGCTCCCCGATTCGTGGTCGTCGGCGCTGATAGCGGTGCGACTCACGTCGGAGGCCGAGCCCGCCGTGCACGCGGCCGACCTCGGTGGGGCCCTGATCGTCGCGCAGGCGGCCGACTCCGCGCCACTGCACCCTGACGCGGCGGCTCTGCGGACCCTCGACCCGCGCACCCTCGAACTCCTCGACGCTCTCGCCGAGGAGCGCAGCGTCCGGGCGGTCGCCGCGCGACTCGGGCGGCACCACTCCAGCATCCAGGAGCGACTCGCGTCGCTGATCGACACCCTCGGTTACGACCCCCGCACCGCTCGCGGCCATACACGGTATGCCCTGGCCCGGATGCTCCACACGCTCGCCGACTGACCGACGACGTCGGGAGACTCACTCGAAGCCCGGGTACTCCTGCAGCTTCTTCTCGAACTCGGCCCGGTCGGCGTCGCTGAGCAGAGCGCTCGCGAGCACGGTGAGCTGCAGACCCTCGAGCGGTTCGCCCGTCCGGGCGTTCTGCGCCTCCCTCGCCGTACGGAAGTCGCCGGTCGGGTCGTTGGAGAGGTCGTAGATGTTCGCGTAGAACCGCATCGGGTCGGGATAGTTCTCGGCGTAGTACTCCCACGTGTGCTGTTCACGGGGGTCGTCACTGCCGTAGAGCTTCGCGATCGTGGTGGGATCGAGGCCCGACGATGCATCGTTGAACGAGTACAGGTACGACAGGCCGTGCTCGGCGATGACGTCGTCGATCGTCGACATGACGTCGAGCTTGAGCGCGTAGTCCTGAACGGGTTCGGTCGTCGCCCAGCTGGCGGAGGTGTACTCGACGAGCATCGATTCGCCGCCGTAGCCGTTGCGCTCGGGGCGGAAGTCCTCGTCGCCCACCTGCACCCACTCGAACCCGTACTCGGCCGTGAGCCGCGAGCGGACGTCGGCGAACAGGCTCTCGGCCTCGGCCTGCACCTGTTCGAGCGACTGCTGAGCCAGCACGTCCTGAGAGTCGGTCCCCTTGATTCCGGGGTAGGCCTCCTCGTGCTTCTGCTCGTCTGACTTCATGCCGTCATAGGTCCCGGCTGCCGAGGTCTGCAGTGCGCCGATACCGCCGACGGTCGCGACATTGAAGACGAGCGTCACAGCGAGAGCGATCGCGCCCAAGGTGCGACCCCTGCCGGTGAACAGCGCGCCGACGATCACCGCGACGACGACGAGCTGCAGTGCGAGCATCGTGACGCCGTAAAGAACGTCGGTCCCGCCCGCGGCGAGGGTGACGAGCAGGATGACGGCGAACAGGATGCCGGTCACCAGCGCGATCCAGCCGAGGGCGTTCGCGGGCTTCTTCGCCTCGGGCTCGGCGGTCGCGGTGGCGAACGCGCCGGGGACGGCCGGCTGCTGCACCACCGGTGAAGACGGGCGTCGCGCGTTGCGGTACCCGCCCGGCGGGGGCAGCGGCGGTGCACCCTCCGTACCGGCGATGTACCGAGCGCGCTGCTTCTCGTGATCCATCACCATGGCTTGTCCGTTCCCGAGCCGCCGCCGTCGCCGCCCTGCTGCTGGTCGCGCTCCTGAGTGCCCTGTTCGAGCTTGTCCTTGAGCTCCTCGAGCTTGTCGTCAGAGGGCTGCTCCTGCTGCTGCTCCTGGGGCTGCTCCTGCTGCTCGGGCTGCTGCTCCTGCTGCTGCTTCTGCTTGAGGCGGTCTTCGAGGTCATCCTTGCTCTGCTGCATGTCGCGGCTCGGATCCGACGACTGCTGCTGCGCCTCCTCGCTGTTGCACTCCTCGGGCATCTCGGTGGTGACCGTGAGCGCCTCGGCGTACAGCTGAGCGGCCCCCGCACCATCGCCGTCGGCGCGAGCGGCATCGCCCATCCGCTCGATCACGATCGCGAGATTGATGCGCACTCCGCAGACCTCGAGTCCGGTCGCGAGGTCGAGCGCCTCCTCGAGCTTCGCGCGTGCCTCGGGCAGCTGCTCGGCGCCCGCGAGGGCCGTGCCGACGTTGAAGGGCGCCTTGTACGGCTCGAACCAGTTGAGGAACTCCTGGCCTCGCGCCGACGCCTCCGAACCGGCATAGTCGTCGGCCACGTACGCGCTGATCGACTGGTGCGCGAAGGCGTACATGCTCAGCAGCTTGCCGACGAAGAGAAGCGCGACGAGCGTGAGCGGCAGCGTGCCGATCGCGATCCAGCGACGGATGCGGCGCCGCCGCCGGTTCGAGGCGAGGAGAGCGGATGCCGCCTCGGCCCGGACCTCGGCGGGTGAGGTCACGGTGCTCATGCGTCACCTCCGTCACGTTTCGTCTCGCTGCGCTCGCTCGACGACCCGCGGCGGCTGCGCTCGCTCGACGACCCGCGGGTGGCGCTGCCGGGCTTCGGGGCGCGGAGGTGGCGGAGTCGAGCGACGAGCATGCTCGCCCTCGCGAGCTCGACCGCGAGCAGCGCGGCGATGAGCAACGCGGCGATCCAGTACAGCTCGATCACGTTGCCCACCTGACCGGACTCGGCGTAGTTCGTCGTGGTCGACGGCGCCTCGGGCAGGGCGATCTCGGCATCCGCCGCCCGGTGCTGATACTCGACGCCCAGCTGACCGGCGATCGTCTCGAGGTTCCGCTCGTCGATCGTCGACAGTGCGTTCGCGCCCTCGTACTGGATGTACTCGCCGCTCGCTCCGTCGACGCCGCCGGTGGTGAGCCGCATCGGTCCACCCTCGGTCGTGCCGTAGCCGAGCACGGTTCCCGCATCCGTGTATCGCTCGCTGCCGTCGAAGGGCTCGGGCGTCGAGCTCGCGGTCTGCTCGCCGTCGCCGAAGTAGAAGACCATGCGCGAGCGATCGGGTTGCGACTCGGCGGCGTTCGCGAGCGTGTCGGCGAGCAACTGGTTCGCGATGCCGATCGAGCTGCCGCGCGACTGGCTCGTGACCTCGGGGCGCAGCACGTCGAGCGACGAGATCAGCGCCGTCGTGTCGGTGGTCAGTGGCAGCCGCAGGTCGGCCGAGGCGTCGAAGGTGATGAGCGCGAAGCGGGCGCCGGGGTACTCGTCGACGATGGACTGCACGTCGGCGCGCACGCCGTCGAGTCGAGGCTGGCCGTCGGCCCAGTCCTCGGCGACGATGCTCGCGGTCGTGTCGACCACGAGCACGATGTCGGTGTCGGTCGCGAGGGTCTGCGTCGCGCCTCCGGGGATGCCGGGGCGCAGCAGCATCGCGAAGAGGGCCACGAGCATGACGAGCCGCATGACCCACAGACCCCGGTCGCGTCCGGGAGCCTTGACGAGCGCGAGAACGCCGATCGCCGCCACGGGTGCGAACAGCAGCAGGAGCAGGAAGACGTTGAGGACGGGCTGGAGGATCACAGCTTCACCCTCCAGAGCACGACCACGAACGACAGCATCGCGACGAGCAGCACGACGATCCAGAGGTTCGGGGTGTCGGTCCAGACGACCTGCGCCTGTCCCTTGAGCTCGGTCGCCTCCTGCTCCTGCACCTGTGCCACGATGTCCGACACCGTGGTGGTGTCGCGCAGGCCGTACGCCTGCCCGCCCGTCGCCTCGGCGGCGCGGGTGAGCTCGGCGCTGACGTCGGCATCCTTCCCCTCCACCGGATTGAGCGCGAACACGCGCACCCCGACCGACGCCGAGTACGCGGCGGCCTCGTCGAGAGTGACGATCGAGGCACCGTTGATCTCGTTGTCGGTGGCGAAGATGATCGACCGGGAGCGCTCGTCGTCGGGGTGGTCGAAGGCCATGGCGCAGGCGGCGAGGCCGTCGCCGATGAGCGAGGCGCCGTTCCCGTTGAGGGTGCCGACCCAGTGCTCAGGCACTTCGTCGAGGTAGTCGAAGCTCTCGCGGATGCTCTGCAGATGCTCGCGGATGAACGGGTAGTCGTCGGTGAGGGGGAAGATCTGCACCGGGGAGCTGTTGAAGATCGTCAGCCCGATGCGCTCGCCCTCGAAGCTGTCGAGAAGCTCCTCGAACACGGTCAGCACCTCGACGTCGACCTCGCTCATCGACCCCGAGACGTCGAGGCACAGCATGATGTCGCGGCTCGTGTTCACGGGCTGGATGGTCTGCGACGACATCGGCCGGGCGGCGACGACACCCGCGGACACGACGGCGATGACACCCAGCAGCAGGATGCCGGAGAGCGCCAGCACGCGGCGGTTCAGCGCCTGACGGAACGTCGGCAGGGCGCGCAGGCGTTCGGCGCGCGCGACTCTCGCTCGCTCGTGCGCATCGGTCTTCGCGCCGCCGCGCAACCCGAGCAGCACACCGATCGCGATCGCGACGACGGCGGTGCCCACGACGACGAGGACGACCCACCAGTTCGCTAGTGCCATGTGCGCACCACCGTTCTGGCCGCCTCGGCGCCGGCCAGCGGATCGATCGCAGGACCGGGACGGAAGATGCTGGGGTAGTAGTGGCGGCCCATCGCGTCGATGAGGGCGGGGTGCACGCCGCGGGACACGAGGTCGTCGAGCGCGAGGACCGGGGCTTCGAGGCCGCTGTACTCGTTCACGAAGGTGCGCACGACGCGGCTCAGCTCGAAGTTGGCGTTGCGCGCCGAGAGGGTGCGCGCTCGATAGTCGTCCTCGATGTGCTGGATCGCCTGCAGATACTCGACCCGCAGCTGGGACAGCACGTCGACGGTCTGCAGCGTGGCGCCCTGCCCGTCGCGGATCAGGGTCAGGTCGCGGCGCGGCTTCGTCACGGCGATGACCAGCCAGGCCCCGGCGACGAGCAGCAGCAGGATGCCGATCGCGAGCAGGATCCATCCCCAGCCGTACTGCGCCGGCGGGTAGAGCTCGTCAGAGCCGGGCATGCGACCTCCGATTCAGCAGCTGCAGCAGCTGCGAGACGGCGTCGTCCTGATCCGCGAGCACTCCGTGGCTGATCTCCATGCGCTTGAGCACCTCGGCGAGCCGCACGGCATCCGCCTCGGTCTGCGCCGTGAGCTCTCGCACGATGTCGAGGTCGCCCTGCACGAAGTCGGGCACCTCCCACATGCTGTCGACGTCGCTGCGGATGGTTCCTGTGGTGTGGTCGAGCACGGGCTCGGCGTCGCGCAGGGTGAGCCACAGCACGTCGTGCTGCACGCGCAGTCGGCGCAGCACCCGCTCGGTCTCGGGAGTGATCGGCGCTTCGTCGGTGATGACGACGACGATCATCCGCCGCGAGATGGTGCGCGTCACATACGACAGCAGGGCGTCGCGGTCGCTCGGGGCCGTGCTGTCGTCGATCGCGCGGTCGACCGTGCGCAGCGCGTGTTCGAGAGCTCCCTCGCTGCGGCCGGGAGCCCGACGGCGCACGCCGGCGGAGTCGCCGTAGACGAGGGTGAAGTCGTCGCCGTGTCGCAGGGCGAGCACCCCCAGCACCCCGGCGGCCAGGATCGCGAGCTCCTTCTTCGAGCGCTCGTCGCGGGCGAGAGCGCTCATCGATCGCCCGGTGTCGACCACGAACATCACCGTGTGCATGCGTTGGGCGCGGTGCCGCTTCACCAGCGGCGTGCCCAGCCGGGCGGTCGCGCGCCAGTCGATGTCACGCACCTGATCGCCGTACTCGTACTTGCGCAGGTCTTCGAAGTCGAGGCTGCGCCCGTGCAGCAGCGACGCGTACGCGCCGTCGAGGGCGTGCAGCGACTTGCGCGACGAGTGGATGAAGAGCTTGCTCTTCACCTGGGTGATCAGGCTGGGCATGGGTCAGGGGGTGGGGACGGCGCCGAAGATCTGGTCGATGATCTCCTCGCTGCGGATGCCCTCGGCGTCGGCCTCGAACGTCAGCAGCACGCGGTGGCGCAGCACGAGGTGGCGCAGCGACCGGATGTCCTCGGGGAGCACGTGACCGCGACCGTTGAGCAGCGCGAGGGCGCGCGCGGCCTGCAGGAACGCGATGCTCGCGCGCGGGCTGGCGCCGTACTTGATGTAGCGGGCGCGTTCCTCGCCGATGTACGGGGCGGGGTTCCGGGTGACGTACGCGATCGAGACGATGTAGTTGCGGATCGCGGGGTCGACGTAGATGCGGCTCGCGACGTCCTGCAGCATCCGCACGTCATCGAGCGTGATCGCGCTCTCGACGTGGCGGTCGGGGTCGAGCACGCCCGAGTCGATGCGTCCGAGGATCTCGAACTCGTCGGCCGGGCTCGGGTACTCGACGATCTCCTTCAGAAGGAAGCGGTCCATCTGAGCCTCGGGCAGCTCGTACGTGCCCTCCTGCTCGATGGGGTTCTGCGTGGCGATCACGAGGAACGGCTGCGGGAGGTGGTGCACCTCGCCACCGATCGTGGTCTGATGCTCCTGCATCGCCTCGAGCATCGCGCTCTGGGTCTTCGCGCTCGAGCGGTTGATCTCGTCGAGCAGCACGAAGTTCGCGTGCACCGGTCCGAGCACGGTGCGAAACGAACCGGTCGCGGCGTCGTAGATCTGGTTGCCGGTGATGTCGCTGGGCAGCAGGTCGGGCGTGCACTGGATGCGCTTGAACTGCGCTTTCACGGTGTCGGCGAGCGTGCTCGCGGCGGTGGTCTTGGCGAGACCCGGCACGCTCTCGAGCAGGATGTGCCCGCCCGCGATCAGCGAGATGAGCAGGCTCATTCGCAGGCGTTCCTGACCGACCATCTTCGCCGAGTACGCGTCCGACACCGTCTTCAGCACGGCGCTCGCGCGGCGCAGCTCGGCGTCGGTCGGCACCTCGGATCTCTTCGATGCCGAAGGCGAAGCGGGAGGAGCGGGCTGAGCAGCGCTTGCCTCGGCGCGCGTGGTCGGAGCCGCGGGCGGGGCCGGCGGGGCCGGGGGCGCGGGTGATGCCGACGGAGCGGGCGGAGGCGGCGGGGTGGAACCCGCGGGGCTGCCAGGTGCGTAGGGCTCGTTCACAGGTCTCCTCGTTCCCTCGGGGACGCGACGACGTTCCCCCGCGACCAGCGTAACGGCATCCGTTCGTGCCCCTCCGGCCCTCGAATGGGGACTTCTCCCCATTCGCTGTCGGTCAGTCGGAGGAGACGGATGCCGCGCGGCGGCGTCCCACCCACACCACGAAGCAGGCGACGCCGATGATGGCGATCGCGATGCCGATGATGTACCCGGAGACGCCGAGATACCCGCCGGGGATCACCTGCGGGTTGAGGAAGGGGTAGGGGTACCACCACTTCTCGCCCGTGGCGGGCGCGATAACGAGGTTGGCGCGGATCATCGTGTATGCGACCCAGACGAGCGGGAAGATCGCCGAGATGAAGACTGTGCTCCAGGGGAGTGCGCGGCGGCGCGGGGCGAAGAGCACGTCGAGCAGCAGGATCAACGGGAAGACGACGTGCAGCACCTCGTTCGACCACGGGACCGTGATGCCCTGGGGCAGCTCGATGCCGCGGAGGAGGGTGTTGTAGACGATGCCCGTGACGATCATGTAGGTGCTCGCGCACACGAGCAGGATCGCGAGCCAGGAGGGCTCCCGCTCGTCGTCGCGCCGATGCCGGACGCCCCAGATCGCGGCGACGATGAACGACACGGCCGCGATGACGTTGGAGTCGATCGTGAAGAAACTGAAGAAGTTCCACCACACAGTGGGGAGGTGACTGCCCCACGGGGTCGAGTTGTCGGCCGCGAGCGCGACGGTGAGTGAGAGCTGGGCGATCACAGCCGCGAGGCCGAGCGCTGCGGACGCCAGCCGGACGTAAGGCCACCAGGTCTTCATACTTCCTCCCGCGCACACACTATCGACACCGTCGAAATCGGCTCTAGACCGCCATGCCGATATATCGATAGCGTCTGTCGCGAGACGACGACGCGCGTGGCGGAGGGGCACATGAGCGAAGGTACGGCTACACCTGCGACCCGAGAGGGCCGTCGCTCCTGGCGCGGTCGGGCGGGGCTCAGCATCCAATCCAAGCTGCTCATCATGCTGCTGGCGGTGAGCCTCGTCTCGTCGGTCATCGTCGGAGCGATCGGCTTCATCAACGGTCGCGGCTCGCTGCACGACGCGGCGGTCGATCAGCTCATCACGATCCGCTCGATGCGAGCCGCCGAGATCACGGATGAGTTCGATGCCGTCAAACGCGACGCCTCGTTGCATTCCCGCAATCTCAGTGCCCAAACCCTGTCGACCTCCATCAACGCCGGCTTCGCCGCGCTTCAGCAGGAGGAGCAGGAGCCAGGCGAGATCGAGGAGTTGCAGGCGTACTACGCCGACACCTTCATCCCCGAGCTCGAGGCGCGCACCGGCGATCAGTACGGCGACAGCGCCTTCATCCCCGAGTCGGTGGCCGGCCAGCATCTGCAGGCGCACTTCACGACGCAGAACAAGGACTTCGACGCCGACTACGACACGCTTCTGCAAGACAACGACCCCGACGACGAGTCGGCGTACGGGCAGGCGGCGCAACAGTACGGCGACTACTTCACCCGCCTGATCCAGGAGGCGGGCTACGAAGACGCCCTGCTGATGAACCTCGACGGCGACGTCGTGTTCTCCGCGTACAAGGGTCCCGAGCTGGGGACCAACCTCCTCACCGGACCGTACCGCGACACGTCGGTCGCGAACGCCTACTCCGAGGCGATCGCGACGAACTCCGTGAACACCGTGATCCTCACCGACTTCGAGCGCTGGATCCCCGGTCTCAACGTTCCCAGCATGTGGGTCGTCTCGCCGGTCGGCAACAGCGATCGCGTCACCGGCGCGCTCGCCTTCCAGATCTCCCTGGATACGATCAACAACCTCACGACCGGGTCGGAGGGCTGGAAGGAGCAGGGTCTGGGCGACACCGGCGAGGTCTACCTCGTCGGCCGCGACGACCTCATGCGCAGCAACTCCCGTATCCTCATCGAGGACCCCGAGAAGTACGAGGAGCGTGCGGTCAACGGAGGCGTGGCGCCGAGCATCGCGAAGCGTGCCGTCGAGGTCGACGGCACCGTGCTGCTGCAGCCGGTCACGACGCAGGCGGTGACGGATGCTCAAGCCGGCCGATCCGGCACGACGACCGGCCGCGATTACCTCGGAGGCGACAGCGTCACCGCATACGCGCCGTTGGAGGTCGAGGGCCTCGACTGGGTGATCATCGCGCGCATCGATTCAGCTGAGGCGTTCGCCCCGGTGAGCGACTTCACGAGGACCGTGCTGCTCTCGCTGCTCGGCATCCTGCTCGGGGTCTCGCTGCTGTCGCTGCTGCTCGCGCAGGTGTTCACTCGCCCGATCCACCGTCTCGTCGCCGCGACGCATCGGGTGGCGGAGGGCGACCTCGATGTGCAGGTGCCACAGGGGTCCCGCGACGAGTTCGGCGACCTGGGCAGCGCCTTCAACGACATGGCGTCGAGCCTGCGGGTGAAGCAGGAGCTCATCGACGAGCAGCACGCCGAGAACGAGCGGCTGCTGCTGACCCTCATGCCGGAGCGCGTCGCCGAGCGGTACAAGAAGGGCGACGAGGCGATCTCGGAGGCGCATGAGAACGTCTCGGTCGTGTTCGCGGAGCTGATCGGCTTCGACGACTACGCGCGCGGGCTGACCCCCGAGCAGGAGATCGGACACCTGAACACCCTCATGCGCGGGTTCGACGAGGCGGCCGAGAAGGCGGGCGTGGAGAAGGTGCGTACCCTGCGCGGCGGCTACCTCGCGTCATCGGGACTCATCGTGCCGCGGGTCGACAACGTGCGACGCAGCGTCGACTTCGCGCGGAATCTGCTGGGAGTGATCGAGCGCTTCAACGCGCAGAACGGCACGTCGATCGGCCTGCGAGCGGGTGTCGACACCGGCACGGTGACGAGCGGACTCGTCGCGCGCACGAGTCTCGCCTACGACCTGTGGGGCGATGCCGTGAACCTCGCGTACCGCGTGCGGTCGGTCACCGGGCAGCCGGGTGTGTACGTGAGTCAGACGGTGTACGACCGGACTCGAGAGGTCTTCACGTTCACCGAGGCGGGCACGATCGAGGCGCACGGCACGACCGAGACCGTGTGGAAGGTGGCGTGACGTGATCGAAGACGCCTTCCGCGACGGCTGGGGTTGGTGGGTCATCGTCCTCGCCGTGGGCGTGCCGGTGCTGCTCGTCGTGCTCACTGAGCTGATCAACGGTCTCCGGAGGCGGAACAGCCCGGTCGCCGGGCCTCTGCGGTTGCTGCGCAACGCCGTCATCCCGGTCGGCGCCCTGTTCGCGCTGCTGGCGTTCGCGATCCAGTCGCCGGCCGAACAGGTGTGGACGCGCGTCGTGGCGACGGTGTTCGGCTTCCTCGTCATCCTGCTGCTTCTGTCCTCTTTCAACGTCGCCCTGTTCGCGAACGCCGCAGAGGACTCCTGGCGCAAGCGGATCCCCACGATCTTCGTCGAGATCGCACGGCTGGTGCTCGTCGCGCTCGGCCTCGCGCTGCTGTTCTCCTGGGTGTGGGATGCCGACGTCGGCGGCCTGTTCACCGCTCTCGGCGTCGGATCGATCGTGATCGGCCTCGCCCTGCAGAACGCGGTCGGCGGCGTCATCTCGGGGCTGCTGCTGTTGTTCGAGCAGCCGTTCAAGATCGGCGACTTCCTCGACGCCTCCGGCGTGCGCGGTCGTGTCGTCGAGGTGAACTGGCGTGCCGTGCACATCGACACCGGCTCCGGCATCCAGATCGTCCCGAACTCGAGCCTGTCGGGGGCGTCGTTCACGAACCTGTCGGAGCCGGACGGCCCGTACGCGGCGTCGACCGACGTGAAGTTCGCGACCGACGACCCGCCGCACGAGGTCATCGCTCTGCTCGTCGAGGTCGCCGATGCCCTGCCCATGCGGGCGCCGGGGGAGCGTGCGAGTGCCAGCTACTCGGGTGCCGGAGCGTACGGCGTCACGATTCCCGTCGCAGGACCGGCGGATGCCGGGCGGGCGCTCTCGACCTACCTGTCGTGGCTCTGGTACGCGGCGCGCCGGCACGGGTTCGCGCTCGACGGCGATGCGACGGATCCGATCGCCGAGCCCGGCAGGCTGGCCGAGGCGCTCTCGGAGATCGCGGGGACGCTGCATCTGCACGACGACGACCTCGAGGCGCTGCTGCAGGGGTCTCACCTGGAGCGCTTCGGCGTCGGCGAGGTCGTGCTGCCGAGCGGGGTCGTGCCCGACGAGGTTCGGGTCGTGGTGTCGGGGCGCGCCGTGCTCACGCTGGAAGTCGACGGCGGTCGCGTCGAGTTCGCGACGGCCGAGAAGGGCGACATCATCGGACAGACGGCGCTCACCCGCGAGCGCACGCAGGCGGTGACCGTGGCCGGGGAGATCCTCACGGTCGTGGTGCTTCCCCTATCGACGGTCGATGAGCTGATCCGCACCCGTCCGCGGCTGGCCGCTGAGATCGGCGAGTCGCTCGAGCTCAAGCGCAAGCTCGCCGGCGAGATGCTCGCGAACCTCGAGGGCGCTCGGGGGTCGATCTCGCGCGGCTGAGATCGGTCTTCGGATGCCGTCGCCTCGGCCGAACACGCTTGCCTCGGCCGTCTGCGGCGCATCCGGCCGAGGGAGGGGCGATCGGCCGAGTGAAGCGACGTGTCAGCTCTCCCGCCGCCGCCAGCGCATGCGGGTGACGAGCACGCCGAGCAGACAGAGCGCACCGCCCAGGAACATGAGCGGCGTCGGGACCTCGCCGAGGATCGCCCACGACAGCAGGATCGCGATGGCGGGCACGACGTAGGTCGTCGCCGAGGTCTGACCCGCGGTGCTGCGCTGCAGCACGTACGCCCAGGTCGTGAATGCGACAGCCGTCGGGAAGATCCCGAGGTACACGACCCAGAGCGTCGAGTCGAGGGGAGCCGTCTGGACGGCGCCGATCAGGCTTCCCGTCCAGGGCAGGAGTGCGACCGTGCCGGCGACAGCCCCGAGGAACGTCAGCGTCGTCGCATCCGATCCCTCGTTCAGCAGCCGCTTCTGCAGCAGGGTGCACCCCGCGTACATGACCGCTGCGAGCAGGGCGAGCAGTAGCCCGGTGATGTCGGGACCAGCGGACGTCGAGGAGTTCATGCCGATCAGCACGACCCCGAGGAACGCGATCGGCGCTCCGATCAGCAGCGGCCTCGGGAACCCCTCGCGCAGGAACAGTCCGCTGAAGACGACCACCATCAGCGGTGCGAGGTTCACGACCATCGCCGCAGTGCCGGCGTCGAGCGTGCGCTCGGCCGCGTTGAGGGCGAGGTTGTAGACGCAGAACCAGCCAACGCCCCAGACGGCCGCGAGCCACCAGTTCCGCCGCGCGGGAAGACGGATGCCGTGCCGCACCGCGATGATCGCCAGCACAGCGCTTCCGACGGCCATGCGCAGCAGCGCGAGCGCCCCGGGGTCGAAGTGCGGTCCCGCACCGCGGATGCCGATGAATGCCGACGCCCACAGCACGACCGTGACGAACGCGGCCACGAGCACGAGCAGCCCCTGGCGGCGGGGCGTCGCGACGGTGGCGTCGCTCGGGAGGTCGGTGTTCGGCATCCTCCGATCGTGGCACCGGCCACCGACATCAGTCGACGCGGAGGAGCGACAGAGTCCGTCGTTTTCCGGCCGCTGGAATCGTGAGACCCGCAGGATTCTCCAGAGATTCTTTCAGGATTTTCGAAGGTTGACGCGACTCGGTTGACCCTGGATCGTCCTCGTATATGAACACATTGCGCTGCACACGCTCGTTCTATCGTGTCAAGTCGGCCATTTGGAGGACAGACACTTTCACAGTCGATGGATAAAGTCCGATCCGTACCGCCGCAGACCTTCGGATGACGCGTGATGGTCTGCTCGAACGCCAGATCTGCTCGCACTCTCGGTCGCGCGCCACCCGGCGATTCGCCGCGGCCGCCAGCCTCGCCTTCGGTCTCCGGTTCATCGGTTCTCCCTGACTTTCTGACATTCGAAGAAGAGGCTCGTGATGGCCCCCAGATCGGCTCGACGACTCCGTTTCGCTCCCGCACGAAGGCTGCCGTTCGCGCTGGCCGCAATGGTGTCGACGGTCGCCGTCGTCATCGGACTGTTCCAGCCGGTCGTGGCTACGGCCGACACTGCGCCGGCGTCTGTCCCGGAAGGCTTCGGCCTCTACGAGCCGGCGACCGACCCGGCGGGAGTCGTTCGCCTGTTCACGGACGGCGGTCCTTCGGTTCAGGCCGCAGCACGCGACGCGCTCGCGAAGGGTGAAGCCGCTGTCGACGAGTTCATCGCGAACGGCCAGGCCCTCGCGATCGACCAGGACTACCGGATCGTCGCACTGCGGCTCAGCATGTTCGGCGGTCGCGAGGTGCGCGAGCAGGCCGAGGCCGCCCTCGATTCCACCGACCCTGCCGTCATCCGCGCGTTCGTCTCGGGCGGCTGGCAGGACGCGTGGATCGTCGACGAGCGCTCAGAGGCGTACATCCTGGCCGGATCGGGCACCCCCACCGTGAGCAGAGAGGCCGAGAAGGCCCTCGACTCCGATGACCCGAACGCGGTCAGCGAATTCATCCGCTCCGGGCAGTATGACGCGCGGATCATCGACGATCGCTCCGCGGCGTACGTACTCGCGAGCTCCGGATCGCCCAGCGTCGCCGCGGCGGCCGAGGAGGCGCTCGGCGCGATGCTGCCGGACGGCAGCGACGACGCCCAGGCTGTCGCGGACTTCCTCCGCTACGGCCAGTTCGTCGCCGCCGCGCGGGATGCCGAGACGGCGTCGATCACGCAGCTCACTCAGCAGGCGATCGACGCGAACGCCATCGCGCAGGAGGAGCGCCTCAAAGCCGACGAGGCGTCGGCTCAGGCTGTCCTCGCGGCGAGACTCGCCAAGGAGGCGACGGAGCGTGCGGCTGCGGAGGCCAATGCCGCGCAGGGCGAAGCACAGAAGGCGAACGCCGCAGCGGGCCGGGCGGCCTCCCTGGCCTCGCAGGCCGCGGATGCCGCAGACACCGCCGTGCAGGCTGCGGCGGCCGCGCACCAGGCGATGAATGCGTCGATGAGTGCTGCCGGGACGGCGGCGTCGGCTGCCGCGCGCGCACAGCGCGCCGCAGCCAACGCCAACAGCGCCGCGGCATCCGCCGCGGGGCAGGAGCAGAACGCGGCGGCGGCGCGCGCGGCCGCCGAGCAGGCACGCACCGCAGCCGGGGCTGCGAGCACAGCATCCCGGGCGTCGAGCGAGGCCGACAAGGCGTCCGGTGCCGCCACGAGGGCCTCGAATGCGGCGAACGCCGCGGCCGGCTACTCCGGAGAAGCCGCTGGGTGGGCCACAGAAGCGTCGCAGGCATCAGGGGTTTCATCTGCCGCGGCGGCCCAGGCGCGCGCTGCGGCCTCCAAGGCGAACGCGGCGAAAGACCGCGCGGCGTCGGCCACGGCCCGGGTCGATCAACTCGCCTCACAGACTTCGCAGGTGGCGCAGGAGGCCCGCGATGCGGCGTCGAGGGCCGCCGATCACGCCAACGCGGCCGCGATCGAAGCCGATACGGCGGCCAATCAGGCATCGATCTCGCAAGGCGCGGCCACGCGCGCGACGGCGTCGGCGGCGAAGGCGGAGACCGCAGCGACAGAGGCGACGAAGGCCGTCGATCTCGCCAAGAGAATCTTCGACCTTGCCCGGAAGGCCGACGCAGAGCGCCTCGCCGCCGAAGAAGAGTACGGAATGGAGCGCGCGCGGGAGTCTGCCGCAGAAGAGGCCGAAGCTCTCGAACAGCAGGAGAAGGAGGAGAAGAAGGCCGCGGATGCCGTCGCTGAGAGCAGCGCCTTCCTCGAGGCCATCTCCCAGCCCGACGCCGACCTCGACGAGCTCTTGCCTGAGGCCCGCTCCGCCCTGCTGGCGCTGATCACCACGGGTACCGCCTGGGTCGCGGCCGGCGCCGAGCAAGCGGTCGTCGGATCCGACGAGGCCGTGGTGGAGTACTTCACCGAGGGATACCCCGTCGCTCTCGAGCAGGACCAGTGGGACGAGGTCAAGGGATACCTGTACGGCACCAACGAGCAGCTCCGCGTGGAGTCGTACGACATCCTCGAGAACGGCGAGGAGTTCGTCGCGGAGTTCCTCGCGGTCGACGTGCCCGCGATCAAAGATCTCGACAACCGCCAGACCGCCTTCGTCCTCGCGCAGAACGGCGGGGCCGAGGTGCAGCGGCAGGCGAACGCCGCCCTCGATGCCGACGACCCGGCCGCTCTCGCCGAGTTCATCGAGCACGGGCAATACGACGCTCTCGCGATCGACCAACGTGCCGAAGCCTTCATCCTGAGCGGATCGGGGGGTCCCGAGCTCCAGGCCGCGGCGAACATCGCACTGGAGGGGTCCAACGCCGATCTGCGTGTCTTCCTCGAACGCGGTCGCTACGAGGCGGAGAAGCGCGACAACGCCACGGCTGCTCATGTCGCACAGATGCAGAGCATGCTGCAGCTGGCCGATTCGCAGGCATCTGCCTCGCGGGAAGCTGCCGCGAAGGCCGCCGAGGCGGCGGCGATAGCCCGCAATGCGGCCGCGGAGGCGCAGGCCAGCGCGGCGAAGGCCCAGCAGTACGCACAGCAGGCGCAGAGCTGGGCCGCGCAGGCCGCGGAGTCGGCCAACCAGGCCACGGCGTCGGAGAACCAAGCGAAGCAGTCGCAGCAGCGAGCCCACCAGGCGCTCACGCGAGCGATCGCCGACGCCAAGGTCGCGAGCAGCAGCGCCGCTCGCGCCACGGCTTCGGCACAGCAGGCGCAGGGATATGCGGCGGATGCCGCCGGTGCTGCCGCTCGCGCCGCGCAGTCGGCGACCAACGCCGGGCTCTCCGCAACCGCCGCCGCGCAGGCCGCCACCGATGCGCAGAACATCGCGGCGATGATGCAGCGCGCCGAAGACGCCTCGAACAACTTCCCGCCGCCTGCCGACCAGCGCGGTGATCTGACGCAGGCCGAGATCGACGCGGCCTACGCCGCCGGCGGTGATGCCGAGGTCCAGCGATTGAAGGATGCTCACGCTCTGACGCAGCCCAACGCCTTCATGGACATGATCATCAAGGAAGGCGGCCAGCTCCTCCTCGATGTTCTCGGCGTCACCGACATCATGAACTGCGTCACGAAGGGCGACTTCGGCGCTTGTGTGATGTCGATCATCGGATTCGCGCCCTGGGGCAAGGTCGCCAAGCTTCTCGGCTCCATCCCGCTGATCGCGAAGATCGCGACAAAGGTCATCGGCTTCGCCGACAAGGTGAAGGACGCGTTCTCGCTCATCCGCAAGAACGATGGGCGCGTTGACGACATCGCGGGAGCGGCGTGCAGTCTCGGTCGGTCGACGAAGAACTGCGGTCCGTTCGATCCCGAGGAACCGACCTTCCGGCCAGGCGATTCGGCGAACGTTAAGGGGCAGAAGGGTGAAACTGCGGCGGGAATCCCCCCGGGGGGTCCGAAGACCACCTTCTCGAAGGCCGACTATCCCGACCTGGACCTCAAGAGGGACCGCATTCCCGATGCGATCGGCGACGACTACCTCATGGAAGTCAAGAACGTGAACAGCCAGTACTACAGCAGCCAGATCAAGGATGACGTCAAAATCGCCGAACAACTGGGGCTCTCGCAGGTGGTCCTGGCGATCCGACCTGACACCAAGCTGACAGGTCCGCTTGTGGAAGCGATCTGCGCCCCGCTTGGCACGGGCGTTGAGATCGTCGTGAAGCACCTCCCGGCTACGGTGGGTGGCGAGTTGTCGGGGAGCATGCGTGCAACCTACTGCAAGTAACGCGCCACGGGCGGATGAAAGGAACCTGCCTTGTCATACGATCTGAACGTCTTCGGTGCCGAGGTGCTCACGGAGCGAGAACTGGCGCGGCTTGCATCGGCTCCGCGAAGGACCAAGGTCGTCCGCGGGCCCGGTACGGGAGAGGTGCTCGCTGTGCTGAACCGGCGCACCGGGGCGCACCTGTACACCGTGGAGGGCCCCTTCGTTCTCGAGCCGGAGGACCTTCGAGAGTGGGGCGAGGCGGACGGATCGCCGGTGCTGTACAGCATCGCCGTTCTCAGCTCGGACCCGGAAGACATCACCGCCGCGAGGTCGTTTGCAGATGATCTGGCGCTCAAGATCAACGGACGAGTCGTCGACCCGCAGACGTACGTGTCGCCGGGCCGCGCGCACAGCGACTCGACGGAGAACCGCGCGCCCGTGTATTTGCACGTCGAGTGGAATCGGACCCGCGACGGCTCTGCCGATTTCGCCGCCCGCTATCTCGAAGCCGCGAGGGATCACTTTCCTTCCGCGGTTCCGACGAGGTTCGGGACGGAGGAGCCCCTGCAGGGAAAGCTGGTTGGCGGAGGAGACTCGGCGTTCGACCTCATCTATCGCGAGCAGTGCAAGCTCTCCCGGCTGATCCTCAAAGGACGGTCGGGTCTGAGCGGGAGTGTGGACGGCTGGACCGACGAGCTCAGGTCGAGGTTCCAGGCACTCAGGTTGACGATCCCGCTCAAAGACACGGCGGATCTCGCGACGCAGGACTTCACTGACTTCTTCGTGGAAGTGGCGAAGCGCACCTCCAGCTTCTTCGCCTTCGCGGAACTGAACTCCAGCCTCTACGCCACAGCCGCCTCGCCGGCCTACAAGGGTAGTTGGGGTGGGCTTCCCAGGACGGCGCAGTGGATGACGTGGTACTCACCCGAATACACGAAGCTGGTCCGTCCGTACCTCACCTCGGGAGTCATCACAGATCACCCGGAGGGAAGCATGCACGTGTGGACGGCGGAGCCGTCGGCGGGGAGTGCACTCCGCCCTCTGGTCCGACGTGCTCCATGGGTCGGAAGCGAACTGCTCGCTACGCTGAGCGCCGACCAGGAGCGGCGGTGTCTCCAGCCTGCTCTATCGATGCCGTCGGTTCTGCGGGCCCCTCTTCCGGGCTCTCCGGAGGCAGAGCGCATCGAGCGCCGCATCGCCGCTAACCGAGCGCGCGCAGGCCTGGCGTAGCCGTGCGGCACCACCACGATGCGCCGCGAATGCCGCACTCCTTTTCCCGCTTCTTCCGTGCGCCTCAACCCAAGGTGGTACGCGAACTTCGCCGCGGCGAGCGGTCGAGCGAAAGGCAGTTCATGAGTTCTTCGTCTCGTTTCCGTTCCCGGTTCGGCGTCGTCGCCGCGCTGGGTGCTTTGGTGTCCGTGTTGTTGGTGGGTGTGCCGGTGTCCTCGGCGGTGGCTGATGATGCGCCGGGGTTCCTGGTGGAGTCCGGGCTGCATCCAGATGCTGCGGCTCTGGGTGCAGCGAACGGTCTGGTGTTGAAGGACGGCAACGGCGGGCTGCGGTTGGGGACGTGTCCCCAGGGGACGCCGCCTGCGTCGCTGAATCAGGTGCGGGTGGAGCGGGTGCTGAACGGCCGTGCGAACCAGGTCTGTTTCGACGTGATCTTCCGTCCCGCGGTGCTGAACCTCGAGATCGACAGCTCGTTCGGGGTGCGGGCGGGCAAGCAGCCGCTGGATGTGACGTTCGTCATCGACGGCGTCGAGGACAATCTGCCTCTCGCGCCGACGCGATCGGGGTCGGTGGACGAGGGTCAGACGGGCGACTCGACGATCGTGACGCTCGAGGTGGAAGCGGACGCTTCGGATGTGCCGATGACGGATGCGGTGTTCCCGCGTACTGCGATCGGGCAGGTCCGGTCCGGCCTCGGAGCGTGCACGGGCACGCTCGTGGACCGGTCGTGGGTGCTCACCGCGGCGAGCTGCCTGGCGGCTGACCCCGCGACCCTGGCTGTAGGTGCGCCCGCAGCGCCGGTACGGGTGCTGTTCGGCGCGGACATCGCAAACGACAAGACCACGGGCGGTACCGGTTCGGGTGCGAAGGTCACGCAGGTGCAGCCCGCCTCCGGTGCGGATGCGGTGATGCTGAAGCTGGAAGGCCCGATCGACACGATCACCCCGATCGCTCCCGCGACCACGGCCCCGGCGGTGGGGGAGAATCTCGCGTTCACGGGGTTTGGGCGCACGGCATCCGCCTGGGTGCCCCTCGCACCTCACACGATCACCTACCCCGTGACCGCCGTCGCGCCCGCGACGGCGACCGCATCCGCCTCGGGCGCTGCCCTGTGTCTCGGTGACAGCGGTGCCCCCGGCATCCGCACCATCTACGACACGAAGACCCTCGCCGCGATCGCGTCCACGTCGTCCCAGGCCGGATGCCTCGGCTCGGGCATCCCCGCGGGCACGGCCTCAGTCACGTCTACGCGGGTGGACACGATCGCTCCCTGGATCGCCACCACCATCCAGAACGGATTGAACACGACGCCTGTCTCGGCCACCGACAAGACCCTCGCACAGCAGATCATCGACAGCGGCCGGGTGACCGCCGCCGCCCCGGTACTGTCGCAGCTCCAGGGTTACGCGAGCGGGGTAAAGCGTGCCAACATCGTGAGCGGCCAGCCACGCGACTGCGCGATCGACTCCACCCTGCTCGCAGCGCTCAAAAAGGTTGTCGTCGACGACGGGTTCTCCCTCACCATCTCGTCACTCAACGAGTACTGCCTGGGCACCGCGACCGCGGCGACCGACTACCACTCGCGGAACGGGGGCGGCCACGCCGTGAAGATCACGGTCGTGAACGGGGTCGCGGCGACCGGTGCGACCGTGCAGGACATCGCCCTCCGCAGCGCGATGTTCGCCGCGCTGCCGGCGCCCGCCGGTGTCGGACAGCTGGACTGCCGACCGCGAGCCGAGGCTCCTACCGGGTGGGCTCAGTTCGCGAGCGAGTGCACCCACAATCACTTCGAGTATCGAGGCACGGTTGCGGCGGCGGCACCGGTCACGCCGCCGTCCTTCGATGTCGATGGTGACACTTATGCCGATGTGCTGGGGATCTCGACGACCCATCAACTGAACATCTACTCCGGCGCTCGCACGGGCGGCTGGCTCAGCCGGCACCTCCAGAGCTTCGGATGGGACGCCACAACCGCGATCGTCCACGGCGACTACAACTCCGACGGCAAGGGCGACATCGTCTCCACCGAGAGCGACGGCACCGTCTGGTTCTACGAGGGGAATGGAGCGCGGGGCTTCACGAAGTCGCTCATCGGCTCCAACTGGCCGGGCACGACCTACCTGACTGGAGGGGCGGACTTCACCGGCGACGGGCGGGCCGACATGATCGGACGTGGCACGAACGGGAACATCTTCCTGTACGCGGGCACCGGCGCCGGCACCTTCAAGGCTGGCGTGCACTTCAACGCCGGATGGGGGCACATGACGTCACTCCTCGCCGGAGACTTCACGGGCGACGGCAAGGGCGATCTGGTCTCGCGCGACTCAGCCGGCATCCTCTGGCTCTTCCGCGGGGACGGCGTCAACCTCACCCCGGCCATTCAGGTCGGCAACGGATGGGACATCATGACCGTCATCACGGGCGGTGTGGATTACAACGGCGATGGCAACGCCGACATCCTCGGACGGACGACTGCTGGGCAATTCCTGCTCTATGCGGGAACCGGATCGGGCTTCACCTCACCGACCAACCCGGATAGCGGTTGGAACCTCCACCGTCTTTTGACCTGACCATGGGTGTCACGACGCCCGATCACTCCTCTCGCAACCAGGCAAGAAAGGCCTTCATGTCATCGTCTCGTTTCCGTTCCCGCGTGGGTGTCGTTGCCGCGTTGGGTGCGTTGGTGTCTGCGTTGTTGGTGGGTGTGCCGGTGTCGTCGGCGGTCGCTGATGATGCGCCGGGGTTCCTGGTGGAGTCCGGGGTGCATCCTGACGCGGCGGCGTTGGGGGCGGCGAATGGGCTGGTGTTGAAGGACGGCAACGGCGGGTTGCGGTTGGGGACGTGTCCCCAGGGGACGCCGCCTGCGTCGCTGAATCAGGTGCGGGTGGAGCGGGTGCTGAACGGCCGTGCGAACCAGGTCTGTTTCGACGTGATCTTCCGTCCCGCGGTGCTGAATCTCGAGATCGACAGCTCGTTCGGGGTGCGGGCGGGTAAGCAGCCGCTGGATGTGACTTTCGAGATCGACGGGGTGGAGGACACCCTGGAGCTGGACCCGACCCGGTCGGGGTCGGTGGACGAGGGTCGGACGGGCGAATCGACGATCGTGACGCTGGATGTGAAGGCGGACGCTTCGGATGTGCCGGTCACGGATGCCGCGTTCCCGCGCACCGCGATCGGGCAGGTCCGGTCGGGTCTGGGGGCGTGCACGGGAACCCTCGTAGATCGGTCCTGGGTTCTCACCGCGGCGAGCTGTGTCGCCGACCCCGCGTCGCTTGTCGCGGGCGCTCCGGCGGGCCCGGTGCGGGTGCTGTTCGGTGCGGATATCGCGAACGACAAGACCACGGGCGGTGCCGGTTCGGGTGCGAAGGTCACGCAGGTGCAGCCCGCTGCGGGTGCGGATGCGGTGATGTTGAAGCTGGAGACACCGATCGACACGATCACCCCGATCACCCTCGCGACCACGGCCCCCGCGGTCGGGGAGAGCCTGGCGTTCACCGGGTACGGGCGCACGGCATCCGCATGGGTGCCGCTCGCCCCGCACACGAACACCTACCCGGTCACGGCTGTCGCCGCGGCGACGACGACGGCATCCGCTACCGGCGCTGCCCTGTGTCTCGGCGACGGCGGCGCTCCCGGCATCCGCACCGTGAACGGCACGAAGACCCTCGTCGCGATCGCATCGACGTCGTCCCAGGCCGGGTGCGTGGGCTCGGGCATCCCCGCCGGCACCGCCTCCGTGACCTCCACCCGCATCGACACCCTCGCCCCCTGGATCACCACCACCGTCCAGAAGGCGCTGAACACGACCCCCGTGTCCGCCGCCGACAAGGCTCTCGCGCAGCAGATCATGGCAACGGCCCGAGTGTCGGGCGGTGAGCCGCTGGGACAGATCCAGGCCTATGCCGACGGCTTCAAGCGCGGCAACCTCGTGGCTGGCGTGGTCCGCGACTGCACCATCGACCCTGTGATCCTCGCCGCGCTCAAGAAGGTGGTCGTCGATGACGGGTTCTCCATCACGATCGCGTCCCTCAACGAGAACTGCACCACGGCGACGCCTTCGACGACCAGCTATCACGCGAAAGACGGCGGCGGCCACGCCGTCGACATCAGCGTCGTCAACGGCGTTGTATCGACGGGTGACACGCCTGAGGACCGCGCTCTCGTGGCGGCCATGTTCATCGCGCTGCCTGCTCCTGCCGGCGTCGGCCAGGTGAACTGCCGTGCGCCGCTCACCGTGCCGAACGGCTGGGCGCAGACGGTCGACGACTGCACCCACAACCATTTCGAGTACCACGGAACGCCCCTGACGCCGAGCAAGCCGTCGTTCGACCTCAACAGCGACGGCAAGGCCGATGTGATCGGCATCTCGTCAGGTAATGTGCTCAACCTGTATCACGGCAACGGCAACGGCGGATGGGCCGCTCAGACCGTTTCCACCAGTGGGTGGAACGACGCGAAGCAGATCATCCACGGTGACTACAACGGCGACGGCAAGGGCGACATGATGGTCGTCAACAACGACGGAACCCTCTGGTACCACCAGGGCGACGGCGCACTGAGGTTCCCCACCAAGGCCTTGGTCGGACGCGGGTGGCACACAAAGGCCCTGATAACCGGCGGAGCGGATTTCAACGCAGACAAGAAGGCCGACCTCGTCGCGCGCGAATCGGACGGCAACCTCTATGCGTATCCCGGAATCGGGAACGGAACGTTCGGTCCGAAGGTCAGGATCGGCGGCGATTGGACCGGAATCAACCGCGTGCTCGCGGGCGATTGGAACGCCGACGGCAAGGGCGACATTCTCGCCACGACTCCCGCGGGTGCGCTGCTCCTCTATCCGGGAAACGGCGCAACACTGACCAAGGGTCCCCAAGTCGGCAACGGATGGGCCGGTATCTCAGCGATCACGGGGGGCGTCGACTACGGCCTCGACGGCAAGGCCGACCTGTTCGGGCGCACGGCCGACGGGGGACTGTATGTGTACCCCGGCCTCGGCGCCACCGGCTTCGGTGCTCCGGTCCGTGTCGGCAACGGCTGGAACTCGCTGCGTCTGTTCAGTTGATGCGACCGGGGCTGTTCCGACCACCCGAAACAGCCCCGAAACCGGCCTTCGATAGGATGGGGTCGCCCGAAGAGGGCCAGCTCATCAGCCGGTGCGAACCCGGCGTCAGCAAGGGGGACACCCATGCCAGGAATCGTGATCGTCGGCGTCCAGTGGGGCGACGAGGGCAAGGGGAAGGCCACCGACCTGCTCGGTGAGCGCACCGACTGGGTGGTGAAGTTCAACGGCGGCAACAACGCCGGTCACACCGTCGTCGTCGGCAACGAGAAGTACGCGCTGCACCTGCTGCCCTCCGGCATCCTGTCGCCCGGGGTCACGCCCGTGATCGGCAACGGCGTCGTCATCGATCTCGAGGTGCTGTTCAGCGAGCTCGAGGCGCTCGGCGCCCGCGGCATCGATGTCTCGCGGCTGAAGGTGAGCGCGAACGCCCACATCATCACCGCCTACCACCGCACTCTCGACAAGGTGACCGAGCGCTTCCTCGGCAAGCGCAACATCGGCACGACCGGCCGCGGCATCGGCCCGGCCTACGCCGACAAGATCAACCGCGTCGGCATCCGCGTGCAGGACCTCTTCGACGAGAACATCCTGCGCCAGAAGGTCGAGGGCGCCCTCGACCAGAAGAACCACCTGCTCGTGAAGGTCTTCAACCGCCGCGCGGTCACGGTCGACGAGATCGTCGAGGAGCTGCTGTCGTACGCCGAGCGTCTGCGCCCGATGGTCGCCGACACCGGCTACCTGATCGCCGAGGCGCTCGACCGCGGCGAGGTCGTCGTGTTCGAGGGCGGCCAGGCCACCATGCTCGACATCGACCACGGCACCTACCCGTTCGTGACGTCGTCCACCGCGACGGCGGCGGGCGCGGCATCCGGTTCGGGTGTCGGCCCCGGCGCGCTCGACCGCATCGTCGGCATCGTCAAGGCGTACACGACCCGCGTCGGGTCGGGTCCGTTCCCGACCGAGCTGTTCGACGAGCAGGGCGAATGGCTGCGCTCGCGCGGGTTCGAGTTCGGCACCACGACCGGCCGTCCGCGCCGCGTCGGCTGGTACGACGCCCCCATCACCCGCTACGCGACACGCGTCAACGGCATCACCGATCTCGTGCTCACGAAGCTCGACATCCTCACCGGACTCGAGCAGATCCCGGTGTGCGTGGCCTACGACGTCGACGGCGAGCGCTTCGACGAGGTGCCCGTCAACCAGACCGACTTCCACCACGCGACGCCGATCCTGGAGTACTTCCCCGGCTGGTCGGAGGACATCTCGACGGCCCGCACCTTCGACGACCTCCCGAAGAACGCCCAGGACTACGTGCTGGCGCTCGAGGGCATGAGCAACACCCGCATCTCGGTCATCGGCGTCGGGCCGGAGCGCGACCAGGTCGTCGTCCGCCACGACCTCCTCGACTGATCGCATGACCCGTTTCTGGCTCGGCGGCTACGGCGCCGGCATGGGTGGCTCGGCCGACGGCATCGGCCTCCTCGCCGGCGACGAGCAGACGCCGACGAAGCTCTCGTATCGCGGCGCGGTCACCGAGACCCCGTCGCCGTCATGGCTCGCGCAGCATCCCACCCTCGACGTCGTCTACGCGGCGCTGGAGGGGGATGCCGCGGTGCAGGCGTTCCGCCGGACCGGCGAATCGACCCTGCAGCCGCTCGGCGAACCCGTCGAGGCCGGCGGCTCGGTGTGCCACATCGCGGTCTCGCCCGGCGGCGACTACCTCGTGGCGAGCTGCTACGGCGACGGCCGCGTGGTACGCATCGGGATCGCTCCCGACGGGGCCCTGGTTCCGGATGCCGCGAACAAGGCCGCCGAACTCCGCGCCGCCCTGCTCGGCGAACCCGCGGAGACCTCGGCGCCCGCGGGGGTCGCGGCTGCGGCATCCGATCCCTATGCGGGCGCCCTCACCGCGACCGGCGATCCCCGTGTGTCGCATGCGCACGCCGCCGCGTTCCTGGCTGACGGTCGCATCGCGACGACCGACCTGGGCTTCGACCTCGTGCGCATCTGGCGCGCGACGCCGGGCGGCCTCGTGCTCGATCACGAGGTCACGCTGCCGCAGGGCACGGGTCCGCGGCACATGGTCGTGCACCCGAGCGGTCACCTGCACGTCGTGACCGAGTACTCGTGCGAGGTGTTCACGCTCGCCGCCGGCCCAGACGGCGTCTGGCGCGTCGTGTCGTCGGTGCTGTCGAGCCCGATCGCGCAGGTGGGCGTCGACTTCCCCGCCGAGCTCGCGCGCACCCGCGACGGACAGTTCCTGTACACGGCGCTGCGCGGCAGCAACACGATCGCGGCGCTGCGGGTGCGCGGTGCAGGGGAGAGCCTCGAGCCGTTCGCGCTCGCCGACTCGGGCGTCGACTGGCCGCGGCATCACCTCGTGCACGAGGGGAAGCTCCTCGTCGCCGGGCAGCGGTCCGACACGGTCGCGCTGCTCGACCTCGACGAGCGCACGGGCGCGCCCCTCGGCATCCGTCACGAGGCGCAGGTCCCGACGCCGACGCACTTCCTCCCCGTGCGCTGACCTCCGCGTCTTCCACTTCGGGGGTCGACCGCCACAGCGCGATCTCGTGCGCGGCATCCGTTCGACATCTGGCGTGTCGGCCCCCGGAGTGAACTCCCTCGCAGCGGCAGCGATCCGCGCCGCGCCCGCTTGGCGGCCGGGAGAACAGATGCAGGCCCGGACCACCCCGTTCCGACCTGCATCCGGTCGACCGCCATGCAGGGTGGTCCCCGACCCGCCCAGAGCACGGCGTCCGGAACAATCCCCGTGACTGCGCGTTGATCTTGAGCAAGACTGGGCCACGGAGAGGGGCACCGCATGACTGCCGAGAACACCGACGAATACGACCTGATCGTGCTGGGCGGAGGTCCGGTGGGCGAGAACGTCGCCGACCGCGCCGTGCAGGGCGGACTCACCGCGATCATCGTCGAGAGCGAGCTGGTCGGCGGCGAGTGCTCCTACTGGGCGTGCATGCCCTCGAAGGCGCTGCTGCGTCCGGCACAGGCGCTGCGAGCGGTGAAGAACGTCGGCGGCGCGGCCGAGGCCGTCACCGGTGATCTCGACGTGCGCGCGGTCTTCGATCGTCGCGACTCGTTCACGAGCAACTGGTCGGACGACGGGCAGGTGAAGTGGCTCGACTCGGCCGGCATCGATCTTGCACGTGGGCACGGACGGCTCACGGGCGAGCGAGAGGTCACGGTGACGGATGCCGACGGCGGCACCCGCGTGCTCCACGCCCGCCAGGCGGTCGCGATCAGCACCGGCACGGATGCCGCGGTGCCGCCGATCCCGGGGCTCCGCGAGGCCGAGCCGTGGACCAGCCGCGAGGCGACCAGCGCCGAGGAGCTGCCCGAGTCGCTGGCCGTGATCGGCGGCGGCGTGGTGGCCGTCGAGATGGCGACCGTGTATGCGTCGCTGGGCACGAAGGTCACGGTCATCGCCCGCAGCGGCCTGCTCGGGTCGTTCGAGCCGTTCGCGGGCGAGCGGGTGGCCGCGGGGCTCGCCGAGTTGGGCGTCGACGTGCGCACCGACACCGGCACGACCAGCGTGACGCGCACCGACGACGGGGTCGTGATCGAGCTCTCCGACGGATCGACGGTCATCACGGCCGAGGTGCTCGTCGCCACCGGGCGCACTCCGCGCAGCGGCGACATCGGGCTCGACGTCGTGGGCCTCGAGGCGGGGCGCTACATCGAGGTGGACGACACCCAGCGCGTGCCCGGGTCGGAGTGGCTGTATGCGGTCGGCGACGTCAACGGCCGCGTGCTGCTCACCCACCAGGGCAAGTACCAGGCGCGCGCGGCGGGCGACGTGATCGCGGCGCGCGCGAAGGGGGATGCCGTCGACGACGCCCCCTGGGGCCGCCACGTGGCGACGGCCGACCACGCGGCTGCACCCCAGGTCACGTTCTCGTACCCGGAGGTCGCGTCGGTCGGGCTCACCGAGGCCGAGGCGCGGAAGGCGGGGCACGAGGTCGCCGCGGTCGACTACGACCTCGGAGCCATCGCGGGCGCGAGCGTCTACGAAGACGGGTTCGCGGGCCAGGCCCGGCTCGTGATCGACACTGAGCGCGAGGTCGTGCTCGGCGCCACGTTCGTCGGACCCGAGGTCGCCGAACTGCTGCAGGCGGCGACCGTGGCCGTCGTCGGAGAGGTGCCGATCTCCCGGCTGTGGCACGCTGTTCCGGCCTACCCGACCATCAGCGAGATCTGGCTCCGACTGCTCGAGGAGTACGGCAGGCAGTCGGCCTGATCGCGCCGCCGGGGCGGAGCAATCCGTTCCGACCCCCGTGCCGAACATGCGGGGGAGATTGTTTCCCACATTGACGACCCCGCGCGCAACCCCGAGCGGATGTCGTACACCTCGGTTACGCTCATACCCACATCCCAGGAGGCAGGACCATGAAGGCTGTACTCGCAGGAACCGTCATCGCCGAAGCAGACGAGAGTGACCTCGCGCGCATCGAAGGCAACTGGTACTTCCCGCCCGCATCGATCACCGAGGGTGCGCTCGTCGAGAGCCCCACTCCGTATACGTGCCCGTGGAAGGGCGCGGCGCAGCACTACTCGGTGCAGGCCGGTGGCGAGCTGCACGAGGACTACGCGTGGTCGTACCCGACCCCGTACCCGTCGGCCTTCGATCGGGTCGGCAAGGACTTCTCCGGTTTCGTCGCCTTCGATCCCCGCGTGCAGATCGAAGCATGACCACCGTGTGCCGGCGCCGGGGCGCCGATGCCCGCCTCGTCGATCGACCGACTGGAGATGCGCCATGATCGAATTCCGCAACGTCACGAAGAAGTTCCCCGGCGGCGCCGTCGCGGTGAACGACTTCAGCCTGGTTCTCCCATCGCGAAAGACGACCGTCTTCGTCGGGTCGTCCGGATGCGGCAAGACCACCCTGCTCCGCATGATCAACCGCATGGTGGAGCCGACCTCGGGTGAGGTCGAGATCGACGGAGAGAGCGTGCTGGCGGGCGATCCGGTCGCCCTGCGCCGCAGCATCGGCTACGTGATGCAGAACTCCGGGCTCATGCCGCACTTCACGGTGATCGACAACGTCGCCACGGTGCTCCGCCTGAACGGCGTGAAGAAGGCCGAGGCGCACAGGCGCTCGCGCGAGCTGCTCGACACCGTCGGCCTCGACCAGGCGCTCGCCGAGCGCTACCCGAGCCAGCTGTCCGGCGGCCAGCAGCAGCGCGTCGGCGTGGCGCGCGGCCTCGCGGCCGACCCGAACATCCTCCTCATGGACGAGCCGTTCGGCGCGGTCGACCCGATCGTGCGGGCCGATCTGCAGCAGGAGACGCTGCGTCTGCAGCACGAGCTCGACAAGACGGTCGTCTTCGTGACGCACGACATCGACGAGGCCTTCCTGCTCGGCGACCAGGTGGTCATCCTCGACAAGGGTGCGCGCATCGTCCAGGTGGGCAGCCCGAGCGAGATCATCGAGAACCCGGCCGATGACTTCGTCGCCTCGTTCATCGGCGCCGACCGCGGTCGCCGCGCGCTGCACCTCAAGCAGACGCCGCACGGCACCGTCGTCGTCGACAGCGAGGGCCGCACGCAGGGCGCGATCGTGGCGGATGCCGAGACGTCCGACGGCCCGCTCTCCGGGCCCGACACCGCAGCCCTCGACGCGGTGCAGGGCGGTCACCCGTGAACTGGGTCGGCGACAACGTCGGGCTGATCCTCGATCTCACGCTGGTGCACCTGCGCCAGAGCATCATCCCGATCGTGCTCGGCTTCGTGCTGTCGCTGCCGCTCGGGTGGGTCGCCTGGCGGTTCCGCCTCGTGCGCGGGCCCATCATCGTCCTCACCGGTCTGCTCTACACGATCCCGTCGCTGGCGCTGTTGATCCTGCTGCCGGCCACGCTCGGCTACTCGGCGACGGAGGAGCCGAACCTCGTCGTCGCGCTGACGATCTACGCCATAGCGATCCTCGTCCGCGCGGTCTCCGACGGATTGGATTCCGTCGACGACGATGTGCGCCAGGCCGCCACCGCGACGGGCTTCGCACCTTTCCGGCGATTCTGGGCCGTGGAATTCCCCCTCGCGGGGCCCGTGATCCTCGCCGGTCTGCGGGTCACGGCGGTGAGCACGATCTCCCTCGCCACGGTCGGAACCCTCATCGGCGTGACGAATCTGGGCTACCTCTTCACGAACGGGCTCGAGCGCCGCATCATCGCCGAGGTGTTCGCCGGGGTCATCGCAGTCGTCGTCATAGCGCTCGTGATCGACCTGATCCTGCTGCTGCTCGGACGCGCGCTCATGCCGTGGACCCGCGCTGCGACGAAGTCCACCGCCGCTCGTGCCATCGCCGTGGGGGCTCCCGCATGAACCTCTTCCTCGACGCCTTCGCGTGGATGTTCGCACCCGAGCAGTGGACCGGAAACTACGCACTGCCGAAGCTTCTCGGCCAGCACCTCGCACTCACCGCCATCTCGGTGCTCATCGCCGCGGCGATCGCGCTGCCGATCGGATGGCTCATCGGTCACACCGGCAAGGGGCGGGAGATCGCCGTCGCCGTCTCGGGTGCCGCGCGCGCGATCCCGGCGTTCGGCCTGCTGATCCTGCTCGTCCTCCTTCTCGGAGTCCTGCGGATCCCCGAAGCCGCCGTCATCACATTCGTCCTGCTCGCGATCCCGTCGCTCCTCGCCGGCGCCTACACGGGTCTCGAAGCCATCGACCGCCGCGTCATCGACGCCGCCAAGTCGATGGGGATGACCGGATGGCAGGTCTTCTGGAAGGTCGAGGTGCCGCTGGGGTTGCCTCTGCTCGTCGGCGGCATCCGATCGGCCCTCCTCCAGGTGATCGCCACGGTCACGATCGCGGCCTACGTCAACCTCGGCGGACTCGGGTACCCGATCATCCAGGGCATCCCGCTGCGCCGGTTCGACCAGGTCCTCGCGGGTGCGCTCCTCGTCGCAGTGCTCGCGCTCGTCGTCGACCTGATCCTCGCCGCGGTGCAGCACGCCGCGGTCCCGGCCGGGCTCCGTACCGGGCGTCCGTCCAGGCGCCGCGCCCGAGCCGACGCCGCCGTGTCGGCATCCGCACCAGCCACCGCCTGACCCGGCGGTTCGAAACACCCAGACCCTTCGTCACACAGCAGCAGTTCCAGAGAAGAGGAATCCATGTTCACAGCACGAGGCAAGCGCTCCGTCTTCGCCGTCGGCCTGGTCGCCACCGCGGCACTCGCCCTGTCAGCCTGCGCGTCGAGCAACCCGCTCGACGAGCCCGCAGACTCCGGCGACAGCTCGGGCGGCGACACCATCGTCGTCGGCTCGCAGGCGTACTACTCCAACGAGATCATCGCCGAGATCTACGCCCAGGCGCTCGAGGCTGCCGGCTTCGACGTCGAGAAGAAGCTCAACATCGGCCAGCGTGACGCCTACATGCCCGACGTCGAGTCCGGTGCGATCGATGTCTTCCCGGAGTACACGGGCAGCCTGCTCGAGTATCTCTCTGACGACGAGGTCACGGTCACGAGCCCGGAGGACGTCTACACCGCGCTGGGCGACGCGCTGCCCGAGTCCCTGACCGCCCTCGACTTCGCCGAGGCCACCGACCAGGACTCCTACACGGTGCTGAAGAGCTTCGCCGAGGAGAACGACCTCAAGACGATCGGCGATCTCAAGAACGTCTCGTCGCAGGTCACGATCGGTGCCGCACCCGAGTTCGAGCAGCGCCCGTACAGCCCGGCTCGTGCCAAGGAGGTCTACGGCGTCGACCTGACGTTCTCGGCCACCGGCCAGACCACCCTCGAGTCGCTTCTCGCCGGCTCGATCCAGGTGGCCGACATCTACACCGCCGACCCGGCGTTCGAGACCGAGGACATCGTGGCCCTGGAGGACCCCGAGAACCTCATCATCTCGTCGAACGTCGTGCCGATCGTCTCGAGCGACATCGCTGATGACGTCTCCGACGTGCTCAACGAGATCAGCGCGAAGCTCACCGGTGAGGAGCTCGTCGCCCTCAACGTGCAGAGCACGGTCGACCAGAAGTCCTCGGCCGACATCGCGAAGCAGTGGCTCACCGACAACGACCTCATCTGAGTCGCAGAGTCTGACGGAAGTGCCCGGGTCCCAGGACCCGGGCACTTCTGCGTCTCACGCCATCCGCCGAAACCCACCACCGCCGCCCAGACCCACCACTGCCGCCCAGACCCACCACACCGCACGTCGCTCGCGGTGGGTCTCGACGCGGAGCGGACAGGGTCAGACGCGGGCGTCCTGCCTCGGCACCCACACCTGCTTGATGATGATGAGGATGGATGCCGCGACCGGCACCGCCACGAGAGCACCGAGCAGCCCGAGCAGGGTCCCGCCCGCGAGCGCGCCGATCACGACGAGAGAGCCGGGGATGGAGATCGCGCGGTTCATGACCCGGGGCGTGATGACGTACGCCTCGATCTGCATGTAGACGAGGTAGACGATCGCGAACACGAGGGCCGCGATCGGGTTCGTGAAGAGGGCGAGGGTGGTGCCGATGATCCAGAACAGCACCGATCCGACGAGGGGGATCAGGGTGATGCAGAACGCGACCGTCGCCATGAGCGGGGGGAACGGCAGCCCCAGGAGCAGATACAGGACGAACGTCAGCACCGCGTTGCAGAACGCCAGGACGACCATGCCCATGACATATCCGCCGACGGAGTCTGTGATCTGGTCGGTGATGTCGCTCGCGCGAGTCCGGTCGCGAGCCGGGACGAGACGCAGCAGACCGGATTTGATGGTCGGCAGCGTGGCGACGAAGTACAGCGTGAGCACGAGCACCACGATGATGCCCGAGATGGCCGAGGCGATGCTCGCACCGACCTGCAGCGCCCCACCTCCGATCACGGCGATGTTGCCCGGGTCGGTGAGGAACTTCTGCACGTCGGCGACGAGGTCCTCGAACTGGTCGCCGAACTGCCGCTCCAGCGTCGCGTAGATGTCGGAGCGGGTGAACTCGGCGATCATGCCGGGCACCGAGCGGATGAAGCTCGCGATCTGGTCGACCACGATCGGAACCACCATCCACAGCAGCAATCCGGCGACGACGACGAGCGCGAGGATCACCGTGACCACCGACAGCGCTCGTGACAGGCCGCGGCGTTCGAGGAACCGCACCGACGGATCGAGGCCCAGAGCAGCGAAGAGTGCGAGGGCGATGTAGATCAGCACCGTGGAGAGGTTCGCCAGGGCCAGGCCCAGCAGCACCGCGGCCAGTCCACCCAGCGTGACGAGGAACCCGAACACGAACGGGCGGTCGATGCGCGTCCAGAACGAGCGGCTGGGCGTCATGGGCTCCACGACCTTGGCGGGCGCGGGTGCGGGCGCGGACGCGTCCGGCAGCGCGGCCGCATCCACCGTGCTCCCCGTCTCTGCCGAGGACGCGCCCGAGTCCGTCGTCGAGGACCCGTGCTCCGCTCGCTCGGATGCCGCGCCCTGTGCGCTCTCGGACCGAGGCCGCTCGTCGTCGCTCATGTGCTCACGATAGCGGTCGGGAGTCGTCGCGCCCTCCGCATCCGCCCTCGCCCGCAGGGTCGTTCACGCCCGTGTTTCCGTAGAGTAGGGGCATGACCGCCGCCGAAGATCCCCGGGCTGAACTCCTCCGACTGCGCTCCAGCATCGACAACGTCGACGCCGCTCTCATCTTCATGCTCGCGGAGCGTTTCCGCGCGACGCAGCAGGTCGGCCGGCTCAAGGCGGAGCACGCGATGCCGGCATCCGACCCCGGACGCGAGGAACAGCAGGTCGCCCGCCTTCGGGCGCTCGCAGAGGAAGCTCACCTCGACCCGGAGTTCGCCGAGAAGTGGTTCAACTTCGTGGTGGCCGAGGTGATCCGTCACCACACCGAGGCAGCCGAAGGGCGATGACGGGTTCTCCGGGCGAGCGACGGTGTGTGCAGCACTCGCCCGCCCGGAACCCGACTTAGTTCAGCGACTAAACTATGTAAGAGAGTACGCACCCGAATCCCACCTGTCAACCGTTTTCCCGCAGGAACCGCCTCATGCTCCACGCCGACGACGCACTCGACACCCAGGCAGCGGTTCGGCGTGCGAACCTGCGACGCGCGCTGCAGCTCGTGTTCGACGCACCGGGGACTCAGACGCGCGCCGGCATCTCCCGCGCCACCGGGCTCACCGCGGCCACCGCGTCATCGCTCGTCGCGGAACTCATCGATGACCGGTTGATCGTCGAGGGCGCGCAGGCCGCGAGCACCGGCGGCAAGCGCGCCACCACGCTCGACATCGACGCCGAGCATCATGTGATCCTCGTCGTGATCCTGCGCCCCACCGATGCGCGGATCAGCCTCCTCTCTCTCGCGGGCGGAGAGGTCGACGCGCGCGGGGTGGACTTCACGGCGGCAACACGAGAGCGGATGCTGACGACCGCTCTCGCCGCCGTCGCAGACGAGTACGGCCCCCGGCTCCTCATCGCCGCGGTGCAGCTGCCGGGCACGACCGACGGACGCGCCGTGCTCGAGAGCGTGCAGCTCGACTGGCGCGACGTTCCGCTCGCCGAACGCCTCGAGACGGTGCTGGGCACCCCGGTGCTGCTCGTCAACGACGTGGATGCCGAGGCCATCGCCGAGGCCGCGGCCGACGGCCCACGCTCGGGTCACCGCCTCTTCATCCACGTCGGCGGAGGCATCGGTGCGGCCGTCACCCTCGACGGTGAGCTGGCCCCGGGGCCCCGCCAACGCGCCGGCGAGATCGGCCATGTCCAGGTGGTCTTCGGCGATGCCGCGCGCGACTGTCGCTGCGGTCGGACGGGCTGCCTGGAATCCGCCGCCGCGCTCGGACCGATGCTCGGCGACGACTTCTCCGATGCGCTCGACGTCGACCGGATCAGGGCCCTCGTCGCCCGTGCTGATCAGCGCGCTCTCGACGAGGGCGCCCGAGCGCTGGCGCGGGCGATCAAGCTTCTCAGCGCGCTCCTCGACCCCGCCGAGATCGTGCTCGGCGGGCCGGGTGCGGTGCTCGGCGATCGCTTCCTCGATCTGGTCCGCGCCGAGACGGACTATGCGGCGACGGGAACCGCACAGGTTCCCGTCCGGTACGCCGACCCCGCGATCTCGCTCGCGGCCGGTCCCGCGCAGGCCGCACTGACGGCATCCCTCGGAGTGCGGTGGATGCCGCAGCAGGTGCCCCGGCATCCATGATCGTCCCGCGGGGGATGATCGACGCGCTCAGAGGCCGTCGCCCTCGAACCAGTGCTCCTGCCAGCGCCAGTCGATGGGATCGGCGACCCGCTGGTAGCGGATGTCGGTGGAGAGCCGGATGCGTGATCGCGGGTCGACGTTGTCGGTCGACGCGTGCACGATGTGGGCCGAGTGGACCATGACGTCACCGGCGCGGTAGTCGGCGACCAGCCAGCGCGCGTCGTACTCCTCCGCCAGCGAGGGAAGGTCGGCTGTGATCGACGCCGCCGGCATCCGCAGGGTCCCGGCGCGCTCCTGTGCCATCACACGGTGATGACTGCCCTCGAGGTAGGCGAGGCCGCCGGTCTCGACGGCGCAGTCGCCGAGCGGAATCCACATCGACAGCACCCGGTCGGTGCCTTCCCGCAGATACACGAGGTCGTAGTGCGCCTGCGTGGCTGTGCCGATGCCGCTCTCCCCGGGCCGGGTGTGTCGGATGATGCGTCGCTTGTGCAGGTGCACGTCGTCACCGAGGAACCACTGGAACCAGCCGCGGATCGACGGATGAGTCGTCAGAGCCGCGTACTTGTCGCCCGGCACGATGTCGTCGAACAGCAGCCTGCGCATCAGGGCGGGATCGACCGCGCCTCCCGCGTCGATGCCTTCTCGGATGCCGTCGGCGGAGACGAGACCGGTGGGGGCGAGGGTCTCGAAGTAGTACCGACGGAAGTCCTCGAGGAGGCCGGCGTCGAGGTGCCGGCTGAGGTAGAGGTAGCCGTCGCGCCGCAGCCGCTGCCAGAGCGCATCCCGGCCGCCGCGTCCGTCGGCCGGCACGGCCTTGAGTCGTCCCAGGCGGGCGGGGCTCGCGTCGAGGGTGTACCCGTTGGAGGTGATCATGGGTCGAGTCTTGTGGCGGTAGGACGATCGAGCCATGCAATCCGGCGAAATCCGGTTGTACTTTCGCGCGTCGCTCCGGACACTAGGAGGATTATGCAGAACTGGGCGATCTACGCGACACCGGCTCGCACGCTGACTGACGTCACGATCGCGTGCCTCGGGGCGGGCGAGTACTCGGGTCGCAACGAGGGATTCCGCGACCGGCAGCTGCGATCGCACGCCGTCGTCGTGGTGAGCGAGGGAAGCGGGTGGTACTCCAGCCCGTTGACGGGCGACGTGCGGATCGATGCGCCCTCTCTGCTCTGGCTCTTCCCCGGTGTCGTGCACGGCTACGGCCCGCTGCGCTCCGGGTGGACCGAGCACTGGGTGCTGTTCTCGGGGGCGGCGACCCGCGCGCTCGACGAGTTGGGGGCCTGGCGGCGCGCGAATCCGATCGTCCCGTTGGACCGGGTGCCCGGTTCGCTGCGCTCCACCTTCGACCGTCTGCACTCCGACCTCGTCGACAGCGGATCCGCCGCCGCCCTGCGTGCCTCTGCCGCCGGCTACGCGTGGATTGCCGAGCTCGCGGCGACGACCATGCCCGATTCCGCGCCCGATCTCATCGAGGCGTTCACGCGGGGGGCGGCGCGACAGATCCCGATGGAGACGCGCGCACGGGAGCTCGGCCTCAGTATCGGCCAACTGCGCTCGGCCGCCGTCGCGGCGACCGGACGCACACCCTTGCAGCTTCTCATCGAGTCGCGCCTCGCGCGGGCGCAGTCCCTTCTGGTCGAGACCGACCTCGAGGTGGGGGCGATCGCTCGGCAGATCGGTTTCGACGACCCGTCGTACTTCTCCCGGCAGTTCACGCAGCGCCTCGGACGCTCGCCGAGCATGTTCCGCGACGAGCAGAGGCGGATGCCGATACCCGCCGGCATGCAGGGGGAGCAGGTTCTGCGGTGAATCGTCACTTCTGCGGCCATGCCGACCCTGCGTGGCCGCAGAAGTCACCGATGGCCGCAGAAGTGACGGGCCTCGCGCCGCTTACTTGACGCTGCCCGCGGTGAGGCCGCCGACGAGCCGCTTCTCGATGAGCATGAAGAGGATGACGACAGGCAGGATCGCCACGATCGAGACCCCGAAGACGTACTGCCAGCTCGTCTCGTATTGACCGACGAACTTGGTGAGGGCGACCGACAGGGGCTGGTTCTTGTCGGTGGACAGGATGACGAGCGATGCGGCGAACTCGTTCCAGCAGGCGACGAACGTGAACACGATGGCCGTCACGATGCCCGGCCAGACCAGCGGCAGATTGATCTTGAAGAGCACGGTGAAGCGACCGGCGCCGTCGATCTGCGCGGCCTCGTCGACCTCCTTCGGGATGCCGGCGAAGAAGGAGTGCATGATCCACACCGCGAACGACAGGTTGAACGCGGCGTTGATGAAGATCATCGCCGCCCAGGTGTCGCCGAGGCCGAGGGTGGTGAACTGGCGGAACAGACCCGACGTCAGCACCGCGGGCTGCAGCATCTGCGTGACGATCACGAGGAACAGGAAGACCATGCGGCCGGGGAACCGGAACCGTGCCGTGTAGTACGCCGCGGGGAGCGACACGAGCAGCACGAGCAGGGTCGCGAACACGGCGATGATGATCGTCGAGATGAGGTTGTAGGGCAGCGGCGTCTCGGGGGTCGACCACATGGAGATGTAGTTCTCCCAGTGCCACTCGACCGGGAGGTAGGTCGGGTCGACCGAGCGGATCTGCGGCTTGGTCTTCACGGAGCCGAAGAACATGATCAGGTACGGCAGCACGAAGATCGCGAGCACGAGGAAGCCGGCGGCGGTGCGCAGGATGACGCGCGGCAGCGTGACCTGGTCCTCGGTGTACCGGCGCTTGCGGCCGGGGATGCGCGGGGCGGGCGTCGAGCCGGCAGTGGTGACCAGGGCGGTCTCGGTCATGGTCACGATCAGACCTCCTTCATGGGCTTGACGGCCTTGACGTAGATCGCGACGATCACGATCACGATGAGGAAGGCCACGACCGACAGCGCGCTCGCGACGTCGACCTTCTTCTGCAGCTCGATGTACTTGAAGATCATCGTCATGATCGTGTCGGCGCCGTAGCCGGGGATCGACCCTGTCATCACCTTGAGGATCGGCAGCGAGTTGAAGACGTTGATGATGTTGATAAGCACCGCGACGGCGAGGGCGCTCCGCAGCTGCGGCAGCACGATCGACCAGTAGGTGCGCGCAGGCCCGGCGCCGTCCATCTTGGCGGCCTCGATGGCATCGGCGGGCACCGACTGGAGGCCGGCGAGGATCGTGTAGGTGGTGAACGGCAGCGAGACGAAGATTGCGATGACGATCGACCAGGCGAACGCCGTGGCCGGGTTCTTGGTCCAGCCGTAGCCGACCGCGTCGTCGGTGAGCCCGATGTCGTAGAGGAACTTGTTGAACACCCCGAAGTACGGCTCGAGGCTGTAGTAGAAGACCATCGTGGTCATGACGACAGACGCCGCCCACGGCACGATCACGGCCATGCGCACGATCTGCCGCCCGGGGAAGGCCTTGTTGAGGACCTGCGCGAGCCCGAGCGAGATGATCACGGTGAACGCGACGACCACCACGACCCACACGATCGTGCGGAACAGGATCGGCCAGAACTCCGCGAATCCGAACACGGTCGCGAAGTTGTCGAACCCGACCGAGCCCTTGTCGAGGCCGGAGAGCGAGATGTCGCGGGTGGAGTTGTAGAACATGACCCCGGCGGGGAAGAACACCACCCCGACGATGAGCACGAGGGCCGGTGCGATCCAGGGCAGGGCCTGGAGGAGATCCTTGCCGCGGGAGCGCGCGCGCGGCGCGGTGCCCGAGGGGCGGGGGCGGCCGGTGGCCGCCCCCGTGAGGGTCTGGGACTCTGTGGTCTGGCTCATGGGAATCCCCGAACCTCTCCTTCCGCGGGGCTCAGCCCGCGTCGACCTGCGCCTGGATCTCGGTGAGCACGTCCTGCGCCGGCTTGGTCTGCAGCTGGCCGAACAGCGACTTGAACGCACCGTCGGTCGCCGACCACTTCGGGTTCGTCGACGGGTAGAACTGGGCGTCGGGCAGCACCTCGAGGAACGGCGCGAGCGCCTCTTCACCCGACAGCTGCTCGGCGCCCGACTTCGTGACGGGCAGGAAGCCCTCGGCCTGCACCCACGGCACGTACACGTCGGCCGAGTAGTAGTAGTCGAAGAACTTGGTGATCGCCTCCTGCTTGTCGCCGTCGTTCTGGAACGCCATCAGCTGGTCCATGACGCCGAGCGTGAACGGCGAGCCGTCCTTCGTCGGGATCGGGACGATCGAGTAGTCGAGCTCCGGGTTGCCCTCCTCGATCTGACCGACCGTGGGCGGCAGGCCCACCTGCATCCCGATCTTGCCCTGGATGAAGATGTCCATCAGCGGCGACCGCTGCGTGGAACCCGGGTCGGCCTGCGTCGCGCCGGCGTCGATCATCTTCTTGATCTGCTCGGCACCGGCGAGGTTCTCCGGGGTGTCGATCGTGATCTCCGAGGCGTCGCCGAACGAGCCGCCGCCGCCCCACAGCCACACGGCTGCCTCGGCCTGAGCCTCCTCGGAGCCGAGCGGCATGCCGTAGCCCGCGACGCCACCGCCGAGAGCCGAGACCTTGGTCGCGGCATCCAGCAGCTCGTCCCAGGTCTTGGGTGCCTCTGTCACGCCCGCCTGCTGCAGCAGCGTGTTGTTGACGAACAGGGCACGGGCCGATGCGATGAGGGGCAGCGCGTACGCCGTGCCGTCGACCTCGGCGTTCGCGATGAACGCGTCCTGGAAGTCGGCCAGGGTGTCCTCGGACACGACGTCGGAGACCGGGTAGAGCAGCTCGTCGCCCACGAAGCCGGCGAAGGGACCGCCGTTGTAGATGTCCGGGGCCTCACCCGCTTGGATCTTCGTCGAGATGACCTTCTCGAGGTTGTCCCAGGACTGCACCTCGAGGTCGACGGTGATGTCGGGGTTCTCCTTCTCGAACCCCTCGATCACGTCTTCCCACAGGCCCTTGGTCGCGTCGGAGTAGCTCGGGACGAGCAGGCTCAGCGTGTTCGCGTCGTCTCCGCCGCCGCCCCCTCCCGAAGAACCACCGAAACCGCAGGAGGTGAGCGTGAGTGTGGCGGTTGCCGCGAGTGCGACGGCGCCGAATCGCAGTGACTTCTTCATCTGTGTGGCATTCCTCACTGTGTCAGGAACCGCTCGGATGGAGCGGAGGGTGGCACAGCCGCGAGTACAGCACGCGACAGTGCGTGGTCGCCTCTCCCGAAGGATCGACGTGGAGTTGTTCGATTATTTGTCAGGCGAATAAACAAATCAAGAGGAATCTTGCGGACCCTCTCGATGGAGCAATAGTATGAGCGATACAGCAACTAAACGATCACAATATTGCATCACTCGTCCCGGAGGACGCCATGACTGAGAACCTTCCCGGCGCGTTCATGCGCGCAGAGCTCACCTCGCAGCCCGAGACCTGGGCGCGCGCGGTAGAGATGCGCAATGAGCAGAAGCGCCTCCCCGCCGCAGGGGAGCGCGTCGCCGTCATCGGGTGCGGGACCTCCTGGTTCATGGCGCAGGCGTATGCGGCGCTTCGAGAGGGTTCGGGCCAGGGCGAGATTGACGCCTTCGCGGCATCCGAGGCCTTCGTCGACCGCGGCTACGACGCCGTCGTCGCGCTGACCCGCTCGGGCACGACCACCGAGGTGCTCGAGCTCGTCGAGCGCGTGCGCGGCCGGGCTCGCGTCATCGGAGTCATCGGCGACGAGACCTCTCCGCTCGTGTCCCTCGTCGACGAGGCCGTGCTGCTGCCCTTCGCGGACGAGAAGTCGGTCGTGCAGACGCGGTTCGCGACGACCGCCCTCGCCCTCTTCCGCGCATCGCTCGGGGAGGATCTCACGTCTGCGATCGAGGATGCTGCGGCCGTGCTCGCCGCACCCGACGACGCCGAGCTCGGGGATGCCGAGCAGTACACGTTCCTCGGTCGCGGCTGGACCGTCGGTCTCGCGCACGAGGCGGCGCTGAAGATGCGCGAGTCGTCACAGTCATGGACGGAGTCGTATGCGTCCATGGAGTACCGGCACGGTCCGATCGCGATCGCCGCTCCCGGTCGCGTGACCTGGCAGTTCGGCGAGGCTCCCGAGGGCCTGGCCGCGCAGGTCGAGGCCACCGGGGCGCGTTTCGTGCAGCATCCGATCGACCCCCTGGCCGACCTCGTGCGTCTGCACCGGGTCGCGCTCGACCGCGCTGTCGCGAAGGGCCTCGAGCCCGACCAGCCGCGCAACCTCGCGCGATCCGTCATCCTGGATGCATGACCTCAGCCACACCGCAGAGCCACACCGGAGTGCCCCGTGACCGCGCCTGACGCCGGAGCCGTAGAACGCCCCGGCGCCGCGCGATCGCTGGGGGCGGGTGCTCCGGTGCTCGCCTTCGACGTCGGCGGCACCGACATCAAGTCGGCCCTCTTCGACGCCGACGGCACGGCGCTCGATCTGCGGCGCACCCCGACACCGGGTGCGACCGGCGACCGCACGACCGCGATCATCGAGCGCTTGGGCGCGCTCGCCGCCGAGTATCGCGCGGCCTTCCCCTCGACGGAGCCTCGGGCGGTGGGGCTCGTGGTCCCCGGCATCGTCGATCCCGATGCGGGAGTCGGCGTCTTCGCGAGCAACATGGGCTGGCGTGACAGCCCGATCCGGAACCTCGCGTCCGCTCGCCTCGGTCTTCCGGTCGCATTCGATCACGACGTGCGGGCGGCCAGCTGGGCCGAGAACGTGCTCGGCGGAGCGCGGGCCTACGACGACTCGGTCGTTCTCGTGATCGGCACCGGGATCGCCGGCGCGCTGATCGTGGGTGGCGCCCCGTACACCGCGGGCGGGTACGCGGGAGAGATCGGCCACTCCCCGATCGCCGACGGCCCGGTCTGCCCGTGCGGCGCCCGCGGATGCCTCGAGGCCGTCGCGTCGGCCGGCGCGATCACCCGCCGGTACGCCGAGGCCACCGGCGACACACCGGGCGGCGCGAAAGACGTCATCGCCCGGGCCGCTGCCGGCGATCCGGTCGCCGCCGAGATCTGGGAGTCGGCGCTCGACGCCCTCGCCCTCTCGCTCGCGCAGCTCACCGCGGTGATCGCGCCGCAGGCGATCGTGATCGGCGGCGGGCTCTCGCGCGCCGGCGATGCCCTGTTCGACGAACTCCGCCGCCGCCTCGCTGCACGGCTCAGCTTCCACCGCCTCCCCGACCTCGTCCCCGCGGAGCTCTCCGGGAACGCCGGCATCCTCGGCGCCGCTCTTCGCGCACGGGAGCTCGCATGATTCTCACGGTCACCCCGAACCCCGCCCTGGACCTGACGTGGCGGGTCGACCGACTGACGGTCGGAGCGACGCACCGGGCGGATGCCGGGGCGGCGCGTGCCGGCGGCAAGGGACTCAACGTCGCGCGGGTGGCGCACGCGCAGGGGGCATCGACTCTCGCCCTCACGACGGCGGGCGGGCGCACCGGCATCGCGTTCTCGGCCGAACTCGCCGCGAGCGGCGTGCCGCACCGCGTGGTGTCCGTCGCCGCGGCGACGAGGCAGAGCGTCGCGATCGTCGACGAGCAGCTCGGCGACACCACGATCATCAACGAGCGAGGCGTGAACCCGGCCGACCCGGAATGGGCGGCGCTGTTCGGAGAGGTCGTCGATGCCCTGCCGAGCGCGCGCGTGCTCGTCATCTCGGGGAGCCTGCCGCCCGGCGCCCCCGAGTCGTTCGTCCCGCTGCTGATCGGCACGGCTCGTGATGCGGGCGTGCCGGCGATCGTCGACACGTCGGGGCCGGCGCTGCTGCACGCGGCGGATGCGGGAGCATCCGTCCTCAAGCCCAACGCCGCCGAACTCGTCGAGGCCACAGGCATCGCCGACCCGGTCGCCGGCGCGCGGTCGCTCATCGCCCGAGGCGTCGAGCTGGTGCTGCTCTCGCTCGGAGCCGACGGGATGCTGGCGGTGACGGCATCCGAGGTCCTGCACGCCCGACTCGACGCACCCCTCGCAGGCAATCCCACCGGAGCGGGCGATGCCGGGGTCGCCGCGTGCGCCGTGCTCTACGCCGACGGCGTGCGCGACCCTGAGACGGTCCTGCGCCGCGCCACCGCGTGGTCGGCCGCCGCGGTGCTGATGCCGCTCGCCGGCGAGATCTCCGACGACTGGCGCACGCTCGAATCCCGTCTCGTCGTCGCCCCCCACACGTCCACCCTCCGAGAGGATTCACCGTGACACTCGTCTCCGCCCGCGAACTGGTGACGGATGCCGCGACCCGCGGCATCGGAATCGGTGCGTTCAACGTCATCCATCTGGAGACCGGCGAGGGCCTCGTGCGCGCCGCCGAGGCCGCCCAGCTGCCGGTGATCCTGCAGATCTCGCAGAACTGCGCCGACTATCACGGCGGCCTCGAGCCGATCTCGCTGGCCACGCTCGCCATCGCCCGTCGGGCGAGCGTGCCCGTCGCCGTGCACCTCGACCACGCCGAGCGCCCCGAGCTCGTCGACGAGGCCGTCGATCTCGGCTTCGGCTCGGTCATGTTCGACGGGGGAGCGCTGCCCTACGACGAGAACGTCGCGCTCACCGCGGCCGTCGTCGAACGCGCCCACCGCGCCGGCGTCTTCGTCGAGGGGGAGCTGGGTGAGGTCGGCGGTAAGGACGGGGCGCATGCGCCGGGCGTCCGCACCGACCCCGAGGAGGCCAGGGCCTTCGTCGCGGCGACCGGCGTCGACGCGCTCGCCGTCGCGGTCGGATCGTCGCACGCGATGACCGATCGCACGGCATCCCTCGACCTCGACCTGATCTCGCGACTGAGGTCCGCGCTCGACGTGCCGCTCGTGCTGCACGGCTCGTCCGGCGTCGCCGACGACGTGATCGCCCAGGCCGTCCGCGCGGGCATGACGAAGATCAACGTCTCCACGCACCTCAACGGTTTCTTCACGCGCGCCGTCCGCGAGAGGCTCGACGCCGACGAGCGGCTCGTCGACTCGCGCAAGTACCTCGCGCCGGCACGGGAGGCGCTCGCGAGCGAGGCGGAGCGGATGCTGCAGCTGTTCGCCCTCGAACCGGCGGCGGGCTGAGCTCATGAAGCGCGCCGCTCGACTCGCCGCGATCCTCGACCTGCTGGCTGTCGACGGAGAGGTCACCGTCGACGACCTCGTCGAGCGCTTCGGCGCCTCCGCCGCCACGACCCGCCGCGACCTCGACAGCCTCGCCGAGCAGCGCCTGCTCACCCGCACCCACGGCGGAGCGGTCGCGCACTCGGTCGCCTATGAGCTCCCGGTGCGCTACAAGAGCCATCTGCGCACGCGGCAGAAGGAGAGCATCGCCCGCGCCGCGGCGGCGCTCGTGTCGCCCGGCATGGTCGTCGGCCTCTCGGGCGGCACGACCACCACGGCGATCGCCGCGGCACTCGCGGCGCGCCCCGACCTCACAGAAGGGCCGGGAATCACGATCGTCACGAACGCCGTGAACATCGCCGCGCAGCTCGCGACGCGGCCCGACATCAAGGTCGTGGTGACGGGCGGCGTCATTCATTCGCGCAGCTATGAGCTGGTCGGGCCGTTCGTGGAGCAGCTGCTGCGCGGCGTGCGACTCGACGTGGCGTTCATCGGCGTGAACGCGGTGGACCCCGCCGATGGCGCCAGGACCGACGACGAGCGGGAGGCGGCGGTCAACAGCGTGATGGCGCAGCGGGCACAGCGTGCCGTGATCGTCGCCGATTCGTCGAAGGTCGGAGCCGGATCGTTCGCGTCGATCGGCGGGGCGGATCTCTTCCAGACCCTCATCACGGACGACGGACTTCCGTCCGCCATGCGGGATGAGTTCACGTCGGCGGGGTACCGCGTGATCGTCGCGGATTGATAGTTTCGCGAAGGTTGTACGTTTTGCACCGAATCGCCCCATGACGTACGTTCCACGGTATTCTCGAACCATGAGCGAGATCGCGATCACAGAGGCTCGGGGACGACTGGCGTCGATCATCGATGAAGCGCGCACGGAACCGGTCTACCTCACACGCCGAAATCGTGCGGTGGCGGCGGTCGTCGACTCCTCGTTCCTCGAAAAGCTGCTCGAGGATGCCGAGGAGCTCGCCGACATCAGGGCTGTCGACGAGGCCTGGGACGAGACCCAACGCCTTCAGGAGACGCCGATTCCGTGGGCGGAGGTCAAGCGCGACCTCGGCCTGGTGCAGTGACCTACAAGCTTCAGGTACTTCCCGTCGCCGCTCGCGCGATCCGGAAGCTGCCGCCCGAGGCGAAGCGTCGGATCCAAGGCGTCATCGAGACGCTGGCAGAGGAGCCGCGCCCGCCAGCGGCGAGAAAGCTCACGGGGCGCCCCGAATGGCGGGTTCGGAGTGGTGACTACCGGGTGCTTTACCGCATCGAGGATCAGATCCTCACGGTGGTGGTCGTGCACGCCGGCCACCGGCGTGAGGTGTATCGCTGATCGTCCGGTCCCTTCCGCTCGGATCGGCCGGTGCCGCGACCGGGTCCCCTCCCGTCGCGGCATCCGGCCGACCCGCCCTCCGTCGATCGATGGTGGGGATGTCGCGACCCCTCTCGCGACATCCCCGAGGTAGATGGTGTCCATGTCGTCTCTCGCACTCCCCAGTGCACGAGATTCCCCATTTCCGACTGCGCCTCCCTCGCGCTCCGTTCCCGAAGCCCTTCGCATGGCACCCTCTGCAGATCAGGAGAGGGCGCACCCTCCTCTGATACATCGAGTGGAGGAAATGTCTAGAACCCGTCGCCGTGGCACTGAAAAGGGGCGAGGAGGCCGGTGGACTCGGATGCCGCGGCCAACGCCACGGACGGTGCAGCGCCCGCGGCGAGCCGTGAGTGCACCGCTCCCAGCAGCTCGCACGCCACATCGTCGGCGACCACGACCGGCGCTGCGATCACGCATCGCGTACCGGCATGCAGCCAGACACGCGTCATGCCCAGCGCCTCCTCCCCCCACCGCACCGAGGACCGACCGAGCTCACACGCCGACAGCACGACCGTGTCGGGCGTACGGGGGATGAGGTCGACGTCATACCCGAAGAGAGTTCCTTCCGCGAGCTCGAACCCCGAGAACATCGGGTTGTCGACCGCATGACGCCCGTGCGCGGCGATGTGCAGCACGTCGACGCGCCCGGCCAGGTCGGTGACCGCGTCGACCCGAGCGTGCTCACCGACGTACACCTCGGCCGAGGACCAGGCGCTCGCCGCGGTGCGCACCTCCTCGACCCCGCGGGCGACCCGAGGCCCCGCGGCGAATCCGGCGCGATGCCGCTCGCTCTCCGTGCGATCCCGCTCGCGGAGGGGAGGGCGTCCCTCCAGCAGGCGCGACACCGAGGTCGCGATCGTGAACGGGATGCCGGCGAGTCCCGGCAGCATGGCCCACGGGATGCCGCCGAGGATGCCGGGGATCGTCAGCGCCAGCCGCGATGCGTGCGGCGCTGCGGCGCGGGCCGGCGCGAACAGCGCCTCGTCGAGCACGCGCAGCCGTTCGTCGAGGGATCTGCCGACGATCGCCGCCATCGGCCCGCCGTGCGTGAGGGCGGCGACATCGAGGTCCGCGCGGAGTCCGTCGAGAGCGGCACGGATGCGTGGCCACGACAGCTCGACGATCGACGCCCCGGCCGCCGTGACGACCGTGCAGACCAGGTCGTCACCCGTGTACACGTAGGCGAGGATCGCCGTCTCGTCGTCGAGCCGAGCCAGGGTCGTCGGCAGATCGAGACGCCCGCGATTCGCGCCGGCGCCGATCGACGACCACTGCCGGTCGCGCACCCGGTCGCGCAGCGCCCTGACCCTGGCGTCCGCGGTCCAGTCCGCGCCGACGAGGTCGGCGCGCAGCATCCTCAACTCCGCGAGGTCGGAGGCGAGGTCCGCGTCGCGCGGCGGACGAACCGGGGCGACCTGCTGACTCAGGTGTCTGGCGCGCTCCGACCACTCGAAAAGCACGCTCGGATCCCGCGTGCGCGCCGCCGCCGCGAGCCCGGCGAACATCAGCTCGGTGCCGTGCATCGCGACCGACGCCTGAAGGTCGAGGGCGCCGAACGACTGCTGCCACGACGTGAGCAGATCGAGGCCCTCAGCCGCGGCGCGCAGGGCGGCGGCATCCTTCCCGGCCTTCACTGCTCGCACCGCCCGCACCTCGTGGGCACGCAATCGCAGCGGGGTGGGGGCGTCGGCGGTGATGCGCGGCATCCGCTGTTCGTCCGCGAGCCGGGAGGTGAGGGCCAGGGCGGTGGCCTCCGTGCGGAACCCGCCGTCGGCGAGCGCGGTCGCGGTGCGCGCGAAGGCCTCCAGGTCGACGTCGCGCCCCGGGTGCGCTCGGAGTGACGCCTCCAGGCGCACGGCCTCGGCCCGCGCCGACCAGCCGTCGCTGCCGAGCGACGCGAAGCGTCGGGCGGCCTTGGCGGCGGTGCGCTCAGCGGCCGAAGGGTCGTGCCGCAGCAGCGATCGGGCGAGATGGAACTCGGCCTCTCCGCGTGCCTGCCGCATGCGCTGAGCCCCGAACCGCCTCGCGACCTCGGCGAGCAGCACTTCGGCCTCGGTGGTCAATCCCGCGTCACGCAGCACCTCCGCCCGGTCGAGGTCGCTGATCGCGGCCGCCAGGTCGCTCGTGGCGGCGAGCGCGGGACGCGAGGCGGTCATGAGGTTCAGGGCGGTGACGAGATCGCCACCGAGCAGCGCCGCGTACCCGAGGTTGTGGCGCGCCTCGGCGAGGGGCTCCTCCTCGCCGAGCGCCTCGTAGACGGCGATGGCGCTGCGCAGGTCGGCGGTGCAGTCGTCGAGCCGGTGCCGCTGCATCCCGACGATCGAACGACTCATCAGCAGGTTCGCGCGTTCGATCGATCCCTCGTCGAGCGCGTCGATCGCCCGCGTGAGCGCCTGCCCCGCCTCGTCGAGTCGGCCGCCGTGCATGAGCAGCGTGCCGAGCTGGCCGTGCAGCAGCGCTACAGTCTCAGCGCGGAGACCGGGCCGCTCGAGGGCATCGCGTGACAGCCGCTCCGCCGCAGCGGGCTCGCCGGTCTGGGCCAGCACGTACGCCATGGTGCCGTCGATCCGCGCGCGGAGGTCGTCGTCGTCGGTGCGGGCGGATGCCGTGGCCAGCGCTCGTCTCGCCTGACCGAACCGCCGGGAGTTGGCCGCGTCGACGCCGCGCTGATGCAGCTCGCGCGCAGACAGGGGCATCGTCCCAGGATGCCGGGCCGTGGGCCCCAGCGGAAGTGCCGGTGCAGGGGCGGAACACACCTGCATGCCGATCCGCCCGATTCGGGCCTGCATGTGTGTTTCCGCCATGCAGGTGCGCACGGGCACCGGCAGCAGGGCGGGCTACTCCCGCGGTACCGGCAGCGTCTTCAGCACCGCCGCCACGGCCTTCGCCGCGGTGGTGGTCGATACGCCCTCGCCTGGCACGGCCCCGAGCTGCGCCGCGATGCGCCCGGCGACGTACGGCGCCGCGAACGACGTGCCGCTCCAGATCGCGAACCCGCCGCGGTAGTCATCCGGATCGATCGTCTCGCGGCGCAGCCCGTCGACGTCGGCGCGGCACGACGCCTGCTCCCCGCCGACGAACGCCGGCGACGTGCTGACGACCGCTGCTCCCGGCGCGTACACCTGCACCCAGGGGCCGACGTTCGAGAACAGGGCGACCGAGTGCGCCGAGGGGTTCAGCGCCCCGACCGACACGTGCGGTGCGTCGTCGTCGTGCGGGATGCCGTTGTCTGACCCCGGCCAGGGCCAGAGCGACGCCGGGAACGACGGCCGGTCGATCGCGTCGTTGCCGGCCGAGCACACCACGACGCACCCGAGCTCTCTGGCCGTGGTCAGCAGCGCCGTGAGCGTGGTGCTGAAGAGGCCGTCCTGCGGGGTCTCGTGGTAGTACCCGAGCGACAGGTTGAGCACGTCGATCGGGTGACCGGTCGACGGATCCTCGCGGTGGCGGCGCAACAGCTCCACGACCTGCGCGACCGTCGTGAGGAACGTGCTCTCGTCGATCACTCCGAGCGCTCCGGCCATGCGGACCGACAGGATGTCGGCATCCGGCGCGGTCTGGCGGATGATGCCGGCGATGAACGTGCCGTGTCCGGCGACGGCGTCGATCTCGCCGTCGAGCTGGCCGTACAGGTCGGGGTAGCGCTCCGGATCGGCGTCGTCGGTGAGTCCGACGGGAACGCCGTCGATCTCGATGCGCCGGGTCACGATGTCGTCGGGCAGCCAGTCGTGCACGCCGCATCCGGTGTCGAGCACGGCCACCACGGGTCGCCGCCCGCGCTTCGGCGACGGTCCGCGGCGCGGTGCGGGTCCGAGCCAGCTCACCGGCTGCCGCGCCCCTCGACCGGGCTCGAGGTAGTCGTCGCTGCCGCCGGCTCCGCCGCCGCGCACCGGGTTGGTGCGGCTGAACGGGTTCGTGCGGCTGAAGGGATTGGTGCGGCTGAACGGGTTGAGCCCGACCGGGTCGATCGACAGCACGTGCTCGAGGCTGGTCCGCGGCATCGGCGACCGGGTGCTGCGCCGTGCGCGCTGCAGGACGCGCCACGCGTCCGGTGGGACGGGCGACTCGCCGCGCACGGGTTCGTCGGGTGTCGTGAGGCGTGCGCGCAGGAATCCCGGCACCCCGGGGAGCAGATCGTCGGCGTACAGGCGGGAGTCGGGCGACTCGATGTCGAGCTGCCAGCCGAAGGATGCCGCGGCGTCGCGAAGAGCCGTCACCTCGCCGTCGTACGCCTCGTGATCGGCGTCCCGGTCGAACGTGATGAGCAGCCGCTCCGGCAGGTACGCCGTCGGGAAGGCGCGGACCCCGTCGACCGGTTCGACGTTCGGATCGAGCGCCGTCCCTCGACGGATCGATCCCTCTGCTCTGTCCTGCCAGCTCCAACCCCTCGGCTGCTCCATGGTCGGTCCCCTCCTCGCGGGCGCACCCGCATTCCGTGCGGGTCGTCCCGCGATGTGTGCGGGCGGACCCGCGGTGGATCACAACTCGAACTGCGGTGTCGACAGCGTGCGCTCCTCGTCGCCGACCGTGGTGGTGAGGCGCACACGCGTGAACCCGTCGGGCACCTCGTCGAACGCGAAGCGTCCGGTCTCGCTGGGGGCGGTGCGACGGACCCGCTCGCCCTGCGTGAGCTCGATCACCGCCGCCGCGGTGTCGACCCACCCGTCGACCCGGTGGCGTCCGCTCGCCGTGCGCGTCACGTGCAGCAGGATGCTGGTCCTGCCGTCGCTGAACTGCAGCGTGAGCGCGTCGGTGTCGCTGCGCACCGCGCCGAGCGGCTGCTCGACGAGGGTCAGCAGGGCGTACTCCTCGCTCAGGCCCTCGGCGGCGACGGCGGCGATCATCCGGTCGATGAGGGTGGCCGGCATCGGATCGACGTCCCGCCACAGATCGCGCAGCCGGGCGAACAGCGCCGCATCCTGCCGGTCGGTCCCGCTCATGGCGTCCCCTCCGCCCGAGTCGTCGGAGCGTCGAGCAGCACGCGCAGTTTGGCGAGGCATCGCTGCCTCGTCGGTCCGATGCTGCCGACGGGCATGCCGAGGTCGACGGCGAGCCGGGAGTAGTCGGGGCGGTCCTCGAACGCGATGACGCGCAGAAGCCGCTGGCAGCGCTCGGCGAGGAGCCGCACGGCTGCCCAGAGTCGGCGGTTCTCATCGCCCGTCGCGGCGTGCTCCTCGGCGGATTCCTGCTCCGGCAGCAGCGCGTCGAGAGCATCCGTGTCGGTCGTGTCGATCCGCCCGTGCGCCTTGCCGGCGCGCCACGCCTCACGGCGCGCGGTCGTGGTGAGCCAGGCGGCGACGGCCCGGGCCTCGGTGATCGAGCGCCCGCCGCGCACCAACTGCATCCACGTGGTCTGGATGACGTCCTCGGCCAGCGTGCGCTCGAGACCGTAGGCGCGCACGACATGCCAGAGCACAGGCGTCATCAGCCGCACGAGGTCGTCCATCGCGCGGCTGTCGCCGCCCCGCCATGCGTCGAAGTGTGCGGCGGCGAGCTTCCAGCGTGCCGCGCCGTCCTCCGGTGCAGGATCGTGGCCGGCGCCGGGTACGCCGTCGGTCATGGGACTCATTGTGATCACACCTGTCAGGAGCGCGGCAAGAGGTTCCTGATACATGGACCCGGTCGATTTCTCCCGGCGGATCGCGCGCGGTCGAGCCGATACCGTGGAGGGGTGACCGTGCTCGCCGTGCTCCTGTTCGCCAACGCCGCCTTCAACGCCCTCGTCTGGCCGCGGTTCTACGCTCGTATCGCGAAGGATCCCCGGGCTCGGGATGCCGCTGGCAAGCCGACGACGTTCCTCACCGTGCACGTGGTGCTGATCTCGATCGCCCTGGTGCTGGCCCTGGCCTCGGTGCTCGCCGGGATCGCGGCGCTCACCGGTTCCCTGTAGGGGCCGAGCGGAAGAGGGGCCGCGCGGAAAACGGAGATGCCGAGCCCTCGGCATCCGCATGTCGTGGTGCGACGCGCCGTCCGAAGCTCTCCGGGCCTGGGCTTCCCCTGACGAAGGACGTCAGTCGCGTGACTCGTTCCCGATGCCGCTCACGATGAGGATGCGGCGCAGATGCATGGCCGCGAGCACGCCAGGACCCGTCGTGCGGCCGACATCGGCCGTGCGGTCGTCGACCCTCTCGAGCAGCATCCGGATGGCTCGGGCCGCCTCGCCCCGCAGTCGGTGGGCCTCGGCCGTCGACGGGTCCTCCGCGGCGATCACGTCGGCGACGGCGTGACAGGCGGCCGCCAGGGGTTCGGGCAGTTCGGGGTCGAGTGGCATCGCGCCCGGGCGGTCCCAGATCGTGTCGGCCGTGGCGTCGGCGATGTCGCGGATCAGATGCGCGATGCGATCGAGACGGGTGAGATCCTCATGCGCGTGCTGCGTCGCGCCCCGGCCGCCCCGCGCGCGAGGATTCACGCGGCGGCTGTCGTCCGCCTCCGCCAGCGCGGTGCGCAGCGACGACGTCGTGTCGGCGAGCGACGCGGCATCCTCCGCCCATTGCTCGTGCTCCGGCGGCCACGACTCGGTGATCGCGTAGCCGATGTCGTGCAGGTGGTCGCTGAGCTGGTGGCGGAACGCGTCGACCCGTGCCGCCGCGGCCAGGGTCGTGGGCGCAGGGGCGATGAGCAGGTTGACGACCAGGCCGATGACGACGCCGACCGCCATCTGCGTGAGGTAGCCGAGGGAGTAGTCGTCGGCGTTCTGCCCCCCGATGATCAGCACGAAGAGTGCGGCGATCGGCACGTACTCCTTGCCGGCGCCGAACCAGCCCGTTCCCGAGAGCAGAACCCCCAGGCCGACGACCACGGGGATCGTCCACCAGTTCGGACCGACCGTCACGATCACGAGAGTGGCGAGGCCGATGCCGGCGACCAGGCCGAGGAGCGTCTGCAGACTCGATCGCACCGACCCCATGAGGGTCGGATAGATGCTCACGAGGGCGCCGAGCGGCGCGTAATACGGGTACTGATCGGTGACGCCCGGCATGTGCGGGGCGATCCACCATGCCAGCCCCACGGCGAGAGCGGTCTTGGCTACGAGCAGCAGTCGCGCGGGCTGCACCGCCTCGCGCAGCGACTCCACGACGGCCGGCCGGCGTTCGCGGATTCGCGAGCGGATCTTCGTCACGGCATCCTCTCAGTCGTCCTCCCCGCAGGCAGACGATAGCCGCTCCCGTCGCCCAGTCGAACGGGGTTGCCTCTCGGATGCGCGCCGGGTAGGGCGGCCGTCACGACCGGCATCCGCCGGCCCACGCAGACGATGCGGGGGCCGACACGCCGGATGTCGGACGGATGCCGTGAAGCGGTCCGCCGATCGGCGTGTCGGCCCCCGAACGGGAGCGAGGCGCGAGCCCGCGAGCTACGGGGTGACGCGTCGGAACGCGAAGAACGACAGGGTCGCGAGCACGGCGACGATGACGAGTCCCCACAGGGCGAGTCCGAGCGCCCCGAGGTCGCCGATCGCACGACCGACCTGCAGCCACAGCTCCAGACGCGTCACGAGGAACACCAGCGCCAGGAGGACGAGCGCGAGCCCCACGCCGACGATCGTCAGCACCAGCGGGCCCCAGCTCTTGTAGATCGTGGCACCCGTGAACCCGAGCATGAACAGGAAGAGGGCGAGCGTGAAGAACACGATGAAGGCGCCTGCGGGTCCTGCCTCCCACAGCCACGGCAGGTGGAAGACGTATCCGTTCACGCCGTATCCGTTCGTGGCGAGCTCGATCGCTCCGCCGAGAAGGAAGACCAGCCCCAGCAGAGCGCTTCCCAGCACGGCAGTGGCCAGCGTGCCGAGGAAGAAGTCTCGCCTGGTCACGCTCATCGCCTGCGAGAACGGGAACGTGTAGGTCATCGCGCCCATGCCGATTGCGAAGAAGTACCAGAGCGGAGCCTGCCCGCCGCCGCCGTACTTCGGAGTGTCGATCGGGATCATCGCGTAGATGAGCACCGAGATCACGACGGCGGAGCCGAGGATGATCAGGGGCACCCAGATGAACGTCTGGCGATTGATCAGCTGGAGGCGGATGACGTTCAGTGTGCGTCGCATCAGCGGGCTCCTTCCTTCACGGCGGCGTCTTTGGTCGCGGATTCCGCCTTCTGCGTGAGGCGGACGATCAGCTGCTGCAGCGAGACCGGCGCGAGATCGAGACCGGATACCGAGATCTCGGCCCGCTCGGCGGCCGACACGTGCCCGAGCACGGTGACCGACGCCACCCGGCCGAGCGACTCGCGATGGAGCACCTCGCGCCCGGTCGCCCAGGCGTCGACCTTCGCCGCGTCGCCGACGACCGTCACGGCGCGGTCGCGCACGGCATCCGTGTCCTCCTCGAGGAGGATCCGACCGTTGTCGATCACGATGACCTTCTCGATGAGGTTCGACACCTCGTCGATGAGGTGCGACGACAGGATGATGGTGCGCGGATGCTCGGCGTAGTCCTCGAGCAGGCGGTCGTAGAAGATCTGCCTGGCCACGGCGTCGAGTCCGAGGTAGGGCTCGTCGAAGAAGGTCAGCTCGGCGCGGGAGGCGAGCCCGATGATGACGCCGACGGCCGAGAGCTGCCCGCGTGACATCTTTTTGATCGTCTGCTTCATCGGCAGCTGGAACTGCTCGATCAGATCGTCGGCCAGCTCCTGGTTCCAGTTGCGGAAGAACAGGCTGGCGGCCTTGAACGCGTGGCGCGGGTACGCGTCATCGGGGTACTTCTGGCTCTCGCGCACGAAGCAGATGCGGTCGAGCACGCGGGCGTTCTCGTAGGGCTGCTCGCCGAACACCCTGACGTCTCCGGAGCTGGCGAAGTTCTGCGCCGTGAGGATCGACATGAGGGTCGTCTTGCCGGCGCCATTGCGCCCGAGCAGGCCGTAGATCGCACCGGCCTCGAGCGTCAGCGACACGTTGTCGAGGGCACGCTTGTCCTTGTAGCGCTTGGTGAGGTTCTGCACCTCGATGACGGCGGTCATGCGGGGTTCTTCCCTTCTGTGGAGGCCGCCCGCTCGGTCAGCAGGGCGGCGAGGTCGGAGGCGCTGAGGCCCAGAGTGCGGGCCTCAGCGAGGAGCGGGTCGAGGTAGCGGTCGGCGAACGCGGCCCGGCGTTCGCCGAGCACGATCTCGCGTGCGCCCTCGGCGACGAACATGCCGATGCCGCGACGCTTGTACAGCACTCCCTTGTCGGTGAGCATGGCGACTCCCTTCGCTGCCGTGGCGGGGTTGATCCGGTAGAAGCCGGCGAGCTCGTTGGTCGAAGGCGCCTTCGTCTCCTCCGGGAGCGAGCCGTCGATGATCGAGTCCTCGATCTGCTCGGCGATCTGGAGGAAGAGCGGCTTGCCTTCTTCGATCACGAGTCCTCCGCAGTGGTTGGTGGGTTACTTACTCCACTAGGTAACCATTGAACCCTGAGTGTGTCAACCATGGACTCGGACCGGGTCGTTGAGCGAGCGGAGCGAGACGAAACGCGGTTCCCGCCGTGCGAGCTGACACCGCGTTTCGTCTCGTCGCTGCGCTCCTCGCTCAACGACCTGCTGGGGAACGCGCCCGCGCGACCGCGGCTCAGGCGCGGGGACTCCCGACGTACATCGACCCGTGCAGCTCGGCGACGTGGTCGAAGGCGAGGCGGCTCGCCGCCGCGGCATCCTTCGCTCGCAGCGCTTCGACGAGTCGGGCGTGCTCCTCGTTCGACTCCCGCAGGTAGTCGATGCGGTACGGGATGAAGTAGGCGTAGAGCTCGTGCGACACGCGCTGGTGCAGGTCGGCGGCGCCGGCTGCGCCCGCCATCCCGACGAGCACCTCGTGGAACGCAGCGTCGGCGGTGCGGAAGCCGGTCCAGTCGGGCACGGACCGCATCTCCTCGACGAGGGCGTCGAGCCGCGCGAGCGCCTCCTCGTCGACGGCGGCGCTGGCGACCGCAGCGAGTCCGGCCTCGAGGGCGGCGCGCTGGTCGATCAGGGCGTGCACGTGCGCGGCATCCGCCCGGTACGCGTCGATCTCGACGACCGTGCCCACCGCCGGTGCGTCGGCGATGAACGTGCCGCCGGCGTGGCCCTTGCGCCGGACGACGACGCCCTCGTCGCTCAGCGCGCGGTATGCGCGTCGCACGGTCATCTCGCTGACCTCGAACGCGCGAGCCGTGTCCTCGGTGCTGGGCAGACGCTGCCCCGGTGCCAGCATCCCGAGCTCGACGGCCAGCGAGATCCGCGCACGCACCGTGTCGACGGCGGTCGTGCGGCGGATCGCGCCGAGTGCCGGGGAGGCCAGGTCCATCGTGTGCGTCTCTCGGTCGGCACCGGTCGGCCGGGCGCCCCCGACTCAGTTCGTCGCGCGTTCCTCCGTGCGATCCGGTGCGGCGGGGTCCTCGACGAGTTCGGCGTCGAGGTGGAACCGCCTGCCCGCCACGATACCGATCGCCATCGCGGCGACGGGGATCAGCGCGAGCACGGTGCTCACCGCGACGCTCCCCCCGGTCACGAGAGTGAAGTTCGACAGCACGAGCCACAGCGCGAACGCGAGACCGATCACGGCGAGGATCGGGAACACCCGTGCCTTGACCGAGCGACCGGACGCGAGCTCGGGGCGTCGCGCGAAGAAGACGAGCACGGCGATCGAGGTCGTCAGCATCAGCAGCACCATGCCGACCGTCGCCACGCCGGCCATGGAGCCGAACACGCCGACGAGAGGGTCGAGACCCAGCAGCGCGAGCACGGCCAGCACGATGGCGGCGGTGATGGTCTGCACGATCGACGAGAACGCCGGGGAGTGGTGGGTCGCGTGACGGCGTCCGAGTCGAGCGGGGAGGACCGCCTTGTGCGCGAGCGTGAACTGGTAGCGCGCGATCACGTTGTGGAACGAGAGCACGCAGGCGAACAGGCTCGTGATGAGCAGCACCTGCACGACGTCGCGGAGGATCGGACCGAGGTACTGGGTCGTGGTGTCGAGCAGCAGGTTGCCCTCCCCCGCGAGGGTCTGCTGCGCCACGGCGACCGCGTTGCTCGCGCCGACTCCGGTGACGAGCGCCCAGCAGGAGACGGCGTAGAAGACGCCGATGATGATGACCGCGAGGTACGTCGCCCGGGGGATGGTGCGCTCGGGCGAGCGGGCCTCGTCGCGGAACACGGCGGTCGCCTCGAATCCGATGAATCCGGTGAGCGCGAAGAGCACGGCCACGCCGATTCCGCCCGTGAACACGTTCGCCGGGTCGAAGGTCTCGAGGGCGACGCCGTCGGCGCCTCCGGTGGCGAAGATGACGACATCGAGCACGACCACGACGAGGATCTCGAGCGCGAGCGCGATGCCGAGCACCCTCGCGCTCAGCTCGATGTGCCGGTATCCGAGCACGGCGACGATCGCCATGGTCGCGAAGGAGTACAGCCACCACGGCAGGCTCGGCCCGCCGAAGAACGTCACGAGGTCGTCGACCGCCCACCCCATGTAGCCGTACACGCCGACCTGGATGGCGGTGTAGGCGACGAGGGCGGTGAAGGCCGAGCCGAGTCCGAACCGGGATCCGAGTCCGGCGGTCACGTACGAGAAGAAGGCGCCGGCCTCCTTCACGAACGGGGTCATGGTGACGAAGCCCACGGAGAAGACGAGCAGGATGACGGCCGCGAGCGCGAAGCCGATCGGGGCGCCGGCGCCGTTGCCGGAGCCGATCGCGATCGGCACGTTGCCGCCGATCACGGTGAGGGGAGCGGCGGCGGCGATCACCATGAAGACGATCGCGCCGGTGCCGAGCTGTCCGCTGAGGCGCTGGCGCGGCTCGGCGAGAGGGGAGACGGTCATGTGGTCTCTTTCGACGAGCATCCGAAGGGGATGCGGGAGAGGAGGGGTCAGTACAGATCGGTGCGGCGGTCGGCGAGGTACGGGTTCTCCCGTCGCGCGCGTCGCGTGGCCTCGGGATCGATCGTGGCGATCAGGAGGCCGGTGTCGGTGGGTCCGAGGGAGTCGAGGACGACGCCCTCGGGGGAGACGATGCTGCTGCGCCCGACGTAGGTCAGGTCGCCTTCGGTGCCGGTGCGGTTGACGTAGACGACGTGCACCTGGTTCTCCCAGGCACGCACGGGGATGAGCCGTTCGGCGATGTGGGCGTACGGCTCCATCTGCGCGGTCGGGACGATGACGGCATCCGCTCCGCTGAGAGCCGCGGCGCGCACGGTCTCGGGGAACTCGACGTCGTAGCAGATGAGCACCGAGATCTTGACGCCGTCGATGTCGACCGTGGGTGGCAGGGTGTCGCCCGGTACGAAGAGACTGCGGTCGAGGTCGCCGAAGAGGTGCGTCTTGCGGTAGCGGAGCAGTTCGGCGCCCTCGCGATCGACGGCGACGAGCGAGTTCGTGATGGCGCCGTCCTGGAGGGTCTCGGGGAGGCCGGCGATGATCGCGACGCCCGCGTCTCGGGCGATGGCGGCGATGCGGTCGACGAGCTCGGGCACGGCGAGCGGCGCCAGCGCATCGCCGATGTTGTACCCGGTGACGAACATCTCGGGGGTGACGAGCATGCTCGCTCCCCGAGTGACCGCGTCGCGCGCGGCATCCGCGATGATCGCGAGGTTCGCCTCGACATCGCCGGCGACGCCGTCGTGCTGCAGTCCGGCGATGGTCAGGGTCATGCGGGGGCTCCTCGGGATACGTCGTCGTGATCCATCTAATAGATCAGATTGATCTATTAGATGACCATTGTGTGACGATCGTGTTTCCTCCGCAAGGGGCGGCGGCGGCTCAGCCCCGCAGGTCGCGGGCCCGAAGCGCGAGGGCGGATGCCGAGGCGAGCACGAGCGCCACGCCCCACGTGAGCGCGAGACCAGCGGCATCCACGCCCTCGGCGAGCGGCGACTGGCGATACACCCACGCATACGGCGACAGGGCGTTCAGCCATTCGAGGTCGCTGGACTGCTTCGCGAGCGCCTGCAGGATGTACCCGAGAACCGCGATGCCCGCGCCCGCGCCGGTCGCCCAGACGCGTCGACCCGTGGCTGCGCCCGCGAGCAGGGCGGCGGATGCCGTGAGGAATGCGAGTCCGGTCAGCGCGGCGCTGGCCCCGACGATGCGCACCGGTTCGAGCTCGAGTTCGGCCGGTCCGTTCAGTGCCCAGACCACGAGGCCCGAGAAGGCGCCCAACCACAGCAGTCGCACGAGCACGCTGAGCGCCGATTCGAGGGCGTACGGCACCCGTCCGATGCCGTGCGCGAGGTCGAGTTCGGCGCGTCCGCTCTCCTCTGCGCCGGCGAGGGCTGCGGAGCCCCACGAGACGGCGGCGATGGTCAACAGCAGAAAGCCCATGAGCCCGTAGAACGTGCTCTGGGTGTAACCCGCGCCACTGGAGATCTGGTCGTAACCGAGCGTATCGACGAGTTCCTTGGGCAGCGCATCGATGAGCCCCTGCAACTGGTCGCTGCCGCCGAGGCTCGGGTACAACGGCAGGTAGAGCGCCTGCACCGCGGTGACACCGACGGTCCAGCCGAGCGCGCTGCGCCAGGACTCCCTCAGACTGCGCCGGAACACCGGAAGGATGCCGTTCATCCCCGCTCCTCCCGCCGTGTGCGCCGAGATCGTCGGGAAGGAGAGGGTGCAAGGGAAGCCGCCCGTCCGTAGAGGCGCAGCACCGACTCCTCGAGGTCGGGCTCCTCGACCGACAGATCACGGACGTCGAACCGCGCGAGCGCCTTCACGAACGGATCGATCGCGCCCTCGACGGTGCCGGAGAGCTGCAGGATGCCATCGGCGTCGCGCAGCTCGAGACCGGTGAGGCCCGGAAGGCTGTCCAGGGCAGGGCGGGCGGTCGCGGCATCCGCCGCCAGCTCCGCGCGCACCCGACGGATCGAGCCGAGCCGGAGCGACGACACGTCTCCGTCGGCGACCACGCGGCCGTTCGCGAGCACTGCGACCTCGTCGGCCGTCTGCTGGATCTCGCTCAGTACGTGCGAGCTGAGCAGCACGGTCTGTCCGGCGTCCCGCGCCTCGCGGACCATCGCCAAGAACTCGCGCTGCACGAGCGGGTCGAGGCCGCTGGTCGGCTCGTCGAGGATGAGCAGCTCCGGTCGGTGCATGAACGCCTGGATGAGCCCGACCTTCTGCTTGTTGCCCTTCGAGAGAGTGCGGACGGGACGGCCGAGGTCGACGCCGAGGCGATCGGCCAGGTCGTGGGCGGTCCGCAGAGTACCGGCGGTGTCGCGCGTGCCCGACACCTGGGCGTAGAACGAGAGGGTGCGGTGTCCGCTCGCGCGGCCCTCGAGGTGCAGCTCGCCGGGCACGTAGCCGATGCGTCGGCGCAGCGCCGCCCCGCCGCGCCTCGGTTCGGCCCCGAGCACTCGCACGTCGCCCGATGACGGGCGGATGACGTCGACGAGCGTGCGGAGGGTCGTGGTCTTTCCGGCGCCGTTGGGTCCGATGAGCCCGAACACGGTGCCCGGCCGCACGGTCAGGTCGAGCTCATGCACCGCCACCCGGCGACCGTAGCGCTTGTGCAGTTTCCGGATCTCGACCGCGTCACTCATGAGTCCGATCCCTTCTCCGCTTCCGCGTCGTCGGCGAGCGCCGCACGCGCTCCGTCGAGCAGCGCAGTGGTCGAGTAGATGCCGTGCGTGAGCAGCTCCAGCGTCGGGACCGTCATGCGCCGGAGCCCCGCCGGGCTGAGCTGATCGGAACCGAGCGCCCGCGCCATCTGCGCGCGCATCACCACCGGGCCGAGTCCGATCAGCGTGACCAGGAGGATCGTCATCTCGGGGTCGCTCATCGGCTCGAGCACTCCGGCGTTGCGCTGATCCTCGAAGACGCCCCGGGTGGCGTCGAGCAGTCTGTCGAAGAGGCCGTCTGCCGCAGGTGAGCCGTCGACGAGCATGCGCGCCAGGTAGTCGATGTAGGGGCCGTAACGCTCGATGTCGTGCATCGCCGCCCGGATGCGGTCTCGCGTCGGCGCCTCGATGACTACGTGCTCTTCGTCGATGAAGACGCTCACCACGTAGGCGTCGCACTCGGCGCGCAGCGCGTTCTTGTCGCCGAAGTGATGCACGATCAGCGCCGGACTCACCCCGACCTCGCGGGCGATGGAGCGCAGGCTCGTCGCGTCGAAGCCGTCGCGAGCGAAAGCGGCGATGGCGGTGTCGCGGATGCGAGCGCGGGTCGTGAGATCGTCGGATGCTGAACGCATGTACAGCAGACTAAACGCGTGTTCAGTCCGGGTCAAGGGCCGGGCGCTCCTAGGCTGAACGAGTGGAATTCCCGTACGCACGGCTTCGTCGGCGGCCAGACGTCGAGGCCGCGAACCTGCAGGCTCACGACGCGACCGACCTGCTGCTCGTCGAGCGCGCGCTCGCCTCCGGCATCCCCGGCGCCGAGGTGGCCGTAGTCGGCGACGCGTATGGAGCGATCACGCTGCCTCTCGTCGCGGCGGGACTCTCCGGCATCCGGGTGCACCAGGACCTCGCCACCGGTCGCCGCGCACTCGACCTCAACGCCGCCGAGCTCGGACTGTCGGGCTTCGCGCCGCACGAGCTCGACGCCGAACTGCTCGCGGGTGCGCGACTCGTGCTGCTGCAACTGCCGAAGTCGCTCGCCGAGCTCGAGGAGATCGCGGATGCCGTCGCGCGATGGGCGGCACCGGACGTCGTGCTCGTCGCCGGCGGCCGGGTCAAGCACATGACCCTAGCGCAGAACGACGTGGTCGGCCGCCGGTTCGCGGCTGTCCAGCCGCAGCGGGCGGAGCGGAAGTCCCGGCTCGTGGTCGCCTCGGGACCGCGGGATGCCGAGGGCGAGCCGCCCTTCCCGGTCATGCAGCGGCACGACGGACTCACGCTGGTCGCGCATGGCGGAGCGTTCGCCGGCGCGAAGCTCGACATCGGCACCCGGGTGCTGCTCGATGTGCTCGACCGGGAGCGCGCCGCCTGGGCCGCCGAGCCCGGCGGCTCGACAGCGCAGACGGTCGTCGACCTCGGCTGCGGCACCGGCGCGCTCGCCGTCTCCTACGCGCTCGCCCATCCTGACGCCCGGGTCATCGCGACCGATCGCTCGGCTGCAGCGGTCGCCTCCGCGCGGGCCACGGCCGCGGCGAACGGCGTCGCTGATCGGATCGAGGTCATGCACGACGACGCGGCATCCGCACTTGCCGACGGCATCGCCGACGTCGTGCTGCTCAACCCGCCGTTCCACCTCGGCGCGAGCGTCCACACCGGCGCCGCGACCCGGCTGTTCGACGCCGCCGCGCGCATCCTCCGCCCCGGCGGAGAGCTCTTCACGGTGTACAACTCGTCGCTGGGCTATCGCGCCGAGCTGACCCGTCTCGTCGGTCCGACCGAGCAACTGCACCGCACCTCGAAGTTCACGGTGACGCGCAGCATCCGCCGCTGACGCCACGCCCGACGAAACGCCCGACGACACGCGCGACGGACCCCGCGCAATCCCCCGGTCAGACGCGGAAAGTCAGGCAGACTAGCAAACCCGGATTTGGCGCTGACCGGCCATTTCGTTACGTTGGTCTGTGGGCCTGACGGCCCGAAGACCAGTCCGCGACCACGTCCTTCTTTCGATTGTGCTGTGCTGCGAAGAGGCGTGGGCGTACGGTCGATGCTCTATCGCGGGGGATCCGAAATCCGCCGTCCGTGCCGCCACAGCACCATGTCGAAACGGCCGGGAGCGTCACCCGGGCGTAACCGAAGCAGGCTCAGCCACCCGAAGGCGAGCCGCGGGGGAAACGTGTCCGAAATCGCTCTAGAAGCGCGCAATCTGTACAAGGTGTTCGGCAAGAACACGAATCAGGCGGTGCGACGCCTGAAAGCCGGTGAGACCCGCACCGACGTCGCCGAGAACGGGACAGCAGCCGTCATCGACGCCAGCTTCACCGTGAACCGCGGCGAGATCTTCGTCATCATGGGGCTCTCCGGCTCCGGCAAGTCCACCATCATCCGGATGCTGAACGGTCTCCACGAGGCCACCGACGGCTCGGTGCTCGTCGGGGGAGACGCCATCACCGGCATCCCGGGCTCGCGGCTGCGCGAGATCCGCCGCGACCGCATCTCCATGGTGTTCCAGCACTTCGCCCTGCTGCCGCACCGCACGGTCGCCGCGAACGTCGCCTACCCGCTCGAGCTGAAGGGCGTCGGCAAGGCCGAGCGTCTCGCGAAGGCCGAGGAGATCCTGTCGCTCGTGGGTCTCGAAGGTCAGGCCGACAAGCTGCCGTCCGAGCTCTCGGGCGGCATGCAGCAGCGCGTCGGCATCGCCCGCGCGCTCGCCGCCGACACCGACATCCTCCTGATGGACGAGGCGTTCAGCGCCCTCGACCCGCTGATCCGCCGCGAGATGCAGGAGCAGCTGCTCGAGCTGCAGGAGAAGTTCCAGAAGACCATCGTCTTCATCACGCACGACCTCAACGAGGCCATGTTCCTCGGCGACCGCATCGCGGTGATGCGCGACGGCCGCATCGTGCAGATCGGCACGCCCGAGGACATCCTCACCGACCCCGCCAACGACTACGTCGAGCAGTTCGTGCAGGACGTCGACCGTGCCCGCGTGCTCACGGCCGGCAACGTCATGGATCGCCCGCGCCCCGTCGTCGCCGAGACGGCCGGTCCGCGCACGGCGCTGCGGCAGATGCGGGATGCCTTCATGTCGGCGACCTACGTCACCGGCCGCGACCGCAAGCTGCTCGGCATCGTCACCGACCGGGATGCCGTGAAGCTGGTTCGCACGGGTGTGACGACTCTCGAGTCGATCCTCAAGCCCGTCCCGCAGAGCGTGAGCGTGGACGAGGTGCTCATGAACCTCTTCATCCCCTCGGTCGAGTCGCCGCTGCCTCTCGCCGTGGTCGACGCCGAGGGACGCCTCGTCGGCGTCATCCCCCGCATCACGCTGCTCGCAGCGCTCGGCCCCGGTCCCGGTGCGACCGGAGAGCTCACCCTTCCGCTGCTGCCCATGCCGCAGGCGGAGATCGACGCCGTGCTGGATGACGGCTGGACCGCCGAACCGCCCTCGACGAATGCAGGATCTCCGATGGCAGGGGAGGTGCGCTGATGGACGGCTTCCGCATTCCCCTCGGCTCGTGGGTCGCATCCGGCGTCGACTGGATCAAGACCAACCTCGACGGCCTCCTCGACGTGGTGTCGTTCGTCGTCACCTCGCTCGTGCAGGGCCTGACCTTCCTGCTGCTCCTGCCGTACTTCTACGTCGTGATCGTGGTCGCCGCGCTCATCGCGTGGCTCGTGCGGTCGTGGCAGCTTGCGATCGGCACCGTGATCTCGTTCACCCTGATCGTGGCGATGGGCCTCTGGGTCCCCGCGATGCAGACGCTCGCCCTGGTGCTGGTCGCCGCGCTCGTCGCCGTGATCATCGCGATCCCGCTCGGCATCTGGTCGGCACGCAACGCGACCGTGCGAGCGGTGCTCAAGCCGGTGCTCGACTTCATGCAGACGATGCCCGCGTTCGTGTACCTGATCCCCGCGATCGTGTTCTTCAGCATCGGCGTCGTGCCGGGTCTCGTCGCGACGGTGATCTTCGCGCTTCCGCCCGGCGTGCGCCTCACCGAGCTCGGCATCCGCGGCGTCGACTCCGAGACCGTCGAGGCGGGACAGGCGTTCGGCGCGAAGCCGGGGCAGATCCTGCGCGGCATCCAGCTTCCGCTCGCCATGCCGACCATCCTCGCCGGCGTGAACCAGGTCATCATGCTCGCGCTCTCGATGGCCGTCATCGCCGGTATGGCCGGAGCCGACGGCCTCGGAAAGATGGTCGTCGAGGCCATCTCCACCGTGAACATCGCCAAGGGCGTCGAGGCAGGTCTGGGGGTCGTGCTCATCGCCGTCTTCCTCGACCGCGTCACCGCCGCCCTCGGCACACTCGGACGCAACCGCGGTTCGCTGCTGGCTCTGATCCGCGATCGCCGCGCGCAGCAGCGCGCTGCCGCGATCGAGGCAGCCCCGGCACCCGCAACCGCACCCGCGTCCGTCGAAGAGAAGGAGCTCCAGAATGCGTGATCGCAGGCTCATCACCGTCGCGGCGCTCGGCGCCGCGGCATCCCTCGCCCTCGCCGGGTGCGCGAGCGACGGCGCCGGCGGAACCATCGAACTCGCCGGTGGCGGGTCGGATGCCGCGGGCGGCGGTGACAAGGGCACGATCACCCTCGGGTTCCTGCCCTCGTGGACCGACGGTCTCAGCACCGCGTACCTGCTGCAGGATCAGCTCGAGAAGCTCGGGTACACCGTGGAGATGAACACCCTCACCGAGGCCGGGCCGCTGTACACGGGACTCGCGCAGGGCGACGTCGACGTGTTCCCCTCGGCGTGGCCCGAGATCACGCACGCCGAGTACATGGCGACCTACGGCGACTCGATCGAAGACCTGGGCACGTACTACGACAACGCGAAGCTCACGATCGCGGTGCCCGAGTACACCGACATCGACTCGATCGACGAGCTCGCCGCCGCGAGCGATCGGTTCGACGGCAAGATCTACGGCATCGAACCGGGCGCCGGACTCACCGGCCAGACCCAGAAGATGATGCCCGAATACGGACTCGACGGGTCGTACGAGCTGGTGACCTCGTCGACCGCCGCGATGCTCACGGAGCTGAAGTCGGCGACCGAGAACGAGAAGGACATCGTGGTGACGCTGTGGCGTCCGTTCTGGGCCAACGACGCCTATCCCGTGAAGGACCTCGAAGACCCGAAGGGCGCCATGGGCGAGGCCGAGGGGCTGCACTTCCTCGGGACGAAGGGCTTCGCCGCCGAGTACCCCGAGGCAGCCGAGCTCATCGAGAAGATCAAACTCGACGACGCGCAGTACGGCTCGCTGGAGGACCTCGTCGTCAACGAGTACGGCGAGGGTCGCGAGGCCGAGGCCGTCGACGCATGGCTCGACGAGCACGGCTCGGACTTCGACTGGGTCGTCGACTGACCTGAGGGCGGGCGCGCTCCCGGTCGTTGAGCGAGCGGAGCGAGACGAAACGGTGAATCGCGGTCGTTGAGCGAGCGGAGCGAGACGAAACGCGGTGGGGTTCGAGATCGCCTCACCGCGTTTCGTCTCGTCGCTTCGCTCCTCGCTCAACGACCCGGGGCCTGCGGCCATCGCGCAACCCCCTTCGATGTCGGAATCGCCGCGACGTAGCCTGATTTCATGGACGGGTTCGCGGCGGTCGACTTCGGGTTCGCCCGAGAGGTGCTACAGCGCGGCATCGCGGCGCTGTACCTCGTCGCCTTCGTCTCGACGCTTAACCAGTTCCGGCCCCTGCTCGGCGAGCACGGCCTGCTCCCGGTGCCGACGCTGCTCGACTGGGTCGGCGACAAGCCGTCACGACGGCGGATGCTGCATCCCACCCTCTTCCTCCGCATCCGCTACACCGATCGGCGTCTGGTCGCGCTGAGCTGGTGCGGCATCGCGGTCTCCGCGCTGCTCGTGCTCGGCATCCCGCAGCTCGCGCCGCCGTGGGTGCCGATGATCGCGTTCCTCGCACTGTGGATCGGGTACATGTCGATCGTGAGCATCGGGCAGACGTTCTACTCCTTCGGGTGGGAGATGCTGCTGCTCGAGGCGGGGTTCCTCGCGGCGTTCCTCGGGTCGTACGACCAGCCGCCTCCGACGGTCGTGATCGTGCTGTTCTGGTGGCTGCTTTTCCGGGTCGAGTTCGGGGCCGGCATGATCAAGATCCGCGGCGGTCGCGAATGGCGAGACCTCACCGCGCTCATGTACCACCATGAGACGCAGCCGATGCCCGGACCGCTGAGCCGTCAGGCGCACCTGCTGCCGACCTGGTTCCACCGGGCGGAGGTCGTCGGCAACCATCTCGCGCAGCTCGTCGTGCCGTTCTTCGTGTTCGCTCCGCTGCTGTCGATCTGGGTGCCGGGGCCCGTGCCGCAGATCATCGGAACGACGGCTGCGCTCATCATGATCGCGACCCAGCTGTGGCTCGTCGCGACCGGGAACTTCGCGTGGCTGAACTGGGTGACGATCGTGATCGCGTTCTCCGCGGTAGCGCTTCCCGGCGTCGGCTCGGCGGAGGAGGCGACGAGCGCGGCGTGGCCCGGCATCCCGCTGTACTGGTTCGTGATCACGGCGGCCGTCGGCGTGCTCGTGGCTGTGCTGAGCTGGCCGGCTCTGCGGAACCTGTTCGCTCGACGGCAGCTCATGAACGCGAGCTTCAACCGGTGGCAGATCGCCAATGCGTACGGCGCGTTCGGAACCGTCACGAAGGAGCGGATCGAACTCGTGGTCGAGGGCTCGCTCGACGACGACGCGCTGCTCTGGCGGGAGTACGAGTTCAAGGGCAAACCCGGCGATGTGCGGCGAATGCCCCGTCAGTTCGCGCCGTACCACCTGCGTCTGGACTGGCTGATGTGGTTCCTGCCGCTCGGGCGCTCGCTCGACGACTGGTTCACCGTGTTCCTGCTGCGGCTGCTCGAAGCGGATGCGCCGACGCTGGCGCTGCTGCGCTCCGATCCCTTCGACGGCGAGCGACCCCGGTGGGTGCGGGCGGTGTCGTACCGGTACCGCTTCGCGACCCGCGCCGAGCGCCGCGCGCACGGCGTGCGATGGATGCGGACTCGGCAGCGCGTGGTGCTCGGTCCGCTCGGGTTGCGGTGAGCCCGCGGCATCCGCTCCGCTCGGTTGACACCTGCTGCCGCAACTCCTCAGGAATTCCGACACGAGGTGCCAACTCGAGTTCGCGTGCGCGCAGCTCGGTTGGCACCTCCCGTCGCAATTCCTCAAGAATTCCGACACGAGGTGCCAACCGAAGGGCGGGGCACGACCAGATCAACTGATCTTCTTCCTGTACGTCACGATCGCGAGCACATAGGCCACGACCAGGATGCCGACGCACCAGGCGAGCGCGATCCAGATGTCGTCGCCGACGGGTTGCTCGGCGAACAGCGCCTGGAGCGTGTTCACGATCGACGTGACGGGCTGGTTCTCGGCGAACCAGCGCACCGGTCCCGGCATGGTGTCGGTCGGCACGAACGCCGAGCTGATGAAGGGCAGGAAGATCAGCGGGTACGAGAACGCGCTCGCTCCGTCGACCGTCTTGGCGCTGAGTCCCGCGATGATCGCCAGCCACGTGAGCGCCAGGGTGAACAGCAGGAGGATGCCGATGGCGCCGAGCCACGCGAGCACGCCCGCTCCGGTGCGGAATCCCATCAGGAACCCGACTCCGAAGATGATCGCGAGGGTGATCGCGTTCGCGGTGAGCGACGTCAGCACGTGCGCCCAGAGCACGCTGGACCGCGCGATCGGCATGGAGTGGAAGCGCTCGAAGATGCCGCTCTGCATGTCGGTGAACAGCCGGAACGCCGTGTAGGCGATGCCGGATGCGATCGCGATCAGCAGGATGCCGGGAAGCAGATAGTTCACGTAGTTCTCGGAGCCGGTGCTCGTGCGCAGCGCCCCTCCGAACACGTACACGAACAGGAGCATCAGGGCGATCGGGGTGACCGCCGTGGTGATGATCGTGTCGGGGCTGCGGAAGATATGCCGCATCGAGCGGCCGGTGAGGGTCGCCGTGTCTGCGGCGAAGTGCGTGGTCATGCTGCGTGTCCTTTCGTGTCGTCTCGCTCCGGCCGCTCGACGACCGATCCGGACGGGCCGATGAGGGTGAGGAAGATCTCCTCGAGGGTGGGCTGCTTCTCGACGTACTCGACGGTCGCGGGAGGCAGCAGGGCCTTCAGCTCGCCGAGCGTGCCGTTCGCGATGATGCGGCCCTCGTGCAGGATGCCGATGCGGTCGGCGAGGTGCTCGGCCTCGTCGAGGTACTGCGTGGTGAGCAGCACGGTCGTTCCCGTGTTCGCGAGCTCCTTGACGACGGTCCACACCTCGATGCGCGCCTCGGGGTCGAGTCCGGTGGTGGGCTCGTCGAGGTAGATGACCTCGGGGTCGCCGACCAGGCTCATCGCGATGTCGAGGCGTCGCCGCATGCCGCCGGAGTACGTGCCGACCTTGCGTGCTCCGGCATCCGTCAGACGGAAGATCGCGAGCAGCCGGTCGGCGACATCGCCCGGGTGCGGCAGGTGGCGCAGCTTGGCGACGAGCACCAGGTTCTCGCGTCCGGTGAGGATCTCGTCGACCGCGGCGAACTGCCCGGTGAGGCTGATGGACTCGCGCACCCGCAGCGGCTCTGCGGCGACGTCGAATCCCTGGACGACGGCGGTTCCGGCATCCGCTCTGAGCAACGTCGAGAGGATGCGGACCATCGTCGTCTTGCCTGCGCCGTTCGAGCCGAGGAGGGCGAAGATCGACCCCTTCTCGACCTCGAAGTCGACGCCCCGCAGCACGGGCAGGTCGCGATAGGACTTCTCGATGCCGCGGACGCTGACGGCTGGTGCGTTCATGAGCGGTGCTCCTTCTTTTTCGCGTCGTCGACCGCCTCGATCAGGCGGGCGCGTTCCTTGTCGACCCACTGGGTGCCGCCGTACGCCTCGGCGTAGCTCTCGGCGTACTCGACGGGGTCGTCTCCGACGATGTCGGCGATGGGGGTTCCGTCGACGGCTGCGCGCTCCCAGAGGTCGGCGAGGTCGAGGAAGATCCGCACGAGGGTGTCGCCGTCGGTGATCCCGCCGTAGTACATGGTGTAGCGGTGCTGCGCGTTCGCGACGGTGCGGTAGGGCTCGGGCAGGGCCTCGATGCGCTTCTTCGCATCGCGGTACTGCTTCTTCTGCTCGAGCGATCCGGTGATGAATTCGAGCCACTTGGCGGCCATGTCAGTTCTCCTTGTTCGTGGTGCTGTTCGGGGTGTTCGTGGTGTTCGAGGGGGTGCTGTTCAGCTGGTCGATGCGCTGCGCGAGAAAGGTCCAGGTGGTCCAGAACTCCTCGAGCTCCTGGGTGCCGGCGGAGTTGAGGGAGTACACCTTGCGGGGCGGGCCCTTCTCGCTCGGCACCTTCTCGACGTCGACGAGCTTCTTCTGCTCGATCCGCACGAGGAGGGCGTAGATCGTCCCCTCGGCGATGTCGGTGAATCCGTGATCGCGCAGTCGCGCGGTGATCTCGTATCCGTAGGCCGGCTGCTCGGCGAGGAGGGCCAGGACGATGCCCTCCAGAGTGCCTTTGAGCATCTCGGTCATCTGCTTGCCCATGACGCTCCCTTCTATCGCTCGGTACTCAGTGATGCTGGGTACCGGTACAAAGTAACACTGAGTACCGGTACTTAGCAACAATGAATACCGAGATTCTTCCCGGGCGTCGTGTCGCAGTTCGTGCCGCCTGACGAGCTCGCAGACGGCATGAACTGCCACGGCCGCGCGGGGCGATCGCCGCGACAGGGCGAAGGAAGGATCGCGTAGGTCAGACGAGGCGTGCGGCGGCGACCCGCGCCTCGAGCAGCGGCAGCGCGCGCGATGCGGCAGGGCGGATGCCGAGGGTCGCGGCGAGCCCGAGCGCGAGCGCGGCGTGACCGGCGGCGTTCGGGTGGAAGGGGTCGTTCATGAGACCCCACGGCACGCCGCCTCCCCCGATCTCGGTGAAGCGGGCGTTCTGGTCTACGAGGATGACGTCGTCTGCCGCCGCGGCGGCGCGCACGACATCCGAGAACTCCGCGATCCGCTCCCGACCCGGAGCGTTCGCGGTGTCGATCGACGGCGGTGTCTGCAGCACCGGGATCGCGCCGAGCTCGCGCACCCGCGCCACGAACTCGCGCAGGGATGCCGTGAACGCGGCGGGCTCGACGTGGGGGCTGCCCGGCAGCGTCGACATGTCGTTCGTGCCGATCATGAGCGTGACGACATCGGGACGCCACGCCGAGACGCGCCGCTCGAAGTCGCCGAGGATGTCAGGCAGTCGGTGTCCGCTGATCGCCGAGTTCACGACGATGTCGCGCGTGCGCCCGAGCTCGCCGCGGATCAGCTCATGCAGGTGCTCGGCGTAGCTGCGCGCACCCTGGGTGTGCACGAGTCCGTGCGTGATCGAGTCGCCGGTGATGACCCAGTTCAGCGGCTCGGGGCCGGCGAGCAGGTCGGCGAGGCGGGCGAGGTCGGATGCTGCGGAGCTCACGCTCCGACCCTACCGGTCCTCGTCGTCCATGCGCCGGCGCCCCTCCTGGTTGCCGAGGCCCCCCTTCAGCGACGTGACTCAGGCGGGGCGTCGGCGACCGGCAGGGGCGTCGACGCAGAAAGGGGAAGGAAGGGGATGCCGTCAGAGCCAGCGCTTGTACTTGAACACCCCGTACAGCCCGACCGCGAAGGCCGCCATCGCGCCGATCGCCATCGGGTATCCGAAGGTCCACTGCAGTTCCGGCATCCCCTCGAAGTTCATCCCGTAGACGGTGCCGACGAGTGTCGGGGCGAAGATGATGGCCGCCCACGACGAGATCTTCTTGATCTCGTCGTTCTGCGCGAGCCCCGCCTCCGACTGTCGCCGCGCGACGAGCGCCGACTGCACGGTGAGCGCGTTCTCGAGGATCGCCCGGAACGAGTCGATCTTCTCCTGCACGCGGATGACGTGGTCGAGCACGTCGCGCAGCGACCGCTGCAGTTCCTCGTCGATGCGGTACTTGTCGGATCCTCGACGCAGCCACTGCAGCATCCCGGCCAGCGGGTGCACGGCGCGCTGGAAGCCGATCACCTCGCGCGAGAGCTCGTAGATGCGTCGGGAGAGGGCGTCGTCGTCGCTGTCGCCGAACAGCTGGTCCTCGATCTCGTCGATGTCGTTCTCGAGTCCGGCGACGATCGGCTCGTACTCGTCGACGACCTCGTCGAGGATGGCGTACAGCACGGCCTCCGGCCCCATCGCGAGCAGCTCGGGGTTCGCCTCCATCCGCCGCCGAACGGCGGCGAGGTTCGGCGACTCGGCGTGCCGGATGGTCACGACGAAGTCGGGTCCGATGAACAGGTGCAGTTCGCCGAACTCGATCGACTCCTCCTTGTCGCGATAGCGTGCCGGCCGCAGCACGGCGAACAGGGTGTCGCCGTAGCGCTCGACCTTCGAGCGCTGGTGCCCGGAGAGCGCATCCTCGACGGCGAGCGGATGCAGGTCGAACTCGCGCGCGACCGATTCGACCTCCTGCGGGCTCGGGCGGTACAGCCCGATCCAGGCGATGCCGCCGAGCGCGCCGAGGGTGCGCGACGTGTCGTCGAGGTTGTGCAGGGTCTCCACGCGACGTCCGTGGACGTACACGCCGTTGTCGATGAGGGCCATGATGCGGCCTCCGTTCTCGCAGGCGCTCGCCGCGAAGGGTCGGCGGCGTGCGCAGGAATCGTCAGGGGCGGATGACGCCGCCGACGCTGCGGAGGAGAACGGTCGGTGCGGAGCCGGAGCTCAACGCACGGATGCCGTCAGACGCGACGCAACGAAGGCGGCGTCGCTACTATCACCGGACATCGCCATCACCGCCTCTCGCATCTGGGGCCACGTGACCCGATCGCCCAGCATACTCCCGCATCCCGGACGTGTGATGCGTGATGTGTGCGGTGCCCGCTCCGAGGCGCCTCCCGTCGCACTCCGTGCCGCCTGCGTCAGGTGTCGACGGCACGAACTGCGACGGGAATGGGCATCGATCAGCCCAGGGTGACGACCTGCCCGCCCGAGGCGGCGGACGCCTGCGCGGCCTTCACGATCTCTACGGTGCGGATGCCGACGCCGGCGTCGGGCTGCGGCTGCCGCCCCTCGCGCACGGCGGCGACGAACTCGTCGAGCAGCAGCGCGTCGAGATCGGCACCGACCGGCGTCCACGTCTCGCCGCTCGCGTCGTGCCCGGCGACGCCCTTCGCGAACGGGCTCACGGTGACGGTGCCGCGCTCGGCGACGACCTGCAGCGTCACCCCGCCCCACGTCGGCGAGCTCATCGGCCAGCTCCACGAGCAGTCGATCGTCGCGATCACGCCGCTCGGGTAGCCGATCGTGACGAGCCCGCCCGTCTCGACGGCAAGGTCGCGCTGCGCGTGCAGGATGCCGTTCGACACGGCCCTGACCGACGAGGCCCGCTCGCCGAGCAGCTCGTCGAGCAGGTCGGCGCAGTGCACGACGTGGTCGACGAGCGCGCCCCCGCCCGCGAGGTCCGGATCGGTGAACCAGGCGCGGTCCCCCGGCAGCTTGCCGTTGTTGACGCCGGTGACGGAGAGGATGCGTCCCAGTCGTCCCGCGCGCAGCTCGGCGAGGGCGTCCCGCACCACGGGGGAGAACCGCACGGGGTAGGCGACCATGAGGATCACACCCGCCTCGTCGCACGCGCGCTGCATCGCGACCGCGTCGTCGACGGTCGTTGCGAGCGGCTTCTCGCACAGCACGTGCGCACCGGCGCTCGCCGCCCGTTCGACGAGCTCACGATGCCGCGAGTTCTCGGCCGCGATCACGACGGCATCCGGCTTCCACGCGAATGCGGTGTCGTAGTCGTCGACGTAGGAGACACCCAGCTCGGCGGCGAGGTCGGCGCCGCGCAGCGCATCGTCGGGCGCAGAGGCGCCGTCGGGGTCGGTGGCGATGAGCTCGACCCCGGGCATCGCCTGCAGCGCGTGCACGTAGCTGAGGGCGTGCGTGTGGGCGAACGAGAGCACGGCGATGCGCAGCGGAGCGGTCATCGGACGACCTCCTCGGACGAGACGACGGCGACCGGGGCGCCGGACGCGATCGACGCCATCGCCGCCTCCGCCACGGCCACCGCACGGATGCCGTCGGCGGGGTCCACCCGCGCGTCCCTGTGCTCGCGCACGGCGGCGATGAAGTCGGCGATCTCGGCGTAGTACGGGCTCTCCTGCGGCGACATCGGCGGCAGGTAGTCGGTCGCCGTGTCGTCGAGCACGGCATCCGTGCGCTGGGTGCGGTCCTCGGCGCTGTCGTACCGCACGCGCCCCTCGGACCCGGCCACCTCGACGCTCGTGCGGAACGGCATGCCGGGGAGCCCCCAGCTCGCGTGCACGTGGCTGATCACACCGCTGCGGTGCGTGAGCACGACGTGCGACGACACGGGCACCGGCACGCGATCGTCGACCGTCGGCGGGTTCTGCACCGCGTAGACGGTGTCGACGGGGCCGGCGAACCACAGCGCCTGGTCGAGGTCGTGGATCATGAGGTCGCGGATGACGCCTCCGCCCGCCCGCTCCGAGAAGAACCAGGGCGACTGGGGTGCGGACCCGGTGCGGCTGAACCGCTGCACGGCGATCTCGCCGATGCGGCCGGCGTCGACGGTATCCTTGATCGCCGCGTACTCGGCCATGTACCGCACGACGTGGGCGGGGAAGAGCCGCACGCCCGCCTCCTCGGCGGCGGCTGCGACCTGCGCGGCGGCTTCGGCCGTCGCGGCCAGCGGCTTCTCGCAGATCACGTCGCGTCCGCTGGCGATCGCGCGCAGCGCGAAGTCGGCGTGCGTGCCGCTGGGCGTGACGATGTCGACCAGGTCGACCAGGTCGATGAGCGCGTCGACGTCGGCGACGACCTCGAAGCCGTATTCGGCGGCGATCTCCTCCGCCCCGTCGAGCGAGGTCACGTATCCGCGGGCGCCGAGGGCCCGCCAGGCGTCGGCGTGGACGCGCGAGATGCCTCCGGCGCCGATGAGTCCGACCGTCAGCGTGCTCACTGCTTCTCCTCTGCGGGGTGGGTCGCCGACTCGGGGGTCAGCGGGGTGATGGGCGGCACCGGCATGTCGTCGATGCCGTAGATGCTCGCGGCGTGACGGCGGAACGCGTGCACGACGGCGCCGTGAGCGGCGGCCTCGGCGCCCAGCCGCGCTTCGGCCACGGGCACTTGAAACGGGAGTCCGAGATGGCCGGGCAGGGCGGCCCGCAGCGGGTCGAGCAGCTGCTCGTGCGCGGCCGACAGTCCGCCGCCGATCACGATCATGGCCGGATCGACGGTCATGATGAGGGTCGCGATGCCGTGGGCGAGCTCGTCGATGAAGGCGTCCAGCTCGTGCTGCGCGTCGGCGTCGCCCGAGCGGGCGAGGGCGAAGACCTCGGCGGCGGATCCCGCGGTGCGCCACGTGATCTGACCCGTCTCGGTGTTCAGCCCGCGGAACGCGAGGCGCCCGATGTCGCCGGCGGCGTTGTGGATGCCGCGACGCGGCCGACCGCCCAGGATGAGCCCCATCGAGATGCGGTTGCCGACCGACAGGTAGACGACGTCGTCGACGAGCTGGGCGACGCCGAGGTGGTGTTCGGCGACCGCGGCGAGACGCACGCCGTTGTCGACGGACACGGGGCAGCCGAAGGCCTGGTGCAGCTGCGCGCCGATGTCGACGCCCGACCACTCGGGGATCACGACCGACATCACGACGCGGCCCGCGTCGTCGACGAGACCGGGGAGCGAGACTCCGATCGCGCGCACCCGCGATGCGGGAACCGAGGCGGCGGCGAGCGTCCGGCGGACGTCCTCGATCACGGCGGCGAGCTTGGCGGCGCCGTCGCTCTGCGCGGCGACCCCGGCGAAGGCCTGCTGGGCGATCACGCGGCCGGTGAGGTCGGCGAGGATGACGCGCACGCTGGCCACGCCGATGTCGATGCCGACCACCGTGCCGGCTGCCGCATGGAAGGAGTAGTGGCGCGCGGGGCGTCCGGCACCGGCCGACGGTGCGGCCGAGCCCTCGACGATGAGCCCCGACTCGCTGAGGGTGGCGACCGCGTTCTCGACGGAGGTGCGGGAGACCTCGAGCGAGCGTGCGATCTCGTTCACCGTGGCGGCGCCCGCGTCTCGCAGGTGCTGCGCCGAGCGGGCGACGATCGACAGCTGGGTCGGCACGACCATGTGCGGCCTCCTTCTCGTCGTCGCGGGGTGCGATCAAAATAGCACACCGCATTCTCAAATCAAGATCAGTCGTTTCCTCCCGGAAACACGGCTGTAACAACAGCTTGAGAAGTTGTACTTGACTAATTATCCCAACCCGATGTCATAATAAACCGTACTCAGCACGGTATGAGCAAAGGAGCACCATGCGCGTCAGCAAGTTCACCGGCGTCGCCGCGGGCATCGCGGCCGCCACCCTGTTGGCCGGATGTTCGGCCGGCGGAGGCACCACCGCAGAGGGCGAGCAGGACATCACTGTCTGGCTGTACCCGGTCATCGCCGACGAGGCGGCTCACAAGGAGTTCTGGGACTCCACGATCGCCGACTTCGAGAAGGAGAACGAGGGGATCAACGTCTCCTACGAGATCTTCCCGTGGGCGAACCGCGACGAGGCGCTGCAGACGGCCATCGCCGCGGGCAAGGGTCCGGACGTCGTCTACCTGATCCCCGATCAGCTCGCCGCGTACCAGAAGTCGATCGCACCGCTGAACGATCTGCTCAGTGAGCAGCGCCAGGACGATCTGCTCCCGAACGTCAAGGACTCCGTCACGATCGACGGCGACATCCTCGGCGCCCCCATCCTCACGAGCGCGCAGCCGCTCATCTGCAACGCCGCCGCGTTCGAGGCGGCCGGCGTCACCGAGTACCCCGAGACGTGGGACGACATCGTCGACATCGCCCCGAAGTTCACGGCGGCCGACATGTACGTGCTGAACTACCCCGCCTCGGCCGAGAACACCCTCAACCTCACCTTCTACCCGCTGCTGTGGCAGGCGGGCGGCGCGGTATACACCGACGAGGGCGAGGTGGGGTTCGACAGCAAGGCGGGCGAGGAGGCACTGACCTTCATCACCGACCTCGCCGCGGCCGGCGCGCTCGACCCCGAGGCGCTCACCACCAACGTCCCGCTCGAGCAGACCGCGATCGCCCAGGGCAAGGTCGCGTGCACCTGGAACAACGGCGTGACCGAGGTCGCACCGTTCTGGGGCGAGGAGAACGTCAAGGTGCTCGCACCGCTCACCGACGAAGAGTCGGTGGCGTACGGAACGGTCGGCTCGCTCTCGGTGCTCAAGGGCTCGAAGGCGCAGGATGCCGCGGCGGCCTTCGCCGAGTACGCGACGAGCGCCGATGTCGTCGAGCCGTACCTGACGGCGGCCGGCTACTTCTCGGCTCTCAGCACCACGGAGCCGCTGTACGCCGACGACCCGCTGCTCGGCGAGGTCGAGAAGTACGTCCCCGACACGACAGTGGGCGAGCTGAATGCGAGCTCCCGCGCGCTGATGGGCGTACTCGCGCCCGAGATCCAGGCGGCGCTGCTCGGCCAGAAGTCGCCGGCCGATGCGCTGAAGGATGCCGCGAGCGCGGCCGCCCCGCTCATCAAGTAGCCCCCATCGGGGGTGCGCGACGATCGCCGTGCACCCCCGTCCCCCTTCCATCACCGAGGTGAGGTCTCCTGATGACGACGGCAACCATCGCGAAGCGACCACCGGGTCGGGTGGCGCGGGTGCTGGCCAGGCGCGAGGGGCGCGTGGCGTTCCTGTTCGTGCTCCCCGCGTTCCTGCTCTTCATTGCGTTCCGGTTCGGTCCGAGCATCGCCGGGGTCGCGTTGAGCTTCTTCGACTACGACATCTCCGGCGAGGTGGCGTGGCGGGGTCTCGATCACTTCCAGCGTCTCGTCGCCGATCCGCTGTTCTGGCGGGCGATGGGCACCACCCTCATCTACACGGTCTTCGCGGTTCCGATCTCGCTGGCGCTGTCGACGATCATGGCGCTCGGCGTGCGGCGCGCGTTCCGCGGCGCACGGTTCTTCCGCTCGATCTTCTTCCTGCCGGTCATCACCTCGCTCGTGCTCGCCGGGAGTATCTTCGTCTGGATCTTCTCGAGCAACGGCCCCTGGTCGCAGCTCATGGCTCCGCTGGGACTCGGCGGTTCGTGGCTCGGCAGCACCGTGCTCGTCATCCCCGCGATCGTCGTCGTGGGCGTCTGGTCGCGGTTCGGCTACGGGATGATGATCGTCATCGCCGCGCTGCAGGATGTGCCTCGGGAGCTCGAGGAGGCCGCGCTGGTCGACGGCGCGAACGCGTGGAACCGCTTCCGGTACATCGTGTTCCCGTACCTGCGCCCCACCTTCTTCTTCCTCGCGGTGATCGAGACGACCGCGGCCTTCCAGGTCTTCGACGTCATCTACGTCATGACCCAGGGCGGTCCAGCGAACGCCAGCTACTCGCTCGTCTACCTGCTGTACGACCAGGGCTTCCGGTACTTCGACTACGGCTATGCGGCCGCGGTCGGCGTCGCCCTGTTCATCATGACCCTCGCGGTCGCCCTCATCCAGCGCCTCGTGATCGGAAAGCAGAAATGACCGCCCTGATCCAGCCGCCCACGCAGACGCCGGTCTCGGCGCCCCCGAAGAAGCCGGCCGCGCCGCGCCGCCATCGGTCGTTCCGAGCCCTCGAACCGAGCCGCATGGGTGTGGTCGTGCGGTGGATCTGGTTGAGCATCGCCGGCATCCTGAGCTTCTTCCCCTTCTACGCGATGGTCGTGCTGAGCCTCAAGCCGGGGCTGGTGGTCGAGCTCCCCGGCTCGCTGCTGCCGTGGACCGACATCTCGTTCGAGTCGTACGAGCAGGTGCTCGGCGGCCAGAACATCCTCGGCTGGCTGTGGAACACGGTCATCTACTCCCTCGTGTCGGTGGTGGCCGTGCTGTTCCTCTCGGCGATGGCCGGATACGCCTTCGCCAAGAAGCGGTTCGCCGGCAAGGAGGTGATGTTCTGGTCGTTCCTCGCGATGGTGATGGTGCCGTTCCACGTCACCCTCATCCCGACCTTCATCCTCATGGCGAATCTGGGCGGCATCGACACCTACTGGGGCCTCATCCTGCCGACGCTCGCCAATGCGCAGGCCGTGTTCCTCATGCGGCAGTTCATCCAGGGGCTGCCCGACGAGCTCTTCGAGGCCGCCGGCATCGACGGCGCAGGCGAGTTCCGGATCTTCCTGCGCATCGTGCTGCCGTTGTGCAAGCCGATTCTCGCGACCCTCGGCATCTTCGTGTTCCTCTGGCACTGGAACGACTTCCTGTGGCCGCTCATCATCGCGAAGTCCAACTCGATGTTCACGCTCACCGTCGGCATCTCGTCTCTGCAGCAGCAGAACGTGCCGCTGAGCACCATGCTCGCCGGATCCGTCGTCGCACTGCTGCCCATCTTCCTCGCCTACCTCATCGCCCAGAGGTACGTGCAGGAGGGCGTCACCGGCACGGGCATCAAGGGCTGAGAAGAAAGGGAATCACCACGTGACTCAGCACGCATTCACCTCGGAGGCGCAGCTCGAGGAGGTCCTCTCGACACCCTCTGACGCGCTCATCGCCGATCTGGCCCAGGGCTCGGGCGACCTCGTCATCCTCGGCGCAGGCGGCAAGATGGGCCCGACCCTCGCGATGCTCGCGCGTCGGGGCATGGACGCCGCAGGGCGGGAGAAGGATGCCGTCTACGCGGTGTCGCGGTTCGGCGACGCCGAGATCCGCGAGCGCCTCGACGCTACCGGTGTCATCGTCGTGCCGTTCGACCTCATCGAGAACGACGACTTCAGCGGCCTTCCCGACGCCCCGAACGTCGTGTTCATGGTGGGGGCCAAGTTCGGGGCGGCGACCAATGCGTCATGGGCGTGGGAGGTCAACGCCGCTCTGCCCGACCGCGTCGCTCGGCGCTACCGCGACAGCGCCATCTCGGTGCTCTCGACCGGCAACGTGTATCCGTTCGTGCCCGCCGCGTCCGGCGGCGCCTCCGAGCAGCTGACGCCGGCGCCGATCGGCGAGTACGCGCAGTCGTGCCTCGGGCGCGAACGCGTCTTCGAGTTCGGCGCGCAGGAGCGCGGCACCCGCGTGGCGATCATCCGACTCAACTACGCGATCGACCTGCGCTACGGGGTGCTCGCCGACATCGGCAGCGCCGTGCATGCGGGTCAGCCCGTGTCTCTCGCGACGGCGAACGTCAACGTGGTGTGGCAGGGGTATGCGAACGAGGTCGTGCTGCGCAGCCTCGTGCACGCCTCGACCGACCCGTTCACCATCAACCTGACCGGTCCCGAACTGCTGAGCGTCGAGTCGATCGCCCGGCGCTTCGGCGAGCTGTTCGAGCGCGAGGTGACGCTCGTCGACGAGCCGCAGCCGACCGCGCTCCTCAGCGACGCCCGCCGCTGCATGGCGCTGTTCGGCTACCCGTCCGTCGCCGCCGAGACGCTGATCGGTCTGCAGGCCGAGTGGATCACCGCCGGACTTCCGATGATCGCCAAGCCCACGAAGTGGGCCGTGCGGGACGGCAGGTTCTGATGCGCGGGTACGCTGCGCACGCCTCGACCGTGCCGGTGCTCCGCGCGGAGGCCGCCGCGACCCTCGCGCAGGGGGCCGTGATCCCGGCGCATCCGCTCGCCCTGACCGCCGATCGCACGCTCGACGAGCGCCGCCAGCGCGCTCTGACCCGGTACTACCTGGATGCGGGAGCCGGCGGCCTCGCGGTGGGCGTGCACACGACCCAGTTCGAGATCCGCGACCCCGAGCATGCTCTGTTCGAGCCGGTGCTCGCGCTCGCGGCGGAGGAGATGGACGCACGGGCCGACTCCGGTGTCGTGCGCATCGCCGGCGTGGCCGGCGACACCGCGCAGGCCGTCGCCGAGGCCGAGCTCGCGCGCTCTCTCGGCTACGACGCGGTGCTCGTGAGCCCGCGGGTCGCCGGCGCCGACGATCGGGCTCTGCTCGACCGGGCGCGCGCGGTGGGCGAGGTGCTGCCGATCGTCGGCTTCTACCTGCAGACCGCGATCGGCGGTCCTGTGCTCGATCGGCAGTTCTGGCGCGAGTTCGCCGCGATCCCCGCGGTCGTGGCGGTCAAGGCCGCGCCGTTCGACCGGTACCGCACCCTGGAGCTGGTGCGCGGCGTCGCCGCCTCCGGCCGCGCCGACGAGATCGCCCTGTACACGGGCAACGACGACGCGATCGTCGCCGACCTGCTGTCGGAGTTCCACGTCGAGTCGCCGGACGGCCCGCGCACGCTGCGCTTCGTCGGCGGGCTGCTGGGGCAATGGGCCGTGGGTACCAAGGCCGCGGTCGACCTGCTCGCCCGGGCGAGGACGGCGATGGAGGGGGATGCCGTCGCCTATCGCGAACTGGGGCTCGTCGCGTCCGACATGGTCGATGTGAACCAGGCCGTGTTCGATCCGGGCAACGACTTCCACGGCGTGATCGCCGGGGTGCACGAGCTGCTGCGCCAGCAGGGCCTGCTCGAGGGCACCTGGTGCCTCGATCCCGCCGAAGGGCTCTCGCCCGGGCAGGCCGAGGAGATCCGCCGCGTGCGCCTGGCCTACCCCGACCTGAACGACGACGCCTTCATCGCCGAGCACCTCGAGGCCTGGCTGGCATGAGCGCCGCACCGGTCGTCGTCGTGGCCGCTGTGCCGGCACCGCTGTTCGCCGAGCTGTTCTCGCGCGACGACGAGCAGCGCCTGCACGCCGCGGCACGCGCGCTCGGCGGTGCCTTCGCGCGGGTCGACGCACTCGACGACGCCCGACTCGACGATGCCCGACTCGACGATGCCCGCGTGGTGCTGACCAGCTGGGGCGCTCCGCCGTTCGACGAGGCGCTGCTCGCACGGCTCCCGAACCTGCAGGTCGTCGCGCACATCGGCGCATCGGTGAAGGCCTTCGCGACCGACGCGCTCTTCGACCGCGGCGTGGTCGTGACGCAGGCCGGTGCGGCGATGGCCCGACCGGTGGCCGAGGTGGCGCTGGCGTTCACGATGGCGCTGCTGCACCGCATCCCGAGCATGCACAACGCCCTGCGCGACTCGGCGGACTGGGACGACGCCGGTGCCGCTGGCCCGCAGCACGAGATCCTCGGGGCGCCGATCGCGGTGATCGGCGCCTCGCGCACGGGGCGCGCGTACCTCGAGCTCGTCCGGCTGCTCGGGGCCGAGCCCCTGCTCGTCGATCCGACCCTCGACGCCGCGCAGGCCGCTGTTCTCGGCGCCGAGCTGCTGCCGCTCGACGAGGCGCTGCGCCGAGCCCGCATCGTCGCGGTGCACGCGCCCACCCTGCCCGAGACCCGCCACCTCATCGGGCGACGCGAGCTCGCACTCATGCCAGACGGCGCCGGACTCGTGAACACGGCTCGTTCCTGGCTGGTCGACGAGGCGGCGCTGCTCGACGAGGTGCGCAGCGGACGCCTGAGTGCAGCGATCGACGTGTTCGACGAGGAGCCGCTGCCGGCCACCAGCCCCTTCCGCGGACTCCCGCACGTGCTGCTCACCCCGCACCGCGCCGCCGGCACGGTCGAGGGGCGTCTGCGCCAGGGCCGCATCGTGGCCGACGAGATCACCGCCTTCGCGGAGGGCCGGCCGCTGGTCGAAGCCGTCGATCGAGCCCGACTGGCGTCGATGGCATGACGACGTCGCCGCAGCGCGTGGCCTTCGCCGGTCTCGCGCACTCCCACCCCGACACGGATGCGACCCACGTCCGTGGACTCGGCGGCGAGGTCGTGGGCGTGCACGACGACGACCACGTCGCGGCGGCGGCTTTCGCGCGGCGGCACGGCACGGCATCCGTCGGCTCACCGGCCGACCTGCTCGCGCTCGGTCCGGATCTCGTGATCGCCACGCCGCGGACGCACGAGGCGGCGGCGCTGATCCGGGTGCTGCAGGACGGCGTGACACCCGTGTTCGTGAACAAGGTCGTGGCCGCCACCTCGGCGCAGCTCCACGAGTGGTCGGATGCCGCGGACCCCGCGCTCGTCGGAACGAGCTCGGTGCTGCGGTTCGCCCCCGCGCTCGCCGCGCTCCGCGCCGAGGTCGAGCACGCCGAGGTGCTCGCTGTGCGAGTGCGGGCGCAGCACGACGCGGCCGGGTTCCGTACGCCGGAGCGCAACTGGCAGGACGCGCCGGACCTCGGAGGCGGGATCCTGGCGACCGTGGGCGTGCACGCCTGGGAGATGGTCGACGTCGTGCTGCCCGGCGCGCGGCTGACCTCGGGCACCGGCTGGACGCGCCAGGCCGCGGGATCGCCGCACTCGGAGGATGTCGCGGGCCTCGACGTCCGCGTCTTCGTCGGCGGGCGCGAGCTGCCCGTGCAGGTGTCGCTGTCGGGGACCCCCGGTCCGGATGCCTATGCGATCGACGTCGTCACGACCGACGGGCTCCGCTCGTGCGTGCTCGATGTGGAGAACCCCCATGCTGCCCTCGGCTTCGAGGGACTGATCGGCGCTCTGCTCGATGCGAGTGCTGATCGACGCGTCGTCGCCCCGTGGCGTTCGGCGCAGGTCGTCGTCGAGAACACCGTGCGCGCAGCGCAGCTCGCGCGCTCCGGTGACGGCGGGGATTCGTGGTGACGCAGGAGATGTACCGGATGCCGCGTGCCGACCGGCCGGTCGCACGCCCGACAGCGGCGATGCCGCCGCACGAAGGGACGACAGCATGACGATCACGAACGAGGACAGGACCGAGACCGCCGCGTTCCGCAGCCGGCGGATGCTGCTCGCCGGCTTCGGGGCCGCAGCGCTGGGCGGGGTGGCGGCGGTCGCGAGCCACGCGCCCGCGCAGGCCGCTGGTCCGGTTGCTCCGCTGAGCGCCGCGACGTCGAAGGCCGTCGGCAACGCCGGGACCGCCGCCGACCTCGCCGGGCTCAAGGGCAAGGACGGCGATCTCGTGCGCACGTCCGGGTACGCGGCACCGGGCGACGGCGGACACGGGCTCTACCGCTTCGTGAAGAAGGACGCACCGGCCGTGAACGGGGGTACCGTGCTCGCCGCGAAGAAGGAGGGCGCGTGGCTGCTCGTGCACTCCGGCGTCGTGGAGTTCCGGCAGTTCGGGCTGTTCGACGCCTCCGCGCCCGCCGACGACGCCCTCGACGCGATGGTCGGAGACCTCTCGATCCACCGCATCGAGGCGCACACCGACCTGAACTTCGTGCGACGGCACCGCTTCACCCGCTCGAACCTGGCCTTCGACTTCGGCAACAACCTCATGACCACCGTCGGCATCGAGAACGCCCCCAAGGACGACCCGTTCGCCGCGGTCATGTTCTTCCGCGGCGAGGTGACGGATGCCGTGCAGGAGGCGAAGCTCGGAGAGACCGTGCCCGACCTGGCCGACGTCTTCCCGGTCGCCGATTCGTCGTTCTTCGCCGTGGGCAGCTGGTACGCCGCGGAGGTGAACGGCCTGGCCGGTCGGTGGGAGCGCGAGCTGCAGCGGCTCGTGCAGGTGACCCAGATCGTCGACGGCACCCACATCCGCGTCAACTACAAGAACGGCTGGCCGCTCGGCAAGGACCGCACGATCACGTGGCGGCTCGTGAAGCCCGTGCACGACGTGACCGTGTCGAACCTGCGATTCCTGGGCGGCGGGGCCGACGAGTACACCGGCTCGCACCCGCTCGCGTTCGAGTACGCGGTGCGCTGCGACGTCGACCACATCGACGGGACCGCGACGTTCTGGCCACTCATCCAGCGCCGCTGGAACACGTACTTCACCACCGAGAGCTGCAACCTCTCGAACCCGACGTCGGTCACATGGGGCGGTGCCGGGTACCTGACGCAGCAGATCTACTGCCTGTACGGCTACGTGGCGAACTGCCACACCTCGAACGCCCGGCACCTCAACGACTTCACCGCCAGCGCCTACTGCCTCGTCGAGAACTGCCACGGCGACGGCGACGATCAGGGACCGTTCGTGACGCACGGCCAGTACGAGCACGACCTCACCTACACCGGGAACTCGGGGCTCATGACGTTCGCGAACTCGGGCGCGGCCTGGGGTTCGGCGGCCAAGCGCATCACGGTGCGCAAGCACGTCTGCTCGTGGTTCGTCGCCAGGGTGCGCATCACCGATCTCACCCTGGAAGACGTGCAGGTGATCGGCAAGCCCTCGCTCTCCGGCTCCGGAATGCTGTGGATCAACGCCGACGGGGCGCAGCTGCGCGGCTGCACGGCATCCGACACCCTGATCATCACGCAGCAGTCCGATGCGTCGGCTCGGCCGAACGTGATCGCCGACTCGCACTTCACGTTCGTCGCCCCCGGCGAGCTCACGAGCGCGGCGGTCACCACGCCCGTGACCTTCGTCGACACCGTGCTCAGCGGCGTCGGCGGCATGAAGATCACCGGACCAGGAGCCGTCACGTTCCGCGGGTCGACGCTCACCGCGGCCGACGACGCGGCGCCGATCACCTCGGCATCCGAGCGCCTGCGCTTCGAGGGGTCCACGCTGCGAAACGCCCGCATCGCTGCCGCCCGCGGCGAGCGTCAGGCCGTCGAGATCGCCGGGTCGGACGTCCTGCTGAAGGGTGGCACCGGGGTGACGCGGACCGGCGCCGGGCCGCTGCACCTGACCGTGAGCGACAGCACCCTGCGCGCGGAGGGGTCGGCGACGCACGTCTCGCTGAAGACCGGGGTCACGCACTACCGCGCGGTCGGCAACCGCTTCGAGGGCGGCGCGCTCGAACTCGCTGACGGCGCCTTCGGCTCGGAGTCGACCCTCCTGCACACCGGCAACGTCGAATCAGGCGTCACCCGCATGGGGTTCCCCGCCGAGGGCGACCGCGTCGTCGACACCGCGAACATCGCGGTCTGAGCATCCTGGTCGCCCCGTGCTGTGCAGGAGATCTCGCGTAACGAAGGAGCAGATGCCCCGTCCGCTCCTTCGTTATGAGAGATCTCCTTCGCAGCCGCGCGGGCGCGCGAGGTCAGGATGCCGGGATGCCGACGAGCTCGGCGCTCTTCTGCCACAGCGCCTCGGCGAGGGCAGGGTCGTCGACCTGCGGATTGACGCGGTTCGAGAGGGTGCGTTCGTCGTAGTAGGCGCCCGAGAACCAGGTCTCGTCGGGGGTGCCCTCGATGAACCAGCGCAGGATGCTGCCGCCCTCCTCGACGCCCGTGAGTATGAGCCGGCCGAGGAAGCTGCGGTAGACGAGGCGCATGAGGCTCGACGAGTCGGCCGCGAAGTTCGTCCGAACGGTGCCGGGGTGGAAGGCGACCGCGCTGAGCCCGTCGGCATGGAACCGCGTGTGCAGGCTCTTCGCGAAGAGGACGTTCGCGAGCTTGGCGTCGCCGTAGGCCTTGTTCGCGCTGAAGCGCCGCTCGTTGTCGAGGTCGTCGACGTCGAGGTCGCCGAACAGGCGGTGCCCGACGCTCGACGTGTTGATGACGGCCCCTCGGCTGCGCAGCAGTCGGGGCAGGAGCAGGTTCGTCAAGAGGAACGGTGCGAGATGGTTGACCTGGATGGTCTTCTCGTGTCCGTCGACGGTGGGGGTGCGGTCGCCGAAGATGCCGCCGGCGTTGTTGGCGAGCACGTCGAGGCCGTCGTCGCCGAGGAGGTCGTCGATCCGACCGGCCAGCGCCCGCACGTCGTCGAGTCGCGCGAAATCGGCGGTCAGCGCCTCGCCGCCGGTGTCGTCGGCCACCGCGCCGGTCTTCTCGGCCGATCGACCGACGAGCAGCAGCCGGTGCCCGGAATCCGCGAGCTGCCGAGCGGCGGCGGCACCGATGCCGTCGGACGCTCCCGTGATCACGATGGTCTTCGTCATGGGGGTCATGCCTCCGCGTCGGTCGGGGTGATGCGCTGGGCTGCTCTGGTCACGTGCTCGGCGATCACGGCGCGAGCGGTCCCGGGGTCGGCGCCGGCGATCGCGTCCACGATCCGCTGGTGGCTGCGCACGTGCTCCTCCTGCTCGGCGGGGTCGAGAGCGGAGTTCGCCGCGTGCAGGAACCCGGCGACCCGGCCGCGCAGGTGCGAGGTGACCTCGTCGAGGAAGCGGTGGTCGGCGAGCTCCGACAGCGTCTCGTGGAACAGCCGGTCCTGCCGCAGCAATTCGGCGATGTCGCCCTCGGGCACCGCCGCCATCGCCTCGACCACGGAGCCGAGGCGCGCGGCCGCCTCCTCGTCCCACCGCTCCTGCACGCGGACGGCCATGAACTGCTCGAGCACGATCCGCAGGCTCGAGATCTCCTCCAGGTCGCGGGCGGTGAGCGCGGCCACGCGGGCTCCGCGGCGCGGTTCGTGCACGACGAGGCGTTCCTGCGCGAGCCTCGTGAGCGCTTCGCGCACGGGGATGTGGCTCACGCCGAGCCGTTCCGCCAGCTTCCGCTCGACGAGTCTCTCGCCGGGAGCGAGTTCCCCGGAATGGATCGCGGAGCGCAGTTCGTCGGCGACCTGTTCGGCGATGTTCTGGTCAGACACGCTGCGCACTCGTGTGCCCTCCTCGATGCGCGACGCCGTCAGCGGATGCCGGGGCGCTCCGCTCGATGCTATGGCATTCCCTCCCCCTGCACACCCGAAGGAGTCCGCATGACCACCGCCCCGCTCGCGATCGGCGACAGCATCCGCGTCCCGCGCACGTCGGCGCTCGTCGGCGTGGGCAGGCGCGATGTGACCCCGCCGGTCGGCATCCGCGCGAAGAACTGGGGACCCGCCGACTGGGAGCGCGCGGAGGGCGCGCATCGGCCCTTCGAACTGACCGCGCTCGCGGTGACCGGTGGCGACGGGCGCGCGCGTGTGCTGCTCGCGGTCGACGGCACATGGTGGCGACGGGTGGCCGACGAGCTCGGGGTGCGAGGGGCCATCCTCGACGGGCTCGGCCTCGACGCTGATCAACTCATGCTGTCGCTCTCGCACACGCACGCCGGCGCGGTGCTGTGCGCGGCCGACGCGCACCTCGAAGGCGGCGAGCTGATCCCCGGATACCTCGAGACCCTTGCAGAGCAGGGCATCGCGGCCGGCCGTGATGCGCTCGACTCCGCCCGACCCGGCCTCATCGAGTGGACGACCGGGCGCTGCGACCTCGCCGCCGATCGCGAACTCGACGTCGACGGCCGGGCCCTCGTGGGCTGGAACCCGGGCGTCGCCGCCGACGACACCGTGACGATCGGACGGGTGAGCGTCGGCGGGGCGGTGCGCGCGACGATCGTGAACTACGCGTGCCACCCCACCACGCTCGCGTGGCAGAACCGCGAGTTGTCTCCCGACTACGTCGGCGCGATGCGCGAGATCGTCGAGACGGCGACCGGAGCGCCGTGCCTGTTCGTGCAGGGAGCGTCGGGCGAGCTCGCGCCGCGCGAGCAGTACACCGGCGATGTCGCCGTGGCCGACCGACACGGACGATCGCTCGGACACGCGGTGCTCTCGGCCCTCGACGGCCTGCCGCTGCCCGGAGACGAGCTGACCCTCGGCGGGGTCGTCGAGTCCGGCGCACCGCTTGCGATCTGGCAGGGACGCCCGGGGGACGGAGGGGAGGATGCCGCGGGCTCGACGACGACGGTCGATCTGCCGCTCCGCGACCTGCCCACGCTCGATCAGCTCGCCGAGGAGTGGAAGGACATCGATCCGCGCTCGCGCGACGAGCGGCTGGGCCGTGCCCGCAACCTCCGCGAGGGGTACATCGACGGGCCCACCGTCCCGCACCCCGTGTGGGCCTGGCGGTGGGGGCATGCGGTGATCGTCGGCCACCCCGGCGAGGCGTATTCGCGGCTGCAGACGACGCTGCGCGCCCGGTTTCCCGACGTCCCGATCGTGGTGATGAACCTCACGAACGGCCCGGGCTTCGTGTACCTGCCGACGCGAGAGGCGTACGAACGAGGCGCGTATCAGGCCTGGCAGACGCCCCTCGCCGCGGGCTGCCTCGAGCTTCTCGAGGAGCACGCCTGCGAGGTCGTCGCGGCCCTCCTCGCGAGTGCCCCGCACGCGCCATCCGTGCCAGCCGCATCCGCCCCGACCAGAGGAGAGAAATGACAGACCACGCCCCCGTCGCCATCGTCACGGGAGGATCCGCCGGCATCGGCTGGGAGATCGGACGCCGCCTCGTCGCAGACGGCTATCGCGTCGTCGCCGCCGACCGGGTGCCGGGCCTCACGGCATCCGATGCGGGCGCCGGCGTGCTGTGGCGCGAGCTCGACGTCGCCGACCACGATGCGACCGATCGGGTCTTCGGGGCCATCGAGGCGGAGCTGGGGCCGATCGAGGTGCTGGTGAACAATGCCGGCATCCAGCGCCATCGCGCGATCGAAGACCTCTCGTGGGACGAGTGGTCGGCGGTGGTCGACGTGAACCTGCACGGCGTGTTCTCGGCGCTGCAGGCAGCCGGACGACGGATGCTGTCGCGCGGCGCCGGCCGGATCGTGAACATCTCGTCGATCTCGTCGCGAGGTTCCGCCGGCCGCGCACCGTATGCGACGACGAAGGCCGCGGTGATCGGTCTCACGTCGACCGCGGGGGCGGAATGGGCGGCCCGCGGGGTGCGCGTGAACGCGGTCGCACCCGGTTATGTCGACACGGGCGTGTTCCGCCAGGGTGTCGAGCAGGGCACGCTGAGCCTCGACACGATCCTGTCGCGCATCCCGGCGGGTCGTCTCGCGGAGGCGAGTGAGATCGCGGATGCCGTGAGCTTCCTCGTCTCGGATCAGTCGCGCTACATGAACGGCCAGACGCTCTACGTCGACGGCGGGTTCCTGGTCGACTACGGCGTGCCGCTCGCGAAGAGGCCCGAATGACGGCGGTCGCACGGGTCGACACCGCGACGGCGGTGCTGCCGCTTCCTGCTCCGCTGCACCTCGGTGCCATGACGGTGACCCGTCGCGAGTACAGCGCCGTGCGCGTGTCCGACGCCGACGGCACGACCGGCGTCGCGTACTGCCTGTCGCGGGAGGCGCCGATGGCCGAGATCGTCGACCGCCTGGTCGCTCCGCACGCGATCGGGGCGGATGCCGACGATCCGTCGGCCGCGTGGGACCGGATGCTGCGGGGCAGCGCGATCGTCGGACGAGTGGGCCTCGTGCGGCGCGCGATCGGCCTCGTCGACATCGCCCTGTGGGACATCGCCGCTCGCCGGGCGGGGGTGCCGCTGTGGCAGCTCCTCGGGACCGGCGACGCCCCTCGTCGCGCGATGCTCGTCGCGGCGTACCCCTCGCCGCAGCGCACTCCTCGCGACGTCGCCGACGAGGTTCTGCGCCAGGCCGCGGGATGGGCGCAGGTCAAGGTGTCGCGCATTCCCGATCCGGCATACATGCGCGAGCTGTTCGTGATCCTCGGTGCGGAGCTGCCGCGGCAGACGGGCCTCGTGGTCGATGTGGGCTTCGGATGGCAGGACGCCGACGAGGCGCTCTCCGAGATCGCGCAGTGGGGAGCGCCCGACCTCGCCTGGCTCGAGGATCCGCTCCTGCCCGAGGATGCAGCGGGATGCGCACGGATCCGGGCCGAGAGCGGGCTGCCGCTGTCGGTCGGCGACGAGGTCACCGACCCCGCCGTGCTGCGTGCGCTCGTCGAGCAGGGCGGGGTCGATGTGCTGCGCCTCGACGTCGTCGCGATCGGCGGCATCACTCCCGCGCGCGAGATCGTGTCGTGGGCGGCGGAGCGCGGCATCCGGGTGTCCGGGCACGTGTACCCGGAGGTCACCGCCCACCTCGGGATCGAGGTGGAGACGTTCGCTCGCGGAGTGAATCCGTACGACCCCGCGCCGAGCTTCGTGACGGGCGGGCCGACGTTCGCGGGCGACGTCCGTCCCGCCGGCGGTCCGGGACTCGGATTCGGCCTCGACCCGGCCGTCTTCGCCTTCGACCGAGAGGAGCGACCATGACATCCGCGCCGAGGAGCGCCGTCGTGACCGGCAGCGGCAAGGGCATCGGCCGGGCGATCGCCGAACGGCTGACCGCCGACGGGTGGACGGTGGTGGGGCTCGAGCGGTCCGCCGGGTCGGGCACCGTCGAGCAGGGGATCGTCGCCCAGGTCGTGGCGGGGGATGCTGCGGACCGCAGCGTCCACGAGCGTGCCGCCGACGCCGCCCTCGCCTACGCGCCCCTGCGCGGCTGGGTCAACAACGCGGGCATCACCAAGCGCACACCCCTGCACGAGCTCGACGAGACGGTGGTGCGCGAGATCCTCGACATCAACGGCCTCGGGTACGTCTGGGGATGCTCGGCGGCGGTCTCGTCGTTCCTCGCCCAGGGCGTCGCGGGTGCGATCGTCAACGTCGGGTCGATCCACGGCCGCTCCAGCTTCGTCGACCACGCGGCGTACGAGTTCACGAAGGGTGGCATCGACGCGCTCAGCCGCAGTGTGGCCGTGACATATGGCGGACTCGGCATACGTGCGAACACGGTCGCGCCGGGTGGCGTGCGCACGCCGCACCTCGAGGCGCAGATCGCGGCATCCTCCGACCCGGTGGCTGCAGAGCGCGCGCTCGCGGAGGGGCCGCCCATGGGCCGGGTCGCCCGAGCCGAGGAGGTCGCGGCTGTCGCGGCGTTCCTGCTCTCCGACGAGGCGCCGTATCTGTCGGGGCAGTCGATCGCGGTCGACGGCGCGTGGACGGCGTCCTTCGGCGAGGTCGTCGTCGACCCGGCGCTCCGCGCCCGCTTCGACGGTCGACTCAGGCCTTGAGCAGCGAGGCCCGGGCGATGAGACCGTCGACCACGTCGAAGGTCGCGATGGTCTCGGTGGCGACGCCCGCGTTCACGACCTGCTCCTGGGCCACGACCCATCGCGAGCCGAACAGCACGGCGTTCTCGATCACGCACGACAGCTCGGGGTTCTGCAGCCGGGGTTCGTAGAACGCGCGGATCGCCGCCGTGCCGACGATCGGCTCCGGTGCGACGCCGGTGATCACGGCATCCGCCGCGTAGGTCGCGACGAACGCGTCGAGGTCGTGCGCGTTGAACGCGTCGAGCTGGGCCTGCACGGTGAGCGCCGCCGAGCGGATGCTGTCAGTCAATGCGCACTCCTCCGTTGACGTCGTACGTGGCGCCGGTGATGAAGCCCGCCCGCTCGGAGGCGAGGGAGGCGATGATCCACGCGACGTCGGCCGGCTGTCCGAATGCGCCGAGGGGGATGGATGCCGCGAGCCTGTCGCGTCCCTCGCCCTGCAGCTGATCGGTGATGGCGCTCGCGACGGGCCCGGGGCTGACGGCGTTCACCCGGATGCCCTCCGGAGCGAGGTGCCGAGCGAAGCTGCGCGTGAGTGCGAGGATCGCTCCCTTGCTCGCGGAGTAGTGGAGTCCGGTCTGCAGCGCGCCGACCTGGCCGGCGATCGACGACAGGTTGACGACGGAGCGGTCGCCGTCGGCGGCGCGCAGCAGGGGGAGCGCGCCGCGGGTGAGGAAGAACATGCCGCGCACGTTCGTCTCGAGCACGAAGTCCCATTCCTCGACGTCGATGTCGTCGTACGGGGTGTAGGGGCAGACGCCGCCGTTGTTGATCAGCACGTGCAGCGATCCCCACTCGGCGGTGATCTCCGCGAGCAGCGCGTCGATCGACGCCTGATCGCGCAGGTCGAGCCGTGACACGTGCACATCGGGAGAGCCGGCGGCGCGGCACTCGTCGGCGACGCGGGCGGCTTCGGCCTCGCGCCCGGTGTAGGTGATCCAGAGGGCGTACCCCTCGGTGGCGAGTTCGAGGGCGGCTGCGGTTCCGATGCCCGAGCTCGCGCCGGTGATGAGCGCTCGTCGCTGTGTCATACCTGAACGCTATAGCAAATGCGCGATCACCCGAAACGACCTGGCGGTGCATTTGCTAGATGCTATAGCATCGCATTCATGACCGAGCCCCTCATCATCGTGACCGACTGCGACCTGCCGGGGTCCGTCATCGAAGACACCCTCCGCGCCGCCGGTCTACGCCCCGAGCGTGCCGCGTCCGCCACGATCGACGACCTCCTCGCCGCCGGCGCCGCCGACGCCGAAGGACTGGTCGTGCAGTGGATGCCGATCACCGCCGACGTCCTCGATCGTCTGCCGAACCTCCGCATCATCAGCCGCGTCGGCATCGGCTACGACATGATCGACGTGGATGCCGCCGCCGAGCGCGGGATCGCCGTCGCGAACACCCCGAGCTACTGCATCGAAGAGGTCGCCGCGCACACCGTCGCCATGATCATGGCTCAGGCGCGCGGCCTCCTCGCGTACGACCGCGCGGTGCGCGCCGGCACGTGGAAGGCCGTCGACGCGCGTCCTCTCGCCGTGCGCCCCTCGCGCACCACGGTTTCGGTGCTCGGTTTCGGGCGCATCGGACGCGTCGTCGCGAGCGGATGCCGTGCGCTCGGGTTCCGTGTTCTCGTCGCCGATCCGTTCGCCGCCGCCGACTCCGTGCGGGCGGCCGGCTGCGAGCCGGTCGCGATCGGCGAGGCGATCGCCGCCGCCGACATCCTCACCCTGCACGTGCCGCTCACCGATGAGACTCGGCATCTGATCGACGCCGACGCCCTGGCGACGATGAAGCGGGGAGCGGTCGTGGTGAACACGTGTCGCGGGCCGCTGGTCGACGAGGGGGCGCTTGCCTCCTCCCTCCTATCCGGGCACCTCGGCGGTGCGGCGCTGGATGTCTTCGACGGCGAACCGCTCGCGGCGGACTCCCCGCTGCGCGATCTCGACGATGTCCTGCTCACCCCGCACGCCGCGTGGTTCTCGCCGGAGGCGCTCGACGACCTGCCCGTGCACGCGGCGGACAACGTCATCCGCTTCCTCGCCGACGAGTCCGTCCCGCTCGTCACTCCTGCCCCCGCCCACGCCGGCTGATCGCGAGCCGACCATGGAACTGCTGCGTCTCGGATCGCTCGGCTCGGAGAAGCCCTTCGTGCGACACGACGGTGCCGTCTACGATCTGTCCTCGCTCACGCCCGACATCGACGGGGCGTTCCTCGCCGATGGCGGCATCACCCGCGTCCGAGCGGCGCTCGCCGCAGACGCGCTGCCGGCGGCCGACATCAGCGGTCTGCGCATCGGCGCCCCGGTCGCGCGCCCCGGAGCCGTGATCTGCATCGGCATGAACTACGCCGCGCACGCCGCCGAATCGGGGTCGCTGCCTCCCGAGCATCCGGTGGTCTTCTTCAAGCATCCGAACACCGTCGTCGGGCCCGACGACGTGGTGCTGCTGCCGCCGGAGGCCGAGAAGGTCGACTGGGAGGTGGAGCTCGCGGTCGTGATCGGTCGCACCGCGCGCTACCTGCCCTCGGCCGAGGCGGCGCGCGACGTGATCGCCGGGTACGCCGTGTCGAACGACGTGTCCGAGCGCGCCTTCCAGATCGAGGTGTCGGGCGGCCAGTGGTCGAAGGGCAAGTGCGCCGAGACCTTCAATCCGCTCGGGCCTGCGCTCGTGCCGGCCGACGAGGTCGACCCGCAGGCGCTGCGGCTTCGGTCGTCGGTGAACGGCGCGGCCCGACAGGACTCGTCGACCGCCGACATGGTGTTCCCCGTTCTCGAGCTCGTCCGCGATCTCAGCCAGTACATGGTGCTGGAGCCCGGCGACGTGGTGAACACCGGAACACCGGAGGGTGTGGCGCTGTCGGGGCGGTTCCCGTATCTCGCGGAGGGCGACGAGATGCTGATCGAGATCGAGGGACTCGGTCGCCAGCGGCAGCGGGTGGAGCGCGCCCGGGTGCGCTGACCTCGCTGACCCGGCGCCTTGCGCCCGTGACACGGTTCATCCGGCTGAGTGCAGCCGTGTCGCGGGCGGAGGGCGTCGGGACCCCTCCGCCACCCCGACCGTGGCTGATTCAGCCGGCGAACGGCGCGACCGGCAGACCGCGCACGCCGGGGTGCACCGCGAACAGCGATCCGGCTTCGGTGCCGTGATCGGGGCCGAGCCCCTGCGCCGACGTGGTGATGAACAGCGTGCCGAGGTCGTCGCCGCCGAACGTGCACGCGCTGACCTGCGGGACCGGCAGCTCGATGCGGGCGATCAGCGCCCCTTCGGGCGAGTACCCGTGCACGGCCGAGCCGTTCCAGAGCGCGACCCAGACAGAACCGTCCGCCGCGACGGTGAGGCCGTCCGGCAGCCCCTGGTCGTCCGCGATCGACACGAACCCGCGCCGGTCGCGCAGCTCGCCGTCGACGACGTCGAACACGTCGACGCGGCCCGTCGGTGTGTCGTTGTAATAGGCAAGCGTGGCGTCGGGGGAGAAACCGATGCCGTTCGAGGTCTCGACTCCGGACAGCACGTCGGTCGAGGAGAGATCGCCGTCGATGCGCAGCACTCTCCCGGCCGCGCTGTCGTTCCCGGTGGCCATGGATCCGGCGAGCAGGCGACCCCGCGGATCGACCGTGCCGTCGTTGAACTGCGCGGACCCGAGATCGAAGGACGCCACGACCCGCGCCGGTCCGTCCGCGGTGTCGGCGAGGTGAAGACGGCGCGCCCCGACCGCGACGAAGCCGCCGCCGATGCGAGGCCGGAAGAACGCCGCGTAGTCGTCGTCGAGGTGCAGGCGGTGGATGCCGTCGTCGCGCAGGGTCACGAGGTCGGCGGCCTCGGCATCCACCCATCTGACCCCGCCCCACGACGGCGACCACACCGGCGCCTCGGCGTGCACGCAGATCGGCCCGGTCAGATTCTCCGGCGTCATGATGCCTCGTCGCGGCGCAGCGGCAGCCGCTCGGGTTCGGGATGCGATTCCGGAGCATCCGGAATCGCTGCCGGGTGGGCGGGGAGCTCGCGTGCCACCTGCTTCTCGAGCACCTGCACGGCCTCGTCGCTGAGCAGGATCAGCCCGTCGAGCTCGTCGCGCACCCGCTTGTAGGCGATGTTCCGCTCGGCCTGCGTGGCCGATTCGTCGACCGCGACCTTGAGCAGCTGCTGCGCACGATCGAGACGCTTGCGCTCCGGTTCGGTGAAGGTCGAGTCGCGCAGTCGCCTGGCATCCTTCTCCGCGACCTCGAACGCCACGGCGTAGGCGCCGACCGCGTCGAGGTACTCCGACACCTGCTGCTCGGTCACGGGGGCGTCGGCGGATGCCGGACGCAGCGCGTCGGCCGTGCGCTTCGCCCGCAGGAACGCGGCGACGAGCGGCTGGCGGCCGTCGCTCATGGCGGGGAACGCGATGAGCTTCGCGACGTCGAGTTCGTAGTCGAGCCACCGCGCGGTGATCTCGTCGTGCTCGGCGAAGAGCCGCTCGAGCAGGGTGTTCGATGCGACGGGCGGGGCCGTGGTGTCGACGACCGACGGTCCCTGACGCCTGCCCCCGGCGCGGGCTTCGAGCTGCGCCGCCTTGAGCTCGGCCTTCACGCGGAGCGTCTCGAGACGGCGTTCATGCCGGCGCTTCGCACTGCGCTCCCAGGCCTTCGCGGCTCCGCCGGCCATACCCATGACGGGGAAGATGAGCCACCAATAGGTGCCTGCCCATACCCAGAAACCGCGGATGAACTCGTCCATGATGCCCTCAGCCTACTTCCGGCGTTGTTCCGGTGGACACCCGAGCAGAACCGGGGTGGCGGATTCGCTCGTCAATGATATAGTCAACGCTATTGACTTGCTGTTCCGACGGTTGGACGACGATGACCACACCTCCCGCTCCCGTGTCGATCACGGCGGAGTGCGACGGCATCCGGATCGCGGCTGAGGTCCGCGGCTCCGGGCCGGCCGTGCTGCTGCTGCACGGCTACCCCGAGACCAAGGCGATGTGGGATGCCGTCGCCGGCGCGCTCGCCGTGGACCACACGATCGTCGCCGCCGACCTGCGTGGATACGGAGACTCCGCCAAGCCGCGAGATGCCCCGTATGCGAAGCGCGACATGGCGCGCGACCAGGTCGCGCTCATGCGGCAGCTCGGACACGCGAGCTTCGCAGTGATCGGCCACGACCGGGGCGGCCGCGTCGGGCACCGCCTGGCGCTCGATCACCCGGAGGCCGTGACGGCGCTCGCCGTGCTCGACATCGTGCCGACGCTGCACATGTTTGAGAACGTCGACCGCGAGATGGCGACCGCGTACTTCCACTGGTTCTTCCTCGCGCGCGCAGACGGGCTCCCTGAGGCCCTGATCGGGGCCGATCCGGAGACCTGGCTGCGCAGCCGATTCGCCGGACGCCGGCACGACGGCGATGCCCTGCCCGATGCGTTCGACGAGTATCGGCGCTGCTTCGACCTCGATACCGTGCACGCCTCCGGCGCCGACTATCGCGCCGCGGCATCCGTCGATCTCGACCACGACCGCGCCGACCGGTCGGCGGGGCGAGTCGTCACCGCGCCGACCCTCGCCCTCTGGGGAGCGCACAGCTACGTCGGCCGCAACTTCGACGTGCTGTCGACCTGGGAGCCGTACGCTCCAGGCATCACGGGCCGGTCGATCGACGCCGACCACTACCTCGCTGAGGAGTCGCCGGCGCCCACGGCATCCGCACTCCGCACCTTTCTCGCGGAGGTGGGCGCATGACCGCGCGCGAGGTCGACCGGCTCGCTGAGCTGGTGACGATCGAGACGCCGACGGGGGATTCCGCGGGCCTGGCCGCTGCGCAGCAGCTCATTCGCTCGTGGATCAGTCCCATCGTGGGCGATGGCGACCTCGAGACGGTCGAGGGCGTCGCGCATCTGCGATGGTCGGGTGGGGACGATCCGACGGTGCTGCTGATCGGCCACGTCGACACGGTCTTCCCAGCGGGCACGATCGCCGAGCGCCCATTCCGGGTCGACGGCGATCGCGCCACCGGCCCCGGTGTCTTCGACATGAAGGCGGGCATCGTGATCATCGCCGCCGCCCTCGAGAAGGTGGCGCGCCCCGAACGCGTCGCGATCCTTCTCACGAGCGACGAGGAGGTCGGCTCGATCACATCCCGTGCGCTGATCGAGCGCGAGGCTGCCCGCGTGGGCACGGTACTCGTGCTCGAACCCAGCCTCGACGGCGCGCTCAAGATCGCTCGGCGCGGTGGCAGCATCTACCGCCTCGCCTTCACCGGACGCGCCGCGCACGCCGGACTCGAACCGGCGAAGGGACGCAGCGCCCTCGCCGAGCTCGCCCACCACGTGCTGGCGCTGCCGCTGCTCGCCGACGATGACCGAGGCACGACGGTGAGCCCGACCGTCGCGGAGGCCGGCACGGTCACCAACGTCATCCCCGAACACGCCGAGCTGCGCGTCGACGTCCGCGCCTGGACACTCGACGAGCTCGAACGGGTCGACGGACGGATGCAGTCGCTCGGCGCCCATACGCCCGATGTGCGGGTCGACGTGCACGGCGGCATCAACCGGCCGCCCATGGAGCAGAGCGTGTCGGAGGAGCTGCTCGCGTGTGCGCGCCGCGTCGCCGAGCGGCTCGGGCACGCCGAGGTCGAGGCGGTGTCGGCGGGAGGGGCGTCGGACGGCAACTTCACCGCCGCGGTCGGCGCGAGGACCCTGGACGGCCTCGGGCCGCGCGGCTCCGGCGCCCACGCCGACCACGAGTGGGTGTCCATCGCGTCGCTGCACGAGCGGATCGATCTGCTCGCCGGCATGATCGACGACCTCGACGCCGCCTCTGAATCGGGCGCGGGCTGACTCGCGCCACGCGCACAAAGAAGGAGATCTCACGTATCGCAGGACGAATCCGCGTAGATGCTCCTTCGTAGCGCGAGATCTCCTTCGTTATGCGCGCACAAGACGCCTTGCCCGCGTCAGGCGCCGGGGGCGTGTCGTGCGATGCTCTCCAGCATCAGGTCGAGCGCCGTCTCCCAGGCCCGGGGGTCGCGGATGCCGGGCAGCGCGTCGCCCGCCCACGTGATCTCCGGATACTCGTCGGCGTCGAGGCGGCGGCGGTCCATCTGCCACGTCAGCTCATCGGCATCCTGCACCTCGGCCGGAATCGCGGTGAGCGCCGCCTGGATGCTCGACGCCGAGCGGATCAGCTGCCCGAGCGCCCTGGCATACAGGGCGGCCTGCTCCCTGTCGTACCCGCCGCGGCGCAGCGCGCCGATCGAGAACTCCATCGACGAGAAGTCCGTCGGCCGGCGCAGCGCCATCTGCAGGGCGAACTCGGGATAGCGCATGTAGTGGTCGTGGATGAGGTGCGCCTGGGCGCGCAGGTCGGCGAGCCAGTCGTCGGTCGCGACCATGCCGCCGCTGTACGAGCGGGCGCGCAGCGTGTCGATGAGCGCGAGCAGCAGTTCGTCCTTATCGCGGAAGTGCCGGTAGATCGACGTGGGGTGTGCGCCGAGCTCTTCGCCGATCGATTGGAACGTCAGGCGGTCGAGGCCTTCGCGCTCGACCACGCGGTCGGCGGCGGCGACGATGATCTCGCGGCTGAGCGAGTCGCGGGCTCGGCGCGGGCGACCGGTTGCCTTGGTCGCCTTCGCACCGGATGTCGCTGCCGGCTTCTTCGCCGGATCCGCGGCCTTCCGTGTCGCCATCGAGTACTCCGTTCGCAGATCGCGGCCGTGTCGGCTCGCGCAGATTCACGGTACCTCACGCCTGTCAGCCGAGCTGTCAGTGCCGTCGACAATGCCCGAAGTCTAGCCTCGGAACAGTAGCCACTGTTATAGTCAACGTTATTGACCAACGCGTGCGCGAGCATGGGTGCGACATGAAGGAGCAAGGATGCTCGAGGTCCCCGCAGTCCCGTCCGACGAGGCGCTCGATGCGCGCTTCGCGGTGCCGTACCTGCTGACGGTGCGCCCCGTGCCCGGCCCGGACGACCTCGCCCTCCTCGTCGAGAACCACCCCGACGGCGCGCGCGGTCGCATCTGGCGTGCGCCCGCTGCGCCGAGTGATCTCCTGCCGTTCCCGGTCGGGGTCGGAGCGATCCTCACGGCGGATGCCCGCTGGGTGGTCGACCTCGACGACGACGGCGGATCGGAGGTCGGCGGTCTCGTCGCTTTCGCGGTCGACGGCTCCGAACGCGTCTCGCTGACGCCCGGCCGCGCCCCGTACGTCCTGCGCGGTCTCGAGTCCTCGTTCGACGGCCGCTCGGTCGTCTCGACCGTGGTCGACGAGGACGGCTTCCACGTGCTCGTGATCCCCGCAGCTCCGTGGGGCGATCCCCGGGTCGTCTACTCGAACCCCGTGGAGGCCTGGTACGGGCAGATCTCCCCTGACGGCGCGCTCGTCTCGGTCGACACGACGGCGCACAATCCCGGCATCCGCCGTCCGCTGCTCACGGTCGTCGACGGTCGTACCGGCGAGGTCGTCGCGACTCTCGACGACCTCCCCGCCGGGCCCGTGCGCGGAGTGCGCTTCGCGTCGGATGCCGGTGACGACCGTCTCCTGCTGAACACCGAGCGCAGCGGGTTCTCGCGCCCCGCGATCTGGAGCGTTCGCACGGGGGAGCGCGTCGACTTCGACCTGCCCGATCTCGCCGGTGAGGTGGTCCCGGTCGACTGGCACTCGCCGACCGGCCGGATCCTCGCGGTTCACGTCGACGACGGCATCCACCGTCTGCTCGAGATCGCCGAGGCCACCGGCGACGTGCGTGTGGTGGCAGAGGGCGGCAGCGTCTTCGACCCCGACGTGGCCGACCTGCATCCGTTCCAATGGGCGTCGTACTTCGCACCGACCGGCGCCGTGCGTGCCGTGCGCTCGACCTGGGACGTGCCTTTGCACGTCGAGCAGATCGCCGCCGACGGCACCGCGGTCACCCTGATCGAGCCCGCACCGGTGCCGCCGGGGCATCCGCTCGCTTCGGCCATGGTGCCGAGCGCCGACGGCACCCGCGTACAGCTCTGGTGGGGGCGGCCGTCGCGGGCTGAGCCGCTCGGCACGGTGCTGACCATCCATGGCGGGCCGAACCTCGTGACGGTCGACGGCTACGATCCCTCGGCGCAGGCGTGGCTGGATGCCGGCTTCGCCGTCGCCGCGCTCAACTATCGCGGGTCGGTGACATTCGGCCGCGCCTTTCGAGAGGGCTTCTGGGGCGTCGGCGGAGATCGGGAGATCGAAGACGTCGCGGCCGCGATCGGCTTCCTCCGCGAGCAGGGCCTCGCCGACCCCGCGACGACGTTCATCACGGGTGCGTCCTACGGCGGGCACATGACCCTGCTCAGCGTCGGACGGCTGCCCGACCTGTTCGCCGGCGGACTCGCCCACGTCGCGGTAGCCGAGTGGTCGGCGGCGATCGACGCGATGAACCCCGCGGTGCGCAGTGTGTGGAGCTCGTGGGTCCCGCCGGAGATGGTCGAACCCTTCTCGGCCATCACCTATCTCGACGACGTGACGGCCTCCGTGTGGATCAACCAGGGCGACGTCGATACCCGCACTCCGATCGTCGGCGTGCAGCGCTACGTCGACGAGCTGAGCGCGCGTGGCGGCGACGTCGTACTGGACGTCTTCGAGGGTGGGCATGAGCCCACCGGGCTGGATGCCGCGGCGGTCGACCAGCGTCGGATGCACGAGTTCGCCCGCCGCACCCTTGCCGGAGAGCGCTGGGACGGCTGACCCGACGCGGCGCGCCCCGCGGCACCCGCCGCGATAGCGTCGGGGGATGAGCCCCCGACGCAAGGCCACGGCACCGGTTTCTTCGTGTCGCGCACGATCGTGATCGGATGCGTCCTTCTGACGCTGGGACTCATCGCCGTCGCCTTCCTCGCCGGGTTGCTCCTCAAGGGGGCGGCGCCCTGACGTAGCCGCGCCGAACGCCTGATCCGAGGCGCCTCTCGGGCCCCTCGCCACCCTCGAACAGGGTGCCTGCCCGTCCGATAGTCACGAACATTGACTAAAACACTTGCTATCTCGGGTCGACGGTTCTAGAGTCAGACCACCTACCCGCACCACAGCACGGTCGTACCCGCCCGATTCGTATCGATCACTGGAGATCCGGCAATGTCGCAATCACGCCTCCGCACCGCTGTACCCGCTTCACGCCGCGCTGTCATCGCGGCCCTGACCGCCGCCGCCCTCGTCGGCTCGCTGGCCGCCTGCACCTCGTCGTCGTCGACGCCGGAGCCCAGCGACGTCGCCGTCGTCGACGGGGGAGAGATCGTCATCGGCGCCGAGCAGGAGCCCGACTGCGCCGACTGGATCGCGACCTGCGGGGGCTCGATCTGGGGCACGTACGTGATGCAGATCCCGACGATGCCGAGCGTGTTCCAGACCCGGCTCGTCGACGACGAGTGGCAGCCCACCCCGTCCGACCTCGTCACGGGCGAGCCCGAGGTCGTGGTCGCCGACGACGGCACCCAGACCATCACCTACTCGATCAATCCCGACGCCGTGTGGTCGGACGGAGAGCCGATCACTTCCGCCGACTTCGCCTATACCGCGCTGCAGATCCGCGACGGCGACGACATCTTCGACAAGACGGGCTACGACCGCATCACCGCGGTCGACTCGTCCGACCCGGCGACCGCGGTGGTGACTCTGAACTCCGCCTACGCCGGGTGGCGCACTCTGTTCAGCGTCTACGGCGTGATGCCCTCCCACCTGCTCGAGGGGCAGGACCGCGCGGCGATCATGGCCGACGGCTACGACTTCAGCGGCGGCCCGTGGAAGATCGAGAAGTGGACGCGCGGCACCTCGGTCACGCTCGTCCCGAACGATAACTACTGGGGTGAGAAGCCGCACCTCGACAAGGTCACGTTCCTGTTCCTGCCCGACACGACCGCGGCGTTCCAGGCGCTCAAGAGCGGCCAGGTCAGCGTCCTCGCTCCGACGCCGCAGCTCGACGCGCTGAACCAGATCGAGGCGGGGCTGCCCGGCATCCGCTCGCAGGTCGATGCGCGCAGCGGCAACCTCGAGGCGATCTGGCTGAACAACGCCGTCGCGCCCTTCGACTCGGTCGCCGTGCGTCAGGCTCTCGCGTACTCGATCGATCGCGACGCGATCGTCGAGCGACTGTTCGGCAGCCTCGGGATCGACGAGGCGCAGCAGAGCTTCAACTCCCCGATGGTCGCGCCGTTCGCTGCCGACGACTTCTCGCAGTACTCGCTCGACCTCGACAAGGTCGACGAGCTCATGCAGGGCGACGGCTGGTCGAAGAACGGCGACGGCGTCTGGGCCAAGGGCGGCGAGACCGCGACGTTCTCGATCAAGACGCTCGCCGGCAACAAGCGCCGCGACCTCACGGTGCAGGTGCTGCAGTCGCAGCTGGCGGATGCCGGATTCGAGATGACCATCGACCAGGTCACCCCCGCCGACCTGTTCGGCACGATCGCGCCCGAGGGCGACTTCCAGGCCGGCATCTGGGCGCTGGTCGACACGTTCCCCGACCCCACGCTGTCGTCGACCTTCTCGTCGGTAAACATCCCCAGCGACGCGAACGGCTTCTCGGGCATCAACTTCTACCGCGCGAACATCGACGGCCTCGATGACCTGCTCGCGCAGGTCGACACCGAGGTGGACCAGGATGCGCGGATCGCGGCCTCGCAGGAAGCCGACGCTCTGATCGCCGAGAACGTGCCCTCGCTGCCGCTCGACGTCGTGCCGAACGTGCTCCTGTGGAGCGAGAAGGTCGGCGGTCCGCTGCAGATCAACCCGATCGAGGGTCCGTTCTGGAACCTCGCCGAATGGGGCCTGGCCGGCTGAGGCGCGCTCCCGCACAGCAGGACAGGAACGAGGCGACGACGTGCTCACATTCATTACCCGACGGGTTCTCTACTCGATCCCGGTGATCGTCGTCGCCTCGTTCATCCTCTTCTGGGCCGTGCGCTCGACGTTCGACCCGCTGGCGAAGCTCCGCCTGGCGCACGACCCGGCGGTGATCGCCCGTGAGATCGAGCGCCTCGGCCTCGACCGCAGCATCCCCGAGCAGTACTTCCTGTGGCTGCGATCGATGGTCGTCGGCGACTGGGGGCTCAGCACCCGCACCGGCACCCCGGTGCTGCCGCTCATCGGTGAAGCGCTGTGGCCGACGCTGCAGCTCGCGTTCTGGGGACTCGTGATCGCCGTGCTCATCGCCGGCGCGGTGAGCGTGTACTCGGCCGTCCGGCAGTACTCGCTGGGCGACAACCTGCTGACGGGCGCCTCGTACATCGGCATCGCCATGCCCGCGTTCTGGTTCGGCCTCATCCTCATCCAGACCTTCGCGGTGTGGCCCAAGGAGCAGTTCGGTCTCAGCGAGCCGCCGCTGTTCTTCATCGGGCTGAACTCGCCGGGGCAGAGCGATCCGCTCGACTACCTCCGTCACCTCGTCCTCCCGGTGGCCGCGCTGATGATCGCGCTCGTCGCGTCGTGGAGCAGGTTCGGGCGCGCGGCCATGCTCGACGCGCTGTCCAGCGACTACGTCCGCACCGCGCGGGCGAAGGGCGTGCCCCGCCGCCAGGTCATCTGGCGGCACGCGGTGCGCAACTCCCTCGCCCCCTTCGTGACGGTCGTGGCACTCGATGCGGCGATCCTCATCGGCGGACTCGTCGTGACCGAGCAGATCTTCGCGATCCCCGGCATGGGTCGACTGTTCCTGCAGTCGCTCGTCGCGGGCGACGTCTACGTGCTCCTGCCGTGGATGATCGTGGTCGCCGTCGCGGTCGTCGTCTGCAACCTGATCGCCGACACCGCCTACGCGGTGCTCGACCCGAGAGTGAGGCTGTCATGAGCGGTGCAGGCATCGCCGGCCGGGAGGAGCTGCTGGCCGAGCAGGATCCGCAGAAGGCGCCGACCCGGCAGCTGCTGAAGGGTTTCCTGCGGCATCGGCTCGGGGTCGTGAGTCTCGTCGTCCTGGTCATCCTGCTCGTGGTCTGCTTCGGCGCGTCGTGGATCGCGCCGTACCCGCAGGGACAGCAGGACCTGCTGACCGGCCCGACCCCGCCCTCGGGCGCGCACTGGCTCGGCACAGACGAACTGGGCCGCGACTACCTCAGCGAGATCCTGTTCGCCGGGCAGATCTCCCTCGCGATCGGTCTCGCCGTCGCCCTCCTCGCCACGGTTGTCGGCACAGCGCTGGGCGCGATCGCCGGCTACCTCGGCGGGTGGATCGGCGAGCTCATCATGCGCATCACCGACCTGTTCCTCATCGTGCCGGCGATCGCGCTGCTCGCCGTCATCCTGCAGGGGCTCGGCTCGTCGCCCACGACGATCGTCTTCGCACTCACCGCGCTGGGCTGGACCTACATCGCCCGGGTCGTGCGGGCGCAGGTGCTGTCGCTGCGCGAGAAGGACTTCATCGACGCGGCGCGCGGCATCGGAGCATCCGGGTTCCGCATCGTCGTGTCGCACCTGCTGCCGAACCTCGCCGGAGTGATCGCGGTCGCGATGAGCCTCGCCGTCGCGTCGTCGATCATCGCCGAGTCGACCCTCAGCTTCCTCGGGTTCGGCGTGCAGCCGCCGCAGACGAGCTGGGGATCGATGCTCAGCCAGGCCGCCGGGTACGTCGGCACCCCGCAGGTGTACCTGCTGTACTTCCCCGGCCTGTTCATCCTCGTCACCGTGCTCTGCGTCAATTTCATCGGAGACGGTCTCCGCGACGCCCTCGACCCGCAGGGGAAGAACCTATGACCAGCCCCTCTGTCGGCGGACGCGGCGAGATCCTGCTTCAGGTCGAGGACGTCGCGATCAGCTTCCCCACCGACCACGGCCTCGCCCGCGCCGTCGAAGGGGTCTCGTTCACGCTGCGCACGGGCGAGACCGTCGGCATCGTCGGCGAGTCCGGATCGGGCAAGTCGATGACGGCGATGGCGATCATGGGACTGCTGCCGAAGAAAGCCGTCGTCACCGGGTCGATCAGACTGCGCGGCCGCGAACTCGTCGGGCTCTCCGACGACGAGCTGCGTGAGATCCGCGGCAAGGACGTCGCGATCGTGTTCCAAGATGCTCTGACCGCACTGAACCCGGTGATGCGCGTCGGCGAGCAGCTGATCGAGGCCGTGCGCGTGCACCGCCCCGAGAGCACGGCCGCCGGGCGGAAGGCCAGGGCCGTCGAACTCCTCGACCTCGTCGGCATCCCCTCTCCCGAGCTGCGCGTCGATCGCTACCCGCACGAGTTCTCCGGCGGCATGCGCCAGCGCGTGATGATCGCGATGAGCATCGCGAACGAACCCGATCTCCTGATCGCTGACGAGCCGACCACCGCCCTCGACGTGACCGTGCAGGCGCAGGTGCTCGAGGTGCTGCGCGAGGTGCAGCGCCGCACCGGCACGACAGTGCTGCTCATCACGCACGACCTCGGCGTCGTCGCGGGCACCGCCGACCGCGTGCTGGTCATGTACGCGGGAGGACTCGTCGAGACCGCCGACGTCGACCCGCTCTTCTACGAGACCGCCCATCCGTACACCGCCGGGCTGCTCGCCTCTCTGCCGCGGCTCGACAGGCGCTCGTCACGCGACGAGCGCCTGTACCAGATCGCCGGACAGCCGCCGGTGGCGACGGAATGGCCGCAGGGATGCCGCTTCGCACCGCGCTGCGCCCACGCCGTCGCGGGACTCTGCGACGTGGTGGTGCCGCCGCCGGTCGAGGTCGGCGTCGGGCACACCGCTGCGTGCGTGCGGGTCGACGAATGGCAGACGGAGGCAGTGTCATGAGCGCATCGCAGGTGGGGGAACGTACCGGCAGCACCGGTCTCACGGTCGACGGACTCGTCAAGGAGTACCGCGTCGGCGGCGGCCTGTTCGGCCGGGGCCGCGACGTCGTGCAGGCGGTGTCGGATGTGAGCCTGTCGATCGAGGGCGGACAGACCTTCGGGCTCGTGGGCGAGTCGGGGTGCGGCAAGTCGTCGCTCGGACGCAGCGTCGCCCGCCTGCAGCCCAGCGACGCCGGTTCCATCCGGCTCGGCGACGACGACATCACCGCCGTGTCGGGGGAGAGTCTGCGCCTGCTGCGACGGCGGGTGCAGTTCGTGTTCCAGGATCCGTACGCCTCGCTCAACCCGCGAAAGTCGGTGCGGGCGACGCTCGCCGAGCCGCTCATCATCCACGGGCTGCACCGCGGCGACCGTGATCGCCGCGTCGAGGAGCTTCTCGCGCAGGTCGGGCTGAACCCCGCCCACGCCGACCGCTTCCCGCACGAGTTCTCCGGCGGCCAGCGGCAGCGCATCGGCATCGCCAGGGCGCTCGCCGTCGAGCCGGAGGTGATCGTGCTCGACGAGCCGGTCAGCGCGCTCGATGTCAGCGTGCAGGCCGGCGTGCTCAACCTGCTCGACGACCTGCAGCGCGACCTGGGCCTCACCTACCTGTTCATCGCCCACGACCTGTCGGTCGTGCGCCATCTCAGCGATCGCGTGGGAGTCATGTACCTCGGCAAGCTCGTCGAGGAGGCCCCGGTCGACGAGCTCTACGAGCGTCCGCTGCACCCGTACACGCAGGCGCTGCTGTCGGCGATCCCCGTTCCCGACCCCCGGGCCGAGCGGGCCCGCGAGCGCATCGTGCTCACGGGAGACGTGCCGAGCCCGGTGGCACCGCCGAGCGGATGCCGGTTCCGCACCCGCTGCTGGAAGGCCAGCGAGATCTGCGCCGAGGTCGTGCCCGAGCTCGCCGACCACGGCGGCACGCACCGCGTCGCGTGCCATCACCCCGCCGAGCGCGACGTGCTCCGACCCGGACACTGAGAGGACTTTCATGACCACCATCCACCGCATCGCAGTGATCGCCGGAGACGGCATCGGCACCGAGGTGATGCCAGAAGGGCTGCGCGTTCTGCGCGCCGCGGCATCCCGGTTCGACATCGCCCTGGAGTTCGAGGAGTTCGACTTCGCGAGCGCCGCGTACTGGCAGCAGCACGGCACGATGCTGCCCGACGACTGGTTCGAGACCCTCCGCGGATTCGACGCCATCTACTTCGGCGCCGTCGGCTGGCCCGAGGTCGTTCCCGATCATGTGAGCCTGTGGGGGAGCCTCATCCAGTTCCGGCGTGCGTTCGACCAGTACGTCAATCTGCGGCCGTGCCGTTTGATGCCCGGCGTCGTCTCGCCCCTCGCAGGACGCGAGCCGGGCGACATCGACTTCTACGTGGTGCGCGAGAACACCGAGGGCGAGTACTCGTCGATCGGCGGCCGCATGTTCGAGGGCACCGAGCGCGAGTTCGTGCTGCAGGAGACCGTCATGACCCGCACCGGCGTCGACCGGGTGCTGCGCTACGCCTATGATCTGGCGGCGCGTCGCAGCGGGCACCTCACCTCGGCGACGAAGAGCAACGGCATCTCGATCTCGATGCCCTACTGGGACGAACGTGTCGCGGCGGTCGGGCTGGACTACCCCGACGTGACGCGCGACCAGTTCCACATCGACATCCTCACCGCGAACTTCGTGCTGCACCCCGACTGGTTCGACGTGGTCGTGGCGAGCAACCTGTTCGGCGACATCCTGTCCGACCTCGGCCCCGCCTGCACCGGCACGATCGGCATCGCGCCGAGCGCGAACATCAACCCCGAGGGCGTGTTCCCGAGCCTGTTCGAGCCGGTGCACGGATCGGCGCCCGACATCGCCGGGCGGGGCGTCGCCAACCCGATCGGCCAGATCTGGTGCGGCGCCATGATGCTCGAGCACCTCGGCCACGCGGATGCCGGCGCCGCCGTGCTCGCCGGCATCGAGCAGGTGCTCGCCCGTGGAGCGGATGCCGCGCCCTTCACTCCCGACCTCGGCGGCACCGCCACGACGGTCGACCTCGGCACGGCGATCGCGGAGGCCGTGGCCTCCAGTCGTTGAGCGAGCGGAGCGACGCTTCGGGTCGTTGAGCGAGCGGAGCGAGACGAAACGCGGTTCCGGTTCCGCAGGGCGCCTCACAGCCCGAGCTTCTCCGCACAGGCGACGCAGTGCGTGGCGAACGGTCGCACCTCCAGGCGCGCCGCCGGGATCGGCCGGCCGCAGCGTGCGCAGACGCCGTACGTTCCGGCATCCAGCCGCTCCATCGCCTCGTCCACCTGCCGGAGCTCGGATGCCGCCGCCTCGGCCAGCCCGGTCAGTCGCGACCACTCCGACGAGAGCGTCACCCCTTCGGGGTCGTGCTCGTCATCGTCGTTCGATCCTTCGCGGTCGTGCGTGAGCTGATCCAGCGTCGCCCTCGTCGACTCGACCCGCGAGAGCGCGTCCGCGCGCAGCCGTTCGAGCAGGTCACGCGGGTCCGATGCCATCCGCACACCCTACGCCGCCCTACCGACACCGGCATCCCCGACGGCATCCGACACCTGCGGCACGGTACATCCGGCTGATGATCCCCGGATGGCCGGCGGCGCCGCGGCAGCCGTCCCGTCATCCGAGAATGCGCCAGACCTCCGTGCCCGACGAGATCTAGACCAGCCACTCCGTCACGAACCGGTCGCTGGCGTGGATGTGCGTCGCGTTGTACGTGCCGCCGTCGAGCACCTCGAACCGGTGCGCGACGAGCGCGGGCGCCGTGATGACGTGTCCGCCCTCGACGACGACCTGGTCGTCGCCGAGCGTGAACAGCGCCCGCCCCGAGTGCACGAGGAACGTCTCGACGTACGGATGCCGGTGCAGCCGCGGCCCCGATCCCGGCGCCGCCGTGAACTCCCGGATCAGGCTCACCGGCGAGCCGATCAGGTAGCCCTTGATGTTCTCGTCCGCTCCGATGGGGGTGGGCTGGGTCGTCATGGCGCCTCCTCGCACGCCGAGGCTACCGTCCGGCGTCCGCTCCCACCACCCGCATGGCTGGCCCTTCCCCGGTCGGCTGGCCGACCACCGGCATCCCGCCATCCGGGATTCCGTCAACCAGACGGCCACACCGAACCCGCCTGCATGCCCGAAACCCGCCTGCATGCCGAAATCGGACGGTTCGGCATGCAGGCGGGTTCCCGACCTGCGAAAGGGCGGATGCCGGTCGTCAGCCCCGCTCGCGCCGAGCCCGCCGCGTCCGGGGTGCCGGAGCACTCTCCGGGTCGGCCACGGTCACCGTGTCGGTGTGCACCGAGGGGTGGTCGCGCTCGAGCGCCGCTCCCTCCATGTCGACGTTCGGCACGATGCGGTCGAGCCAGCGTGGCAGCCACCAGGCCGAGCGTCCGAGCAGGTGCATGAGCGCCGGCATGAGCAGCATCCGCACGACGAACGCGTCGAGCAGCACGCCGAACGCGAGGCCGAACCCGATCGAGCGGATGATGGTCGACTCCGAGAAGATGAACCCGCCGAACACCGACACCATGATGAGCGCCGCCGCGATGACGACCGAGCGGCCGGCGCGGAAGCCCTGGGCGACGGCATCCCGCGCGCTCGCTCCGTGCACGTACGCCTCGCGCATCCCTGAGGCGAGGAACAGCTGGTAGTCCATCGCGAGTCCGAACAGGATGCCGACGAGGATGACCGGCAGGAAGCTGAGGATCGGCCCCGTGCTGTGCAGCCCGATGAGCTCCGCACCCCAGCCGAACTGGAACACCGCGACGGTCAGACCGTAGGTCGCGAAGAGCGACAGCACGAATCCGCCGGTGGCGATGAGCGGCACGAGCAGCGACCGGAACACGACGATCATGATGAGCAGAGAGAGCCCGACCACGACGACGAGGTAGATCGGCAGCACGCCGGCGAGCGACTCCGAGATGTCGATGTTGATCGCCGCCTGGCCCGCCACTCCGAGCGTGATGCCGTCGTTCGACGGCAGCGATCGGATGTCCTGCACGAGCTTCTCGGTGGACGCGCTGTTGGGACCCTCGGCGGGCAGCACCTGGAACGCGAGCAGGGTGTTGTCGTCGGATGCCGCGATCGGTGCGACCGCGAGCACGTCGTCCTGATCGGCGAGCTTCTGCGCGACCTCGACCTGGGTGGCGAGCAGATCGTCGTCGCTCACCGCGTCGTCGAGCGACGCCGTGACGAGCAGCGGTCCGTTCGCGCCCTCGCCGAACTGCTCGTCCACGGTCTGATACGCGCGGTAGCTGGTCGAATCGGTGGGTTCGCTCGACCCGTCGGGAAGTCCGAGGCGCATCGACATCGAGGGGATGGCGACGACCAGCAGCGCGACGACGCTGACGAGCACCGTGACGATCGCGCGCAGGGTCGACATGCGCTTCACGGGCTTGCCTGTGGCGTGCGGCTGCCCGACGGCGGCCCGGGCCTTGCGGCCGAGCAGACGCATCCCCGCCAGTCCGAGCAGCGCCGGCGTCAGCGTGATCGCGACGAGCACGGCGACCGCGACGCAGGCGGCGCCGACCGTGCCCATGAGGCCGAGGAACGGCACGCCGGTGATGTTGAGCGCGAGCAGCGCGACGATCACGGTGGAGCCGGCGAACACGACGGCGGTTCCCGAGGTGCCGGTCGCGAGGCCGATCGACTCCTGCACCGGCGATCCGGCGAGCAGCTGCTTGCGGTGCCTGTTGACGATGAAGAGCGAGTAGTCGATGCCGACGGCGAGTCCGAGCATGACGCCGAGCACCGGAGTCACCGACGCCATGTCGACCACTCCGGAGAACGCGAGGGATGCCGTCACGCCGACGCCCACGCCGACGACCGCGGTGATGATGGGGAAGGATGCCGCGAGCAGTGAGCCCAGCATCACGATCAGCACGACGGCGGCGATGGCCAGGCCGATCGCCTCGCCCACGCCGAAGATCTCGGGCACGCCCTGCGCGATGTCGGTGCCGAAGTCGACCTCGACGCCGTCGACGGGCGAGTCGGCGAAGTGCGCGATCGTCCCCTGCTTGATCTCTTCGGACAGCTCGAGGCGGGGGTCCTCGAACGACACGTTGACGATGGCGGTCGATCCGTCCTCCGAGACGACGCCGATCCCGTTCGCGAGGTCGAGGAGCGTGGAGCCGAGCTCGACCTGCTCCTCGTTGTCCTCCAGCTCGGTGCGCGACTCGTCGAGCGTCTTCTGCTGCGCGTCGAGCTGGGCGAGCTGAGCGTTCAGCCCGGCGAGCTGCGCGTCGAGTGTGGCGAGCTGCGCCGACGGCGCCCCGGCGGCCTCGGCCTGCGCGCGGGCGGCGGTGAGCTGGTCGAGTCCGGACTGCAGCTGCGCGCGGCCGTCGTCGAGCTGTGCCTGACCGGCCTCGAGCTGCGCCCGCCCGTCGGCGATCTGCTTCTCTCCGTCGGCGAGCTGAGCGGCCTGGTCGGCCAGCTCCGCCTGCGTCGCGAACGGGTCGATGACAGAGGCGACCCCGTCGAGATCCTCCGCGCCCGTCGCCAGGTCGGAGATCTCCTTCTTCTGCTCGTCGGTGAACGCTGAGCCGTCGGTCGTGCGATACACGACGGTGCCGGTGCCTCCCGCGGTGTCGGGAAGCTTCTTCGCGAGCTGGTCGGTAACGGCCCCGGACGCGGTGCCGGGGATGTCGAAGCTGTTGCTCAGCGTGCCGCCGAGGCCGAGGAACGCGCCGACGCCGATGCCGAGGAGCACGACCCAGGTGACGATCACCGCCCAGGCGCGACGAGCAGCGAGCGAACCCAGGCGGTACAGCAGTGAGGCCAACGCGATCTCCTTCAGTCATCAAGAGCATACGGTGCGTCTCGTCTAGAGTTCTGTGGTTATCCTGAACACGTGGTGAACGAGCATCGGAGCGGGCCCGTGCGCAGCACGGCTGCTCGCGAGGCGATCCTCGATGCGACGGCCCGGCTCTTCCACAACCGCGGCTACGACCGCCTCACGATCGAGGGGATCGCCAAAGAGGCCGGTGTCGGCAAGCAGACGATCTATCGATGGTGGCCGTCTCGCGGTGCGCTGATCGGCGAGTGCCTCGCGGAGGGGAGGCTGATCCCCGTCGACTTCGTCGTGCCCGACACCGGTGATCTCGCCGCCGACGTCGAGACGTGGCTGCGCAGCGTGCTGTCGATCCTCGACGCTCCCGAAGGCGGCGCGCTGCTGCGCTCGCTCGTCGCGGCGGCGACGGAGGATGCCGGGGTCGGCGCCCACCTCGGCGAGAGCCTCGGGGTGGAGAAGTACCTGAATGAGCGGCTGCACGGCGGCATCCGCGACGGGCAGCTCGCCGCCGACGCTCCGGTGGAGCAGCTCGGGCGGGCGATCCTCGGGGCCATCATCGTGGAATCACTCGGACGCGAGCAGCACGACACCGCCGCGGTTGTGCAACTGACGCGCTTTCTGTTCTCGCGCTGAATCCCTTCTCGGTCGGCCATCATGCGGTGGCGCAATATACCGAGATGAAATCAACGCGTTCGCGCACCATCATTTTCCGAAAAAGCGCGCGATCGAGCGGTTGTTCACACAATTCGGCCGGCAACTGTGAACGCGGAATGCGCTTGAATGTCGGGCATCCGATCGTGCATCGTGCGACGGACGTCATCGGGGCATTCGTCTCGCCACTTCCTTCTCGGCTGGGGCCGATTTCTGCATTGGGGACACCATGATCAAGGGATTCAAGGATTTCATCGCACAGGGCAATGTGATCGACCTCGCCGTCGCCGTCGTCATCGGCTCCGCGTTCACGGCCATCGTCAACGCGGTCGTCGCGAGCGTCATCACTCCGCTCGTGGGACTCGTGTTCGAGGCCGACGCCAGCGGAGAGTTCGGACCCAAGCTCACGAACATCTACGGCAACGAGGTCACCTTCCCGCTGGGCGACCTGCTCTCGGCGGTCATCGCGTTCTTCGCGGTCGCGCTCGTCGTGTATTTCGTCTTCGTGCTGCCGATGAACACCTGGAAGGCCCGGCAGGCGGCACGCAAGCCCGCGGTCGTCGAGGTCATCGCGCCGACCGAGGCCGAGCTTCTGGTGGAGATCCGCGATCTGCTGCGCGAGGGCGCAGCACGCTGAGACAGACGCGGGACTCCCCCGAGTCCCGTCGATCGTCGAGGACCGGTGCCGGCGCCGGGCCTCGATCGTCGGCCGCACTCCCCGTAGGGCGCGGTCGACAAGAGGCTCAGTACGGGACCGAGCCTATTCCGGTGACGAGACCTCCCCTCGGAACCGGAGAGGGGTGGCCGCTCGGGCGGTCACCCCTCATCCGTGTCCTCGAGGGTGTCCCGTCGCGGATGAACTCCGGGGATCAGCCGAGGAGCAGCGTGATCACGGTCGCGCCGCCACCGCCGAGCAGCAGAGCCACGATCACGACCCACGCGACCACGCGGATGCGGCGATTGCGGCGCTCGCCCAGGTCGCCGTAGTCGTCGTCGGGGCGGCTCAGCTCGCTCATGCGCCGACCGGCTCCGCGACGGTCGGGCCGAAGGCCGCGGGCAGCGTGGCCTGCGAGCGCTCACGGATCTCGGCGACAGGGATCGTGAACACGTCCTGCACCTCGAGCTTCGCATCCTGGCCGTCTGTGACGCCGATGCGGGCGACCGGGTAGTTCCGGCCCTCGCAGAGACCGCGGAACTTCACGTCGTCCTCGCGTGGCACGGTCACGATCACGCGACCGGTCGACTCTGAGAACAGCGCGGATGCGGCATCCACTCCGTCCCGCTCGATGATCTCGTTCAGCCAGACGCGCGCGCCGACGCCGAAGCGCGAGACGCCCTCGGCGAGCGCCTGCGCGAGACCGCCCTCTGACACGTCGTGCGCCGACGAGATCAGCCACTCGTCGCGCGCCGCCGCGAGCAGACCGGCGAGGCGCTTCTCGCCCGCGAGGTCGACCTTCGGGGGCAGCCCGCCGAGGTGCTGGTGCACGGTCTCGGCCCACGCCGAACCCGAGAGCTCCGTCGACGTCGTGCCGAGCAGGTAGATGTTCTGGCCCTCGTCCTGCCATCCCGACGGGATGCGGCGCGAGACGTCGTCGATGATGCCGAGCACGCCCACGAGCGGGGTCGGGTGGATCGGCACGTCTCCGGTCTGGTTGTAGAACGAGACGTTGCCGCCGGTCACCGGGGTCCCGAGCTCGTAGCATCCGTCCGCGAGACCGTCGACGGTCTGGCCGAACTGCCACATGACCTCGGGGTTCTCGGGGGAGCCGAAATTCAGGCAGTCGGTGATCGCGGTGGGGACGGCGCCCGTGACGGCGACGTTGCGGTAGGCCTCGGCCAAGGCGAGCTGCGCACCCGCGTACGGGTCGAGCTGGCAGTAGCGGCCGTTGGCGTCGGTCGAGATCGCGAAGCCCAGGCCCGACTCCTCGTCGACGCGGATCATGCCGGCGTCGTCGGGGAACGCGAGGGCCGTGTTGCCGAGCACGTAGTAGTCGTACTGGTTGGTGATCCAGCGGGTGTCCGCCAGGTTCGGCGAGGCCACGAGCGCGAGGAACTGCTCGCGCAGCACGTCGGGGTCGTTCGAGCGCGGCAGGTTCTCAGCGGCATCCGCCTGGAGTGCGTCGATCCACGTCGGGTAGGCGACCGGGCGGTCGTAGACCGGGCCGTCGACCGCGACGGTCGAGGGGTCGACGTCGACGATGCGCTCGCCCTGCCAGTCGATGATGAGGCGTCCGTCGCCGGTGACCTCGCCGAGCACCGAGGTCTCGACCTCCCACTTGTTCACGACGGCCATGAACGCGTCGAGCTTCTCGGGAGCGACGATCGCCATCATGCGCTCCTGCGACTCCGACATGAGGATCTCCTCGGCCGTGAGCGACGGATCGCGAAGCAGCACGTTGTCGAGCGAGACCTTCATGCCGCTGTTGCCGTTGGCCGCGAGCTCGGAGGTCGCGCACGAGATGCCGGCCGCGCCGAGATCCTGAATGGCCTCGACGAGCTCGCCGCGGTACAGCTCGAGGCAGCACTCGATGAGCACCTTCTCGGCGAAGGGGTCGCCGACCTGCACCGCGGGGCGCTTGGTGGGTCCGCCGTCGGCGAAGGTGTCGGAGGCGAGGATGCTGGCGCCGCCGATGCCGTCGCCGCCCGTGCGGGCGCCGAAGAGCACGACCTTGTTGCCCACGCCGGTGGCGTTCGCGAGCTTGAGGTCTTCGTGGCGGAGCACGCCGACGGCGAGGGCGTTCACGAGGGGGTTGGCCTGGTAGACGGAGTCGAAGACCGTCTCGCCGCCGATGTTCGGCAGGCCGAGGCAGTTGCCGTAGAAGCTGATGCCGCTCGTCACGCCGTGCACGACGCGGGCGGTGTCGGGGTGGTCGATCGCACCGAAGCGCAGGGCGTCCATGACCGCGACCGGGCGGGCGCCCATCGAGATGATGTCGCGGACGATGCCCCCGACGCCGGTCGCCGCTCCCTGGAAGGGCTCGATGAAGCTCGGGTGGTTGTGGCTCTCCGCCTTGAACGTGACGGCCCAGCCCTCGCCCACGTCGATGACGCCCGCGTTCTGGCCCATGCCGACCATGAGGCGTTCCTTCATCTCGTCCGAGACCTTCTGGCCGAAGCGGCGCAGGTAGTTCTTGGAGGACTTGTAGGAGCAGTGCTCCGACCACATGACCGAGTACATCGCCAGCTCGCCGGAGGTGGGGCGGCGACCGAGGATCTCCTTGATGCGGGCGTACTCGTCGTCCTTGAGGCCCAGCGCCGCGTAGGGCTGCTCCTTCTCGGGAGTCGCGATCGCGTTCTCGACGGAGTCGGGGACGTGCTTGTGGGCAGGTGCAGGGGCGGTGGTCACGCGCACTCCTAGGGAAGGGGCCGGCGGGGCGACCCCAGTCTACCGGGGGGATGCCGCGGCGAAGCGCGCCGCGAGTGTGCGGGCGGCCTCCGCCAAGGCAGCCGGACCCGCGACCGTGAACGGGGCGTCGAAGCGGGTCACGGCGGCGAGCACGCCCACCCACGACCACGACCCGACCGTGACCCGGCACGATCCGTCGTCGACGGGATCGACCGAGCCGTCGGCGCCGATCCAGGGTGCCACTTCGCGTGCCGGGAGCTCGATCACGACCTCGCCGATGCAGGGCCAGCGGTCGTCGGCATCCGACCCCTTGGCTCGCGCGGCGAGGTAGGTCTGCGCGTCCTGCGCGGGGAGCGGACGCGGAGTGAACGACGGGCCGGTGGGGATGCGCGCGGTCATCCGATCGAGGCGGAAGGTGCGCCAGTCGTCGGCGTCGAGGTCCCAGGCGAGCAGATACCACCGGCCCTCGCGGGCGACGACGGCGTGCGGCTCGGTGCGCCGGGGCGGTCGGTCGGCCCGTCCGTAATCGAAGCGCAGCACGAGGTGGTCGCGCGCCGCGGCGCTCGTCGCTTCGAGCACAGCGGGGTCGACGCGCACGTCGTTCGCGGATCCGGAGAAGCGGATGCCGTCGATGCGGTGCCGCAGCCGTGAGGGCATCACCTGGCGCACCGTCGCGAGGGCCCGCACCGCCGCTTCGTCGACATCGACGCCGCTCGCGGGGATGCTCTGCAGGGCGACGGCGATCGCGACGGCCTGCGCGTCGTCGAAGAGGAGCGGGGGCAGCTCGGATCCGGCATCCAGTCGATACCCGCCGTCGGGGCCCTTGATCGCCGTGATGCGGTAGCCGAGCTCGCGCAGACGGTCGATGTCGCGGCGGATCGTGCGCGGGGTGACCTCGAGGCGATCGGCCAACACTGCGCCCGGCCAGTCGCGCCTTGCCTGCAGGAGGGACAGCAGCGACAGCATCCGCGATGAGGAGCCCGACATGCCTCCATTCTGCTGCGAGAAGCGGACCGAAATTGACCTCTACTGCTGTGATCGTGGTTCTCATCGGCATCCGCCGCACTCATCGACAGGAGAACGTCATGACCGTCACCACCACCACCCACCTGAACTTCCGCGGCACGGCTCGTCAGGCGCTCGAGTTCTACGGCGCGGTCTTCGCCGCCGACGTCACGATCGCGACTTACGCCGACTTCGGGATGCCGGCCGACGCGCCCGGCTCCGACCGCGTCGTATTCGGGCAGGTCGCGAACGCCTCCGGGTTCCGCCTCATGGCCTACGACGTGCCGGGCGCCGACGAGGCCGAGTCCGTCGCCGGGACCACCCGCCGTGAGAACGGCGTCACGCTCACGGATCGGACGTTCTTCCAGTCGCTGCAGGCCGGAGTCGCTGGTCGAACTGCAGGGCTGCTGGGTTGCCCTGGCCGACGGCGCGCAGGTCATCGAGCCCCTCGCCGCGTCGGCGTGGTCGGCCGGATTCGGAATGCTGACCGACCGGTTCGGCGTGACCTGGGTGCTCGACGTGCGCGGGGCGTGAGCCTCACGCCTTCGGTTGGCACCTCCTGCGGGAATTCCGCGTGGATTCCCGCAGGAGGTGCCAACTGAACGGGGGACGGGGGGCCGGGGCGGGGGGCCGGGGGTCAGTCGTCGTCGCCCTTGTGGCCTGGACCCTTGTTCCCGTCGCCGGGCTTGTCGGCGCCGTTGTTGTTGCCCGGGCCCTTGTTCTCGTTCTTCGCCGGCTGGTCGACCGCCGGCTGGTTCACGATCGGTTCCTGATCGGTCGGCTCGCTCACGACCACCTCGACGGGAGCCTCGCCGGAGTCGTCGGGCGCGATGACGGTGCGCTCGGCGAAGGATGCCGCGAGGCGGCCGCCCTCGGCGACGGGCGGGTTCCCGGCCACGAAGCCGGTGACGAGTCCTCCGGCGACGACGACCGCGGCGGCTGCGGCGATGCCGGCGACGGCGCGCGGGTTGCGACGGCGGCGTGCAGAGGCTGCGGAGTCGAGGACGGCGGTGCGGTCGGTCGGCCGTTCCGCAGGAGCGGCGGCGGCAGCGGCGCCTGCGGCGCCTGCGCTGGCGTCAGGAGAGGCGGCGGCATCCGCCCCCGCGGCATCCGCCCCCGCGGCGATCCCGGCACCAGCAGCGGGCACGACAGCGGTCGGAGCCTCGCCGCGCATGAGCGCTCGGGCGGCGCGGGCGACCTCGCGCGCGGTGGGGCGTTCGGAGGGCTCGAGGCGTGTCATCCGCTCGAGCAGTTCGCGCCATTCCTCGGGCACGCTCGCCGGGATCGTGGGCGGGTTCATGAGCCGGGCGACGGCTGCTCCGCGCCCGGTGCTCATCGCCGGGTAGGCGGGCTCGCCGGTGAGGGCTTCGATCAGCATGAGGCCCAGCGAGAAGACGTCGACAGCTGTGCCGGGCTCGGCGTCGCGCAGCTGCTCGGGTGCCATGTAGGTGAGGGTGCCGAGCACGATCCCGGGCGAGGTCAGGCGGGGGCTGCCGACCGTGCAGGCGATGCCGAAGTCGGCGAGCTTGGCGGTCCACGGTCCGCCGCCCGGATCGCGGGCCAGCAGCACGTTCGACGGTTTGACGTCGCGGTGCACGATGCCCGCTCCGTGGACGATCGACAGTGCCTCGGCGACGTCCCGGGCGACGCGGGCGACCTGGCGCGCACGCATCGGCCCTGTGCTCATGCGGCGGGCGAGGGTAGGGCCCTCGACGAACTCCATGACGAGATACCGCGGGCGACCGGGGATCAGCTGCGCGTCGTAGAGCGTGACCAGTGCACGGTGATCGACGGCCGCGAGCAGTGCCTTCTCGTTGTGAGCCCGCTCGGCAGAGGAGGCGTCCTCATCCTCGTGGATCATCTTGATCGCGACGACGCGCTCGAGGTGGGTGTCCTCCGCCCGGTACACGGTCGCCATGCCGCCCCGACCGACCCGCTCCTTGAGCACGTAGCGGCCGTCGAGCAGCGCCTCAGTGGGCGACATCACCTCGAGGCTCATCGGGCGCTCCACGCAGCGGTCTTCGGGTCGGGCATGACATGACCGTACGGTCGTGGAATCGCCCCGTCATCGCCCTTGACGTGACGCGGGATGTCTGCATCGCGAGGCCGTCCCCATCGTCGAGAACCGCGGATTCTGTCAAGCCCCTCCTGCCGTGTCCCAGCCCTCGCGTAGAAAAGAGGGGACGGAGAGGACATCCCCATGGCTGCAGGAGACATCGAGACGTTCCAGCGCGACGGCATCTGGTTCAACCGGATCGAGGGGGAGTCACGCACTCTGGGGAACAGCTTCGAGACGCAGGAGGAAGCGGTGCGGGTCGGGCGCGGCGCGGCGACCGCACGCCAGGTCGCGCACAACATCCGCACCGAGGAGGGCCCGTCCGACACCGGAGGGCTGCATCAGTTCCACCCGCGGGAGCTCATGAACTGATGTCCGCGCCTGGTGACGCGGGGTCTGTCGATTCAGGACGGATGCTGGTGCAGGCGTGCATCAACGGCGCGCGCGAGCTCACCCAGCATCCGCGGCTGACAGCCGATGCGACGCTGGCCGCCGCGGATGCGGCGCGGGCGGTCGCGGCCGGCGCGCGGGAGATCCACGTGCACCCGAAAGACGCCGCGGGGCGCGACTCGGTGGCACCCGACCATGTCGCGGAGTGGGTGAGCGCGCTGCGCGCGGCGTGCCCCGGCATCCCGATCGGCGTGACGACCGGCGCCTGGACGGAACCCGACGTCGAGCGCCGTATCGCGGCGATCGAGGCCTGGACAGAGCTGCCCGACTACGCCTCGGTGAACTGGCACGAGGCGGGTGCCGATGAGGTCGCGGTGGCGCTGCGGCGCCGGGGCGTGGGTGTCGAGGCGGGCATCTGGGACGGCACCGGCTTCGAGGTCTGGCGGGACTCCGCTGTCCGCGCGGAATGCCTCCGTGTGCTGATCGAGCTGCCCGACGAGGCCGCCGATGTCGTGCGCACCCATGCCGAGGGCCTGATCGCGCATGTGCGGGCGGAGGATGCCGAGGTGCCGATCCTGCTGCACGGCGAGGAGCGGTCGGCCTGGCCGGCGCTCGTCCTTGCGGCCGAACTCGGACTCGACACTCGCATCGGGCTGGAGGACACGCTCGTGCTCCCCGACGACCGCACCGCTTTCGACAACGCCGCGCTCGTGCGTGCGGCGATGGCGCTCGTCGCCCCGGCATGAGCACGTACGGTGCGGGAGATCGGCCCGTGGCCTAGAGTCGAGCGACGTGAACCACCCCGCGCGCCAGACCCCGCATCCCTTCGACTCTCGGACCCGATTCGATCTCGATCGTCCCGAGAGCCGCAAGTGGAGCCTGCACCCGGGCAGCATCGGCGCGTGGGTGGCCGAGATGGACTTCGGCATCGCGCCCGAGATCGCCGCAGCACTCCACCGCGCGATCGACGAGGAGACGCTCGGATATCTGTCGCCGCCGCTCGCGGCCGACCTCGGAGCGGCCACCGCCGAGTGGATGCGCGACGAGTACGGCTGGACGGTCGACCCAGAGCGCGTGCATCCGGTCTCGGACGTGATGGCCGCCCTCCGCGTCGCCGTAGAGGAGTACGCGCCGGCCGGATCGCCGGTGATCGTGCCGACCCCCGCGTACATGCCGTTCCTCACCTACCTGCCGTCGATCGGGCACTCCGTGATCGAGGTGCCGGGCGTCGAAGTCGACGGACGCTGGCACCACGACCTCGACCGCATCGACGAGGCCTTCGCCGCCGGTGCGCGCACTCTCGTGCTGTGCAACCCGCACAACCCGACCGGCACCGTCGTCGACCGCGCCGAGCTCGAGGCGATCGCCGAGATCGTCGAGCGGCACGGCGGGCGGGTGTTCGCCGATGAGATCCACGCGCCGCTGCGCTTCGACGCACGCCCGTTCACTCCCTACGCCTCGCTGTCGGAGGCGACGGCCGCGCACACCGTCACCGGCACGAGCGCGTCGAAGGCGTGGAACATCCCCGGACTCAAGGCGGCCCAGCTCGTGCTGTCGAACGACATCGACCAAGAGCAGTACCGGCGCTTCGGATTCTCGGTGCAGCACGGAGCCTCGACGCTCGGAGTCGTGGCGTCGACCGCGGCGTACCGCTCGGGGCGACCCTGGCTCGACGATGTGCTCGCCTACCTCTCCGACTCGCGGCGCACGCTCGGCGAGCTCATCGCCGAGCACCTGCCCGGTGCGGTCTACCGCGAACCCGAGGCCACCTACATCGGCTGGATCGACACGCGCGCGCTCGGCATCCAGGGCTCGCCCGCCGGGTTCTTCCGTGAGCAGGCGGGCGTCGTGCTCACCGACGGCGCGCTGCTCGGCCACGGGTACGAGGGCTTCGTGCGCGTGGTGTTCGCGACGCCGCGGCCGATTCTGGCCGAGGCGCTCGCCGCGATGGGGGATGCCGTCCGCGCATCGCGCTGACGAGCCGCCGCCCGGTCGTCGAGCGAGCGGAGCCCCGCCGGGTCGTTGAGCGAGCGGAGCGAGACGAAACGCGGTTCCCTCCGCAGACCGCCTACGCCCGCGCCGCCTCCGCGCGCTCCCGTCGAGCCGCGACGGCGGCCTCGATCATGTGCGCCTCGTCGTACTCGGGCCGGAAGCCCAGCAGCTCCCTGGCCTGTGCGTTGCTGGTCGTGTACGACGGTGCGGTGTCGGGCAGGATCAGCGTCGTCGTGGGCAGCCCTGCGGCATCCGCCAGACGCGCGGCGAACGAGCCGAGGTCGGTCGAGGAGTCGGGCCCGAGCCCGACGACCTCATGGCCGGACGTGTCGCCTTCGAGGGCCAGCACGACACCCCGCGCGAGATCGGGCGCGGCCATGATCCCCATGGTCGTCGGGGTGCCGTCGGCGCGCGTGGCGACGATCACGGTGTCGGCCTCATCGTCGGCGAAGCCGCGGAGCTGATCGGCGACGAACGCGTTGCCTGCGGCATCCTCCTTCGCGAACCGTGCCTTCGCGAAGAAGCGGGGGCCGGAGAAGAACGACGTCGGATCGAGCAGCTCGGCCGGATGCTGTGTGTGCGAGAACCGCAGCACCACCGTGCTCCAGTCCAGGGTGCGGCCGGCGAACGCGACAGTCTCTTCCGCGAGCACCTTGCTGAGTCCGTACCAGGTGCGCGGAAGGCGCGGATGCTGCTCGTCGAGCGGCTGGTACTGCGGTGCGTTCTCGGGATAGACCTCGCCGGTGCTCGCGAGCACGAACCGCCGCACCGCCGACCCGGTCAGCGCGCGGACGAGCGCGAACGTCCCGGTGACGTTGGCCTCGTAGACCGCCTCGGCATCGGCGTCGTTCCACGACATGAAGGCTCCGAGGTGCGCCACGGCCTCGGCATCGGCCAGTCGTGGATCGCGAGGCGCGAGCTCCGTGAGGTCGGTCACGATGTGTTCGACGCCGGGGATGGGCTCGGTTGGTGCGACCCGGTCGAGACCGATCACGGCGTGGCCGCGTTCGACGAGCTGTGCGGCGACGGTCGATCCGACGCGTCCGGAGGCTCCGGTGACGACGATGCGCATGGTCAGCCCTTCTCGATCAGCGGGCTCTTCGCGGTCTCACGAGCACCGATCACCACGACGAGCGTGATGACGGCGGCGCCCATCACGTAGAACGCGGGAGCGTAGGTGTTACCGGTCCACGAGATGAGGCTCTGCGAGAACCAGGGCGTGATGCCCCCGAACGCGGCGACCGAGATGTTGTACGCGATCGCCATCGAGCCGTAACGGATGTTCGTGGGGAAGAGCTCGGCCATCGCGGCGCTCATCGCCCCGTCGTAGGCGGCCATGAAGACGCCGAGGATGATCATGGCGACCACGGCCGCGAGGAACGCTCCCGAGCCCATGAGCATCAGCGTGGGGTAGGTGAGCACGATGAAGCCGGCGGCGCCGATGATCATGACGGGCTTGCGGCCGATGCGGTCGCTGAGCAGGCCGAACAGCGGCACGAGGATCATGATGGCCGCGAGCCCGATGGTCGTCACGGCGTAGGCCGTCTGCTGGTCGAACTTCAGGTCGGTCTGCAGGTACGAGGGCATGAAGGTCTGCAGGATCCAGTGTCCGACGGCCTTGAGCACGACGAAGCCGACGCAGAAGAGCAGCGCCTTCCACCAGCGCGAGATCGAGGTGCGCAGCGGCTTCGCGGTGACCTCGCCCTTCTCCTTGATCTTCTGGAACTCCGGGGTGTCCTCGAGCTTGAGTCGCAGGTAGAGACCCGCCGCGCCCAGGGGCAGCGCGAGGGCGAACATCGCCCGCCAGCCCCAGTCGTTCAGGGCGTCGGAGCCCAGGGTCGCGGTGAAGAGCAGCACGAGACCGGAACCGGCGACGAACGCCGCGAAGCCGAACACGTCGACGAAGCTCGACACGAATCCGCGGCGGTTGCTCGGCGCGTACTCGGCGAGCAGGGTGGTCGCTCCGCTGCTCTCGCCTCCGGCCGCGAAGCCCTGCACCAGCCGGACGATCACGAGCAGGATCGGCGCGACGAGACCGATCGCGTCGTACGTCGGCAGGATGCCCATGATGAACGTCGCGCCCGAGGTGACCATGATCACCAGGCCGAGCGTGGTGCGGCGACCGATGCGGTCGCCCATGGAGCCGAAGAAGAGTCCGCCGATCGGGCGCATGATGAACCCGGCCGCGAAGACGCCGAACGACGACAGAAGCGCTGCCTGCGGGTCGCCGGTCTGGAAGAAGTGCAGCGCGATGACGGTGGCAAGGGTGCCGTAGAGGCCGAAGTCGAACCATTCGACGAAGTGGCCGACGCCGGCTGCCGTGATGACCTTGCGCATGCGCCGGCGGCGCTCGTCGTCGGTGAGAACCGCGGTGCCGACGCCGTCGGCGGTGTCAGTGATACCCATTACGCGTCCTTGAGTAGAGGTGGTGGGGACACCACGATCGTAGCGTCTGATGAGAAGCTACTACCGCTGAGTGGTAATCTGCAACCTCTGAACGGTAAAGTCTGATGAGTCGAAGCGACGAGGAGGTCCGATGATCAAGGCGGAGAGCCGGGTGGACGTGGTGGTCGTCGGCGGGGGGCTCGCCGGGACGTGCGCGGCCATCGCCGCAGCGCGGATGGGTTCGCGCGTCGCGCTCATCCAGAACCGGCCGGTACTCGGGGGCAACTCCTCGAGCGAGGTGCGGGTGTGGGTCGTCGGCGCCACGGCGCACGGCACGCAGCGGTTCGCCCGCGAGACGGGGATCGTCGGCGAGCTCGTGCTCGAGAACCAGTACCGCAACCCCGAGGGGAACCCCTACTACTGGGACCAGGTGCTGCTCGACGGCGTGCGGTCTGAGCCGAACATCTCGCTGCACCTCAACACCGACGTCCGCGAGGTGCGCATGCACGACACCCGACCAGGCGAGGCGCCGCGCATCGCCGCCGTGGTCGGCTGGACCATGGGCAGCGAGATCGAGACGGTGTTCGAGGCTCCGGTCTTCCTCGACTGCTCGGGTGACGGCCTCATCGGCCACCTCGCCGGCGCCGGCTACCGCGTCGGCCGCGAGTCTCGTGCGGAGTTCGACGAGCCCTGGGCGCCCGAGGTCGCCGACGACGAGCTGCTCGGCAGCTCCCTCTTCTTCTACACGAAGGATGCCGGGCGGCCGGAGCGCTTCGTGCCCCCGCTGATCGCGAAGGACATCCGCGAGACGCCGATCGTGCGCAACCGCATCATCCGCACCGGCGACAACGGCTGCGACTACTGGTGGATCGAGTGGGGCGGACACCTCGACACCGTCTCATCGAATGAGCAGATCCGCGACGAGCTGTGGTCGATCGTCTACGGCATCTGGGACTACATCAAGAACTCCGGCGAGTTCGACGCCGATCGGCTGACGCTGGAGTGGGTCGGCGCGATCCCCGGCAAGCGCGAGTACCGGCGGTTCATCGGCGACTACACGATGACGCAGCACGACGTGCTGGAGCAGAGGTCGTTCGATGACGCCGTGGCCTTCGGCGGCTGGTCCATCGACCTCCATCCCGTCGAGGGCGTCTACGCCGAGAAGGCGGGGGCGCTGCAGCGCTACAGCGACGGCATCTACCAGATCCCGTTCCGGAGCCTCTACTCCCGCGACGTCTCCAACCTGCTCTTCGCCGGCCGCAACATCTCGGCGTCGCACATCGCATTCGGCTCCACCCGCGTGATGGCCACCTGCGCCACGCAGGGGCAGGCCGTCGGCACGGCCGCCGCACTGCTCGCCCGCGATGGACTCACGCCCCGCGACCTCGCCGGGTCGCACCGGGGCGACCTGCAGGCGGCGCTGCTGCGCGAGGACGCCCCGGTGTTCGGCGTCTCCGCGACCGACGCCGACGACCTCGCGCAGACGGCGACGGTCACGGCGTCGAGCGCGCTCGCCGAGGTGTCGACCCGAGCGCACCGCACGGCCGACACGCTGCCGCTCGATCGCGACATCGCCGTGATGGTGCCGGTCGATCCGCGGATCGAGGGGGTCGAGCTCGACGTCGTGGCTGACGCAGACACCACCCTCCGCGTGGAGCTGTGGAACACCGGCAAGCCGCAGAACGCCGTGCCCGTCGAGCGGATCGCCCAGGTCGAGGTGCCCGTCACCGCGGGCGCGGACTCCGTCCTCGCCCCGCTCGCCTGGCATCCGGAGAGCCCCGCGAACGCCGTCGTCATCGTGCGCGCCGACCCGCACGTCTCCCTCGTGCTCACGGACGAGCGACCCTATGGCGTGCTCGCGATGGGCGCGAAGCGCGCCGACGACGCCGCGTTCGATGACCACATCCCCGACGCCGATCACCAGCTCGTCACCGACTGGAACGCCCGGATGCTGCGTCGCCGCAGCGTCTCGCTCCGCGCGCTCGGCGAGACTCGCGCGTGGTCAGCAGACAAGATCGTCGACGGCAGCAACCGGCCCTACGGCGGCCCTCGTATGTGGTCGTCGGAGCGGGTGGATGCCGAGGCGCTCGCCGTCTCGCCGGAGTGGATCGAGCTGCGCTGGTCGGAGCCGGTCGCCGCGGCATCCGTCCGTCTCGTGTGGAACGACGACGTCGACGAGGATCTCATCAACCTCCACCACCACCGCACCGAGTTCACCGTGATTCCCGAGCTCGTCGCCGACTACGAGGTGCAGGTGCAGGTCGACGGCGCGTGGCTGACGGTCGCCGCGGTGACCGACAACAGGCACCGGCACCGCATCCACGACTTCGCGCGGCACGAGATCGAGGCGGTGCGGGTGCGCGTGAGCCGTACGAACGGCTACGCGTACGTGACGCTGAGCAGCGTGCGCGTGTACGCCGAGCAGAGCGGGCGCGATGTCGCACTTCCCTGGTGAGGCGCGGTCGTAGGGGAGACTGGGGGCATGGCGGCGGAAGTTCAGCAGGGAGTCGGCCGGGCGGCGGCGGTGCTCGAGGCGATCGCGAGTGCGACGGGCGGGCCGCCCCGTGCCTCCGACATCTCGCGCGCGACCGGTCTCGGCGCGTCGACGATCGCCCGCATGCTGACCACTCTCGAGGAGCTCGGCTACGTCTCGAAGGTCGACAACGGCTACGCGATCGGAGCGGAGGTCATGTCGCTCGCGAGCCGCGGTCTCAACCAGTACCCGATCCATCGCGAGAGCCGCACGCCGGTGCAGGAGCTCGCGCAGCGCACCGGCTTCAGCGCGAATGTGGCCGTGCGCGTCGGCGACAAAGCCGTGTACCTCTCGCACGCCGAGGGCGAGCTCGCGCGCAAGTCGCACACGATGGTCGGACTCGGGCAGCCTCTGCACGCCTCCGCGCTGGGTAAGTGTCTGCTGCTGGGACTTTCCGCGCAGGAGCGACGCGAGCTGCTCGGCGACGAGCTGCCGAAGTTCACCGTCAACACGATCGGCGACCACGACGCGCTCGACGCCGAGCTCGACCGCGTCGCCCGCGACGGGTACGCGACCGAGGATCAGGAGTTGGCCCTGGGGCGGCTGTGCGTCGCCGCGCCCATCCGCGACGCGACCGGACGGGCGGTCGGCGCCATCTCGCTGTCCGGCCGCCTCACGATGATGCGCGACCACGGACTCGACCGGCTGCAGGAGGACGTCGTCGAATCCGCCGACCGCATCAGCGTCGCCCTCGGCCTCATCTCGGCGGTGCCTCCGACCGCCCGGTGAGCCGGCCTCGCGGGCCCATCCCCTCCGGCCGTTGAGCGAGCACGGCGGAGCCGAGCGAGACGAAACGCGGTGCCCTCCGCGGAAAGTCTCACCCCGACCCCTCCGCCGAGATCCGATCACACGGCGGTGCCCCGCACGGAGGCTTTCACGGTCGCGCACTCGGCACCGACACCCGCGCCGTGCGGACGGATCGTGTACGCGCCGACGGCCGCCGGAACGATGAAGGTCTCGGCGTAGTGCACGACGAACGGTTCGAACGCATCGGTGGGCGATTCGACGATCGCCTCGGCTCCCTCGACGAGGTTCAGCACGTTCACCGTCCCGGCCGTGTGATGGGGCACTGGGTCCGTGAACCAGTGGCGGCGCACCTCGATGAACTCGAGTCCGTGCAGACCGGTGCGCTCTTCCCGCCAGCCGTCGCCCTCGGTGATCGGCTCGACCTGATCGATGAGATTCTCGTCTGTCCACGCGGTGTCGCGCTCCCACTGGATGTTCGCGAGCGCGTGATCGAGGTGGATCGGTCGGGGCACGCCGTCGAGGCCCACGCGGTCCCAGTCCCACATCTTGAAGGTGAAGATGTACGGCGTCGCCGAGATCTCGAGCACCATGGAGTTCGCTCCGGAGCAGTGCACGGTGCCGGCGGGGATCGAGAAGTGGTCGTGCTTCTTCGCCGGGTAGGTGTTGACGTAGTCCCCGGCGGGGAACGAGATCTCACCGCCCTGCGCGCGGGCCAGGTCGGCGGCGAGCCGTTCCCGGTCCACCCCGGTCTTGAGTCCGAGGTACACGACGGCATCGTCATCGGCATCCAGCAGGTAGTAGCTCTCGTCCTGCGTGTACGCCATGCCGAAGCGGTCGCGGATGTACTCGGTGAGCGGATGCACCTGCAGCGAAAGGTTGCCGCCGCCCATCGTGTCGAGCAGGTCGAAGCGGATGGGGAACTCGGCCCCGAAACGCGCGAACGTGCGCTCACCGAGGAGTTCCCTCGGGTGCGAGAACACCAGGTCGATCGACGGGATCTGGAAGACGCCGTCGCCGTCGCTCAGCAACAGGCTGTTCTCCTCGGGCACGCCGTCGAACGACCAGGCGTAGTTGGCCTCCGACGCGTCGAGGCCGCAGACCTGCTTCATCCACTGCCCGCCCCAGACGCCGGGATCGAAGTACGGCACGACGCGGAACGGCCGGTGGGATGCCGCGGCCAGCGCACCGCGGAAGGCGTCGCCGGTGATGAGGGTCGCGTCTCCGACCCGGTTCGCGTCGATGATGAAGTCCGCGGTGTCGAACAGGGGTCGCTTGTGCCGGTCGGCGGCGCGCCACTCGAGGAAGAAGCCGCGCTTGATCTTGCGCAGCGGATCCTCGTCGGCGTTCTCGGCGTGCCAGTTCGGCATGCCGCGGCGGTAGCGCAACTGGATCTCCCACCGCGCCATCTCGACGAGCACCGTCACGTCGGGGCGCGTGAGGGCGGCCGCGCCCCAGCCGAGCACCACGGTCGGAGCCGCGCGGTGCTCGACCCGGTCGCGCAGCTCGTCACGCTTCGCCGCGTCGTAGAAGGCGTCGATGGTCGCGTGCGACATGATCCCGAACACTCGATCGTCGGTGAGGGTGTGCGCGAATCGCGCAGCCAGCTCGGATGCCGGCAGCGCCGCCGACTCCACGTCGACGACCTCGAACCCGGGGAGGCCGGTGCGGATCTCGTCGGCGAGCGCGGTGAGGTCGGTACCGGGATAGGCGTCGATCGCGATGAGGGCTCGATCGCCCGCAGGCTCCGCGGCGTCGCGGATCGCGCGCCAGACGTCGGCACCGTGACGGATCGCCTCGCCCGGCGGAAGTCCGATCACGGGATGGCGGTCGTAGGAGGACGTACGCTCACCGGCGCGCGCGGGGGTGTGGGGCATCGCTGCAGCCTTTCGTTCCGGATGCCGACGCGGATGCCGAGGAGGCCCCGCGCTGATATCGTTATCAACGTACATTACGTCCAGCGGAAGCGCATCACGCGGACCTCACGCCCGGAATCGCGTGGGCAGCTCGACCAGCTGCGGCTCGCTGTCGGGTGCGGTGAGACGCTGCATCATCATGCGGGCGGCCGTGCGCCCGAGCTCGCGCGGATCGTGCTCGATGACCGAGAGGTCGAAGGGCACGAGGCCCGACAGCTCGAAGTCATCGAAAGCCACGATGCGCATGCCCGCGGCGAGCTCGGGGTGCTCGGCAAGAGCGCGGAGAGCGCCGATGGTGTTGCGGTTGTTGGCGCTGAAGACCGCCGTCGGCGGATCGTCGCTCGTCAACAGCTCGACCATGACGTCGTGCGCGGCCGCATCGTCGTTCTGGCCGGCCCGCATCAGAGCGGGGTCGATGGCGACGTCGGCCTCGCGGTGCGCCCGCTCGAAACCGAGGCGCCGCCGCCGACTGGTGAAGACCGAGGCCCGGTTCCCGAGGAAGGCGATCCGACGGTGCCCCCGGGCGAGCAGTGACGCCGTGCCGTCTCGCGCTCCGTTCTCGTCGTCGACGAGCACCACATCGGCGGTCACGCCGTCGACCTGGCGGGAGGCCAGGGCGAGCGGCATGCCGGCAGCCACCGCCGTGCGCAGGTGCGTGACGTCGCCGCCGGCCGGGACGACGATGAGTCCGTCGACCTTCCGGCCGATGAAGTCGTTCACCAGTGCGCGCTCGCGCTCGATGTCCTCGCCGCTGTTGCCGACGAGCAGGAGCATGCCGTCGGCGGTCACGATCTCCTCGACGCCGAGCTGCACCTGCGCGTAGTACGGGTTCGCGACGTTGGTGATGATCACGCCGATCAGGCCGGTGCGCTGACCGGGTCGGAGGCTGCGGGCGTTCTCGTTGCGGCGGTACCCGAGGGCGGCGGCCGCATCCAGCACCGCCTGCACCTTCTCGGGCCGCACATTCGGCCCGCCGCTGAGCACTCGCGACACCGTCATCGGCGAGACCCCGGCCGCTGCGGCGACGTCCTGGACGGTGGGAGCGGCGGAGCCGCGATTCTTCGCAGGACGACCGGTCATGCCGTCATGGTATCGATACATTCGCGTCGGTTCGGGTAACGCCGAGCGACCGGCATCCTGCCGCGAGATGCGCCCGACGACTTGCGCTGGATCGCTTGCCCTCGTCTTCTCGACCGTGTTACAGTCCGATTCTGATAACGATATCAACCCGATGATCGCGATACCGATCCTCGACCCGAACGAAGGAGTTCCGTGTGAAGTTCCCGCGAAGAATGATCGTCGCCACGGCGGCGCTCGTGACCGTGGCATCGGTCGCCGGGTGCGCCGGCTCGACTGCCGGATCATCGACCGATCTGCAGTTCGTCACCGACAAGAGCTGGGACTTCGAGAAGTTCTCCGCCGTGTCGAAGGACGACATCGACGTGTCGCTCGACCCGGCGTACTACGCCGACCAGAACGCGTTCCAGGCGTTCATCAAGCAGTCCTTCCGATCGAACAAGGCGCCGGGACTCTTCACCTGGCACACCGGTTCGTCGCTTGAGGACCTCGTCTCGGAGGGACTCGTCGCCGAGACCACCGACATCTGGGAGAAGGCCGTCGCCGACGGCGACATCAGCGAGTCGGTGAAGGACCTCTACACGATCGACGGCAAGCAGTACTGCACCCCGATCAGCGTCGACGACTGGGTCATGTACTACGACAAGCGCACGTTCTCCGAGCTCGGCCTCGAGGTGCCCACGACGTGGGACGAGATGATGACGGTCGCCGACACGCTCGTAGACGCCGGCATCGCACCGTTCTGAACTCGGGCGGCAATCCCTGGGCGTTCGTGTGGTTCCAGATCCTCACGGCGGGCACCGACGTCGAGCTCTACAACGACCTCGTCTCGGGTGAGGCGAAGTTCACCGACCCCGAGGTCGTCGACATCATGAACGTCTGGCTCGACATGAAGGAGAAGGGCTACTTCTCCGACCCGGGTTCGAAGACTCCGGGCGAGACGCAGATCAAGGACCAGGAGGTCGCGATGATCCCCTTCGGCACCTGGTACGCGAGCACGCTCGACACCGTCGGGCTGGAGAGCGGCACCGACTGGGGCGTGTTCCCCATCCCGAACGTGAACCCCGAGCAGGAGGTCATTCCGGTGGCCATCGAGACCGCCCCCGCCTGCGTGCCCGAGAAGTCGGCGCAGCGCGAGCTCGGGCTCGAGTACTCGGAGTGGTGGATGGGCACCGACGCGCAGACCGCGTGGTCGGAGCAGCAGGGCAACCTGCCGTTCAATCCGAACGCCACGGCCGCGACTGAGGAGTTCCAGAAGATCGGCGAGGAGTACACCGACCCGAAGTACACGTTCTACCTGCGCTATTACGAGGCGGCCCCTGCGCCGATCCTCACCTCGTCGCTCGACCAGTTCACGGGATTCATGACGAACCCCGGTGACCCGATGCCCTTCTTGGAGGGGATCCAGGCCACGGCGGACGAGTACTGGAGCGAGCATTGAGTCGGATGCCGGCTCATACCGCGCGGCAGCGCGACGCCTGGGCCTTCATGGGCCCGGGCGTCGCGGTGGTCATCCTCGCGCTGTACGTCCCGGTGCTGTACACCGTCTACCTGAGCTTCACCGAGTACGACGGTCTCGGCGACCCCGAGTGGATCGGCGTCGAGAACTACGTGGAGATGTTCCGCGACCCGGCGATGCTCACCTCCATCCTCAACACCCTGGCCTGGGTCGGCGGCACCCTGCTCGTGCCCGTGGGACTCGGCCTCCTCGTGGCGTATCTCGCGTACGGGCTGCCCGGCGCCGCGTGGCTGCGCGTGCCGTTCCTCATCCCCTACGCACTCTCCGGCGTGGCCGTCGGCGTCATCTTCTCCTTCGTCCTGCAGAACGGGGGAGCGCTGTCGCAGGCGCTCGCGTTCCTCGGGCTGCCCGGATCCGAACTGCGGTGGCTGCAGGATGCGCCGCTGAACACCGTCGTCATGATCCTCGCGGCGTCGTGGCAGGGCGTGGGGGTGAACGCGCTTCTTTTCACTGTCGGACTGCAGTCGATCCCCAAGGAGCCGCTGGAGGCGGCGAAGCTCGACGGCGCGGGAGGGTTCCGGCTCTTCGGCTCGATGGTCTGGCCCCTGCTGCGACCGACCACGACGATCGTCGTCGGGCTCTCGATCGTGAACAGCCTCAAGACCTTCGACATCGTGCAGTCGATGACCCAGGGCGGCCCCAACCGGGTGTCCGAGACGCTCGGTGTCACGATGTACCGCGAGACGTTCCTCAACAACGAGTACGGCATGGGCTCGGCCGTGGCCATCTTCCTCACGGTCGTCACCGTCGCGGCATCCGTCATCTACCTGCGCCGTCAGCTGTCGCTCGGCGACAGCGCACCGAAGGGAGCGCGCCGCGCATGATCTCGAAGATCCTCCGCTACGGCATCCTCATCGCCATGGGCATCGTGTGGCTCCTTCCGATCTACCTGCTCCTCGCGAATGCGGGCAAGGTGACCTCGGAGTACTCCGGATCGCGACTGTGGGAACCGGGCAACCTCGGGAGTCTGTGGACCAACATCGTCGATGTCTTCACGACGACCGACGTGCCGTCGGGCCTGTTCGTCACCCTCGTCTACGCCATCATCGCGCCGTTCATCGCGGTCGTGCTCGGCGCGGCCGTCGGCTACGCCGTGATCGCGCTGAAGCTCAAGCACGGGTTCTTCTGGTTCTTCGTCATCTTCTGCGGCACGGTGTTCCCGCTGCAGCTCATGGTGATCCCGCTGTTCGCCGCCTACTCGCAGGTCGGGCTCTTCGACACCGCGGTGGGCATGATCCTCATCTACTCGGTCGTGTGCCTGCCGTTCTCCGCGTTCGTGATGCGCAACTTCTTCGCGGGCATCGCCGAGTCGGTGTTCGAGGCGGCCGTCGTCGACGGCGCGAAGCCGTGGCGCATCTTCACGCAGATCTATCTGCCGATGTCGCGCAGCGCCCTCGTCGTCGTCTTCATCCTGCAGGCGACCTGGGTGTGGAACGACTTCCTCCTCGCGCTCATCCTCACGCAGAGTTCCGAGACCCGTCCGGTCATGCCCCTGCTGCAGGCGCTGCAGTCGGTGCAGGGCGGAGGCTCGGCGTTCACGGTGCTGCTGACGGCGGCGCTGCTCGTCTCCATCCCGACCGCTCTGCTGTTCATGTTCACGCAGCGCACGTTCCAGCGCGGTCTCGCTCTGGGGCAGTACTGACCGATGCCCGTCCCGACGCAGGATGCGAGAGTACGAGCGATGAGCGACGACGCGCGGGAGACGACGGGGATGCCGGAGGCGACGCTGTGCGGCGTGATCGAGGTCGGCGGGAGCCACGCGACGGCGGCGACCGTCGAACTGCTCGGGTCGGCGGCACGGATCGTGGACTCGGCTACCCGAGCTCTCGACCCCGCTCTGTCGGCGGACGAGCTCCTCGACGGGTTCGTCGCACCGGCGCGGCGACTCACGGAGTCGCTCGTGACTCGGTGGGTCGTCGCGATGCCCGGCCCGTTCGACTACGAGCGAGGCATCGGAATCTTCGGCGACGTCGCCAAGTTCGACGCGCTCCGGGGCATCGACGTGCGCGAGGGCATGGCTTCACGTCTCGGCCTCGCGCCCGATCGTGTCTCCTTCGTGAACGACGCCGCCGCCTACGCCCTCGGGGAGTGGGCGTTCGGCGCCGACACCCGGGCTTCCCGTCAGGTGTGCGTCACGCTCGGCACCGGAGTCGGCTCGGCCTTCCTCGATCAGGGCCGGATCGTGACCGGCGGTGACGGCGTCCCGCCCGACGGCTGGGTGTACCCGCTGGAGTTCGAGGGGCGACCCCTCGAGGACACGATCTCGACGAGGGCCATCGTCGCCGACTACGAGCGCCGCACGGGCCGATCCTGCACCGTGAAGGAGATCGCGGGCGAGGCGGCGGATGGGCAGGCGGATGCGGCGGCTGTGCTCGACCGCGCGATGGGCGCCCTCGGACGGGCTCTCGCGCCGTGGCTCGCGTCGTTCGGCGCCGACCGTCTCACCGTCGGCGGCTCGATGGTGCGCTCCTGGCCGGTGCTGGTCGGCGCCCTCCGCGACGGGCTCGCGCAGGGTGGCGCCCCGGGCCGGCTCGACGTGACCCCGTCGCGGCTCCTCGACGCCGCCCCGCTCCTCGGTGCCGCGCACTGGCTCCGTGCCCACGACCTTCCCGCCTCCGCATGACCGCGGCAGCGCCCCACCGATCCCCCATCGACCGACCCCCCTTCCGACTGATCCCCCGCACCTCGACCCCTGGAGCATCCGATCATGAAACCGTCCCTGATCTCCGCCAGCCCGTGGACCGGAGAGGAGGCCCGCGAAGGCCTGCTCGAACGGGCGACCGCCGCGGTGGCCACTGTCGGCTCGCACACCGTCCGCGTCATCCCCGAGCCGTTGCAGCGGCAGGCGCGCGGGCAGAGCGCTCGCAGCGTCCGCGTGGCGATCGAAGGCGATCGCGCGCCCGACGCCGACGCGCTCGACGTGCAGATCGTCGACGCGGAGGGCCGTTCTCTCGGCCTCGATCGGGCGACGGCTCCGGCAGGATCCGTGCGCGTGCTCGTACCGGCATCCGCCGACCCCATCGATGTCGTCGTGCGCGTGCCCGACCTCGGGCACGAGACGATCTCCGTGCGGCTCGACGGCGTCCGCCCGTGGAGCGTGCACGTGGTGCATCACTCCCACTTCGACTTCGGCTACACCGATCCGCAGGCCGCGGTGATCGCCAATCAGCGGTCGTACCTCGACTCGGCGGTGGAGCTGATCCACCGCACCGCCGACTGGCCCGAGGAGTCGCGCTTCCGCTGGAACGCGGAGGCGCTGTGGTCGTTCGACGACTGGGAGCGCCACCGCACTCCGGCCGAGATCGAGGAGCTCGTGCGCCTGGTGAAGGACGGGTCGATCGGGCTGAGCGCGATGCCGTACAACCTGCACACCGACACGTGCTCCACCGACGAGCTGCACGAACTGCTCGCCTCGGCGCGTCGGATCCGCGACCAGTACGGCATCTCGTTCCGCAGCGCGATGCAGACCGACGTGCCAGGACAGGTGGCGGGTCTCCCCGACGCGCTCTCGGACCTCGGGGTGCGGTATCTCGCGGTCGCGCACAACTGGGCCGGCCGTTCGGAACCCCACCGCAACGGTGGCCTCGACAATCCCCGGATGTTCCGCTGGCAGTCGCCGGCGGGCAAGTCGGTGCTCGTGTGGATGACCGACAGCCCGCACGGACTCGCCTACATCGAGGGACCGATGGTCGGGTTCACCGAGTCGTTCGAGACGCTGGAGACCGTGTTCTCTGCCTACCTCACGTCGCTGTCGACGAAGGGCTATCCGTTCCCTCCGGGTGTGTTCGGCGCGCACGGCGAGGACGACCCCGGCCGTCAGCCGTACCCGTGGGACGTGCTGCACGTGCGCACGCAGGGTTTCATGGGCGACAACGGCCCGGCTCGACTCCACCTCTCCGAGCAGGTGCGCCAGTGGAACGAGACCTGGGAGTACCCGCGACTGCGCGTCTCGCGCAACGAGGACTTCTTCGAGGAGGCCGAGGCGCGCTACGGCGATGAGCTCGTGACCTTCGAGGGCGACTGGGGCGACTGGTGGGTCGAGGGCGTCGGCTCGGGGGCCGTGCCGCTCGCGCTCGCCCGCGAGGCCCAGGCCGCCGCCCCCGTCGCGCGCTCCATCTCGCAGCTGTCGCGGTGGAGCGGTGGCGACCCGGTCGCCTCGGAGGGAGCCGACGCCCGCGCGGCGTACGAGGCGATCTCGATGTTCAACGAGCACACCTGGGGAGCCAGCAACTCCTGGACCCACGGTGACGAGGGCTACGACTCGGGCGAGCGGCAGTGGCAGTGGAAGGTCGGGCACGCGATCGCCGCGCACCAGCGCACGGTGGACGCGACCGAGCTGGCGCTGCACCATCTCGGTCAGGCTGTCGCGCCGGCGGAGGATGCGCTCGCGAGCTACGTCGTCGTCAACGTCGCCGGTCATGTCCGGTCGACCACCGCGCGGGTGCTCGTGAAGGAGTCGCAGGTCGCGCTCGACGCGCACTTCTCGGTCGTGGATGCACGATCGGGAGACGTCGTGCCCCACACCGTCGAAGACCAGGGCAACTCGCTGCACCGCGAGTCGGGGCGCTGGATCACCTTCCCGGTCGCCGACGCACCCGAGGTCGGGTGGGTGCGGTTCGACCTCGTGGCCGCGGACGAGCCGGCCGCGGCACCCACCGAGCATCCGCTGCAGACCGGACGCCGGGAAGACATCCTGGTCCTCGAGAACGAGCATCTGCGGGTCGAGGTCGACGACCGCCGGTCGGTCATCCGCTCGCTGGTCGAGAAGTCGACCGGCCGTGACTGGGTGAACGGCGACTCGTTCGCCGGATTCAACGGCTACGTCTACGACACCTACGGCAGCTCGGGGGCCGGAGTGAACCACCTCGCGAACAAGCTCTCGGTCTCGCCGCGGCTCGAACTGCTGGCCTCGCGCACCGTCGGTCGGCCGGCCGTCGTCGTGGAGCGCGTGGACGACGTGATCGAGCAGCGGCTCGTGTACGAGTTCCCCGCCGACGGCGTGGACGCGGTGCGGGTCACGCTGCGTCTGCGGCACGGCGATCCGACGCTGCTGATCGAGAACCGCGTCAGCAAGCCCGTCACACGGGTCAAGGAGAGCGGGTACTTCGTCTTCCCGTTCGCCGCGGCCGACCCCGTCGTGCGACTCGAGGTCTCCGGAGGGGTGACCGGCGACGGCATCGCCCATATCCCCGGTGCGCCTCAGCACATGCGGGCCATCCGCAACTGGGTCACGGTCGCCGACGGCGCCGACGCGGTCGCCTGGGCGACGAAGGATGCTCCGCTCGTGCAGACCGGGGCGATCGCGTTGCCGTACTCGCCGTTCCCCGCCAGCACGTCGCCGGACGAACCGTCGACGGTGATCTCGTGGTTCCACAACAACGTGTGGGACACGAACTTCCCGATCGAGCAGGGGTTCACCGCGACGTTCTCGTACGCCATCGGCGTGCGGGCGGTCGAGTCGCAGAGCGTCGAGGCGCTGGCCGTGTCGACCACATCCGCGGTCGCGCGACCCCTGCTGGCCATCCCTGCCGCTGGTCGAGGGGCGGCGGAGCCCACCGCCTCGATCCTGCACGTCGACGACGATCGCATCGCCGTCATCGGCGTCGGGGCGGCCGACGAACCGGGGTGGTCACGAGTGCGGCTGCAGTCGTTCGCCGACGAGCCGGCGCGGGTGCGGATCGCCCTCGCCGGGACGGATGCCGCGCGCCGCACGACTCTCCTCGGCGACCCGGTCGGCGACCTCCCGGTCGACGACGGCGGCGTCGTGCTCGAGCTCGCGCCGTTCGAGACGGCGGCGGTCGAGGTGCGGACTTCCTCCGCTCGGTGAGCGACGTCGGCGGGCCGGGTTCCCCGCCGGGAGGTCCCACCCTGTAGATTAAATATAACTAATCGGGTGAGGGGGCGCCGTGCTCTACAAACGGGTCTACGAAGCCCTGCGCGAGTCCATCGCGCAGGGCACCTACGCCGTCGGCGACAAGCTCCCCACCGAGGCGGAGCTGTCGAAGCAGTTCGAGGTCAGCCCCATCACGGTCAAGCGGGCGCTCGACCTGCTGCGCACCGACGGCATGATCATGCGTCGTCCGCGCATCGGCACGGTCGTCACGAGCGCCACGCCCACGGCATCCACCGCCCGCATGGCGGGCGAGCCCGACCGCGGGCCCTCGCTCATCGGCTGCGTCATCACCAGCTTCGACGACACCTTCGGCAACAAGGTGATCGAGGGCATCCTCGCCGCTGCCGGTGCCGACACGCACGTCGTCATCAAGCGCTCGAGTGGGGACCTCGCCGAAGAGGACGCCTGCATCCGTGCCCTCGTCGACGCGGGAGTCGAGGGACTGCTCCTGCTGCCGAGCTCGTCGGAGTACATCCCGCCCGCTGCGCTCGAACTCGTCGCCAGGAAGTTCCCCGTCGTCATCCTCGACCGGCTGTTCGACGGCATCCCGGTGTCGGCCGTGTGCTCCGACAACCTCGCGGGCGGACGCGCGGCCACCGAGCACCTGCTCGAGCTCGGGCACCAGACGATCGGGTTCGTCAGCTCGGCGAGCCACGTGTCGTCGAGCGACGACCGCCGCAACGGGTACATCCACGCGCACGCGATGAACCACCTGCCACTCGAGAACCAGGCCGAGCTGCGCACGATCGGCTCGACGGTGCCGGGCAGCTCCGAGACCACCGAGCACGACATCGCCCGTCTCATGGAGTTCGTCGAGCAGCATCCCGACATCACGGGATACGTGGTGGGAGAGTACAACATCGCCCTCATGCTGCGCGAGGCCTGTGACCGCCTCGGGCTCGAGGTGCCGCGTGACATCTCGATCGTCTGCTTCGACCACCCCGACGCGTTCTTCGACACCCGGCTGTTCCGGTTCACGCACATCCGGCAGCAGCAGCGCGAGCTGGGGGAGAAGGGCGTCGACTCCGTGCGGCGCCAGATCGCCGCGCCGAGCGAGATCGAGAAGGTCGTGCTGCCGGTCGAGCTGGTGGTCGGGGCGTCGTCCGCCGCGCCGCGCCGCTGAGTCGCGCACCCGGCCCGCTCCCGCCCGAGCCCCGCGTCCCCCTCACGCGAGTTGGCACCTCTTGCCGGAATTCGCGAGGAATTCCCGCAGGAGGTGCCAACTGAACGGGGAGGGATATTCGTCCCCCTCACGCCGAGTTGGCACCTCTTGCCGGAATTCGCGAGAAATTCCCACGGGAGGTGCCAACTGAAGGTGAGGCGGGCGGGCGGGCGCGCGCGGGGCGGGGAAGGGATGCCGTCAGCCGGCGACCCCCACGGACGCCGTCGCGTCGGCATCCGCTCCGGCATCCCGTGCTTCGAGGCGAGCCCGCTGCTCGACCGCGAACACCGCGCTGAGCAGGGTCGAGTAGGGGATCCACTCGACCGGGGGCTTCGACCAGTCGTTGCCCGGGCGCAGGTGCCCGTCGATGAGGCCGTTCGCCCACAGGGCATCGGTGCCCGCGCGGAGGAAGTCCTCGAGCGCGGCCTTCTCGTCGGCGTACTCCTCGTCGTCGGCCAGCGCCGCGATCAGCTCGCCGAGGTAGCGGTAGAACACGCCCTTGAAGAGGCCCTCGTCGCCGCCGTCACCCTCGTCGGGGAAGACGGTGCCGTCGCTGAGCTCGCGCACCGCGGTCATGGCCGTCTGCACGGCCCGATCGAGGTAGTCGCGGTCGCCGGTGGCGGCGTGCAGCTCGACGGCGGCCCCGACGTAGAGGCCCTGGTTGTAGGTGAACCGCCACTGGGTGTCGACCCGGCCGTCCTCCTCGCGGTTGACGCCGTCTTCGACGAATCCGTCGGCGCCGACGAGGTTCGTCGTCAGCCAGTCGAACGCCCGCCGCGCGTAGCCGAGGTAGTCGCGCGACTCTTCGTGACGGCTGAGCCGGACGCCGAGGATGATCAGCGGTCCGTTCGCGGGCGTGTTCTTGTAGTACAGCTGCTGCTTGCGCCAGGCGAGGCTCTCGCCGAGGGTGTCGTTCCAGCCCGCCGCGATGACGTGGTCCCAGATCGCGATCGCCTCGTCGAGGAACCGCTGCTCGCCGGTCGCCCGGTGCACGCGCTCCAGCGCAAGCGCGAACCACAGCATGTCGTCGAAGTAGTCGTTGAACAGCTGCCCGCCGTTGCGCTCGACGATGTTGTCGCGGGCGGCGATCGCGCGGTCGGTCCACTCCGGGTCGCCGGTGCGCAGCCAGGCGTCGACGCGGGCGTCGATCACGTGGGCGAGCCACCAGTAGTTGAAGACCTCGGTGTTGCCGCGATCGCGCGGATGGCTGTTCGCGAGGAACTGGATGCCGTCGGCGCCGAACCAGTGGTCGATGCTGTGCTGGGCGGTGTCGGCTCGCGCCGACCAGGAGGTGTCGTTCATGTGTCCTTCTCTGGGGATTCGGGTCGCTCCGGTCGCGAAAAGTGCTGCATCTCGTGGCGAGACGCGGCCGTTTCCGCGACCGGAGGCGAGGATGCTGCGGTCAGCGGTTCTGCGCGAGGATCTGGTCGCCCTGCTCCTGCGCGTCCTTGAGCGCCTGCTCGGCCGAGATCTCGCCGGAGAGGAAGCGCTCGAGCGCGGGAACCAGAGCCTTGCCCTCGACGTCGGAGAAGCCCTGCACGTTCGGGCGGGTCTGCGCGTAGTTCATGGCCTCGATGAACGCCGCGTAGTGCTCGTCCTCGGTGAAGTACGGGTCGTTCGCCGCCTCGATGTTGGCGGGGATCCATCCGGCGATCTCACCGAACGCGACGCCGTTCTCGGCCTCGGTCGTCCACCACTTCATGAACTCCCACGCGCCTTCGGCGTTCTTCGCCCCCTCCGGGATGACGAGTCCGAAGCCGCCCATGTAGGCGCCCTTGTCGCCGTTCGGCCCGGCCGGCGGCTGCACGACGCCGTACTCGAGCCCGTCGACCTGGTCGAGAGTCGACAGCGCCCACGGTCCGTCGAGCTTCATGGCGGTCTTGCTCTCGGCGAAGGAGTCGCCGGTGTCGCCGAAGCCCTGCTCGTACACGTCGGCGTCGAGCAGGCTCTGCCAGAACTCGAGCACCTCGAGACCCTCGGGGCTGTTGAACGCCGTCTTGGTCTGGTCGTCGTTCAGCAGCTGGCCGCCGGCCTGTGCGAGGTACATGTTGAACAGTCCGGGGTCGCTGAGGTCGAGGCCGGCCTGGGTGAGCTTTCCGCCGTCCTTGACCGTCAGCGCCTCGGCGGCGGTCTTCAGCTCGTCCCAGTTGGTGGGCGGGGTGACGCCGGCATCCTCCAGCAGCGTCTGGTTGAACAACAGCGAGCGGTTGTCGACGAGCAGCGGCAGGCCGTAGAGCTCGCCGTCTACCTCCATCTCGCCGAGCGCGGGTTCGTAGAAGATGCTCGTGTCGACGGCATCCTCCTTCACGAACTCGTCGATCGGGGCGAGCGCGCCCTTCGGGGCGTAGAGCGAGGTCTGATAGCGGTCCCAGAGCACGACGTCCGGCACCTGGCCGCCCGCGAGCGAGGTCAGCAGCTTCTCCTCGACGAGCTCCTGCGGGACGTACGAGACCTCGTACTCGTCCTGCGACTCGTTGAAGCGTGCCGCCTGCTCTTCGAGCTGGTCGACCTGGTCGCCCGACCAGGATCCCCACATGACGACGGGCTCGGGTCCGTCTCCGTTGCCGCCGCCCGAGTCGCCGGACGCGCAGCCCGCGACGGTGACGGCCAGGGTGGCCGTCGCGACGACGGCCAGGGCTCGCAGGTTCTTCTTCATCGAAATCTCCTTGATGGATGGTGGTGCTGTGGTGGTGGGGTGGGGTTACTTCGAGCCGACGTGCGCGACGCCCTCGATGATCCAGCGCTGCGCGAACAGGAAGACGAGCAGCACGGGAAGGCTGGCGATCACGGTTCCGGCCATGAGCGGGCCGTAGGCGGTCTCGTAGTTGTTGACGAACGAGGCGAGGCCGACCTGGACGGTCATCATGTCCTGGCTGTTGAGCACGATCAGCGGCCAGAGGAAGTTGTTCCATCCGGCCTGGAAGCTGATGATGCCGAGCACGGCGAGCCCGGCCTTCGCGAGCGGGAAGTAGATGACCGTGAAGATGCGGAACTCGCTGGCCCCGTCGATGCGGGCTGCTTCACCGAGCTCGTCGGGCAGCGTCTCGAAGAACTGCTTCATGAAGAACACCGCGAACGCGCCGGCGGCGCCGGGGATGATGACGGCCCAGTAGGTGTTGATGAGGCCGAGACCGCCCTGGCCGAGGGCGTCGTTGCCGCCGGCGAACGGGATGCCGCGCAGGATGAGGAACGACGGGATCATCGTCACGATGCCGGGGATCATGAGCGACGACAGGAACACCGCGAACACCGCCGCGCGACCCTTGAAGCGCAGCTTCGCGAGGGCGTAGCCGCCGAGGGCGCCGAAGAAGATGTTCGTCGCGGCGCCGCCGAGACCCAGCACGAGCGAGTTCACGAAGTAGCGGCCGAACGGCACCTCCTCGAACACCTGCAGGTAGTTCTCGATGGTGGGATTCGCCGGAATGAGGTTCAGGGCGCCGGAGAGGATCTCGCTCGCCGGCTTCAGCGACGTCGAGATCGTCCACACCAGCGGCGCGACCGTGATGACGCTGATGAGAATGACGCCGACGTACCAGCCGATCGTGGCGAGGCGCTGTCGCGAGGTCTTGCGGCGCGAGGTCGGCACCGGGGCGAGCGTGGTGCCGGCGGCGATCGAGGTGGCGACGGTGCGGGGTCCGCTGAGGGTGTTCGTCATCACGCGTCCCTCCTGTTCGTGAGCCTGGCGTTGACCAGGGAGAAGACGAGGATGATGAGGAACAGCACGAACGACAGGGCGGAGGCGTAGCCCATCTCGAGCGCCCCGAAGCCCTTGTTGTAGATGTAGTAGACCATCGTGACGGTCGAGTTGCCGGGTCCGCCCTTGGTGAGCACGTAGGCCTGGTCGAACACCTGGAACGCGCCGATGATGAGCAGCGTCGACACGAGGAACGTCGTGCGGGTGAGCGACGGCAGCGTTACGTACCGGAACTGCTGCCAGGCGTTCGCCCCGTCGAGTCGCGCCGCTTCGTAGAGCTCGCCCGGCACACCCTGCAGTCCGCCGAGGAAGATGATCATGTTGGCGCCGAAGCCGGCCCAGACGCTCATCATGACGATCGCGATCATGGCCCACTGCGACTCGTAGAGCCACGCGGGTCCGTCGATGCCGAACCAGCCGAGCGCCACGTTGAGCAGGCCGCTCTGCGGGTTCAGCATCCAGAACCAGATGGTCGCCGTCGCGACCGTCGACGCGACGACCGGGATGTAGAAGAGCGTGCGGAACAGCCGCACCGCGCGGTGGCGGCGGTTGAGCAGCAGCGCGGTGCCGAGTGCGACGATGAGCCCCGCCGGCACGTAGAGCAGCGTGTAGTACGCGGTGTTGCGCAGCGCGATCCAGAAGAACGGATCGACCGCGATGTTCAGGTAGTTCTCGAGGCCGAGCCACTCGAAGTCGCCGACGATCGCATAGTCGGTGAAGCTCAGCACGAGCGCCATGACGATCGGCAGCGCCATGAAGACGACGAACAGCACGCCGGGAACGAGCAGGAACAGCCATGCGTTCCACGTCATCTGCCGGGCGGACGGGTTGCGCGAGGTGCGCGCCTTGGTGGGGCGGCGCGGCGTGGTCGGGGTCTCGGGAGAGACGGATGCCGGCTCGGCGGTGATCTGCGCGCTCATGCCGGCCGCGTCTCGGTCAGGGGCTCGCGGCTCAGCGGCTCGCGCTTCAGCGGCTCGCGCTTCACGGCGCGCAATCCGGTGATGTCGAGCACGAGCTCGCAGAACATCGCGTTCGCCCACGAGAACCACTCGCGGGTGAACACCGACGGGTCTGTCGCGAGGAAGGACTCGTGCATGAGGCCGGTGCCGGCATCCGTCTCGAGGAGCAGTCGCAGGATGCGCTGCTTCTCACTCTGGTCGTCGGTCGTCAGCGCCTCGATGCAGAGTCCGATCGGCCAGATGTGGCCGGCCGGGGTGTGCGGGCTGCCGAGGCCGCGCGCCTCTTCGCCCCAGGGCAGGGTGCCTGAGACGAAGGTCGGGTTGGCGTCGCTGAGGATCCACGAGCGGGTCGCGAGATAGAGGGGGTCGTCGACGCCGCTCCAGCCGATCAGCGGCAGGGAGAGCAGGCTCGGCACGTTGGCGTCGTCGAGGAGCAGGACGCCGCCGCGCCCGTCGACCTCGTAGGCGTACACCGGTCCGTGGTCGGGGGTGTCGACGACCGCGTGCTGCGCGATGCCCCGTTCGATGTCGCCGCGGAGATCGCGGGCGCTCGCCGCGAGCTCGGGGTCGTCGAGCACGGCGGTGGCGATGGCCTCGATGTGGCGCAGCTCGACGGCGGCGAACATGTTGCCCGGCACGTTGTAGCCGTACTCGCAGGCGTCGTCGCTCGGGCGGAACGCCGACCAGGTCATGCCGGTCGGCGCCGTCTCGCTGCCGCGGCCGTCGCGCACGAGCGTGTCGGTCGGCGGGCAATCGAAGCGCTGGAAGCGGTAGGTCGACCGGACCTCGTGGTCCTGCTCGGTGCGCCACAGCGCGATGATCGCGCGAGCGGCCCGGGCGAACGGCTCGCCGAGGTGGTCGGTGCGGCCGGTCAGCATCCACAGGTCATGGGCGAGCTGCACGGGGTAGCAGAGGGAGTCGACCTCGTACTTGCGCTCCCACACCCACGGCGACTGCTCGGTGAGGTCGCTCTGGTGTCCGCTGCCGTCGGCGGCCGCGTTGAACGCGTTCGCGTACGGATCGAGCAGCACGTAGTCGATCTGGCGGCGCGAGACGGCGGCGATCATGTCGCTGATCGCCCGGTCCTCGGCGGCGAAGTGCAGATAGGGCGCGAGCTGTGCGGTGGAGTCGCGCAGCCACATCGCCGGGATGTCGCCCGTCAGCATGAAGAGCGTCCCGTCGGGCATCTCGCGCAGCGTGGTGCCGAGCGTGTTCTCGAAGCAGCGCTCGAACATCGCCGCTGTGGCCTCGTCGGTGCGGGCGCGCACACGCTCCGCGACGGAGTGGATGAAGGCCGAATGGGTCTGAGCCACGATGCTCCTCGGTCGATCTCGGGCCGCCCCGCTCTGGGCGACATCGCCACTGTAACCCGAAAAAAGTATTAAAGCTATTTATATCTATAAATATACGGAGCGGAGGGGCGGGCATACCTATTCGCACGCCGCTCGGCACCTGCGGCGGGTTCACGCGACGGCCGAACGACGTTCACATCCCATTAACGATCCCGCCGCTCACCGGAATTCCGGGTCGATAGGTTCGACGACGGCGCGGCGAAACCCTGATCGCCTCCGCCGTCGAAAGGACTCCCCCGCATGAGAACCCCCACTCGGCGTGCCCGCCGGCGTGCCATCGCGACCCTGGGCGTCACGGCTCTCACCGCCGTCGCCCTTCTTCCCACCGTCGCCGTCGCCGAAGCCGAGCAGGACCCCAGCCTGCTCGGCGACCCGGCGACCTACCTCGTCGAGAGCCTCTCCGCGCCCGGCAAGGTCGTCGAGATCGGCAACCCTGCCGCTCAGCCGACGCTTCCCGGCAGCACGCCGGCGGCGGCCGCCGTCTTCCCCTTCGCGAAGACACCCGAGGCGCTGCGGGCACAGGCCGTGCTCGCGTACCCGGTCGAGGCCTCTCCCGAGCGCGTCGTCCTCGCCAACGCGGAGGGCGATGTGCTGGTGCGTCGCGCGAACGACGATCCCGACTACCGCTACCTCACCATCGAGGGGCTGACGCTCGACGAGGCCGCGAGCGATCCGCGCGCTCAGTGGACGATCACCGATGCGGGTGGCGGCCTGTCGTATCTGCGTAACGTGCAGGCATATGCGAACGGCGCCGTTCCGGGACTCGACATGTACAACTGGGCGACCGCCACCGGCTCCGAGGTCCAGACCTACGACGCCGGGAGCGCGAACGTGCAGAAGTGGCGTCTGCACAGCCTCACGCCGACCGTCCCGACCGTCGAGCAGAGGGTCGACACCGGCATCGCACCGTCATTCCCCACGCAGCTGACCGCTCGCTACGGATGGGGTCTGCGCACCACGCTGACCGACGTCACGTGGGACGCACCGAGTGCCGACGTGTGGAAGACCGACGGCATCGTGATCGTCGAGGGCACCGGCATCGGATACTTCGGCGAGAGCGTCGGCGTCACCGCCTCGTACCTCGTGGGTTCGCTCGGCGCCCCGGCGGCGGATGCGACGATGACGGGCCATGTCGGCATGACGCTGAAGGAGCTGCAGATGCACGCGCCGACCGCCGTCGAGCGCACCGTGTCCGGCTCCGACACCACCGTGACGACGCCGGTCAGCTGGGACTGGTCCGCCCTCGCCGACGACGCCACGAGCACCGAGGGCGTCGTGGAGATCCCGGCCGCGGCATCCACCGGGTTCGAGGCGCGTCTCGTGATCACGATCACACGCACTGAGAGCGTGAACATCCTCCGCGGAGCGGGCATCCACTGGGACTACACGCATCTCAACGGCACGAATTTCGCTCTCACCGACGGCAACCGCGATGTCGCCGGGTTCGACGACTGGCGCAGTGGCGGAGCCGCCAACCGCGTGAATCCGAACACCGTCTCGTTCTACTTCGACCAGCCGCGTCAGCTCACGGGGGCGGCCGTGTTCGACAACAACGGCCGCAACAACGTCGGCGGCGTCACGGTGCAGTATCGCGACCTCATCGGCGGCTGGAGTGACCTCCCGACGGATGCCGTCACCTGGCCCTACGTCAACGCGACGCCGAACCTCGCACTCGAGGTCGACAGCGCGCCTGTTCTCGCGACCGGGCTGCGGGTCGTCATCACCAACAAGACGAACGACAACTGGATGAGCCTGTCCGAGGTCGAGGCCTACGGCCCCGAGCTCGCCGGCTGACCCGCATCCGCACTGACACCCGAGGAAGAACGATGATCACTCCTGCCCGCCGCGGTCCCTGGCGTGCGCTGACCAGCGCGGCCGTCGCGATCGGACTCCTGGTCGGTACCGCGGCGCCCGCCGTCGCGGCATCCGACGATCCCGCTCCCGAGAACCCCGCAACGGGCGCGCTCGCTGCGGGTGTGGCTGCGGCCGCCGACCTGCGCTCCAGCTTCACGCTCCCGGTGATTCCCGACACGCAGTTCTACTCGCGCTACAGCGAATCCCAGTTCTACCCCAAGTACGACACCAACCCGTTCGAGGTGCAGACGCGGTGGATCGTCGACAACCAGGACGAGCTGAACATCCCGTTCGCCGTGCACGTCGGCGACGTCGTCGACCAGCAGTGGGTCACGAGCGAGTGGAGCGCGGCCGCCAAGGCCATGCAGATCCTCGCGGACGGCGGGGTCGAGTACTCGGTGGTTCCCGGTAACCACGACGTGGCCGACATGAACGCGCGGTCCTCGGAGGCGAACTCCTGGCAGTATCTGCAGCGGTTCGACGCGAGCCGGATGCAGGCGCAGGGCGGCGCGACCTTCGTCGACAGCTTCCAGAACGGCCTGTCGACCGCATACGTCTTCGAGGCGGAGGGACATCAGTGGATGTCGCTAGCGCTGGCCTGGAACGCCTCGGCCGACACCTTCGCGTGGGCGCAGGGCGTTCTCGACGCGCACCCCGGAATCCCTGTCGTGCTGTCGTCGCACGCGATCATCAACATCGCTCTCGACCAGACGTCTCCCGCCGACTGGTGGTGGGGCGAGGAGCTGTGGAACCAGCTGATCCGCAAGAACGACGAGATCGTCCTCACGGTCAACGGGCACTTCCACGGCACCACCATGCGAGAGCGCACGAACGACTTCGGACACCCCGTCTACCAGGTGCTCACGGACTATCAGATGGCTGCGGACGGCGGGAACGGCTACATGACGCTGTTCGAGTTCGACCTCACGAACGACCGCATCGACGTCGAGTCCGTCTCGCCGTGGGTGACCGTCAAGGACAAGCAGTCGCTGACCGCGAACGACACTCCGGTGCTCGACGGCCCGTGGCAGTCGTTCAGCATTCCGATGGACTTCGAGGCCCGCTTCGGGTACGAGCCGGCCGCCGCGGCCCAGGGCGACCTGTCGGAGCGCGCGAAGGAGATCGTCTCGGAGGGCTGGGACGGCGACGGCGTCGGCGAGCAGTGGGCGCCCGCCGGCCGTGCCGACGACTACGTCCGGGTCGACGGCACCGTCGCGCACTGGCGCTTCGGCGCGGTCGACGAGGGCATCGTCGACGAGAACACGGTTATCCCGGATGTCGAGGGCGGCAGCCCCATGCACCGCAGCGCCATCGACAAGACGGATGCGCCCGAGAAGCTCAAGGACGTGCAGGTGTCGCACTCGAACGTGCCCTTCTACTCCGCCGACCGCGGTGCCGTGTGCTTCGCCGACGTGCACCGCAACGCCTCGGGGCCCGACAACATGTCGTACATCTCCACCGAGTACGGGGCTCCGGCGACGTTCGCCGATCTGACTTCGTCGTCGGGATACACGGTCGAGTCGTTCCTGCAGCTGGACGAGGAGTGGACCGAGGCGGCGAACCGCTGGAGTGCAGCCCTCACCCGCGGCGGTGCCCGCCAGTGGATCGGCATCAACGACTCCTCCGACCCCGGAGCGGGCGCCGCCTGGCTCGGCATCTCGAGCCTGCGCGAGTACCAGTTCTCGGCTGCGGACACCGGCTCCCGCAACTCCTACACCCTGTGGTCGGGCGAGATCATGCAGGGATCGTGGCATCACGTCGCGATCGTCAACGACCCCGAGGCCGACACGGTCATCATGTACGTCGACGGCGTGCCGGTGCTGCGCAACGCATCTGGAACGGGCGGAATGATGGCCGCGGACTTCATGCCGTGGATCATCGGCGCCTCGACCTGGAACACCGAGGTCGAGCACGGCTGGCACGGCTGCGTGGGGGAGACCCGTGTCGTCGACCACGCCCTGGAGTCGTCGCAGTTCCTCTACCAGCGGGTCGACATCTCATCGACGCTGCGGGTGACGACCGACCTCACCTCGGTGCGCCCGGCGGATGCCGTGGTCTCGACGCTCGAGGGATCCGGCCACCCCGGGTCGTCGGTCGCCGTGACGGTCGACGGTGCCGCCGCCGGATCGGCCGAGGTCGCGCCTGACGGTTCGTGGACGGTGCCGCTGACCACGCCGATCGCCGGATCCGGTTCGCACACGGTGTCGGTCGTGCCGTCGTTCGGTACCCGGTCGGGTACCGCCGTCGACGGAGTGCTCGTGATCGGAGAGGCCGCACAGCCCTGGGCTCCCGTCGACACCGATCTCACGCCCGAGTTCGCTGGGCTGATCTCGGTCGATCCGTCCCGGTTCGAGCCGGGCACGACCGTTCGGGTGTCCGTGCCGCAGGGCCGAGAGGCCGAGACGGTCTACGGCTTCCTCTTCTCCACGCCCGTGGCGCTGGGCGGGGCGACCGTGGCCGACGGAGCGGTGAGCTTCGCTATCCCCGCGAACACACCGCTCGGCGAGCACCGCTTCGCCCTGTACGCCGCGGACGGGACCGTGATCGGCTGGGACGAGGTCACCGTCCTCGACCCGGACGCCGCGAACCCGGGTGCTCCCGCGACCGGTGGGGCGTCGGCCGACGGTGCGCTTGCGACGACCGGCATCGCTGGGGAGTGGGCGCTGCTCTGGGCCGCGCTCGGCGCCGGCGCGATCGCACTCGGCATCACGTTCGCCCTCCGGCGACGGAAGGGTCAGCCCGAGGGTCGTTGAGCGAGCGGACTCTTCCCCGGGTCGTTGAGCGAGCGAAGCGAGACGAAACGCGGTGAGTTCTGGAGAGCGGCGTGCGACGTTTCGTCTCGGTGCTTCGCTCCTCGCTCAACGACCGGGGGCCGCCCGGGTCGTTGAGCGAGCGAACTCCCCCCGGGTCGTTGAGCGAGCGGAGCGAGACGAAACGCGGTGACCCTCCGCGCAACCCTGATTCACCTCTCCGCGAAACGCGCCACCCCCTTTGGCCGTAGCCCGCGGGCGTGTGAGGATGACGACATCCCCTAGCCCCGGTGAAAGAAGGAACCTCATGCAGATCGCGATGATCGGACTCGGACGGATGGGCGCCAACATCGTGCGCCGCCTGATGCGCGACGGACATGACTGCGTGGTCTACGACGTGAACACGGATGCCGTGCAGAGCCTGGCCGCGGAGGGCGCCGTCGGTGCCGACAGCATGGCCGACCTCGCGTCGAAGCTCGAGGCCCCGCGGGCCGTCTGGATGATGGTGCCGGCCGGTCTCACCGGGGCCGTCGCCGACGAGGCGGCGACGGTGCTCGAGGAGGGCGACATCCTCATCGACGGCGGCAACTCGAACTACCGCGACGACGTCCGCCGGGCGAAGGCGCTGAAGGAGCGCGGCATCCACTATGTCGACGTGGGCACGAGCGGCGGCGTCTTCGGACTCGACCGCGGCTACTGCCTCATGGTCGGCGGTCCGGATGAGGCCGTGCAGCGCATCGAGCCGATCCTGAAGACGATCGCGCCGGGCGCGGGCGAGATCGAGCGCACCCCGGGGCGCACCGGCGACCTCGGCCCCGAGGAGCTGGGCTACCTGCACTGCGGGCCGTCGGGTGCGGGGCACTTCGTGAAGATGGTGCACAACGGCATCGAGTACGGCATCATGGCGTCGATCGCCGAGGGGCTCAACCTGCTGCACAACGCGGATGCCGGGGTGCGCGAGGCCGAGCACTCCGCCGAGATCGCGCCGCTGGAGGAGCCGGAGTACTACCAGTTCCCCATCGACACCGCGAAGGTCTCGGAGCTGTGGCGCCGCGGGTCGGTGATCTCGTCGTGGCTGCTCGACCTCACGGCGGCGGCGCTGGCCGAGAACCCCACGCTCGACGGACTCGCCGGTCGCGTCTCCGACTCGGGCGAAGGACGCTGGACGGTCAAGGCCGCGGTCGACGTGGGTGTGCCGGTGCCGGTGCTCGCGGCATCCCTCTTCGAGCGCTTCGCCTCGCGCGATGAGGACCGCTTCGCGAACCAGGTGCTGTCGGCGATGCGTCTGCAGTTCGGCGGGCACAAGGAGCTTCCCGCCGGCGACGTGCTCGAGGCCGGCTCGCGCAAGGCCGAGTCCAACTGAGGACGTCGAGCTGCCCGAGCCGGCTGTGGGCCGTTGATCGCGAAGGAGTGAGATGCGGAGATTGTTCGCTATCGACAGGCGTGTAGAGGACCCGTTCCGAATCCGCGTCAGCCAACATCTGCGTCCGACTCAGCTCCTCACGCTCGTCGCGAAGCGTGGCATGGAGATCAGAGACGTTTCGATAGACATCATGGGGCTGGGGAGCCCGTGGGGCGGCCAATGGGGGGACCCTGTGACCGAGCGGCCGCGAACGCTCTCCGGGAGTGCATCTATCGATCTCGTGATGAATGTGGCCAAACCAGGGCAGCACAGCATTTACGTCCTTCAAGATGGGGTGGGCCGAGACTACGCAGAGCAGGACGATATCGTTTTGCTCATCTACTGGGAGGCCGAGACCTGGAACAACGCGTCGAACAGATTCGCCTTATTCTGGACCTACTCCGATCGGCGGCGGGGACGAGCACCGTTTCTTGTGGACGCAGAAGAGGCCGAGCGGCTGATCGCTCAGCCTTCCAATGATCCCGCGCATCGGCCAAGCATTTACGACCGAAATCACCGCCGCGTGCGACGATTTAGCCGTTATGACGAGATGAGCCGCAACGGTGCAGGAGAGGATGATCGCGTGATTGGAATTGCCGGGGAGAGCGCACGCGTTGAACGCCTTACTCTTCGAGGACTCCGCGGGTTCAGAACCGACGAGACTCTGCGGCTTGCTGTCCCAAACGGGTCAGATGGTAGTGGCCTCACCGTTGTGGTCGGCGAGAACAATGCAGGTAAGTCGACTGTGTGGGAAGCGTTCGATTCGGTGGCGCGGAAGATGCGGTCGGATGTTTCGTTCTCCGAGGGGCGTCGAAACATGGGAGCGGGAGGAGTTCGCATTTGCATGGAGCGAGCCGACGGTTCGACGTATGTACTCGAAAGCCGCCACGCGGATACTAGTGAAACCCGCGGAGAGTGGATGAATGTTAGCCCGTCTGCCTCAGCCGTGTTCGAGCTCGTTTCAGTGCCCGCTCGACGCCAATTTCAACCGAGCTTTGGGAAGAGTGGAACGATAGCGCGAGATTGGATGGTGTCCGGGGGAGATTTCTCGAGGGCCCGACAGGCGGACCAGTTTACGCAGTTCACAGGGCGTCTTTTCGACTTGCATAACGACGATGCAAAAAAGGCGCGATTCGACGATCTGATGGCGGAGGTCGTTGGGCGTGAATTTAACTGGAGCATTGAACTTGCCGACGGGCAGTTCGGGCAGTCGTATTATCTCAAAGTAAAAAGCGAGAGCGGCAGTCACACAAGCGACGGTCTCGGCGACGGAATTATTAGCTTGATGTTTATCCTGAACGCCCTCTACGATTCTGAGCCCGGGACGCTATTGACCATCGATGAGCCGGAACTCTCGTTGCACCCGCAACTTGTACGGCGGTTGGGGCGAGTGATCTCTCGGCTCGCTTCAGATCGACAGATAGTTATTTTCACGCACGCGCCAGAGCTAATCTCTTGGGACGATATCGGCGCCGGTGGAGAAGTCGCTCGGGTGTTCAGGCGCGACGGAGAGTCGAAGATCGCGCAAGCCAGTCGAGGAGCGATCGATGAGGTGACGAAGGCCCGCGGCGGCTGGACTAACCCTCATGCGCTCGGATGGGACGCTAATGCAGCGCTCTTCCTGGATGACGGCGTGGTGGTCGTAGAGGGCCAGGAAGACGCGGCTCTTCTGCCGCGAGCGTTTGAACAATTGGCAGTTCCATTCAATGGCTCGATTTTTGGGTGGGGATCCGGTGGAGCTTATAACGTTCCGCGCTTTCTGAGATTGCTGCGGGAGTTGGGTTTCTCTCGAGTCGTGGCGATCTTGGATAACGACGTCCCCGATCTTGCGGCCGAGCTTCGGGAAGAGTTCGGACATTACCTAATTCTCGAGCAGCCAGCGGCAGATATCCGGGATAAACGTGGCCGAGAAGTCAGGGCGAAGGTCGGTTTACTCGATGAGAAGGGCCGAACGGTGAAGGAGCAACTACGAGATCAAGCACGCAGCGTGCTCTTTGAGGCCAGCGACTACCTCGGATTCACGAACAGTGTGACAAGCAGCGCCCCGCCGCCTGCGGTAGTCGAAGGGAATGATTAATGGAGATGAACGACGAACCGCACGCGTACCGCATCCGCACCGCCACGCCCGACGAAGGCCCGCGCATCGCCGAGCTGCTGCACGACTTCAACACCGAGTTCGACACCGACACCCCGGGCGTCGAGGTGCTCACACGTCGGCTGCGCACCCTTCTCGCCGGACCCTCGACGTTCGCGGTGATCGGCGGTGAGCCGGCGATCGGCGTCGCTCTGGTGACCATCCGTCCCAACGTCTGGTCGGACGGGCCGGTCGCGCTGCTCGACGAGATGTACGTCGCGCCGGATGAGCGCGGCGGCGGCATCGGCGGTGAGATCCTGCGTGTGATGGTCGAGGCGTGTCAGCGGCTGGGCGTCGCCGAGATCGAGATCAACGTCGACGAATCGGATGCCGACACGATGCGCTTCTACGAGTCCCACGGCTTCCGCGGCACGGACCCCGCGACCGGCGAGCGGGCGTTCTACTACTCCCGCTCCCTCTGACGGGCGATCAGGATCAGCGCCACCCCACCCAGTCCGGCCGGTCGACGATGCAGAAGCGGTTGCCCTCCGGGTCCTGCATGATCACGTAGTCGGCGTCGTCCGGACGCCCGTCCCACGGAACCACGGTCGCGCCGAGTGACGAGAGACGGCGCACCTCGGCATCCTGGTCCTCGGCGTAGATGTCGAGGTGGATGCGCGGCGGCAGCACCCGCTCGGAGTGATGCGCGTCGAGGGCGATGCACGGCGCCTCCGCGTCGCGTGGCTTCAGCACGACCCAGTCGTCGGATGCCGGGTCTCGCTCGACGTAGTCGAGGGCGGCCTTCCAGAACTCGGCCTGCGCGGGCAGGTCGTCCACGCGGATCACGATCGAGACGATCTTCAGCATGCCGGTCAGGCTAGGGCGCGGGATGGATGCCGTGACAGGCCCTTGCAATGACGGGAATCACCGCTCCGCGGCCGCGCGCACCCGCCGCCGATACGCTGCCGCCCCGAGCGCGCCGGCAACCCCGAGAGCCGGCCCCGCGAGGAGCTGCGCGAGCGGATGCCGCAGCGCGGCGATCACGCGCACCGGCCCGAGCGACTCGACGATGGCGGGGCGCGCCCACTCGTCCACGCGCGACTGGTATCGCGCGACGGCGGCGTCGGTGTCGGGCTCGGCGATGAGGGCGTCCGCGAGAGCGCCGGCCGAGCGGATGGCGGTCGCCCCCGCCCGTCCGCCGGTCGGGGGCATGGCGTGCACGGCGTCTCCGATGGCGGTGATGCGGCATGGCGCCCATGGGAAGCGCGGCGCCGACGGGTCCGCCGCGCGGAAGGAGAAGGCGGCGGTCCGGTCGGCCGCGGATCCGAGGATGGCGTCCTGCATCCACGGATGCCAGCGGCGCACGAGAGCGGATGCCGTCAGCGCCAACTCTTCCGGACCGGCCTCCCGCACGTCGGGCAGCGCCTGGCGTCGTGCGATGAGACCCCACACGAGCGACGGCGGCCCGACGGCATCCGCGAGGTCGGCGGGAATCGATGAGAGGCCGCGAGAGGTCAGTGACAGGAACATCCCGGTGCCGAGCCGGTCGACCGCGAGAGCCGGACCGCGGTCGAGGTAGCGGGGGAAGCGCACCCCGCGCGTGAGGGGTGTCGACCCGGCGATGCCGACGAGGCCGGTGTCGGCGCTCGTGTCCGGAGCGAGCGTCCGCAGGGTCGCTGAGCGCGCGCCGTCCGCCGCCACCACGAGGTCGCCGTCGATCCGGGTGCCGTCCGTCAGCGTCACCGACGCGCCGCTCGCGTGAGCCTCGGCCGACGCGACGGTCGACGAGAAGCGGATGCCATCGCCCAGCCCTTCGGCGAGGATCTGCCGCAGGGCGCGGCGCTGGCACAGCATCCGATCCTGCCCCGGCGGCTCCGGCGCGACGACGATCGGCCGCAGGCGCGAGTCGGCGATGATGAACTGCGAGAACGTGCGCGGCCCGTCGGACACCGAGCGGATGCGGTCGACGAGCCGCGCTGGAATGTGCTGCTCCACCACGGCGACCGCTTCGGGAGTGAGGGCGATGCGGTAGCCGCCGGTGTCACCGGCGCTGGCGTCGCGGTCGAGGACGACGACCTCGGCGTGATCGCGCAGGGCATGGGCGAGCACGAGTCCGCCGAGGCCCGCTCCGCTCACGATGACGCGCATGCGACCACCCTGCCCTAGCCGCGGGCAGAAGTCACCGCTACCTGCGCACTTCCCTCGGTCGTTGAGCGAGCGCGCCGAGACGAAACGCGGTTCCCTCCTCCCGGGTCGTTGAGCGAGCGGAGCGAGACGAAACGCGGTTCCCTTCGCGGGGCGTACTCTGTACCGCATCCGCCCCGCACTTCGCGCATCAAAGGAGAGCAGCGCCATGAGACCACTGCGGTACGCCATCAACGTCACGCTCGACGGCTGCGTCCATCACGAGGCCGGCGTCGCTCCCGATGACGAGCTGATGCGCTTCTGGACGGAGCAGATGGAGAACTCGGATGCCGAGCTCTACGGCCGCGTCACATTCGAGATGATGCGGGAGGCGTGGAAGCGTCCGGATGACGGGGTCTGGCCCGACTGGATGGACGAAGGCGAGCAGGAGTTCGCCGACACCCTCGACCGGGCGAAGAAATACGTCGTCTCCAGCACGCTCGAGGAGGTCGACTGGAATGCCGAGCTCGTGCAGGGCGACCTCGGCGAGGCCGTGCGGCGACTGAAGGAGCAGTCGGGGAAGGGTCTGTCGGTCGGCGGGCTCGTGCTGTCGACCGCGCTCACGGATCTCGGGCTGATCGACGAGTACATCTTCGTCGTGCATCCGATCGTCGCGGGGCACGGCCCGTACCTACTCGACGGTCTGCGCGAGCGGGTGCGATTGGAGCCGGTTGAGCGGCGCGAATTCGGGTCGGGCGCGGTGGCGCAGGTCTACCGGAGGGCGGACGGATGAGCCAACCGGAGCCGACCCCGTCGCTGATCCAGCAGCGCTTCGCACTGCGCCGAGAGAGGAACCTGGCAGTGTGGATGACGGTTGGGCCGCTCGTCGCGGGCAGCATGCTGCTGGTAACGCGCTTCGTCGAGGGTACGGCTGGGTGGTTCCACTGGCTCGGGGTCGTCGTCTTCATCGGCGGCGCGGTCTACGGAGCTGTCAAGCTCCTCGCCGCCCGGCGCGCAACGCGGGAGTTTGAAACCCGATACGGCCGAGATGCGGGGATCCAAGACTGACGTGAGGTCCGCTCAGTGGCCTGACTTTGCGCGTCGCTGCCTCAGCACCAGACCGAGTTGCCACGCGAGCGCGCACAGACCCCACACCGCTGCGATCAGTCCGATCGCCGCAGCGCCGAGCGCAAGTGTCGGGAAGCCGCCACCGGTTCCGGCCGCATCGGCCGCCACCCCCGCGGCGAACAGCTCGGACGCACCCCACCAGAGGAGGATCGCTCCACCGACGAGCGCAAGGATGCTGGCAACCACGCTTCGTTGGGTCATGGCCGACCCGCGTGATCGTCGTTCCGATGTGCCGTGAGCAGTCATGCGTCCTAGCTAACACCCCGCCTGACGTCATGGCGGCATTCCGCGCGACGCTGAAGCTCGCGGCATCCGTCAGTAGCCTTGTCCTCATGCCTCGTCCTCGTAGTGAAGCTGCGCGCCGGTCCGTGCTCGACGCGATGCGCACGGCGGTCGTCGCCGGCGCGTACGAGGCTGTGACGATCGAGGGACTCGCGGAATCGGCGGGAGTCGCCAAGCAGACGATCTACCGCTGGTGGCCGACGAAGGCGGCGATTCTCGGAGAGGCGCTGCTCGAGGGCGACCTGCCCGGCGCGGACGTCGAGGTGCCGATCACCGACGACATCCGCGCCGACCTGCACGCGTGGTTCTCGGCGATGTCGGCCGGGCTCGCCAGCGACGAGGGCGTCGCCCTCGCCCGGGCGCTCATCGCCGTGACGGCCACCGACCACGAGCTCGGACTCGCGCTCAACGAGCGGCTGGCGGCGCCGATCCGGTCGTGGGTCGCGGAGCGTATCGACCGCGGACACTCGGCGGGCGAGATCCGCCCGGATGTGGATGCCGATGCCATCGCCGATCAGCTCATCGCGATGGCGTCGTACGCGGCGCTCATCGGGCAGCCGCTCAGCGAAGATCGCATCGACGAAACGGTCACACGGCTGCTGCGCGGCATCGCGCGGTAGACGTCACGACCCGCCGTCGTGAACCGACCCGTCGCTACGGCGTGCAGTACGCGACGATCGCATCGGTCGCGGTGCGCATCTGGTTCGATGCCTCATCCACCCCGCTGACGTCTCCGGCAAGGGCCTTCCCGCCCTCGGTGACGAACGCGTCGATGCTCGTGGTCCACGAGTCGCGGAGCGTGACGAACTCCTCGGGCCCGTCGATCCCGCGGATCTTCTCCGACACCGCGCGCACCTCGTTGAGCGCCGCCCGCGCCGCCTCGGGAGTCGGCGAACTGAGCTCGTTGATGGCTCCCGAGACCTGAACAGCCTCGGACGCGATTTGCCCGCACGCCGCGAGAGTGGCGGCCTGAGAGCATCCCGACAGGAGCAGGATGCCGACGGCCAGGGTCGCGAGTGCAGGCAGCTTCTTCATCGGAGCCAGGGTAGCGGGCTGAGATGTGAGGACTGGAGGGCGGCAGCTGGACAACCTTGCGAACCTCGAGCGGTGTCGTCGTACGTGTGCTTCCATGCACCCATGCGCTTCGAAACCATCCGCTTGGCTTACCCCGACGAGCAGGCCGCCTGCGTCGCGATGGAACAGCCCACAGGCGTCGACCAGGCCGTCAGCGCCATGGCGCCCATCGTGCATCTGGATCAGGCCCACCAGGCGGCGTGACCGTCGCGGCTACGGAGGGAATAGCCGCCCTCGTCGGCGTCCTCGCGCTCACCGGCGTCGGCACCCCGGAGATCGGCCGTACCCGGACCGCGCCGGCGCCGTGCGTGGACGCGCTTCTATCCTGAGATGGCATGCGGCTATATCGCCCAGATGAGAGATGGGGCATGCGGACGACTACCCCCGGCCTAGGCCGGGGGTAGCGTCCCGCTGTTACATGAACAGGCGAAGCATGTTGACGATGAACGATCCTGCGCTAAGCGCAAGGCCGATCCACACCGCCGCTCCACCACGGTTCGGGTGCTTCCTGGAGGATTCCATTCGCACCACCTCCTTCGTTGACTCACGTCGTCGAAGGAAGGGTTCCGAGGGAGAAGCGGAAATTGCCAGGTGGCGAAATCCGCTGTAGCCTTGGTGTGAACCACCGGGAGCTACTGCCTCCCACAGATCCTCTTCAGACGAGGAACCAACACGCCCAGGTTGCCGCCTGGGCGTTTGTTGTTGTGTCCCGGGGCGGTTCTCGGAGCTTCCCGCCTTGCTTCAAGTCTATGGCCGGGGGTACACGCTTTCGGGTGTCAATGCACGATCGCCAACGAACGCCCTCAAACTCCTACAGCTGCGCCCGAACGCTACGCATCGATGGCGCCGATCCTGTCGCGCGCACGAGGGGACATAACAATGATTGACAGTGCAATCACATCGATATAACATGCATAACATAGACGGGCCTGAAACGATAACGATCAGGACAATTCTATCCCGGTAGATTTCCTTCCCTGCCATACTTCTCGGATGAATGATGACGAGGCAGAGGTCGATCCGGGGGAGTCTGAGCCCGAAAGTCATCCCGAGCGCGTGGACCTACTGCGCACCATGCTGAACAGCACGGGACGAGGTGGCGTTCCCATCCGTCGGGCGTTCGTGCAGTCGGCCGAGCCGGATACCGAGGGCACCCGGCAGGGACCGATGGCGAGCCTGGTCAATGACCCCGCGACGCTCGACGTCTACCTGCTGATACATGCTCTCGCGAGCTCGCGAACCCCATACGACGCGCGCTACCAGTCGAGTGCCTGGGCCATCATGGCCGGTTTCACGAGGTTCTCCGCAATGACAGGCGCCAAGTCGAAGTGGTCACGATCCGTCACCAAGCTCACCAAGATGGGGCTCATCCGAAGAGAAGGCTCCGGGAGAAGCGTTCGCTACTATCTGCTGCACGAGTCTGGCAGCGGCGACCCCTACACGCGGCCGAAGACAGTCGATGATGATCGCTGGTTCTCCCTCCCGCACACCTATTGGCTGGACGGATGGGACCAAACGCTCGGGGCACCAGAGAAGATGATGCTGATGATCGCCCTCAGCTCGAAGCCGACCTTCGAACTCCCCTACAACCGCGCTCCAATCTGGTACGGGATCTCGGAGAGCACGGCGAAACGAGGCCTGACAAGGCTCGCCGAACGCAAGCCCGCTGCGCTGTTGAGATACCAGAGGTGGGAGCCGGATGCGGCATCGAGGACTCTCTGGCGGACCATCACGTCATATCGGCTTATCGGTAAATGGTCCGCGCGGAGCCGAGCCGCAGTGATGCGAAAGCAGCGGTCCGACGAACCCGTGAAGTTTCGCGAGAACAAGGAAGCGCTCGACCTCGCGCTTGAAAGTGCACTTTCACCCCCGGGCACGCTCGTCATCCCGAAAGAGACCAAGATCGTCGAGCGGATCGAGGGGCTGATAGACAGGGATCGTCAGAAGGAGTTGAGATAATATCTGCGACTGGATCGGCGTGCGCGCCCACCTTCAGGTCGCCGGCGACATCGCACCGGCGCTCGAGGTGTCGGAGGTGCAGACATTGTGCGCAGCATCCTGGAATCCCTTCGACGCCGGTGTGCTGACGGTCGAGTACACCGGCGCCAACACGGGCAACGTGAGGTTCGGCGCGAGTGGCGGTGTCGCCGTGTTCGTGCCGTTCGGGATCGGAGCATCGGGTGCGCAGGCCGGTGAGGCGATGAAGATGCTGCCCGATGCGACCACGACACGTGTGTAGGAGATCGCGATCTCTCCGCTCCTGCTGCTCATGGGTGACGTCACGGTGACGCCGCTGGTGCTCGGCGATGACGCGTTCGCGGCTCCGGGGGCCGTGAGTTCCGGCTTCACCGTGGTCGCCGTGCCGTGGAGTGTGCATCGGGCTCGTGGTGCTCGCGGGCATCGCTCTGCTCGTGATCCGTGGGGTGCGTCGGGCGCGTCGGCGCACGGAGGAGCGTGTCGACGCGGCGGTGGCCGAAGCGCGGGCGAGCGTGGAGCGCGAACGCGAGGGCGTGCTGTCCTGAGGGCGTTCCGTCCTGAGGGTACGAAGTGCTTACTGGACCGACCATCCCCCGTCCGAAGCCAGGACAGCGCCGTTGATGTTCACGGCGTCGTCCGACAGCAGGAAGGTGATCGACGCCGCGAGGTGCTCGGCCGTTGCGACGGTCGGGATGGCCTGCTGGAACGGGGCGAGGCGTCCAGATCCGTACTCCGACATGTTCGGGGGCATCGGGATGCCGGTGGCCACCCCGCCGGGAGCGACGCTGTTCACGCGTATGCCCTTCGGGCCGTACATGAACGCCGCGGACTTCGTGACGCCAATGATGCCGTGCTTGCTCGCCGTGTAGGCGTTGCCCGAGGCGTTGCCGCGCAGACCCGCCTCGCTCGAGACGTTGAGGACCGAGCCGCGGCCGGCCTTCTCCATGATCGGCAGCACCGCGCGCATGAGCTTGAACGGGGCGGTGAGGTTGATGGCGATGACGCGGTCCCAGACGGCATCCGTCGTCTCGCCCGCAGGCGAGAAGTCGTCGTTGATGCCGGCGACGTTCGCGAGGCCGTCGATGGTGTCGCCCGCGGCGGCGATGACGGCGTCGATCGCGTCCTGCTGGGTGAGGTCGCCAGCGACGGTGACGATGTCGGGCAGCTCGGACTTCAGCGCGTCGAGCTTCTCGGCGGAGATGTCGGCGGCGATGACGCGTCCACCTTCACAGGCGATGCGGGATGCCGTGGCCTTGCCGATCCCGGACGCGGCGCCCGTGACGATCACGGTCTTGCCGGCGAAGCGCCCGGTGGTGGGGGTCTCGGTCCAGCCTTCGGTGGCGGTGGCTTCAGGGAGCTCGCCGTTGTTGGCTGCGCGGACGAGGTCGTCGACGACCGACTGCGGGAGCTGGCCCTGGCTCATCGCGACGAGCTGCTGGAGCGGCAGGCCGAGGACGGGGGTGAGGAGTGCGGGGTCGGCGCCGGTCTGCTCGAAGAGGCCGCGGATGAGCGGGCCGCCGGTCGGGTCGTTGAGCCAGTCGCCGATCGTGGAGTGGGCAGTGAGGGCCATGGTGGTCTCCTTCGGGCTTGGGTTTCGCAACGGTGCGTTTACTAAAGAGTCAGTGTAGGGCAGGGGATGAGAGCGAACGAGACACGAGGCACGGAAAGCGCTGTGATCGCGCTATGCCGGTATGCGACCGATACCGTGAGATCGAGAACACCGCCGGCACCAGGTGACGAGGCGCTCGGAATCAAGGAGACGACAGCACACCATGGCAGGACGAACCGCGAAGCCAAAACCAACGAAGACGCTGGAGCAGCGACTGTGGGACGCTGCCGACAAGCTGCGCGGAAATCAGGAGCCGAGCGAGTACAAGCATGTCGTGCTCGGGCTCGTCTTCCTGAAGTACATCTCAGACCGCTTCGAGGAACGCCGCGGGTCGCTGGAGTCAGAGTTGCTCGCAGACGGAATCAAGCCGGAGCGGGTCGCATCCTTCCTCGAGGACCGTGACGAGTACACCAGCCAGAACGTCTTCTGGGTGCCCGAGAACGCGCGCTGGGGCTACGTGCAGTCGCGCGCGAAGCTTACGACGGTCGGCCAAGACATCGACACGGCGATGGACCTCATCGAGAAGGAGAACCCGTCTGTCCGAGGTGTACTTCCGCGCAACTACGGGCGTGACGGACTTGACAAGCGACGCCTCGGTGAGCTCGTCGACCTGATCGGCGGCATCGGCTTCACCAGCACTGACGACCATGGAGCCGACGATGTGCTCGGGCGCGTCTACGAGTACTTCCTCGGGCAGTTCGCCGGCAAGGAGACTGGCAAGGATGCTGGTGCCTTCTATACGCCGCGAAGCGTCGTTAAGACGCTGATCGAGATGCTCGAGCCGTACAAGGGCCGCGTCTACGACCCAGCTGCAGGCTCAGGCGGCATGTTTGTGCAGTCCGCTGAGTTCGTTAAGGCGCATGGCGGCAAGCGCACCGACATCTCGGTCTACGGGCAGGAGTACACGGACACGACGTGGAAGCTCGCCAAGATGAACCTCGCGCTACGAGGCATCGAGGCCGACCTCGGCCCGAAGTCAGCCGATTCCTTCACAGAGGATCTTCACCCAGATCTCCGTGCGGACTTCATCATCGCGAACCCGCCGTTCAACGTCTCCGACTGGTGGGACGGCAAGCTCGCGGATGATCCGCGCTGGAAGTACGGGACACCCCCGCAGGGCAATGCCAACTTCGCTTGGGTGCAGCACTTCGTTCACCACTTGAGCCCGAAGGGCACGGCGGGATTCGTGCTCGCGAACGGCTCGCTTTCATCCAAGAGCGGTGGCGAAGATGAGATCCGACGCAAGCTCGTAGAGGCCGACCTTGTGGACTGCATCGTGGCGATGCCCGACAGGCTCTTCTTCAACACAGGCATCCCGGTCTCGCTCTGGTTCATCAGTAAGGAGCGTCACGGCAACGGGCACCGCGAGCGGCGCGGCGAGGTTCTGTTCATCGATGCTCGCAAGCTCGGCAGCATGGAGTCGCGTCGCTTGCGCGTACTAGGCAACTCGGACATCGCGAAGATTGCGGACACCTACCACGCCTGGCGCAATCACGGTGGTGTGCACGAAGACGTCCTCGGCTTCGCAAAGGCGGCCAAGCTCGACGAGATCGAGGCGCACGACTTCGTGCTGACGCCGGGACGTTATGTCGGAGCTGCGGAAGCCGAGCTGGATGACGAGCCAATAGCGGCGCGGCTCGAGCGCCTTAGGCACGAACTGATTGCGGAGTTCGACCGTGGACGCGATCTCGAGAATGAAGTGCGCGCGCGGCTAGGAGAACTCGCGTGACAGCGGGGTGGCGCAGCATGCCGCTAGGGGAGTTGTGTCAGTTCCAGGCCGGAGGAGCGTTCCCGCAATCCGAGCAAGGGCACATCGTCGGAGACTATCCGTTCATCAAGGTCAGCGATATGACCCTCCCCGCAAACAGTAAGCGCATAGTCGCAGCTAACAACTGGGTCACGGACGAGACCGCAAAACGGATGAAGGTCAAACTCGCCCCAGCTGGTTCGGTAGCCTTCGCCAAGATTGGAGAGGGCCTCAAAGCCGAACGTCTGCGCCAGATCACTCGTCCGACGGCTATGGACAACAATATGATGGCCGCAATCCCAAAGCGCGGCTCAGTTGACGAGCGATTTCTGCTCTTCCTACTCGAGAGCGTTCGTCTTTCGTCGTGGGCTGAAGGAAGCGCCCTGCCGTACCTTCGACAGAAAGACCTCGCTGCAATTCCGGTGACTGTCCCCAGTCTGCCCGAGCAGCGCGACATCTCGGCGACGCTCGGCACACTTGATGACAAGATCGAGTCGAATTTGAGGTCGATCGATCTGATTGATCAACTTGTGCGCGCACGCTTCGATCGCGATTTTGACATCGAGATGTCGCGTACAGGGACGGCCCTTTCCGATCTAATTGACGTCAACGTCAGGCGAAAGCTGAGTCGAGGTTCTGAAGCTACGTATGTGGGGATGTCAGCACTCCCGGAGTTCTCTCCGACGGTGTACGACTGGGACATCCGGGCGTTCGGAACTGGACAGAAGTTCGTCAACGGTGATGTCTTGATGGCACGAATCACCCCATGCCTGGAGAACGGGAAGACCGCCATCGTCGACATGCTCGACGATGGCGAGGTCGGATGGGGCTCTACTGAGTACATCGTGCTCTCCCCGTCGGGAGCGTTTACAACGCCATGGATTTACGCTCTTGCGCGAAGCGACACTCTCCGTGAATGGGCGATTCGGCGCATGACGGGATCATCGGGACGCCAACGGTTCCAGGCCTCCGGCTTCGACGAATACCGCATTGGTGAGCCCTCACAGCAAGCACTTTCTGCGTTCAATTCGTTCGCCATGCCGTTGTTCGACCGCATGACCTCGCTGCGTGATGAAACCCGACGCCTCACGGCGCTGCGCGACGCGCTTCTCCCCGAGCTGCTGTCGGGCCGGATTTCTCCGACGGAGTTGAAAGGTCAATCCGGATGAACGGATGGCCGGAGTGGCCGGTGACCGCCTGGGCTGCAGTTGTCTGCGGCGCAGTGTTTGTGATCCTCGTGATTTGGATGCTGATCGGGTCCAACAAGCGCCGCTCGAGCACCGGCACCGAACCATGGCTGCTAAGGGCTCCGCTGCTGCGGCTTGTGCTTGCGGTGGTTTCTGGCCTGATCGCGCTCTACTCGATATTGTTGCTGCTCGCCTTCGGCGCCGAGGATTTCTCGCTGCCGGACAAGGCGAACATCGCGAGCCCAGTGATCGTCGCTGCGACATTGATCGCTGGTGTATTGACCGCAGCCTACGCAGTACTCAAGTTCCGTTCTCACCTGCTGTCTGAAGCTCGAGGGAAGATCGATGCTCAGGAAGACCAGCGCGCGGGTGACAAGCATCGTGCCGATCAGGAGTTCGCGCTCATTGAGCGTTTCTCGAAGGCAGTCGGCCTGCTCGCGACAGCGCAGCCGATCTCTCGCATCGCGGGAGCTCATCTGGTACTCGCGCTCGGCGACGAGTGGAAGTCTGGCACGCAGCGCTGCTTCGACGTGCTGACGTCGCATTTGCGGGCGCTAGGTGAGAAAAAGGCGATCGAAGACGATTCGATTTTCGGCCCGGGGGTAAGGGAAGAGATTCGACTCATCACAGCAGAGCTCGCGCGACGGCTCACGGGCACGGAAGCGGCATGGGGTATTGCATCGTGGGATTTCCGCGGAACTGTCCTTGGCGATCTCGATCTCGTTATTGCGGGGCAACTCAAGGCAGTCGACTTCACGGGTGCCCGGGTGCTCGGAGATCTATCGCTGACACGCCGCGCCGACTCCGTCGTCCCCGTCCTTTCAGGAATCGAGTGCGACGGCGACGTCATCTTGAACTGGGAGCAAGACAACGTGAACCGGCCAGTAGACCACGTGAAAGAGTCCCTCGACCTCTCCTCGGCGCGGGTGGGTGGCTCGCTATCAGTAGCTGGGCAGATCCTCGACTACGATCTGCGTGCCACTGAGGCCGAGGTTGGTGGGGAGGTCGCGCTCGCTTTCGAAGAGTTCACGGCGAGCATCTATCTCGATCAGATGGTGATTGGAGGGGAAGCTCGAATCGGCTCTGACACGCTGAAGACATCGTTCTCTCAACCGGTGAGGGAAGATGATTCGCGTCCCGCAACTTCATTGACGGTCGCGGACTCGACCTTCGGCGGCCTGCGTCTACGTAACGCTGTTCGAGGTCCCCAGCTGGACCTGAGCGGAGCTGTCGGTTACGTCGATCTCTCCAATTCACGCTTTCCGTCAGAAGTGGCCGCGAATGATTTGGATGCGTCATCTGGACTGGACCTTCGGCGAGCGAGGTTTGACGCAACGTTGCTCCTTGATGGGGCGACGCTGCCAGAAGCAATGGAAATCGAGGGGCTACAGCTATCTCAACAGGCGAAGAACGGCCTGGAGTCTTCAGACTTCCCATTTTCAGACATTCTGTTCGAATCAGCCGAGGCGGATACGGCGCCAGCGGTCCCGGCTGTAGCCAGCGAGGTGTTCGACTGGAGAGCCGTCGTAGATCCACTGCGTGGTGTTTATCCGGCGAGCTTTTTTGAGCAGCTGGAAAGGCGGCTAGAACGCCTTGAGGTAGATCTACCCGTCGACTGGCAAGCGCGAGACACCTTCGCTGCCGGCGTTATGAGCGCGGTCTCGCGCGCAGCAGCCGTCGCCGATCTGGCTGACTCCGATACTGCGACCGTCCAGGCTGCCTTGCGAAGCGGCCTGGGATTGACAGCCGAGGGAGAGATGTCACGATGAGCGCTTTCAACGAGAACGTCGTAGAGCTAGCCGCGCTCGAGTACTTCGCGCAGCTTGGCTATCACACGCTGCACGGCCCGAGCCTCGCGCCCGGCGAAGCTGCTGCTCAGCGTGAGTCGTATGAGGAAGTCTTCCTGTGGGATCGGCTGCGCGACGCGATTCGACTCCTGAACCCCGGTCTCGACAACGATGCAGTCGTTGAGACCATCAAGCGCGTGCGCCGGGCCGAGTCGCAGAGCGCGATCGACGAGAACTACCGGCTACACAAGCTCGTCACTGAGGGGGTGCCCGTCGAGCAGCGTGGCTCCGATGGCATCCTCCGGACGCGCACGATCAACCTGATCGACTTCGAGCGGCCCGAGCGCAACGACTGGGTCGCGCTTAACCAGTTCACGATTATCGAGAACGGCAAGAACCGCCGCCCCGACGTACTCGTGTTCGTCAACGGAATCCCGCTGGCGCTGCTGGAGCTCAAGAACCCGGCCGCCGAACACGCGACGCTCAAGTCCGCTTGGAACCAGGTGCAGACGTATCGGAAGGATATACCGTCGGTGTTCCTGGCGAACGCGGTGACGGTCATCTCCGATGGCACATCGGCTGCGATGAGTAGTTACAGCGGAGCGTTCGAGCACTACGCGCCGTGGAAGACCATGGACGGCAGGACGGTCATCACTGATCGGCCGGCCCTTGAGGTGCTCATCAAAGGCGTCTTTGACAAGACTCGCTTCCTCGACCTGCTCCGCAACTTCGTTGTGTTCAGCCGCGAGACGGTGACCGATAAGGTCACGAAGCAGAAGACCTCCGTCCTCATCAAGAGGGTCGCGAAGTACCACCAGTACTGGGCAGTCAACGCCGCGGTCGAGTCGACCATTCAGGCATCGAGTCCATCCGGTGACCGTCGTGGTGGTGTCGTCTGGCACACCCAGGGTTCGGGCAAGAGCTTTGAGATGGTGTTCTACGCCGCGAAGGTGATGCGTGATGCGCGGATGGCCAACCCGACGCTCGTGTTCATCACGGACCGTAACGACCTGGACAACCAGCTCTACGAAGAAGTCTTTGCGCCAGCGCACATCCTGCCTGAATCGCCCGTTCAGGCCGAGACCCGTAAGGATCTGCGCACGAGACTGACCCGCGCATCCGGCGGCATCGTCTTCACGACAATCCAGAAGTTCGCACCTGGCGAGGACGGTGACGCGAACGTCGTGCTCACGGATCGACGCAACGTCATCGTGATCGCGGACGAGGCGCATCGCTCGCAGTACGGCTTCAGCGAGTACCTCGACCGCAGCGGACGACTCAAGGCCGGTCTCGCGAAGCACATGCGCGACGCTTTGCCAGGGGCTACCTATCTCGGCTTCACCGGAACGCCGATTGACTCGGCGGACAAGTCGACGCGCTCCGTATTCGGCGACTACGTCGACGTCTACGACCTGACGCGTGCTGTCGAGGATGGTGCGACCGTCCGCATCTTCTACGAATCCCGCCTCGCCAAGGTCGATCTGTCAGCCGAGGACTACGCCGCACTCGACGAACTTGTCGAGGAAGTCACCGAGCAGGTCGAAGAGGACGCTGCCACTGCCGCAAAGTCGCGGTGGTCGCGGCTGGAAGCGATCGTCGGCGCCGATGCGCGTCTCGACATGGTGGCTGCAGACATCGTTGAGCACTGGGAGAAGCGACGCGAGTCGATCCTCGGTAAGGGCATGATCGTCACAATGAGCCGCCGCATCGCGGTCCGCCTCTACGAGAAGATCGTGGCGCTGCGCCCGGAGTGGCACTCCGACGATCCGACCAAGGGCAAGATCAAGGTCGTCATGACCGGCTCGGCGGCCGACCCGGCAGAGTTCCAGCCGCACATTCACTCGAAGGACGTGCGCAAGGATCTCAAGGCGCGGGCCAAGAACGCCGATGATCCGCTTGAGCTGGTCATCGTGCGGGACATGTGGCTGACGGGCTTCGACGCACCGTCTATGCACACGATGTACGTCGACAAGACCATGCAGGGCGCAGGGCTCATGCAGGCCATCGCACGCGTGAACCGAACGTTCCGGGACAAGCCGGGCGGACTGATCGTCGACTACATCGGCATCTTCGACAACCTGCAGAGCGCGCTGAGCGAGTACTCACCGTCCGACCGTGATCAGGCTGGTGTGCCGATCGAGGACATGGTCAACATCATGCTCGAGAAGCACGACGTCGTGCGGGGACTACTTCACGGCGTGAGCTACGACGCGTCCCCGGCACTGTCACCATCGCAGCGTCTTGCGGAGTACGCCAAGGTGCTCGACTTCGTGATGGCCGATCCCGATCGAACGAGCCGCTTCAACGATCAGGTGCTGGCGCTCGCAAAGGCATTCGCGCTGGCCGGCGCGCGCGATGAAGCGGCGGCCATTCGGAACGACGTCCGCTTGTTCACTGACGTACGTGCGGCGATTCTCAAGATCCAGAACCCCGACTCGGGTCGGGGCGGCAGCGGCAGTGTCGAGATCGACACCGCCCTCGGTCAGCTCTTGAACGAGGCCGTGTCGGCAAATCAGGTGATCGACGTCTACCAGCTGGCCGGCGTCGAGACCCCTGAGCTGTCGCTTCTGTCGGAGGAGTTCCTTGACTCGCTCGCGGAGAAGGAGAAGCCGAACCTCCAGATGGGTCTGCTTCGACGGTTGCTGAACGACCAGATCCGCACTGTGCAGCGGACCAACGTCGTGCAGGCCCGGAAGTTCTCCGAGCAGCTCGAAGAGGCGATCAACCGCTACACGAACCGATCGCTGACTACGGCAGAGATCATTGCGGAGCTCGTGAAGCTTGCGAAGACGATGCGCGCAGAGGACGCCCGCCACAAGTCGCTCGGGTTGAGGGAAGACGAGGCAGCCTTCTACGACGCCGTCCGGCTCAACGATGCCGCGGTACTCGAGCTTGGTGACGACACACTCAAGAAGATCGCGCAGGAACTCGTCACCGCGGTTCGTGCATCGGCAACGATCGACTGGAACCTCAAGGATTCAGTCCGCGCTGCGATGCGCACGAAGGTTCGGCGCTTGCTGGCGAAGTACGACTACCCGCCGGACGCAGAGGCGAAGGCGATTGAGCTGGTGCTCGAGCAGGCCGAAGTCCTCGCTGGCAGCAAGGCACAGCGATGATGAGCCGTGTCGACTCCGCATCCACGAAGCCTCTTCGGAGGTGCGCGTAGCCATGCGATTCTCGGAGCACTTCGGCGTCACTCAGACAGCTGCTGACGATTGGTTCGACCCCCATCTGACGGTCGATACCAAGCTGTTCATCGATCCGCTGTTGCTCCTCGAAGCCGGAGGGGAGTGGGCCAGTGCCCACGAGCAGCTCATTGCGCACTTCGTCCATTGCTACGGCCTGGTGGCGAGAGCGACCAGCTCGACGTCCGTTTCGGCGCAAGCAGCTCGGCGGCTCCTGACGTTCCCGGAGCCATTCGAGGTTGGCTTGGGATACACGGCCAGCGGCACGAGCGGCTCGGGTTCGGGCGATCGATTTGCCGCGACCATGGCGGACGGCATCGCGACTGCGATCGCAGCCGGACTCACGCAACCTGAACATATCGAGGAGATCGGCATCCTCAATGTCGGCATTGGTCCCGACCGGATTTCCGACGCCACAGTCAACGTGCTTAAGGCGCGTTTCATCGCATACACCCAGATGATCGCCGAACGGCACGGCATCCCGCTCGACACACACCGTGTGAAGTCGGCACGTGTCTCGCTCGATGCAGCCCGCTGGATCGCCGAAGATGTGCAGCTTCCAACGAACCCGAATGACGGTCGACCGGTCATCCTGCTGCCGCGAGCGCTGCTCAACGAGCTTCCGACACTGAACGCCGATGACTGGTTCGACTCGCACTTCAACGAAGACATCCGACTCACCCTCAACCTCCAGGTCGGCGAAGCCGTGCGGAAGGCCGACATCGTCAGCTGGGCACGCCGCCACCCGGATCGAGTGCGCGAATGGGCTCGTGAACAGACGAGTCGACAAGACCTCCACGGCTACGACTTCAGCGCGGATCCGCTCGGCGTCGTTCAGTGGGACCAGGCGCCAGTTGCGTACGCAGCTGAGTATCCCCTCACAGCGCGTACCATCACGTCACATGACGACCTGCTCATATTGGTCGGTGAGCTCGTCGACCGGTTCCAGCACTTTGTAGAGCAGCAACGTGGATGGAGCCTGCTCTGGAACTCGGATGGATCGGAAAAGCCCGAGGAGGCGGCGCAATTGCTGTTCCTCGGATTGGCGCAGCCTTACCTACGCCAGTTCAATGTCGAGATCGACCGTGAGGTGGAACTTGGACGAGGACCGGTCGACTTCAAGGCGGCGTCCGGAACCACAACGCGAGTCTTGATCGAGGTCAAGAAGTTGCATAACGGCAAGTTCTGGAACGGCCTCGAGGCGCAGCTTCCGAGCTACCTCACGTCCGATGGCGCCACGCACGGATGGTTCCTGGCGCTGCAGTATCGCGGCACGAAGAGCTCCGTCGACCGCATTCGCCGACTCCCTTCGGTTGTCGCCGTCGCAGCGTCAAGAACCGGAATGACGCTGCGGTCATCGGTGGTCGACGTGCGCAAACCGCTATCTGCGTCGAACATAGAGGCGAGCGACGAGCTTCCCCTTAATGAGGTCACGGAGACAGAGTCGTGATCAGGCGGGTGAAGGACTACTTCGAGGAGCGGCGCGCGAAGAAGGCCGACATTGCTCTCAACGCCAAGCCTGGGGCTCCGAGCTGGGACTTGACCGCGCTTACGCCCGAGTTCATCGAAACCGAGCACGCACAATACGCCGAGGCCATCGCCGAGAACCTGAAGAAGGACGATGTCCTGAACATCGCGCTCTCCGGAAACTACGGCGTCGGCAAGAGCAGCATCTTGGGACGCGTCGCTGGGGATCATGATGGCCGCGTGGTCGAACTCTCGCTCTCGACTCTTTCACCGATTGACGACTCCGAGGTCGATGATTCGGTCCCGGCTCAAGCAAGGACGCCAACGAACCGCATCCAGCAGGAGATCGTCAAGCAGCTGCTCTATCGAGAAGAACCGAAGTCAGCGCGGGCTTCACGCTTCCGTCGAATCGAAGGTTTCAGCTGGGGACGCGAGATTGCGCTTGCCCTCATGGGAGGCGTGGTCGTTTCGATTGCCTTCATGATTTTGGGATGGGCGGGGACGATCGAACGCACGCTCCGACCGCTGTTTGAGCTGAGTCTCTGGGTGTACCCGATCATCGCGGTACTCGCGGCTGTCGGCATCGTTGCCGCTCGCGCTCTTCTTCACGGCCGGATCCACATCCGCCAGTTCTCGGCTGGCCCTGCCGCCGTGACGCTGGACGAGAAGTCAGTCTCTTATTTCGATCAGTACTTGGACGAGATCGTCTACTTCTTCGAGACCTCGAAGCGCGACATCGTGATCTTCGAAGACATCGACCGCTTCAACGATTCACACATCTTTGAAACGCTGCGCTCCCTGAACGCGCTCCTCAACGCATCACCGCAGATCAAGAAGCCGATCCGCTTCATCTACGCCATCAAGGACAGCATCTTCGACCGCGTGAGTCTCGAGCACGAGAAACGCAAGGTCGACGTGGCACTCATCGAGATTGAGGACCCAGCGCAGGCTGAGATCGTGCGTGCGAACCGCACCAAGTTCTTCGACCTCGTCATTCCGGTCGTCCCGTTCATCACGCATCGAAGCGCGCGCAACTTGACCACGCAGATCCTGCGTGGCATTGAGCACGACGTGTCGCCAGACCTGATCGATCTTGCCGGCCGGTTCGTGCCGGACATGCGTCTGCTCAAGAATGTGCGCAACGAGTTCATCGTCTTCCGCGACAGGATCTTTGCCGGGGACGGGAAGCAGCTCGAGCTGAGCGAGACGCAGCTGTTCGCGATGATGCTTTACAAGAGCACGCACCTGAGTGACTTTGAGGTCATCCGGCTCGGCAAGAGCAAGCTCGACAAGCTCTACGAGATCAGCCGGACGTTGGTGGCGGAGAACATCCGTCGAGCCGAGCGGGAGCTCCGCGTCGCACGCATGGAGATCTCGCGACGCACCTTGGCGAAGCAGCGCGCCTCACGGCTCGGCAAGCAGCTTGTGTCTCGCATCGATCTCATGGTGCGGACAGGAAGCTACCAGAAGCCGAACGCGTTTTACTACATCGATGGGCAGAGAGTCGAGCCAGCTGCTTTCGAGTCAGTTGAATTCTGGCGCAAGCTCGCGAGCGGCGAGGGCGACCCCACGCTCGGTTGGCAGAACCCTCACTACAGCCGTCATCACATAGAGCTGCGGCGTTCGGATGTGTCCGCTCTTGTCAGCGATTCGCTCGACGCCGACGCCTGGCGTGAAGCTGACGATGAGGCCGAGTCTGAGCAAGTACGAGAGTTGCAGGAGCAGCTCGCGTTCCTACGTACGTCTGACATGGGCGAACTGATGAACCGGCCCGATTTCCTGGTTGAGCATGAGGGCACCGCACAGTCCCTCGCCGCTGTGGCAGAGAAGCTGCTGACCAAGGGACTCGCGTTCAATCTGATCCGTGCGGGCTATATCGATCGCAACTTCACGCTCTACACATCGACGTTCCATGGGGACCGGGTCAGTCCAGCGGCCACGAACTTCATCATCCACCACGTCGAGCGTGGGCTCATGGACGAGCAGTTTGTGCTGACCGCCGAAGACGCGGAAGCCGTCATTCGTGAGCGTAGCCCTCGCTCGTTGGCAGACTCTGCGCTGTTCAATATCGCCATCCTGGACTACCTGCTGACAACGAGTAGTCCAGACGCCGACATCATGGTCACGGCTCTTGCGCGCCTCGATGCCGATAGCACGCGATTCCTCCAGAGCTACCTGAGCAGCGGTGCATCGCGCGAGGAGCTAGTGAGGAAGCTCACGGCACGGAGCACGCGAGTACTCAACTACTTGGTAGCGGACGTCGACCTGGATGACGAGACGAGAATCACGCTCGTCAGCGCCTGCCTCGCGAGCTTGGCTACAAAGCCGAAGCAAACCGTGACAGAGAAGACGAAGGCCTACCTCGCGGCGAACTACGCGCAGCTGCCCGCAATCGCGAGCGACGCTTTGCCTGCTGCGCGAGCCGAACGCATCGCGCTTCTATTCAAGGACGCCGGGCTGTCGCTGCCTGACCTATCAGGAACCAGCGACGCCGTGCGGCCGGCCTTCGTGAAGCTCGGTCTGTATGAGATGAGCCTGTCCAACCTCCAGGCGGCGGTCGGCGACGAGGTCGGCCTTGGCCTCGACCAGCTCAGGGCTTCTCACCGTGCAGACGTCTATGCGAAGGTGCTTGCCGAGCTGTTGAGCTACCTTGACGCTGTCGACGGTCACTCGGCGACGAACCATGCGGCCGACCGGTTCCACGTCGTGATAACCGAAGTGCAGGAGGCGGCGCCAGAGCTGCTCGAGCGCTTCATCGGGAGCGTCTCAGACGAGAGCCGCATTGCGGATGTCGAGGACGCGCCCGAGGAGACTTGGCCCGTGCTCGCGGCGCACGATAAGTTCCCGGCCACCTTCTCGAACGTGACGAGATACATCGAACAGGTCGGCAGCGCGGACGTGAATCTCGCTGTGGTGCTTTCGTCGGCGGAAAAGATCACCGAGCACGAAGATGCCGACGAGGACGAGAAGCGCAGCCTCGCCGTAACCCTGATCTCCACCCCGTCCACACTTGGTGCTGAGCTTCGAGCGAAGCTGGCGGAAAGTCTCGGGCTGAAGGCGTGGCTCGCGGTCGCTGATCTGCCCGTCGAGTCGGGTGCGCTGTATCCCGAGCTGGTCGCTCGCCGGGTGATCTCCGGCAGCGCCGCGACCTACGAGCATCTTGCTTCTGCGGACTGGGCGACGCGTGAGCGCGTCATCGCCGTATCGCCGAAGTTCGCCGAATGGGTAACACCGGAGCTCGTCGGGGTCGACCTGGCGAAGGTGCTTGCGAGCGCCTCGGTGACGGACGAGGCGAAGCGGGTAATCACTGAGAATGCTGACGAGTACACATCAGCCGGTGGGGCAGCTGGTTTTGTCGAAATCGGGAAGGCTGCTCGAAGGCTCGGAGTCCTCGTGAGTTTTTCGGTCGTCGAACAGATGGCAAGTCGCCATATTGGGAAGAGCGAGGTGCTGCATCACCTCATGCCCTACCTGGACTCCGCGTCGGACGTGCAGCTCTTCGGCGTTCTGAACTCCCTTGGTAGTGACTACAGTCAGCTGACCCGATTTGGTCGAGACAAGCCGAGGGTGCCGAACACTGCCGACAACCTCAGGCTGCTCGAGTCCCTGAAGCAGCGGGGCATCGTTACGAAAGTTGAGGATGATCGCAATCCGATGAAGGTACACAAGCGATACGGCAGTTAAGCGAGTCGCAGAAGAGCGGCTACGCGATTCTGCTGGAAGTGGCGTTCTCGTTCAGCCAGTGTTTCTCGAAGGTCTCCGAGCTTGCTATGCGATGCGCACGATTGCAGGACAAGCACCCGGAACCTCTCCATGCCGCGACCATTTTCGGGGCCTCGGAGATCGAAGGCGTCGCTGAGACCCCAAAGACCCCCTCTGTGTGCGTCCTTCGCGTGCCGCGTCGAGGGTGTCTAGCCAGCCTTCACTTGACGCGCGACTTGTCGCTCCTCCGCCCCCCAGCACTCCGCGGCGGATTAGCCCGCAGATGCCCACTCGCCCGCGTCATCACCCGCTCCAGCACCTCCACATCCCGCTCATCTAGCGACTCGAACAGCAACCTCCGCACGACCGCGATGTGCCCGGGGAACACCTCCGCCAGTACCGCACGCCCCGCATCGGTCAGCGTCACCAGAGTGCTCCGCTCATCCTCCGGTGACGGCGCCCGCGTGACCAGCCCGCGCTCCTCCAGCGTCTGCGCCTGATACGTCAGCCCACTCCGGCTGTACACAACTCCGTCGGCGAGATCCGTCATCCGCTGCGACCCGCCGGGGGCATCGCCGAGCCGCGCGAGCAACTGGAACTGCACGTAGCTGAGCTTGCCGACGTCGCGCAGCTGCTTCTCGACCTCGTGCCGCAGCAGGCTACTGACCTCGGTGAACGCGAAGTACGCCGAGAGCTCGAGCGGGGACAGCTGCGCGGGACGACTCATGATCCCAGTATAGGTTGCTTCGAATTCGAAGCAGTGCTACTGTCGCCGTGTGCTTCGAATTCGAAGTACTTACGAAAGGGAAGAAGTCATGAAGGCAATACGGTTCCACGAGGTCGGCGGTCCCGAGGTTCTCCGCATCGAGGAGATCGACCAGCCCACTACGGCGGCCGGTCAGGTGCGGGTGCGCGTCGCGGCATCCGCTTTCAACGCCGCCGACAACGGCATGCGCGCCGGATTCCTGCCAATCCCGGTGAGGCTCCCGCACGTCCCCGGATACGACGTGTCCGGAACGATCGACGCCATCGGCAACGGCGTAGAGGGCTTCGCGGTCGGCGACCCGGTGATCGGTTTCCTGCCGATGACCGACGACGGAGGTGCCGCCGAGTACGTCGTCGCTCCCGCCGACTCGATCGTCGCGGCGCCCACGAGTGTTCCGCTGGCGGATGCCGCCGCACTCCCGTCGGTCGCCCTCACCGCGCGCCAGGCGCTGTTCGACGAGGGCGGACTCGAAGCCGGCCAGCGCGTGCTCATCGTCGGCGCCGGCGGAGTCGTCGGCAAGTACGCGATCGCCCTCGCCAAGCGCGCGGGCGCCTACGTCATCGCGACCGCGAGCCCCCGGAGTGCGGATGCCGTGCGCGCAGCCGGCGCCGACGAGATCATCGACCACACACAGGCGACGGTGCAGGATGCCGTGACTGACCAGGTCGACCTGCTACTCAACCTCGCCCCCATCGAGCCCGACGAGTTCACCGCCCTGGTCGGCCTCGTGCGCGACGGCGGAGTCGTCGTCAGCACCACCGCGTGGATGCCCGCACCCGACGACGCCGAGCGCGGCGTGCGCTCGGTCGTCGTGTTCGTGCAGAGCGACGCCGAGAAGTTGCGCGAACTCGTCGGACTCGTGGATGCCGGGGTGCTGACGGTCGAGGTCACGCGGCGGGTTCCGCTCGAGGAACTGCCTGTGGTGCATGCCGAGGCTGCGGAGGGTCGGATCGCGGGGAAGGTGATCGTGATTCCGTGAGCGGGTCTGAGGGGCGGGGTGAGGCCGCCAGAAGGGAGCTCAAAAGCCCGTGCGCTCCCTCCTCGTCAGGCGTCATCGGACTGCGTCGATTATGTCCCGCGGACGGTGCCGAGGGTGATCGCGGAATCTTCCGCCTCAGCGATTCAGTGAGACCGCCGCTGAACCGACGAGCGCCCGCGCAAGATCTGCAACTCGAGAAATCAACTCTCCAGGCCTGCCGCCCATGTCCACTGCGTGGGCCACGACCGCAGTCTGAGTCGCGGCAATTTCGTAGCGCCGCGGCTCTACGTCTCTCGACACGTACAGCAGATGCACCTCAGGCACGTGTGCGGTGACGGCGTACGCAAGGCCTTGGTATATGTCGGCGTTCGGCGGAGAGCCATCACCCTCGCCCCAGACCTTGTACTTCGTGTCGGCCACAGCCACGACGCGACCCCGACGCGAGATTACGATGTCCGGTCGCATCCGGATCTTGCCGGCGGTGTCCAATCGCCAGTCCGACACCTGCAGATCGACCTCGAACCCTCCGGGCCTCAGCGTCGCGCAGAGCACCGAGCCGACGAAGTCCTCGTAAACCTTGGCGACGTTCAGCAGGAATGTCGAACCGGAACTTGCTCCTTCTGCGTGCGCCCACGATGTCGCTTCGAGAATCCATTGCGCGAGGCGAAGCGCCGGCTGGTAGTGCGCGTTCAATCGGGTCTCTGCCGGCAAGGTGAGCCGACCGCCAACCCGCAGATCCGAGATCTCGGAGAACATCCCCAGCAGCGGGCCGAGTTCGTCGACGACGCGTCGGGGCAGCTGTTCGAGTCGCGCCAGCGCGCGCAGCGCAGACTTGACGATTCGGTTCTCCGCGATGTCCTCGGTGTAGTCGTCATAGGTCAGTTCAGCCGGCACCGGAATGCCGGGCCGTGCCCTCAACTGGCGTGCCACGTCCCATCGGCCGCGAATCACCGTGCCCGCCTCCTCGACGGACACATAGCCCTTCAGCAGCCCTCGCCCTGTTGCGGCGCGCACTGCTCGCATCAGCGCTGAGGCCAGCGTTGAGGGCAGATCGTGATCAGCATCGAATGCGAAGGTCGCGTGGCTCACGTCAGCCTGCACGCCCGAGTACGAGGCCATGAAGATCAGGCTCCGCAAGGGAGTTTTGGGTCGAATGATCAGTCGAAGTTCATCGAGCGTGACGACTCCCACGCGCGTCACGTCGGTGATGCGCCAAAGTTCCGCATCCCCTGTCGGAGACACGCGACAGAACTTCAACTCCTGCAGACGCGCCGCTTGTGACACGGACAGCGCGACGACGGACTCGCCTTTCTCAGCAATCTCCTCGACGCGGATGCCGACCGCCGTCGAACTCATGTCTCCGACGCTGTCGCCTCGGATTCAGCGGCGCCGAGTCCGTCCAGCAGCGTCTTGAGTCCGTACTTCACATGCACGTCAACCCCGCTTCCGATGTGGCGCTCCTCGAGCAACGGCAGGATGCTTTCCTCCCACACAGCGCTCAGGTCGTCTTCGCTGAGATCATCCGTTCGCAGCAGATGGCTCGGTCCGATGCGGTCATCGCGATCACGGATGCTCGAATTGAGGCGCTCGAAGAGCTCGGCCACCGGCAGGCTCTGCGGGTGATGCACGGCCCAGCGGACGAGGATGTCCTTCACCGGTGCGACATCGGGGTGCAATTCGAAGAACGAGAAGCGGCGGCGCATGGCCGAGTCGAGAAGTGCGATCGAGCGGTCTGCGGTGTTCATCGTGCCGATGATGAGCACGTTCGCCGGGAGGGTGAACGCCTTGCCGCCGTCATCGCCGGAGCCCGCGTAGAGCACGTCGATCGCGTCGTCGCGGTACTCGAGCAGGTAGTACAGCTCGCCGAAGACCTTGCTGAGATTCGCCCGGTTGATTTCGTCGATTATCAGCACGTGCGGGACATCCGGGTTCTTGCGCGCTTCGTCCGCGATCTCTCGAAGCGGGCCGCGCGTCAGAGAAAAGGACAATTGGCCCGCGGCATCCGTCACCGGCCGATATCCGGCAAAGAAGTCCTCATAGGTATACGAGGGGTGGAACTGGATGCGCTTGATGACGGTTCCGGGTTGACGCAATGTCTCAGCGAGAGCTCGGGCGACATACGTCTTACCTGTGCCAGGCGGGCCGTACAGAATGATCTGTCCCCGGCGGTGCAGCGCTTTCGTGGCCTTGACGAGCCACTCCTCGTACAGGTGGGTCGAGGCGGCGAGGGTCGTCGTGTCGACGTCGCTGGGGACGAACCCGCGAGGGTGGGACTGCTCGTCGCGAACGGTGGGCTCCGTTTGTTCTTCAGTTACAGGCGTGGTGATCTCGGCGTCTGCCGATTGCCACGAACTGCGCAGTGGCTCGTCATACACATTGACCGGCTTGCCCTCCTTCGTCTGCAGCGCAATGAAGATCTGCTGCAGGTCGGCGTCGGGGTCGTCCGAGAAGGCTCCGCCGATTTCTCCGATGAAGGCCGAGCGAATGCGTGAGCGGTGTTCGGGAGCGACGATTGGGCCGAAGAATCCTGGATGCACCAGATAGAGCAGGGCGAATCGCTGGGTGGGGAAGGCCTCGCCCGTCGACAGCACGATGTCACGCCACGCGATCGGGTTCGCGAGCGCATCAGCTTGTGCGTCGTGGTCGAGCTTGGTCCATGCGAGCAAGACATCGAGGATGACGGTGATGGCACGTTGGATGTGCGTCTGCATCCCCTGCCCTGGGTGGAATGCGCCACCGCTGAATGCTTCGTCGAACACTCGGGGGATCTGTACCGGGTGATCCATGAGGTCGAGCATCGCCTGGACGCGCTCGCGCTTCTTCGCGTGCCCGATGATCCATCCAATAGGCAGTACCTGCAGGGCGACCACTTCAGCCATGAGTAGACGCTGATCGTCAGTCGCAGCGGCGAACTGCAGCTGCAGATTCCCGATGAAGTTCTGTCCCTCGGCGCGCTCGGACGTTGCCCACAGTGCGTGGACGTCTTGAATGTTCCGCGCTGACCACACTTCACGCCCGGGTGCGAAGGCAGAGAGCCCCTGTCGCAAGCCCTCCTGAACGATGATGTCAGCAGCAGCGAGCAGACGCCGCTGCGACTTATCGGTCGGGAGCCAGACCTCACGCAAGGACCTTGCTGTCTCGTCTCGCAACCGGGCGCGCTCGGCACCAGTGATCCGCTGAGCCTCGGCAAAGAGCTCGTCATCGGGGTGCTCGTCGAGCGCCGCGATGCCCTGCTTCGTGATCGCCCACTCCCCAGCAAGCGACGGGTTTTTCCTCAACCAGCCCGGCGTGATGAACTCCGAGCTCGCAAACCGCCAGTTCGTGTGACCGCGCGCGAGCCCCTTCGTGTTGAGTTCTGCTTCGTGAGGCGTTAGAGGAACCCGCGCGAGCGAGGCATCCCAGAGGTCGTTGATGGACACGTAGTCGCCGTCAGGTGCGCGCTCCGCGAGTAGCTCCATCGCCACTCGGATTCGCTCCGCCGTCTTGAGTTCGTTCACCGGTGCCCTCGCGGTTGCCATTCGTATGCCGATACGTCGTTCACCATATCTTTCCTCCGCGGACCGGTGAAGCGAGGCAGTGCGCTTCGATCAAGACCGGGCTTCGGCGGGGGAGGCTCTGACGCGCGCGCAGTAACCCATGAGTTCAGTGCCCAGGTCTGTGAGCGCGAACCCGCCCTGGTTGTCACGCAGCGGCATGAAGGTTGGGCCAAAGCCGGATCGCGTCACACCGGACATGTAGAGGTCGTTGAGCTGCCGCCCGATGATCTCAAGGGAGCCCGCGTCGGCCACGCCAAGAACCTGCTTGTAGACATCGTGTAGGGAGAACATCTCACCGAGTTCAGGGTGGGCGAGCGCGTACCGCCGCGGATCGTGAACGAGCTCGAGAAGCTCGATTTGCTCCGGCTCGAACTGGACTAAGAGTCTCATGAGGGTCCGCTCTAGAAGGGGGGATCGCTGCGTCCAGGAGCCGCTGTGCGCGACTCCCGCCTCAAGCTGATTCAGCTTCGTCGCGTCCGTCGTCTCCTGCGCTGCACGTGACGCGCGCACTAACGACTGATAAAACTGCCCATCCCCAACGATCTCGTCGACGCGAAGTTCTGTGAGGTGGGCGAGAGCGTCCACGACTTCGGCCATCCGCGCGAGCCACGCTTCCATCTCGCGCTGACTCACGGCTTGCACTGCTGACTGGAAGCTCGTTGATAGCGCCGAGCCGATCAACGGCACGACGCCGAGGGCTACAGCCGCGCCGGCGGCCACCATGGTGTCAGCCGCAGATTCGCGCGGCAGGGTTAGTCGTAACTCACTTACCGGCTCATCGTCACTCGGCGATTGCTCTGTCACATCACCATCTTGCAGGTGGTGGTCCTATCTACGCACCAGGCGATCAATCGCCATGTAGCGGACAGTCGTCTCGGCAACGACAGCAGTAGTCGAGATCTGCGACTGCGCATCCGCTACGAGTATCACCGCTCGTGGCAGATGCCGTCTCCGTCACCATCCCGACAGGTTGTCACCCGAGTCTCGAGTTCGACTTCCAGTTCCCGGATCCGCCGTTTCATCTCCTCGGAGTACGCGATCGACGCCGCGACGTCCGCCTCAGCCGCGCTGACGCACGAAGCGAAGCCGCTGGCTTGAGCGTCGAAGACCGGGGTGCACAGATCACCGAACGGATCGAGGTCGTAATACTCGCGAATGCCGCCCCCGGGCGCCGACACCCAGGTCGGCTCGGTGTCCTCAACGCCGCTGCACGCGGCGAACAACAGCGTAGCGGCGAGGAACCCGACGACCACGCCGCCTCGCGTCATTTCTCACAAAGTGCTCGCGGACACGGCTCGAAGCCATCCGTCCGTAGTCTCTCCGTCGATCTCGACTTCCACGCTCTCGACGACCATCTCGACGACCGTTCCGTCGGTCCACTCGAGAGTTTCGAACTCGTCGATCAGGACGAAGAGATCTTGGGCGCCACCGTGAGCCTTGAAGTAGACCGTGTACTCACCGGTCGCGCCCGTCATCCACAACTCGGACATGAAGAGCTCGCCGGTGAAGCGGAACTGGTCGCCGAGCTGGATGCCACCCATCTCTGGAGCGTTGAGACGGTTGAGGAGTTCGTCGACGGTGGTGTCGGTAACGACAACATCCGACTCCGGCTCGGGAGCCGGAGTCTCTTCGGTTTGCTGTTCTGCGCCGCCACCGCACGAGCGGTCGACCGTCAATCGCGGCTCACCAGAGATGGCGTCCCCTGCATCGGGTAGCTGCTCGCAGACCATCCACGCCGAGTCATCCAGGATGCCGAACATCCCTCCGCCGAGAACCTCGACGTCAGACGAGAACCCGGCTCGCTCGATGTCGCTCTTCGCCTTTTCGAGAGTGGAGCCGATGACGTCGGGCATGACAGTCGGCTCACCGGATCCGCATGCGGTGAGGGCCAATCCGAGAATGAGTGCGGCGGAGATCCCGGCCACGCGCTGTGCGAACATCACGGTGCTTTCTGTAGTTGTTGAAGACCACGTCAGCATAGGGGATCACGGGCGACGTCTCGGCGCGTGGACGACGGACGCAGACCGCTATGCTCAGGCTGATATATCGGGAACCGCTGGTGTCAGGAGCCTGTATGGAGGATCGCACGCTGTGGCGGACATGGACCGGCCCGGTCACCACGACCTACAAGGCCATCGCCTGTGAACTCGCGGGCTGACCATGCCCGAGTCGGAGAAGAACTGGACGCCGTGGGTTGTCGTCAGCGCTCTCATCATCGGCGGGGTCTGGTGGTGGAACGCCCAGGCGAGCGACGATCGACAGCCGTCTCAGGCAACGCCAGCCAACTGCCAGGACGTCTTTAACGCCGCACTCAGACAGGAGCGCGTGGGCGACACAGCCGGGAGCATCAACGAGAAGTTGGACTGGCTGAGCAGCTCCTGCCCTGAGGAGTATGACGCCCTGGTCGGGTACGTTTCAGCGAAGGGATCGATTGCGCAGTTCGGCGCTGACACTTGTGACGTTTGGGCCGATCGCGTCGGTGAAGCCGCGACCGCACTACTCCGGGCAGAGCAACTTTGCAGCGTGTCGGCCGGGGCACCCGCTCAGGCACCGTCCGACGGCAGCATCAGGTGGGACCAGGCCATAGCTCACGTGGGCGAAAGTCGGCATGTGTGCGGGCCGCTCGCCAGCATCCGCGGTTCTGACGACGATGTGTTCCTGAACCTCGGTCGCGACTATCCGGACGTCGCGCGTTTCACGATTGTCCTCTGGGACGTCGGAGGAGTCGAGTCGCTGCCCTCTGGCACAGAGGTGTGCACCTCAGGAACGATCACGAACTACGACGGCGTCGCACAGATCGAATTGAACGATGTCAGCGCCGTTCAGGTGCGGGCCGACTGACGGCAGCGCCTTCGGCCCGCGCATCTCACAGCTCAGTGCGCCTGAAGCACAGCCCACGCGATCAGGCTGTCGATACGGCGCACATCCGCACCCTTCGACAGTTTCACCTTGATGTGTCCGGCGCGGGTCCACAGTTCGATCTCGGAGTTCCAGTCGAGAGTGCCCGCGTTCTCCGACGACCACATGTTGATCGCGCTGTAGGGCAAGGAGTAGATCTCGACCTTCTTGCCCGTGACGCCCTGGGCGTCGCGGACGATCAGGCGCTTGGTCGTGAACGTCGCTGAATCTCGGAACGTCTTGAACGAGGTGATCGGCTGCTCGCCCTCGACGAGCAGGGCGTAGACATCGGGCGGGACGGGGATCTCCTGCTGCAGGGTCCACGTGAGAATCGGAGCTGTTTCCATGACACCGATCATGGCCGACGCGGATACTGGTGGCCGACGTGTGTCACTGCGGCGCGGCATCCGTAGTGAAGGTCTCCCGAACGTCAGCGGTCTCTGGTAGACGAGTGGGATGACGCCATCGACGAGTCCCTCCCTATTTCGCCGCAGCATGGCATGGGTGTGGATCGCCGCGACCGGCAACCTGACCATAGTGCTAGCCGCGGTGATGGCGTCAACGCCTCCGGTGAGCCTGCCGATCGCAACGGTCTTCGAGTTCCTCTTCCCATTCGTGAGCGGACTGTTCTCACCCGAGCTCCTGATCTTCACCACTTTGATCAGCGTGCTCAGCGGACTGGGCCTCACGAGGGAGAACACCGGCGAACTGCGTGAGGCGGCCCGGCTGATCGCCTGGGCGGTGCGCGTCGCCCTGGCCCTCGTGCTCAGCTTCGTCGTGGTCGTGGTGGTCGTCGATCCGCACGTCCTGCCCGAGGTGCTCTTCGCCCTGCTGCTGGGATTCGTCACTTTCGTGCTCGCCGAGCGGCTCGATCCTCCGGCCGCGCTCTCTGCTGAGGCGGAATCCGACCAGCGCGTGCGCGACCTGCGCAGCCGTCAGCTCTGGGCGAGGTCAGCGCTCGGGGCGCGGTGGACCCCCGTGTCGGCGAGGCGCGCCTGGTGGGGCTTCGCGGCGCTCGCGACCGCGCCTGTCGCCGTGCAGGCGCTCCTCGGGGTCGTACTCGCGATCGCGGTGAAGGGCGGCGCCTTCGGACTCTCGCCGCATTGGTGGCCCGTGCCGCTTCTGGCGGGCTATGGCTCGATCATCTATTCGCTCGCCTGGCTGTCAACCGCCGACAAAGCGGAATCACCACAAGCGAGGGCTTGGCGAGGATGGGCGTTCGCAACCATCGGTGTTCTTGCCAACGCAGCGTTCGCGTACACGTTCTTCGGTGTCGTCGACTTTGCGCTCATGGGCTGGCTGGTGATCGTCATCTCGACCCTGCACGGCGTCGCGCTCCTCTTCCGCTGGCCCAAGTTCTACCGCGTCGCCCTGGATGCTGTTTCCTCCAGCCTGACGGCACGCCACCTCACCCGTGCGGAACAACGGCTCGCGGCCGCAACGACGGATGGGGAGAACTCCCCGGGCATTTCGCCCCGCCGCGAAACCGGCGACTGACGTCCCCGTTGGCTATCGTGAAAACCACCACGACCTGAGGGGGATCACGATGTCATCTGAAGCGACCACCACGTTCCATTCGAACGCCGACGCGGCGACCACCGCGGCCGCCGTGCAGCGCGTGCTCGCCGACAACAAGAGCACCATCCTCGGGCAGAGCCCTGACGGGACTCAGATCGATCTCCAGACGCGCAAGACGATGTTCAACTGGGAGCTGCTGGGCCGTGCGAACGTCGTGCCCGCGGCATCCGGATCCGACGTGCACCTGTCTCTGAACGTGCACCACAACCGTCCGCCGGCACTCATGGACGGTGTCAAGAACAAGAAGGCCGTCGAGAAGCTCGCCGGACAGATTCAGGCTGCGCTCGGCTGACTGAGCAAGCGTCGACGGGCTACGGCCCGAGTCGTTTAGTAGGGCCTATTGGATTTATCGCCTGTATCAAACGCTGGGCTCGATGCTCCTGTAGGACAGACGCGGGGTGGCCCCGCGCCCTTGATGCAAAGGAGCATGATGCGAGTCTCGCCCTACTATTCGATCAATCCGAGTGACCCGGACGTTCATCACGTCTACGACGACTGCGTGAGTGGAAGACAGATTCCGCCTCAGAACAAGCGTTCGGGTACGAACGGGTACCCGATGTGCGGGCACTGTTCGGGACGCTGATCGTCGCTGGCGGACTGTTGCCTCGCGGGTGACGGTCCGCCAGCCTGATACAGCGACTCACCTGGGTAGATCAGCCTCGTAGCAGCGTTGCGTGGACGGTCGCCGCGTTTCGTCTCGCTCGACTTCGTCGGGCTCGCTCAACGACCGGAAACGGGGCTCCACTTCGTCGGGCTCGCGCAACGACCCGAAACGCGCTCTTGTCGGCTCGGTTAGCGACCTGCTTCACCATCCCTCCGATACCGCACGTGGGTCGCCAGCGGCGAGTGCAGCACCTCGACCGGGGTGAAGCCGAACTCATCGATCCCGTCGAAGAGCCGCTCTCCCGACCCGAGCAGCACCGGCGCGATGTCGAGCGTGAGCTCGTCGATCACGCCGGCCTGCAGCGCCTGCCGCACGACAGACGCTCCACCCGCGATGTCGACGCCCTGATCGCCCGCAGCCTCGACCGCCGCCGCATACGCCGCGTCGAAGCCGTCGGTGACGAAGTGGAACGTCGTGCCGCCCTGCATCTCGATCGGCTCATGCGCGAAGTGCGACAGCACGAAGACGGGCGCGTGGTACGGCGGCTCCTCGCCCCACCATCCACGCCACTCCTCGTCATCCCACTCACCGCGGATCGGACCGAACATGTTCCGACCCATCACGTACGCGCCTCGCGGCCGCCCCAGCCACGAGCTCGCGGTGGCGTCGGCATCCACCGCTCGCGGATCGCCGATGTGCCACCGGTGCAGCTCGACGCCGCCGATCCCGAGAGGGTTCTCGCGGCTCTGATCGGGCCCCGCGACGAACCCGTCGAGCGAGATGGACATGTGGCAGGTCGTGTCAGTCATGATGCTCCATTCGAGAAGGGGGTCGGATGCCGATGCCAGAACAAACTGGTGCCAGCTCAGAGAGGACCGAAGACCTCCGCCGGATCCGCGTCGAGGATGAAACCGTCGAGCACGTCGAGCAGTTCGCGTTCCTCGTAGCGGAAGTGGCTCTCCATGATGGCGGCGATGCCCTCCAGATGCGAGGCCATCGTGGTGGTCGTCGCGCCCGACGAGACGGCCGCCTGCAGCCCGCCGAGCAGGTGCCCGATCATCGAGTGGTCCTGCCTGAGCTTGCTGATCGTCTCGCGCAGCTCCGGATGCGCCGCGCTGAGCGCGGGGAACAGCGTGCGGTCCTCGCCCTCGTGATGCCCGTTCAGGGCCACGCAGAATCCATGGCAGAACAGCAGCAGATCGCGGGACGCGACCTCCGCGGGAGCGCCGGATGCCACGGCATCCTGCGCCATCTTCAATGCCGCGCGCAGCCGTCCGTGCACCGCGCGCAGTTCGTTCGCCCAGGCGATCAGCCTGGTCTTCTCGCCCTCAGACACGAGAGGGCGAAGAGATCGCCGTTGTCACGGTCGTCCTCCTCGGGTCCCACGCCTCCATGCCTGACACAGACTGCCACCGACACGCGACGCTGTGGAACACCGTAGCAGGTCGGGTCGACGGCGCCGGGGTGGGCATTCGCCGGCTTTTCGTGGCAGTTCATTCCGGTGTACTGCGCGGGACCTTCGCCCGTCGTGCCACGGGTCTCGAGCGGTCAAGGCCTATCGTTCCGACATGAACCTCGGTTGATTCGCGTTGTTACCGCGTTTCGTCTTGCTTCGCTCGCTCAACGACCCGGAGGTGCGCTCGCTCGCTCAACGACCGGAAGGGGAGCCGCCCGCTCAACGACCCGGGAGGGGGCGTGCGCTCGGGGGCGGCTCGCTCAACGACCCGCGAGGCGCCCTACTCGAACCCGCCCGTCAACCGTCCCCGCATCCGCTCACTCGCGTCGTTCATCCCGACGATCTCCACGGTCTTCCCCAGCGCCGCATACTTCGTCTCGATCGCGTCCAGCGCGGCGACGGTCGACGCATCCCACACGTGCGATCGCGACAGATCCACGACAACCCGCGAAGGATCCTCCGAGTACGAGAACAACGTCGTCAGATCATTGCTCGACGCGAAGAACAGCTCCCCGTCCACGACATACGTCACGGAATCGCCCGAGACAGAGCGCGTCACAGAGACGAAGTGCGCCACCCGTCGCACGAACAGCACCGACGCGACCAGCACTCCACCCACCACTCCGATCGCGAGGTTGTGGGTCAACAGCACGAGCACGACGGTCGCGACCATCACGAAGGTCTCGCTCTTCGGCATCCGCTTGAGAGTCGACGGCTTCACGGAATGCCAGTCGAACGCGCCGATCGCCACCATGATCATGACCGCGACGAGCGCTGCCATCGGGATGGTCCCGACGAAGTTGCCGAACACCACGACGAGCACGAAGAGGAACAGTCCGGCGCAGAACGTTGAGATGCGGGTCCGCGCGCCCGACGCCTTGACGCCGATCATGGTCTGGCCGATGACCGCGCATCCGCCCATGCCGCCGAAGAATCCCGACAGCATGTTCGCGACGCCCTGCGCCCACGACTCGCGCGTTTTGTTCGAGTGCGTGTCGGTGATCTCGTCGACGAGCTTCGCGGTGAGCAGCGACTCCATGAGTCCGACGAGCGCGACACCGAGCGCGAACGGCGCGATGATGCCGAACGTCTCCCACGTCCACGGGATGTCGGGCAGGAACAGCGACGGCAGACTCCGCGGCAGCTCACCCTGATCGCCGACCGTCGGCACCGCGATGCCCATCGTCAGCACGACCGCGGTCACGATGATCACCGACACGAGCGGCGCTGGCACGATCTTCGTGATCCGCGGCATGACGATCATCACCAGGATGCCGAGCGCCACCAGCGGATACACCAGCCACGGCACATCGATCAGCTGCGGGAACTGCGAGCTGAACACGAAGATCGCCAGCGCGTTCACGAACCCGACCATGACGCTGCGTGGGATGAACCGCATGAGCTTCGCGACTCCCAGCACCCCGAGGATCACCTGGAAGATCCCCGCGAGGATGACGGTCGCGATGAAGTAGTCCATGCCGTACGTCGGGGCGACGGGTGCGATCACGAGCGCGACGGCTCCGGTCGCGGCCGTGACCATCGCCGGGCGCCCGCCGAGGAACGCGATCGACACCGCCATGATGAACGACGAGAACAGCCCGACCTTCGGATCGACGCCCGCGATCACCGAGAACGCGATCGCCTCGGGAATCAGCGCGAGCCCCACGACGAGCCCCGCCAGGACCTCGCGCGTCAGCATCCGCGGACTCTTCAACGCGTCGAGAACAGAAGGCTTCGCCCGATAGCGGGCACGATCATCGACCGTGAGTGCAGACATGGGGGATGCTCCAGAGAAGGGCCACGCGAAAGGGGCCGACAGTCCAGAGTACGGCGGATGCCGTGGCTCCGCCGCCGCGCGGTCGTTGAGCGAGGAGCGCAGCGACGAGACGAAACGCGTTCCGGACTGGCTCACCGCGTTTCGTCTCGCTTCGCTCGCTCGACGACCTGCGGGCTACCGCGGTAAAAGAAGCTTCGCGCGGCCTGATCTACGGAATCCGGCCGAGCGAAGCGCACATCACCGAGCGAACGACCTCACCGCCGCCGCGCGAACCCCGCCACGACAGCCCCGGCCACGGTGACCACCGCTGCCCCGAGGAACAGCCACGAGAACCCGCCGGTCAGTGCCTCCGGCGCCGACACCCCGGCTGAGGTCAGCGCCTCCGTCCGCAGCGAGGCGATCGTGCCGAGCACCGCGAGTCCGAGCGCGCCGCCGATCTGCTGACTGGTGTTCACGAGTCCGCCGGCGAGACCGGCCTCGCCGCCCTCGACCCCGTCGACCGACAGCTGCGTCGCGGTGACGAACGCGCCACCGAGACCGACGCCGATCAGCAGTGTCGGGCCGAGCAGCTGTGCCAGGAATCCGGCATCCGCGGGTGCGGACGACAGCCACACGAGCCCCGCCGCCAGCACGAGCAGCGAACCGATCAGCGTCGTCGTCAGCCCGACCCGCTGCACGACCGCAGGCACGATGCCGGCGACTACGACGAGCGCTCCGGCAAGGGGGAGCTGCGAGAGTCCGGTGGTGAGCGCGTCATAGCCGAGCACCGCCTGCATGTAGACGGAGAGGGCGAAGAACAGCGCGACCATCCCGGCGCCGACCAGCAGCACGACGAGGTTGCCGATCGCGAGGGTGCGGGTGCGGAAGATCCCGAGCGGCACGAGCGGGGATGCCGTGCGCCGCTCGATCATCACGAAGGCCACTCCGAGCGCGACCGCGACCACGAGCACGCCCAGCGGGAGCGGATGCAGGATCCCGACCTGCTCGACCGCGCTGAGCGCCCCGACGATCGAGACGAGCGCGCCGGTGATGGTGACGGCTCCCCACACGTCGAGCCGTTCGCTCGTCGACGCGGCGTCACGCGAGATCAGCAGCGGCACGGCCACGAGCACGACGATCCCGACCGGCACGTTCACGAAGAACACCGACTGCCACCCGAACGCGCCGGTGAGTACTCCGCCGAGGAGCACCCCGGCAGCCGAGCCGATGCCGGCCACGCCGCCCCAGACGCCGAGCGCCTTCGACCGATCGCGCGCCTCGGGGAAGAGGCGGGTCAGCAGCGCGAGCGCCGACGGAGCGAGCAGCGCCGCCGACACCCCCTGCAGGGCACGCGCTCCGAGCAGCATCTCGCTCGAGAAAGACAGCCCGGCGAGAGCGGATGCCGCGACGAACCCGGCCGTGCCGATCAGGAAGACACGGCGGTGGCCGTAGCGGTCGGCGAGCCGGCCGCCGAGAAGAAGCAGCCCGCCGAACGCGAGGACATACGCCGTGATCACCCAGGCGAGCGCGGCGGTGCTCATGGCGAGCTGCTCGCCGAGCACGGGCAGCGCGATGTTCACGATCGACGCATCGAGCACGACGAGGAACTGCGCGAGAGCGAGGAAGCTCAGGGCGAGCCAGCGCCGACTGCTTCCCGCGGTCGCGGTGGGTGTGGGTGTGGTGAGGGTCATGATGAACTCCTTAGTGATGTGGATGTTAGTGAGTGGTCACTCACTCAAGAGAGCATGAGAAAGTGCAAGAGGGCGGGATGGTTCATTCGGGATGACGGATGCCGTGCGCGACGATCTTCGCCCACGGCGCGCTGCTCTCGTCGACGCGAGCCGTGACGATCAGGTGGCACAGCTGCCCGTACGCGATGAAGCGCTGCACGGCATCGTCGCTCGCGGCCGAGCGCTGCCGCACGAACTCGGTGACCTTCGCGAGTCCGGCGCGCAGCGCATCGCCGATCTCGGGGATCTCCGCCGCCGACTGCGCATGCACCTGCAGCATCAGCAGCGACCGGTCGCGGATGAGGTTGGCATACGCCTCGCCCATGGCATCCAACACCTCATCGGGTGTGGGGGACTCGGCGGCGTCGGCACCGGCATCCAGCGCCTCGACGATCCGCTCGAAGCACGCCTCGAGCGCCGCCACGAACAGCTGCTCCTTGCGCGGGTAGAGCTTGAACACGTACGCGGGCGAGATCTTCGCCTCGCGCGCGACGTCGGCGACCGTCGTGCGGAAGTAGCCACCCCGCGCGAACTCCACCAGCGCGGCGGCGGCGACCAGGGGTCGGCGGACGTCGGCGGTCGAGAGGACGGGAGTGCGCGGGGTCATGTCACCGACTGTACTAGCGGGAGAGTGATTGGTCAATCACTCTTTGGTCGCCGTTCGGGAACGGTGGGTACGGCGCGGATGCCTGGAGCACTATGCGCAGTGAGGCGTTTACAGAATGCGCATGTTCACCATCAGAACCCGTGTCGCGCGTGTCTACCTGCTCCCTCATTTGGCGCGGCACGCCCCGCGGGCGGATACTCGACGCATCCCGCGACGCCAACCTCACGCGGACCCCACCATGCACAGCACCCCCGCTCTCCCTCCCCACGCGACCATCGCCATTGTCGGCGCCGGCCGTCTCGGCGGCGTCCTCGCGCGGGCCCTCCGCGCGGCGGGATTCATCGTCATCGGACCGCTTCGTCGCGACGACACGGTGCCGGATGCCGACATCGCCCTGCTCTGCGTTCCGGATTCCGCCATCGCGGCGGTGGCGTTCGCCGCTCGACCGCACTCGCGGCTCGTCGCCCATGTCTCGGGGGCGACGCCCCTCATCGACGTCGACTTCAGCCTCCACCCGCTGCAGACCTTCACCGGCACCGAGTCGTCCGACGTCTTCCGCGGCATCGGCGTCGCCGTCGACGGCCGCACACCCGAGGGGCTCGAGGTCGCGGAACGTCTGGCGCGGGCGCTGGGCGCCAACCCGTTCCGCGTCGACGACGCCCATCGCGCGGAGTATCACGCCGCAGCATCCTTCGCCTCGAACTTCGTGCTCACGGTTCTCGATGCGGCGGAGCACCTCGCCAAGGATGCCGGTGTCGACCGCGCCCATCTCGCGCCGCTCGTCCGCCAGACGGTCGACAACTGGACGGCGTCCGGCGCGGCATCCGCCCTCACCGGGCCCATCGTCCGCGGCGACGAGGAGACGGTGGCGCGGCAGCGCGCAGCATCCGCCGACTACCGAGAGCTGTTCGACGCGCTCGCGGCCGCCACCCGCGCGATCGTCGAGCGCGCGCCCCACGGGTCCGCCACCCCAGAGGAGCCCCGAGCATGAGAATCCTGCGCACGATCGCTGAGGTGCGCGCCGCTGTTCGCGACGCACGAACGGCCGGCCAGAGCGTCGGACTCGTTCCCACCATGGGCGCTTTCCACGAGGGGCACCTCTCGCTCATGCGCGCGGCGCGAGAGCAGACCGACCTTGTCGTCGTCTCGCTCTTCGTGAACCCGACCCAGTTCGCCGCGAACGAAGACCTCAGCACCTACCCGCGCGATGAGGCGCGTGATGCGGCGCTCGCTGAGGCGGAGGGTGTCGACATCCTCTTCGCTCCGGAGCCCGCCGAGATCTACCCGGATGGCTTCGCCACGAACATCCACGTCGCGGGTATCACCGGCGTGCTCGATGGCGCCAGCCGCGGGCCCCACCACTTCGACGGCGTGGCGACGGTCGTCACCAAGCTCTTCGGCATCGTGCGTCCCGATGTCGCGTTCTTCGGGCAGAAGGATGCGCAGCAGGTGCTCGTGGTGCGCCGCGTCGTGCGCGACCTCGACCTCGACGTGCGGATCGTCGCGTGCCCGATCGTGCGCGAACCCGACGGACTCGCCATGAGCTCGCGCAACGTCTATCTCGACCCGGACGCGCGGGCGCAGGCCACCGCGCTGAGCCGGGCGCTGGATGCGGGGGAGGCAGCGTACCGGGCCGGGCACGAGATCGTGCCGGCTGCCCTCGCCGTGCTCAGCGAAGCGGGTATCGCGCCCGAGTACCTGGAACTCCGGGATGCCGAGACGCTCGAGCCCGTCGCCCGCGCCGACCGCGACTCCCTGCTGCTCGTCGCCGCCCGTGTCGGCGCCGCCCGCCTGATCGACAACCATCTGCTGAGGGGAACCCCCGCATGAGCGCCCACGCCGCTCCGACCCGCCGCGTGACCATCGCCGACCTCGCGAAGAAGAAGGATGCCGGCGAGCCGATCGTCATGGTCACGGCCTACGACCACCCCGGCGCGCGGATCGTCGAGGAGGCCGGGGTCGACATGGTGCTGGTCGGCGACTCCGCCGCGATGACCGTGCTCGGCTACGACAGCACCGTGCCCGTCACGATCGACGAGATGCTCATGCTCACGAAGGCCGTGCGCCGCGGACTCTCGCGACCCCTGCTCGTGGGCGACCTGCCGTTCGGGTCGTACGAGGCGTCCGACGCGCTCGCGCTCGAGACCGCGCAGCGCTTCGTGAAAGAGGCCGGCGTCGACCTCGTGAAGATCGAGCGCGGAGGCACGACGGTCGATCGCGCCCGCGCACTGGTGAATGCCGGCATCCCCGTCGTCGGACACGTCGGCCTCACGCCGCAGACCGCGACCGCGCTCGGCGGCTTCCGCGCGCAGGGGCGCACCGCCGAGGCCGCGCTCGCCGTGATCGACGACGCCCTCGCGCTGCAGGATGCCGGAGTCTCGCTGATCGTGGTCGAGGCGGTGCCGTCGGCGGTGACCGCGGCGCTCATGCCGCTGCTGCGAGTGCCGGTCATCGGAATCGGCGCTGGAGCGGATGCCGACGGGCAGGTGCTCGTGTTCCACGACCTGCTCGGCATCTACGACGGACCGGCCGCTGCTTTCGTCAAGCGGTATGCCGAGGTGCGGGCGGCGTCCGTCGCCGGAGTCGCGGCGTACGCGGACGAGGTGCGGTCGGGTGCGTATCCCGCGCCCGAGCACGGATACCGGATGCCGGAGGCCGAGGTCGCGCGGCTGCAGGAGCTGCTCGCGGAGCGGTAGGGCCCGCTCGCTCGGCCTTCTCGCCTTCCTTCGGCCGCGCGCTCGGGATGTGGCCGAGCGAACGGCATCCGACCGCGGGATGTGGCCGCGGGAACGGCATCCGGCCGCGGGATGTGGCCGAGCGAACGGCATCCGGCCGCGGGAAGAACCGCGCGGTCAGGGCTCCCAGCGCAGTAGGTCTCCGGGCTGGCACTCCAGCACCTCGCACAGCGCGTCGAGCGTCGTGAACCGCACCGCCTTCGCGCGGCCGTTCTTCAGCACGGCCAGGTTCGTGGGAGTGATGCCGATCCGTTCGGCGAGCTCCCCGACGCTCATCTTGCGCCGGGCCATCATCACGTCGATGTCGACGACGACGGGCATCAGATCACCTCGTTGTCGAGTTCGGACCGCAGCGAGCGCGCCTCGACGTCGCGATCGATCGCCTGCCGCAGCAGCGCCTTCATCACGACGACGAGCAGCGCCATGCCACACAGCACGAGTCCGGCGCCTCCGATCAGCAGCACGATCCCCGGAGCCGCATCGCCCGGAGCCAGCAGTGCCGCGAACGCGAACGTCAGCACTGCCGCGACGAGGATCGCCCCGATGATCACGTCGACCAGCCGGAACGAGGATGCCGAGAAGATCGACCCCTTCCGGACTCTGGTCAGCAGCATCCACACGCAGATGCCGAACACCTGCATCGTGCCGACCCCCAGCACGATGAGGCCGACGATCGCGATGCGTCCCCACAGCTCCTCGGCCCCCAGATCGAGCCACAGCATCGGCGCGATCAGGGCCTGCACGGCCACCGACCCCACCAGCGCGATCGCGATCAGCACCCTCAGCACGACGATCGTCGCTCGACCCATGACTGCACCCTCTCATCGAAGAACAACAGGAATCTATCGTTAATCGTTCGAAAGGACAAGGCCGATTGGATGCTGGGGCGGCGCCGTCGCGGCATCCTGCGCGCTCGTCTTGCAGGAGTTCGCGCGTTACGCAGGAGATTCCTGAGCGGATGCTCCTGCAGTGCGTGTGATCTCCTGCAATGTGTGCGAGCGGGGCAGGGGCGCGTGCGGGCTCGAGTGGAGAACGGGCGCCGGGTGCGGTGGCCCCGGGCATCCGGCATCCGACGTCATGCCCGCACGCGTATTGCAGGAGTTCGCGCCTTTCGAGGGAGATTCCGGAGCGGATGCTCCTGCATCGCGTGAGATTTCCTGCATTGCGTGTGTCGGGGCAAGAGGCGCGTGCGGGCGGGGGCACTGGCGCGAGGTGCTGTCGCGCTCGGCATCCGGCATCCTGCTTCCGCCGTCTGCCGTCCTGCGGAGTAGCGCATCCCGCGGATCTGCGGTCGCAGATTCGCCCTCGCGTCGCAGGGATCTGGCGCGACCCTGCGACACGGGTGTACAAGTGCGACGCAGCCGGTGCCACGCCCCTTATTGCAGGAGTTCGCGCGTTACGAAGGAGATTCCGGGGCGGATGCTCCTGCAGTGGGTGAGATCTCCTGCAATGCGTGGGCAGGGGCGGGCGCGGGGTGCAGGAGCCCGCAGCCCCTACGCGCCCCGGCGCACGCGCAGTACGAGCGCGATCACGGCGAGCAGCATGACGACAGCGCCGTACCCGACGCACACGGCTCCCAAACCGAAGACGCCGACGAGCATGCCGGCGACGACCGCGGGCACGGCGAAAGCGAGATACGCGAGCACGTAGATCACGGCGAAGGCGTCGGCACGCTCGGTCGCCGGGATGCGCGGTGCCAGCGATGCGACCACGCCCGAGAAGGCGGTGCCGAATCCCATGCCGGTGATGGCCGTGACCGCGAGGTAGCAGGGCAGCGATCCGACGGCCAGGGCCACGAGCGAGAGCGCCGTACCGACGGCGAGCGCGGCCGTGCCGAAGATCACCGACGTCCGAGGGGAGCGGTGGCGGAACGCGAACGCCGTGATCGCGCCGACGCCCGCGAGCATCGCGACCGAGAGCCCCTGCCAGGTGTGCGCCTCTTCGCCGAGCTCGCTGCGCACGATGGTCGCGCCGAGCGAGAGGAAGAGTCCGCCCGTGGCCCACCCCGCGATGATCGCCGGCGCTCCGCGCCAGAAGTCGCCGCGCACGGCCGACGGCACCGACAGCCGGAATCGCAGCGAGGCCCAGGCTCCCGCCCGCAGCGGCGCGGTCTCCGGCGCCACGAAGAACAGTGCGGCGAGGATGACGTAGATCACCGTGAGGGGAGCGAACACGTCGAGCAGCGCGGCGGGCGTGAGATCGAGCGCGATGCCGGCGAGCAGGGCGCCGAGCGCGAGGCCGATGCCAGGACTGAGGGCGTTCCAGAGGGCGGCGGTCCTGGCGCGTCCGTGCGGCGCGAGGTCGAGGGCGGCAGCGGAGAGCGTCGAGATGAGCACCCCGCTCGCGGCGCCCTGCAGGATGCGGGCGAGCATGAGCGTCGCGACCGTATCCGCATGCCAGAACAGCAGCATGCTCGCGGCGAGCAGCAGGAATCCGCCGATCGCCACCGGGCGCCGACCGACGTGGTCGGACAGCGACCCGGCGGCGAGCAGCGCGAGCAGCAGCGCGATCGCGTACACCGCGAAGACGGCGCTGATGACGATCGCATCGAACCCGATCTCGGCCGCGAGCACCGGATAGAACGGCGACGGCGCGCTCGCGCCGGTCATCATCGCGATCTGCGCGACGATCGCGAGGGCGAAACCGAAACGGTGTCGGCGGATGCGCGGTGCGGCATCGGCATCCGTCGTGGTGGACGTGGCGACCGGCGCGGTGGTCATGGGGACTCCTGTTCGGTTCGAGAATCATCGAACCTTGGCGAGCGTACTCGCCATCGCGCGATTGTTCAACTATTCTCGAACCATGCCTGGTGATCTGCCGCATCCCGAGCGCTCCGACATCCAGCTCACGGACGTGCTCTTCGCCCTCAGCGACCCCGAGCGCCTCGCCATCGCGCGGCAGCTCGCCGACGGCCCGCTCGACATGGCCGCCTGCCACGCCGCCGATCCCAACCTGCCGAAGTCGACCAAGTCGCACTTCATGAAGGTGCTACGTGAGGCCGGGGTCATCCGCAACGAACCGAACGGGCGGCGACGGATGCTGACACTGCGCCGCGATGACCTCGACGCCCTCTTCCCGGGGCTGCTCGACTCCGTGCTGCGCGGCTGACGCGGCATCCGCTCGCCCTGCCGTCGCAGAATCGCGCTCGCGTCGCAGGAATCAGCCGCGGATATGCGACGCGGACGCACACCTGCGACCCGTGTGCGTGCGCTTCCCTCGGAGAGATGCGCTTCCCGCGGCCGCATCCAGGCAATACATCCGAGGGAAGCGCATAAGGCCGAGGCAAGCGCAGGCAACCAACTGGCCTCAGCGGAAGTACGACGCCCCGTTCAGGTCGAGCACCGTGCCGGATGCCCACACGGCTTCCGGCGAGGTGAGGTACGCCACGGCCGCGGCCACCTCTTCCGGGGTGCCCACCCGATCGAACGGGCTCTGCCCGCGGATGCCGTCGCCACCGGCCCCCTCGAGTTTCGGCGCCTGCCGCTCGGTGGCGATCATGCCCGGAGCGACCGAGGTCACCGAGATGCCGTGCGGCGCGAGCACGAGGGCGAGCGACTGCCCGAGCGCCTGCAGGCCCGCCTTCGTCGCCGCGTAGGCGGGGTGGTCCGGCTCGCCCCGGAATGCCCCGCGCGACCCGATGTTCACGATCGCGCCGCCGCCGCCCTGCGCGATCATGTGCTGCGCGACGAGCGTCGTCACGTTCGAGGCGCCGACGAGGTTCACGGCGACCATCGACGACCATGCCTGCTGCCAGTCCTCGAATGACGCGGAGTCGACCCTGTGCTCGTTCGCCGCGCTCGGTGCCACGGCGGCATTGTTCACCAGGATGTTGAGCGAGCCGAGCGCCGCGACCGCGGCATCCACCACGTTCTGCGCACCCGCGGGGTCGCCGAGGTCTCCGCCGACGATCGCGTGGCCCGAGCCGTCGAGCGACGCGAGGGTCTGCTCGGCGGCGGCGCGATCCGTGCCGTAGTGCACGACCACGCGATCGCCGCGGCGCGCGAAGGCCTGCGCCACGGCGCGACCGATGCCGCGCGACGCGCCCGTGACGAGAGCGTTCGCCATGTCAGGAGGCGACCCGGCCGCGTACGCCCCGCGGCGGCTCGATCTCGGCCCACACCGCATCGAGCGACAGGTGCAGCACCCCGGCGATGGCGGCGATCGTCGAGAACGCCGGCGTGGCCACGCGGCCCGACTCGATCTTGCGCAGCGTCTCGGGCGAGACGCCGGCGTCGAGGGCGACGCTCAGCATCGATCGCTCGCCCCGCGCGCGACGCAGCAGGGCGCCGAGGCGCTCGCCGCGCTCGACCTCGGCAGGGCTCAAGGGAAGGCGGACCATCATGCACCCATAGTAATACCGGGATAGTATTACCGGGATAGTATTACCGGGATAGTTATCGTAACGACGGACGGCGCGGCACATGATCGAGATCCTCAACCATGACCAGCTCGAGCGGGCGCGCGACACCGGCGCGCTCGTCGGCGGCATCCTGCAGACCCTCAAGCACCGCGCCACGGTCGGCGTGAACCTGCTCGACCTCGATCGCTGGACCAAGGAGCTGATCGAGGATGCCGGAGCCGAGTCCTGCTACGTCGACTACGCCCCGTCCTTCGGCCGCGGACCCTTCGGCCACTACGTCTGCACCGCCGTGAACGACGCGGTCCTGCACGGGATGCCGCATGACCGCGCCCTCGCCGACGGCGACCTCCTGACGCTCGACCTCGCCGTGAAGCTCCGCGGCATCGCGGCCGACGCGGCGATCAGCTTCATGGTCGGCGAGCCCGCGGCATCCGAGGATCTCGCTCTCATCGATGCGACCGAGCGAGCGCTCGCCGCCGGGATCGCCGCGGCCGGGCCTGACGCGCGGATCGGGGATCTGTCGCACGCGATCGGCTCGGTGCTGACCGATGCGGGGTACGCGGTCAACCTCGAGTTCGGCGGCCACGGCATCGGATCGACGATGCACCAGGATCCGCATGTCGCGAACGACGGACGCCCCGGTCGCGGCTACCGCCTGCGCCCCGGCCTGCTGCTCGCTCTCGAGCCGTGGGTCATGGCCGACACCGACGAACTCGTCATCGACGCCGACGGCTGGACCCTGCGCAGCGCCACCGGATGCCGCACGGCCCACACCGAGCACACCATCGCCATCACCGACACCGGTGCCGAGGTGCTCACCCTGCCGCGGTGAGCCCACGTCGGTCCGGCCGCTTTTCGTCTCGCTTCGCTCGCTCAACGACGACTCGCGAGGCGGCGCCACGCGGCATCCGGTCGTTGCGCGAGGACGACGAAGTCGACCGAGACGACACGCAGCGAGCCGGCATGCAGGCTCGGGCGGATGACGCGCCTCAGCGCCCCCGCGCGCGACTGCGCATCCGACGCACCGCCCGACCCGCCAGGTCCTTGAAGCGACCCCCGGGCCAGACCCGACGAAGCTCGACCGCGCCGCCGCGGGCCGCGACCGGAGTGCAGGTGCGCCCGGCGAGCAGCGGCGAGCGCCCCGCTCCGGCCAGCGTCGCCGCATCCGATGTCAGCGGCACCTCGAAGGTCCATCCCGCGCGCCGCACCTTGGCGACGATCCGCGCCTCGCGCGCCTCGTCGTCCGGGCCGAACACTCGCAGGGGGTCGACCGCCAGGGTGGCCGTCGAGCGCCCGCGCAGCGATGCCGTCGCCAGGTGGCGCACCTCGCCGTCCGCCGGCGCCAGCACGAGCTCGATCCGGTCGTTGCGCAGCTCGCGTCCTGCTTCGAGAAGTCCCGTCGGCAGCCCGTCCATCGGCACGGGAAGCGACGTCAACGTGCCGTCGTCGAACACGAGCGCATCCTGTCCGTCGCGCGTGATCTCCACTCGCAGGCCGAGGCTCAGACCGCCACCGCGCGACCAGGATGCCGAGGTCACCGCGACCCGGCACTTCATCTCCTTCTCGAACCGGGCGAACGCCACCAGGTCGCCGCGTCGGTCGGCGCGCAGCAGCGCGGCCCGGATGCGCTGCGGGAAGGCGAGTCCCGCGTCGACGCCCGGTCCGAACCGGCGCTGCACGATCGGGATCACGGCGTCGAGCAGCCGGGTGCGGTACTCGGCGGGGTATCCGACCATCCGCTTGCCCGACACGCGCTTGAGGATCTTGCCGCGGAACCAGTGCCGCAGCAGGCGGTCGCGCAGGCGCCCAGGCTCCGTGTACCGCTCGACCAGATCGAGCACGGCCTCGAGGTGCGGGAAGTACGAGTCCGGGTCGATCCGCGACGAGCTCGCACTGCCGGAGCGCTTCACCCACGCGTAGCAGGGGACGCTCCCGAGGATCGAGATCGTGCTCGCCTCGAAGTACGCGCGCATCACGAAGAGATGGTCCTCGAGGCGCACCTTGCCGTCGGGGAAGCGCACCTGCTTCTCGCGCAGGAACGCCGTGCGGAACATCTTGTGCGGCGTGAGCATCTCGAGAAGCGGGTCCTCGCCGAGCTTCGCGTCTGGCACGTCCCGGCGATAGATGCGGCGCGGCAGCGGGCGGCCGATCCCGACCTCCTTGCCCACGACGACGTCGGAGCCGTGCTCGTCGGCGTAGTCGCACAGGGCCTCGAGCGCCGACTCGAACAGCCAGTCGTCTTGATCGACGAACTGCACGTAGCGGCCGCGCGCCGCGGCGACGCCCTCGTTGCGCGGAGTGCCCGGCCATCCGGAATGCGGCAGGTACAGCACCCGCACGTACGGCCGGGTGCTCTCGACCTTGGCCAGTCGCTCCCTGGTCTGCTCGTCGGACCCGTCGTCGCACAGCAGCACCTCGAACTGCGAGCGGTCGAGGGTCTGCCGGTCGAGCGAGGCGATGAGCTCGTCGAACGCCTCGTTCGGGTTGAACACGGGCACGACCACGCTCACGCGCACCGACTCGGCGGGAGGGGACTGGGGATCTTCGGACACTGTCGACATCGGGCAGCAGTCAATCAGTGTCGGCTATGGATGCGCACGGGGGTTGCCATGGGTCACCCGACGTGCAGTCACGACCCACCTGCAGGTCGGAAGAACGGATGCAGGTCGTTCTGGGCCCGTCGGACCTGCATCCGTGTTTCGGGCATGCAGGGCGGCGAGCGCTGCACACAGGCGCCCCTTCGCGAACACCGGAACTCCCACCCCGCATCCAGGCTTAACGATATATCGTTGACTATCGCTCACCAGCTCCACCATCAGCACTGGGAGGTCATCATGAACAACGCATTCCCCTTCGGTTCCGGCTCGAACGGCGGCGAGAACCCGCTCGGCGGCATCTTCGGGTCCGGCGGACTCGGCGGCCCCAACGGCCCGGCCGGCGCGATCTTCGACGCGCTCGACCAGCTCCGCAAGTCGTTCGACCAGCAGCGCCCCAGCGGTGGGACGCGCATGGCGCGCGGCGACGTCCGCACCGCCGTGCTCTCGCTCCTCGCGGAGCGCCCCATGCACGGCTACCAGATCATCAGCGAGATCGCCGAGCGCAGCAACGGATCGTGGAAGCCCAGCGCGGGTTCGGTCTACCCGACGCTGCAGCTGCTCGCCGACGAGGGTCTGATCGAGGCCGAGGAGCAGAACGGTCGCAAGACCTACTCGCTCACCGAGGCCGGTCGCGCCGTCGCCTCGGAGTCGACCGAGACCCGCGCGCCGTGGGAGTCCAGCTCCACCAAGGACGGCCACCGCAACGACCCGCGGTTCTCCGCGCTGCCGAAGGCCGGTGTCGACCTCGCGGCCGCCGCCGCCCAGGTCGGCCGCAGCGGCAGCCCCGAGCAGGTGCAGCAGGCCATCGACGTGCTCGACGAGGCCCGCCGTAGGCTGTACACGATCCTCGCTCAGGACTGAACGCGAACGAACGGGAACCATCGATGACGGATGCCGCGGCGCAGGGCGCCCACCGCGCCCGCTACCGCCGCATCGTGTCGTTCGCGGCCCGCGAGTTCATCGCGATCTGGTGGTTCGAACTCGTGCTCCCACGGTTCGGACTCACCCGCATCGCCGAGCGGACCCGCGGGCCGCGCATGCAGCGCTTCGCACGACGGTTCCACACCCTCGCCGTCGACCTCGGCGGCCTGATGATCAAGGTCGGGCAGTTCATGTCGTCTCGCCTCGACGTGCTGCCCCCTGAGATCACGAAGGAACTCGAAGGACTTCAGGATGAAGTTCCGCCCGTCCCCTTCCCCGACATCCGACGCGTGGCCGAGAGCGAGCTCGGAGCCCCGCTGGCCAGCGTTTTCGCCTCGTTCGACGAGACGCCCGTCGCCGCGGCATCCCTCGGCCAGGCGCATCGCGCCCGGCTGTCGGATCAGGATGCCGCAGACACCGGCCTCCGCGACGTCGTCGTGAAGGTGCAGCGGCCGGGCATCGACGAGATCGTCGCGGTCGACCTCGCCGCCCTGCGCCGAGTCTCGCGGTGGGCGATGCGGGTGCGCTTCGTGTCGGACCGGGTCGACGCGCCAGCCCTCGTCGAGGAGTTCGCCGCGACGAGCTTCGAGGAGATCGACTACCTGCACGAGGCGGGGAGTGCCGAGCGCTTCCGGGAGAACTTCGCCGACGATCCGCGCATCGACGCCCCAGAGATCGTCTGGGAGAGGTCGACCCGGCGGGTGCTTACCCTCTCCGACGTGACCGCCATCAAGATCAACGACACGGATGCTCTGCGCGCGGCCGGCATCGACCCCTCCGCCGTGGCGGACGCGTTCGCCGAGGTCATGTTCGACCAGGTGTTCACGCACAGCTTCGTGCATGCCGACCCGCACCCCGGCAACATCTTCGTCACCCCGGACGCGTCGTTGCCGGCCGGCTTCCGACTCACGTTCATCGACTTCGGGATGATGGCCGAGGTGCCCGCCAACCTCCGCGCCGGTCTGCGCACGCTGCTCATCGCCGTGACCGCGCGCGACAGTCACGGGCTCGTCGCCGCCGCGCAGGAGATCGGCGTGCTGCTGCCGTCGGCCGACACGGGCGAGCTCGAACGAGCGCTCACCGCCCTGTTCGCCCGCTTCGGCGGCATGGGATTCGCCGAGCTCGCGAAGGTCGACCCGCGCGAGTTCGCCGACTTCGCGAACGAATTCGGCGACATGGTGCGCTCGCTCCCGCTGCAGCTGCCCGAGAACATGCTGCTGCTCATCCGGGCGGTGTCGCTGACCTCAGGCATGTGCTCGAGCCTCGACCCCGACTTCAACGTGTGGGATGCCGCGGAGCCGTACGCCGGGCGACTGCTGCGCGAGGAGAGCAGCGGCCTCATGCGTGACATGGCGGACCAGGCGATGGAGACCGCCGCGATCACCTATCGCCTGCCGAAGCGGATCGACGCGATCATCTCCCGCGTCGACGCGGGGACGGTCACGTTCGACACGTCGCGCCTGGAACGCCGCCTCGACCGGCTCGAGGGCATCGCACGGCGCATCGGATCGGGCGTGCTGTTCGCGGCGATGCTCGTCGGCGGGGCGCTGCTCGTACCGTCGCTCGAGCCGCTCGGCATCACGCTGATCTGCGTCTCGGGGCTCCCACTGCTGCACGCCGTCTTCGCGGGAGTCGGTCGCCGCTCCCGCTGACTCGGACACTCCCGGAGAACGGAGAGCCGACGGCTTCCGTTCGGCGTGTCGGACCATGACACGCCGCAGATCGCACACGTGGTCTGGGTTTTCCGGACCCGGCCGCAGTATTCCGGCATGGGAGAATCGGTAGTCATGGACACTCCTGACGAGAAACCCCGCTCGCGGACCGACGTTCAGAAGACCCACACCGGAGCCCTGCGGCAGGCCGGGATGCAGGCGGGCAAGATCGTCCGCGACATCGCCGCCGTCCCGCCGCGCAGCGTGCACCCGGCTCTGGTCCCCGGCGTCTCGGTCGAGGAGACCGGCCGCACGTATCGCACCGATCCACTGGTCTTCGGCGTCGCGGCATCCCTCACCATCGCGTTCATCGCGTGGGGCGTGTTCGCCGGCGACAACCTGGCGGGCACGACGTCGGCTGTGCTCGCGTGGGTGGTCGAGTACTTCGGTTTCTTCTTCACGACGATCGCCACCGTCATCCTCGTGTTCATGCTGTTCATCGGCTTCAGCCGCTACGGGCGCATCCCTCTCGGTCGCGACGACGAAGAGCCCGAGTTCTCGATGTTCTCGTGGATCTCGATGCTGTTCGCCGCCGGCATGGGCATCGGGCTCGTGTTCTGGGGCGCCGCCGAACCGCTGACCTTCTTCGAGAACCCGCCGCCGGGCACGGTCGAGGCGAACACGCTCGAGGCCATGCACACCGCGCAGGCGCAGGTGCTGTACCACTGGGGTCCGCAGGCCTGGGCGTTCTACGCCCTCGTCGGCGGCGCGATCGCATACGGCGCGTTCCGCCGAGGACGCACCCCGCTGATCTCGTCGATCTTCGCGCCGCTGCTCGGAGAGGGCCGCACCACCGGACCTCTCGGTCGCACGATCGACGTCTTCTCGATCATCGTCACGCTCTTCGGCACCGCCGCGTCGCTCGGCCTCGGCGCCCTGCAGATCGGCCACGGCGTCGAGATCGTCACGGGAGCCGGCCCGCTGGGCAACGGCATCCTCATCGCGGTCATCGCCGTGCTCACCGCGTGCTTCATCGCCTCCGCCGTCTCTGGCGTGAGCAAGGGCATCCAGGCGCTGTCGAACATCAACGCGGTCGCAGCCCTCGTGCTGGCGTTCTTCGTCTTCTTCGTCGGGCCGACGCTGCTGATCCTCAACGTCATCCCGTCGGTGGCCGTGCAGTTCCTCGGCGACCTGCCGCAGATGATCGGCCGGTCCGCCTCGCAGGGCGACGAGGCGCAGATGTTCCTCTCCAGCTGGACGATCTTCTACTGGGCGTGGTGGATCTCGTGGTCCCCCTTCGTCGGCATGTTCATCGCGAAGATCTCGCGCGGACGCACCCTGCGCCAGTTCGTCTCGGTCGTCATCGTCGTGCCGGCCGCGATCTCGCTCATCTGGTTCGCGATCTTCGGGACGACGGCGATCCAGCAGCAGATGAACGGCGCCGGCCTCACGGTCGACCCGCCGGAGGAGGTGCTGTTCGGCGTGCTCGAGAACCTCCCGTTCCCGCTCGTCACCAGCATCCTGCTCATTCTGCTGATCTCGATCTTCTTCATCACGGGTGCGGACTCGGCATCCCTCGTGATGGGCACGCTGTCGCAGCAGGGTCGGCCCGACCCCTCGCGCTGGGTCGCGGTCGTCTGGGGTGTGCTGGTCGGAGTCATCGCCGCGGTGCTCCTCGTGACGGGCGAGGAGGGGAGTGGTCTGCGCTCGCTGCAGAACGTGACGATCATCGCGGCGCTGCCGTTCGCGGTGATCATGGCGTTCATGATGGTCGCGTTCATGAAGGACCTGCGCCGGGACCCCATGATCCTGCGCGAGCGCTATGCGCGGATGGCCGTGCGACACAGCGTCATGGCGGGGCTCGAAGAGTACGGCGACGACTTCGCGCTCATGCCCGTGGAGTACGACCACTCGGAGGACGATCTCGCCTGGATCGACGAGGCCGAGGTCGACGACAGCCTCGCCGAGGTCTACGCGACGGCCACCGAGGCGATCGACGTCATCCCGCAGGCGGGCACGGATGCCGATGCGGAGGCCGCGGCATCCCCCGCGCCGGCCGATCCCCCCGCGGCGCTCGCCGAGGACACGGCCGAGTCCGTCGACGAGGCGGGCGGCATCGCACCGACCGAGCGCTAGCCGCGCCGGTCGCCGGACGAGAGATCAGAAATGCCGCGGAGGGATGCCGCTCAGCGGCGTTTCTGATCTCTCGCCAGCCCCCGGCGCCGCGCCCGCCCGCGTCAGCCGGTGGCCGCGACGGTCGCGACCGTCTCGACCGGCTTCTCCGCGGCAGCCGTGATGCGCGCCGCCATGCCGGCGAAGATGAACCCGTGGAACGGCAGCACGGCGAACCAGTACAGGCGCCCGGCGAGTCCACGCGGGAAGAACACGGCCCGCTGCTCGTAGCGGGCACCCGTGCCGTCGGGCAGTGCGCGCAGTTCGAGCCACGCCTCGCCCGGCACCTTCATCTCGGCGCGCAACCGCAGCAGCCCGCCGCTCGCGTCCGACGCCTCGGTGTCGCGGCCCGGCTCCTCGACGGCCTCGACGCGCCAGAAGTCGATCGCGTCGCCGACCCGCGCCGCGGCCTTGTTGCGGCGTCCTCGGCGCAGGCCGACCCCGCCGACGAGACGGTCCATCCAGCCGCGCACGGCCCACAGGAACGGCGAGGAGTACCAGCCGTTCTCTCCGCCGATGCCGATGATCACGCGCCAGAGGCCGTCGACGGGGGCGCTCGTCTTCAGCGATCGCGCATCCGTGAAGACCGTGCGCCCCGCCCAGTCGGGATCGCTCGGCAAGGGGTCGCTCGGCGCGCCGGACACCTCGGAGTCCTGCCAGCTCGTCTCGATCGCATCCGCGTTCACGCGTCCGAGAGCCGCCCGCACCGCCTGACGGTACGGCGTGAGTTCACCCTCGGGGCGGGGGATGAGGTCGTCGACGGCGCGGTCCTTGACGATGCACTCGTTCTGCAGCGACGCCACGAGCGGGCGAGCGATCGAGCGCGGCACGGGCGTGACGAGGTTCACCCAGTGCGAGGCCAGGCCGGGAGTCAGCACCGGCAGCGCGGCGATCGCGCGCTGGGGGAGACCCGCCTCGACCGCGTAGCCGTTCATCATCTGGCCGTAGCGCAGCACGTCGGGTCCGCCGATGTCGACGGCGCGGTTCACGTCGTCGTCGACGCGCGCGGCGCCGAGCAGGTAGTGCAGCACGTCGCGCACCGCGATCGGCTGGATGCGGTTGCGCACCCACTTCGGCGCGGGCATGTACGGCAGCACCTCGGTCAGGTGGCGGATCATCTCGAACGAGGCCGATCCCGAGCCGATCACCACCCCGGCCTGCAGCACCAGCGTCGGGACGCCCGACCGCAGGAAGATCTCGCCCACGTGCACGCGCGATCGCAGATGCGCCGAGAGCTTCACGTCGTCGGGATGCAGTCCGCCGAGGTAGACGATGCGACGCGCGCCGGCGGCCGCCGCGGCATCCGCCACCGTCTGAGCTGCGCGCTCGTCGCTCTCCTCGAACCCCTTGCCCGCCGACATCGAGTGGATCAGGTAGTACACGACGTCGACGTCGCGCATGGCCTCGCGCACGGCATCCTCATCGTCCGCGGATCCTTCGACGATCTCGGAGTCGGATCCCCAGGGGAAGGATGCCGCGCGCGCCGCGTCGCGCGCCAGGACTCGCACGCGGTAGCCGGCGTTCAGAAGTCGCGGGGTGAGGCGCCCGCCGATGTATCCGGTGGCGCCGAGGACCAGCGCTCGGGGCATCGATCCGTCTTCGCGGGGGACGGCGCGCAGCGCGTCCTCATGGCCGGTGGGCTGGGTGAGCTCCGTCATGCTCCCGAGGGTATGTCGACGAGCTCAAAATTTCACTAGGCTTCCGAATCACTAGTTCATCTAGTAACCTGCCATCGAAGGTAGGTGATGGATATGTCCGGAGCAGCGAATTCCCCCGTCCGCGTCGATCAGGCCCCACATGACGCGACGTCGATGCTCACGGATGCGGCCAGCCTCGCGCCGCTCCCCGCCAGCGAGGCCGTGGGACGCGCGATCGGAATCGATCGCGCGTCCCTCGTCTCCGCTCGCCCGAATCGCGAGATCCTCGGCGCGGCAGGACTGATGGTGCTCGTCGCCGCAGCATCCGTGCCGCTCATGACCGTCATCGTCACACAGCTTCTGCAGCAGTGAGCTGCAGGCCGCAGGCCACCGTTGGAAGAGAGAAGGGAAGCCCTCATGGGACTCGACGACAAGATCAAGAACGCCGCCCAGGACATCGCCGGCAAGGCGAAGGAGGCGGTCGGCAAGGCCACCGACAACGAGCGGCTCGAGGCGGAGGGCAAGGCCGACCAGGTCAAGGCCGACGCCAAGAAGGCCGGCGAGAACGTCAAGGACGCCTTCAAGAACTGACGCGTTCACGCACGGCGGGGAGGTGGCATCGGCCGCCTCCCCGCCGCCTGTGTGTGCGGCCTCGTCGCGGCGCTACTCGCCCGACGACTCGGACTCCTCGTGGGAGCGGATGACATCGCGCAGCTCCTGATCGAGGTCGGAGGCCTCCTCGATCGCCGACGTCATGCCGGCGAGGAACCGCGTCACGACGGCGCGCTCCTTGTCGCTCATCTCGTCGACGAGGGCGAGCATGCGGCGATGCATGGCGCCGAGGGTCTCGCGCACCTCGTCGTCGCTGCTCACGGTCGGCACCACGACACCGGCGCGGCGGTCGGTCGGGTGCGCTTCACGACGCACGTGTCCGCCCTTCTCGAGGCGGTCGATGAGGGTGGTGGTGGATGCCGTGGAGATGTCGAGCATGCGGGCGATGTCGATGGGGCGCACGATGCGACCGGCGCGCTGCTCGCGCAGCAGGAACCGCAGGGCGACGAGGTCGGTCTCGTTCATCTTCATCGAGGCGCGGGTGCGCGCGCGCATCGCGGTCTCGGCCGCTCGATAGCGGCGCAGCAGATTGAGCACGTCGACCGTGCTCGCGGACTCCGCGTCGGGGTACCAGTAGCCCGACCGGGTGAACTCCTCGGGAGACTGAGACATCAGGCCACCTCGTCATCGTCGCTCATGCGATGCTCTTCGCGTGTGAGCATCTCGACAGCGCCGGTTTCGACCTCCGCGGGGACGATGCTCAGCATCCCTCCGGTGATCGCCTCGTTCTCGGCTGTCACGATCTGCTCGAGGCGCCAGCCGGGAACCGTCGGAAACTGCTCTCCCAGGCGCTCTATGACCTCGGAGTACAGGATGTACCCGGCGTCTTCGGGCGTGAATCGCTCTCCCATGGAGTCCTTTCCGACAGGACTCCATCCTCTCACCCGTTCGCGTGGTGCCATGCACTGCATATCACTAGTCTGCCTGCTTACGTGGTTCTCTTGTAGAATGGTCGCGTCAGGGGGTGACGGAATGACCGATATCAAGGACGCGACGCAGGTGACGACGCGTGATCTCGTTGAGCGTGTCGACGATCTCCGCCGCGCCGAGTCGCAGCTCGCCCGACGGCTCTCCCTGCGCCGAGCGCCCAACGACACCGACCGTGAGGCCATGCGCTTCATCTCCGACGCCCCGGCCGAGTCCCCCGCGACGCCCGGCGATCTCGCCGTTCATCTCAACATCAGCACCGCGGCAGTGACCAGTGTGCTCCGCCGCCTGCAGGAGCGGGGGCAGATCATCGTCGCCCCGCACCCGGTGGATGCCAGGTCGAAGGTGCTTCGTCCCTCGCTGCGCGACGCGAACGCCCCGGTCGACGATCTCACACAGCGCATCGAAGACATCGCGAGCGAGTTCACGCCTGAACAGAGCGATATCGTGGCTCGCTTCCTGCGTCGGCTCACGGAGGAGATCAGCGACCTGTCTTGATCTGTTTTTCCCTCGGCTGGCATTTAGCTAGGTAACCTAGTAATCTAAATGTCGAAGGAAGCACGGGATGGGAGACACGATGGGACACCTGACCTACGGGAACTCGACACTGCCGATCGACGTCGAGGACGAGACTCTGACGCACGTCCGAGCGGTCACGCTCACGAAGCTTCGGCGGAACGAATCGTTCGCACTCACGCTCCACACGCCGAGTGGCGTCGAGACGCTGTGGGTGCAGGCGGCGATCCCGTTGCGCTTCGTGATGGAGGAGGAGTCGCCCATCGATCGGGCGCTGCTCGTCAAGATGATGAACGCCGCGAACTCCTCGGGTGGTCTCGACCTCACCCGCGCTGAGTTCGCGGAGGTGGCGGCTGCACCGCAGCTCCACGCCATGAGCGCCTGACCATGTCGAAGCGCATCGGAGCCGCGGCACGCGCCGCGGCAGGAGCACGTACTCGTGCGGTCGCCACGCCCCGCGGGCTGTGGGTGGAGGTCGAGCCCGGCTTCCACGTCGGCAATGACGGGCTGCAGTACCTGGGGTCGATCACCGTCGTCCCCGGTCGGGGCTTCGAAGCCTCCGGACCCCGGTCGGACGTGATCGGGATCTTCTCCGACCTCGACGATGCGAAGGCCGCCGTGGCGTCGGCATCCGTCTTCTCGCACGCTGACTCTCTCCTGAGCTGACGCTGCCGCCGCGTATATCGGGCGTTGCTCTCGTGGCGTGTACGATCGTACGCATGACCTCCGCCGAAACGATTCGACGCACCGCGCCCGACCGCGCCGTCCGTCGTGCGCGCATCGCCGTCTCGGCGCTGTTCCTCACGAACGGGGCGCTGTTCGCGAACATCCTGCCCCGTTACCCTGAGATCAAGGCGAGCCTCGGTCTCGACAACGTCGGCTACGGCCTCGCCATCGCCGCCTTCCCGGCCGGAGCCATCGCCGCCGGCCTCCTCGCCGCGGTACTCATCCGCCGCTTCGGCTCGGCCCGCATGGCGGTGTTCGGAACCATTGCGACGGGCCTCGGACTGCTCGCCGCGGCGCTGGCGCCCTCCGGCATCCTCTTCGCCGTCGCGCTGCTGGTCGGCGGCGCATCCGACGCGATCACCGATGTCGCGCAGAACGCCCACGGGCTGCGAGTGCAGCGGCGCTACGGGCGGTCGATCATCAACTCCTTCCACGCGATCTGGTCGATCGGTGCGGTCCTCGGCGGCGGCATGGCTGCGGCGGCCATCGCGCTGCAGCTGCCACTCGGCGTGCACCTGGGCATCTCCACCACCGTCTTCGTGATCGTCGCACTCGTGGCCCTGGTGTTCTGCCTGCCCGGTCGCGACGAAGAAGCGGATGCCGAGGCGACAGCCGACCCGGCGGAGGTTGCCACGGCCGTGCGTCGACGCGTGACTCCGCGCCTCGTGATGATCCTCATCGCTCTCACGCTCATCGCCATGGCCGGCGCGATCGCCGAGGACGCGGGCAACTCGTGGGCGACCCTGTACCTGTCGGAATCGCTCGGTGCGGCAGCGGCGGTCGCTCCGCTCGGCTTCATCGCCCTCGTCGGGGCGCAGTTCATCGGACGGATGCTGGGCGACGGCATGACCGACCGGTTCGGCCAGCGCGCGGTCGCCCGCGTCGGCGGACTCATCGCCGCTGTGGGCATGACGCTCGCGCTGCTGTTCCCGAGCGTTCCGGGCACGATCGCCGGATTCGCAGCCGTCGGGTTCGGCATCGCCACGCTCATCCCCGCGGCCATGCACGCCGCCGACGAGCTCCCGGGGCTCCGCGCGGGCGCCGGACTCACGATCGTCTCGTGGCTGCTGCGACTCGGATTCCTGCTCTCGCCGCCGTTCGTCGGCTTCCTCGCCCAGACCGAGAGCCTGCGAGTGGGGCTCATCGTCGCTCCCGCCGCCGCGCTCGTCGCGGTGTTGCTCGCCGGGGTGCTCGAGGGGCGGAGGCCTCGCGCCTGACTGCGCTGCCCGCGGCATCCTCGTCCGTCTGTGCGTCCGGCCGTGCCGCGCGCCGACGCCCCTGCTGAGCGCCCACGCCCCTGCTGAATGGCGTCGCTCAGCGGGGGCGTCGGCGATCAGAAGGGGCGTCGCCGCAGCGCCGCCCACAGCGTTACTCCGCTCCGGGCTCACGGTCAACCCCGCGCCGCGCTCGGGGCGACTGTGGAAGCCTCGGAGTCCCGTGGAGGAGAGGTCGTGTATGGCGACGTTGCAGGAACTGTGGCTGGTGCGTCACGGAGAGAGCATCGGAAACATCGCGGCCACGGCTGCGGAGGTGGCCGGCGATGAGGTGATCGCTCTCGACACGCGCGACGCGGACGTGCCGTTGTCCGCGACCGGGGCGCAGCAGGCGAGAGCTCTCGCCGCGCCGCTCTACGGAGCCGACGAAGTGCCGGCGGTCGCATGGCTGTCGCCGTACGCCAGGGCGCAGCAGACCTTCGCGCTGAGTGTGGAGAACGGGCCGCCCATAGCGCGGGTGCTCACCGACGAGAGACTGCGCGACCGGGAGCTCGGCATCCTCGATCTGCTCACCCGACGCGGGGTCGCCGCTCGTCACCCCGAAGAGGCGGCACGCCGCGCGAAGCTCGGCAAGTACTACCACCGCCCGCCCGGCGGCGAGTCGTGGGCCGACGTCTCGCTCCGGCTCCGGTCGTTCCTGCGGGACGCCGCCGAGGTGGACGCCCGCATCGGATTGGTCGTGGCGCACGACGCCGTCGTGATGCTTCTCGTCGCTCTGCTCACCGGACTCGATGAGACGAGCCTCCTGCGATTCGCCGCCGACCACACGGTGCTGAACGCATCCGTCACCCGCCTGCGGTCCGATGGCCGCCGATGGGAGCTCGTCGACTTCTCGGACGTCCGTCATCTCGAGCAGCTCGGTGCCGAGGTCACCGCGCACCCGGGGAGCCCCGATGTCCAGCCGCGCTGAACCGGTCATCGTCAGCCCCGAGCTGTTGCAGGGGTGGGGCCTGCCCGATCCGGGCGAGTCGAAGTACTCGCGCGGCACGGCGATGGTCATCGGCGGTTCGCCCCTGTCGACGGGGGCCGTGACCCTCGCCGGCGAGGCCGCGCTACGCGTCGGGGCCGGAAAGGTCGGCGTCACGACCGAGGCTGCGCTCGCCGACATCGTCCGCGGCGCGTTCCCCGAAGCCGGCGTGCACACGTCGCCCCGCACGGGCGAGTCGGCGGATGCCGCATGGGCGGCGGCATGCGACGCGTCCGACGCCGTCCTCGTCGGCCCCGGGCTCGCCGACGCCGAGGTCGCGCGCGAGTGGCTCGTCCGTCTGGCGGACCAGGACGTGGATTGCCTCGTCGTGGACGCCTTCGCCGTCGGCATCCTGCGCGACGTCGACCGTGACGAACTCCCCCGCTCGTTGATCGTCAACGCCAACCTCGATGAGGCGGAGATCCTGCTCGGCAGACCTGTCGACGACCTCGTCACCGACCTGCCCGGGCTCGCCCGTGACCTCGACGCGGTGATCCACTGCTACTCCGCCCTCGCCGCTCCGTCGGGCCGAGTGTGGGAGCTGCATGCCGGCGGGCCGGGCCTCGGAACGGCCGGCTCGGGCGATGTCCTGGCTGGTGCGATCACCGGATTCGCTGCGCGAGGGATGCGCCCGGAGCGCGCCGTCGCGTGGGGCGCGTGGACTCACGGTCGCGCGGGGGACCGCCTCGCAGAGCGGATGGGGCTCGGGTTCCTCGCTCGCGAACTGGCCCGCGAGCTGCCGGCCGCGATGCGCGAGGTCGGCGTGAGCCCCGGCTAGCGACGAGCCGCAGGTGGGCGTTCGTTTCGTCTCCGTCACGGGCCAGACCGTGTCAGAATCGCGATGAAATCGGACTAAGTCCGATGTAAAGCGCTAAGTTCACTGCCTCACGAAGGGGCTGATCCGATCATACGGATCGGGTCGGACATCTCGCCTCACGGAGTTCTGAATCCCCATGGCGCGCATCTCGGCGACCCAGCGTTCCCCGTCGGCCAAGCAGGACAGCTCTAGCGTCGAAGCTCGTAACCCTGTTCGTTTAGTAGGTTGATTGCGATCTCGAGCAGCGTCCCAATGAACTCGATGAGGTCTGCAATCAGCTCCTCGTCTGGTTCGTACAGAGCCCCGCCCATCTGAGGCGTAGATGGGGGCGTCTCGATCGCGTGGCGCAGAGTGGTGATGAACTGCCCGTGCGCGTGGGCCGAGGTTATCGCCCAATAGTTGAAGGTCTGCAATGTGGGGCCCGGAACGCGACTCGCTATCTTCCTTGTGATCGAGGAGGGATCGATCAATGGTGCGCTGAGAACGTCTTCCGGATCGGATCCGAGGTTGCTCGCCGTGGTCCTGAGAAAACGTCCGAGTGCTGCTATTCCCTGTTCGGTCTTGTCATCCGGCGTTCGCGCTTTGCGCAGAGCGTTGGTCAGCTTCAGCCCGTGCCTGTGCTCGATACGAGCAATCTCAAGTGCCCTGCGGACTCTAGAAGGGGAATCGGTACCATCCAGAATCCAGATCACCTCCACGAGCCCCTCCAACACAGGACGGAACAAGGTGTAGTCAGCCTGCATATGAAGGAGCAACACGTCCTCTTCGGGGCTGGCGGCAAGCTCCGCCCAGGCGGATACGTGGTCTGCAACGGTGAGGACGAGCCCGGAGACTATGGCATGAGGGATGACGATGTTTCCTGCGAGGGCTTGATCTTCCTCCGCCATCGACCCCTTTCGAACCGTGGGCACTCCACTCTTGATCGCCGCCGCGAAGTCCCGGAATCCTTCGACAGCACCGCTGAGAGTCTGCAAGGTGGAACGCTGTGTCATAGCACTGAGCGTACGGGGGGATCGAGCGTCATCTGATAATCCGAGATCGCAGATTGCCGTCCTGGGGTGGTTCTACTTCTTGACGCGGTAGCCGAGTCTCTTCACGGCTTTCGCGAGGTACACGTTCGCACTGGAGGAGTCCAGTCGGGTGTGCACCAACGGCAACTGCGGGAACGAGTCCTCGGCAGGCGAGAACAGCGTCACCATCGGGCCGAAGTCGATCGATGACACGTGGTAGAGCCCGTCGATGCTCGACCCAAGTTGGTCATGGATCGCATTCGCCCAGTTCCGTGTGTATCGCTTAGGCCCCATCTGGATCGAAGAGGTCGTCCCGTTGATTACAGGCCAGTTGCTGGTGAGATCCAGTAACCGAAGCTCACGCGTCGGACGCCAAGCCGCGAGGGTGTTTCCACGAACGCGCCGATTGATTAGTCGGCCCTTCTGAAAAACCTCGCCGAGAGCTGTCGTAGATCCAGCAGCTGCGTACATCACGCCATAATCAGCATGATGCTGCTGTGGCTCGGGATGCGGGTCAAAGCGCATGGTTCTGATCGGCCCGAAGTGCCGCAGCTCATCCCACGCCTGCGGGTGAGGACCTCTTGTAGCGAAGACCCGCCAGAGGATCCCATCGAATGATCTCAGGTGCTCACGAGCGTCGAGTGTGAGCGGCGCCGGGGGTGTTGCGGGGACTTTCGCGTTCGACGGGCTCACGTGATGTCGGCGTCTTCGAGGATGTCCACTACGGGTGCAGGATCCTTCGCGGCAGCCAGCCACTCGATCGGCGTCATCCATTCCTGGGGGTCGACAGACTCATCGCTCGACCGCAAGTCGTCTTGAGGTGTAGTCATGAAGCCTTCGACGTCGGCCGGATCCCAGTCGGACGGGATCGCTCGGACGAGCAGGGGAAGGTGGGGGATCGTCGAGACCTTTTCGCCGGGAATGAACTGCCATCGAGGGTAGAGGCGGATCCTTCCCGCCCGGAAGCCGTACAGGGTGTTCTTGCTCTGGCGGTGACGCACACTGGAGGCATCGATGCCGAGGAGCGCTGCGACTTCGGATGCGGTGTAGGTGTTGGTTAGGGCGCGCACGTGAGTCTCGCGTTCGAGTTTGGCGAGCCCACCGCTGGTGACGAATGCGGCTGCCTCGGCGAACTCCTCCGGAGTGAAATCGCCGGACTCGATCAGGAAGTCGGCTTGCTGCTCTGTGAGGCCCAGCTCGGTCGATTGACGGTCGGTCATGGCATCGGCGAGCTCGTCGATGAGTGCGTTGAACACGGATACGTCGACGTTTGACGTCTTCGCCACCTGTGCAAGGCGCTCAACACCGGCTTGTACGTCGGTCTTTTCTGGGGCCTTGGTCGCCACGACGAGCTTCGGTTTCCCGTCGAGGAATCGACCTGTCGCGGTGCCGCGGTTCACAGTCGTCTCGCGGGCGGCGACGCGAGCTGAGGAGGCACGGGTGCGACTCTTCTTCACAGCCATCTTGCCTCCTCGTGGCGGCATCTAGTTAGTGCGTACACGCATTATCTTACGCGCGCTTTTGCGTGTATGCATCCCCGTGTGGTGCCGAAGGTGAGAGCGGTCAAGCGCTCCTGGACCGGGAGCAGCGGCGTTGTAGGGGGCATGTCGTGCGCCTTCAAGGCGGCTCCCCAACTCTTGCCACCTTCCTGCCCGGCGCAACGCTTTCAACGCGTAGCAATCAACGAGGATGTCGTTGGCCTACGCTTGAATGCTTGCGTGGGGAAGAGCAAAAACACTCGTAGAAACAAGCGGCCTCGATCTCAACGGTCGGCGGTGAGCACCGTGCAACGGGAGCCAGACGCACTCGAACTGGCCTTGTCAGCGTACGATCCGGACGAGCTCTGGACGTTGATTTTCGCCGCCGCCACGTCCCCGGGCAACAGGCATCGGTCGGTGACATTGGGAAGCAGCTTCGCGGCTGCGCTACGAGCCTCCGCCGCTCCGGCGCCGGACGAGTACCAACCGCTGCCGTCGATCCAAGCACTGTCCGATCTAGCGGCTACCACCTATGGGATCGGACTGGAGCGTGAAGATTTTATCGCCACCGACCCCACCCGAACTGTCTTCCTCGCCGTCGGCGCTGAGCCGCTGCGCGCGGTGCCTGGCCTCACCGAACGGCCGGTCGCCGACCTCACGCGTGCGCTCAGAATGGCGGAAGCGGTAGACGGTCGCCTCCACCGGCGATTTCGATTCGGTATCGCGAACGTGGTGAACGTGGCGATGAGGTACGGCGATTTCTGCGTGCGCCACCTTGCGGACGCATGGGTACCAGCCCCGGACCTGGAGCTCAACGATGAGGTCTCATTGCCGGACGTTGAGTATGAAGCGACGCGGGCCTTCCTCAACCTGGATCCCCTCGACCACATCGAACTCGGTGAGGCTGACAAAAGGGCGTTGGAATGGATGACGAACTCCGCAAGTAGGGCCGCGTTCGACGTGGAGAGTCTCTCCAGTCCGTTCGAAAGGTTCCTTCGCTTTGCTGACACGGCGGGTGGACACCGATGGGTGCCGCCACTCTTCATCCCGGAGATCATGGCTCATGCCGCCCGAGAGCTGGTGTCTGCGCTCGACCGAGACAGCCAAGCACGAAAGGCCCTCCGGAGCTCTTGCCTGAACCAGATCCGTCAAGCCCTGTGGCGTTTCTCCCACCAGTTGATCGAACCCCCGCCCTCCAGCGAAGGCGCCGCCATCCCGCTTCGAGGGATTGACGTTCAGTGGTTGGTACCAGTGAATCCGTCCACTTTCATCGCCGTCTCGGTCATCTACGTCCCCGACCTGGGGGCCTCGCCGCCGCCATACATCGGCTCAGTGGAGCTGGCGAAACAGGTGAGGGCGCAATCCGGCCCTGTGCCGGTGCGGATGGCGGGCGGGCGACGCGGAACCATCAAGTCGGGCGCGGAGGTCATCCCGTTGACGGTGTTCGCGGCGCCCGGTCACATCGCTGTGCCGCAGGCGGTCGGCGAGGCAAAACTCGCGCTTGAAGACCTGACATGGATTGCGGAAACTGCCACGTCCGACGATGATCTTTACGCATTCGCGCGGGATCTGAGCGCTCCCGATTTCCCTGAGAGCTTCGGGTGGGAGGCGATCAACTACTGGGAGCCGTGGAAAGCTAATGGCAAGTCTTTTTTCAAGGGTGGTGTGGTACCCAATGCCGTCTACTTTGAAGCGCACGCGGGCGAGGCCGAGTGGGATCGAGCGGTAGAGCTATCGGATCTCGAAGTGGCGCTCATCGGGGTTGGGCTTCCACCGATTCGAGACCTCCGAGCGGCAGAAGTCGCCCCGGGGCCCGTCGCAAACGTCGCGATAATCGCAGGCGACCCCACGTATGACGCCACCCGCGGTGTCAACACCGCGCCGAGTGTTGACGGGTGGTCGCTCGCTCTCACCGAACCCCCCGTTGCCGTGGCACGGGGGGTTCTAGAGGCAGCATCTACCGACCACCGACGGTTCGTCTTCGACTTATGCGGCGGGCTAATCTACGGCTTCGCTGCGCTTGGTGATCGATGGCGTTCCGCGCACCAGGCGATCGATGTGCCCGGATACGTCCTCTACCTCCACGTATCGGAAGCAGTCCCGGGTGAATCGTCCGGCGTGGTCACGCCGTATCTCGACCCGCATGTGCGTGCCATCGACGAACCGGTCAACGTTTTGTGGCGCATCGATGTCGAGGGCTTCGCCGACTCAGCGAATGGAGATCCGCAGGCGGCGAATCTCCTAACAGCGGACGCAGTGTTCGATCTGCTCCGCGCGGGAGGCATGGATGTCGACACCGCAGCGGCGCTCCGCGACCAGTGGCGCACAGCGAAACCCTTTCTCATCTTGGAGATGAAGCAGGCACGGACCACTCTCAATCACCTGCCTGATCCGTGGCGTCTACGACCCTCTGACGAAAGCCGTATGGTTGCGGCGTTGGGGCGACGACTCCACGATGCCGGCGTTCAACCTGGCGAGTACCGAGCGGATGATGCGAATCGACTTATCCGCGAACATCTTGCGCCCCTTGCTCTCGAAACCCTGACTGAAGGAATCAAGAGCCACGATGGGAGCGAGGTGGTGCTGACGGGTATGGAGCAACTGGCGAGGGTGATGGACAGCGCCATTCATCAGCAAGACGATCTATCCCGAGTCGCAGCGAATCTCTCGACCGAATGGGATCCGCTCACCCGCACGGCCGAACTCTCGGCGGAGACACTTCAGCTTCGTCAATGTAACGAGATCGTGGTGGAAGCCGCCCTGCGCATCCTGGACAAGCCGGCGGCGACGAAGCCGATCACTCCTCAGGCATGGAGCGGTCTCCTTGCCGCCGCAGATGCGTACCTCACCGCGACCACATTGAGCGAGCGGATGTATCACCAAGTCGCGCCCGCAGTCATCACCCTCAGCCCGATGTACGAGCTGACCGTGGACGACGATCCGCATCCCGACGCATCGGCGTGGGGCCTACGAAACGACGAACTGACCCGTGCAGCTGCGGGCATTCGGCTGCACGGCACGCAAGACGACGACTCGCTGCAACAGGCGAACGAAGAAGACCACGTCGAAGATGCGTTCCAGCAGGCATGGGGAGCGACGTCGCAGGACATGTTCTCCACCCTCGCCGCGCTCGCAAAGTGGGAGACGTTTGAGCCAGGCAGGACGACTGCCCACGTCACCGTGGCCGAGGCCACAGTGTGGGTCTGTGATGCGCTGGGCTCGGGCGCGGATGAGTCGCAAAGATCGCGTGTCGAAGCTGCCATCGAGATGCTCACGAGCACGGCCGTCCAGATGCAAGCCGTGGAGCGGAAGCCCTGGCAAACGCGCACTCGGCGCCATCGGCTCCTCGTGCAACCGCTGGTGCAAGATTCGGATGGACGACTCATTGTCAGCCCCCAGTACCTGCTGACCTCCTTTCAGGTCTACTACCGCCACCTCCTCCAAGGGGTTCTTCCCTGGGCGGGAGACGTTCCTCAGCCTGTCAGCAACGCGCTTGCGGACCGCCGTGCGCGCCGCAATATTCGGTTCGAGAGATTCCTTCAGAACCGGCTAGAGGAACTCGGCTACACCACGGTCGCCCGCGTGAAACCCAACGACCACGCGCGGCTCGGCGTGCCGACTCTCACCACCGAGGTCGACCTCGTGTGCGGACGCCCTGGCGATAGCACCATCTGGTTGATCGAGGCGAAGGACCCTGCGTCGGTGCATGGATTCGCTGAGACGGCGCGACAACTGCGCACCTTCTTCCGCGACCAGGTAGGAGACCGCGGGACCAAGCCCAGCTACACAACTCAGCTCGCCCGCAAGGAGAGCGAACTAGCGCCCCACGTCGCGAGCATTGCGACGCGTCTCGGGATCGGCGACCCCCTGACGGCGAGGAGTTTCACCTAAGCACCCTCTTCGTAACCCGAAACCTCACTCCGGCAAGCTACGTCGACGAGCAGTTTCAGGTTGAGACGGCGACGGAGTTTCTCGCAGCTCGAGGCCACACACATTAGACGACGTGTGAGCGGTGCGCGCTACGCCGTTGCGTTGCCACGAGCTCTATCGCCACTTCTGACCTTCGATAATCCGGGCCAGAGCTGCTACGTCGCCGCCACGCCTGAACCATTCCACAGGGCTGTGCTGACCGTCGGTGACCATGGTCGACTGCGGCGTCGCCATCAGAGCAGATACCGACATCCATCCCTTGTCTTTTACGATGTCGATGATCTCGGTTAGGTGCGGTAGGAGTTTCCCCGGCGAGGAGAGGCTGAACTGCCACGACGGAAAACGCCGGGACTGTGCAACATCGACCATGTACAACTCGCCGCGGTCGGCGGCAGCAAAGAGCGACTCTTCGTCCATATGCAAGAAGCCAGCGGCTGCGGAAGCAGATACGGTCTGGAGCACGCTCGTCAGAAGAGTGCTCGCTACACTCGCGAGAAGACCCCCGCGAGCAACTTCGATCGATGTCGCCTCGAGCGACTCTGGCGTGAACGCCTTGGACTGGATGAGATAGCTGACCTCCTGCGGAGTCAGCTCTTCCTGATCCGCGATCGGTCGCTCTGCGCGGAGCTGGTCAGTCAGCGCTCGAACGATGAAGTCCCCGTCCGCGTTCAACCGGCCGACGGCGTCGACGAACGCCGCGATCGCATCGGTGGATGGCTGTGCCTGCCAAGGGCGGGTTCGTGGCTGGCCTTTGGTTTCATCCATGTGCGACAGCGTAGATGAGCCTCCGCTGGAAGGGGAGGTCTCCCGGGGAATCGACGGCGCGCATCCCATAGAGCCGATGACAGTCGGCGAGATCGCAGACGTCGTCTGCTAGGCCCGGGCGCGCCTGCGGGTCTGGTTGGGGCGCGTTCGCTCGCTACCCAAGAGAACCCCGACGCTATCGAACGCCTCTGCTTGCTTGGTTCAACCGGATGGGAGAACAGCACTGGTGCAGAATGTCACTGGAGCGCCTGTTCGGCGTCGACGTTGACCCGGAAGAACTTCGTGGGCCACTACAACCTCAACCGAATGGGCTGGCAGCAATTCGAGCACATGCTCCAGGCGCTCGCGAAGGCTGAGTTGGGCAATGGTGTCAGGCCGTTTGGTTCAGGTAGGGACGCGCAGCGCGACGCTACGTTCGACGGCCGCGTCGACTTCCCGGTCGGGGCGGGCGCGAAATGGGATGGCTACGGCGTCATTCAAATGAAGTACAACGAGAAACCGGTCTCAACGACGGCTGACTGGCGGTGGTTCCTTGACGAGGTCCGCTCCGAGCTGCGTGGCTGGCTCGTAAAGAAGAGGGTCGGCGAGAAGACGCCGGAGTACCTGCTTTTCTCCACCAACGTCGTGCTGACCGGGACGAAAGACACTGGCGGTCGTGACCAGTTCGACCAGCTTCTTGCCGCCAACGCAGAAGACTTGGGGCTGCGTGGATGGTACGTGTGGGACTACGACGAGATTCGCGTCATGCTCGACACCCACACGTCTATTCGACAGCGATACCTAGAGCAGATCGTCACCGGCGACTTTCTTGCGCAAGTCGCCGAATTGCTCCCCGAGAAGACGGCTCTCGAGGCGGATCGGCTCGCTGGGCACGCCGTCGCCGAGCTGATCAACCGGCAATGGGTTCGAACGGGCGATGCGGGGTACAACGATGCGTCGAAAGTGACACTCGCGGACATTGCAATCGATCTGCCCTTCACGGCGGGCGTGACCGCGGACGCGGAAGGCCAGTCGCGGAGGATGACCGCCGCCGAGACGGTGCGCATCGGCGACCTCCACCTGTCAACCACCGCCGGCCGTGGGCCCCATGGGGTGGTCATCGTCGGAGGCCCGGGTCAGGGCAAGAGCACGATCGCCCAAGTGATCGCCCACACGTATCGTGTCGCCTTCCTCGCTGACACGAACGTCGAGGAGTACGGCGAGAGGGCTAAGCGCGCCTTCGATGGCCTCGACACACGGCTCAGGAAGGCGGGTATCCCGAACCCGCAGAAACGTCGATGGCCGTTCGTGATCGAACTGGCGAAGGCGGGGGCCGTGATCGCATCCTCCCCGTCGACGTTTTCGTTGCTCACCTACATCGCCGATTCCATACTGATTCGGGGGAAGAAGTCGGACCCGAGTGCGTTGCTGGACTGGTTGCGCACCTGGCCGTCATGCCTCGTGCTCGACGGCCTTGATGAGGTGCCTGACGCGAAGATCCGCAGCCGGCTCATCGAGGCGGTCACAGCGCTGGTGCGCGAGCTGAGCTCGGAGAAGGCGGACGTGCTCTTCGTCGCCACAACACGCCCACAGGGGTATCGACGGGAGTTCGACGACGCGTTTCCCTGCACGCAGATCACCCTGTCTGAACTCACCGAGACGGAAGCGATCAGCTACTCGGAAGCTCTCACCGCGTTGCGGGCAGCCAATGATCCAGACCTCGCTGAGCAGGTTGCACAAAGGCTCATCACGGCGGTCCACGAACGAGTCACGCAACGACTGATGACCACACCGTTGCAGGTGACGATCATGACGGCTCTCGCTGAAGAGGCAGTCGACCTTCCGACGGATCGATTCGAGCTGTTCGACCGGTACTATCGCGTCGTCTACGACCGTGAACTGGCGAAAAGCGAAGCCTTCACGGAACTGAAGTCGCTGCGCCCCCACATCGACCATCTTCACGAGCAGGCCGGGCTCAAGTTGCAGGCACGAACTGAGCGACCAGGGAACTCGGACGCTGTCCTCACGAAATCCGAGATCTCGCGTATTCTTCGCCACCGGCTCAGCTCGGCCGGATTCGAAGAGAGTGAATCGGAGTCGATCGCGACGACCCTCCTCAAACTTTCGACGGAACGACTGGTCATGCTCGTCTCTCCGAAGACATCGAAGTACGAGTTCGAAGTGCGATCGTTGCAGGAATATATGGCGGCTCGCGCGATCACCGATGGTGACGAACAGGTCGTCTTGCAGAACCTGCGCGAACTCGTTCCATCGAGTCACTGGCGCAACACGTGGCTGCTCGCGGCGGGACGCCTGCTGAAGCGTCGAGAGCACCTCATCGATGACGTCATCGACATCGTCGTTCGATACGACATTCAATCTGCCGAGTCGCCGATCACAGCCCTCGGCGCGAGCCTCGCTGGCGACCTCTACCTAGACAACTTCGGGATCGAGTTCCCGGCGACACGACGCAAACTCCTCAGCGCCGCTGTGAACCAGTTCGCAGATCTCGCTGATGGCATGCCGGCCGGCGTTGCGAACCTTCTGGCGACTGCGTTGGAACAAAGCGAGCGAGAGCACGCCATCGTGCTTGATGCCCTGCACGAGCTCAGCCGCGAGAACCCGTCCAACCTTGCCACCCGCGCATTGAGCGACAATCGCACCGGTATGTCAGATCTCGCCAAGCAGGCACGAACGACGTTGACCGAGGGTCGGAAGTACATTAGACCCGAACCCGGACCGATCCACGCTGATGCGGCGATCCTCGCACGTGCTCTCGCCCGGGCATCCAACCCAGGCGCGGAGGTCCTACTCCTTGTCGAGCAACTGCAGACGCCTGGTGCTGTCTGGCGGGGACGTTCGCTCGGAGTCTCGGTCGACATGCTGATTGCCCTTGAGAGAGACGCCGCTCGCCCCGCCCTTGCAGCTGCCGCGAAGAGCTTGTCTCAGAGCAGCCCGGCAAGCGCCGCCCTCAGTATCGAGCTCCTCCGGTTGCACGCCGCGTCGAAGCTTCGAGGCGACACGTTCGCAAAGTAGTCACACCGCCGTCGCGCACGACTCAAGCACAAGCACAGCTGAGAAGCACGCAACGTTCGGCAACTAGAATCATGCCGTGACCGCTCAGCCTGCACCGAAGCCTCGGCTCGGAGGTGCGCTCGAGCGCGGTGCGGCCGAGGAACTTGCCCGCACGCTGCGAGCTGTCGCCGACCCGACTCGCCTGCAGATCTTGAGCATCATTCTGGGATCCGCGGACGAACGTGCGACTGTCGGGCAGCTGGCGGACATGCTCGGTTTGCGGCAACCAACGGTGACGCACCACGTCCGGATACTCCTTGATGACGGGTTCGTCACGAGGGTGCAGGATGGCAAGCTCGGATGGATCTCCGTCCATCCCGAGCGTCGTGCCGCGGTCGAAGATTTTCTCCGATGAGCGAGAAGCACACGCACCGTGTCGGGCGACCACTCGACGAGCAGGCGGCTCGGGATCGCGCGGTGCAGGTCGCAGTACTCGGTAACCCCGAGACCCTGCGCACCCTGAGCGCCTTGGCATCCGGTATGCACGAATCTGACCTTGCCGGCGAACTCGGTATCGATTCCACCGGTGTCGATCAAGCGCTCAGGTCATTGCAGATGGCCGGTCTCATCCGGCGCGAGAAGAGCGATGCATGGATGCCAACGATCGACGCGTGGGTGCGTTTCGGACGTCTGCTCAGCAGCGATTCTCTGACAGCGGGATCCCCAGAGAATCCCGTGATGGCGCTTCCTCGTGCGGTTGGCACCGTGGTTGAAGACCTCGCGTATCGCTTCAGTTCTACGTTCAGTCGAGAAACGGTCGCAGGATACGTCGCTCAAAGCTATCGGCTGCTGAGCCAACGGACGCGGGTCCGTGAGCACCTGTTGACGATGACGGCGCGGTACGCCGCGGACCGCCTAGACGCTCTCGCCACGGCCCAAGGCCTGGTACTACGGGACACCCCGGAGGTGCTATTCGTCTGCGTGCAGAACGCTGGGAGGTCGCAGATGGCGGGGGCGTTCTTGCGGCATTTCGCGGGCGGACGTGTTCACGTGCGCACCGCCGGGTCTGCTCCATCGGACACAGCGCATCCTCGCGTGGCTGCGGCGCTGAGCGAAGTCGGGGTTGAGCTGTGGGGCGAGTTCCCCAAACCGCTCACGGATGAAGTCGTGCGTGCGGCGGACTACGTCATCACGATGGGGTGCGGCGACTCGTGCCCGATTTTCCCCGGGCGACGCTACATGGAATGGGATCTCGCCGATCCGCTCGAGCTCGATGATGTCGGTCTTCGCGCCGTGCGTGATGAGGTCCGCTCACGGGTTCTTGACCTTCTTCAGGAACTGGGCATCGAGGCTCAGGAGGCGAGCCGGTAGCCGGCGACGCGGACAGTTTCGATCAGCGCCTGTGCTGGTGCGAAGGCGGCCAGTCGCGAGCGGAGTTTTGTCATTGCTACCCGCACTGAGGCGTGGGGATCTTCGAGGTCGGATCCGAAGGAAAGTGCTAGAGCGTCGATGCTCACACTGTCTGGGTAGGCGCGGATGATCTGATGCAGCAGCTCGAATTCTCGTGCGGGTAGCAGCAGCGCGTGATCTTGCCAGCGCAGGCTTCTGTGCGAGACGTCGAGCGTCAATTCCCCGATACGCAGTGTGCGATCTGGAGGGGCGGATCGTGGATGCAGCCGTGACACTTCGCGCAGTCGGTCCGGGGTGACGGGGAGTCGGACGGTACCGCGCACTCCGGCACTCATCGCCGCTGCGATTGTCGCGGTTTCCGTCGCATCGGAGATACCCAGGAATAGGGCACCGTCGCACACGGGACCCGCGATCTGGATGATCGCGGCGAGCTTCTCGAATGGTTCTCCGCTGCCGAGGACGAGGGATGCGTGATGGTCGTGCGCGAGGTCAGCGAGCGCTTCGACGACTTCTGCGTGGACGGTAACGGGGACTCCCGCATGGCGGAACTCGGCAAAGCTCCCGCGCAGTACGTCGGGTCCGCGTCCGTGGAGCACGAACCGCGGGTTCCCATCCCTGCCGGTGTCGGTCATCCGAATCGTCCGCTGATGTAGTCCTCGGTCCGCTGGTCTTGTGGCTGTTCGAAGATGTTGCGGGTGAGGTCGTATTCGACGAGCACGCCGGTGCGGTCACCGGTGCTCTCGTCGGCGAGGGCGGTGAAGAATGCGGTGCGATCGGCCACGCGCGCTGCCTGCTGCATGTTGTGGGTGACGATGATGATCGTGTAGTCCTTGCGAAGCTCGTGCATGAGGTCTTCGATCCGAGACGTGGCGATCGGGTCAAGGGCGGAGCAGGGCTCGTCCATCAGGATCACGTCGGGTTGTACAGCGATCGTCCGCGCGATGCACAGGCGCTGCTGTTGACCGCCGGAGAGGCCGAACGCGGATTGCTTGAGCTTGTCCTTCACTTCGCCCCAGAGGGCGGAGCGGGTCAGTGCCTCTTCGACGAGGTCGTCCATGTTGTCGACTTTCATCCCGGTGACCCTAGGGCCGTAGGCGATGTTGTCGTAGATCGATTTCGGGAACGGGTTGGGCTTTTGGAACACCATGCCGATCCGCCGACGGACCTCGATCGGATCCACGGCTTTGGCGTAGATGTCCTCGTCTTGGAAGAGGACGGTGCCTTCCACGCGGGCACCGTCGACGAGGTCGTTCATGCGGTTCAGGGAGCGCAGCAGCGTTGATTTTCCGCATCCGGAGGGGCCGATGAGCGCGGTGATCTCGTTACGCCCGAACTCGAGGTTGACGCCGGTCACGGCCCGGAACTCGCCGTAGTACACGTTGACGTCTTCGCAGCGGATCAGGCCACTGGGGGTGGCGGCGAGCCGTCGTGTTTCGGCGGCATGGAAGTTCGTGTGCGTCGCTGTCGCGGCGCTGCCTGTGGGAGTGCTCATGGTTACCACCGTTTCTGGAACTTGTTGCGGATGAAGATCGCGAGCGCGTTCATCAGGATGAGGACGGCGAGCAGCAGGATGCTGGTGGCGCCGGCGAGTTCGTGGAAGCCTTCTTGCGGGCGGCCGGTCCAGTTGAAGATCTGGATCGGCAGCGTGGTGTAGCCGCTGAGGAGCCCGTTCGGGTCGAAGGTGATGTACACCAGCGCGCCGAGCACGAGCAGCGGGGCGGCCTCCCCGAGTGCGCGGGAGAGCGCGAGGATGGAGCCGGTTGCGATCCCGGGAACGGATGCGGGGAGCACTTGTCTCCACGTGGTCTGCCATTGTGTGGCGCCGAGTGCGAGAGATCCGTCGCGAATCTCTCGCGGGACCGCGCGCAGTGCTTCTCTGGTCGCGATGATGATCACCGGCAGGATGAGCAGTGTCAGGGCGAACGCCCCGCCGATGACGATGTTCTTGTTGGTGACGCCGAGCATCGAGAGGAACGCGAGCGCGAGGAGCCCGTACACGATCGAGGGCACTGCGGCGAGGTTCTGCACGTTGAGTTCGATGAACCGGTTGAACCACCGCTTCCGGTCGGCGAACTCTTCCAGGTGCACGGCGGCGGCGATCCCGAGCGGGAGTGTCATCACGGCGGTCGCACCGATCGCCCACACGGATCCGAGGATGGCGGGCCGGGCTCCGGCCTCGTCGGGGTCGGCGGAGGGGAAGTTGAACAGCAGCGCCGTGGAGAGCTTGTTCTGCCCGGTGAGGAAGATCGTGATCAGAAGGGTGATGAGCACCGCGAACGCGACGAACAGGGAGAGCCACAACAGCAGCAGGAACGCCAGTGCGCTCGGGCGCATCTCACCGTTGCGGCCGGTCGCGATGGGGGCCGAAGCGCGCAACGGCTGCGTCGCGGTCGTCGAGGTGGGGGACATCAGTAGGCCTCCCGGAAGCGGCGGACGAAACGGATGCTGATGAAGTTGATCAGCAAGGTGATGAGGAACAGCAGCAGCCCGACCGCGAACAGGGTGTTGTATTCGAGGCTCCCGACCCGGGAGTCGCCGAGCGCGGCGTTGGCGATGAATCCCGTCATCGTCTGCCCCTGATCGAGCGGGTTGGTGACGAGTTGCGCTTGGTTGCCGGCGGCGATGGCGACGATCATGGTTTCGCCGACCGCTCGGGAGATGCCCAGTACGACGGCCGCGACGATCCCGGACAGGGCGGCGGGGAACACGACGCGGAGGGTGGTCTGCATCCGGTTCGCCCCGAGCGCGGCGCTGCCCTGGCGGAGCGCCTGCGGGACAGCGGACATGGCGTCTTCTGCGATCGACGCGATCGTCGGGATGATCATCACACCCATGACGAGGCCCGCCGCGAGAACACTGAACGCCCCGGTTGGAAGGTGAAGCCAGTCCCGCAGGACGGTGCCTTGCACGAACTGCAGGGCGAAGAACCCATACACGACCGTGGGGATGCCCGCGAGGATCTCGAGCAACGGTTTGAGAACCTTGCGGACGCGGGGGCGGGCGTACTCGGCGAGCAGCGTTGCAGCCCCGAGCCCGAACGGCACCGCCACGAGCAGCGCGATGAGCGTGGTCCACAAGGTCGCGGTGACCAGAGGCAGCACGCCGAACGACGCGTCCGCGAAGCGTGGCGCCCACCGGGTGCCGAACAGGAACTCCAGGACCGGGACCTCGGCGAAGAAGCTCAGCGACGGGATAAGCAGCGCGATGAGGATCCCCACCGTCGTCACGACGGTGACGGCTGCAGCCAGGCGCAGGGCGAGCTTGATGAGGAACTCGCCGGGGCGGCGGCGGCCGGCGAAACTGCTGGCGGGGGCAGGGGCCCGGCCAGAAGCCGGACCCCCACGCCGTTCAATGATGGCGGTCATGGAGCGTGCGGTGCTCAGCCGAGCGAGGCGAGCTCGTCGGTGGCGGTGGTGACCTGGTCCTCGGTCAACGGCACGAACAGTGCACGCTCAGCGATCTCCGCGGAGTTGGCGACGTAGAAGTCGATGAACGACTTCACCTGCTCCTTGTCGACGTACGAGGCGTTGTTCACGTAGATGAACAGGGGGCGACCCAGCGGGGTGTAGGTGCCGTCCTGCACGGTCTCGGTGCTCGGCATCACGCCGTCGACGGCGACTGCCTTCACGACACCTTCGTTCTCTTCGACGTAGCTGAGGCCGAGGAACCCGATCGCGCCGACGTCTCCCGCAACGCCCTGGATGGTGATGTTGTCATCTTCGGAGGGGCTGTAGTCGGTGCGGATCGCACCGTCTTCGCCGTTGATCTCCTCGGTGAAGTAGTCGAACGTGCCCGAGTCGGTGCCGGCGCCGAAGAGCGTGATGGCCTGGTCGGGGAAGCTGGGATCGACCTGGTTCCAGTTCGTGATCTTGCCCTCCGCCTCCGGCCCCCAGATCAGGTTGAGCTGCTCAACGGTCAAGTCCTCCGCCCAGTCATTCTCCGGGTTCACGATGACTGACAGGCCGTCGTTGGCGGCGACGATCTCGGTGTACTTGATGCCGGCGGCCTCGCAGTCCGCAGCTTCCTCGTCCTTGATCGGACGCGACGCGTTGGACACATCCGTCTCGCCGGCGCAGAACGTCTTGAAGCCACCACCGGTACCCGACGTCGCGACCGAGACGTTCACGCCGCTCTCCTCATCGCGGAACAGGTCAGCGGCGGCCTCAGTCAGCGGGGCGACGGTCGACGAACCGTCGGTGTTCACCGAACCGGTCAGTCCGCCCCCGCTCGCGCCGGATCCAGAGGTGTCACCACCGGAGGGCTGCCCGCCGCACCCGCTCAGGGCTAGTGCCCCGACCAGGACCAATGCGGTGGACGCGAAGATCTTTGCTGTGGACTTTCGCACGTGTGCTTCCTTCATCTCAGGTATTCGAGGGATGAAGCAGCCGAGTCGCCGCTTCACATAGATGCTTGTCTATCCGACGTAGTTATAGAAGGCTATCTATATGAACGTGAGGTGAACGGCGACGAAAGGGTTCGTTGATCTTCCCGCCCGGGTGTCGGATCGTGCCGTGATCGACGCGATGATCAGGTGCGCGGATGTCGCGCGTCGTCAAGGCTTCGCGGGCGGCGAGATCTCGACAGAAAGGACTCACATGCACCTGGTCGTGATCGGAGGAAGCGACGCGGGAATCTCCGCGGCGCTCCGTGCCCGAGAGGTGGACGAATCCGCTGATGTGACGGTCGTCGTTGCCGATGCGTACCCGAACTTCTCCATCTGCGGCATCCCTTATTACTTCTCGCGGGAGGTGCAACCGTGGCAGTCCCTCGCACATCGCACGCTCGCCGATCTGGAAGCGGCCGGCCTCCAGGTGCGCACCAACACGCTCGCGACAGGCATCAGCGTCGACGCCCGCACCCTCGCGGTGCGGACCAGCGATGGAGCGGGGTCCGCCATTCCTTACGATGCGCTCGTCGTCGGGACGGGTGCATCCGCGTCGACGGCGGGTATCCACGGGACCGACCGGCTCGGGCCTGCGGACGGTGTGCATACGCTCCACACGATGGGTGACACCTTCGCTCTTGAGAGCTACATCGATGAGCATCAACCGTCGACGGCGATCATCATCGGCGCGGGGTACGTCGGCCTCGAGATGGCCGAAGCGCTCACCATCCGCGGACTCCAGGTCACGCAGCTGCAACGCGGACCCCAGGTGCTCTCCACCCTCGACACGGAGCTCGGAGCGCTCGTGCGCGACGAGCTCCACCGCAATGGCGTCACGGTGGAAACGGGCATGCAGGTGCACGATATCGGTCGCGACAGTGGGCTCCTTGCGGTCCAGGGCACCCGCGACGGTGCCCCGTTCGTGCGTCGCGCCGAGCTGGTCCTCGTCGTGGTGGGTGTGCGCCCCAATGTGGAGCTCCTCACCGGAATCGGGGCACGAACCGGAGCCGGCGGCGCCGTCATCGTGGACGAACGGATGCAGACAGGGATTCCGCAGATCTGGGCGGGCGGGGACGGTGTGATCACCCGTCATCGCCTTCTCGGCGACACGTATCTTCCGCTCGGCACGACCGCGCACAAACAAGGGCGCGTCGCGGGCGCGAACGCGGTCGGCGCCGATGCGCGATTCCACGGCAGCCTGGGAACCCAGGTCGTGAAGGTGTTCGACCTGGTAGCTGCACGCACGGGCCTTCGCGATCACGAAGCCGAGACCGCGGGGCATCGGCCGCACAGCCACACCGTCTCTGCCGACGACCACAAGCGCTACTACCCAGGCGCCACCCCGATCCATATCCGTGTGACCGGAGACCTTGAATCGGGGCGTCTCCTCGGCGCGCAACTGGTCGGATCGCGCAGCGCCGAGATCTCCAAGCGCGTCGATACATTCGCGACCGCACTGCACCACAGCATGTCCGTAGATGCGATCAGCGACCTCGACCTGTCTTATACCCCGCCGCTCGGCTCCCCCTGGGATGCGGTGCAGATCGCTACCCAAGCGTGGAGCACGTCAACCCGCGCAGCGGGATCGACGATCCCCGCCCACGCCGATACGTCGCGCAGTTTGGAGGCGGACGGCATCGACGGGCGGAGAGATCAGGTGAAGCGGGCGAAGGTGAGTGACAGCCCGGCGAACCCCACAGCAACCCACGCCATGGCGGAGTACGACCCCGTCGCCACCGCGATGAGTGGGCCGAGCGCGGGACCGACCGCACCGATCGCCGTGATCGGTGCGGCGAAGACACCATTGATCGAGCCGTAGTTCCGGGTGCCCCACCGGTCAGCGACGGCAGAGCCCTGCACAAGCGTCTCTGCACCGCGCACGGCTCCGACCCCCACGCCGATACTGATGAGCAGCCACGGCGGGCCGGGCACGATCGCGATCAGAGCAAGCCCGATGGCGCTCAGCCCTGCCGTCGCCGCCAACGCCACCCAGGGTGCGGCGGTGTGTGGGACGGCGACATACAGCAGTCGGCCGATCACCTGGCCGGCGCCGAGCAGCCCCAGCGCCCATGCGGCGAGCTCGTACGTCATCCCCTTCTCAGTGAACAGCGGAATGATTGCGAGTGTGACGCTGAACAGCGCCGCCGCCAGGGTGAGCATCGACGCCTCGAGCATCCAGAAGCGTCGCGTGCGCACCACGCTCGCCACCGTGTGGTGATCGGCCGATGCACCATGAATGACGGGTGGCCAGGACGACTCGAGGAAGAACCAATGCAACGGTGTGGTCGTCACCACGAGGACGACGGCGAGGACAAGAAACACCGACCGCCAATCCATCATCGACAGCAACATGGCGACGAGGGGAGCAAAGACGGTCGACGCCAATCCTCCCGCGAGGGTGAGGATCGTCATTGCACCCCGGCGGCGGTCTCCGTACCGGCGAGCAATCACCGTGAACGCGGCCTGGTACAACACCGCGGCCTGCGCGGTCCCCGCCACGATCCACCCCGCCGTGAACACGACAAGATCCGGCGCGGCCGCCACGATGACCAGCCCACCCGCACCGACGATGCTTCCCACGGTCATGATCATCCGAGGCCCACGCTCGTCGAGCCAGCGCCCGACAACGACGCCCGCGATCGCCGAAGCAACGAGTCCACCCGAGAACGACAATGTGACCAGCACCACGGGCCACCCTGTCTCGTCCGCGATCGCGGGCGAGGCGACGATCAACGCGTAGAACAAAATGCCCCAGCTGATGACCTGACCCAGCGACAGCGCGACAAGCCGACCCCCGAACCGGGAGCCCGCGGCCCGAGCGGTCACACCGAACGAAGAGTGTCCGCGGCGGCGTCCAGCGCCCCGTCGGTGATCGCGAAGTACGCCCACTTCCCTCGCTGCTCGCGGGTGACGAGCCCCGCGTCGGCGAGCAGCTTCATGTGGTGCGACACCGTGCCCTGCGACAGTCCGACCGGAGCGGTGAGGTCGCAGATGCACGCCTCCCCACCGTCACCGGCGGCAATCAGCGACAACAGGCGCACCCGTGTCGGATCCCCGAGCGCTTTGAAGACCCGTGCGACGCGCTCCGCGTCCTCGACCGTGATCGCTGCTGTCACCCGAGGGGCGCAGCAGGACGTCGAGGTGTCGAGGGTGGCAGGAAGACTCATGACACCAGTATCGCACGCATTGACAAACTTCGATAGGAGGAGCAGGCTATTCATATTGAAGTTTTTCGATTTGAGGAGATGTGATGAACGAGCTTCCCGTCGTAGTCATCGGCGCCGGCCCCCAAGGGCTTGCTGCGGCCGCCCACCTGACGGAGCGAGGCATCGCCGTGACGGTCGTTGAGCGAGGCGATGGACCAGCTGCTGCGGTGTCCGAGTGGGGACATGTGCGCCTGTTCTCCAGCTGGCCGGAACTCACCGACACGGCCGCGCGGCGTCTGCTGGAGCCGACCGGGTGGACCGCACCGCACTCGGGTTACCCCACGGGAGCCGAATGGGTCGCCGGCTACCTGGACCCGCTCGCCCGCGTCCTCGGTGACCGCGTCATCTACTCGACCACCGTCACCGGTGTCGCCCGCAAAGGCCGGGACCTGATGGTCGACAGCGGCCGCAAGGGGCAGCCGTTCATCGTGCACACCCGGGACACGCAGGGGGCAGAAGGTCGGATCTCCGCGCGCGCCGTCATCGACGCCAGCGGCACATGGGCGCTCCCGAACCCTGCCGGGGCGGACGGGCTGCCCGCGCTCGGCGAGCGGGCCGCGGCCGCACGGATCTCATACCGCATCCCGGAGGATGTCTCCGCGTGTGCGGGGCAGCACCTGGTCGTGATCGGTGCCGGGCACTCCGCGGTGCATGCCGTCCTCCGGCTGAGCGAGTTGGCGCGCACGACCCCAGGCACCCGGGTGACGTGGCTGCTGCGTCGCGGCACGACGGGCAACGTCTTCGGTGGTGGAGCGGGCGATGAATTGCCCGAGCGTGCAGCTCTGGGCACTCGAGCGCGCAAGGTGATCGAAGCCGGTGTTGTCGACGTGGTGACGGGCTTCCGCGTCGCCGAGTTCCACGACGAGGCGGCGGGGCTGCGCATCGTCGCGGAGAACGGCAAGGAGGTCGACGGGGTGTCCCGGGTGTTCGCGCTGACCGGGTTCCGTCCCGATGTGAGCATCCTGTCGGAGATGCGCATCGATCTGGATGCGTCGCTGGAGGCGGTCGCCGGGATCGCGGAGGAGATCAACCCGAACGTCCACTCCTGCGGATCGATCGGCGCCACCGGGGCCCGCGACCTCACCCAGCCGGAGCCAGACTTCTTCATCGTCGGCGCAAAAAGCTACGGCCGCGCCCCTACCTTCCTCGCTCTCACCGGGTTCGAGCAAGTCCGCAGCGTCGCCGCGCACCTCGCGGGCGATCATGCAGGAGCCGAGCGCAACGAGCTCATCCTTCCCGACACCGGCGTCTGCGGCGGATCCGGAGACTTCGACGGGGCCGGAAGCAGTTGCTGCGCGGCGCCGGTCATCCAGCTCGAGCCCACCCGCGTCGCCGTCGGCTGACCGGCAGCTCGAGCCACCACCCAGCGCCCCGCGGGGCGCAATCAACCCAAGGAGTACTCACATGGCCAACCAGCTGATCGAGAAGAACGTCACGATCGAAGACCCCCGCGACGGCACCCCGCTCGCCGTCACCATCCAACTCGAGCTCGACCTGTCCGACTGCGCCTGCGCAGCCCGCACGCCGTCGCTGGGCAACCCGGTCGGATACGGCTCCAAGTAGTCGACCCAACACCGGAAGAGGGAGCCCGTCCGTGATGGACGGGCTCCCTACGTGCATACTCGTTACAAGACGGGGTGCTGACCCCGCCGGCGGTCATTCCAGCAGTCGGGCTGCCAAGGCGTGCACGTTCTGGTCGACAGCGTCACGGAGTTCTCGCACGGCGTCGCTGTCCACGGACCAGTCCGCAGGATCAGGGAACTCCCACTGCACGACCTCACCGGAGACTGGCCCGGGTAGTTCCAAGCCCGGCTTCATCAGTACCACCACATCGGCGCTCGCGAGGTCGTCCGGGGTGACGGCGCGCGGCACTGCCGCTGAGGTGTCGATGCCGAGCTCGTCGAGAGACGCGGCGACCGCGGGGTTGATCGCGGCAGCGGGGTGAACGCCGGCGCTGTCTGCGATCAGTCGATCGCCAGCATGCCGGGCCAGCAGGTGCGCGCCCAGCTGTGAGCGTCCGGCGTTGTGTGTGCAGATGAACAGCACGGTCTGAGGGTCTGTCACGTCATCCTTCTCTCCTCCGGCGGGCCGCTCGCCCGCCGGACCGTTGGCGTGACACCAGGCTTGCACGTTGTATCGATAAGTGTCAATATAGACACATGTCGATTCAAGAGGTTGAGCTGATCATCATTGGATCCGGGCCCGCCGGCTATACGGCTGCGGTGTATGCGGCGCGGGCGGGCCTTGCCCCGGTCGTGCTGGCCGGTTCCGTCACCGCGGGCGGTGCGCTCATGACGACCACCGAGGTGGAGAACTTCCCCGGTTTCGTCGATGGTGTCCAGGGTCCGGAGTTGATGGAGTCGATGCGCGCGCAGGCCGAGCGCTTCGGCGCCCGCATCCTTCTCGACGACGCTGTCTCGGTCGACCTGGCAGGGCCGGTGAAGACGGTGCGCACCGGATCGGGCGACACCTACCTGGCGCGTGCGGTGATCCTCACCATGGGGTCGGCCTACCGCAAGATCGGACTGGCCGATGAAGAGCGTCTCACCGGTCACGGGGTCTCCTGGTGTGCGACCTGCGACGGCTTCTTCTTCCGCGACCAGGAGATCGTCGTGGTCGGCGGTGGCGATTCGGCGATGGAGGAAGCGCTGTTCCTCACCCGGTTCGCGTCGAAGGTCACCGTGGTGCACCGTCGCGACACGTTCCGCGCCTCACAGATCATGGCGCAGCGGGTGCTCGAGCACCCGAAGATCGACGTCGCCTGGAACAGCGAAGTAGCCGGCATCCTCGGGACGGACAAGGTCGAGGCGGTCACGCTGCGCGACACGGTCTCCGGAGTGGAACGCGAACTCTCCGTGACAGGGGTCTTCGTCGCCATCGGGCACGACCCGCGCTCCGAGCTCGTCGCAGGCTCCGTCGACACGGACGCTGACGGGTATGTGCGGGTCGCCCACCCGTCCACCCGCACCACCCTCGACGGCGTCTTCGCCGCCGGCGACCTGGTCGACCACACCTACCGGCAGGCCATCACCGCAGCCGGCACGGGTTGCGCGGCCGCCCAGGACGCCCAGCACTACCTCGCGGCCCTCACGGACACCGCGCCCGCATTCGACGCCCAGGAGGTCCTCGCATGAGTGTCCCGATCGTGGTCACCGACGCCACATTCCAGAACGACGTCACCGACTCCGAGATCCCCGTCGTGGTGGACATCTGGGCCACCTGGTGCGGTCCGTGCAAGCAGATCGCCCCACTTCTGGACCAGCTCGCCGTCGAGTACGACGGCCGGGTCAAGATCGTCAAGCTCGACGCCGACCAGAACCCGGCCACGGTGACCGCCATCGGCGTCACCTCGATCCCCACGCTGGTCTTCTACAACCAGGGTGCGCGCGTTGACATGCTCATCGGCGCCCACGCCAAGCCCGCAATCGCAGAGAAGATGGAGGCGCTCCTCGCATGAGCTCCGCAACCGCACCCACCCCCACAACGACCACCCGCCGCCTGTCGACCCTCGACCGCTGGTTGCCGCTGTGGATCGGACTGGCCATGGTCGCCGGAATCCTCGTCGGCCGCTTCATCCCTGGCGTCTCCGAGCTCCTCGCCCACATCGAAGTCGGCGGCATCTCCGTGCCGATCGCGCTCGGCCTGCTGGTGATGATGTACCCCGTCCTCGCGAAGGTCCGCTACGACAAAGTCGCCGCCGTCACCGGCGACAAGAAGCTCCTCATCTCCTCGCTCGCACTGAACTGGGTCGTCGGACCGGCACTGATGTTCGCCCTCGCCTGGGCGTTCCTTCCCGATCTCCCCGAGTACCGCACCGGCCTCATCATCGTGGGCCTGGCCCGGTGCATCGCGATGGTCGTCATCTGGAACGATCTCGCCTGCGGTGACCGAGAAGCCGCCGCCGTCCTCGTCGCCATCAACTCCGTGTTCCAGGTCATCGCCTTCTCCCTCCTCGGGTGGTTCTACCTCACTGTGCTCCCCGGATGGCTTGGACTGGACTCGCAGGGACTGGAGATCTCGATCTGGCAGATCGCACTCAACGTGCTCGTCTTCCTCGGAATCCCCCTGATCGCCGGTTTCGCGTCCCGCCTGATCGGGGAGCGTGCGAAGGGCCGCGACTGGTACGAGGACACGTTCCTTCCGAAGATCGGACCGTGGGCGCTGTACGGCCTGCTGTTCACGATCGTGCTGCTGTTCGCCCTGCAGGGTGAGCAGGTCACCAACCGGCCGTGGGATGTGGCCCGCATCGCCCTGCCGCTGTTGGCGTACTTCGCCGTGATGTGGTTCATCGGACTGTTCACCGGGAAGGCGCTCGGGCTCGGATACGCCCGATCCTCCACTCTGGCGTTCACGGCCGCGGGCAACAACTTTGAACTCGCCATCGCCGTCGCCATCGGCACCTTCGGGGCCGCCTCCGGTCAGGCCCTCGCCGGCGTCGTCGGCCCACTGATCGAGGTCCCCGTGCTCGTCGGACTCGTCTACGTCTCCCTGTGGGCGGCCCGGCGCTGGTTCCACACCAACCCGTACACCGCTGAAAGGATGTAGCCATGAACGTCACGCTGACGACCACCGGCGACACCTGCAGTCCCGTCGCCACCCACGCGATCGGCGTCGACGCCGCCACTTCGGTTGCGGCGACGCTGAAAGCGCTGTCCGACCCGCTCAGACTGCGCATGCTGTCCGCCATCGCCTCCGACCCCCGCGGAGAGTCGTGTGTGTGCGACCTGGCCGAACTCGCCGACGTCTCCCAGCCCACCGTCTCGCACCATCTGAAAGTCCTCAAAGACGTGGATGTCCTCGTCTCCGAGCGGCGCGGCACCTGGGTCTGGTACCGCATCAACCCGAACCGCCGCGGCGCGGTCACCGCACTCCTGGACTCGTTCGCGCCCGCGACCGTGAGTGAGCCGTGGAGCGTTGAGCGCACGGACGCAAACACACGACCCGACTTCGACGCGCGCGTGACTCATCTTGCTGACGAGCTCGCCGACGAGATCCCGGAGATCGACGCCGACGTGGTGCTCACCATCGTCCGCGAGTCGTACACGTCCCTTGCCCGCACTGCTCGCGTCACCTCTGCATTGATCCCCTTGACCGAGAGGTTCGCCCGGCAGCGCCTCGCTGACCTCACCAGGGACCGCGACGCCTCCGTCCCGCAGGTGCTGTTCGTGTGCGTTGCGAACGCCGGACGCTCCCAGCTCGCCGCAGCACTCGTGAATCAGATCAGCGGCGGTAAGGTCGTTGCACGTTCCGCAGGGTCGAATCCCGCGGACGTCATCCACCCCCACGTCCGATCGCTGCTCACGGACATCGAAGGTGACATTGCCGCTGACCGGTATCCCAAGCCGCTCACCGACGACGCGGTGCGTGCGGCAGATGTGGTTGTCACGATGGGCTGCGGGGACGTCTGCCCGATCATCCCCGGCGTTCGGTACGACGACTGGGCGGTGGGTGACCCCGCTCTCGCGTCTCGCGAAGGCGTCGAAGCGATCCGTGACGATATCGCCGCACGCGTCCATGTTCTCGTGGACGACCTTCTCCTCTAACCCCTCTACCGCCCATTCAGGAGCAAACATGACTGACACCACCGTTAAGCCTTCCGTCCTCTTCGTCTGCGTTCACAACGCCGGACGGTCGCAGATGGCGGCCGGGTTCCTTCGCGAGATCGCTGGCGACCGTATCGAAGTTCGCTCGGCCGGGTCCATGCCTGCGGATCAGATCAACCCCACCGCCGTCGACGCGATGCAGGAACTTGGTATCGACATCACCGCCGAGCAGCCCAAGGTCCTCACCACCGAGGCGGTGCAGGCCTCTGACGTCGTGATCACCATGGGGTGTGGCGACGCGTGCCCGTTCTTCCCCGGAAAGCGCTACGAAGACTGGAAGCTCGACGACCCCGCTGGTCAGGGCATCGACGCCGTGCGGCCCATCCGCGACGATATCCGTGGCCGCATCGAACAGCTGGTGAGCGAGCTCCTCTGAGAAGTCCACGGGCTCGACAATCCGCGACGCTGACGTGAGTGGCGAGTCGGCAGTGCGATCTTGGTCAGGCCTTCATCGCTTCTCGACTCGCTCGCGTTTGGGCGAGCAGCGAACACGTGAGCCTCTGACCTTCGTGCTCGAAGGGTTCAGGGTCGCCAACCGCAAGCTCGATGGCGTTGGCACCTAGAGTCGCTATTTCCGGCAGTCGGGGCAGCGGGCGTGAGGCCTGCGGGTTCTGGTCTGAACTCTCGATGGCCACGTATACCCGCAGGCACAGTGCCAGGTGACTTTTCTCCCCGATCCGACAGTGACCTCGGTGGGTGAGAGGGCGTTAGAGGCATCCCACTGCGCTGCGAGATCGGGTCGCAGGGTTGCAAGGTCAGTCTCCCCTGGGATGGGTAGCTTTCCTGCGCAGTACGGGCAGCCGCAGCCGGACGTCCGGTTTTTGACTGTCGCGGGCCACGAGTGATTGCGGTGGCAGATCCACGACACTTTCACGTGGGAGGAGACCGTGACCTGATTTGGGGAGCAGTCGTTGCTGGGATCCCACTGTGCGGCGATGTCGGGCCGCAGTGTCGCGAGGTCAGTGGCTCCCGGGATAGCGACCCGGCCGGAGCATGAGGGGCACCCCGAGCCCGCGTGTCGGTTGGCGACGGTCGCTGGCCACGTGTGATTCTCAGCGCAGCGCCACTGGGCTTCATAGGAGCTACTGACGGTCACTTCGGAGGGTGTTCGGTCGTTCGCCCCCGCTTTGTGGTCCCATTCCGAAGCCAGATGAGGGTCGAGAGTTCCTAAGTCGTTGAATCCCGCGAGGACGACGCGATTCGCGCAGACGGGGCATCCCGTCTTGTCCTTCGTGCGACCCCAGACGGGAAGCTCCCACGTGTGACTCAGCGCGCAACGCCATACTGCGGGGTAATCCGAACCCGCGGTGACCTCGCTCGGAGTCTTGGAGTTCGCGCGGTCCCATTGTTCGGCGAGTTGAGGGTGGGTGGTGGCGAGGTCGTTGAAACCGGCGAGGGTGCGTTGATTGGAGCAGTACGGGCACCCGTGTCCTGAGCAACGGTCGCCGACAGCCGCGTCCCAGCTGTGGTCGCAGGGGCCGTGCCACCAGACGACGCGGTCGGATCCGGGGGTGACTGTCTCCGGGGTGATGGAGCTGTCGTTGAGTTCGTGATCCCACTCTGCTGCGAGGCCGGGGTGAAGGGTGGCTAAATCTGTTTCACCCGGTATCGCCCGGCTACCGCTGCAATAGGGGCATCTGCTTTCTTGCGTGGTGCGGGAGCGCACCTGGGCGGGCCAGGTGTGCTCGTGAGCAGTACACCTCCAGTTGATTTTCCGGGCGGAGGTGGCGCTCACGTGATGGGGGTCCCCACGGTTGGCTCCTGGGGTGGTGTCCCATTCCGCGGCGATGTCTGGCCGCAGGGTGCCGAGGTCGGTGTGTCCCGGCCAGAAGTCCATGCCGATGCAATATTCGCAGTTGGTCTCGGCAGAGCCTCGCACGTGGGGGCTTGCTTCCCAGGAGTGCCCCTCCTCGCACAACCACCAGGCTTTGTGGGAGACGTCGACTCCGGACCAGGGGTCGCGGGTGGGCGGGTTGCGATCCCAGTCCCATTCGGAGATGGCTTTCGGGTGGCGGAGGATCCACAGCGGGTAGTTGGCGGTGGTGTCGAGGATGCGGGGGACGTCGACGGTGTCGAGGGCGGCTTCCAGGGGGCGGAATTTCGTGGGGATGGTGTGGCGGCGGAGGGGGCGGAGCCAGAGAATCACGCGTTCGACGAGGATGTCGCTGTTGGTGAGGCCCAACGTTGCGGTGATGTCGAGTCGTAGATCTGCCGCCGACTGAGTGCGCCATCGTGCGGAGTGTGCACGATTGGACAGGATCTGCAGGACGCGCACCGTCGCGCGGTACAGATGTGCGCGGCGATCGATCTCGCGTACCGCGCTCATCAAGGACGGATTCTGCCCGGTCTCTGCGTTCTGGGCGGAGAGCGTGTCGTTGTCGCGCACCATGGCCCACACTTGACCGTGCAGTTGCGTGGTGACCCGACCAGTGGCGACGAGTAGACGGAAAGAGAGTTCCGCGTTCCGAAGCGTGGGATCGAAGGGAACGATCACCTGGGTATCGGGTTCGGTTCCGGGACCGACCCACACCATCTGCCCCGGGTGTCGGAGACAGAAGTTCTCCCGATCGTGGGGAATCTGCTCGACCGTCTCCCCGGCACTGCATAGGCGGCACAGGAAGCGCTGCGGGTAGGCCCGTGTGGAGTCCGGTTGCGCTAGACCTTTCATGCGGAGGTAATGACCGGCTGGGCGCCCCGCCGTCGCCTCGACCGTCCGAGCGGCCGCTTCGTCGTCAATCCAGACGCGGTGGATGTTCGGTTGCGCTCGGCTGGTCAGTGCCCTTTCGGCGAAGTCGAACGGTACTCCTGCGGCGCGGCATTGCCGCTGCGCGTAGGAGCGTGGCGTCTCAAGATGATGCCACTTGGGTCGTTTCGCCCACGCCTGCGTGCTGATCATGCGGCGTCCACCAGGTCGTCCAGGGTGACGTTGTGTGTGTTGAGCGTGGTGCGCCGGAGAGTATCGAGAACCCCGAAGAGTCGCTCGCGGGTTACGGTCTCCGAGGTGCGCGATTCGTCGCGCAAGATGGACGCGACGAGGCGGTCCACGATCATCGCGAGAACGGCGAGTTTCCCGTCGGCGGCGTGGACTAGCGTGCCGGCGTTGCGGGTGAGAAGGCCGTGGGCGTGCCCGCATAGCGGTAGGAAGCTGTCGAAGGTGGCGACCCATTTGATCCATTGTTCGAAGTCCTCTTGGACGGCGGGGTCGATCTTGTCGAGTGTGACGAAGTCGCAGCGTGCGCTGACTTGCAGGCCGTCGCCCGTCTTGAATGCTTGGTCGAGATTGATTCCAACCAGGACGACGGTCGCACAGGACTCGTTCTGGAGGGCTTTAATGACACTGGAGGGTTCAGTCCCGCCGAGCTTGTGCGCTTCGTCGATCACGAGCAGCTTCGTGCCGTGACGGTGGAGGGCTTCGACGGCAAGCTTCCGCAGCCTGTCGGTGGCGATCTGTTTGGGGAGAACGATGGTGGGGGCGAGAAACTCCACGATCTGGGCAAGGAGAGCTTTCCCGGTCGAGTGTTCGGTCATCTCCACCCAGACGACCGGTGCGTCTCCGTCTCTGAGGTAGTCGGGGTGTTGGGCTGCGTGTCTTCGTTCTACGGATCGAGCCAACAGGAGAGCGAGCTCTGTCTTGCCGGAGAACATCGGCGCGGATATCATCAGCCCGCGCCGCGAGTTCTTCAGCCGAGGGTTGATCCGGATGAGGTCCTCCAGAATGCGAGCGCAGACCGTTTGCTCGCGTGTCTTCACCCTCAGCGTCAGTCGGAGAAAGTCTTCGCGAGCTTGGTCGTATAGCTCTCGTGCTTCACTGTCCAGATCTGTGTACTGACGGAAGGTGATCTTCGGCGGGGATGCGGGCTCGGCGTCGAATGCTTCTCGAAGCCCTGCAAGGCTGGTCTTGCGGTCATGGTGGAGGACGAGTGGGGTGATCTTCATGAATCAAGCTCCTCTGCTTGGGCGAGATGTATGTCGGGGGATGTCCAATCGATGGTGCTGATGTCGATGGGTTTGGCCCATTGCCGTAGTGGGATCGGTGTCGTTGTCGCGGGGCCTGGTTCACGTTGCGCTTCGACCTTGAGGCGCTGTTGCTCTCGCTTGTGCTGGGTGCGTTTCCGTTTGTCTCCTCGTTCGCGACTTTCGACGCGGTCGATCCACTCGCGGCGGCGGTCTGGATCGTCGACTGCGGCGTCGGGGTATCGCGCAAGGAGTTTCATGTCGATCTCGGCGACCATCGGTGCTGTCTTCTCCCGTAGAGCGATGTCCCAGCACTCGATCCACACACCGGTTTCTGGGTGACGCACCCAGACGGCATTGGCGTTGTAAGGGTCGAAGCTCACTGGGAATTTCCTGGCTTTCGCTGATCCCGGTTCAGCGCCCGTGAGGGAGCGATTGCGGAGATCTTCCAGGTGGGGTGAGTCATAGCGGCGATTGTGGAGTTCGATCCCTGCGCGACCGATCATGCGCCGTTCCGTGGGCAAGAGCGCGAGGTACTCCTCAACTCCGAAGGGCACGGGGACGCCGGGTCCTACAGCGAACAGTTCGGTGTACATCTGATTCGGGGTGAAGATGCGCCCCGGGGAGCTCGTCGACTTCAAGCCACGGTGGGGCCTGTTCAGGTAGATGTTCGTTATCCAGCTGTCGAGGATGAGGCGAAGCGAATCCAGGGTGAGGGTGGGGTCGTCTTTGGCGGCCCGATGGGCGACGGAGTTCCCCACGAAACCGGCCAGCCATGCGGCGAAGTCTGTCGAGAGGGTGCCGAAGTTGCGTTCAACGTGTGGTTTTACCGTCGGCGTTCTGGAGGGGGCAAGTTCCCTGTGGATTCCGTACGCACTGCAGGCATCTCTGAACGTGCGGGACCGAAAATCTGCTCCACCATCGATAGTGATCGATCGCGGGAAGATCCATGGGACGGCCAGAGAATCGTCGGTGAGGAAGGGGTTCACCTGCTTCATCAGGTCGGACGGCAACGTGGCTGACCCTGCGAGGGTGGCTGCTCCTGAACCAGGTACGGCTTTGCGACCGATGACAGCCCGGGCGAGCAGGAGCGCATGGTCGAATCCGCCGGGGCTGTCCGCGTGAATCGCCCAAGCGAGCGGTACCCGGCTTGCGACATCGAGAAGCACGGTGAGTGTCGGCCGGAACTCGCTGTTCTCATCCCAGACGAGAACGTCGAGTTTCGTTGAATCGATCTCGCATCGCTCCCCAAGTTGATAGGCAGCCCCGGAGTAGTACTGACGCTTGGGGCTGTTGTCGGTGTTTCGCCGGGTGGTCGCTTTGTCGAAGCTGTAACGGCCGGCAGCCCGCTCGTTGATGTAGCCCTGGAGGGTGCGAGCCTTGATCTCACATAAAGGATCGCCGGGGTAGGTGGTCTCGAGCGCTCGCCTCACCAAGACAGCGCACCGGCGTTTGCTGCTCGTCGACTTGTCCGTCTGACGATCGAGGAATCGATCGATGATCGTCACCAGCCGTGGATCTGCCCGGCTGATGGCGAGTCGCTGCTCGCCCTTGCGATGCATGCGGGCATTCAGTCCGGCTGCACCGCCTTGCTGGTACGTCTTCCACAGGAGGTGAAAGGTGCTGCGCGCTCGCCCAAGTGAAGTGCCTTTTAGCTCGAGCAGCTTCGCGTCAACACGTGCGTTCTGAGTTGTCAGTGCAGGGTCATATTGTGCCCGAGGAGCGGAGGCCAACGGATCCATCGGCTTGCCAGTGAACGCCTCAAGGAGATGGGCTTCCATATCGCATACGTCGGTCGGCCATGCATCCCCGTCCGGCCGAAGAGATACGATGCGATCCCGTTGGGCTGTTCCGGCCTGGAGCAGGAACTCGTCTACGGACATGATCAGGTGTCGATCGGGTGCGCTCTCAGATCGGAGCTTCACCTCTAGGCCAGGGATGATGTGGACCCAGACCCAGCTCTCGCCGTCAATGTCGAAAGTGTCTCCGAGCTTCAGCTTCTTCTCGTCAGACACCGATCGCGTCCGTTCTCTCCCGATGGGCGGTAGTCAGTAGCGTGTTGCTGTTGAAGACCGCCGACAGATCGAGCTCGAGCAGCCTGCGCCAGGCGAGGTTGTCAATCCAAGCGCAAGCAAGAGGTGGGCAATCTGGTGATGCCAGCTCGCATAACTCCCGGCGAGTCTTGCCGAGAGTTGCCGCCTCGAGGATCCGGTCCTTGACGGCAGCAGGCGGCCTGCAGCGGTCATGACGCGACGCCGACAACCATTCGACCACGCGGGTCGCATGAAGGCTGTGGCCGGAAAGCACCTGATATTGCCAGCCGAGCGTTGCCGACACTCGCGCCGTCTCATCGAACTGCAGTTGCGCATACTCGTCGATGAGTTCCTCTGGCCTCACGTCCCGAACGGCATAAGAGCCGTCCGACATCTGCAACAGGAAATCCGGCACATGCCAATGACCGGCCATCGGCGAGCGGACGCCGAACACCACGCCAAACGGCTGCGACCACACCCTTTCGGCCTGTCCGCCATAATCGAGCCACATCAACTCGTCGCGCTCGAACTGAGACTCACACCACACGTGGCTGCGGGTGCGACTCCAGAAGTACTCAGATCCTGTGAAGAAGTGGCTGGCGCCCTTCGATACTCGAACCTTCATGGGGTCGATGACAGACCAATCCAAACGGCCGAGACTTCGGTCGACCGGTGCGAACGAGGTGTTGTTCGCATAGCCAGTCTCCGAACGATGATCACGCGGCACCCAGTGCAGCTCCGACTCTTTCGAGAACCGTCGACGAGCGATCATCCGTGCGATCTCAGCTGGCTTCATCATCACTCCCGGAGGGAGGCGGATTGCCGGTAGGCACATCTTCGTCGCCTGCGCCCAGGATCAGCCCGGTCGGCTTCGACGGGCTTCCGACACACCGGCGCGGACCGGATATCGTTCGATCTGATCTCGAGTGGCCCGACGTGAAGCGAGAACCGCATCGTTGGTCGCCCGATGTCACTCGGGACTCCACCGGCTTCCGTCGCAAGGTCTAGGCAACGCAAGGCCAGACTTGAACGAACGAGGGGAAAGCTCCCCCACTAGCCTTCGGGTGAACAGTACTCGCCGCCGGCTTCCGGTGAACATTGCCGGCTCCGGCGCTGCGGCAGACATTGAGATGCCGGTCGGCGTTGCCGTCCCGGGCGCTCACGCCTTGGCGTCCGCGGAGACCGTTGCGGACCCCGACCTCGTGAGACTGACCATCCCGCTCCCCCAGTGCAGGACCCGTCCCGCACGAGATGCTCGACGGGAACCTCGTCATCGACAAGGTGAACTACTGACCGCCACCGACGGGGTTCTGGAGGCCCTCGACTTACACAACGAGGGCCTGCACGTGTGCACGTGCAGGCCCTCAGGTTCGATTAGACGCGCTGGCTGATCGTGCCGCCCGGGTTGCGGTTGGCGGTCGATTCGGTGACGAACCGGCCCGACGACGCGGAGCGGTGCACCGTGGTCGAGTTGCTCGTGCCGGAACCGACACGTTCGGTGGTGGTCTTTCCGGGCCAGCGGGCCGCAGCGGCCTTGGAGACGAAACGACCGGTGGATGCAGAGCGACGAACGGTTCCCATGGGAACTCCTTCACTGATTGGTGCCGGGGTGCCATGAGATGGAGCGCCGCTAGTCTGCGGCTGCCAACTCCGGTACAGTCAGTGCTCTGGATGAGACCTGACCTTCTCAGGGCTTGTGAGCCGTCCCGTTACCGCGGGGCGGCTCTTTTCCGTTGTGATCCCGACATCTCGGTATATGTCCGCCGCTGGTCACTTCCCCTCGCGGCCTCTCAACTGCTTCGATTGAGTCTTGCCCGTCATCGATCGCGAGACGAGCGACTGCGCTTTGTTGGCGGAAACGGTTCGGCGTGCCGCCTTCGCGTTCTGGGTCCCGAAGGACGAGCGCTCGATCTTGCCTCGAAATTCACTGCTCATGCGGACTCCCGGTTCTGTCGTACTTGCTGACGTGCGCGCGCGATCGCCGACTCCACCGCTTTCGCGGTCATGCCAAGCTTCTCGCCGATCTCCGCGTGCGTGAAGCCATGCGTCACGTTCAGATAAAAGGCTGAGCGGACACGCTCGTCCTTGATGCTCCCGAATGCACGACGCAGCTCGTCCTTGATGTGCGCCGCCTCGCTCGCGTCGGGAGCAGCCGACGTCGACGGACCCTCCTCGAAGTCGTCGGCCCAGGCCGCTGCGGGCGGCGGAGCCTGCGGCTCCGCATATGAACGCAGCTCTTCTCGACGCCAACGCTTGTAGACGTTGCTGAACTGCAGAAGGCACTGGCCCACGAAGAACGTGCGCAGGGAAGCTCCCTTGGCGGGGTCCCACTTGCCCGGGACGAGCACCTTGTCTCGGAACGCGGTGAGGGCGAGCACGATCGTCTCATCCGCCAGGCTCTCGGCCTCTTCGATCATCGAGCCCGGGCGGGCTCAGGCTCCAGTGCGCCGAAGCCTTTTCGCTTCACCTCGCCACGAATCTGCCCTTTGTAGATCCACCCGCGGATGACAGCCCACCCGTACTTCGCGATCTCATTCGCGAACAGATCGTAGTTCCGGCCACGGTATCCGCTGGCCTGGAGTGCGGTCGCGAGTTCGCGGTCTCCAGCGAGCCGGTCGAAACGTTCCTCGGCGCGATCGCGGTCTGCCTCGGCCAGCCAGGCCTGATCCGTTGCCCACGCGATGAGAGTAGGAACGCGATCGGGGGACGAATGCCCTTCGGGCTCGTCGTTACCGGTCATAGCGTTCCCTCACGATCCTGGTCAGCTCATAGTCACCACGATCCCTCATATGTCCGACATTGCAGACTTCCCCTCGCCTCTCGCAAGAAAATGTTGAGCAACCTCACGGTTCGGTGCCGCCCGCCGTACACGATCGTTTGCGGCGTGGTTTCGCATTCGGTTCTACTGGTGGTGCCGCAAGCGAGGCCTCGGACCCATCTCCGCTTTCCAAAATCTCCCGCTGAAGACGCGAGTGAGCACAGCAGGAGGGAGCGTGCAGCAGACGACCCGCCGAAAACGATCGTTTCCGGCGAGTTCGCGTCGCCCGTCATCGTGCGCCCGCCGTTAACGTTCGCCGGTATCTGCTTTCGGCAGACGTTTCCGGCGTTCAGGTAGCGGGTCTCGCTCGTCGTCCGCCGATGCGAGTTGGCGAGGATGGTTTCGTTCCGCGCGGAGTTGCTGCTCGATCTTGGCGTGTGCTTTTCGTTCGTTGCGGTCGGCTCTGATGATGGACCGCAGGACGAACCAGAATGCTGCGACGACGGCGATCGTGGGGATGACGGACCAAAAGGCGTTGGTCCAGTAGTCATTGAGATTCATCCGCGCCTCCCGGGGGTTCACGCAGCACGAGCGCCAGTCCGACGATCGCGAGGATGAACGCTGTTTCGTAGCTTCCGAGCGTGTATGCCCAGAGTGACCGTTGGTCTGGAACGGTTGTGTCGATGAGGAGATGAGTTGCGATCAGTGCGACGGCGGCCAGGAGAAGGAAGGCCCCGATACGTACGAGGCGATCGTGACGCCGCTGTGGGGACATGTGGCTGGTGCGCGTGGGAACGTGTGCTCGTGGACGGTGCCGAGCTGGGTGCAGGTGGCGGGTCATCTGAATATGGCTCCGATGAGGTAGAAGCTCGCAAGGGCGAGAAGCAGGGCGAGGACTGTGGCGCACGCGATGAAGGCGGATATGCGTCGGAAGGGATTGCGGCGGGGGACCATGGGTGGCCGTTCTGGTGGTGGCGTTCTCTACCGGGCGGGGGCGAGGATGGTTGTGTCGTCGGCTGTGATCTGGACGATGCCGCGGTCGTCGACAACGATGAAGCGTTCGTCATCGATCGCGGTGAAGGCCTGAGCGGCCCCTTGAAGCGCGTCGAGGCGTTGCCATGTTCCTTCGGTGTTCTGTGACCAGAGGGCGCCATCGGTTCCGACTCCTGCGAGCGAGCCATTGGGTTTGGCGTCGAGTGTGTAGAGCAGCGGGGCGTCGGCGACGGGGGTGAAGGTGGCGCCGTTGTCGGTGCTGAGGAGCAGTCCTTCTTCCGCGGCGGCGTAGAGACCGTCGCCGGTGGCGGCGAGGTCTGCCGCGGCAAGTGTTGCGCCGCGGGTCCATTCGAGACCGTCGTCAGTGCTGATGAGCAGATCGACGCCATCGGAGGCGATCCCGTAGAGAGTGCCGTCTGGTCCGGCGGTGAGGACATGGAAGTCCGTACTGCCAGTGAGGGCGATCGGTGACCACGATTCGCCGAAGTCGTCACTACGAATGACACCTAGGTTCGGGGAGCCGAGCTCTGCGGGTGTCTGTGTGCCCGGGTGACCGGATGCGAAGAGGGCGTCGTCGAGGACGGTGAAGCCCATCGCGTCGAAGTCGTGGCCTCCGATGGGGCCGGTGATCGCACCCTCGGGCGTGAGGGTGAAGAGTCCTCCGTGGGTGGCTATGAAGAGGTCCTCACCGCGGGGGTCAGCGGCAACACCGTGAATGTGTTGGATAACGGGGGGGACCGCGTTGGTGCCGGAGGCCTGCGGCACGGCGCAGCCGGTGAGGGCGACGGCTGCGAGAGCGATCGCGAAAGCGGGTAGGGGCGAGTGGCGGTTCATGAGACTCCGACGTGAAGAAATGCATGCAGGTGCGCGAGCGGTACGCGAATGAGAGTCGCGACATGGCACCAGCGCGGTGGCGTGGGTTACTGCGAGAAGGCCAGTTCGGGGGTGCGGGCGAGCGCCGCACCCCCGAAGGTAGATCAGAGTGTGTCGAGGAGGTCTTTCATCGTGGCGATCTCCGTGGTCTGCGCCTCGATGATCGTCTCGGCCAGAGCGATCGCGTCGCTGTTCTGGCCGTTGTCGACCTCTTCTTGGGCCATCTCGACGGCACCCTCGTGGTGCTGAATCATCTGCTCGAGGAACAGGCGGCTGGCGTCCGCACCGGTGGCGTCCTCGAGAGCCTGCATGTCCTCTTCGGACATCATGCCGCCGCCGTGATCCATTCCCTCCATGTCGGAAGTGTCAGCGCCCCACTCTTCGAGCCACTGGTCCATCTTCTGGATTTCGGGCTCCTGCGCGGCCTTGATCTCTTCCGCAAGGGCGACGACACGTTCGTCGACGCCCTCCTTGCTGAGAAGCATGTCGGACATGTCGATGGCCTGGGCGTGGTGCTCCTTCATCATGCTGGCGAACATGATGTCGGCGTCATTGGCGTCCGCGGAGGCCGGGGCGGAGCTGCTGCTTTCGTGGTTCATACCGGGCATGTCGCCGCCGCCCGAGGTGTTACCGGCGCAGCCGGCGAGTCCAAGCACTGCGGCGAGGGTGAGTGCGGCGGTCGCCGCAAAACGGGTCTTCATGATGGGTTCTCCAAAAGTCGATGAGGGTGCCCAGCGAGAGAGGCTGGGCAAGGGCGTTACCCGCAGAAGGCGGGCGCGCCTGCCATCACGTGCGACTGATGCAGAGAACGGTGAGAGACGGAGGCCGCAGCGGATGCAGCGCATCCCGGAGGTGTAGGCGGGACACGGGCGTTCCCAGGGAGTGCGCGACGGCTCGCCACCAGGCGGACGGCCGGGCGAGCAGCACGACGACAATGAGGAGCGCGAGAACGCAGGCCATCCACGCCATGCCGTGATCGTCAGAACACGTGGCGCACCCCGCCTCGACCACCGCTGCGGCGTCGCCTGAGGCGTGCGCGGGGTGAGCGTCGGCATGCGCGGGTGCGACGGCGATGGTCTCACTGTGCCCGGAGGGCATGGTGTGCGTGTTCATCGAGTGCATCGCCAGAAGCCCGAAGATCACGGAAAAGGCGACGGCGACGACGGTCAGGAGGGTGCGGGTGAGGGTGCGCTGGTCTTGCACGCGCCGTGCGATCGTCATCAACACTGTCCCACCTCCCTTTCTTCCAGGGTACGTCGCCGCCGCCCCTGACGCCTACTTGTCGACGACGGCGTCCGGGCTGAGGTTCAGCCGTCGCAGCAACTGCGCATTCAGCGCGACAACGATCGTGGACAGTGACATCAGCACCGCACCGACGGACATCGGCAACACGAATCCGACGGGGGCGAGCACACCGGCCGCGAGGGGGACGGAGAGCAGGTTGTACCCGGCGGCCCACCAGAGGTTCTGTTTCATCTTCCGGTAACTCGCCCGCGACAGCTCAATCACGGAGATCACCGATCGAGGGTCGTCGCTGGCGAGGATGACACCCGCTGAGGCAATCGCGACGTCCGTTCCGGCACCGATCGCAATCCCCACGTCCGCCTGGGCGAGGGCGGGGGCGTCGTTCACGCCGTCACCGACCATCGCGACCTTGCGGCCTTCGTGTTGCAGTTCTTTCACCTTGGAGGCCTTGTCCTCCGGCCGGACCCCGGCGAAGTACCGGTCGATACCCAGCTCGCCGGCGACGGACGCGGCGACCGCATCGGCGTCACCGGTGATCATCACCACCTGCACGCCCCGTTCGTGGAGCGCATCGACCGCGTGACGCGACTCGGACCGGATCTCATCCGCCAGGCGCAGCGCGCCCGTCACCTGACCGTCAACGAGCACGTGGAGGATGATCGCACCCTCACCGCGCCACTCGTCGGCAACCGGCAGCTCAACGGCGTGTTCTTGCTCGAGCATGTACGGGCCGCCGACCTGCACGACGTGTCCGTCGACACGGGCACGCACCCCCACGGCGGGGGAGGATTCAAAATCGGTCGATCGCGGAACGGTGAGGTTCTTCTCTTTCGCTGCGTTGACGATCGCACGGGCGAGGGGGTGCTCGGAGTCCGCTTCCGCGGCCGCCGCCCACGCGAGCAGCTGATCGGCGTCGGCCCCTGTGACGGGATCGATCGCGGTCACGGCGGGGGTGCCCTTGGTGAGCGTGCCGGTCTTGTCGAACAGGATCGTGTCGACGGTGCGCATGCTCTCCAGGGCGAGACGATCCTTGATCAGCACACCTCCACGGGCGGCGCGTTCGGTCGCTATCGACACGACCAGTGGGATCGCGAGACCCAGCGCGTGCGGGCAGGCGATGACCAGCACGGTGATGGTGCGGATCACGGCTGCCTCGGGCTGGCCGACGAGAGTCCACACAATCGCGGTGATCGCGGCAGCGCCGAGCGCGAACCAGAACAGCCACCCCGCTGCCTTATCCGCGAGTCGTTGCGCCCGCGACGATGAACTCTGCGCCTCCGTGACCAGTTTCTGGATGCCCGCGAGTGCGGTGTCTTCACCAATGGCGGTGATCTCTACCCGCACCCCGGAATCGGTGGCTACGGTTCCAGCGATTACCGGGTCACCATCGCTGCGGCGCACCGGCCGAGACTCTCCGGTGATCATCGACTCGTCCATGCTGGCCGAACCCTGCACGATCCGCCCATCCGCGGGGACCCGCCCGCCCGGACGCACCACCACCACGTCTCCGACCTGCAGATCAGCCGGTGCGACGGTGACAGTGGTGTCTCCGTCGACCTTCTCCGCCTCGTCGGGCAGCAATGCGGCGAGGGAATCCAACGCCGACGTCGTCTGGGCGAGGGAACGCATCTCGATCCAGTGGCCGAGCAGCATGATCACGATCAGCAGCGCCAGCTCCCACCAGAAATCCAGCTCGTGGTGCAGCAGCCCGATGCTCGCCCCCCAGGAGGCGAGGAACGCCACGGTGATCGCGAGGGCGATCAGCAGCATCATCCCCGGTTTGCGGGCACGAAGTTCACCGACCGCACCGGTCAGGAACGGGGCACCGCCCCACACGTACATCACCGTTCCGAGAGCCGGTGACACCCACGCGACCCACGCCGCGTCCGGCAGCGGGTACCCCAGGATCATCGAGAACATCGTCGAGAATCCGACCACCGGCACGGCGAGGAGCAGCATGATCCAGAACAGGCGCCGGAACTGCCCCACATGATCCCCGTGGCCGCCATGCCCGCCGTGACCGGCGTGATCTTCGTGGCCGCCGTGCCCGGTGTCTTCGTGCGGTGCAGCGTGATCGTGGCTCATCGCCCCATGGTCGTGCTCCGTCGTTACCGCCGCCGTGTGGTTGCGGTGCGCGGTGTGATCGGTGTGTTCGTCGTGCTGGCTCATCGGAGACTCCTTGCTCAGGTGCGCCCGGGGTAAGCCGGACGCCGAAAGATGCAACTCAGGGCTGGCTGGTCGCGAGAGCGTAGCCGGCCTCCTCCACCGCAGCCTTCACAGCGGCGGGGTCAACCGGGGCGGTGCTGCGGATGGTCACCCGGGAGGTGCCACCCGCGTTGAGATCCACGGTGACGGACTCGACACCGTCGACAGCGCCCAGCTCCTCACTGACGCTCGATGCGCAATGCGAGCATGTCATCCCGTCGACGAGCACCTCCGATGTGACCGCAGAATCGTCGTGGACGGCTGTCTCTGTGTTCGATGGGGCAGCGCAGCATGCGCAACCAGCGTTCGCATCCGTCAGTCTCAGCTCGATGCGATCAGTCATGGTGTTCTCCTTTACTAAACAGACGTGTGGTCATGAACGAACCAGGCGGGCGATGGCTTCGTTGGCCTCACGAACCTTCTCCGCTGCGAAGTCGCCACCCTCAGCACTTGCCTGAGCGACGCAGTGACTCAGATGATCGCTCAGCAACGACAACGCCACCGTCTCCAGGGCCTTCGTCGCCGCAGAGACCTGCGTAAGGATGTCGATGCAGTACTTGTCCTCATCAACCATCCGGGAGATCCCCCGCACCTGGCCTTCGACGCGATTCAACCGCTTGCGCAGGTCGTCCTTGCTTCCGTCGTACCCGTTCATGCCTCGAGCATACCCCCTGGGGGTATGTAACTCAATGTTTTCGCTTCTATTCCCGCTAGGCGAACGTGGTCGCCGACTCTGTTCAGCTCACAGGCTGATCTGCGCAGCGCGGCGGCTTATCAATACCGGGTTACCAGACCCCAGCGGGGTATTCAAGGGCCTCAGTGCGCGGGCGATGCGAGCGTACTTTCGTGGCTCACGAAAGGAGTTCTCTCATGACCGTCACCGAAGAAATGCTCAGCACGTATCCGAAAGATCTGGGCGGAATTGATCAGAAGAAGCTCGTCGACTGCATCGACGCGTGTCTCGCGTGCGCGCAAGCCTGCACCGCATGTGCCGACGCTTGCCTCAGCGAGGACATGGTTGCTGACCTAATCAAGTGCATTCGCGCGAACCAGGACTGTGCAGACCTTTGCATAACCACCGCCCGGATCCTCTCCCGTCGCACCGGGCACGACGCCAGCGTCACCCGTGCCGCGCTCGAAGCTTGCCGAGCGGCGTGCCTGAGCTGTGCTAACGAATGTGAACAGCACACCATGCACGAACACTGCACGATCTGCGCTGAGGCATGCCGACGCTGCGAACAGGCGTGCGTTGCACTGCTGGAGTCGCTATGACAAGCCAGCACGCCGACAACGGTTCACGCCCGCCGGCCGGCCACTCCCAGGGGAAGAATCAGGGCGGGATGTCGAGCTACCTTAAGCTCGCCGTCTCGCTATCGCTCAGCTTCGTTGTGATGTACTTCCTCACGTTTGCGATGATCAACGTCCTGGACGATCTCTTCCTCAACATCAGCAACCTCTACATGGCACTGATGATGGTCTTCCCCATGGGCATCATCATGGTCATCGTCATGTGGAAGATGTTCCCGAACAAGGCCGCGAACATCAGCTTGCTCGTAGGTTTCGCCGCGCTTTTCCTTGTCGCCTTCTTCATGGGACGCTCGGAAGCGTTCGTCGGTAACGACCAGTTCCTCCGTTCCATGATCCCGCATCACTCTCGAGCGATTCTGGTGTGTGAGCAATCAGACATCAGCGACCCGGAGATCCAAGATCTCTGTGAGCAGATCATCTCGTCACAGCAGGAAGAGATCGACCAGATGAATGAGATTCTCGACCGTCTCGACGATTAGTGGGGCGTCGGCACCACCCTTGCGACGAGTGGACCGGCTACCGCGCTCATGACGAGCGGACCGGATCACCGCCGTCGACAGGGTCCGGGTCGACCAGGCAACCTTACGCCTCAGCCTTACGCGAGAGCTGCCGAAAACGATCGTTTGCGGCGCGGTGAGTGAAGGCACACCAGATCGAATGCCAGAAACGTGCGCCGTAAGCGGGTTTCGGTAGGCGTATTCGGTGGGGTGTGAGCCGGATGTACTTACACCCAGGCCCCAGAGATGTCGCCTGGGGTGAAGCCGTTCCAATAGGTCATCAATCACTGTATAGTTCAGTGTGTGCTGACTATTTCCTCACGCCTCGATGTCATGAACCGGCTCGGCCGGGCCATGGCCGATCCCACGCGTTCCCGAATCCTAATGTCTCTGCTCGGTGGACCGAGCTACCCGGCTGTGCTCTCTCGTGAGCTGGAGCTGACGCGTTCGAACGTGTCGAACCATCTCACCTGCCTGCGTGACTGCGGGATTGTCGTTGCCGAGCCGGAGGGTCGCCAGACTCGTTACGAGATCGCCGACCCGCATCTTACGGCTGCGCTCGTCGCGCTCGTGGACGTGACGCTGGCGGTCGATGAGCACGCGCCGTGCGTGGACTCTGCGTGCACGGTGGCTGGCTGCTGTGGGACGGGGGCGGACGCGTGAGCGCGGCGTGTGGCTGCGAGCACGAGCCTGCCCAGCCTGCCACTGCGGCGGAGGATGAGACCGAAGAGGTTGTGCGGCCCTGGTGGAGGGACCGTGGGATTATGGTGCCGGTCTTCTCCGGTGTCGCATTCCTGGCCGGTCTGATCCTTGAATGGTCCGGCCTCGAGATCCCGGCGCTGGTGTTGTTCTGGGCCGGTCTGCTCCTCGGTGCGTCGACGTTCACGCCCGGCGCGATCCGGAAACTGTTCAAGGGCAAGCTCGGTATCGGGCTGCTGATGACGATCAGCGCGATCGGCGCGGTCATCCTCGGCTACGTGGAGGAGGCTGCGGCTCTGGCGTTCTTGTACTCGATTGCTGAGGCGCTCGAGGACAAGGCGATGGACCGTGCCCGGGGCGGGCTGAGGGCGCTGCTGAAGCTCGTGCCGGAGACAGCGACCGTGCTGCAGAACGGCGTCTCTGCGCAGGTGCCCGCGAGAGAGCTGACGGTCGGCCAGGTCATGGTGGTCCGTCCCGGCGAGCGGATCGCAACCGACGGGATCGTCCGTTCTGGCCGCTCCAGCCTGGACACCTCGGCGATCACCGGGGAGTCGATCCCCGTCGAGGTCGAGCCCGGCGATGCGGTGTCGGCCGGTGCGATCAACAGCGCCGGCGCGCTGGAGGTCGAAACGACCGCTGCGGGCACCGACAACTCGCTCACCACGATCGTGGAGCTGGTCGAGAAGGCGCAGACCGAGAAGGGCGAGCGTGCACGTCTCGCGGACAGGATCGCCCGCCCGCTCGTACCCGGCGTTCTGATCCTCGCAGCGCTCGTCGCGATCATCGGGTCGCTGCTGGGCGATCCAGAGGTGTGGATCACCCGCGCGCTTGTCGTGCTGGTCGCCGCTTCTCCGTGTGCGCTGGCGATCTCGGTGCCGCTGACGGTCGTCGCCGCGATCGGCGCAGCAAGCAAGTTCGGCGTGATCATCAAGTCCGGCGCCGTCTTCGAGCGCTTCGGCACGGTCCGCCACGTCGCGGTCGACAAGACCGGCACCCTCACCCGCAACGAACCTGCGGTCACCGCGGTGCTCACTGCGAACGGCGTGACCGAGACACAGGCGCTGGCCTGGGCGGCCGCACTGGAGCAGCACAGCACGCATCCCCTTGCCTCTGCGATCACCGCCGCGGCCCCGGGCACACCGGCAGCTGCAGATGTGACCGAGCAGGCCGGGCACGGCATCGACGGCACTGTCGGCGGATCGAGAATCACCGTCGGCAGTCCTCGCTGGCTGGACGCGGGCGACCTCGGGAAGCAGGTCGCGGAGTTGGAGGAGCAGGGCATGACCGTCGTGATCGTCCACCGCGATGGAACCCCCGTCGCCGCGATCGGCGTCCGCGACGAACTGCGCCCTGAAGTCCCCGAGGTAGTCCGGACGCTCACCAACCAAGGCGTCGGCGTGACGATGCTCACCGGAGACAACGCCCGCACCGCTCGTGCACTGGCCGCGCGGGCCGGGATCAGCAACGTGCGCGCGGAACTGCGTCCCGAGGATAAGGCAACCGCGATCGGCGAGCTGTCAAAGGCGGGGCCGGTCGCGATGATCGGCGACGGAATCAACGACGCACCGGCCCTCGCTGGCGCAGACATCGGTATCGCGATGGGCGCCACCGGCTCCGACGCGGCAATCGAATCCGCCGACGTGGCCTTCACCGGCCATGATCTGCGCCTCATCCCGCGAGCGTTCGATCACGCCCGCCGCGGTCGACGGATCATCAACCAGAACATCATCCTGTCGCTGCTGATCATCACTGCACTGCTCCCGCTCGCGCTCTTCGGCGTCCTGGGGCTCGCGGCCGTCGTCCTGGTCCACGAGGTCGCGGAGGTCATCGTGATCCTCAACGGTCTGCGCGCCGCACGCACCCGCACGCCACGACTGGAAAGCTGATGCTCGCAACTATCGGTTCAGCGATCGGCCTGTTCGCGGCAACCAACATCGACGACATTGTCGTGCTCACCGTGCTGTTCCTGGCTTCCAGTCGAGGGAAGCCCCGGCCGTGGCAGATCGTCGCGGGCCAGTATCTCGGGTTCATCACCCTCGTCGTGATCAGCGTGATCGCCGCTCTCGGTCTCACCATCGTTCCGGACGAATGGGTCGGTTTCCTGGGTCTGATCCCGCTCGGCATCGGCATCTGGACGCTCATTCGCGGCCTGCGCCGTAACAGCGATGACGATGATGACGACTCCAAGATCACCGCGGTCGGACTATGGGGCGTCGCAGGGATCACGATCGCCAACGGGGCCGACAACATCTCCCTCTACACGCCGATCTTCCGCACCAGCGCCCCCAGCGACGTCGCGATCATGATCGTCGTATTCCTGATCCTCGTCGCGGTCTGGTGCGCGGCCGGCCGGCTGATCGGCACCAACAAGGCTGTTACCGAGGGGCTGGAGCGCGTCGAGCACTGGCTCGTACCGGCCGTGTTCATCGGCCTGGGCCTGTTCATCCTGATCGAATCTGGGGTCATCGTCCGTCTGATCGAGGTGCTCGCATGACCTCCTCCCAGTCAGAGGCTCATCCGCCCGCTGCGCGCAAGCTGTCGTCGACCCGGCGGCGGCAGCTCACTGGTGGAGCGCTCTTGATCGCCGTGGTCGTCGTGCTGATCGATCAGGGAACCAAGGTGTGGGCCGAAGCGACCCTCACCGACCGTGAGCGCATCCCGCTGATCGGTGACCTGCTGGGTTTGCAGCTCGCCTATAACCCCGGAGCGGCATTCTCCTTCGGGGAAGGCTTCACCTGGGTGTTCGCGCTGCTCGCTGTCGCCGCCACGGTCACAGCGATCGTGTTCGCGTTCCGAGTGCAACGCGTGAGATGGGCGATCGTCATCGGCGCGCTCGGCGGCGCTTCCGCCTCACACGCAGGCGACCGCCTTTTCCGGGACCCCGGATTCGCCCGTGGTCACGTCGTGGACTTCCTCGCCTACGGAAACTGGTTCATCGGCAACATCGCCGACATCGTAATCTTCGCCGCAGCGATCACCGGAGCAGTTTTCATGATCCGCGCCGGGGATGAGAGCACCGAGTGAGATCCGTTGTGCGGTGGTGGGACACCCATCAACTCGCCCTCTACATCGGCGCGATCGCCGTGGGCAGCCGTTGAGTGAGTTCACGCTTAGGCAGGCGGGCGGTCGCGATGTAGGCGCAGAGCCACCCACCAGCCGCATCGTCGACAGATGAAAGCGCGATCGTCTCCGAGTGCGTGCAGCTTCTTGCGTGGCAGATGTCGCCCGCAGCACGTGCACGCAACGTCCTCGTCAGTCGCCATGAGCGGAGAGCGCCTCTCGAATCTGTTCAACCGTTGGCATCCCGGCCAGCCCAGCAGGGGTGCTGTAAATACGGCAGGCGAGGTCATTGCTTCGCCCCGACCCCGGAAAGAGATCGTTTCCATCCAGGGTGATCGTGGGGGAGCCCGCGAACGAGACTGCGCCCGCGTCCTCCTCCGTCCGGATGAGTCGGTAGTGAACCTCCGATTCGTCGTGGCCTGTTTCTCGTAGCGCCTCAGAAACACGACGGCCAGCCTCAACCCAGCTGGGGCAACCGGCGATATAAAGCAGCTCAATCTCCACGACTCAATCATCCTCGACTTCGCTGTTGATGTCGTGCCCGGGCTACCACCGAAAACGATCGTTTGCGGCCGGGCACCCGTGGTGGTGCTGGGGAAGTGCGACACGCCGAGCGTCGCCCCGCCGTAACCCCCTGCCGAAACGTTAGGGCGCCGAAACGGGTGGTGTATGGGTTTCGGCGCAGGTTCTGCCGACCGCCAACCATCCGTATTCGGGGTCTGGATGTGCGCGCGTTTTGACCGTCGTCCTGCATGAGTCGGCCTGACGATCTGACTTTCCTCGCGACCGCAGCTGGCTTCATTGCCACTCCGAAGGGAGGCGGCCCCCAGCACTCTGCTTTAGATCGGACTCAGTCCGGCTCAGCCTCGGGTAGTCCGATGTAAAGCATCTAGTCCGATCTAAAGCCGCAAGTCACAGACCGCCTCTTGACACCCGCTTCCGCCGGGTCTAACGTACAACCAAATGGTTGCACAACGAGAACTGAGCGAAGCGGAGGTCGACCGTGTGTTCCACGCATTGGCGACGTCGACCCGACGCGACATCCTGCGTCGGACGATCGAGCGGGAGCAGTCCGTCTCGACCCTCGCCTCCGAATACGAGATGTCGTTCGCCGCGGTGCAGAAGCACGTGTCCGTGCTCGAAGCGGCGAATCTCATCGTCAAGCGCGCCGAGGGACGCGAGCGGCTCGTCCGCGCGAACCCCGAGATGATCGCCCGCGCCAGGGCGCTCCTCGCCCGATACGAAGAGCTGTGGCGGTCGCGCATCGCCCGACTCGACGACCTGCTGGCCGAGCCTTCGCGCCCGACCGCATCCGACGCCACCGACACCAGCAGCACCTCACGAACCGAAGAAGGAGACTGATCATGCCTGTCACCGACATCACCACGGATGCCGACACCCTCACCATGACCGTCGTCGCGGACTTCGCGGCCCCGATCGAGCGGGTCTGGAGCGCGTACAGCGATCCGCGCCAGCTCGAGCGCTTCTGGGGCCCTCCCGGATGGCCGGCGACGTTCACCGCCTGGGACCACACGGTCGGCGGACGCGCGAACTACACGATGAACGGCCCGCGCGGCGAGACATCCTCGGGCTCCTGGGAGTTCCTGTCGATCGACGAGCCGCGCGGTTTCGAGGTGCTCGACTCGTTCGCGGATGCCGACGGCACGCCGCTCGACGGCTTTCCCGCGCAGCGCATGTCGTTCGCGTTCGAGTCCATCGCCGAGGGCACCCGCATGGTCACGACGAGCCACTTCGACTCCGTCGAGGCGCTCGAGCAGGTCGTCGAGATGGGTCAGGTCGAGGGCATCCGCATGGCGATGAGCCAGCTCGACGCGGTGCTGCAGGATCTCCGCGACTACGCGCAGGGCAAGGGGACTGTCGTCGACATCCTCGACGACACGCACGTGCGCATCACTCGGCTCGTGAACGGACCCCGCGAGCTCGTGTGGCGGGCGCACAACGATCCCGAGCTCATGAAGAAGTGGCTGCTCGGACCCGACGGGTGGGAGATGACCGAGTGCGTCGTCGCGACGGAGGTCGGCCAGAAGTACCGGAACTCGTGGGCTCCGGTCGGCGACACCGAGGGCGAGCCGTTCGGCTTCGAGGGCGAGGCGCTCGTGATCGACGCCCCGCGCCGGTCGGTGCAGACGGAGCGGATGATCGGGATGCCGGTCGAGACGCTGAACGACCTCAACCTCTACGAAGAGGACGGCGCGACCCTCATCACGCTCTTCATCGAGTACCCCGACAAGGAGACGCGCGACATGATCCTCGCCACCGGCATGGCCGACGGCATGGAGGCGTCGTACGACCGACTGGAGCGGGAGCTGCTCACGGTCTGAGCTCGCCTCGCCGCAGTCGCACCGCCCGGCTCTCGCGAGCCGGGCGGTGCGACGGTGTCAGCGCCGTGGCTCGCGCGTCGACCAGAGCGCGAGCAGCACGAGAACCGGCTGGAAGAAGAGACGCGCGAACCGCTTGATCTCGGTGTCGAGGCCGAAGCCGTCGCGGTGGTGCATCCACTGGGCGACGTTGCCGGGAAAGACGGCGATGAAGAACAGCGCCGCGATCACGCCGACCAGTCGCCGCTGTCCGTGGGCGAACAGTAGCGCGGTGCCGAGTCCGATCTCGACGACGCCCGAGGCGAGCACGGTCGTGTCCGGATCGAGCGGCAGTGACTCCGGCACCTGCGCCTGGAACTCGTCCCGCGCGAACGTCAGGTGCGAGACGCCCGCGAAGACGAGCGAGGATCCGAGGAAGAGGCGGCCGATCGTGCGCGCAGATGTCGACATGGCGCGAGTCTACGCCGCGGCCGTCTGCGGCCCGGCTCAGATGAGGCGGCGGAGAGCCTCTTCGAGCGAGACGCCCTGCGCGTCGGCGCGGTCGGCGAGACGCGCGTGCTCTTCCCCCGACAGCTGCACGCGCAGCTCGATCGGGTCGGAGCTCGGTTCGTCGTCGAAGCCGTCGAACAGGTCGGGGGCCTCCGCCCACAGCGGCTCGGCGAGCGACGCCGCGGCGGCGGGAGACGGAGCGGATGCCGCAGCGGCGGCGACGGTGGGACCGGCCGAGTCGTCGGAGGCGACCCGTGCGGCGTCGGCTTCCACGGCATCCGCCCAGGCCACATCGTCGTCGGAGGGCGACCAGCCGCCGGCATTCGCAGCGATCGGTGCGGATGCCGCGACGGCGGCCCCGGCATCCGTCGCCATCGTGAAACCCGGACCGCGGCGCGGCTCCTGCTTCTGCTGGTAGGCCTTCGCGGCGGCGTTCGCCCGCTCGTCGGCGGCCTCGTTGAGCGGGTGTCCGGCGTGGCCCTTGACCCACGAGAACTCGACATCACGCCCGCGGATGGCCTCGTCGATGCCCTCGAGCAGCTCGCGATTGAGCACCGGACCTCCGTCGGACTTGCGCCAGCCCTTGCGCTTCCACCCCGGCATCCACTTGGTCACCGAGTCGATCACGTAGCGGCTGTCACACTCGATGAGGAGCTTCTCGTTCGTGCCCGCCGTCGCGCGAAGCAGCTCGAGCACCGCTTGAAGCTCGCCCTGGTTGTTGGTGCCGTGCGGGGATCCGCCGGCGGCCCAGTTCGAGTCGTCGATGTACCAGGCCCATCCGTTGGGACCCGGGTTGCCCAGGGCGGAACCGTCTGCCGCGGCGGTGATCGTCATCCCTCCACCGTAGCCGCGGCGGGCGACACTCCCCGCCCGTGCACCGCACCCGGCTCGGGCTTTCGCGCCTGCCTCGGCCGTTCTCGTCGCATCGGGCCGAGGGAGGAGCAGAAGGCCGAGCGGAGCGACAGTCCGAGCGGTCAGTCCTCGGGGTCGGGCTCGCGGTTCCCGGTCGCCTCGGTCGACGGCACCGGGGGCGCGACCGGGAAGACGATCGAGCTCACGCTCCCGCCGGTCTCGGCGCCGATGCCGATCGACAGCGGGTCGAGCTCAGGTGCCGTGTCGAGCACGTCGGAAGCACCGCGCTCGAGCGGCTCGGACGGCAGCGCCCACTGCTTCTCTTCCTCTTCAGGTCGTTGCTGGAACAGTCCCATGCGACCATTCTGACTCCGCCGGCCGGCGTGGTGCACGGATCGTCATCGGAGATAGGTCGCCGGGAGCTCGTCACGCGACGTCCAGCCCCCGGTCAGAGCACCGCACCTAGGGTGGGGTGATGGCCGGAATCGTATGGGAATCCTGGATCGGCACCGTCGCAGCGATCGGCATCGCGCTCGTCGCTGCAGCGGCCGCCATCGGACTGATGGCACTCGCCATGGCGCTGATCAGTCGCAAGGTCGCCTGGGTACGCGACATCGCTCGCCGCTCGCGCAACGCGCTGCTCGCGACGACGGCGGTGGTGGCCGTCTGGATCGCCTGCGCGGTATCAGAGCCGGCGACGGCGCAGTGGTGGCCGTCGCTCTCGCGGATGTTCCTCATCGCGACGATCCTCGCGGGGTCCTGGTTGCTCGGAGCCCTGGTGTCCTTCGGTTTCGAGAGGCTCATGGCTCGCGAGGAGACCCACCTCGTCGGACCTGACGCGCGCCGCCGCCGTACGCAGCTGCTCGTGATCCATCGCCTGCTCCTCGTGGCCATCGCAGTGCTGGCACTGGGTACGGTGCTGGCCACGTTCCCCGAGATGCGCGCGGTGGGCACGAGTCTCCTCGCGTCGGCCGGGATCGTCAGCATCATCGCGGGCCTGGCGGCGCAGTCGATCCTCGGCAATCTCATCGCCGGTGTGCAGGTGGCCTTCACCGACGCGATCCGGGTCGGAGACGTCGTCGTGGTCGAGGGAGAGTGGGGGCGGATCGGAGAGATCAACCTCTCCTACGTGGTCGTCTACATCTGGGACGAGCGACGGCTGGTCGTCCCGTGCAGCTACTTCACGACCACGCCGATCGAGACCTGGACACGGAAGTCCGATGCGATTCTCGGCACGGTGTACATGGACCTCGATTGGCGCGTGCCGATGGCGGAGGTGCGTGCCGAGTTCCAGCGGATCATCGAGGCTTCTCCGGCATGGGACGGCCGCTCGTCGAGCGCGCTGGTGACCGACTCACAGGGAGGGTACGTGACCGTGCGCTTCGTCATGTCGTCGAAGGACTCATCCGACCAGTGGGACCTGCGGTGCGAGGTGCGAGAGCAGCTGATGACCTGGCTGCAGCGCGAGCACCCCGAAGCGCTGCCGCGCACGAGGGTCAGCATCGGCGCGAGCGACGCCGCCGACTGAGGGGTCGACGAATCAGGAGGATGCCGCACGCACGGCGTCGACCAGCTCGCGCCAGGGGCCGTCGAGAGCCGAGTCGGGGAGTTCTCGTTCGCGGCGCTCCGACGGGGTCCGCACGCGGATCAGCCAGACGAAGCGATCGGCGCCGCGCCCGGCATCCGCGTCGTCGTCCCAGGGCAGGCGCTCGACCATGGTGATCCACCGGGGCGCCTCGTCGGGCTCGGGTTCGACCGTCCACTGACGGCGGATGCCGGCGATTCCGCCGGTGCGCACCACCGCGATGACGACGGGACCGTCAGTCTGTCGAGGGGACTCGCTCATCTCCATAGACTCCCACGGTCGTCCACGCCCGTCGAGCGGCAGCCTCGGTCGCCTCGTCGATCCCGGCGGCCGCGGCGACCGTCGCATCGGCGAACTCGGTGAAGTCCGCGGTGCTCGACAGGCCGCCGGTGAGAGCGCGGTACCAGACTGTGCCGGCGGTCTCCCAGGCGTTGCCGCCCAGGTCTTTCGCGAAGACCGCGAAAGCTCGATTGGGGATGCCGGAGTTGATGTGCACGCCGCCGTTGTCTTCCGTCGTGCGCACGAAGCCGCTCATGTGGTCGGGCTGCGGGTCCTTGCCGAGCTCGTCGTCGTCGTAGGCCGTGCCGGGGGCGATCATCGATCGGAGTGCAACGCCCTCGACGGCATCCGTGAAGATCTCGGCGCCGACGAGCCACGTCGCCTGGTCGGCCGTCTGGCCGAGGAGGTACTGCTCGGTCAGCACGCCGAACACGTCGGCGATCGATTCGTTCAGTGCGCCCGGCTGCCCCTGGTATTCGAGGTTCGCAGTGAACTGCACGACGCCATGGGCGAGCTCGTGACCGATCACGGTGGTCGATCGGGTGAACCCGGTGAACACCTCGCCGTCGCCGTCGCCGAACACCATGCGCTGACCGTCCCAGAACGCGTTGTCGTAGTCGACCCCGTAGTGGACGGTGGCTTCGAGTGGAGCGCCGGCGTCGTCGAGGGAGTTGCGGGAGAACGCCGCGAGCAGCAGCTCGAACGTGGCGCCGAGCCCGTCGTAGGCCTCGTTCACGGAGGGGTCGTCGACCGGTGGCTCGTCTTCGCTTCGGACGACCGCGCCGGGGAGGTTCTGCGTGTTGCCGGCGTCGCTGATCGTGCGGTTCGGGGCGTCGGAGAGCTGCGCCACGAGGTCGCCGTTCTCGTCGATCGACAGGTCGATGCGGGCACGGAACGGAGGGCGGCCGGCGGTGAGGGTCTGCCGGGCGGCGGCGGCCGCGCGCGGGTAGCGGCCCGACTCGGCCAGGCGCGCGAGCAGGTAGGACGGGACGACTCCGGGGGATGCGACGTGGCTGCTCATGATCCGACCATACGCCGGGGGTCGGACGTCGGCTCGAGGGCGCCGTGTGTTCGGCTTCCTCGTCTCGTCGTTCGCTTGGCACCTGTGATGGGAATTCCGCGCCGATTCCCGCAGGAGGTGCCAACCGAGCGGGGCAGAGGTGCCAACCGAGCGGGGCAGGGGTGCCAACCGAGCGGGGCAGGGGTGCCAATCGAGCGGGTCAGGGGCGCCAGGCGAACGTGTCGGCGGCCGACGCCCAGGTCACTCGCGTAAAATCGGCACAATGACCGATGCCCCCGACGACTCACCCGACCTCGGCCCCGGCATCGACCCCGCAGACCTCGCCACGACGTTGCGCGTGCTCCGCGAGCTGCACACGATCGACAACGAGCATCCCGACTTCATCGCCGTGCGCCAGGCGACCGCCGCGATGTTCAAAGACGTCAAGCGCGTACGTCGCAAGCAGATCCGCGACGCGATCGCCGAGGCCGACAAGGCCGTCGTGGCCCGCACCGCGACCGGCGCGCCCGACCGCATCGACGACGAGACCCGCGGCAACGACCTCGCCTCGAGCGTCGTCGACGCCCCGATCGCGGGCGAGCTGCTCAAGCCGCGCAACTGCTACATCTGCAAGCAGCCGTACACGGTGGTCGACGCGTTCTACCACCAGCTCTGCCCCGACTGCGCCCGCTTCAGCCACGGCAAGCGCAACGCCCGCACCGACCTGACCGGCAGGCGCGCGCTGCTCACGGGCGGTCGCGCCAAGATCGGCATGCACATCGCGCTGCGACTGCTGCGCGACGGCGCCCACACCACCATCACGACGCGTTTCCCGCGCGATGCCGTGCGGCGCTTCTCCGCGCTGCCGGATGCCGCCGACTGGCTGCACCGCCTGCGCGTCGTCGGCATCGACCTGCGCGACCCCGCCCAGGTGATCGGACTCGCCGACTCGGTCGCCGCGCAAGGACCCCTCGACATCCTCATCAACAACGCCGCGCAGACCGTGCGGCGCTCGCCGGGTGCGTACTCGCTGCTGGCGGATGCCGAGCTGCAGCCGCTTCCCGACGGTCCGCTGCCCGAGATGGAGACCTTCGGGCACACCGCCGACCCGCATCCCCAGGCGCTGCAGGCGTCGGTCGACGCGCATCCGCTGTTGTCGGTGGCGGCGCTCGGCGGCACCGTCGCCGAGCAGGGCGGCCAGGCGCTCACGGCCGAGGACCTCGCACGTCTCGCCATGGCACCCGGCTCGTCGTCGCTCGAGAAGCACGCCGACGGCACGGCGATCGACGCCGGCGGACTCGTGCCCGACGTGAACCGCGTGAACAGCTGGGTGCAGTCGGTCGATCAGGTCGATCCGCTCGAGATGCTCGAGGTGCAGCTCGCCAACACGACCGCGCCGTTCCTGCTCATCAGCCGGCTGCGCGCATCGATGGCGGCGTCGCCTGCGCGTCGCAAGTACGTCGTGAACGTGTCGGCGATGGAGGGGCAGTTCTCCCGCCGGTACAAGGGGCCCGGTCACCCGCACACGAACATGGCGAAGGCCGCGCTCAACATGCTCACGCGCACGAGCGCGGGGGAGATGCTCGAGACCGACGGCATCCTCATGACCGCCGTCGACACCGGCTGGATCACCGACGAGCGGCCGCACTACACGAAGGTGCGCCTGGCGGAGGAAGGCTTCCACGCTCCGCTCGACCTCGTCGACGGCGCCGCCCGCGTGTACGACCCGATCGTGCGCGGCGAGGCCGGCGAAGACATCCAGGGCGTGTTCCTGAAGGACTACGAGCCCAGTCCCTGGTGACGGCGGGTCGCCCGTTCGGGTGGCTGACTATTTCCCGGATGGCTGGTGATCCGGCAGTCTGCGGACTGCCGGACGGGCTGCGTCCAGCCGGATGAGACGTCGGTCGGATGCGACGTCGGTCGGATGCCGCAGGCGCCGGATGCCGGGGGTTAGTGCGCCCGCACCGCGAGGTTCGCGGAGGCCCACTCGCCGAGCTGGTCGAGGATCGGGAGCAATCCGCGTCCGCCGTCGGTGAGCGCGTAGGAGACCGTGACGGGCGGGCCGGCGTCGACCGACCGCTCGACGAGTCCGGCGTCGGCCAGTTCGCCGAGGCGATCGGACAGCACGGTGTCGCTGATCCCGGCGACGGCGCGGCGCAGGGCGACGAAGGTCGACGGTCCCCCGCCGAGGGTCGACACGATCATGCCGTTCCACCGTTTGCCGAGCACGCTGAACGCGAGGGTCACGGCGGCGTCGCACCGCTGGATCTCGTGAGCTGTCTCGGACACGACCTCATTCTACCTGTGCTACGTTAACGCGAGTCGCTAAGAAAAACAGAGCGACTACGAAAAACGAAAGGCCACACATGTCCCTGTTCCGCCTGGATGCCAGCATCCTTCCCGCGTCGTCCGCCAGCCGATCGCTCGCCGACCTCGTCGAGGCCGAGTGGACGGCATCCCACCCCGACTCCACCGTGACCCGCCGGGACCTCGCTGCCGACCCCGTGCCCGCGACCGCGTGGGCCGATGCCGTGACCGGCGGCTTCGTCGACGAGGCGCAGCGCACTCCGGCGCAGAACGAGGCCCGCGCCCTCGCCACGACCTTCGCGGACGAGCTCATCGGGGCCGACGCGCTGCTCTTCGCCGTGCCGCTCTACAACTACGGCGTCTCGCAGCACTTCAAGACCTGGTTCGACCTGGCCTACACCGACCCGCGCATCGACCCGCAGGGCACCGCGCTGCGCGGCAAGCCGGCCACCCTTGTGACGGTGCTCGGCGGCAACTACGCACCCGGCACCCCCAAGGAGGGCTGGGACCACTCCACCGGATGGCTGTGCCGCGTGCTCGAGGACGTCTGGGGCCTCGACCTACGCGTCGTGCAGCGTCCGTTCACTCTCGTGGGCGTGAACCCTGCGCTCGACGCCTTCGCCGACACGGCCCGCGAGCTCAAGGAGAACGCCGAGTCCGACGCGCGCACCTACGGTCGCGAGATCGCGGCGCTGCGGGGGTCGCAGGTCGCCTGACGCGCCGCATCCCTCCGGTTCAGTTGGCACCTCTTGCCGGAATCCTCCGGGAAACGCGGCAACAGGTGCCAACTGAGCGCGGGGCGTGATCGCCTGTCCGCGGCATCCTCCCGCTTGAGTTGGCGCCTGCTGCCGGAATCCTCCGGGAATTGCGGCAGCAGGTGCCAACTGAGCGCGGGGCGTCAGGCGCCGGGTGCCGGCCGCGACGGAGGATACGGATGCGGCAGCCACACCGTCACGTTCAACCCGCCGCCCTGGCGCGGGGTCAGCACGAGGCTCCCGTCGTGGGCCTGGGCGATGCGGTGCACGATCGCGAGCCCCAGTCCGACTCCGACGTGATCCCCGGAACGGGCCTCGCCTCGCGTGCGCTCCGACCCGCGCTGGAACGGCTCGGCCAAGGTCGAGACGACGTGCGGCGCGAGCACCCCGCCAGTGTTCTCGACGACCAGCGCGACGGCCTCCGGCAGCACGTGTGTGCGCACGACGACAGTGCCGTCGGTCGGCAGGTTGTGCACGATCGCGTTGTGCACGAGGTTCGTGATCAGCTGCTGCAGCAGGGCGGGGGAGCCGAGGACGTTCGCGGTGTCGCCGCCCTCGTCGATCGTCACGCCGCGGCGCTCGGCGAGCGGCAGCAGCGTCTCGACCGACTCCTCGGCCAGCAGCGACAGGTCGACCGGCTCGCGCGTGAACACCCGGCGCTCAGCGCGACTGAGCAGCAGCAGCGCTTCGGTCAGCTCGATCGCGCGCGTGTTCACCTCCTGCAGGCGGGTGATGAGGCCGTCGACGTCGCGATGCGGGTCGTCGCGCGCGACCTCGAGCATGGTCTGCGAGATGGCGAGCGGGGTCCGCAGCTCGTGCGACGCGTTGGCCGCGAACCGCTGCTGCTCGGCCACGTGCGCCTCGAGCTGTTCGAGCATCGCGTCGAACACGTCGGCGAGGTCGCGGAACTCGTCGCGCGGCCCCTCCAGATCGACGCGGTGCGAGAGCGACCCCTGCGCGGCGAGCTCGGCGGCGCGGCCGATGCGGTCGAGCGGCGCCAGCATCCGGCCGGCGAGCAGCCAGCCCCCGCCGATGCCGATCGCGAGCAGCACGAGCATCACCACGACCGCGGCGGGGATGAACGCGCGGATGAGGTCGGAGCGGTTCGGCACCCATTGACCGAGCTGCGTGAAGAGGTTGGTGTCGGGCACGTATCGCAGCAGCCACAGCGCCACGGCCGTCAGCAGCAGCACACCCGCCACGACGACCACTCCCGCGTAGCTGAGCGTCAGCTTCCAGCGGGCGCTGATGCCGCGCCGTCTACGCCTCGGCGCCGGCATCCGCGCGTCCCTCCGCGTCGATCCGGTACCCGACTCCGGGCACGGTGGCGATGAGTCCCGGCTCGCCGAGGCGCTTGCGCAGCGACGACACCGTGATGCGCACGGCGTTCGTGAACGGGTCGGCGTTCTCGTCCCACGCGCGCTCGAGCAGCTCCTCGGCGCTGACGACTCCGCCGGCCGCATCGACCAGCACCTCGAGCACGGCGAACTGCTTGCGGGTGAGGGCGACGTAGCGTCCGTCGCGATAGACCTCGCGGCGGAAAGGGTCGAGCCGGAGACCTGCGATCTCGAGCACCGGCGGCCGCGCGCGCTGTCGACGCCTGTCGAGGGCACGCAGCCGCAGCACGAGCTCGCGCAGCTCGAACGGCTTGGTGAGGTAGTCGTCGGCGCCGATCTCGAACCCGGTCGCCTTGTCGTCGAGGCGGTCGGCGGCCGTGAGCATGAGGATGGGGATGCCGCTGCCCGACGCCACGATCGAGCGGGCCACGTCGTCGCCGGAGGGGCCGGGGATGTCGCGGTCGAGCACGGCGAGGTCGTAGCTGTTGATGCCGAGCAGTTCGAGCGCGGTGTCGCCGTCCCCGGCGATGTCGGCGGCGATCGCCTCGAGGCGGAGTCCGTCGCGCACGGCCTCCGCGAGGTACGGCTCGTCCTCGACGATCAGCACGCGCACGACAGGACTCCCATGTGCTGAGAGCTTACGCACCCCGACATATCGCGAGCGTATGCAAATCCGCATACGACCTCGCAACAGCGGCGCTCGTTGACTGAGTGCCATGAACACTTCCCTCGCTCTCAGACGGCGCCGGCTGGTGACGGTGATCGGCGCCGTGGTGCTGGCCGCCGTGATCGCCGGGTCGGCCGTGCTGATCGGTCAGCAGTCGCTGGCCGCGGCATCCACCCCGCTCCTCTCCGGACCCGTGACCGAGGCCGACGGACTGATCCGCGAAGAGGGAGCCGTCTCGGTGTTCGACGATGTGCCTGCCGTGTCGAACCTCGACGCCGAGCTGCTGACGGCGGTGCGCGCGGCGGCGACGGCCGCCGAGCGCGACGGCGTGACCATGCACGTCAACAGCGGATGGCGGTCGGCCGCGTACCAGCAGCAGCTGCGCGAGGATGCCGTCGCGCAGTACGGCTCCGAGGAGGAGGCCGCGCGCTGGGTGGCCACGCCGGAGAACTCCGAGCACGTGTCGGGGGATGCCGTCGACCTTGGCCCTGTGGCCGCGCAGGACTGGCTGTCGCAGCACGGCGACGAGTTCGGCCTCTGCCAGATCTACGCCAATGAGCGCTGGCACTTCGAGCTGCGACCGGGCGCCGTCGCCAACGGCTGCCCGCTCATGTACGCGGACCCGACGGCCGACCCGCGGGTGCAGCGATGACCCTCACGGCGCCGGTCGCGCGCCTGACGCTGTCGAGGCTGCACGCCCCGACGCTCGAGACGATCCCCGCCGCGGTCGCGGCGAACGTCGCGCGGATCCGCGCCTCGACCGACGCTCGCATCATGGCCGTCGTGAAGGCCGACGGCTACGGCCTGGGCGCGCTCACCGTCGCGAGGGCCGCGCTCGCCGCAGGGGCCGAGTGGCTGGGGGTGACGGATGCCGCAGAGGGCAGCGCTCTGCGCGCGGCCGGGATCGAGGCGCCGATCCTCGCGTGGCTGAACCCGTCGGGAGTGGATGCCGCGCAGGCCGCCGCCGACCGGATCGACATCGCCGTCGGGTCGGTCGACGAGCTCCGCCAGCTCGTGGCGGATGCGGTGCCGGGCGCACCGCTGCTGAGCGTGCATCTGCACCTGGACACCGGCATGACCCGCGGCGGGGTGCCGCTCGCGGACTGGGCCGAGCTGCTGCGCGTGGCCCGGGCGGCGAGCGACCGCATCCTGGTCGTGGGAGTGATGGGGCATCTGCCGCGCGCCGACGAGGCCGATCCCGCGGCGAATGCTGCGGCGGTGCTGCGTCTCCGCCACGGTCGCGACGCGGTGCTGCGCGCAGGGTTCGGGCCGCTGCTCGTGCATCTCGCCGCGACTTCAGGGGCGCTCACCGATCCGGCCACGCACTTCGACCTGGTGCGCGTGGGTGCGGGGCTCGTCGGCATCGACCCGTCGGCGACCGTCGAGCTGCACGGAGCGGCGCGGCTCACGGCATCCGTCGTGCACAGCAGCATCGTCGCGGCGGGCACCTCGGTCGGGTACGGCGGCGCGTTCGTGACGGAGCGGCGGACGCACCTCGCGGTGATCGGGGTCGGGTACGCCGACGGCATCCCGCGTGAGCTGTCGCCTGGTGCGGCGGTCGCGATCGACGGCATCCGCTGTCCGCTCGTCGGGCGGGTGTCGATGGACCAGATCGTCGTCGACACGGGTGATCGTCGCGTTCCGCGCGGTGCGACCGCGGTGGTGTTCGGGCCGGAGGGCGGAGCCGTGCCGAGTGTGCAGGAGTGGGCGCGGTGGGCGGGGACGATCCCGCACACCATCATCACGGGGGTGGGGACGCGGGTGCGGCGCGGTATTGCAGGAGATCTCGCGTATCGAAGGACGGATACGGGCTTCTCCTCCTTCGAAACGCGTGATCTCCTGCAGTGCGCGCGCGAGCAGGAGGGGCTCGCATGAGGGTGCTCGTGATCGGAGGGGGACAGAACGCCGAGCACGCGGTGTCGCTCGCCTCGGCGGCGGCGGTCGCGGAGGCGCTGCGGTCGCGTGGGCACGCGGTGACCGAGGTGACGATCTCGCCGGAGGGGGTGTGGCAGGTGCCCGGGCTTGCGGAGGGGGCGGATGCCGCGGGCTCGCTGGCCGCCGCGCTGCCGCTGCTCGGTGCCGCTGACGTGGTGTTCCCCGCGGTGCACGGTCCGCTCGGCGAGGACGGAGCGCTCGCCGCGCTGTGCGCCCTCGCGGGCGTGCGGGTGGTCGGCTCCGGCTTGCGCGCGGGGGCCATCGGCATGGACAAATGGGCGACGAAGCTGGTCGCGCAGGCTGCCGGTCTCCGGATCGCGCGCGGCCGAGTGGTCGACGCCGCCGCGCTGGGGGATGCCGAGTTCGAGGGTCCCGTCGTGGTGAAGCCCGTGTCGAGCGGATCGAGCTACGGGGTCGGGCTCGTGCGCGAGGAGGGAGAGCTCGCGACGGCGCTGGGCGAGGCGGCGCGCTACGACCGGAGGGTGCTCGTCGAGGAGGTCGTGCGGGGGCGCGAGATCGACGTCGCCGTGATCCGTGAGGCGGGCGGTGTGCGGTGGGCGGCGCCGCCGCTCGAGATCGAGACGGAGGGGCTCTTCGACACCGCGACGAAGTACGACGGCACGGCGCGGTTCACGGTGCCCGCTGCGCTCACGACCGCGGAGCACACGAGTCTGACGCGGGCGGCGCTGACGATGTTCGACGCTCTCGGGTGCGCGGGCGTCGCGCGCATGGACTTCTTCCTCACCGCCGACGGGCCGGTGCTGAACGAGGTCAACACGATGCCAGGCCTCACCGCGGCATCCCAGGTCCCACGCATGTTCGCCGCCGCCGACGTGGCCTACCCCGACCTGGTGGAGCGCCTCGTGCGCGCCGCCGAGGTGCCGGGGCGGTGAGCGCACGGGTCGGCTGGCCGGACGTCGCGAAGGGCGTGTGCATCATCCTCGTCGTGCTGTGGCACGTCGTCACCAAGCACGCGGTGGGTATGCCGGGGGCCGGCGCCGTGACCGACGTGTGGGCGACGGTGAACGCTCAGCTGCTGCCGCTGCGCATGCCGCTGTTCTTCCTCATCTCCGGGATGTTCGCGGGGCGGGCCGTGCTGGCCGCCGACGGGTCGTGGCGGCGCCGGGCGGGCCGGCTGCTCGCGGTGTACGTGATCTGGGTGCTCATCCAGACAGCCGTGCTCGCGCTCACCCCCGACTTCGACACGGCGAGAGCGACGAACGGATGGGAGCTGCTCGCGCAGCTCACCATCAGCCCGACGAACCTCTGGTATCTACTGGCGCTCGCCGCCTACCTCGCCGTGGCGCGGCTCACCCGCGACGTGCCGACCGCGGCGGTGCTGACGGTGGCTTTCGCGGTGTCGGCGGTGGCCGCGGCCGGACTCATCCCCGATCTCGGCAACCTCTGGCAGGTCGCGCAGAACCTGTTCTTCTTCCTCGCCGGGGTGCGACTTCGCGATGCGGTCGAGCGGTTCGCCTCGGCATCCGGTCCTGTGCGCCTGCTGGCGCTGGGGGCGCTGTACGTGGCGCTGGCGGCGGTCGTCGGGGTGCTGGGCATGCGACAGTGGCCGGGGGTGTGGCCGGTGCTCGCGATCGTGGCGGTGGCGCTCGGGGTGACGGCCTGCGCCCTCGTCGACCGGAGTGCGGCGCCGCTCGCCCGTCCGCTGCGCTGGATCGGCCGACGAACCCTGCCGATCTACGTGCTGCACATGATCCCGCTCGCGCTCATCGACGCTGGCGTCCGGGCCGCGGGGTGGCGGCCGAACCCGGTCGTCGAGGCGGTCGGTCCCGTCGTGATCACCGCCGCCGTCGTCGGGATCTGCCTCGCGCTGCACGCACTGCTCGTGCGGTCCGGGCTCGGGATGCTGTTCGACCCGCTGCTGCTCGTCGACCGCGTCCGATCCCTTCGTCTGCCTTCGTCAGGCCGCCGCGAGCCGGACAGCCCGAGATCCCATTCGTGAGACCGTCGTCAGACCGTCGTCAGACCGTCGTCAGACCGTCGTGCGGCGGTACCCGCCCGCGTACTCCTCGACGGCGCCCGCGGCGACGAACTCCTCGATCCAGCCGCCCATCGGCCACTCGCCCCAGCGCTCGGCGAACAGCGCGCCGTTCCGCAGGATGTCGTCGAGGTGACGCCACGGCGGAGCGCCGGCTGGGTGCCACTGGTGGTACGCGTGCGCTCCGCCGACCCAGTGGAGCGGGATGCCGAGCGACCGCGCGCGACGTCCGAGGTCCGTGTCCTCCGCGCCGTAGCCCTCGTACCGCTCGTCGAACCCGCCGAGACGCCCCCAGGTGGCGGGCGTCACGGCGAAGGACAGCGACCAGAACAGGTCGTAGTCGGCGAAGCCGGCGGTCTCGAGAGCCCCGCTCGCCGGGTTCGGGCGCACCGGGTGAGGTCTGGTCGCAGCGCCGAGCTCGTCGGGCGATGACGGGCGCTGCACGCTCTCCAGGTAGGTCACGGGGCCGCAGAGCAGGCCATCGGGATGCGTGAGCGAAGCGGCGACGTATCGGTCGATGAGGTCGGGCCCCGGCAGGCAGTCGACGTCGAGGAAGACGAGCAGGTCGGCGCCGCCGGCGAGCGCCACCTCGGCGGCGGCGTTGCGCGCAGCCCCGACCCGCATGCCGTCGCGCCCCGGGGGCAGGTGCACGTGCACGGCGCCGTCGAACGCGGGCGGCTCGGATTCATCGAGCCAGGCCTCGATGCGCACGACCTCGTGCTCCGGTGTCGAGACCTCGCGGAGAAACCGGCGCTGGCGGTGCAGGTGGGCGAGCCGGTTCTCCGATGCCGGGGTGATCACGGCGATGCGCGCCGTCATGACGCGACCTCCTCGATCGCCCTGGCGGCGCGCGCGGCGGCGCCCGCGACGCCCCAGCCCGTCCAGTCCGGTGTCGAGGCGGCGGCCCGCTCGACGAGTTCGACGATCTGCGCCGGCGTCGAATCGGCCGGACCCGTCCACGCGTAGCCGTCGGACTGCAGCACCCGCCCGGTGTGCTCCTGCTCGCCGAAGGGCCGGTCCTGCGGGAGGACGACGGCACGGGCTCCGACGGCCGCGAGGTCGGCCACGCCGTTCTGGCCGGCTGCGCTCACCACCACGGTCGCCCGGCACAGCATCGGCCAGACGTCGTCGACCCGGTCGTCGCCCCGAGCGCCCGCCGTCTCGACGACCCAGCCCCGCGCCGCCAGCAGGTCGGCCGTCGCCGCGAGCTCCGGCTGATCGAGTGTGCGGCTGAGGAAGAGCACTCGCCGCGCCGTGTCATCCGCGATTCCGTCTCGGTCTCGTCCGTCGTACCGCGAGATCGCTCCGACATGACGCACCCGATCGACCCGGCTCGCCAGCTCCGCCGCGTCGATCGTGCCGGGCGCCCACGGCGCCACGATCCGATCCGCGACGTCGTAGCCGAGGCGGTGCGGGGAATCGGTGCGGTCGCCGGGTTGCGCGAACACGACCGTCGGCACACCGAGCAGCCGGACGAACGCGGTGACCTCGACGCTGACGTCGACGACGAACACCGACACCGGGTTTCTGGCGATCCAGTCGGCGATGATCGCGAGGCGCTCCTGATGGCCGGGGTGTCCGATGGGAGCCCAGTGCAGGGCGCCGCCCGCCGTGACGTCGCCGAGCTCGTGCGCCTCGCGGCTCAGGCCGTCGGATCCGACCACGGGGTCGGCATCCTCAGGCAGGCGGACCCATGTCGTTCCCTCGTCGAGGGCTTCGGGTGCGGGGAGGGACGAGAAGACGGTGACCTCCTCGCCGAGATGGCGGCGGATCGCCCGCATCCGCGTCACGTGTCCCCACCCGTGATGATGCACGTACCAGCCGATCATGCGCCGACCGCCTCCACTTCTTCGACGGGCCGGATCTCCTCGGCGATCACGGAAGGACTCTGCGCCGCCACGGCCAGCACGCGTTCGACCTCGCGGTGACGGCGCGCGAGCGAATGACGGGCGGTCGCGGCAGCCCGCACCCGATCGCGAAGCTCACTCGATGACGAGCCGCGGGCGAGCGCGACGGCTGCCTGCGCGAGCGCGGCGACGTCTCCGGGCGCGACGACGGAGCATCCGGGCAGACCGGCCAGCACCTCGCTCGCGCCGCCCTCGTCGAACGCGACGACGGGAGTGCCCGTCATCAGCGCCTCGGCCAGCACCAGTCCGAAGGGCTCAGACCACACAGGGGTCACGAGCGCGACCGACGAGGTGCCGACGAGGGCGCACAGCTCGGGCTGACGCAGCGGACCGACGTACTCCACTCCGTCGCCGAGGAGCGGTTCGACCTCGCGCGCGAAGTACTCCGCGTCGCCGATGCGACCGGCGATCCGGATCCGGGCGCCGGCCAGACGGGCCGCGCGGATCGCGAGGTGCGGGGCCTTCTCGGGGACGATGCGGCCGAACCAGACCCAGTGGTCGCCGCCCTGCCCTCGCTGCCACTGGGCGCTGTCGACCCCGTTCGGGAAGACGAACGCGTCGACCCCTTCCGCCGACCACGCGCGAGCCGTGAACTGGCTCACCGCGAGGAAGCGGTGCGGTGCCGACGGCGGAAGCGAGCGTGAGGCGTGCACCATGTCGGGGAGCGGCGGTGTGTGCAGGGTGGTCACGACCGGCACGCCCACGTCCCTGCTCCACAGGATCGGATCGCCGTGGAGGCTGTGGTTGTCGACGACGTCGACGCGATCGAGCGGGTCGGTGAGGCGTGCGCGGACGCGGGCGAAAGCATCCGACATTCGCCGGCGGTGTCCTGCGGGGTTCTCGGTGTCCGACACGTCGCGCGCGTGATGCCAGCGGGGGCGCGGCAGACGCAGATCAGCGGAGGAGTCGAGGAAGTCCGACCCCTCGGCAGCGCACAGATCGACGTGGTGCCCGCGGCTCCGCAGCCATCGCACCCGGTTCCACACGACCGCCTCGAGGCCGCCGGCGTGCGGCTGGCGGAGCGCGTGCCGTTCGGGCGCGACAACCAGCACCCGCAACCGCTGTCCCGCGCTCACGCCGGTACCCCGGCGATGACGTCGGAGTAGAGGCGGGCGTGCGCCTCGCGGACAGCCCGTCGCTCTTCGCTCCGCTCGGCCCGGCGGTTCGCGAGATGGTCGCCGACGACGGAGGAAGGATGCCGCGCATCACCCGCCCAGGTCAGGGCGTCCGCCAGCGTACGCGGATCGCCGAGATCGACGACCCGGAACTCGGACGGATGCTGTGAGCGGATGTGTCCGACGTCGGTGCCGGCCACGCGCACGCCCAGGTCGTAGCAGAGCTCCACCCACCCGGAGTGCGTTCCGTGACGGTAGGGCAGGACGAACAGGTCCAGCCCGCTGAGCCACGCCTGGATCTCGGCATCGTCGAGGTACGGGGTGCGTCGCACCCGCACGGCGGTCTGCCCAGCGGCCGCGGCGACGACGCGGTCGGCGAGGCGGTCGTCGCGCACCCGCTCGTTCAGCAGCACCTCGACCGCGACCCGTCGACCGGCTCCTTCCCACATCCGCGCCGCGTCCACCGCCGCGCGCACCGCGCTCTCCGCGTCGATGTTCGGACGCAGATCGCGCAGATGGATGCCGACGCGCACCGTGTCGTCGGCGTCGGCGTCGGCGTCGGCGTCGGCGTCGGGCTCGGTCTCTCGCTCCGGCGCCGCAGCCTCGTCGAGGAGCGTCGGGTGGGCGAGCACCGAGCTCTCGCGACCCCATCGTCGCTCGATCTCCGCCGCCGCGGACGGCGTGAGCGTCACGAGCCGGTCGGCTGCGGGGACGATCACGTCGAGCAGAGCGCGGTACGGCTCCTGGTCGACGATCTGCGGATTGTCGAGATCGTGCACTGTGAAGACCACGGGGTGCCCGGCCCGCCGAGCCGCATCGAGGCCCGCTCGGAGGTCGTCCGGTGAGAACGACTCCAGTCCGAAGTGCACGTGCAGCACGTCGTACTCGGCGGCGTTCTCGCTGAGCCACGGCGCGGTCATCGCGACCGGCGGCCACCACTGCTCGGGCGGGGCACCCGGTACCGGAGGGTCGGGCAGCAGCGCGACCCGATGCGGGTCGGTGATCGCGTGGATGTAGGGGTGGGCGGACGGGATGGAGGCGACCCGAATGGGCGCTGAGGCTGTAGCGATGGGAGTCTTCCTTGCATGTCTGAGCGCTCTGAATTCACAAATCGCAGGGGCGGAAGCGCCGAAATGCAACGGGGTCAGGGAGGGAAAGGAGGAGGTATACGTTCGAAGCATGAACCACCCTTCCCCTGACGTCACGACCGTTGCGCCCGCCGGGGCGGCGATGCTAGGACGCCGTCGGCACTACGGGGAGTTCTACGGTCTCGCCCCGCTCCCCGAGAGTTTCGGCGTCGTGCTGGGCAACTGCCAGGCCGAATCACTGCGGCTCGTGATGGACACCCCGCAGCGACGCTTCATCCGCGTCCCCCCGGTGCACGAGATGACCGAGGAGGACGCTCGACGTCTGCACGAGCTCGCTCCCGCAGCGCACACCGTCGTCACGCAGCCGGTCCGCGACGACTATCACGACCTCCCTCTCGGCACACGGCAGGTCACCGCGGCGACGTCGGCGAGGGTGCTCACGGTGCCTCCCGTGCGGTTCGCGGGACTGCATCCGTTCCAGGCGGCGATCCGGGTCCCCGGCGTCGAGGAGGAACCGCCCGTCGTGGCCTATCACGACATCCGCACCCTCGCGGTGGCCGCCGGCATCCCGGTGTCCTCGTCGATCTCGCCGGAGGCGGTGCGCGCGATCGGTCGATCCTCGATCGACATCCTCCGCACCCGCGAAGCGACCGCCGACGTCCGGGTGTCCGACCTCTTCGACACGGTCACCGCCGATCACGCGCGCACCGTGAACCACCCGGGGAACGCGGTCTGGCTCCCGCTCGGAGCGCGGGTGCTCGACGCGCTGGGCGACACCGACGGGCACGTCGATCCAGGGCGGCCGCTGCTCGACGCCGTGCGGGCTCCGCTCGCCCCCGAGGTCGTCGAGGCATGGGATCTGCCCGACGAGCCGCGGGCGGAGTGGCTCGTCGAGGGGGAGGCGCTCGACGACGCGGAGGTGCGCGAGGCGCACACCGCCTGGTACGCCGCCCACCCTGAGTTCGTCGCGGCGGCGGTCGACCGACTCGCGCCTTTGCTCGCGGTCTGGCGCGCCGCATGAGCCGCGCGCCTCTGCTGCTCGTCCACCCCGGCGAGCACGGCGTCGCCGTCTACGCCCGCGACATGGCGTCCGCGATCGGCACCCTCGCAGATGTGCGGACGGTCGATCCGGCCGGACTCGCGCACGTGCCCGACGGCACCGCCGTGCACGCGCACTTCACCGACCGGCTCTGGGGCGACTCCCCCGAGGAGGCCTCGCGGACGTTCGCCGATCTCACGACCCGGTTGCGTCTGAGCGTCACCCTGCATGACGTGCCGCAGGAATCCGACGGCGAGCAGAACCGTCCGCGGCGTCGGGCCGCGTACGCTCTCGTCGCGGCTGCCGCCCAGGCGGTCGTCGTGAACAGCGAGCACGAGCTGGCGCTGCTCCGCGAGGAGGACGTGTGGACGGGGCCGGCATCCGCCATCCCGTTGCCCGTCGAACTCGGGAGGGATGCCGAGCGGCCGCGTCCCGACGGATCGGTCGGCGTCCTCGGCTACTTCTACCCGGGGAAGGGACATGACGAGGCGGCGGATGCCGCGGCCGCGGCCGGCATCCGGAGGCTCACCGTGCTGGGGCGCGCTTCCGACGGGCACGCGAGCGAGCTCGAGACCTTCGTCCGGCGCGCCGCCGGCCTCGGTGTCGACGTCGAGGTCACCGGGTGGCTGGACGACGACGAGATCGCCCGTCGCGGGCGGGCGGTGACGGTGCCGGTGATCGCGCATCGGCACATCTCGGCATCCGGTTCCCTGGCCTCGTGGATCGGATGGGGGCGGCGTCCGGTGGCCGTGCGCAACCGCTACATCGACGAGATGGCCGCTCTGCGCCCGGGAACCCTTGACGCGGTCGACGAAACCGGCCTCGCCGACGCTCTGCGCGGGGCGGCGGCTGATCCCGACACGACCTGGCACGGACTCGCTCGGCTGCCGCACTCGCGGGCGGATGCCGCGGACGCGTACCTGCGCCTGTGGGATGGGCTGGGATCGTGACGACTCCGTACGTCGTGGGCAACGGGTGGGATGCAGTGGACGGCGTCGTGCCCGATCCACTGCCGCGCGTCTCGGTCATCGTCGCGCACTACGACCAGCCCCGTGAGCTCGCTCGCACCCTGCATGCGCTCGCCGCGCAGGACTATCCGCGCGAGCTCCTCGAGATCGTCGTGGCGGACGACGGCTCGCCCGGTGAGATCGACGTGCCCGAGGGCGTGGTCCTCGTGCGGCAGGAGGATCGCGGCTTCCGGCTCGCCGCCGTGCGCAATCTCGGCGTTCGGGCGAGCAACGGGGAGGTGCTGTGCTTCCTCGATGCCGATACCGCGCCGGAACCCGGATACGTGCGTGCGCTCACCCGCCTGCCCGCTCTGCTGACGGAGGCGGTCGTGGTGGGGCGGCGCCGTCACGCCGACTTCACGGGCATCTCGCCGGACGTGCCTGTGGTGGAAGCCGCTGCGGGAGGAGAGCTGGCCGAACCCGCGTGGCTGGCCGAGGAGTACGCGCGGAGCCGCGACCTGCTCGACGCCGACGACCGCTCGTACCGGTTCGTGATCGGCGCGGTCATGGGCTGTTCGCGGCGGCTGTTCGACGAGGTCGGCGGATTCGACGAGACGTTCACGACGTACGGCGGCGAGGACTGGGAGTGGGCGCACCGCATGTGGCAGGCTGGCGCGGTGCTCGCGCACGTGCCGGATGCCGTGGCCTGGCACGACGGCCCGGAGTGGGCTGACCGCGATGGCTCGGGGATGGAGCGCGCCAACGCCCAGACGCTCCGGCTGCAGTCGTCGATCCCGGTGCCCGGCTCCTCGCCGCGCGCGCTGTGGTCCGAAGCCGCGGATCTCGCGGTTCGACTGCCGGGGGAGCACTCGGCCGCGGCGCTGTTCATCGCCGCGGACTCCGTGTTCGCGGCCTTCCCTCGTGCGCGGCTGCTCCTGGACGACGTGCCGGCTGAGCTCGCCGACGACCCCCGCGTGCTTGTCTCGGCGGGTGACGTCGACGCCCGGGTCGTCTGGGAGATGCCTCGCCCCGTCGTCGTCCTGAAGGCCGCGTGGATCGTGGATCTCGTCACGCGCCTCGGGGCGGGGCGGATCGGGTCGGTCGAGCTCCTCGCCGAGGACGGCTCGTCGCTCGGGTCTCTGCGCTCCCGTCGCGCGACGCGGCGCGCGACGCGCTGGGGAACGGAAGAGGGGTTCGAGACCGTTCGGATGCCGGCCGACGGCATCCATGCGCTGCGAGCCGATCCGCGGGTCGAGGCCTGGGTCGGCGGATGGGGCGGCGTCGAGTCCTTCGGCTGACCGGTCGTCACCCCGGCGGGGGGACTACAGCCTGTCTACGGTCGTCACGGTGATCACCGCGGCACCCTCCTCGTCGGAGGCCGCGAGGTCGACAGTGGCCGAGATGCCCCAGTCGTGATCGCCGGCGGGATCGTCGATGATCTGACGCACGGTCCATTCGGTCGCGCCCTCGGTGAGGAGGACCAGCTGCGAGCTGCGGGCGTTCGGTCCGGTGAGGATCTCGTCGTGCTCGGTGAAGTACGCGTCCAGCGCATCGGACCACGCGTCGGCGCCGAACGACGGGTCGAGCTCGGCGAGCGCCGCGACGTCCTCCCGCGCGGCGAGCTGCACCCGGCGGAACAGCTCGTTGCGCACGAGGATGCGGAAGGCGCGGACGTTCGCGGTGAGGCGCTTGGGCGCGGGCGGCACGATCGGCTCGTCGTCGTGGTCCTGCGGGACGCCGGCCACGAGCTCCTCCCACTCGTCGAGCAGGCTCGAGTCGACCTGGCGGACGAGCTCGCCGAGCCATTCGATGAGGTCGCGCAGATCCTCGTCCTTGAGCTCTTCGGGGATGGTCTGCGAAGCGGCGCGGTAGGCGTCGGAGAGGTAGCGCAGCACGACGCCCTCGGATCGGGCGATCTTGTACTCGGCGACGTATTCCCCGAACGACATGGCTCGCTCATACATGTCGCGTACCACGGACTTCGGATTCAGTTCGAAATCGCGGATCCACGGCTGCGCCGCGCTGTACGTCTCGAACGCGGCCGTCAGCAGCTCCTCCAGCGGCTTCGGGTACGTCACCTCTTCGAGCAGTTCCATGCGCTCTTCGTACTCGATGCCCTCGCGCTTCATCGCGGCGACGGCTTCGCCGCGGGCGAGGAACTCCTGCTGGCTCAGCACCGCCCGCGGATCGTCGAGGGTCGCCTCGACGATCGAGATCATGTCGAGTGCGTACGAGCCGGTGCCGGTGCCCGCGGCGGGGTCAGGGTCGAGCAGCTCGAACGCCGCGAGGGCGAACGGCGACAGCGGCTGGTTGAGCGCGAAGTTCGGCTGCAGGTCGACGGTGAGGCGGATGTCGCCGGCGTCCGTCCGCTCCACGACCCCGGACTCGAGGAGTGTGCGGTAGATGCCGATCGCGCGCCGGGCGAGCTCCCGCTGCCTCTTCCGCGGTTCGTGATTGTCGTATACCAGCGCGCGCATATTCGCGAACACGTCGCCGCCGCGGGCGATCACGTTGAGCATCATGGCGCTGGTGATCTGCATATGCGAGGTCAGCGTCTCGGGCTCCGCGTCGATCAGTTTGCGGAACGACGGCTCGCCCCATGACACGAATCCGTCTGGGGCCTTCTTGCGGATGATCTTGCGCTTCTTCTTCGGGTCGTCGCCGGCCTTCTTGATCGCGGCGATGTTCTCGGTCTCGTGCTCCGGGGCCTGGGCGACGACCGTACCGGCGGTGTCGTATCCTGCGCGACCGGCGCGCCCGGCGATCTGGTGGAACTCCCGCGCGTTGAGCTGTCGCATCCTGCTGCCGTCGAACTTCGTCAGCGCCGTGAGCAGCACTGTGCGGATCGGCACGTTGATGCCGACGCCGAGGGTGTCGGTGCCGCAGATCACGCGCAGCAGGCCGCGCTGCGCGAGCTGTTCGACGAGGCGACGGTACTTCGGCAGCATCCCCGCGTGGTGCACGCCGATGCCCGCCCGGAGGAAGCGCGAGAGCGTCTTGCCGAACGCGGTGGTGAAGCGGAATCCGCCGATGAGCGCGGCGATCTCGTCGCGCTGCTCGCGACTGGCGACCTTCGTGCTCGACAGGGCCTGCGCGCGCTCCATCGCCGCCGCCTGCGAGAAGTGCACGACGTAGATCGGCGCCTGCCCGGTGTTCAGCAGGTCGTCGATGGTCTCGTGGATCGGCGTCGTCTCGTAGAAGAAGTGCAGGGGCACCGGTCGCTCGACGCCGGTGACGGATGCCGTCTCGCGGCCGGTCCGCCGGGTGAGGTCGGACGCGAGCTGCGTGACATCGCCGAGGGTCGCCGACATGAGGATGAACTGCGCCTGCGGCAGCTCGAGCAGCGGAACCTGCCACGCCCACCCGCGGTCGGGGTCGGCGTAGAAGTGGAATTCATCCATGACGACCTGCTGCACCGCGGCATCCGGTCCCTGCCGCAGCGCGAGGTTCGCAAGGATCTCGGCCGTGCAGCAGATGATCGGAGCATCAGGGTTCACCGACGAGTCACCGGTGATCATGCCGACGTTGGCGGCGCCGAACACGTCGACGAGCGCGAAGAACTTCTCGCTCACCAGCGCCTTGATGGGGGCGGTGTAGAAGGAGCGGCGACCGGTGACGAGGGCGGCGTAGTGCGCGCCGACCGCGACGAGCGACTTGCCGGTGCCGGTGGGCGTCGAGAGGATCAGGTTGTTGCCCGAGACGATCTCGATCAGCGCCTCGTCCTGCGCGGGGTAGAGGCTGATGCCCGTCGACTCGACCCAGTCGACGAACGCCGTGTAGACGGCATCCGCGTCGGAGCCGTCGGTCAGGGTCGTCGGGTCGAGGAGCATCCTCCGATCCTTTCATCCCGCGGCCGGTGCGTTCTCTTCGACCGTTGCGAAGGAGATCTCACGCAACGAAGGACAGGATGCCGGCATCCGTCCTTCGTTGAGAGATCTCCTGCGAAGTCCGAGAGGCGCGGCCTCAGGCCGAGGTCGCGGCGCGCAGCGCGATGCGGATCATGTCGCCGAATGTCTGCTCCCGCTCCTGAGCGGTGGTCTCCTCGCCCGTCACGATGTGGTCGGAGACCGTGCAGATCGCGAGAGCGCGGCGCTCGTAGTACGCGGCGAGCGTGTACAGGCCGGCGGCCTCCATCTCGACGCCGAGCACCCCGTGCTTCACGAAGGGCTCCGTGAGCTCAGGGCGGGTGCTGTAGAACTGGTCGCTCGAGAAGAGCAGGCCGACGTGCACGGCGGAGTCGATCGGCTCGGACTCGCTCGCCTCGACCGCCGCGCGCAGCAGGCCGAAGTCGGCGACGGGCGCGTAGTCGAGGCCGTGGAACCGCACCCGGTTGATCCCGGAGTCGGTGCACGCGCCGTTCGCGATGACGATGTCGCGCACCGCGAGCTTCTCGGTCAGGGCTCCGCACGAGCCGACGCGAACGATGGTCTCGACGCCGTAGGAGTCGAACAGCTCGTTCGCGTAGATCGCCATCGACGGCTGCCCCATGCCCGACCCCTGCACCGAGACGCGGTGTCCCTCCCAGGTACCGGTGTATCCCAGCATCCCGCGGGTCTCCGAGTAGAGCTCGGCGTCGTCGAGGAAGGTCTCGGCGATCCACTTCGCCCGCAGCGGGTCGCCGGGAAAGAGGACGACGGGGGCGATCTGACCGGGCTCTGCGGCGATGTGCGTGCTCATCAGCCCAGCGTATTCGCGCCGACCGGCCCCCTTTCGCCCGACGTCTTCGCGCCGACCCACCCCTTTCGATCCCGCCCACCCCTTTGCGGACGTTCCAGGAGGGGGTGGCTCGCGCAGAAGGGGGTGGCTCGCGCAGAAGGGGGTGGCTCGGCGCGCGAGGATGCTCAGCCCTCGCGCCGCCGGACGATCTCGTCGATCCAGATGGGTGCGAACGGCGACGTGCATCCGGGCGCGGTCGGGTAGTCGGCGAGCACCTGCAGCCGTACGCCGATGTCTCGCGCCCGGGCCCGGAGCTCCGGATGGAAGATGCCGATGTTCGCGAGCGTCTCGTTCATCGACCACTGCAGGCGAGGTGCGGCGCCGGCGAGATCCCGCTCGATGAGGTCCAGCAGGTGCGGCAGGTCCAGCCCTGCGGCATCCTTCTGCACTCGCACGGTCGTGAGCGCCCAGGCCGCCGCGGCCACCGTCGGGTCGGCGTCGTCGAACCAGCGCTCCCGCATCTCCTCGGCGAAGGGCGTCTTCTTGGCGACGTAGTTGACGAACCAGTCGTTCACCTTGGGCGCCCGGGTCTCGCGCAGCATCGCGTCGAGCTCGTCGGCGCTGAAGGCCTTCGGGGTGCAGAGCAGCAGGGCGAGCAGCCGGGAGCCCGTGTCTCCGGTGGCCCACAGCTCGCGCGCGAGCGCGTGATCGGTCTTGATGCGCTTCGCGAGGGCGCGCAGACGGCTGAGGTTCATGCCGTGGTCGTCGCCGCGCTTCTCGTTCGCGGCGCGCATCTTCGGGTCTTCGAGCGCCGCGAGTTCGGCGAGGGCGGCGTCGACGGTCATCTCCGACATGCTCCCAGGGTAGGGCGCGAGGCCGCGCAGCGGGGCTTGTCAAGACCGCTGCCCCCTTGCGGCGGCCCCGATAATGTCGCACTGAACATCGACCCGACCGAGAGGACCGAACATGGGCACCGAGAACGACACCGACGGCATCGACACCGACCGCACCGACATCAGCTCCGAGCCGTCGCCCGGCGCGGAGGAGAACGACAACCTCGGCACCGAGGACAACAAGAGCGACCCGCCGCGAGAGCTTCCGTCTGACGGCGATGACGACGGTCGGCACAGCAGCGACATCGAGGCCGAGCGGGACTGATCCGCGCTCAGTCCTCGTCGACGAGCTCTCCGCGGATGCGGCGCAGGTCCTCCATCAGCGAGCCGATGAGGATCCAGTGCGCCGACGACGGTGGACGGATGACGAGGGGCGCCGTGAGCGCGGGAATCGTCGAAGTGAGGGCCTCTGGTTCCCGCGCGACGTCGGCGATCTGCACCGCGAGGCGCACGTCGTGTCCTGCGCGCCGCAGCTGGTCGGCGATCGCAGCCACAGCGGGCTCCTCGCCGATCGAGTCGTCGTAGTGGTCGAAGTACGCGCGCGTCATGCCGATGGTCTGCGTGACGATCGGTGTGAGCTTGTCGAGCAGAGCCCGCATCTCGGCGAGGTCGACCCGGTGCGTCGAACGGCGCGGGTTGAGGGTCAGCGACTCCTCGCCTGCGGCGATCGACGCCTCCGCGGCGTCGCGCATCGGCCGCAGCAGCCGCACCTCGAGCATGAGTTCCTGCAGCTGTGCGGCTGACTGCGGCTGAGGGAGCGCATCGGCGAGGCGGTCCAGGCTCGCGGCGAGTTCTCCGCCGAGCAGTCCGAGGTCGCGCTTCGCGGGGGCGACGAGCACCGGCGGGACGATGAGGGCGTTCACGACGATGCCGATGGCCACCCCGATGAGGGTCTCGAAGATCCGCGCGAGAGCGTAGTCAGGGGTCGATCCGAGTGCCAGCACGAGCATCGCCGAGATCGCGACCTGGTTGCCGGTGCCCGGCGTCGCGCGGAAGACCCACGCGACGAGCATGGCGACCACGATCGCGAGCAGCACGATCCAGCTGGGGGAGCCCAGCAGCAGACCGAGGGCGACGGCGATCACGACCCCGACGATCACTCCGATGCTGCGTTCGAGCGCCTTCGACAGCGACTGGTTGATGCTCGGCTGCACGACGAGCAGGGCCGCGATGGCGGCGAACACCGGCAGCTGTCCCGGCACGACCCACCCCGCGAGCAGCCAGGCCGCGATCGTCGCAGCGGCGGACTTGACCACCTGCAGCAACGGGGAGCGCTTCGAGGCGCGGATCGCGGCGGGGATGCGCATGCTGCAACGCTACTCGCGGCGGCAACGGCATCCGGCCCCCTTGCGCTCTCGCCCCGTACCCTGTCAACCCCTTCGCATCCGAACGCTCGGGGGCGTCGAATAGAGCAACGGAACACAAGTCGAATCAGTGAGGAGCATCACATGGCGCAGATCATCGAGACCATCGACGTTCACGTCCCCGTCGACGTCGCCTACAACCAGTGGACCCAGTTCGAGAGCTTCCCGGAGTTCCTCGACGAGGTCGAGTCGATCGTGCAGATCGACGACACGCACAATCGCTGGAAGGTGAACGTCGGCGGCGCGACGCGCGAGTTCGACGCCGAGATCACCGAGCAGCACCCCGACGAGCGCGTCGCGTGGAAGAGCACGGGCGGCGACACCGAGCACGCCGGCGTCGTGACGTTCCACAAGCTGGAGGACCTGACGACGCGCGTCACCGTGCAGATCGACTGGGAGCCGGAGGGCCTGCTCGAGAAGGTCGGTTCTCTCGTCGGCGCCGGGTCGCACGCCGTGAAGAAGGACCTCAAGAACTTCAAGGAGTTCATCGAGAAGCGCGGAGCCGAGACCGGCGCCTGGCGCGGCGACGTGGACGCCTGACACACGCGTTCTCCTGACGAGGCCCGGAGGCAGCGGATGCTGCCTCCGGGCCTCGTCGCGTACGCGCGGCAGGGCCAGCCGTGTAGGGATCGGATGCCGCGAAGATAGGGCATCCTCCCGATGCCGGAGGGTCGCCTCAGAGCGGAGTGTAGGGACATCCCAACCGAGGAGATGTCATGTTCGAGCACCCCTACCTCAGCTACCAGGTCACCGAGTTCGACCGGCGGGAGCTGGAGCGCGCCGCCGAGCGCCGCCGGTTCCTCGCGGAGCACGCCGATCAGATCGTCCCCCGGCCTGCGGGCCCGCTGCGGCGGTTGATGGGGCGGATGCTGCGCGGCTCCGCCGCATCTCGCGAGGGCGCGCGGGATGCTGTCGCCGGCCGTTGCGCGACGCCCTGCGAAACCGCCCCCGCGCGGTGACTGCGACCGATCCTCTGCCGACGGCAGCGGCCCTGCCGGATGTCGGAGGGGAGTGGCACGATGAGTCCATGCCCCCCGCTGCTCCGAGCACCGCGATGGTCGGCCGCGAGGCCGAATCGCAGGTCGTGCGCGCGGCATTCGAACGCTCGCTCGAGGGCACACCGGTGGCGCTGCTCGTCGAGGGCGAAGCGGGCATCGGCAAGTCGCGTCTACTGCGCGAGTTCGCCGCCGACGTCGCGAACCGCGCCGACGTGCACGTCGGATGGTGCCTCGACCTCGGGGCGTCGCGCACGCCGTTCGGGCCGCTCGTCGGCATCCTGCGCTCGATCGTGTCGCAGCTGGGCGCCGAGAGCGTTCGCGCGCAGCTGGGCGTCGGGGCCGAGGCGCTCGGGATGCTGCTGCCCGAGCTGACCCCCACTGAGCGCAGTCAGACGAGCCCCGACAGGGTGCGCGATGCGATCGCCGCGCTCATCGAGGTCGCGGCCGAGCGCAACCCGCAGGTGCTGATCGTCGAAGACCTGCACTGGGCCGACGACTCGACGCTCGCGATCCTCGCCTTCCTGCTGCGCACCCTGTCGCGCGGACGCATCATGCTGCTGCTGTCGTGCCGCAGCGACGACGTCCGTCGCGGCGATGCGGTGAGCTCCTTCATCGGCGAGTCGACGCGGGCGCGTCTGCTCGACCGCGTGCAGGTCGACCGCCTCGGCACCGATGCGGCGCGCGAGCTCGCCGAGGCGATCACGGGTCGGCCGCTGAGCGACACCGCGATCGAGCGCATCCAGTCGCGGGCGGAGGGGGTGCCGTTCTTCATCGAGGAGATCGCGGGATGCTCGGCCGGTCCGCTTCCCGGCACCCTGCGCGACCTGCTGCTCGCCCGGTTCGACCGTCTCGGCGACGAGGCACGGCGCGTGGTGCAGGTGGCCTCGGGTGCCGATCGCGCGCTGAGTCATCCGACCATCGCCGCGCTCGCCGGCCTCGCCGACGGGAGGCTCGACGACGCGATCCGGGAGGCGACGCAGAGCGGCATCCTGGTCGTCGTGGACGACGAGTACCGCTTCCGTCATGCGCTGCTGCGCGAGGCCGTGCACGACGACCTGCTCCCCGGAGAGCGCGCCCGACTGCACCGCTCGTACGCCGAGCTCATGGAGCAGCAGGGTGCCGGCGCGGAGAGCGGCGAGACAGCGGCTCTCGCGTACCACTGGCAGCTCGCGCAGGACCCACGGCGGGCACTGGCGGCGGCCATGACGGCGATGAGCGATGCCAAGGCGCGGTTCGCGTTCGCGAGTGCCGCGCGGTTCGGTGAGCTCGTCCTCGACCTCTGGGCACAGGTGCCCGACGCCGAGGTGCTCGTCGGCGTCCCGCGCCTGGAGTTCCTGCGATCGCTGGGCTCGGTGCTGCGCAACGCCGGCGATGGGGAGCGCGCGCTCAGCGTGGTCAACCTCGCCCTGTCGGAGGTCGACCCCGCGACCGTCGACCCGCGCACGCACGCGCGGCTGCTCCGAGACAAGGCGTACTACACGATGAACCTCGGGCGGAACGGGGCGGTGCCGCTGCTGCAGGACTCGCTCGCCGTGCTCGACGGGCGCGTCAGCGACGACCGACTGCATGCCTCGATCCTCAATCAGCTCGGCAGCCGGTACATGGTCGCGGGGCGTCTCGACGAAGCGATCGAGATCGCGACCGAGGCGGAGGGGCGGGGAAAGGCGGTGGGGTCGGCTGAGGAGACGTCGATCGCGGCGAACATCCGTGGCGCCTCCCTCGCTCATCTGGGCAGGGTCGCCGAAGCGCACGAGCAGTACGCACTGGCGCTGGCCCGCGCGAACACGACGAACGCGGAGCTGAGGTACCGCGTCAATTACTCCGACCTGCTGGGTCTGCTCGGGCGCTACCACGACGCGGTGCGCGTCGCCGAGGAGGGAATGGAGCGAGCCCGAGAGTACGGCGTCGAGCGCACCACGGGGGCGATCATGACGCAGAACATGGCGGTGCCGCTGCTGGAGATGGGTGAGATCGAGCGTGTCGAGGGGATGCTGGCGCGCGAGCTCGCGCAGGCGACGCTGCGCATCTTCCACGCCTACTCCACCATGACGCGGGTGCGCGTGCTCTCGTGGCGCGGCCGCCATGTCGAGGCCGCCGAGATCGTCCGTGAGTGGCATCCCGTGTTCGCGGAGGCCGGGGTCGACGAGCGGCAGATCTGGTACGACGAGATCATGATGCGCCTCTCGGTCGCCGAGGCCGGGGGAGACCTGCGGACTGCGCTCGACGAGGTACGAGCGATGCTGCGCGACGACGGCCCGCGACTGCTGCACGAGCGTCGCCTGATGCTCGAGGCGGGGTGGCTCATCGCCGAGCTCCGGGCGACCGGAGAAGCGGTCGACGACGCGGTGTTCGAGGTGCGTGACGCCTGGCTCAGCCAGCCCGAGCAACTCCTCGACGACGCCTGGTGGGGCATCCTCTCGGCGTTCCTCGATCCCTCGCTCCCCGCGCTTCAGGCCGCCGTCGATCTCGCCGACGGCGACGACGTGCCGGTGACCGTGCGTGTCATGACCCGTCTCGAACTCGCCCGGATGCTCGTCGACATCGGAGACCGAACGACCGCGGCATCCGTCCTCGACGCCGCCGGGCGCACGGCCGAAGATCTCGGACACGTGCCTCTCGAGCACGCGGTCGCCGAGTTCGCACGAGCCGCCGGGCTCCGCGTGGCCGACGGCCCACAGGGTCGGAGCATCGAGTCCGGCGACACCGAGGCGCTCACCGCGCGCGAGCTCCAGGTGCTCGAACTCATCACCGAAGGGCTCAGCAACCGCCAGATCGCCGAGCGCCTGTTCATCAGCGTCAAGACGGTGAGCGTGCACGTGTCGGCCGTCCTCCGCAAGCTCGGGGTGGCGAGTCGCACCGAGGCCGCCGTGCTCCACCGCGAGAACGCCCCGACCGTTCGTCAGCCCGCCGTGATACGTTGACGGAGTGTGCGCGCCGGATGATCCGGGGCGGCACAGGTCGCTTCAGCGGCCGTATCAACAGAAAGTAGAAAACACATGGCCACTGGCACTGTGAAATGGTTCAACGCGGAGAAGGGCTTCGGCTTCATCGCTCCTGATGACGGTTCGGAAGACCTCTTCGCTCACTACTCGGCTATCGCCGGCTCCGGTTTCAAGGAGCTCCGCGAGAACCAGAAGGTCGAATTCGACGCTGAGCGTGGCCCCAAGGGCATGCAGGCGGCGAACATCCGCGCTCTCTGAGCACGCGCTGACTTCCTGAAGCCGGTCGGATCCTCACGGATCCGACCGGCTTTCTGCATCCCTCGCGCCTCGGCCCGAGATGAGGGTCGCCTTACTTTCTGTTAGATTAGGCCAGGCTTACCAAAGCCCTGGCGCCCCTCCGTGCGCCGTACCCTCCATCTCCAACCGAAGGGAACGCCCGTGCGCACCTCCCGTCTCCTCGCCGCCGGTGTCGCCGCGGCGCTCGCCGTGGGCCTCGCCGCCTGCTCCACCCCGTCCGGTGGCGACTCCGACTCCGCCGGGAGCAACCCGGCCGACGACGGCGCCTTCCCGGTCACGATCGAGCACGTCTACGGCGAGACCACGATCACCGAGAAGCCCGAGCGCGTGGCGACGGTGGCCTGGGCGAACCACGAGGTGCCGCTGGCCCTCGGCATCGTGCCGGTCGGCATGAGCAAGGCCACGTGGGGCGACGACGACGACAACGGCATCCTGCCGTGGGTCGAGGAGAAGCTCGACGAGCTCGGCGGCGAGACCCCGGTGCTGTTCGACGAGTCCGACGGCATCGACTTCGAGGCCGTCGCCGACACGCAGCCCGACGTCATCCTCGCCTCGTACTCCGCGCTGACGCAGGAGGAGTACGACACCCTCTCCAAGATCGCTCCCGTCGTCGCGTACCCCGACATCCCCTGGGGCACGACCGTCGACGAGATGATCGAGATGAACTCGAAGGCCCTCGGCCTCGAAGACGAGGGCGAGGCGCTCGTCGAAGAGCTGAACTCCGAGGCGACAACGGCCCTCGAGGCTCAGGGCGACCTCAAGGACAAGAAGGCGATGTTCTTCTTCGTCGACCCGACCGACCTCAGCCAGATCGGGTACTACACCCCGATCGACCCGCGCGTCGGTTACCTGAACGAGCTCGGGATGCCGCTCTCCTCGCTGCTCGAGGCCGATGCCGACACCGACCAGTTCTACCTGCAGGTCAGCGCCGAGGACGCGGCGAAGTTCGACGACGTCGATCTCATCATCACCTACGGCGACGACTCGACGCTCGCCCTGCTGCAGGGCGACCCGCTCCTCTCGAAGATCCCCGCGATCGCCGAGGGCCGCGTGGCCGTGCTTCCGGACTCCACCCCGCTCGCCGCATCGGCGAACCCGACGCCGCTCTCCATCCCGTGGGGCATCGACAAGTACTTCGAGGCCATGGCTGCGCCGCTCGCGCAGTGATCGCCGGCACCACCCGCTCTGACCCGTGACCGCTGTCACCGCTCCCGCGCCGGGCATCGCAGACCTGCGACGCCCGGCGTGGGTGCGTACCCTCTGGCTTCTCGTGGGCGCGGGGGTGCTACTCGTGCTGTGCGCGCTGTCAGTCAGCTTCGGGGTGGCAGCCGTCACGCTCGACGACATCGGCGCAGCGTTCTCGGGACACGCCGACACGATCGCCGAGGCGGCCGTCGTCAAGCGCATCCCGCGCACGGTGCTCGCCCTTCTCGTCGGAGCAGCCCTCGCGCTCTCGGGGGCGACCATGCAGGCGGTCACCCGGAATCCCGTCGCCGACCCCGGCATCCTGGGGGTCTCCAACGGCGCCTCCTTCGCCGTCGTGCTGGGGCTCGCGTTCCTCGGCCTGACCAACCCGTACGGACAGATGGCGCTCGCGATCACGGGCGCCGCGCTGGCGGCCGCGTTCGTGTACACGGTGGGCTCGCTCGGCCGCGGCGGGGCGACCCCGCTCAAGCTCGCCCTCGCCGGTGCCGCGACGTCGGCCGCCTTCGCCTCTCTCATCAGCGCCGTCATGCTGCCGCGCGTCGACCTGCTGCAGGCCTTCCAGTCGTGGCAGATCGGCGGAGTCGGCGGTGCCGAGTGGCCGCGCATCGCGCTGACGGCACCCGTCCTCGCACTCGGTGCACTGATCTGCATCGCGAGCGCGCGCGGTATGAACTCGCTGGCACTCGGCGACGACATGGCCAAGGGACTCGGCGAGCACGTCTTCCGCACGCGGCTCGTGTCGGCCCTCGGCGCCGTCATCCTCGCCGGCGCGGCGACCGCGATCGCCGGTCCGATCGGATTCATCGGGCTCGTCATCCCCCACGTATGCCGGATGCTGATCGGCACCGACCACCGCTGGCTGCTGCCGTTCTCGGCGGTGGCCGGTTCCGCGCTCCTGCTCGCGAGCGACATCGTGGGCCGAGTCATCTCGCCGTCGTCGGAGGAGATCCAGGTGGGCATCATCACCGCGGTCATCGGGGCGCCGTTCTTCATCTGGATCGTGCGTCGCCAGAAGGTGCGTGAGCTGTGAGCACCATGGACCGCACCGCTCCCACGCAGACCTCGACGCACGACCGCGTCGCCGCGATCATCGCAGGCCGCCGCGCACGCCACCGCCGGCACGGGGTCGCGACGATCGTGCTCGGCGTCCTGCTGCTCGCGCTGTTCACGGTCGCACTCATGGTCGGCAACACGTTCTATCCGCTCGACGCCGTGGTGCGCGTCATCCTCGGTGAGACCGTGCCCGGGGCCTCGTTCACGGTCGGGGAGCTTCGTCTGCCCCGGGCGGTACTGGCGATCCTCGCCGGCATCGCGTTCGGCATGGCCGGCGTCTCGTTCCAGACGCTGCTGCGCAATCCGCTCGCCTCCCCCGACATCATCGGCATCTCGAACGGCGCGGGCGCGGCCGCCGTGATCGGCATCATCGTGCTGTCGCTCGACGGTCCGCTCGTCTCGCTCATGGCACTCGGCGGAGCGCTGCTCACGGCCGGAGCCATCTACCTGCTGTCGATCCGCGGCGGATTCGCCGGAACGCGGCTGATCCTCATCGGCATCGGCGTCTCGCTCATGCTGCAGAGCGTCATCTCGTACGTGCTGTCGCGGGCCGCATCGTGGGACATCCAGACCGCGATGCAGTGGCTCACCGGCAGCCTCAACAGCGCCTCCTGGGAGCGCGTCGCCCCCCTCGCGATCGCGGCGATCGTGATCGTGCCGCTGCTGCTGGCCCAGGGCCGTGCGCTCGGCGCGATGCAGCTCGGCGACGACTCGGCGTCCGGGCTCGGCGTGCGGGTGAACACGACGCGCGTGCTCTGCATCCTCGGCGCCGTGGCCCTGCTCGCGTTCGCCACCGCCGCTACCGGGCCCATCGCGTTCGTCGCGTTCATGGCCGGCCCGATCGCCGCCCGCATCACCGGCCCCGGCGCGAACCTGCTCGTGCCCAGCGCGTTCGTCGGAGCAGTGCTGGTGCTCGGCAGCGACCTGCTCGGCCAGTTCGCGTTCGGCGAGCGCTACCCGGTCGGCGTCATCACCGGCGTGCTCGGCGCCCCGTACCTCATCTACCTGCTCGTCCGCACCAACCGCTCGGGAGGCTCTCTGTGACCGAAGCGCACACCCTGGCGGCGGAGTCCGTCACCCTCTCCTACGGCGACCGCACGGTCATCGACGGGCTCGACCTGCAGATCGCGCCGGGCAGGATCACGACGATCGTCGGAGCGAACGGATGCGGCAAGTCGACGCTGCTCCGCTCGCTCGCCCGGCTGCTCTCGCCCTCGGAGGGGCAGATCGTGCTCGACGGCACCTCGGTGCACACGCGACCCACGAAGGAGGTCGCGCGCATCCTCGGTCTGCTCCCGCAGTCGCCGACGGCGCCGGAGGGCATCGCGGTGGCCGACCTGGTGGGTCGCGGCCGGCATCCGCATCAGAAGATGCTGTCGCGGTGGAGCACCCATGACTACGAGGTGGTCGCCGACGCGCTCGAGGTGACCGGAACCGCCGACCTCGCCGACCGCAGCGTCGACGAGCTCTCCGGCGGGCAGCGTCAGCGCGTGTGGATCGCGATGGCCCTCGCGCAGGAGACCGACATCCTGCTGCTCGACGAGCCGACCACGTTCCTCGACGTCGCGCACCAGGTCGAGGTGCTCGATCTGCTCACCGACCTCAGCGTCTCGCGCGGCACGACGATCGTCATGGTGCTGCACGACCTGAACCTCGCGGCGCGGTACTCCGACGAGCTCGTGGCGATGAAGGACGGACGCGTGCACGTGACGGGCACGCCGCAGGAGGTCGTCACGGCCGAGCACGTCGCAGAGGTCTTCGGCCTCGCGAATCAGATCACCACAGACCCGGTATCAGGAAAGCCGATGGTCACCCCGATCGGGAGGCACCATGTCCGCTGAGACCACCACCGAGCGCCCCACCTACGTGCTGGCGCGCGCCGAGGTGCGCGCGGTCGCCCGCGTCTCGCCGAACTTCGTGCGCGTCACGTTCGGCGGCGACGAGCTGTTCGAGTTCGGCACCCCCGGCGACGTGTTCGACTCGCGCATCAAGATCGTCTTCCCTCCGGCTTCCGGCATCCTGCCCGACCTCGACCGCGAGACCGACAACTGGTGGGCGTCGTACCTCGCCGTGCCCGAGGACGAGCGCGGTTCGATGCGCACTTACTCGGTGCGAGAGCTGCGGGTGACGGACGCCGGCACCGAGCTCGACGTCGACTTCGTGCTGCATCTCGCACCCGGGCTCTCCGGCCCCGCTTCTCGCTGGGCCGACGCGGCGGCCGTCGGGCAGGAGCTTTTCATCGTGGGGCCGCGCCGCGGCATCCCCGCCTCCGCCCACGGGGGAGCGGAGTTCGAGCCGGGCACCGCGGCATCCGTCGTGCTGGCCGGCGACGAGACAGCGGCGCCGGCGATCGCGCGTATCCTCGAAGACGCCCCGCGCGACCTGCGTGGGTGCGCGTTCATCGAGGTGCCCTCGGCGGACGACGTGCTTCCGATCGCGGCGCCGGCGGGCGTCGAGGTGCGGTGGCTGCCCCGCACGGGCGAGCAGGCCCACGGGCTGCAGCTGATCCCGGCGGTGCTCGAATACCTCGGAGACGCGGATGCCGGTGACGACGTCGACGTGACCGACATCGAATCCGAAGACCTGCTGTGGGAGACGCCCGACTACTCCGGACTCGGGGAGGACATCGCGGTGGCGAATGCTCCGCCCGAGCGCTATTTCTGGATCGCCGGGGAGAGCGGCGTGGTCACCACGCTGCGCCGGCACCTGGTGAAGGACCTCGGGATCGACCGCGGGCAGGTGGCCTTCATGGGCTACTGGCGTCGCGGCGTCGCCATGCGCGGCTGACGCCCCGCGGGTCCGCGCCCGCGGCCCGCGGCCGCGGCCCGCGCCCGGATCGTCGGCGTCCGCCACGCTCACTTGGCACCTCATGCCGCAATTCCCGCGAGATTCCCGCATCAGGTGCCAACTGAACGGTGCTCGGGCCGCCGCGGGTCGTTGAGCGAGCGGCGCAAGACTAAACGCGGTGAGCGTCGTGTGACGCTCACCGCGTTCCGTCTGGGCGCTGGGCCCCTCGCTCAACGACCTGGGTATAGCGGGGGTTACTTCGCGAGGAAGCTCTTCAGCGCGGCGTTGACCTCGTCGGCGTGGGTCCAGAGGAGGCCGTGGGGCGCGCCCTCGACCTCGACGTACTCGGCCTCGGGAACGGCCTGGTGGAACCGGCGAGCGGTGGCGTCGATCGGCAGGATGTTGTCCTTCGTGCCGTGCAGGATCAGCGTGGGCTTGCCGGCGGCGGCCACGGCCTCGACGTCGCCGCGGAAGTCCTCGATCCACGCAGGCACCACGGCGTACGCGGCGACGGGAGCGCTGCCGATCGCGACGTTCCAGCTGCCCGTGACGGCCTCCTGGCTGATGCGCGAGCCGAGGTTCTCGTCGAGGTTGTAGAAGTCGTTGTAGAACTGCGTGAACCACGCGAAGCGGTCGCCCTTGGCGGCCGCGGCGATGCCGTCGAACACGTCCTGCGGAACGCCCTCGGGGTTGTCGTCGCGCTGCACGAGGAACGGCTCGAGCGAGGCGAGGAAGGCGAGCTTCGCGACGCGTTCGTGTCCGTACTTCGCGACGTAGCGGGCGAGCTCGCCGGTGCCCATCGAGAAGCCGACGAGTACGACATCGCGCAGGTCGAGCGTCTCGAGCACGGTGTTGAGGTCGGCGGCGAAGGTGTCGTAGTCGTAGCCGGCGTTCACCTTCGACGAGCCGCCGAAGCCCCGGCGGTCGTACGTGATGACGCGGTAGCCCTGGTCGAGCAGCTCGCGGGTCTGGCGCTCCCAGCTGTGGCCGTCGAGCGGGTACCCGTGGATCAGGACGACGGGCTGACCCGAACCCTGGTCCTCGTAGTAGAGCTCGATCGGAGTGCTGTTCTCGTTTCCGACGGTGATGTAACCCATGATCCTGATCCTTTCGGTTCCGGTGAGAACGATCGTTCTCGCTCGATGTGTTCAATCTAGAGAACGTTCGTTCTCATGTCAAGTAAACTCTTGGACATGACCGAAGAAGAGGCTCGTGAGCGCATCCTCTCCGCCGCGGAGGAGCTCTACTACCGCAAGGGATACGCGGCCGTGGGCATGGACGAATTGCGCGCGGCGTCCGGCGTGTCGCTGCGCCGCCTCTACTCCCTCTTCCCGGCCAAGGCCGACATCGTCACGGCCGTCCTCGCTCGAAAGCACGGAGAGTGGGAGTCGGGACTCACGGGCGCAGTGGCGGATGCCGGGAGCGCGCCGCGCGACCGATTGCTCGCCGTCTACGGCTACCTCGAGGACTGGTTCTGCACCGACGACTTCCGCGGCTGCGCGTTCATCAACGCCTTCGGAGAGCTCGGCGGCACGAACCCCGAGGTCGCAGAGCTCGTGCGCGAGCATAAGGCGTCGTTCCAGCGCTACATGACGGGACTGGTGACGGATGCCGGGGCGCCCGCCTCCCTCGCTGCGCAGCTGTCGATCCTGGCGGAGGGCGCGCAGAGCACGGCCGCGATCTCCGGTGAGTCATCCGTGGCGGCGCAGGCTCGGGATGCCGCTGAGGTGCTGATCGACGCCGCCGTCCGCTGACCGGCTCCGTAATGCGGTCTGCCCGGCGGCCCTCGCCCGCGCGGCGGGCCTCACGCACGCCGCGGCCCTCACCCACGCCGCGGGCCTCACCCACGCCGCGGGCCTCACCCGCGCCGCGGGGGCCCACCCGTAACAAAGGAGATCTCTTGTAACGAAGGACGGATGCCGCGTGCGCGTCCTTCGTTGCGAGCGATCTCCTGCAGAGCATGCGTCGGCTTTCACACCCGCATTTAGCTAGCCAGGCTAGACGTTAGCCAAGCGAGAGTCAAGGGTCTGGGCGGCCGCCGCCCAGGCGCGTACCGTGCCAGCATGGAATCCCGCTCGAAGGACGTCGTCCGTCAGGCCGCAACCATCGCCGCAGCCGTGTTCATGCTGATCGCCGCAACCGTCGGGTCGGGTGCCGTCGGAGGCACGTCCGTCGACGAGCTGCAGGACGGTGCGCTCTCGGCATCCGGGTCGTATCTCGCCCCCGCCGGACCGGCGTTCTCGATCTGGTCGCTCATCTACCTCGGGCTCATCGCCTACACGGTGTGGCAGGCTCTCCCAGCGCAGCGTGACAACGAGCGTCAGCGCGAGACCGGCTGGTGGATCGCGGCGACCATGGTGCTCAACGGCCTGTGGCTCGTGACGGCGCAGTTCCTCACCCTTCCTCTGACGGTTCTCGTCATCGCGCTGCTCCTCGCGGCGCTCGCCCGCGTCATGGTGCTGCTCAACCGGCGCAGCCCCCGCACCTGGCCCGAGCGGATCGTCGTCGACGGCGCCAACGGGCTGCACTTCGGCTGGGTCACGATCGCGACCGTCGCGAACACCGCGGCCTGGCTCACGCAGATCGCTCCCGCCGACTGGGCGGAGCAGGCCGAGGTCTGGGCCGTCGCCGTGCTCGCCGTCGTGCTCGTGATCGGCGTCGCGAGCGCGCTCGTGCTGAAGCGGATCGCCCCGGCGCTCGCCACCGCCTGGGGGCTCTCCTGGCTCGCGGTCGGGCGCCTCACCGGCGAACCCGACAGCACGGTCACCGCGATCGCCGGGATCGTCGTCGCCGTGGCGCTGGTCGTCGCCGGGGTCGTCGGGGTCCTGCGGCGCCGCCGCGCGGCATCCGTCTCCGTCTGACTCGCGCAGGCGTCCGCTGCCCCTGCCTCCGCCGACCGCGGCGCAGGAACTTTCACGGCCAGAGTCACTTTCTGCGGCCTCCGCGCCGCTTCATGGCCGCAGAAGTTGCCCAAGGCCGCAGAAGTTGAGGCCGCCGAAGTTGAGGCCGCAAAAGGTTGAGGCCGCAGAAGTTGCAGCCGCAGAAGGCGCAGCCGCAGCGACGCGAGACCCGCTCAGAGCACGAGCCGGTAGCCCATCCCCGACTCGGTCAGCAGGTGCTCGGGCGACCCGGGCTCGCGCTCGAGCTTCTTGCGCAGCTGCGACATGTACAGCCGCAGGTACCCTGAGTCGGCGACCTGCTCGCTGCCCCAGATCTCCTTGAGCAGGTCCTGCCGGGTGACGAGGGCGCCGGGGTGCCGGGCGAGGTGCTCCAGCATCCGCCATTCGGTCGGTGTGAGGTGCACGCGCGCACCCGAGCGCGTGACCGTCTTCGTGGCGAGGTCGACGACCACGTCCCCGAATCCGACGGTGGACTCCCCGGCCGGCGCCGCTCGCCGTGACAGCGCGCGGAGACGCGCGAGGAGCTCGTCGACCTGGAACGGCTTGGTGACGAAGTCGTCGGCGCCGGCATCCAGTGCCTCGACCTTGTCGGCTGAGCCGGTGCGTCCGGAGACGACGATGATGGGCACGCTCGTCCACCCCCGCAGGGCCTGGATGACCTCGATGCCGTCGAGCTGCGGCATCCCGAGGTCGAGCATGATCAGGTCGGGGTGCGCCTGCGCGGCCGTCGCCACCGCCGCGGCGCCGTCGGACGCGACCACCACCTCGTAGCCGTGCGCAGCCAGTGTGATGCGCAGCGCCCGCACCATCTGCGGGTCGTCGTCGGCGATGAGCAGCTTCACTCCGTGCCCTCCGTGTCGGCGCCGACGAGCGGCAGCGAGATCACCATCGTGAGTCCACCGCCCGGGGTGTCCTCCGGTGTCAGGCTACCGCCCATGCCCTCGGCGAATCCGCGCGACAGGGCGAGCCCGAGGCCGAGTCCGGTGGTGTTGTCGGTGTCGCCGAGGCGTTGGAACGGCTGGAAGATCGCATCCCGTTTCTCGGCCGGAATGCCGGCGCCGCGGTCGATGACCCGGATCTCGGCTCGGTCGTCGATGGCGCTCGTCGACACGAGCACGCGGCTGCCGTCCGGCGCATGGCGGCGCGCGTTCGCGATCACGTTCACGAGCACGCGCTGCAGCAGCACGGGGTCGGCGGTCACCGGGGGAAGCTCCGAGTCGAGTGCCAGTTCGACGTCGCTCGGACCGAGGCCGAGCTCGTCGAGCGCCGCGAGCACGGGTCCCGCCACGTCGATCGGCAGCGCCGACACCGCCAGCACACCCGCCTGCACCCGGCTCACGTCGAGCAGATCGGTGACCAGGGTCGACAGCGTCGCGAGACTCTCGTCGGCCGTCGCCAGCAGCTCCTCGCGATCGGATGCCGACAGCGCGTGCGCCCCGCGGAGCCCGCCGATCGCGGCGACGGCCGAGGCGAGCGGGCGCCGCAGGTCGTGGCTCACCGCCGACAGCAGCGCCGTGCGCACCTGATCGGTCTCGGCGAGGGCCACGGCCTCCCGCGCGGTCGCCCGCAGGTCGGTGTGCTCGATCGCCGCCGCGAGCTGCGCGACGATCGCGTCGAGCAGTCGCCGGGCCGGGGTATCGAGGGGGTCTCCGCTGAGCTCGAGGACCGCGGGCGATGCACCGCGCACCTCGACGCGGGTGACGCGGCCGTCGGGTACCGGTTCGCCGTCGCTCGCGAGCACCTCGCCGTCGGGCGTCAGGAGCCGCACGCCCGCGAGCCCGAACGCCTCGCGCGTGCGGCTGACGAGGGCGAGCACGGCGTTGTCGCCGCGCAGCACGTTGCCCGCGACCGCGGCGAGCAGCTCGGCTTCGGCGGCGGCGCGCTGCGCGGTGCGGGCACGTCGGGCGGCCTGGTCGACGATGATGCTGACGAGCACGGCGATCAGCACGTACAGCGCCAGGGCGAGCACGTGCAGCGGGTGCGCGATCGTGATGGTGAACAGCGGCGCGACGAAGAGCAGATCGAGGGTGATGCCCGAGAGCACAGCGGCGAAGACGGCCGGCCCAAGGCCGCCCACGAGCGCCACGACCACGACGAGCAGCTGATAGGCGAGCACCTCGGCCGTGATCGACTCGGGGCTGCGGAGCGTGAACATCACCCATGACAGAAGGGGACCGACGATGAGGGCGACGGCGAATCCGAGCACCTGTCGGCGCCAGCCCAGCGCGCCGCCGGTGATGCGCGGAAGGCGCACCCGGTTGCCGGCCGCGGCGTGGGTGACGATGTGCACGTCGATGTCGCCGGAGCGGCGGATCACCTCGGCGCCGATACCCGGTCCGGTCAGCGCGGCGGCGATGCGGCCCCGTCGGCTGACGCCGATCACGAGCTGCGTCGCGTCGACGCTCTGCGCGAATTCGACGAGGGTGCCGGGGATGTCGTCGCCGACCATCTGGTGGAACGTCCCGCCGAGCGACTCGACGAGCGAGCGCTGCGCCGAGAGCGCGCCCGGCGTCGCGTCACGCAGTCCGTCCTGCGCGGCGACGTGCACCGCGAGCAGTTCGCCGCCGGCGGCGCGGGCGGCGATCCGCGCTCCCCGCCGCAGCAGCGTCTCGCCCTCGGGGCCGCCGGTGAGCGCCACGACCACGCGCTCCCGCGCCTGCCAGGTGCCCTCGATCCCCTGATCGGCGCGGTAGCTGCGCAGCGCCGAGTCGACCTCGTCGGCGAGCCACAGCAGTGCGAGTTCGCGGAGCGCCGTGAGGTTTCCGAGGCGGAAGTAATTCGACAGTGCGGCGTCGACCCGCTCGGCCGGGTAGACCAGGCCGGCGGAGAGACGGTCGCGCAGCGACTCCGGGGCGAGATCGACGACCTCGATCTCGTCCGCCGCCCGCACCACGGCATCCGGCACGGTCTCCTGCTGCGCGACGCCGGTGATCTTCTTCACGACGGCGCCCAGCGACTCTATGTGCTGCACGTTCAGGGTCGTGACGACGTCGATCCCGGCATCCAGGAGCGCCTCGACGTCCTGCCACCGCTTCGCGTTCGTCGACTCCGGCGCGTTCGTGTGGGCGAGCTCGTCGACGAGCGCGATCTCGGGATGCCGCGCGAGCACCGCATCCACATCCATCTCCGACACCGGCATCCCGCGGTGCAGGGCGGTGCGGCGGGGGACCTCGGGGATGCCGGAGGTCAGCGCCCTCGTCGCAGCGCGCTCGTGGGTCTCGACGAGCGCGATCACGACGTCGCGGCCCTCATCGAGCATCCGTCGCCCCTCGGCGAGCATCTCGAACGTCTTGCCCACCCCCGGGGCTGCGCCGAGCAGGACGCGGAGCCTGCCGCGCGTGCCGGATGCCGCCATTCGCCCTCCCGGTCATCGGCGCGGATCGGGCTCGGTCGTGCGTGCGCGCGCCTCCCCGAGGAATCCCCGGTCCCGCCCTTGAATCCTAGACTCCGGCCGTCGGCCGCGGCGGCATCGGCACCCGGAGTGCACGGCCGCACGACGCCATCCGCCGTTCCCGGCCGTACACTCACGAAGTGAGCGCGACACGACGCCGGCTGGGACCGGGCACCATCATCGTCCTGGTGCTCGTCGCGGTCGCGCTGATCTGCCTCGTCACCGGCATCCTGCCCGCATCGGATGCCGGGGCTCTCGGCGCCCGCATCACACCCGTCCTCGGGTTCGTCGTGGCGATCACGATCGTCGCCGAACTGGCGCGCGATGCCGCGGTGTTCGACGTCGTCGCGCAGCGCCTCGCCCGCGCGGGACGCGGACGCGTCGTCGCCCTCTGGGCCTCGGTCGTGCTGCTCGCGGTCGTGAGCACGGTGTTCCTGTCGCTCGACACGACCGCGGTCATCGTGACGCCGGTGGTCGTCGTGCTGGCGCAGAGCATCGGCGTCTCGCCGCTGCCCTTCGCCCTCGCGACCGTGTGGCTCGCGAACACGGCATCCCTCGCGTTGCCCGTCTCGAACCTCACGAACCTGCTCGCGGCTCCGGCGATCGGTGAGTCACCGGCATCCTTCCTCGCGCTCAGCTGGGCGCCGACGCTCGTCGGCATCGTCGGGCCGGTCGCCCTGCTCACGATCGTGCACCGCCGCACGCTGTTCGGCGGGTATCGGATGCCGTCGGCCGCAGCCCCGTCCGACCGGGTGCTGTTCTGGGGAGCCGCCGGCATCCTGATGCTCCTCATGCCGCTGCTGGCGCTCACGCACGACGTGTGGATCCCGGCGACGGTCGCCGCGGTGCTGCTCGTCGTGCTGTTCGCGGTGCGTCGGCGCCACGTGCTGCGTCTGTCGCTCGTGCCGTGGCAGGCGATCGGGCTCGCGACCGCCCTGTTCGTGCTGGTGGAGACGGCGCACGCGAACGGCATCCTCGACGTCCTCTCCGCCCTCGCGACCGACGGACATGGTGTTGGTCGACTGCTCGGACTCGCCTCAGCCGGAGCGCTCGCCGCCAACGGCGTCAACAACCTGCCCGCGTACCTGATCCTCGAACCCGCGGCATCCGATCCCGTCGCGCTCATGGCGCTGTTGATCGGCGTCAACCTCGGGCCGCTCATCACGCCGTGGGCGTCGCTCGCCACACTGCTGTGGCACCACCGCGTCGTGTCGCTCGGCGTCGAGATCCGTTGGCGCACCCTGATGCTGTGGGGCGCGGCCGTGGCCGTGCCGACCGTGGTGGTCGCGACTCTCGTGCTCGCGCTCGTCGCCGGCTGAGTCCGGCGCTCAGCGCGCCGCCCACTCCTCCGCGAGGATGCCGTAGTTCAGGCCGTCGAGCCATTCGCCCGACCGGTGCAGGGCCGTCTTGCGACTGAACTCCTCGCGCCGCATGCCGAGCCGCTCCATGAGGCGCCACGACGGCTCGTTGTCGGCGAAGCATCCGGCGTGCACGCGTCGCAGTCCGAGCGGTCCGAAGCAGGTGTCGATCACGGCGCGGATCGCCTCGGTCGCATAGCCCCGACCCGTGTACGCCGGATCGAGCACCCAGCCGAGCTCGGCCTCGACGCCCTTCGCCTGATCGGCGACCTCGAGCTGCGCCCACCCGTCGCCGATCCTGATCATCACGTCGCCGATCGGTCGGGGGTCGCTGTCGTCTCCCGGGAGGAGCTCGATCAGGTACATGGCCGCGAGCCGGTCGGGGTCGCGATAGCGCTCGCGGAACGCCGCGATCGTGTCGGGCGCGAGTCCCAACCAGCGGTTCACCTCGGGCAGGCGCCGCCACTCCCACATCGCGTCGACGTCGGCTTCGGTCATCGGACGCACCTGCAGTCGCTCGGTGCGGACGGGCCAGACGTCGGGCGTGCTCATGCCCTCAGCCTAGGCACGCGGGTGCTGCGCGCGGGGTCCCGGCGCCCAGACCCACCGCGCGCGTCCAGACCCACCGCGAACGACGTCGCGGAAGGTGGGCTTCGCCGGGGGCGGTGGGTCTCGGCGCGCGAGGCCCCGGCGCCCCGCACGCTCACGCCTCGGGCGGGCCCTCCGGCCGGTGCGCGCGACGCCCGCTCACGACGACGGGGCGACCGGCGCGCTCCTGTCCGGGAAGCGGGCGTGACCGGCGTCCGTAGATGAGCTCCGACGAGTCGAGCAGCCACGGCACGAGCGTGATCGTCACCCCGTGCACGAGCATCAGCTGGTTGGCCATGCGGCGGGCACGGCGGTTGTGCAGGAACGTCTCCCACCAGTGCCCGACGATGTACTGCGGCAGGTACACGGTCACGACCGAGGCGCCGTGCTTCGCGCGGTACTGCTTGATGAACTGCGCCACCGGCTGCGCGAAGGCGCGGTAGGGCGACTCGACGATCACGAGCGGGATCGGCACGAGGTGGTCGCGCCATTCGCGCTGCAGCTCGGCGACGTCGTCGGATGCCACGGCGACGTGCAGTCCGATGGTCTTGTCGTGCTTCGCGGCCACCGCGTAGTCGACGGCCTTCGCGACGGGCTTCTGCAGGCGGTTGACCAGCACGATCGCGAGGTCGCCGGTCGCCCCGAACTTCGTCGTGTCATCGATCGCGATCTCGTGCTCCACGTCGCGGTAGTACCGCTTCACGCCCATCATGAGGAACGCCAGGATCGGGATCGCGAAGAACACGAGGTAAGCGCCGTGCGTGAACTTCGTGATCGTCACGATCACGAGCACGAGCACCGTCAGCGTCGCGCCCGCGGAGTTGATGACGAGTCCGACCTTCGCCGAGCGGCGATCGGATGCCGAGGCGCCGTCGACTCCGGCATCCTTCGAGCTCTCCACGGGCCCGCGCAGCACGCGCCGCCAGTGCCGGACCATGCCGATCTGCCCGAGCGAGAACGACACGAACACGCCGATGATGTACAGCTGGATGAGGGTCGTCAGCCGCGCCTGGAACACCACGAGCACGGCGATCGCGGCGATGCCGAGCACGATCATGCCGTTCGAGAACACGAGCCGATCGCCGCGGGTGTTCAGCGACTTCGGCGCGTAGCCGTCGCGCGCGAGCACCGACCCGAGCAGCGGGAAGCCGTTGAACGCGGTGTTGGCCGCGAGCAGCAGCACGCAGGCGGTCGCCGCCTGGATGATGAAGAACAGGATGCTGCCGCCGCCGAACGTCGCCGAGGCGATCTGCGCCATCAGGCTCGGCTGCGGGTTCGAGCAGTCGAAGCCGACGAGGTCGCAGGGGTTCTCGGCGTAGTGCACGCCGGCGATCAGCGCGAGCGCGGTGAGCCCGGCGAACAGGCACGCCGCGATCGACCCCATGAGCACGAGAGTGGTCTGCGCGTTGCGGATCTTCGGGGTGCGGAAGGCCGGGACGCCGTTCGACACGGCCTCGACGCCGGTGAGAGCGGAGCATCCGCTCGAGAACGCGCGCAGGATCAGGAGGATGACCGCGGCCTGGCCGAGGTCCTCGGAGTGCACGGCGAACTCGGCGCTCGACGCCACGGGCGCATCGCCGAGGACCGTGCGGATCAGCCCGGTCACGATCATGAAGCCGACCGAGCCGATGAACACGTAGGTGGGGATCGCGAACACGAGCGAGGCCTCGCGCACCCCGCGCAGGTTCACGATGATGATGAGAATCACGAAGCCGACGGCGAGCTCGACGCGGAGCGGGTCGAGACCCGGAACGGCGGAGATGATGTTGTCGACGCCCGATGAGACCGACACGGCGACCGTGAGGACATAGTCGACCAGCAGGGCGGCCGCGACGACGACGCCCGGGATCTCGCCGAGGTTCTTCGACGCGACCTCGTAGTCCCCTCCGCCCGACGGGTACGCCTTGATGAGCTGCCGGTAGCTGAGGACCACGACGATGAGCAGCACGACGACGGCGGTCGCGACGAGCGGCGTGAAGGAGAGGAAGGTCAGACCGCCGATGAGCAGGATCATCACGAGTTCCTGCGGCGCGTAGGCCACCGAGCTCAGCGCATCCGACGCGAAGATCGGCAGCGCCATCTTCTTGGGCAGCAGCTGATCGTCGACCTGCTGACTCGTCAGCGGTTCGCCGATGAGGATGCGTTTGGCGAGCGGAGGAGCGTCCGTGGTCTCGCGTGATTCATCTGACACGTCGGGCGACTCTACGCCCGCTGACGCTTCGCTCACGCCATCCTCACGGAATCCCTACGGCACGTCGTGCCGCCCTAACGGAATCCTCACGCCCGTGGCGCGATCAGTCCCCGTCGCGTGATCGCGTGATCAGTCCCCGTCGCGTGATCAGTCCTCGTGCGAACGCGGCATGAACCACTCCGTGAACTCGGTCGCCCTGCCCTCGGCATCCAATCGCACGATCCAGAGGTTGAGGTAGTCGCGCTCCGAGGGATACTTCGTGCGGCCTTCGACGGCGACGAAGTCGGCATCCTCCCGGACGATCCACCACTCGAACGACCAGGTGCCCGGATCGTCGAGGTCGTCGAGCCAGCCGGCCACGATCGCCTCTCGCCCGACCCGCGGCTCCGCGTCCGGACTGGTCAGATACCGCGCGTCGACGGCGAAGAGCGCGCCGATCTGCTCGGGATCGTTCGACCGCCACGCCTCGATGTACGCCTCTGTCCACTTCTCGCCTGCGCTCGTCATGTGCTCCGTTCTAGACCGGCCTCGCGACGGGGTCAAGGGTGCGCGACGGGTCACGTCTGCGCGACACGCGCCATGGAAGATCCACAGCCCATTCCGATCACGAACGCGTAACGTCGGAGCCATGACGTCCCTCCAGGTCACCGACGACGCGATTCAGCAGACTCGGGAGCTCCGCGACGAATTCCAGCGCTTCCTGCGGGAGTACGAGTTCGGGATGCGGGAGGTCGAGACGAAGATCGGCATCCTCCGCGACGAGTTCACGCACCACCACTCGTACAACCCGATCGAGCACGTCAAGAGCCGTTTGAAGACGCCCGACAGCATCGTCGAGAAGATCGCCCGCAAGGGCATCGAGGAGCCCGACTTCGAGCGCATCAGGGCGGAGATCACCGACATCGCCGGGGTGCGCGTGACCTGCAGCTTCGTCGCCGACGTGTACCGCCTGTTCGACCTGCTCACCGCCCAGGACGACGTGACAGTCCGCACGGTCAAGGACTACATCGCTCAGCCCAAGGACAACGGATACAAGAGCCTGCACGCGATCATCGAGGTGCCGGTGTTCCTCTCGACCGGCGCGCTCTCGGTGCCGGTCGAGGTGCAGTTCCGCACCATCGCCATGGACTTCTGGGCCAGCCTCGAGCACAAGATCTACTACAAGTTCTCGAACCAGGTGCCCTCGCACCTGGTCGAGAGTCTGACGGATGCCGCGGAGGCCGCCGCCGAGCTCGACAGCCGCATGGAGCGTCTGCACCGCGAGGCGCACGGCGTGCCCCGGCGGGAGCTGCCCCCGCCTCCGCCGCCCCACGTCGTACAGGTCTGACGCCCCGGCGCGCCGCGCGCCGCGCCTGCCCGCCCCGCGCGC
>NZ_LPVV01000003.1 GCF_002362255.1 Microbacterium sp. SZ1 | reverse complement strand
CGGTCCCCTTCGTCATGACAGGCGTGGTCAGGCGCCCCGGTGCTCGAGCACGTAGTCGAGTGCGCGAGTCAGCTGCCGCACGTCGTCCGGCTCGATCGACACGAAGGTCGCCACGCGGAGCTGGTTCCGACCGAGCTTGCGGTACGGCTCGGTGTCGACGATGCCGTTGGCGCGCAGCGTCTTCGCGATCGAGGCCGCATCCACCGATTCGTCGAAGTCGATCGTGACGACCACCGGCGAGCGGTCGGCCTCCGCCGTCACGAAGGGCGTCGCCACATCGGATGCCGTTGCCCAGTCGTACAGGATGCCCGACGATTCGGCGGTGCGTGCGCCGGCCCAGGACAGGCCGCCGTTGTCGAGGATCCATCCGAGCTGGCTGTCCAGCAGGTGCAGTGTCGTCAGCGCCGGCGTGTTCAACGTCTGGTTCAGGCGGGAGTTGTCGACGGCGTTCTTCAGGCTCAGGAACTCCGGGATGTAGCGGTCGGAGGCGGCGATCCGCTCGATCCGGTCGATGGCCGCGGGAGAGACCGCGGCGAACCACAGGCCGCCGTCCGAGCCGAGGTTCTTCTGGGGAGCGAAGTAGTAGACGTCGGCCTGAGCGGCGTCGAAGTCGATCCCACCTGCCGCGCTCGTGGCGTCGATGACGGTGAGAGCGCCGTCGACCGCGACGCGGGTGATCGGGGCGGCGACGCCGGTCGAGGTCTCGTTGTGCGGCCACGCATAGACGTCGACGCCGTCGACGATCTCGGCGACCGCGCTCGATCCGGGCTCCGCCTTGCGCACGTCGGGTGCATCGAGCCAGGGCGCACCGGCTGCGGCGGCGAACTTGCCGCCGAACTCGCCGAACACGAGGTTCTGGCTGCGTCGCTCGATGAGGCCGAAGGCCGCGGCATCCCAGAATGCGGTGGACCCGCCGTTGCCGACGATGATCTCGTATCCCTCGGGCAGGCCGAAGAGCGTTGCGAGGCGCTCGCGCACGCTGCCGACGAGGTTCTTCACCGGCGCCTGCCGGTGGGAGGTGCCGAGCAGCGTGGGACCGGCGGCGAGGAGCGCGTCGAGCTGCTCGCTCCGCACCTTCGAGGGGCCGCATCCGAAGCGGCCGTCGGCGGGCAGGAGGTCACGGGGAATCTCGATCGGCATGCGTCGAGTCTAGAGCGTGCCCTCCCGCGCGACCTCCTGCGTGACGCCCCGATGTCGATGCGGGAATGTAGGCTTGCCTAAGAAGACCCGGAGGGCCACATGACCGACCTGATCGACACCACGGAGATGTATCTCCGCACCATCCTCGAGCTCGAGGAGGAGAACATCGTGCCGCTGCGCGCGCGCATCTCCGAGCGTCTCGGGCACTCGGGGCCGACGGTCTCCCAGACGGTCGGCCGCATGGAGCGCGACGGTCTCGTCGTCGTGTCGGAGGATCGCACCCTGGAGCTCACCGAGTCGGGGCGCCGCAAGGCGGTCGACGTCATGCGCAAGCACCGCCTGGCCGAGCGCCTGCTCTCCGATGTGATCGGCCTCGACTGGGCGTTCGTGCACGACGAGGCCTGCCGCTGGGAGCACGTCATGAGCGAGCAGGTCGAGCGCCGCCTCGTCGAGCTCCTCGGCCACCCCACCGAATCGCCGTACGGCAACCCCATCCCCGGGCTCGACCAGCTCGGCGACGCGCCTGCTCGGACGTTCGACGAGGGCGTCATCGGGCTCGTGCAGAAGCTCAACGCGGCGGGCGCCCCGATCGAGGGCACGGTCCGTCGTCTGGCCGAGCCGGCGCAGGTCGACCCGGAGCTGCTGGAGCAGCTCCGCGACGCGGGTGTCGTGCCAGGGGCGAAGGGCGACTACCGCTTCAACGAGGGCTATGTGCTGATCCAGATGGAGGGCAAGGACGAGGGGCTGGAGCTCCCGGTCGAGCTCGCCTCACACATCTTCCTCGTCGGCGAGCCGGTCTGAATCACTCCTGATCGGGGATTCTTCCGCTCCCCGACGATTGCCAGGTTGGCAGGGTGACAGGATCGTTATCTTCCGGTAACCTCGGTGAAGTCGTCGGCGAAGAAGCCCGCTGACGATACCCGAGAGGATTCGCCTTCCAGGCTCGTCGTCCTCCCGGTAGGAACGCACAAAGTACCCGAAGCTACATTCGTGCCACGAGAGCAGAGTGCCGACGAGCCAGCGCTACCCGAGCGTGCAGGCGCAGGAGGATTCCGTTTTGGTCAAAGACATCCAGTCCGCGAACACACCTGAAGATCGACCCCTCGCCCGTCGCACGACCGCACGGGTCAGCGCGCGGACTGTGGTCAAGCCACTTCGATCCGTCGCCATCTTCGGAGCAGTGGGCGCCCTGGTCGCCGCTGTCGCGCTCCCCGCCTACGCGGCGTCGAAGCCGGCCGAGAGCGCCGCGACCGTGCAGCAGATGGCCGCCGTCGACGCGCAGTCGCTCGTCGTCGCGTCGCAGGCCACGTCGGCCCCGCTCGATCGCGGCACGTTCACCGCGACCACCCCTGACGAGATCGAGAAGAAGAAGGCGGAGGAGGCCGCAGCGGCCCGCGCTGCCGCAGCCGCATCGACGGCCTCCGCCTCGACCGGCGGTCGCACCTTCGACATCGGCGCGTACGCACTCGTCTCGCCCGGTTCGGGCGAGGTCCGCTACCCGCTCCCGCAGGGCTCGTACAGCGTCAGCCGCACCGTCGGCGGCGCGCACAACGGCGCCGACATGCTCGCACCGCAGGGGACCCCCATCTACGCCGCCGCCGCGGGCGTCGTGCGCCAGTCGGCCGAGAGCATCGGCGGATACGGCGTCGCCGTCATGATCGACAGCGTCGTGGGCGGCCAGCGCGTGCAGACGACCTACGGTCACATGACGTACGGATCCCGCCAGGTCCAGGCCGGTGAGAGCGTGGCTGCAGGTCAGCTGATCGGCTTCGTCGGAAGCACCGGTCGCTCGACCGCCAACCACCTCCACTTCGAGGTGTGGGTCAACGGCGGACTTCTCGAGCCGATCGCCTGGCTCGCCGCGAACGCCGGCTGAGGCGTCATCGCTCGTCGCACCACCGGACACGCCTCCGAGCGTTCACCCGGAGTTGGGCCGCACGCCCTCTTCGATGGGTTAGCCTGTACCCGTTGTCGCACAGGCGGGAGAAGCTGATGGACCGAATACCGAGCATCCGCACCATGGATGCCCTCGGTCGTCACGTCCTTCAGCATCGGCCGCAGGGACGCCACGGTGCTGCCGTGCGCAGAAGGCGCTGTCACTAGACAGCGCCTTTTTTCGTCCCTGCGAACGCTCGCGTCGGCGCGACCTCGTGTGAGTCGAGAGTGCCGGGAAGCCGTCCCGGCGGATCGAGAGGATGCTGATGCGCACACTGGTACTGAACGCGGGATACGAGCCCCTGGCCATCGTGTCGTTCAAGAGAGCACTGGTCCTGGTCATGAACGACAAGGCCACCGTGATCGAGCACGTCGAGGACGATCCCGTCTGGGGCAGTCACGGCGTCTACGATCGGCCGGCCGTCATCATCCTGTCGAGATACATAAGGGCGCCGTCGAGTCGCCGAGTACCCGTGACCCGGCGCGGAGTGCTGCGGCGCGACAACCATCGCTGCGGGTACTGCGGCAAGGCCGCTTCGACGATCGATCATGTGCTGCCACGCTCACGGGGCGGAGCCGACTCCTGGGAGAACCTCGTCGCGTGCTGCCTCCGCTGCAACAACGTGAAGAGCGACCGCACGCCGCAGGAGATGCGCTGGGAGCTGCGGATCACTCCGCGCCCGCCGCACGGCACCGCGTGGACGGTGCGCGGGAGCGAGAGGAGCGACCCGCGCTGGGAGCCCTACCTGGCGCTGGCTGCATGAGGGACGCAAGAGCGTTCCCGTAGACTGGAGTCCACGCCTTCGTAGCTCAGCAGGATAGAGCAGCCCTCTCCTAAAGGGCAGGTCGCTGGTTCGAATCCAGTCGAGGGCACTCTCTCCGGTCGTCACGGGCGACCACGTCGCCAGAGCTTCGATGGCCACCAGATCGCGCGTCCGAGATCGTAGGCGAGCGCCGGCACGAGCAGCGAGCGCACCACGAACGTGTCGAGCAGCACGCCGAACGCGACGATGAACGCCAACTGCACGAGGAACAGGATCGGGATCACCGACAGCGCCGCGAAGGTCGCAGCGAGCACCAGCCCGGCGGATGTGATCACCCCGCCGGTGATCGACAGCCCGCGCAGCACGCCCTCGCGCGTGCCGTGCGCCAGCGACTCCTCCCGCACACGCGTCATGAGGAAGATGTTGTAGTCGATACCGAGCGCGACGAGGAACACGAAGCCGTACAACGGCACGGCGGGATCGGCCCCCGGGAAGTCGAAGAGCCCGTTGAACACGAGCGCCGACACGCCCATCGCCGTTCCGAACGAGAGCACGGTGGTGATGATCAGGAGCACCGGGGCGAGGATCGACCGCAGCAGCAGCATGAGGATCAGCATGATCACGACGAGGATCACCGGGATGATGAGGTTCCGGTCGTGGATCGATGCGTCGTTCGTGTCGACAGCGGTGGCGGTCACGCCTCCGACGAGCGCATCGAGCTCATACAGCGACGAGCGGAGGTCGCGCACGGTGGCACCGGCGGCATCCGAGTCCGCGGCATCCGTCAGCGTCCCCTGCAGGAGCACGTTCCCGTCGACGACGGTCGGCTCCGGGGCCGGTGTACCGGGCGGGCCGACCGCGGCGATGCCGTCGGCGGTCACCGGCGCCGAACCGCTGGGAGAGTCCGCAGCCGTGACGGAGACGGCGTCGACACCGTCGTCGGCGAGCAGCACGTCCGTAGCGTCCTGCAGGCGGTCCTCGTCCACCACGACGTAGACCGGGCTGCCGGAGCCGCCGGGGAAGTGCTCGCCGAGCGCGACCTGACCGTCGCGCGCCTCCGACGCTCCGAGCACGAGATCGGACTGCGGAACACCAGAAGCGTTCAACTGGAGGACGCCGGAGGCTCCGGCCAGCAGCACCAGGGTGGTGACGATCCAGATCACGCGCGGTCGCTTGGTGATGAGCCCCGCGAGACGCGCCCACAGGCCGGTGGTGCGCATTCCGTGCTCCTCCGCGACGACCTCCGGCTCGAATCGCGGGCGACGGGGCCAGAACACCGCGCGCCCGAACAGCAGCAGGAGCGCCGGGAGGAGTGTCAGGGCCGCGAGCATCGCGAACACGATGCCGATCGCCGCCACCGGACCCAGGGTGCTGTTCGACTTGAGGTCGCTGAGCAGCAGGCAGAGCAGCCCGGCGATCACCGTGCCGCCGGAGGCGACGATCGGCTCGACTGAGCCCCTCCAGGCGGCGAGGAGAGCCGTGCCCTTGTCCTGCGCCACGCGGAGCTCCTCCCGGAACCGCGCGACGAAGAGGAGGGCGTAGTCGGTGGCCGCGCCGATCACGAGGATGAACAAGATGCCCTGCGTCTGCCCGCTGAGCAACAGCACCTCGAACTTCGCGAGCCACCACACGACCAGCAGAGCGACGCAGAGGGCGAACAGGCTCGTCGACAGGACCACGATCGGCAGCAGCAGCGACCGGTACACGAGCACGAGGATCACGAGCACCGCGAGGAGTGCGACGCCGAGCAGCAGTCCGTCGATGCCGGCGAAGCCCGCGACGAGGTCGGCGCTGAAGCCGGCGGGTCCCGTGATGTAGACGGTCACGCCGTCCGGGGCGGCGGCGCGGAGCTCGTCGCCGAGGGCCGACACGGTGTCGGCGAGCTCGGCACTCCCGTCGATCGGAATGAACGCCTGCACCGCCGCGCCGTCGTCCGAGGGGAGAGCCGGGGACACGTCGTCGCCGACGCCCTCGACGGACGGCGCGTCGGCGACGGCATCCGAGATCGTGTCGAGTTGTGACGCCGACAGTTCGCCGTCGCCGACGAAGACCGCGATGGCGGGGATGGCGTCGCTGTCGTTGAACTCGCCGAGCAGCTGCTGCACCCGGGTCGCGTCAGAGGACTCGGGCAGGTAGCTCGTCTGGTCGTTCGACGACACCTCGTCGACCTTGCCGAACAGGGGGCCGCCGAGTCCCGCACCCACCAGCCAGACGAGGATCACGGCGACGGGGATCAGTACGCGCGCCCAGGGGTGCCGCCTCGTTCGCTCCCGCCGCGGCGGGGCCTTCCTGTCTGTGGCGATCGTGGCCGGGGTGTGCTCAGGATCGGACATCGGTTTCCTTTCGGGAGGAACTCGGTGGACGTGAGGGTGCGGGTCAGGAGACCCAGGCGAGGATGAGGATCATCGTCGCCAGGAAGCCCGCGATGTAGTTGAGGGCGATGAAGCGGCGCCAGGCGCGGTTCGTTCCGGCAGACGTCTCGTCGGTCACCGACCACCAGGGAGCCGCGTTGACGATGTAGGGCACCGCGAGCACGGCGGCGAGCGGACCGGGCCAGGCGGTGAACAGCATCGCGATCCCGGCGAGTGCCCACAGGAGGATCGCGAGGCGGACGGTCGATCGCGCACCGATGACCGTCGCGATCGAATCGATGCCCCCCTCGCGGTCGGGAGCGATGTCCTGCACCGCACCGAAGGCGTGCGCCGCCATGCCCCACAGGAAGAACCCGACGAGCACGATCACCAGGGTCGGCGTCACGGTCGCCTCGGCGAGGGCGAGTCCGACGATCGCCGGGGTCACGAAATGCAGGCTCGACGTCGTCGAATCGAGGAACGGACGCTCCTTGAAGCGGAGACCGGGTGCGGAGTACGCGATGACGGCGAAGACGCTCACGATCAGCCAGGCCCACGAGGCGGGTTTTCCGACGGCGAAGAGGTAGACGAGAAGAGGCGCGTTGGTGAGCGCGGCCGCCCACAGGGTCGCCCGATGGATTCGCGGGGAGAGCAGCGCTCCCTCGATCCCGCCCTTGCGCGGGTTCGCGAGGTCGGAGGCGTAGTCGAACACGTCGTTGATCCCGTACATCGCGAGGTTGTACGGAACGAGGAAGTACAGCGTGCCGAGGATCAGCGTGAGGTCGATCTCGCGGGTCGTCAGCAGATAGGCGGCCGCGAAGGGGAATGCCGTGTTGATCCAGCTGACGGGCCGGGACGACAGCACGATCTGGCGCAGATCGCTCCCGAGTGTCGCGGCGGTCATACGTCAGCCTCCTTGCTGCTCTCCGCCGGGACGAGACGCCGGCGAGCGCGCAGGAAGGCCCACAGCGCCGGCAGCAGCAGCGCACCCGCGATCGGGTAGGCGAAGTCCTCGAGCGGGGCGAATCCGATGTGGACTCCGAGCAGATGGTCGGGGGAGTAGTGGAAGAGGCCGCTGGCGATCATGATGCTGTCGAACACCGCGGTGAGCAGGATCAGAGCCACAGCGGCGATCGCCAGGGCGGCGGCGCGCGGACGCCGTGCCCGAGGAGTGAGGAGCGCGAGGAGCACGGCGGCGATCGCGGCCGCGCCCACGAACCAGGCCGCGAGCTGCAGGTACGTCATGACGGCCGCTCCACGCGCCGGCGCCGGCGGAGGGCGCCCAGCACGCGCACGGCGCCTGTGTACAGGATCATCGTGCAGACGACGAGGAAGACCAGGAAGACGGGCTCTTCGATCGGCAGCTCGGGAGCGAGCACGATCCCGGTGGCGATCGCGCCCTCGCCACGGAAGAAGATCCCCCCGGCGATGCCGGCGACGTCCCAGACGAGGAAGAAGGCGAGTCCGACGACCGTGACGACGGATGCCGAGAGAGCGTCCCTCCAGAAGAACAGCCGGAACCGCCGGTCGAGAAGGAGCATGCAGCCGAGCGATACGAGCAGACTCGCGAGGTAGACGACGCCCATCACACGGCACCCTCGACGGGGGCGGCGGAGGGCAGCGGGAGCGGTCCGCCGGAGTGGTCGCCGCGGATGCGCTTCAGAACGATCTCGGCGCTGATGAGGCACATGGGCACGCCGACGCCCGGCGCCGTCGTGCCGCCGGCGTAGTAGAGCCCCGAGACCTTGCGCGAGACGTTCTGGGCGCGGAACATCGCGCTCTGCGAGAGGATGTGCGCCGGACCGAGCATTCCTCCGCGCCACGAGTTGTAGTCGTCGCGGAAGTCCGCGGGTCCCTTCGTCTCGCGCACGACGATGCGGTCGCGCAGATCGGGGATGCCGGCCCACGCGGAGATGAGGTCTATCGCCTCGTCGGCGGCACGCTCGATCGCGGGTGAACCCGATCCGTCGGAACCGCCGCCGCCGAGATCGACGTCAGCGGGGATGGGGACGAGCACGAACAGGTTCTCGTGCCCGTCCGGGGCGACGCTGTCGTCGCTCGCGCTCGGTCGGCACACATACGTCGACGCGGGGGAGGGGATCGCCGGGCTGTCGCCGAAGATCGCGTCGAAGTTGGCGTCCCAGTCATCGGTGAAGAACAGGGAGTGGTGCGGGAGCTGCGGGAGCTCGCCGCGGACGCCCAGCATCACCAGCACGGCTCCGGGGCCGCTCGTGCGGCGCTGCCACCAGCTCTCGGGGTACGTGCGGAGCTCTGGGGGAAGCAGGACTGTCTCGGTGTGGTGCAGGTCTGCGGCCGACACGACGATGTCGGCCTCGGCGACGTGCGCGGTGCCGTCGGCATCCCGCCACTCGACGCCCGTGGCGACGGTGGTGCCGGAGCGTCGTTCGGTGCGGATCGCCGTCACGTCGGCATCCGTGACGATCGTCGCCCCCGCCTGCTCGGCCAGCTCGGCGATGCGTTCGACGACTCGCCAGAATCCGCCCTGCGGGTAGCTCACGCCTTCGTCGAGGTCGAGCGCGCTCATGAGGTGGTACATCGCCGGCGCGCTGCGCGGGTCGGTGCCGAGGAAGACGGCCGGGTAACCGAGCAGCTGACGCAGAACCGGATCCCGGAATCGCCGAGCCGCGAAGGACTCCAGACGGGTGCCGAGCAGGGTCGCGAGACGGGGGCCTGCGCCCAGCACCTCCTTCGTGGCGAGCGTGCTCCACTTCGTGAACGGGTTGTACAGGAAGTACCGCTCGGCCATGTCGCGCGCGTGGTGCGCGGAGTCGAGATACTCATCCAGACGAGCCGCGGATCCCGGCTCGCGCGCCTCGAACAGCTTCGCGACCTCGGCGCGGCCGCTGGGCACGGTGATCGGCTGGGAGGGGCCGTCGGCGCCCGGCTCCTGGAACACCCGGTAGCCGGGGTCGAGCGGAGTCAGGTCGAGCTGCTCCTCGGTCGACGATCCCATCATCGCGAAGAAGTGGTCGAACACCTCGGGCATCAGGTACCACGACGGACCCGAGTCGAAGCGGAACCCGTCCCGCTCGATCGTGCCGGCTCGGCCGCCGATGCGCGAGTTCTTCTCGTAGACCGTCACCTCGTGTCCGTCGCGGGCGAGCAGTCCGGCTGCCGCAAGACCGGCCACTCCTCCGCCGATGACGGCGACGCGGCTCATCGGTCACGCTCCAGTGCAGTGACGGCGACGGCCCGAGCGGCGAGCAGCGCCTTGATCGGGTCGGGCACACGCACCCGGCGCTCGTACAGCTGGGCGGCGGGTGTCTTGGCCACTCGCCGCATCAGCGCCTCGAACAGCGCAAGAGCACTGCGGACGGCCGCCCGGGCATCCTTGGGAAGCAGCGGGATCGATCGACGGGCGTCGTCGAGCTGAGCAGTCACGGTTCGTACCCATTCGTCGCGGTCGGAATCGGTGAGGCGGCCGGAGCCGCCGAGGTATCCGCGCTGCAGGCGATCGGTGTCGTCGGCGAGGTCGCGCAGGAAGTTGACGTTCTGGAAGGCGGCACCCAGCTGCCTGGCGCCGTGCGTGAGCACCGCGAGCTCCTCCTCGGTGCGGGACTCGTCACGGAGGAAGACGCGCAGGCACATGAGTCCGACGACCTCGGCTGAGCCGTACACATAGCGTTCGTGGGCATCCGCGTCGTAGGCGGTGAAGTCGGTCGCACTCGCGATGTCCGCGCCCATGGAGTCGAAGAACGGCTGCGTCAGGTCCTCTCCGATCCCGCACTCGCGCGCGGTTCTGGCGAATGCGTGCAGGATCAGGTCGGTGCTGTAGCCGACGACCATCGAGCGGTGCGTCGCCGCGACGTACGACGCGAGGGCCTCGGTCTGCGCCGAGGTGTCCAAACCCGCTTGTGCGGCGACGCCGTCGACGATCTCGTCGGCGATGCGCACCATGGCGTAGATGTTCCGCACATGCTGACGGTGACGCGATCCGAGCAGCTTCGTGGCCAGACCGAAGGAGGTCGAGTACGTGCGGATGACCTCGGTGGAGGCCGTGTCGGCAGCGCGGCTGAAGCGTCCGAGGCTTTCATCCCCGCCCGCGCTCGGGATCGAGGTCATGCGCGGCGACCCTCCAGGCGGGAGACCGTGGACAGGATGGTGTGCGCGGCGTCCGTGCCGATGTCGCCCGTGAGCTGCGCGTCGGCGAGGAGGGTGTGCACCGCGTCGAGCTGATCGCCGACCAGGTCGGTGACGAAGGTCTCCGCACCACAGGTGCGCAGCAGATCGCGGAGTTCCTCGGCATCCCCGAGGCTCAGGTCGGCGGAGCCGAAGCGCGGGGCGATGTCGGCCCAGGAGCCCGTCGAGCGCGCATAGGCGATGATCGCGGTCTCCTTGCCCTCGCGCAGGTCGGAGAACGCGTCTTTGCCGTGGGACCGGTGGTCGCCGAACACGCAGAGCAGGTCGTCTTGCAGCTGGTAGGCGAGCCCGATGTGCCGGCCGACGCTGGTCAGCGTCCGCTCGGCCGAGGGGGACGAGCCTGCGAGCAGCGCGGCCGCGCGAAGCGGGAGCGAGAACGAGTAGGTGGCGGTCTTGTACACGCTCATGCTGAGGATCGTCGTGAGGTCCGGGGCGATGATCCCATGGCTGAGCGCGACGTCCGTGTGCTCACCCGCCACGGTCTCGACGATCGTCTCCTCGACGAGGTCGAGCAGGCGTGCGCGCACGTCCGCGGGTACGTCGGCGCGTGCGAATCCCATGACCGCGGCGGTGAGGAGCAGGTCTCCCATGAGGATGGCGCTCGACCGCGCCCAGTGCAGCGCGCCCTCCTCCGTTGCGGCCGGTGTGCCGGCCGCGAGGGTGCCGATCAGGTTCGGCCGCTTCCGTCGTGTGAGATCGCCGTCGATGACGTCGTCGTGCAGAAGGAACGCATAGTGAAGCAGTTCGATGTGCGCCGCGACCTCGACGGCCGCCGGAGTCAGAGTCGATGAGTCTCCGACCGAGAGTGCGCGGTGGATGTCCAGCAGGAGGCGGGGGCGGACGAGCTTGCCGCCGAGCGAGTGGTCGGCCGCCGCGCGCCACAGGGCGGCGAACTCCGATCCGTAAGCCTCCGCGGCGGCGCTGTGGTGGACGAAGCGCTGACGCAGGGCCTCCTCGATGCGAGTGGCCATGTCCTCGTCGATCGCCGCCGGCGTGATCGTCATACTGCCCCTCGCTCACGCATGAGGGGCAGCTGCTCCACGAGCCACGGACTGAAGGCGAAGGGGGCCGCTGTCACGGCGGATGCGAACTCGGCGGCGTCGACCCACGCCCACTCCGAGACCTCGTCGGGGTCGGGGGAGAGCGGCCCGTCGGCGACCGCGACATGGACCGGGCAGATCTCGTTCTCGACGATGCCGCTCGCATCGATCGCGCGGTAGCGGTACTCGGGAACCACGACGGAGATATCGGTGATGCGCAGGCCGAGTTCCTGCTGCGCTCGCCGGGTCACCGCGTCCTGCATGCTCTCGTCGGGGCGGGGGTGCCCGCAGAAGCTGTTGGTCCAGACTCCCGGCCAGGTGCGCTTGGAGAGCGCGCGACGGGTGACGAGCAGGCGCCCGTCGCCGTCGATCACGTAGCAGGAGAACGCAAGATGAAGCGGAGTGTCGGTGGTGTGCACCGCGTCTTTCGCCAGCACTCCGATGGCGACGCCGTCGGGGGAGAGGAGGGTGACCTCGTCCATCTGGGAAACCTCCTCGATTTCGCTAGCTTAGCTAATAATCAACATAACATGATTCCAATGGTGTGTAGCATGATGACATGAACGAGCGAGCCGCCGCCAGCCCCGTAGAGGGTGCCGTGTCGGACGCGCGCGATGAAACCGGCTTCTCCTCCGACGGGCTCGCGCATGCCGCGATCTACGACGTCGAGGCCAGTGACCCTCGGAGCTCGCTCATCGACCGCAGCGGCGTCGCGCCGGAGGACCTCCGACAGATCGCGGCGCTCATGGGGGCGATCGGCGAACTCAGGGATGCCGAGCAGAAGCTGTCTCTGGCGTCACGCCGGTACATGCGCCTCAATGACACCGACATGCGGGCGCTGCACTATCTGATCGTGTGCGCGAACAAGGGCGTGACCGCGACTCCCGGAGGGATCGCGACGCATCTGGGGATCTCGACGGCGTCCACGACCAAGCTGCTCGACCGACTCGAGCGCGGGGGACATATCCGCCGCGCACCGCACCCCACCGATCGGCGTGCGCTCGCGATCACCATCACCCCGGAGACCCGTCAGGCGGCGATGGACACCGTGGGCGCGCAACAGGCCAAGCGATTCTATTCGGCCGCGCGATTGACGCGCGACGAGCGCGATGTCGTGATCCGCTTCCTCGCCGACATGACGCAGGAGATCACGCTCCGGGATGAGCCGTGGGCGCAGACAGGAGACGTGATCTCCGACTGAGTGTCAGTGCGCGGCGTTGTACGCCTCGATGACGGGGGCGGGAATCCGACCGCGCTCCGAGAGGGTGTACCCGTTGTCATTCGCCCAGGCGCGAATGGCCGCGACCTCAGGGTTCCTCGACGCCCGCTTGCGCGAGCCTGACGAACGCGAGGAGGAGGAGGAAGATCCGCCGCCGGCGCGTCGACCCGCGGAGATGTACGGCTCGAATGCCGCGCGCAATTCCTTCGCGTGATCGTCGTTCAGATCGATCTCATAAGCCGTGCCGTTCAACGAGAAATGCACGGTCTCGCCTTCGCCCGCCTCCAGGACGGTGCCGTCGATGTCGTCGACCAGTTGATGCACAATTCTTTTCGCCATGGAAAAGACGATACCGGGCGTGGCGCAATGAGGACAACGCAGATTCCTTCGATGACAAATGCTGCGGTAGAAAAGCGCCCGCGGGTCGTCGTTGTCAGGGCAACAGTCCGTAACGGCGCGCTTTCGCCACAGCGGCGTGACGCGTCGATGCGTCGAGTTTGGACATCGCGGTGCCGAGATACGCCTTGACGGTTCCCTCTCGCAGCCCCAATTGCAGAGCGATCTCCGCATTCGTCGCCCCGAGAGCCGCGCAGGCGAGGACATCGGTCTCGCGGCGCGAGAGGTGCACGGTCGGAACGGGCCCGGTCGCTGTCGTCGTCGAGTCGCCCGCCAGCGTCACCAGTCGGTGCTCCACCTGAGCGATTCTCGCGCGGAGCCCGGGGTCGTCCACGGCAGCGGCGATGCTGCGCAGTTCCGCGAAGCTCTCCCGCAGCTTCTCCCGGTGCGGCGTGGCGACAGACTCGGAGGTCGGGTCGACGGCGCGCAGGCGACGAGCCACCTCATCGCGGATGCGCAACTCGTCCGCCACCGATTGCGCCACCTGCATGGCAGGCGCCGTCGTGACGCCGCCCTCCGATGCACGATCCCAGGCTCCGGCGTACAGCACACCGCGCGGCCGACCGCTCACGACGATCGGCAGCGCGAGCAGCGTGCGGAGGCCTTCGCCGAGGACGAAGACGTCGTAGTCGTGGGTGATCTGCTGCGATGAGCCGTAGTCATTGGTCATGCGCGGGCGCAGCTCGATCATCGCTCGTCCGCCGAGGCCGCGCTCCGGCCGCACGCGAAGCCCATCCAGGCTGTGGGTGCGATTTCCGACGATGCTGGTGACGCTCACCACACCCTCGTCGATGAGGCCGCCGAATGCCACAGGGAACCGGGTGCGCTGAGCGAGCTCGCGCACCGCGCGGGCGACGAGCTCGGTCTCGGATTCCATCCCGGTGGGAGCGCTCACGACTACCTACTTTCGGGGGTGACGGCGCCGTTCCCCGTTTCGTAGCGTCGACCCTACCACTCGCGCGGTACCCCCGTGCGAGCCGACGAACATGTGGCAAGGAGGCCCCATGAGCGACCACACAACGGCGGATTCGGCGGGAGCGATCGATTACATCGCCGTCGAGCAGTCCTCTCGATTCCGTACCCTCAAACGGACGCAGCGATCATTCATCTTCCCGCTCGCAGCGTTCTTCCTCATCTGGTACTTCGTGTACGTCCTGCTCGCGGCATTCGCCACGGAATTCATGGCGCAGCGCGTCTGGGGAGATATCACGGTCGGCCTTCTGTTCGGGCTCGGCCAGTTCGTGACGACCTTCGCCATCACGATGGGATACGTCGCATTCGCGAATAGACGGCTCGACCCGATCGCCAGCGAGATCCGCGAGGATCTCGAGAATGCGCAGGGTGAGGCATGAGCGCCGTGCACGCGGCGAGCGAATCGCTCGCCGTCGAGAGCAACCCGATCCTGAACATCTCGATCTTCGTCGCCTTCGTCGCCGTGACGCTCTTCATCGTCATCCGGGCGAGCAGGAACAACAAGACGGCTGCGGACTATTACGCCGCGGGGCGTTCTTTCACCGGCCCGCAGAACGGATTCGCGATCGCGGGTGACTATCTCTCCGCCGCGTCCTTCCTGGGCATCTGCGGAGCGATCGCGATCAACGGGTACGACGGCTTCCTGTATTCGATCGGATTCCTCGTCGCCTGGCTGGTGGCGCTGCTGCTCGTCGCGGAGCTCATGCGCAACACCGGGAAGTTCACGATGGCCGACGTGCTGTCGTTCCGATTGAAGCAGCGTCCCGTGCGCATGGCTGCGGCGATCACGACGCTGGCGGTGTGCTTCTTCTATCTGCTCGCACAGATGGCGGGGGCCGGCGGCCTGGTCTCGCTTCTGCTCGGCATCGACGGGCGAGTCGGCCAGTCCATCGTGATCGCCGTCGTGGGTGTGCTGATGATCGTCTACGTGCTCATCGGCGGCATGAAGGGCACGACCTGGGTCCAGATCGTGAAGGCCTTCCTGCTGATCGGCGGCGCGCTCGCCATGACGATCTGGGTGCTCGCGATCAACGGCTTCAACCTCAACACGCTCCTGGAGGCGGCCGTCGCGAACTCCGACAAGGGAGAGGCGATCCTCGGCCCGGGGCTGCAGTACGGCGCGAATCCCTGGGACTTCCTGTCGCTGGGTATGGCGCTCGTGCTCGGTACAGCCGGTCTTCCGCATGTGCTGATGCGCTTCTACACCGTGCCGACGGCGAAGGAGGCCCGCCGTTCCGTCGTGTGGGCGATCTGGCTCATCGGCGGCTTCTACCTGCTGACGCTCGTGCTGGGCTACGGTGCCGGCGCCCTGGTGGGCGCGGATGTCATCGCCGCCGCCCCCGGCGGACCGAACTCCGCGGCACCGCTGCTCGCGCTGTACCTCGGCGGGCCTGTGCTGCTCGGCTTCATCTCGGCCGTGGCGTTCGCCACGATCCTGGCCGTGGTGGCCGGACTCACGATCACGGCGGCTGCGTCCTTCGCGCACGACATCTATGCGAATGTCATCCAGAAGGGGAAGAGGGATGCCGCGGGCAACGCCGTCGAACCGGATCCGAACGGGGAGGTGCGCGTCGCCCGTCGCACGGTGGTCGTGATCGGCATCCTCGCGATCGTCGGCGGTATCGGCGCGCAGGGGCAGAACATCGCCTTCCTCGTCGCCCTCGCCTTCGCGGTCGCGGCCTCGGCCAACCTGCCGACGATCCTGTTCTCGCTCTTCTGGCGTCGCTTCACCACCCGAGGTGCCGTGTGGAGCATGTACGGCGGTCTCGGAGCGGCGATCATCCTCATCGTGCTGTCGCCGGTCTTCTCGGGGTCGCCGACCTCGATGATCCCCGGCATCGACATCGTCCTATGGCCGATGAACAACCCGGGCATCGTGTCCATCCCGCTCGGCTTCTTCCTCGGCTGGCTCGGCACCGTGACGAGCAGGACGAAGGAATCGCCACAGCTCGCCGCCGAGATGGAGGTGCGCTCGCTCACGGGCTTCGGGGCCGAGAAGGCGGTGGATCACTGACCGACTCTCCGCCCTGATAGATCGCTCTTCGATAGACGCTGACGATTGCGTGGACCCCGGCGGCCTACACGCCGGGGTCCACGCCGTCTTACCGGAGCGGGGTCACCCCTGGGACTCGAGGTCGAGCAGGTACCGCTTGCGCTCGGGGTGCGCACCGTAGTGGCCGGGTGTTCCGTCCGCCCGCACGACCCGATGCACCGGGACGATGATCGAGAAAGGGGTGTGGCGGCAGGCCGTCCCCACGGCGCGCGCCGCCCCCGGGTGCCCGGCCAGAACGGCGACTTCGCCGTAGCTCAGGGTCTGCCCCCATTCGATCTCGCTGATCACCTGCAGAGCCGTCCGCGCGAAACCCGACGTCAGGCGCCAGTCGAACGGCAGATGCTCATCGAACCGCACGGGTACGCCGTCGAAGTAGTCGTCGAGCACGGAGACCAGATCGTCGGCGGCACCGGGGTCGGGTTCGGGAGCCGCCTGCAACTGCTGGGCCACGTTCTCGAGCAGCCACGGAACCGAGGGGTCTGCCGCCTCGGAGAGGTCGAAGCGCACGATCCCCTGATCCGAGAAGACCGCGAGCGCGTCGCCGAACGGCGTGGGGGCGAAGTCGTAGCGGAAGGTCATGGGTCCATCCTGACGCCCCCGCCTTCGTCGCGCCGAGGAGATCGGCTCGTGCGACGGCTTCCGTGGATCGATTGCGGCGTCGACCCGTCGTGCAGAAGGAGTGAGTGGGGCTTGCAGCCGCCCGACAGGCCTGAAATGCCGTGAAACCCGCCAGGGATACCGCGGTCGCGGCGGGTCGCGCCTAATGTGTGAGTTGTGTGGCGACGAGAAGGCAAGGCTGTGGACGACGCAGCGAACGATGCCTCGGTGACCCTCGGCGAGCTGCACGACTCGGCATCCGGTGTACAGGTCGCTCATGCGGCCGAGGCCGAGCGAACTCGACTGCGCGCAGAGGCCGCCGATCTCGGCGGAGCATCGCCGCTCGTCACGTTCCGCGACACGGTCGAGTCCGGCATCGACATCTCCAAGGCCCATCCGGGCAGCCTGCCCCAGTTCATCACGGGCAAGTCGACGCTGCTGTCGAACCTCTTCCGCGACGAGGTCGGCCTCCGCACCGCTCGACTCGCCGCGGAGCGGATCACCGCCAAGAACACCGAGCTGCGCACGGTGCGGGGCATCGAGGCCGTGCACCTCGCCGTCGGCGTCGCCGGCTGGCGCATCGGGGGAGCGGACTTCGCCGCCCCGGTCCTCCTGAGGCCGCTCGCCATCCGCAGGCACCACTCCGATTTCGAGCTGAAGCTGCAGGGGTCGTTCGAGGTCAACCCCGAGCTCGTGCGCATCGCACGCGAGCACTTCGGCATCTCGATCGACGCCGCAGCGCTCGCCGCTCTCGCCTACGACGGCGGGATCTTCAAGCCGCAGCCCGTGATCGACAGCCTGCGCGGCATCACGCGCTCCATCGACACGTTCTCGGTCACGCCGAGGCTCGTCGTCTCGACGTTCGCCGATGTCGGCGGAGCGATGTCGCGGGACGCGGTGAACCTCGATCACCACGTCCTCAACGCGCTCGGCGGTCACGTCGGCGACCGCGAACAGGTCTCCGCGCGCCGACCTGCGCCTCATCACACGGGTCCCGACGACCGCGCCCCCGCGTCCGACAACCTGCTCCTCGACGCGGATGCCGAGCAGGAGGCCGTGCTGGCCCGCATCGCCGCCGGTCACTCGCTGACGGTCGCCACCCTGCCGGGAACCGGCGGCACCCAGACGGTCATCAACGCGCTCGGAGAGCTCGTGCGCAACGGCAAGCGCGTGCTCGTGGTGTCGGCCCGACGGTCGACGCTCGACGGCGTGCGGCACCGCCTCTCCGGCATCGGCCTGGACAGCCTGGCGGTCTCGCCCGCGAGTGTCCGGCGGGATCTCGTCCGCGCGATCGGTCGGAATGAGAAGGCCACTGCGCCGAAGGTCAGCGATGTCGACGACGCGCTCGTGCGGCTGCGCACGGTGCTGCGCGACTATCGGCGCGCGCTCACCGCGCCCGCCGTGGGCACCGACGCCTCCGTCCTCGACGCGACCCGGCACCTGACGAGGCTGGCGTCGCTCCCGCATCCGCCGTCCACGACCGCCCGGCTCAGCGCCGAGACGCTTCGGCGCCTCGCCGGCGATCGGTCGGCCGCGGCATCGGCCCTCGCACAGGCAGCGCGCCTGGGCGAGTTCCGCTTCGGTCCCGACGACTCCCCCTGGTACGGCGTCACCTTCACGAGCACCGAAGCCGCGCGTGCGGCGCACGAGCTCGCCGGGCGTCTGCACGCCGACAGCGTGCCCGCGCTTCTCGAGCGCGGCTACGCCCTGATCGCCCAGACGCACATGCGCCCCTTCTCGACCATCGACGAGCTGGGGGAGTACCTGCGTCTCCTGCAGGGGATCCGGGACACTCTCGACCGGTTCAGCCCGACCGTCTTCGAACGACCGCTGGGCGAGCTCATCCAGGCGCACGGATCGCGACGCGACTCTCCGGGGATGTCGAGCGCGAACCGCCGTCGTCTCCGCCGACTCGCCAAGGAGTACGTGCGACCGGGCGTGCACATCACCGAGATGCACGAGGCGCTGCTGCGCATCCAAGCACAGCGGACCCAGTGGCAGCGGTGCGTCGATGCCGGGGTCGCCCCGGAGATACCCCTAGGGCTCGCTGAGGTGTATTCCTCCTGGCAGCGCGTCGCCGCTGAACTGTCCGAGCTCGACGCCGCTCTGGGCCGTCGCGAACCGCTGGCGTCGCTCCCGGTGGCGCGACTCGTGCGGATGCTCGCGGGTCTCGCGGCGAAGTCCGACGTGTTCGACAACCTCGTCGAGCGCGCGCAGCTGCGCGACCGTCTCGCCGAGCTCGGCCTGGAGCCCCTGCTGGCCGAACTCTCGGTGCGGCACGTGTCGGAGGCCCGCGTCGGCGACGAACTCGAGTTCGCGTGGTGGCAGTCGCTCCTCGAGCGGGCGCTGCAGGACGACCGTTCGCTGCTCGGCGCGAACACCGCCGTCGTCGATCGTCTCGAGCGCGACTTCCGTCTCGTCGACGAGGCCCACGCCGCGATGGCAGGACCGCTCCTGGCGTGGCAGCTCGCGAACCAGTGGAAGATCGCCATCGTCGACGAGCCGCAGCAATCGCAGCACCTGCGCAGCGCGCTCAAGCAGGCGAGCTCGACCACCGCCGAGATCGTCAGCGCTGCGCCGACCCTCGTCGACGTGCTCGCGCCGGTGTGGATCTCCTCGCCCTACCTGGTGCCCGAGATCCCCGACTCCGTCGAGTTCGACACCGTGCTCCTGGTGGATGCCGCTGCCATCAACCTCGCTGAAGCCGCACCGGCGATCCGGCGCGCTCGCCAGGTCGTGGCGTTCGGCGACCCGGTGACGCAGCGGCCCACCCCGTTCCACATCGCGGTCGACCCGGACGTGACGTGGGAGGCGGAGGTGCCTTTCGACGCCGTCTCGGTGTTCGAGCGCCTGTCCGCACTGCTTCCGGTGATGACGCTGACGCGCAGCTACCGCGCCGGCGGCGAGGACCTCGCCGAGCTGATCAACGACGCCTTCTACGGCGGCGAGATCGTGTCGCTGCCGTGGGCAGGGTCGTACCTCGGACGCGGCAGCCTGACCGTGGATTACGTCGAGGGCGGCACCGGGGCTCCGGATCCGATCTCGGGCGCGGTCGAGAGTCCCGACGCCGAGGTCGCCCGCGTGGTGACCCTGGTCGTCGAGCACGCCGTGCACCGCCCGGAGGAGTCGCTCATGGTCGTCACGGCCAGTCGGCGCCACGCCGAGCGGGTGCGCGCCGCCGTGACCTCGGCGTTCGCCGGGCGCTCCGACGTGGCGGACTTCGTCGGTCGCGACACCGCAGAGCCCTTCGCCGTCCTCACGCTCGAGGAGTCCGTGGCGGAGAGCCGCGACCGGGTGATCCTGTCGCTCGGCTTCGGCCTCACCAAGCACGGCCGCGTCCTGAGCGACTTCGGCGACCTGTCGACCCCCGACGGCGAGAGGCTCCTGACCGTCGGTATGACCCGCGCTCGGCGATCCATGGTGATCGTGTCGTCGATCCGCCCGTCGGCGTTCGACGACGGGCGTCTGGAGTACGGCGCGGCGACGCTCATGTCGATCCTCGGCGGCCTCGCCTCGCGCAGCCGCGACGCCCGACTGGAGGACCTCGCCGATCCGCTGACCCTCGCCCTCGCGCGCGAGCTCCGTCGTCTCGGCGCGGCGGTCGACGTCGACTACCGCGGCCTGCTGCCGCTCGTCGCGCAGCACGGCGGCAAGGCCGTCGTCATCGAGTGCGACCCCGAGACCCGCGGCGAGTCGCTGCGCGAGACCCTGCGGCTGAGGCCGCACGTGCTCCGCCGCCTCGGCTGGCACTACGTGCGCGTTCACGCCTTCGATCTCTACAGCGACCCGGTCACCGCGGCGACCCGCATCGCCGGAGTCCTCGGCATCTCACCGTCGGCTCCGCGCGCCGAGGACGACACGCAGCCGATCGACATCGTCGACCCCCGCAATGGCTGACGACCCCGAGCAGGGTGAGCAGGGCGATCAGCGGCAGAAGGTCGTCCGCGTGCCGGGCTCCCGTCGCGCGCGCCTGACGCCCGTCTCCGGGTCCGACCCGGCCCCAGAGACGGCGGAGCGGCGGCAGTCACCGGCATCCGCCCCCCGGGGGCCGAGGGGTCCGAACGACGAGCGGATGCTCGGAGACGTGCCGCCGCACTATTGAGCGGCGCTCTGCCGCCCGGCGGGCATCACTCCCGGGCGCTGTTGCGCGCGAGCAGGTCGCGGATCTCGATGAGCAGCTCGGTCTCGGTCGCCGCTGCCGGCTCCTCCTGCGGCTCCTCGGCCGGGGTGCCCTTGCGCGCCTCGACGTGGGCCTTGAACGTGTTCATGGGGAGCACGAAGACGAAGTACACGACCGCGGCAACGGCGAGGAAGCTGATGACCGCGGAGATCAGATCGCCGAGCGGGAAGGTGACGTCGTTCCCGTAGATGTTCTTCACCGTCGGGCCGAAGTCGCCGGCGGCGTCGGCCTCGAAGAAGAGGGCCACGAGCGGATTGATGAGGCTGTTCACGACGGCGGTGACGATCGCCGTGAACGCCGTGCCGATCACGACGGCGACGGCCAGGTCGATCACGTTGCCGCGGAGCAGGAAGTCCTTGAAGCCTTTGAGCATGAGAGTTCTCCGATCGGTCGTGCGTCAGGAAGAGGCGGGTGCCGCAGCAGGCGCCGCGGTCGTGCTCGATGACGACTCAGACTTCGATGATGCCGAAGCATCCTTCTTCGCTCCAGAGCCGCCTCGCGAGTCGGTGCGATAGAAGCCGGATCCGTTGAAGGTCACGCCGATCGATCCGTACTGCTTGCGCAGCTCGCCTCCGCACTCAGGGCAGACCGTCAGCGCGTCGTCGGAGAAGCTCTGCACGGCGTCGAAGGCGTGGCCGCAGGAGCGGCAGGCATAGGCGTAGGTGGGCATGGGGGTCCTCGTCGGTCAGCGTCGCGTCGGCGACAGGAGAAGAGTCTGGGTCGGTGTCACGACACCGTTCACCGGCTGGTCGTGCACCTCGCGCGGCAGGGAGTCGAGCACCTCGGAATCATAGATCACGGCGTAGACAGGAGGGCATTTCTCCATCGAGCCGATGGTCTTGTCGAAGTAGCCGCGACCCCACCCCATGCGCATGCCGGTGCGGTCGACGGCTGCGGCGGGGATGATCATGAGATCGACGTCGTTGACGGCGATCGGACCGAGGACCTCGCCGGTGGGCTCGGGCAGTCCGAACAGGCCCTCGGAGATCTCGTCGTCGTCGCTCGCGACGGCCCAGTCGAGGAGTCCGTCCGCGCGGGTGACGGGGAGCAGCACGCGGATGCCTCGGCGCACGGCCGCCTTCACGAACTCCCTGGTGCCCGGTTCGGTCGTGGTCGACAGGAAGCACGAGATGGACGCGGCGCCGAGCTCGGCGATGAGGTCGTCCAGCCGTTCGGCGATGGCGGATGCCGCGCTCTCGCGCTGTGCATCGCTCAGCAGCTGTCGCCGCTCGCGGAGTTCCGCGCGGAGTGCGCGCTTCTCGTGCTCGACGTCGTTCGCCATGCTCAGAGTCTACGGCGGTGCGCCCGCTAGGCTGAGGGGATGGGCACCCAGAAGATGAAAGCCGTGATCCCCGCAGCCGGATTGGGAACACGATTCCTGCCGGCGACGAAGGCGATGCCGAAGGAGATGCTCCCCGTCGTCGACAAGCCGGCGATCCAGTACGTCGTCGAGGAAGCGGCGAATGCGGGCATCGAGGACATCCTCGTCATCATCGGGCGCAACAAGAACGCGATCTCGAACCACTTCGACTCGGTGCCGGAGCTCGAGGTGAAGCTCATGGAGAAGGGCGACACCGGGCGCCTCGAGCGCGTCATGAAGTCGAGCGACCTCGCCGACATCCACTTCGTTCGTCAGGGCGAGCCCAAGGGCCTCGGGCACGCCGTGCTCCGCGCGCGCACTCACGTCGGCGACAGCTCGTTCGCGGTGCTGCTCGGTGACGACCTCATGGACGAGCGCGACCCGCTGCTGACCGAGATGATCGCCGAGCATGAGCGCACCGGTGCGGCCGTCGTCGCCCTCATGGAGGTCGACCCCGCCAACATCCACATGTACGGCGCCGCCGCCGTCGAGGAGCTCGAGGGATCGGATGCCGTGCGCGTCACCGGTCTCGTCGAGAAGCCCGCACAGGAGGACGCCCCGTCGAACCTCGCCATCATCGGCCGCTACGTGCTGCCGGCATCCGTATTCGACGTGCTCGAGCGCACGGAGCCGGGCAAGGGCGGCGAGATCCAGCTGACCGACGCGCTGCAGGAACTGGCGACCGACCCGAACGGTCCCGGGGTCGCCGGCGTGATCTTCCGTGGGCGGCGCTACGACACGGGAGACCGTGTCGACTACATCAAGGCCATCGTGCAGCTCGCCTCCGACCGTGACGACCTCGGGCCCGAGCTTCGGCCCTGGCTGAAGGACTTCGCGGAACGCCTCTAGGCGCGACGTGGGCGTCGGGAGCATTCTGATGGATCAGGCGACGGGGATGCGGCACGGCCCGATCGAAGTGCGCCTGGTCCGATCACGGGACGCGCGGCCGCTGCAGCACGAGCTGCTGTCGAACCGCGCCTGGTTGCAGCCGTGGGAGGCCACCGTGCCTCACGGCTCTGTGTCGTTCGACATGCGTCTCAGCATCCGCCGCCTCCTGCAGCAGTACCGCGACGGCGGAGGGTATCCCTTCGTCATGGAGTACGACGGAGAGATCGCTGGTCAGCTCAACGTGTGGGGCGTCGCTCGAGGGTCGCTGTGCTCGGCGACGATCGGCTATTGGGTCAGTGAACGCTTCGCCGGTCGGGGAGTCACGCCGACGGCCGTCGCGCTCGCGACCGACGCCTGCTTCACCGAGTACGGACTGCATCGCATGGAGATCTGCATCCGTCCGGAGAACGCGGCGAGCCTGCGCGTCGTGCAGAAGCTCGGCTTCCGATACGAGGGCCTGCGGCGCCGGTACATCCACATCGACGGTGACTGGCGCGATCACTACGCCTTCGCGCTGACACGGGAGGACGTGCCGCAGGGTGTGCTCGCCAGATGGCTGAACGGTCAGGTTCCGGTGCACGCGGCGGACGTGCCGCCCACCGACCGCCTGTCGATCTGATCCCGGATCACGGCGAATCCGCTCGCGACACGCGCCCTCACTGAGCGCGCGCGCGAACGGTGTTCCCGTACCGTTGTCGACATGGACGGGCCGGTGCTGAGCGGGGGAGTGATCGTGCTCGTCGCCGTGCTCCTGTGGCTGCTGTATCTGCTGCCCTCCTGGCGCGGGCGCTTCCAGTACGATGCCGCCGAGCGCAACGCCGTTCGCCTCAATCAAGCCCTCCGAGTGCTGGCCGAGACCAGCGAGACGCCCGGGGAGGTTCGCCTCGAGCTGAACGCACGCACCGCACTCGCGCAGCAGAAGCTCGCCAAGCGGCTCCAGTCGGAGAAGGAGGCGGCGGAGCTCGCCGTGCTCCGCGAGCAGCTCGCCGCCGCCAAGGCCGACCCGGTGGTGCGACAGGCCCGCGCGCGTCGGCGGGTGCGGATCGCCTCCTCGTCTCTCGTGCTTCTCGGACTCGTCGTGACCGGCCTCGGGGTCTGGCAGTTCATCGCCGCTCAGGCGCAGCTCCTGCTGTGGGTGGGCGGGGCGGCTGTCCTGATCGGTGCGGTGCTGCTGCAGCGCATGGCGTCGGTGGCCGGTCGTGCCGTCCGCCGAACAGCGGCGCACCAGGAAATGGAGGTGCGCGAACGCGTGTCGCCGCCCCTCCACGACCAGGGGCGCGCCACCTGGACCCCCCGTCACCTGCCGGAGCCGCTCGTGTCGGTGACCGGTTCCCGCGCTCAGACGGCACGCGCCGAAATGGACGCTCAGGAGGAGCTCCGTAAGGCCACCCGCCTGGCGGAGCTGCGCGAGCGCGCAGAGCGCATGGCGCCCGAGGCTCCCGTTCGCCTTCCCGCGCGGCAGAGCGAGCCGGCGGCCGCTGCGGCGTCGCCGTACGCACGGATGGGCTTCGTCGACGATGCGGAGATCGAAGCACACGTGCGGGAACTGCTCGCGAAGAGGGCTGCGGGGTGACCCCGCGGACGCAGCCACCTCGTCGAGCGTGATAACGTAGTGGAGGTTCACGGGCCTATGGCGCAGTTGGTAGCGCGCCTCGTTCGCATCGAGGAGGTCAGGGGTTCGAATCCCCTTAGGTCCACCGTGAGAAGGTCCCCCGGTCAGCCCGGGGGACCTTCGTCTTTGCGGAGGTCTGCAGTGCTCAGCGCGAAGCGAGACCCGCCAGCAGCTCCAGCACGCACAATGCAGCGAGCCTGACGGTCCGCCCGTCCTCGGCGTCGGCCGTTGCGTCGACCTCCGCGAGGTCGGCGCTCACGACACGGTCGTCGGCGGCCACCGCTCTCGTGAGCGCACGCAGCTCCCACGCGGCCAGTCCGCCTGGCACGCTCGCCGGGCACCCGGGGGCGACCGAGCGATCGCAGACGTCCACATCGATGTCGAGGTGAACGCGGGCCGCGTCGCCGGACCCCGCGATCTCCAGCGCTTCCACCACGACGTCGGCGGCGCCCCGCCGTCGTACCTCGTCGAGTGTGATGACGCGGATGCCCCACTCCGCCGCGCGCCGCGCATAGGCGGCCGAATTCGCGAAGTCCGCGATGCCGATCTGAACGACTCTCGACGGATCGATGCGGGTCGTGTCGACCGTCGAGCCCTTCGGGGTGTCTTCGACGAGACGACGCACGGGTGTGCCGTTCGAGACGCCGTCGCGCAGATCGAAGTGTGCGTCGAACGTGATGAGGCCCGTGGCCCGCGAACCGAGAGCGACGGGGTAGGTGAGCGAGTTGTCGCCGCCCAGAGCGATCACGAGTCGGGCGTCCTCGGAGAGCTCCCGCACGCGGGCGATGGTCTCGGCCTCGCCCTCGTCGCCGTCGGGTTCGGCGATGTCGCCGGCATCCGCGATCCTCAGAATCTCCCCGAGGTCGACGATCGGCGGTCCGAGCACGGTCGTGCCGTAGCGGGGGAGCGCCTCCCGGATCGCCGCAGGCGTCGCGTGCGCACCGGTCGGCGAGAGCGAGGTGCGCCACGTCGGAACGCCGAGCAGGACGGCGTCCGCTTCTCCGTCGACGGCGGGCCAGGAGCCGGCCCGGGGCCAGAGAGGATCGTGTGAGAGGGCCATGGCTGCTCCTGTCAGGCGCCCGGGATGAGTGCGTGCGCGATCGCGAAGATCGCGAGGCCCGCGAGGGCGCCCACGACCGTGCCGTTGAGGCGGATGTACTGCAGGTCGCGACCGACCATCAGCTCGATCTTCTCGGTCGTCTCGGCGGGATCCCAGCGCTCGACGGTGTCGGTGATGATCGACGCGATGTCGTGCCGATAGCGGTCGACGAGGAACACGGCCGCATCGGAGACCCAGGTGTCGACGCGACCCTGCAGCGCGGCATCCGTCGCCAGCCTCTCGCCGACCTCCTGCAGCGCCTGCACGGCGCGTCGGCGCAGACCGCTCTCGGGGTCGGCGAGCGAGGCGAGGAGTCCGTTCTTCGCCGTGTTCCACGCCTCGGCAGCCAGCGTGCCGACGCGGGGACTGTCGAACAGCGATGCCTTCGCGTTCTCGAGCTTCTCGCGCGTCGCCGGATCGTTCTGCAGATTGTCGGCGAGCCGGGCGAGGTATCCGTCGATCGCGACGCGCGCGGGGTGTCTCGGGTCGTCGTGCACAGCCCGGACGAACTTCACCGCCTCGTTGTAGGCGGTGTCGTCGACGAAGCGGTGCGCGAGCTTCGGCACCCAGCCGGGGAGTCGGCGCGAGATGAGTCCCGAGAAGGAGGCCGCGTTCGCGTCGAGCCAGCGGCCGACCGTGTCGACGGCGAGGTCCACGGCACCCTGATGAGCGTCAGCCTCGACGATCTTCTCGAGCCACTGGCCGGCGGGCGGCCCCCATTCCGGGGAGACGAGATGCTCGCGGGCGAGGTCGGTGATGAGGTCGCGCACGTCGTCGTCGCTCAGGGCGTTCAGGACGGCGGTGGCGATCGTCGCCCCTTCCGCGCCGACGCGCTCGGCGTGCTGAGGCTCGCGCAACCACTCGCCGCCGCGCCGCGCGATCGCGGTGGTCGACAGCTTCGCCCGCACGACCGATCCCTCGAGGAAGTTCGTCTCGACGAACTCGCCGAGCGTGCGGCCGATCTCGTCCTTGCGGCTCGGGATGATCGCGGTGTGCGGGATGGGCAGCCCGAGCGGACGACGGAACAGCGCCGTCACGGCGAACCAGTCCGCGAGCGCGCCGACCATTCCGCCCTCGGCCGCCGCGCGCACGTAGGCGAGCAAGGGTTGACGCTCCTGCAGCCAGAACGCGATCACGAACAGCACGGCCATGAAGATCAGCGCGCCGAGCGCGACGGCTTTCATCCGACGCAGCGCGAGGCGTCGTTCCTGGTCGGCGGGAGAGAGCAGCGCCATCGGTGTTCGCGGCATGACGTCATCCTTTCACGCGCAGCGGCGTGGAGAGCGGTCCTGAACCCGTACAGGAGCGAGCGCATGGGCGCCTGGGGCGCGTACGCTCGAAGCGTGATCGAAGACATCAAGAAGCGCGCCCTGCACCGCACCAGCATCCTGGAGGGTCAGATGCGCGGCGTCGCGCGGATGATCGAGAACGAGGACTACTGCATGGACATCATCACGCAGTCCAGGGCCATCCAGCGCTCGCTGGAGTCCCTCAATCGCCTCCTGCTGGAGAACCACCTGCGCACGCACGTGACGCACATGTTCGAGGAGGGCGGCGACGAGCGCGACAAGGCCGTCGACGAGCTGTTGAAGGCGTTCGACTTCAGCAGCAAGTGACGGCCCCGGCGCACCGCTCGATCTAGCGACCGCCGCCGAACACCTCTCCCTCCATGGCGTCGTAGCCCTCGGCCTGCGGGTCGCCGTGCGAGCCGCCGGACAGCGCATACTCCTCCTCCGGGGAGAGCACGAGCCGGTGCCGGAAGAACAGCCCGAAGCCCAGCAGGATCACCACGTACACGATCGCGATGGCGATGATCGCGGGGCCGAACGTCGGATTGAGCAGGAACCCGAGGAAGATCAGCGCCGCGATCACCAGCGCGATCGCCGCACCGGGTACGCCCCACGGGCTGCGGTAGGGGCGGTCGACGTTCGGGTACTTGCGCCGCAGGATCATGAACGAGATCAGCTGCAGGGCGTAGGCGAGCACCGCGCCCCACACGGCGATGTTCAGCACGATCGCACCGGCGACGGTCCCCGCGCCCTCCGCGTCGAGCGCGGCCAGCACGTCGAGCACGATGAGGGCGACGAAGCCGATCGCCGCGCCCACGACCAGCGCGACCCACGGCGTCTGCCGCTTGCCGGTGAGCGACAGGAAGCGCGGGTAGTAGCCGGCGCGGGACAGCGAGTACATGTTGCGGCCGTAGGCGAACATGATGCCCTGCAGCGAGGCGAGCAGACCGATCAGGGCGAACAGCGCGAGCACGGCGGCCAGCTGGTCGCCCACGATCGCGCGGAATCCGTCGAGCAGCGGCTCTCCGGCCGTACCGGTCGCCTCGGCGCCGATCACCCCGGTGTTGAGGAACAGCACCAGGAGTCCGGTCACGATGAGCGTGCCGCGGGCCCAGAAGCCGGCCTTCGGAATGTCGCGGGTCGGGTTGTGCGACTCCTCGGCGGCCAGAGGCAGCTCTTCGATCCCGAGGAAGAACCACATCGCGAAGGGCAGTGCGAAGAGGATCGGAAGCACGCCGTGGGGGAGGAACGTCGACTGGCCCTCGTCGGGGGCGATGTCCCACAGTGCGTCCCAGCTGAAGGCGCCGGAGAACAGGGCCATCGCCGAGAACACGAGGATGATGCCGATCGAGATCACCGACACGACGATCGCGAAGCGGAACGAGATCGCGGCGCCCGCAGAGTTCAGGGCGATGAAGACGACGTAGAGGATGAGGTACCAGACCCACCCCGGCAGGACGAGGCCCAGCAGCTCGCTCGTGATCCCGTTGGCGTACGATGCCGAGAAATACACGATCACGGCAGTCGTCGCGACGTACTCGATCGTCTCGGCGGCTCCCGTGACCAGGCCGCCCCAGGGGCCCATCGCCGAGCGGGCGAAGGAGTATGCGCCGCCGGTGTGCGGCATCGCCGCGGCCATCTCGCCGATCGAGAAGATCATGCCGTAGTACATGATCACGAGGATCACGAAGGCGATCAGCATCCCGCCGAAGCCGGCGAAGTCGATGCCGAAGTTCCATCCCGAGAAGTCGCCCGAGATGACGGCGGCCACCGCGAGGCCCCACAGCCCCCAGACGCCGGCGGATCGCTTGAGGGTCCGCTTCTCGAAGTACTCGCTCCCCGCCCGGGTATAGGTCGCCCCGGCGACCTTGCGGGACTCACTGCTCTGACCAGACATCCGCTCTCCGCTCGCTCGCGTGCCGGCACCGGGTGTGCGCCTTGCGGATGATTGTGACAGTCAATGGTGGTTTCGTCTACCTTTAAACGACGAGGTCATCTACTCTGAGGGCGAAGCCGATCGGCCGATCGCTTCACCGCAGGAGAACGGAGCGTGGGATGTCGGGCAATCTGAGCATCGACCAGCTGGACGCCGGCATCGCCGCCGGCCAGATCGACACGGTGATCGTCGCCTTCGCGGACGCGCAGGGCCGACTCGTCGGCAAGCGCGTGTCGGCGCGGCTGTTCCAGGAGGACATCCTGCACCACGGCGCCGAGGCCTGCGACTACCTCCTCTCGGTGGACGTCGACATGAACACGGTCCACGGCTACGCGATGTCGGGCTGGGATCGCGGCTACGGAGACATGGTGCTGAGACCCGATGCAGAGACGCTGCGCCGCATCCCGTGGCTCGACGGCACCGCGCTCGTGATGGCCGACCTGGTCTGGCAGAACGGCGAGCCGGTCGGGCCGTCTCCGCGAGCGATTCTCGACCGGCAGCGCGACCGGCTGGCCGAGCGCGGCTGGACCGGCTACTCGGGCACGGAGCTCGAGTTCATCGTGTTCGAGAACACCTACCGCGACGCCTGGGCCCGCAAGTACGAGGGGCTCACCCCCGCGACCGACTACAACGTCGACTACAACCTGCTGGCCTCGACGCGCATGGAGCCGCTGCTGCGCGACATCCGCAACAGCATGGACGGCGCCGGCATGTACTGCGAGGGCGTGAAGGGCGAGTGCAACTTCGGGCAGCAGGAGATCGCGTTCCGCTACGCCGAGGTGCGCGAGACGGCCGATCAGCATGCGATCTACAAGAACGGCGCCAAGGAGATCGCGGGCAAGCACGGGCAGGCGATCACCTTCATGGCCAAGTTCAACGAGCGCGAGGGCAACAGCTGCCACATCCACCTGTCGCTGCGCGATCGGTCGGGTGCGCCGGTCATGGCCGGCGACGGCGAGCATGGCTTCAGTCCCGTCATGGAGCACTGGATCGCCGGCATCCTCGCCACTCTGCGCGAGTTCACGCTGCTCTACGCGCCGAACATCAACTCGTACAAGCGCTTCGCGAAGGGCAGCTTCGCGCCCACCGGAGTCGCCTGGGGCATCGACAACCGCACCTGCGCGCTGCGCGTCGTCGGACACGGATCGGCGCTGCGCGTCGAGAACCGCGTCCCGGGCGGCGACGTGAACCCCTACCTCGGCATCGCGGCGATCATCGCCGGCGGGCTCTACGGCATCGAGAACGAGCTGCCCCTTCCCGAGCGCTTCACCGGAAACGCCTACGAGGACGCCGTCGACCACCTGCCGACCACGCTGCGCGAGGCCGCACAGCTGTTCCGCGAATCGACGATCGCACGACAGGCATTCGGCGACGACGTCGTCGACCACTACCTCAATCAGGCGCGCATCGAGCTCGAGGCCTACGACGCAGCCGTCACCGACTGGGAGCGCATCCGTGGTTTCGAACGACTCTGACGTGGCTGCCGAGGGATCCGGCCGCGCGCCGATCATCGGCGTCACGACCTACCTCGAGCGCGCGCAGCAGGGGGTGTGGGACGTCAGGGCGGCGTTCCTCCCCGAGCAGTACCTGACCGGGGTGACCGACTCAGGCGGCATCGCGCTGCTCCTCCCTCCGCAGGATCCGGATGCTGCGGACGCGGCGATCGCCGGGATGGACGGTCTCGTCCTCTCCGGCGGAGCGGACGTGGCGCCCGAGCTCTACGGCGAGGAGCGGCATCCGCTCACCGACCCGGCACGGGTCGACCGCGACGCGTGGGAGCTCGCCCTGTTCCGTGCGGCGGAGCGTCGCCGCATCCCCGTGCTCGCGATCTGCCGCGGACTGCAGCTCGTCAACGTGGCCCGTGGCGGCACGCTGCAGCAGCACCTGCCCGAGTCGCTCGGCACCGAGAAGTACCGCATCGGCGGCGGGGTGTACGCCGAGAACGAGGTCGAGATCGCGGAGGACACGCCCTTCGCCGACATCATCCGCGAGAGCGACATGACGGTGCACAGCTATCACCATCAGGGGATCGACCGACTCGGCGAAGGTCTCGTCGCAGCCGCCCACTCCGACGACGGCCTCGTGCAGGCGTTCGTCGACACCGACGGCGGCCATGTCGTCGGCGTGCAATGGCATCCCGAGGAGAACGCCGAGGACCGGCGTCTCTTCGCCGACCTCGTCTCGCAGGCGCGCGCGTTCGCCGCGCGCAGGAAGGAGAGCGCCCGATGAGCGCCTTCACCGTGATCGACCCCTCCACCGGCGCAGCCATCCGCGAGGTGCCGTGCGCTGACGCGGGGGAGACGGACGCCGCGATCGCTCGCGCCGTCGCCGCGCAGCGTCGCTGGGCCGCACTCGCACCCGTCGCGCGGGCCGATGCGCTGCGATCGTTCGCCAGGGCCGTCGAGGGCGCGACCGAGGAGCTCGCGCAGCTGGAGGTGCGCAACTCCGGGCACCCCATCGGGTCGGCCCGCTGGGAGGCCGCGCACGTCGCGCAGGTTCTCAACTACTACTCCGCCGACCCGGAGCGGCTGTCCGGTCGGCAGATCCCTGTCGCGGGCGGGCTCGACGTCACGTTCCACGACCCGTACGGCGTGGTCGGCGTGATCGTCCCCTGGAACTTCCCGATGACCATCGCCGCCTGGGCGTTCGCGCCGGCGCTCGCCGCGGGGAACGCCGTGGTTCTCAAGCCCGCCGAGCTGACCCCGCTGACCGCGATCCGTCTCGGTCAGCTCGCGCTCGAAGCGGGCCTCCCCGAGGGACTGTTCCAGGTCGTGACGGGCTCGGGCTCGGTCGTCGGGCAGCGGCTCGTCGAACATCCCGACGTCCGCAAGGTCGTCTTCACCGGGTCGACCGAGGTGGGGATCGAGGTCGCCGCAGCATGCGCGCGGGCGCTCAAGCCCGTGACCCTGGAGCTGGGCGGCAAGAGCGCGAACATCGTGTTCGACGACGCCGACCTCGAGAGGGCCGCCGCCGCCGTGCCCGGTTCGGTGTTCGACAACGCCGGGCAGGACTGCTGCGCGCGCAGTCGCCTGCTCGTGCAGCGCTCGGTGTACGACCGGTTCCTCGAACTGCTCGAACCCGCAGTGGCGGCGTGGCGGGTGGGGGATCCGTCGAGCACCGAGACCGACATGGGGCCGCTCATCTCCGCCGGTCACCGCGACACCGTGGCGTCGTTCCTCGACGGAGCGGACATCGCGTTCCGCGGCAGCGCCCCGCAGGGCGACGGGTTCTGGTTCGCGCCGGCCGTCGTGCTCGCCGACCCCGGCGACCGGATCGCGCAGCAGGAGGTGTTCGGCCCGGTCGTCGCCGTCATGCCGTTCGACGACGAGGCCGACGCCATCCGTCTCGCGAACGACACGATCTACGGACTCGCGGGCTCGCTGTGGACGCGGAACCTCGGTCGGGCCGTCCGTGTCTCGCGCGGCGTGCAGAGCGGAGTCCTGTCGGTGAACTCGCACTCGTCCGTGCGGTACGCCACCCCGTTCGGCGGCATGAAGGCCTCGGGCCTCGGCCGCGAACTCGGACCCGACGCGGCCGAGCATTTCACCGAGACGAAGAACGTCTTCTTCGCGACCGACGACTGACCGCGGCATCCGCCCCGACACACCCCAGCAACGGAGAGAGCAATGACCATCGATCTGACCCAGCGTCTCAAGGACCGCGTCGCCATCATCACCGGAGGCGCGAGCGGCATCGGCTTCGCCACCGCACGCCGCTTCGCCGCCGAGGGCGCGTTCGTCGTCATCGCCGACGTCGACCCCGCCACCGGCGAGAAGGCCGCGGCCGAGGTGGGCGGAGCCTTCCGACCCGTCGACGTCGCCGACGAGGCGAAGGTGAACACCCTGTTCGACGGCGTCGCCGAGGAGTTCGGCCGCATCGACATCGCGTTCAACAACGCGGGCATCTCGCCCGCGGACGACGACTCGATCGAGACCACCGAGCTCCCGGCATGGGACCGGGTGCAGGACGTGAACCTCAAGAGCGTCTACCTGTGCAGCCGCGCGGCGCTGCGCCACATGGTGCCGGCGGGTCGGGGATCGATCATCAACACCGCGTCGTTCGTCGCCCTGCTGGGGTCGGCGACCTCGCAGATCAGCTACACGGCGTCGAAGGGCGGCGTGCTCGCCATGTCGCGCGAGCTCGGCGTGCAGTTCGCCAGGCAGGGTGTGCGGGTCAATGCACTGTGCCCCGGCCCTGTGAACACTCCGCTGCTGCAGGAGCTCTTCGCGAAGGACCCCGAGCGCGCGCAGCGCCGCCTGGTGCATGTGCCGATGGGACGCTTCGCGGAGCCGGAGGAGCTGGCGGCCGCGGTCGCCTTCCTCGCCTCCGACGACTCGTCGTTCATCACGGCCAGCGCCTTCGTCGTCGACGGCGGCATCACGAACGCCTACGTCACCCCGCTGTGAGACCGGCCCATCGCGCTGTGACAGGGTGAGACCATGAGCGACCACGTCCCCGACGGCGATCTCGTCGAGGTCAGGCGAGCGGTGTACCGCCCGCTGCGGCGGGGCAACGCCCTCGAGGACGCGGTGTCGCGGCTCGTGCAGACCATCCGGCTCGGTGTGGTCGCGCCGGGGGAGTCGCTTCCTCCCGAGCGCGAGCTCGCGGCATCCTTCGGCGTCAGCCGTGACACCGTGCGCGACGCCATCAGGGAGCTCGCCGACACCGGCTACCTCGTGCCGAAGCGGGGCCGGTACGGCGGCACCTTCGTCGCCGACCCGCTGCCGCACCCCTCGGATGCCGAGGCTGTGACGCCCGCCGACATCGACGACGTCTTGGGCCTCCGGCGGGTGCTCGAGACCGGCGCCGCGCGGGCCGCCGCGGGGCGCTCCCTCGACGCCGCCGTGCGCGCCGACCTCTGGGCACGGCACGAGGCTGCGCTACCGGCGGGGCCCGACGAGTACCGCCGCCTGGACACCCTGCTGCACCTCGCGATCGCGGAGGCCGCCGGCATCCCCTCGCTCGTCGCACTGGTCGCCGAGAACCGGGCATCGGTGAACGTCTGGCTCGACACCTTTCCGCTGCTGCCGCGAAACATCCAGCACTCGGGCGAGCAGCACGAGCGCATCGTCTCTGCGATCCTCGCCGGCAGACCGGATGCCGCCGAGGCGGCCATGAACGACCACCTCGCCGGGTCCGAAGCCCTGCTCCGCGGATTCCTCGTCTAGCCCGCGGCGCGCTCGGCCCCGTTCGGTTGGCACCTCTCGTCGCAATTCCGGGCGAATTGCGACACGAGGTGCCAACTGAACAGGTGGTGCGACCGACGCTCGTCTAATTCGCCGCGTGCTCGTCGGCGACCGTGAGGGCGTCGTCGAGCACCGCGAGGCCGCGGACGAGGTCGTCCTCCGAGATCACCAGCGGCGGTGCGACGTGCATGCGGTTGAAGTGCGTGAACGGCCAGACGCCGGCCTTCTTCGCCGCGGCCGCGAAGGCGGTCATCGGCGCGGCATCCGCACCCGATGCGTTGAACGGCACGAGCGGCTCGTGCGTCTCCTTGTCGCGCACGAGCTCGACGGCCCAGAACAGCCCGCGACCGCGCACCTCGCCGACGCTCGGGTGGGATTCGACCCACGAGCGCAGCGTGGGCTCGACGATGCGCTCGCCGAGGTCGCGCACGCGCTCCAGGATGCCGTCGCGGCGGAACACCTCGAACGTCGCCACCCCGGCGGCGCATGCGAGCGGGTGCCCCGAGTAGGTGAGTCCGCCGGCGAACGGCGTCGTCTCGAATGCCTTCGCGATGCGCTCGGAGATCACGACGCCGCCGAGCGGCACGTAGCCGGAGTTGACGCCCTTCGCGAAGGTGATGAGGTCGGGCCGCGCGTCGAACGCGTCGACGCCGAACCACTCGCCGAGGCGCCCGAACCCGACCATGACCTCGTCGGCGATGTACACGATGCCGTAGCGGTCGCACAGCTCGCGCACGCCTCGCAGGTAGCCGGGCGGCGGCACGAGCACGCCGTTCGTGCCGACGACGGTCTCGATGATGATCGCCGCGACGGTGCCGGGGCCTTCGAGCTGGATCGTCTGCTCGAGGTGGGCGAGGGCGCGCTCCGACTCCTGCTCGAGGGTCTCGGAGTGGAAGGGGGAGCGGTACAGGTACGGACCGAAGAACCGGACGGAGCCCGAGTCGACGGTGTCGTTCGCCCAGCGCCGCGGGTCGCCCGTGAGCGAGATCGCGGTCGAGGTGGAGCCGTGGTAGCTGCGGTACATCGACAGCACCTTGCGGCGCCCGGTCGTCTGGCGCGCCATCCGCACCGCGTACTCGTTCGCCTCGGCGCCGCCGTTGGTGAAGAACACCTTCTGGAAGCCCTCGGGCGCGACCTCGACGATGAGGCGCGCGAGTTCGCCGCGCACGTCGTTCGCCATCGCGGGCTGGATCGTCGCGAGGCGCCCGGCCTGCTGCTGGATCGCTGACACGAGATCCGGATGCTGGTGCCCGAGGTTCAGGTTCACCAGCTGGCTGGAGAAGTCGAGGTAGGCGTTTCCGGCGTAGTCCCAGAAGGTCGACCCCTCACCCGCGGCGACGGGGAGCGGATCGATGAGGCCCTGTGCGCTCCAGGAGTGGAACACGTGCCCGCGGTCGTCGGCGCGCACCTGCGCCTCGGCGTCGGGGGCCGGCAGCTCGTGGGATGCGCCGTGTCGGTCGGTGAAAGCAGTCATGATCTTCTCTCCGGGGCCGCTCAGTGGTTGCTCGGGAACCCGAGGTCGATCTGCGACGGGGTGTGGTCGGGCCAGCGGGTCGTGACGACCTTCGACCGGGTGTAGAAGTGCACCGACTCGGGGCCGTAGATGTGCGAGTCGCCGAACAGCGAGTCCTTCCAGCCGCCGAACGAGTAGGCGCCGATCGGTACCGGGATCGGCACGTTGACGCCGACCATGCCGACCTCGATGTCGAACTCGTACTGGCGGGCGGTGCCGCCGTCGCGGGTGAAGATCGCGGTGCCGTTGCCGTACGCGTTCGCGTTGACGAGCTCGACGGCCTCGGCGTAGGTCTCCACGCGGACCACGCCGAGCACAGGGCCGAAGATCTCGTCGTCGTACGCCTTCATTCCGGGAGCGACGTGGTCGAGCAGGCTCACCCCGATGAAGAACCCGTCGGAATCGAACCGCTTCTCGGTGCCGTCGACGACGACCGTGGCGCCCTCGGCGGCGGCGCCGGTCACGTACGAGGCGACACGGTCGCGGTGCTCGCGGGTGATCAGCGGACCCATCTCGCTGGCCTCGTCGGTGCCCGCACCGATCGTGAGGCCCTCGATGCGTGAGGCGATCGCGGCCACGAGGTCGTCTGCGACGTCGCCGACGGCGACGAGCACCGACACGGCCATGCAGCGCTCGCCGGCCGAACCGTAGGCCGCGGAGACGGCGGCATCGGCGGCGGCGTCGATGTCGGCATCCGGCATCACGACCATGTGGTTCTTCGCGCCGCCGAGGGCCTGCACTCGTTTGCCGTTCGCCGAGGCGCGCTGGTAGATCGAGCGGGCGATGGGCGTGGAGCCGACGAAGCTGACCGCGTTCACGCGGGGCGAGTCGAGCAGGGCGTCGACGGCCTCCTTGTCGCCGTGCACGACGTTCAGCACGCCGTCGGGGAGGCCGGCCTCCTGGAACAGCTTGGCGAGCCAGACCGCGGCGGATGGGTCCTTCTCGCTCGGCTTGAGGACGACGGTGTTGCCGCAGGCGATGGCCGAGGCGACCATCCACAGCGGCACCATGACGGGGAAGTTGAAGGGGGTGATGGCGGCGACCACGCCGACCGGCTGCTTGACCGAGTGCACGTCGACGCCGCGGGCGACCTGCTCGCTGCGTTCGCCCTTGAGGAGGTGCACGAGGCCGGCGGCGAACTCGACGTTCTCGATTCCGCGCGACACCTCGCCCGCGGCATCCGACAGCACCTTGCCGTGCTCCGACGTGACGATCGCGGCGAGCTCGGGGGTGCGCTCCTTGAGCAGCTGGCGCAGGCGGAAGAACACGTCGGCGCGCTTGATGAGGCTCGTCTCGCGCCAGGCCGGGAGGGCGGCGGCTGCTGCGGCGATCGCCTGCTCGACCTCGGCCGTCGAGGCGAACGCGACGTGCTTGGTCACCTGCCCCGTGGCGGGATCGAAGACCTCGCCCGATCGCGCCGCTTCCGCGGTCTCTGCTCCGTTGATGACGTGACGGACGATGTCCACGCTGCTCCTCGATGCTCACGCGCTGGCGACTCGGACACTTTGACCGGCTCGCGATACGCTGGTTCTCGTCTATGTTCACAGAGATCGGCGGTCGATACCCGTGTCAGAACGTCATGACTTCTCCGATAATCGGACAAAGCGTCCGAGGGGCGCGGTGTTTCTCACCGTGGCGGATGTGCTGAGCAGCCCTGCGCTGCAGCGCGGGGCGCCAGAGATCATCGTCGGCGGCGCGGCGCTGGAGGCTGCGGTGCGCTGGGTGCACGTCTCTGACAGCACCGGCGTCGCGCGACTGCTCGACGGGGGCGAACTGCTGCTCACGACGGGAGCCGCCTGGCCCGACGACGATCGGATGCTGCGCGAATTCGCCGTGCGTCTGCACGAGGTGGGGCTCGCCGGGATCGTCCTCGAGCTCGGCGACCGGCACCCCGAGGTCCCCGGGGCGGTCGTCGACGTGTGCGCGAGGGAGGGTCTCGCGCTCGTGGCTCTCACCCGAGAGGTGAAGTTCGTCGCAGTCACCGAGGCCGTGCACCACGCGCTCATCGCCGCGCAGACGGCCGCGCTGGAGGAGAGGCGTCATCTGCACGAGCTCTTCACCGTGTTGAGCCTGCAGGGCGCTCCGGCCGACGTGGTCGTCGCCGAGACCGCGCGGGCGATCGGCGCCCCGGTCATGCTCGAGAACCTCGCGGGCGAGCTGATCGCGGGGGAATACCTGGGGCGCGGGGTGGCGGAGGCCCTCCGGGGACGGGAAGAAGCCGACCGCGTGCCGGTGCAGGCGCGGGGTACCCGATGGGGCACGCTGCTCGCGCTCCCCGGTGCCGAGCCGGCGGCCGGTCGCCTCACGGTTCTGGAGCAGGGTGCGACGGCGCTCGCGTTCGGGTGCCTCGCCGACGGCGGTGACGTCGAATGGTCGCTGCTCGCCCAGCGCAGCGTGATCGACGATCTGCTCGGAGCCCGGTTCGCGGATGCCGACGACATCGCCGCACGGCTCGAGGCAGGGGGATTCGAACTGCGGGGGCGTCGATGCCACGGCATCGTCGTCGGAGGTGCGGACTCGATCACGGCGCTCGCCTACCGTGCGAGGCAGTCGGGACTCGCGGTCGTCGCGGCGCGCGCGGGCGACCACGACGTCGCGCTGCTCTCAGCACCGGCATCCCTGGAGCTCGACGACGTGACCCTGCTGCACATCGCCGGCCCAGGCCGGCCGGTGTTCGTGGGGCCGATGGCCGAGGACGTACCCGGCCTGCTCTCGTCCCTCCGCGCGGCCCGCGATCTCGCCGACAGTGAGGGGGCGGGCGCCGGTGCTCGAGTGCGGCGGGTCGGTGACCGACCGCTCGAACGGCTCGTCGCGACCCTTCGCGACGATCGACGCCTGCACGAGCACAGCGAGCGGATGCTGTCGCCGCTGATCCGGTACGACGAGGAGCGCCGCGGCGACCTGCTCGACGTGCTCGCGGCGCTGCTCGCGCACCCGGGGAATCGTTCGGCGGCGGCGGCCGCGAGCCACCTGTCGCGGTCGGTGTTCTATCAGCGACTCACGCTCATCGGCGATCTGCTCGACGCCGACCTCGACGACGGCGAGACCCTCGCCGCCCTGCACCTCGCGCTGCTCGCGCGTCGGCGCACTGCACCGCGGGCCTGAGCCGCGCCCACTAGAGCACTCCCTGGGCCTCCGTCAGCACGCCGCGCAGGATCTGTCCGATCTCGCGGAACTCCGCCGGTCCGATCGTGAGCGGCGGCGCGAGCTGGATCACGGGGTCGCCGCGGTCGTCGGCGCGGCAGTAGAGGCCGGCCTCGAAGAGCGCTCCGGACAGGAAGCCGCGGAGCAGCCGCTCGGACTCGTCGTCGTCGAACGTCTCCTTCGTCGCCTTGTCCTTCACGAGCTCGATGCCGAAGAAGTATCCGTCGCCTCGTACGTCGCCGACGAGCGGCAGATCCAGGAGCGTCTCGAGCTCGGCGCGGAACAGAGGCGAGTTCTCGCGGACGTGCGCGTTCAGTCCCTCTTCGTCGAAGATCGCGAGATTCTCGAGCGCGACCGCGGCCGACACGGGGTGCCCGCCGAACGTGTAGCCGTGCGGGAACGAGAGGTCCCCGTGCGAGAAGGGCTCGTAGATCCGGTCGCTCACGATCGTCGCGCCGATGGGGGAGTAGCCGCTCGTCATGCCCTTGGCGCACGTGATCATGTCGGGCACGTAGCCGAGGCCGGAGCAGGCGAAGGTGTGTCCGAGGCGCCCGAACGCGCAGATGACCTCGTCGGAGACGAGCAGCACGTCGTATTTGTCGCAGATCTCGCGCACGCGGGCGAAGTATCCGGGAGGAGGCGGGAAGCACCCGCCGGAGTTCTGCACCGGCTCGAGGAAGACTGCCGCTACGGTCTCGGGACCCTCGAACAGGATCATCTCCTCGATGCGGTTCGCGGCCCAGAGGCCGAACGCCTCGAGGTCGTCGCTCGGGCCGCCCATCTCGGCCGCCCGGTAGAAGTTCGTGTTCGGCACGCGGAAGCCGCCGGGGGTCACCGGCTCGAACATCGCCTTCATGGCGGGGATGCCGGTGATCGCGAGGGCGCCCTGGGGGGTGCCGTGGTACGCGACCGCCCGCGAGATGACCTTGTGCTTGGCCGGCTTGCCCTGCAGCTTCCAGTAGTGCTTGGCGAGCTTGAAGGCCGTCTCGACGGCCTCCCCGCCGCCGGTCGAGAAGAAGACGCGATTGAGGTCGCCTGGTGCCTCGTCGGCGAGTCGGTCGGCGAGCTCGATCGCTGCCGGGTGCGCGTACGACCACAGCGGGAAGAACGCGAGCTCGGATGCCTGGGCTGCCGCGGCCTCGGCGAGACGGCGCCGACCGTGGCCGGCGTTCACCACGAAGAGCCCGGCGAGCCCGTCGATGTACTCCTTGCCCTTCGCATCCCAGATGCGGTGCCCCTCGCCCTTGACGATGATCGGCACCCCCGACTTCTCCATCGTGGACTGCCGGGTGAAGTGCATCCAGAGGTGGTCCTTCGCCATCGCCTGGAGTTCGGGCTCGGACGGAGTCGTGCGGGTGGTGCTCATCTGGTCCCCCAGTTGTAGAGCTGCTTCTGCAGCTTGGCGTAGATGAAGGTCTCGGTCGACAGGACGCCGTCGATCGGACGGATGCTGTCGTTGATCAGCGCGAGGAGGTCCTCGTCGTCCTCGCACACGACCTCGGCGAGGATGTCGAAGGCGCCGACTGTGATGACGACGTAGTCGATGGCCTGGATCGCCGCGATCTCCTCGGCGACGACGCGAGTGTCGCCGGAGACGCGGATGCCGATCATCGCCTGACGGCGGAAGCCCAACTGCATCGGGTCCGTCACGGCGACGATCTGCATGACGCCGGCCTCTGTGAGCCGCTGCACGCGCTGACGCACGGCGGCCTCGCTCAGCCCGACGGCGCGACCTATGTCGGAGTACGAGCGGCGCCCGTCCTCCTGCAGCAGCTCGATGATCGTCTTGGACACATCGTCGAGGGTGGGATGCTTCTTCGAGGACGGCATGATGCGATCCTCGCACCGAGATCGACTCTCGGCAACCGATTCCGCAGATTCGACCTGTGAGGAATGCGAATTCGCTCCGTCTGGGGTCAGGACTCCACGGGGCCGAGCCACGCCGTCGCGGCGGTCGAGTGCGCGGACTCGGGGTCGGAGGGGTGGAAGGCGCCGGCGAGTACGTCTCGGTACAGGCGCGAGAGCTCGTTGGCGGAGAAGTACGAACCACCGCCGGCGACGAGCATCGCCTGATCGACGACGTGCTTCGCCGTCGTGATCGCGCGGTGCTTGAGCCCCGACAGGAGCGTGAACCAGCGAGCGCCGTGATCGGCGCGCTCGTCGACGTCGCGGGCGAGTGCCGCGATCTGCGGCGGCAGGGCGTCATAGGCGAGGCCCATATCGGCGACCCGCCAGCGGATGTCGGGATCCTGGCTGTAGGTCGAGCCGGTGCGCTTGGACCGCCGCGTCCGAGCGGTCTGCACGGCCAGGTCCAGCGCACGGCGGGCGATCCCGGTGTAGACGGAGGCCAGCAGGATCTCGAAGACCGAGAAGATGCCGAACACGATGGGGTCGGGGCTCGGCCCCGCGTCGATGCGGCGCACCACGTGCGCGGCATCGGCGACCGCCCCGTTCAGGCGTGTCGTCCTGCTCTGCGTCCCGCGCATGCCGAGGGTGTCCCAGTCGTCGCTCGTGACCACCGCGTCGCTGCGCTCGACGAATGCGAAGACGAGCTTCGGCGCATCCTCGCTCGTGGTGTCGAGGCCGTGCAGGCCGAGCCGCGTCCACACCGGCGCGAGGGAGGTGAAGATCTTGGTGCCGGTGAACGCGTATCCGCCGTCTCGTGTCGGCACGGCATCCGTGTCGCTGCCGAAGAGCACGAGGTCGTTGCCGCCCTCGCTGATGCCGAAGGCGAAGATCTCGCCGGCGACCGCGCCGTCCTGCACGAACTCGAGGCCGGGAACGCCGCGGTCGCTGAACACCTTCGCGACCCCGGTCCAGACCAGGTGCATGTTGATCGCCAGCGCCGTCGCCGGCGCCGCGGTTGCCAGGCGCTGCTGCAGGACGGCGGCCTCGGCCAGCCCGAGGCCGGCGCCGCCCCGCTCGGCGGGGACCAGGATCGAGAGATATCCTGCCTCGCGCAGTTCGTCCAGGTCCTGCTGGGGGAAGGTGTTGTCGCGATCGTGCAGCGGCGCGCGCTCCCGGATGCGGTCGAGCAGGTCGTCGGGCAGGAACACCGACGGGTCGAATGCGCTCACGCGAGTGCCTCCTTCATCTGACGGATCGATTCCTCTGGCCTGTCGCGGTGGAGCGAATGCCCCGCGCCCTCCACGACCGACATCGAGATGAGGGGGTTCGCGGCGAGCACCGACCGCGCGACCTCGCCGGTGAAGATGCTGTACACGGCGGGGTCGGAGCCGATCACATGGGTCGGCACGGCCAGGCGCGCGGCGTCGGCCGTGACATCCCACGGGGTGTTCTGCGCGCTGGTCTGCTCCACGGCCCAGGCGCTGGTGCGATGCACGGCGTCGACCTTGAGCTCCCAGTCCTGCGGATGCCAGTGCGGGTGCTCCTGCCGGACGAGCTCGATCCGGTTGTCGGCGAAGGCGCGTTCCTGGCTCTTCCGCACGATCGCCGCGTCGCGGCCGCCGACGAGGATGGCCGGATCGAGCAGCACGAGTCGCGCCGTCCATTCGGGCGAGGATGCCGCGGCGACCGTGCTCGCGGCTCCGCCGAGCGAGTGGCCGACCACGGCATCCCATCGCCCGCCGCCCGCGGGCAGCGTCGAGACGAGATCCGCGCCGTACGCCTGCACGGAGTAGTCGAGGGCGCGGGGCGCATCCCCGTGTCCGCGCAGGTCGACCGCCGTCGCGTGCCATCCGGCGGCGCCCAGGGCGTCGCCGAGACGCCACATCAGCGCTCCCGACGAACCGAGTCCGTGCACGAGCAGCACGCGGCGGGGGGACGACGGATCGCCCCAGCAGAGACGGGGGAGGGTGAGCGGCGAGGCCATGTTCTCAGCCTACGACCGCCGTCCGACAGCGGATCCCGTGCGCTCGCGCCGGCGATCAGTCGAGCGGCGGAAGGTCTCCGTGCGTCGTGAGCACGCGAGCGGCTGCCGTGTGTCCGGCCGACAGGCGCTTCGCGAGGTCTGCTCCCTCGAGCGTGGCCGCGAGGAACCCGGAGGCGAACGCATCGCCCGCGCCGACCGGCTCGACGACCTCGACGCGCGGCGCGGGGACGAACACCGGCTCGTCATCGCCCGAGAACGCGGTCGCGCCGACGTCGCCGTCCTTCACCACGAGCAGTCCGCAGTGCGGCAGATGCGCGCGGACCTCGGATGCCGTCGCGGTGCCCCAGATGCGCTCCGCCTCGTCGCGGCCGACGAACGCGATGTCGGCTGCGTCGGCGAGACGGGCGAGCGTGTGCGCGGCGTCCTCCTTGCTCCACAGGGCGCGTCGATCGTTGACGTCGAACGAGAGCAGGGCCCCGGCCGCGCGGGCGTCGACGTACAGCTGATCGACCATGTCGCGGCACGTGGCGGAGAGTGCCGGCGTGATGCCCGTGGTGTGCACGATGCGCACCCCGGCGAGAGAGTCGGCGTCGAGGAACCCGCGGTCCATGAGCGAGGCGGCTGATCCGCGCCGGTAGTAGTAGACCGCGGACGACTCGACACCGGGGTCCTTGAACATCACGCCGGTCGGCGTCGTCTGGTCGGTCGCGACCCACAGGTCGACGCCCCGGCCGGAGAGTTCGGCGGAGATGCGCTCGCCGAACGGGTCGGCGCCGAGACGAGACGCCCAGGCCGCCCGGTGGCCGGCGGCGACGAGACCGACGGCGACGTTGCCCTCCGCGCCGGCGATGCCGAACGCCGCGGTCTCGGTCTCGACCAGGGGTGCGCCGACAGCGGTGACGAGGCCCATGGATTCGCCGACGCAGACCACCTCGACAGGAGAGGTCGTGTCGTTCCGGTGCGAGGAGGGGAGTGCTGTGCTCATGAGGGTGTGACCGCCAGGGGTTCGGTGTCGGGATGAGGGCTCGCGTCTCGGTGACGCAGATCGGGGAAGGAGCGGACGAAGACGACGGAGACGATGAGCCCGACCGCGGCGAAGATCGTCGCCGCAAGGTAGGCGCCGCGCGGGTCGGTCGCGTCGACGAGGAAGCCCGCCGCGGCGGACCCAGCGGCGGCGCCGATGAGCTGGCCGGTGCCGGTCCACCCGAACGCCTCGGCGGTCTCGCTGAACTTGACGCTCGCCGACGTGATCGCGAAGAGCACGGCGAGGGCGGGGGCGATCCCGATGCCGGCGACGACGAGGGTGCCGCCCAGCCAGAACACGTCGAGGGAGATCATCGTGAGGGCGAGGCCGACGGTCACGATCAGCAGGCGGCGGGCCATCGCCCAGGGGCCGATCGGAATGTGCCCGAAGGCGAGCCCGCCCGCGAGACTGCCGACCGAGAACACCGCCAGGACGAGCCCCGCCGCGAGGCTGCCGTGCTCGAACGTGGCGACGACGCCGACCTCGACGGCGGCGCACGCGCCGATCAGCAGGAACCCGACGACCGTGGCGAGGAGCACCGGGGGCTTGAGCGCGACCTTCCCGAGGGCGTTGCGGCTGCGGGGGATGCGCACCCGGCCGACCTCGGGGGAGAGGATGAACCAGGCGGCGCCGACGACGAGGATGGCCGCGACGAGCAGCAGACCCTCCATGGTGCCGACCTGGGTGGAGACCAGGGTGATGACCACGGGCGCCAGGATCCAGATGATCTCCTGCAGCGAGGCGTCGAGGGAGAACAGCGGCGTGAGCTGCGACGAGTTCACGAGCTTCGGGTAGATGGTGCGGACGGCGGCCTGGATGGGCGGGGTCGCGAGACCGGCGACCATTCCGAACGCCATGTAACCGGGGACGGAGAGGGGGAGCAGCGCGAGTCCGAGCACCGCGATCACGCACACCGCGCTCGTGAGGGTGAGGACGCGACGCATGCCCCAGGCGCCCATCCAGCGGCTCGTGATGGGGCCGGCGACCGCCTGGCCGACGCTCGTCGCGGCGAGCACGAGACCCGCCGATCCGTACGAACCGGTCTGCTGCTCGACGTGCAGGAGGATCGCCAGCGAGGTCATGCCGCTGGGGAAGCGCGCGGTCAGCTGCGCCGCGATCATGCGCGCCACTCCGGGCGTGCGAAGAAGGTCCTGATATCCCGCCACCCGACAACGCTACCGGCACCGGGGTGACCCTCGTGCGGGGGTGAAGACCACGACACGCCGCGACACGCCGAACCCCGCTTTCCACAGAAAATCGGATGTCGGTGGCCGGCCGTATCGTCCCGCCTGTGGATGGATGACTCCCAGGGTCCTCCCAGCCGCGATTTCTCGCGGTTCGCGTCGTCCGCAGGCGGCCCTCCGCCTGTGGAAGAAACGGTGGAGAACCTGTGTTGTATCAGTGGAGAGCGGTGGAAAACTACACGGATGTAACTACTACCCCTTGTGGTCGCTCTGAATGTCCGTCCCTATATGTAGTATTGAGTTCCCGGTGAGGGTCTACCGGACAAACGCCTGATCACCACAGGCCAGAGATTTGAGGGGAAGCCGAAGAAGATGTCGATCACGGTCTACACCAAGCCGTCCTGCGTCCAGTGCAACGCGACCTACCGCGCGCTCGACGCGAAGGGTATCGAGTACGAGATCCACGACCTGTCGGAAGACCCGGCAGCCCTCGAGCAGGTCAAGTCGCTCGGCTACATGCAGGCTCCCGTCGTCGTCACCGACGAGGACCACTGGTCGGGCTTCCGTCCCGACAAGATCGACGAGCTCGCCTCGCGCCTGGCCTGACGCACCATGAGCGCCGTCGCGACCGCTGCGCCGCTCCTGGTCTACTTCTCCAGCGTGTCGGGGAACACCGCACGCTTCATTGAGAAGCTGGGTCTCCCCGCCCGGCGCATACCTCTTCACCGGCAGGAGGAGGACCTCGTCATCGACGAGCCCTTCGTGCTGGTCACTCCCACCTACGGCGGGGGTGAGGGAAGAGGCGTCGAGCGGGGAGCCGTTCCCAAGCAGGTGATCCGGTTCCTCAACGACGAACGCAACCGACGCCACATCCGCGGAGTCATCTCCGCAGGAAACACCAACTTCGGCGACGCCTTCTGCCTCGCCGGCGACATCATCAGCCGCAAGTGCCACGTGCCTCACTTGTACCGGCTAGAGATCTTCGGCACACAGGACGATGTTGATCGCGTGAGCGACGGATTGGAACGACGGTGGGTATCGCAGTGGAAGAGCATGCAGGACACGGCGCAGTGACGGAGACCGCGGCGTTCAAGGTGAACCCCGCGTACGAGGGCCTGGACTACCACGCCCTCAACGCGATGCTGAATCTCTACGACGCGAACGGGAAGATCCAGTTCGACGCCGACAAGCGGGCGGCGCGGGAGTACTTCCTCCAGCACGTCAACCAGAACACGGTGTTCTTCCACTCCCTCAAGGAGCGGCTCGACTACCTGGTCGAGAAGGAGTACTACGAGGGCTCCGTCATCGACAAGTACTCGTTCGACTTCATCCAGAAGCTCAACGACCTCGCCTACTCGAAGAAGTTCCGCTTCGAGACCTTCCTCGGTGCGTTCAAGTACTACACGAGCTACACGCTCAAGACGTTCGACGGCAAGCGCTACCTCGAGCGGTTCGAGGACCGCGTCGTCATGACGGCCCTCGGCCTGGCGGACGGCGACGAGAAGCTCGCCGTGAACCTCGTCGAGGAGATCATCTCCGGGCGCTTCCAGCCGGCCACCCCGACTTTCCTCAACGCGGGCAAGGCGCAGCGCGGCGAGCTCGTCAGCTGCTTCCTGCTTCGTATCGAGGACAACATGGAGTCGATCGCCCGCGGCATCAACTCCGCCCTGCAGCTGTCGAAGCGCGGCGGCGGTGTGGCGCTCCTGCTCTCGAACATCCGCGAGTCGGGCGCGCCGATCAAGCAGATCGAGAACCAGTCCTCCGGCATCATCCCCGTGATGAAGCTGCTGGAAGACAGCTTCAGCTACGCCAACCAGCTCGGTGCGCGTCAGGGCGCCGGTGCGGTGTACCTCAACGCCCACCACCCCGACATCATGCGCTTCCTCGACACGAAGCGCGAGAACGCCGACGAGAAGATCCGCATCAAGACGCTGTCGCTCGGTGTCGTGGTGCCCGACATCACGTTCGAGCTCGCGAAGAACGGCGAGGACATGTACCTCTTCTCGCCGTACGACGTCGAGAAGGTCTACGGCGTCCCGTTCGGCGACATCTCGGTCACCGAGAAGTACCGCGAGATGGTCGACGACCCGCGCATCAAGAAGACGAAGATCAACGCGCGCGAGTTCTTCCAGACCGTCGCCGAGATCCAGTTCGAGTCGGGTTACCCGTACGTCATGTTCGAGGACACGGTGAACAAGGCGAACCCGATCAAGGGTCGCATCAACATGTCGAACCTCTGCAGCGAGATCCTGCAGGTGAACACGCCGACCACGTACAACGACGACCTGTCGTACGACCAGATCGGCAAGGACATCTCCTGCAACCTCGGCTCGATGAACATCGCGCTGTCGATGGATGCCGACGACCTCGGCCAGACCGTCGAGACCGCGATCCGTGCGCTCACCGCTGTGAGCGACCAGAGTCACATCCGCTCGGTGCGCTCGATCGAGGACGGCAACGACCGCTCGCACGCGATCGGTCTCGGCCAGATGAACCTGCACGGCTACCTCGCCCGCGAGCACGTCTACTACGGCTCGGAGGAGGGTGTCGACTTCACGAACATCTACTTCTACACCGTGCTGTACCACGCGCTGCGTGCCTCGAACAACCTGGCGATCGAGCGTCAGCAGACGTTCGACGGCTTCGAGGACTCGAAGTACGCGTCGGGGGAGTTCTTCGACAAGTACATCGACCAGGCCTGGGTGCCGGCGACCGAGAAGGTCAAGGAGCTCTTCGCGGGCAAGCACATCCCCACGCAGCAGGACTGGGTCGAGCTGAAGGAGAGCATCCAGAAGCACGGCATCTACAACCAGAACCTGCAGGCGGTGCCGCCGACCGGCTCGATCTCGTACATCAACAACTCGACGTCGTCGATCCACCCGATCGCGTCGAAGATCGAGATCCGCAAGGAAGGCAAGCTGGGTCGCGTGTACTACCCGGCAGCGTTCATGACGAACGACAACCTGGAGTACTACCAGGACGCGTACGAGATCGGCTATGAGAAGGTCATTGACACGTACGCCGCCGCCACGCAGCACGTCGATCAGGGCCTGTCGCTGACGCTGTTCTTCAAGGACACCGCCACCACGCGCGACATCAACAAGGCGCAGATCTACGCATGGCGCAAGGGCATCAAGACGATCTACTACATCCGTCTGCGTCAGCTGGCGCTCGAGGGCACCGACATGACCGAGTGCGTCTCCTGCATGCTCTGACCCGTCGACAGTGACCCGGAACTAGGAACGAACATGACTCCCCACTCCCCGCTCAAGCTGGTCGACAGCGTGCAGGCGATCAACTGGAACCGCATCCAGGACGACAAGGACCTCGAGGTCTGGAACCGTCTGGTGAACAACTTCTGGCTGCCCGAGAAGGTGCCGCTGTCGAACGACGTCCAGTCGTGGAACACGCTGACCCCCGACGAGCAGCTGCTCACGATGCGCGTCTTCACGGGTCTGACCCTGCTCGACACCATCCAGGGCACCGTCGGAGCGGTCTCGCTGATCCCCGACGCGATCACGCCGCACGAGGAGGCCGTCTACACGAACATCGCGTTCATGGAGTCGGTGCACGCGAAGAGCTACTCCTCGATCTTCTCGACCCTCGCGTCGACCAAGGAGATCGATGAGGCGTTCCGGTGGTCCACCGAGAACCCGAACCTTCAGAAGAAGGCTCAGATCATCATGGACTACTACCAGGGCGACGACCCGCTCAAGCGCAAGGTCGCCTCGACCCTGCTCGAGTCGTTCCTGTTCTATTCCGGCTTCTATCTGCCGATCTACTGGTCGTCGAAGGCGAAGCTGACGAACACGGCCGACCTGATCCGCCTCATCATCCGTGACGAGGCGGTGCACGGCTACTACATCGGCTACAAGTTCCAGCGCGGTCTGGAGACGGCCACGCAGCAGCGTCGCGATGAGCTCAAGGACTACACGTTCTCGCTGCTCTACGAGCTGTACGACAACGAGGTGCAGTACACGCAGGACCTCTACGACGGCGTCGGCCTGACCGAGGACGTCAAGAAGTTCCTGCACTACAACGCCAACAAGGCGCTCATGAACCTCGGCTACGAGGCCATGTTCCCCTCGACCGTCACGAACGTGAACCCGGCGATCCTGTCGGCGCTCTCGCCGAACGCCGACGAGAACCATGACTTCTTCTCGGGTTCGGGCTCGTCGTACGTCATCGGCAAGGCCGAGGCCACGGAAGACGAGGACTGGGACTTCTGACCGAGGTAGTCCACTGAGACGAAGGGCCGGATGCTGCAGCATCCGGCCCTTCGTGGTCACCGCCCGCTGACGCGCGGCGAGCTCCCCGCGTCGTGGAGCACCGCTCGCGCGGCGCGCTCGCCGGATGCGAGGGCACCCTGGATGGATGCCGTGTCGCGGTGGTCGCCCGCCATGTAGAGGCGTTCGCCGTGACGCGGAGCGCGTGCCGGGCGCAGCGGCGCGGGCTGGGCGGGGAGTGCGTCGGGGATGTCGTCGCGCCGCAGCAGTTCCCAGGCCGTCACGTCAGCGCCCCAGATCTCTCCGAGATGACGGCGAACCTCGCTCTCCTCAGCCGCTTCACCGTCGCCGGGCAGGAGACACGTCGCGGCGACGAGATGCCGCCCGGCGGGTGCGTACGACGGCACCGTGTTCGTCATCACGACGGTGTTCACGACGGGGCCCCGTCGACGGCCGTCGACCATGAGCAGCGCTGAGCGGGTCGGCGGCTCTTCGGTGGCGAACCACCACGTCTGGAGACCGTTCGTCGCAGGCCGGGGCAGGTCGGTGAGACCTGGCACGGCATCCGGCCCGACAGCGACGACGACGCGTGCCCCGCGGACGGTGTCGCCGCCCGCGACGCCCACCTCGACGCCGTCGCCGGATGACGTCGCCCGCTCGGCGCGGGTGTGGAGTCGGATATCGGCACCGACGGCACGTGCGCGCGCGGCGAGCTGCTCGGGAACCGCGGCGATGCCCTGGGCGGGGAGACCGGGCCGCCCGAACGCGAAGTAGCTCACGAGCAGTCGGACGAACGCGTTCGACGTCGCGCCACGATCCTCCGCCAGCACTCCGGCGAGGAACGGCTCGAGCACGGCGGTGCGCAGCGGGCCGCGCAGCCCAGCGGCATCCCATCCCTCGCTCAGGGAGACGTCGTCTTCGGCGAGACGCGACAGCGGAAGCGCCAGCGCTGGTGCCGCCCAGCGCGCGAGCGCGACGACATCCGCAGCACTGACGAGGCCGCTGCCGAGCGTGGCCGGGATGGAGAGCGGATGCCGCACCGGGTGCCGCAGTTCGGCGGTCCCGTCTTCCGTGCGCACGCGCACACCGACGGGGAAGCGGCCCATCGCCAGCGCGTCGAGGTCCACGCTGCGACGGAGCGTCGGGTACGCCGGATTGAGCACGTGGAATCCGCGGTCGAGCCGGAAGCCGTCGACGATGTCGGTGCGCTCGCGTCCGCCGACGGCATCGCCCGCCTCGATGACGACGACGTCGAGCCCTTGCGCGGCGAGCAGTCCCGCGCAGCGCAGCCCCGCGAGTCCCGCCCCGATCACAACCACGTCATGCATGGCGGGAGCCCTCGTCAGCCCCGGTGCGTCCGGTAGTAATCCAGGAGCGCCTTCGTCGACGGGTCCTGGGCGGCCACGGCATCCTCGTCGCCGCCGATGGCTGGAGCGATCTGCATCGCGAGCTGCTTGCCGAGCTCGACGCCCCACTGGTCGAAGGAGTTGATGCCCCAGATGGTGCCCTGCGTGAACGTGATGTGCTCGTAGAGCGCGATCAGCTGGCCCAGTACCTGCGGGGTCAGCGCCGGCGCGAAGATCGACGTCGTGGGGCGGTTGCCAGGGAAGGTCCGCGCCGCGACGAGCGCGCCCGTCGTGCCCTCCGCCTCGACCTCGGCGGCCGTCTTGCCGAACGCGAGAGCCTTGGTCTGTGCCAGGAAGTTCGCGAGGAACAGCTCGTGCACGTCCTGCGCACCGTCGCTGAGCGGGTAGGCGGGGTTCACGAACGCGATGAAGTCGGCCGGGATCAGGCGGGTGCCCTGGTGGATGAGCTGGTAGAACGCGTGCTGCCCGTTCGTGCCGGGCTCGCCCCAGAAGACCTCGCCGGTGTCGGTCGTGACGGGCGAGCCGTCCCAGCGCACCGACTTGCCGTTCGACTCCATCGTGAGCTGCTGCAGGTAAGCGGGGAAGCGGTTCAGCTGCTGCGCATAGGGGAGCACGGCGTGCGACTGCGCGCCGTGGAAGTTGTTGTACCAGACGTTGAGGAGCCCCATCAGCACGGGCACATTGCGCTCGAGCGGAGTGGTGCGCACGTGCTCGTCGACGGCGTGGAAACCGGCGAGCAGGTCGCGGAACACGTCCGGACCCAGCACGACGGCCAGCGAGAGGCCGATCGCGGAGTCGACCGAGTAGCGGCCGCCCACCCAGTCCCAGAATCCGAACGCGTTGACCGGATCGATGCCGAAGTCGGCGACCTTGTCGAGGGCCGTCGACACGGCCACGAAGTGATGCGCCACGGCGTCCGTGCGCGCGTCGTCGGAGTCACCGATGGCACCGGATGCCGCGAGCCCTGCCCACAGCCACTCACGGGCCAGCCGCGCGTTGGTGAGGGTCTCGAGCGTCGTGAACGTCTTCGACGCCACGATGAACAGGGTCGTCTCCGGATCGAGGTCGGCGGTCTTCTGCGCAAGGTCCGTCGGGTCGATGTTCGAGACGAATCGCGCCTCGATGCCGGCGTCGGCGTAGGGCTTCAGAGCCTCGTAGACCATGACGGGGCCGAGGTCGGACCCGCCGATGCCGATGTTGACGACGTGGGTGACCTTCTTGCCCGTGACACCGACCCACTCACCTGCGCGCACACGTGCTGCGAAGGCGGAGAGCGACTCCAGCACCGACTGCACGTCGGCGTCGACATCCTGCCCGTCGACGAGGAGCGTCGGCTCGATGCCGACGGGCCGCCGGAGAGCGGTGTGCAGCACAGCACGGTCCTCGGAGGTGTTCAGGTGCTCTCCGGAGAGCATCGCGGCGTACCGGTCGGCGACGCCGGTCTCCTCGGCGAGCCGCAGCAGAGCCGCCAGCACGTCGTCGGTGACGAGGTTCTTCGACAGGTCGACGTGCAGGTCGGCGAGCGGGAACGAGAGACGGTCGGCGCGCGTCGGGTCCTCCGCGAACCAGCCGCGGAGATCGGGGGAGAAGGTCTCGCGCAGCGCGCGGAGCTCGGACCAGGCGGGCGTGACTGTCGGATCGACGGGAGCACTCATGGCTCAACGCTACTGCGGTCAGACCAGCAACGGGTGCTCCTCGTTGCCCCATGTCGGATCCCCGCGGAGGGGCTCGGGCGTGAGGTACAGGCCGGCCGGCTGAGATGCCGTCACGGCGAGGTCCTGCATCCAGTGCCGGTTGAGGTCGGGAGAGCGGCTGCCGAAGAACTTGAAGACGAGCGAGCTCGCCGGATGCACCCAGACCGTGGTGCGCCCGCCGCCCAGGCTCACGTCCTCGCGCCAGCTGAACGGGAAGGCCTCTCCGCGGCGCAACTTCGCCGTCATCACGAGTTGGAGGTGCGTGAGCGCGCGATCCTCGATCTCGACCTTCGGTCCGCCGTCGTACGTGAAGCGTCCCATCGGTGGTACCTCCTCGATGTCGGACCTCCGACGCTCGCATGATGCCGCCCCGTCGCACAGGGGGTGTACTTCGGCGCCGGAGGCGAGGATCATGGCGGACGTACTTCATCTGCTTCTCCGGAGCGATGCGCCGCAACGTCTCTCGACGCCGATATACGGAAGACGTCGATGCACCCGACCAGTGCCCCTCCGGGGTACGGTTCACTCATGGGAAGACTGCGCTACGACGGCACCTCCGAGCCGCTCCGCATCGACGATGAGACCCTCGCGGTCCTCAAGGTCATCGTCGGAACGAAGCTGCGCCGCCAGGAGAGCTTCATGATGACGTGGCGGCCCGCCGAAGGCGGCGACCCCGGCCGGGTGACGGTGTGGATCCATCCCGCCATCCCGCTGCAGTTCCTCTTCACCGCATCCGAGCCGCAGCACATCGAGAAGCGCCGCGTCGAAGAGGTCATGCGCGCGCTCAATGCCTCCGGCGAGCTCGTGATCGACGATTGGGGGCGCGTTGAAGCCGCGGAGACCGCCCCTGCCTGACGCCTACTCGGCCGGGAACCTGTGCGCCTTCAGCACCGACGCGAGGTGCGCGGCATTGCGTGCGGCGGTCGCCATAGCCGACGCGACCTCCTCGGGGGTCTCGGAGAGGTCCTTGTAATCCACTCCGTGCATCGCCTCGCCGTTCCAGTACACCGACCCCTGCGCGGCGATCGTGTAGCCGACGTCGTTGAGCCCCTGGAAGAGGATCGCCGCGATGTGGTGTGCGCCGTCCTCGTTTCCGACGATGCCGGCGATCGCGACCTTGTCGAACAGGATCGGCCGGCCCTCGTCATCCGTCTCGCTCAGCTCGGCGTCCAGCCGCTCGAGCACCCGCTGGGCGACGCTCGAGTGCTGACCCATCCAGGTCGGCGTCACGAAGACCAGGATGTCGGCGTCGAGCACCTTGCGGCGGAGCTCGGGCCATTCGTCGTCGCCGCCCATGTCGGCTTCGACGCCCGGGCTCAGCGTGTAGTCCACTGCCCGAATGAGCTGCCCGTCGACGCCGAGCTCGGAGAGAGCGGCGAGGATCTGCGAGGCCAGGAGGTCGGAACTCGACTCGGAGGGGGAGGGCTTGAGTGTGCAGGAGATGGCGATGGCCGTGGGATGTGCGCTCATGACCGGAACGAAACCACCCGTCCGGCCGGCGGCCAAGGGGGTTTCGGAGCCGCCGGACGTGCGCTAGGAACGGTCCGGATCGGGATGCGGCGGGCGGAGTGCGCTGTCGGCGGTATCCTGGATGACGCCCGCAACGACAGGAGCCCCCGTGATCCTCAGCTTCATCTTCTTCCTGGTCCTCTTCCTCGGAGGGATCTGGCTCCTGGGCCTCGCACAGGTGCTCCCCGAGTTCCAGGGTGTCGTCTTCGCGGCAGGCATCCTCATCATCTGCCTGTCGCTCGCGTATGTCATGCGCCAGCGCGGGTCCGCCACGCGCCGCGACGACAACTGGTCGGGCAACGCCACCGAGTGATCACGCTCTGGCGGCGAGCCTCGCCTCCAGGTTCGCCCGCACCGCGGGCCACTCCGGCTCGATGATCGAGTACTCCACGCTGTCGCGCAGGGCGCCGTTGCGGTAGCGGCTCATCGCGCGCATCACGCCGTCCTGCTTCGCACCGAGGCGTTCGATCGCTGCTCGGGACTGGAAGTTCACCCACTGCGTGGTGAGCCCGACGCGGAACACCCCGAGATCCTCGAAGGCGTGACGCAGCAGCAGCAGCTTGGACTCCGCGTTCGTCCCGGTGCCGTGGGCGGAGGGGCGGTTCCACGTGTAGCCGATGTGAAGTCGCGGGACGTCGGCGACGATGTCGTAGAAGGTCGTGAGGCCGATGATCCTCCCCGTGGCGTCGAACGCCGTGAAGGGGATCATCTCGCCGGACGAGAGCAGCCCGAGACGACGGTCGATCTCCGCAGCGAGACCCTTGGGTGAGGGAACCGAGGTGTACCACGCCCGCTTCCAGAGATCGCCCTCGGTCAGCGCCTCGAGGAGTCCGTCGTGGTGCGATCGCTCGAGCGGTCGCAGCTCGACGAGATCGCCGGTGAGTGTGACGGGGGCAGGCGTGGTGGTGAAGGTCATGCCGCCATTCAATCAGCGCTGAGCGAGCTCCCCGTCACGCGGAGACGCTGCGATGCGCCCACTGTCCCCGCCCCAGTCGCGGTTCGACGTAGGTGACGTCTCCCACGCGACGAAGCAGGCGCCGGAAGGCGAGCACCAGGTCGACGGTGACGCCGAGGTCGAAGGCGATGCTCGCGGCGTGCCCGTCACGGGCGGCTTCGGCCTCCGCGTAGCCGGCGGGAGTGATGAGCAGTCGCGCGGCCCACTCGTCCGCGCGTCGCTCCTGCCTGGCACGCTCGGTCGGATCGTGCGTGTGCTCGTGACCGAGCATCGCGTGGCCGAGCTCGTGCGCGATCACGCTGCGCGTCGTGCGCGCACTCATGCCCGGGGCGACCCGGATCGTGGCCGAGTGCGGTTCGTATCCGCCGCAGGAGCGCCCGGGGCGCTCGACGAGGCGCAGACCATGGGTCTCGACGAGTCGGAGGAGTTGGTCCACGGGGCTCCTCTCGTCGTGGGCGTCAGTCGTACAGGTCGTCGGTGTCGGCGTCGTGGGAGAGGGGCGAGTCGAACGCGACCTCTGCGTCATTCTGTCGGCGGCCGGGGACATCGGGGCGCGAGGGGAACGGGATCACCGCACCGGAGCGGTCGCTCTCGGTGGCGAGGCGCTCTTCTGCGCGCGACAGGATGACGTGCGGCGCGACGCCGAGCGCCGCGCCGACGGCGTAGACGACGGGAATGGGGATCGCTCGTTTGCCGGTGACGTAGTTGTCGAGCGCGCTGCGCGCGTATCCGATCTTTCGCGCCATCGCTGCGATGCTGCTGCCCTTCGCCGCGATCTCGGCGCGGAGCTGGCTCCCGACGGCGGCATTGAACGACTCGGCCGGTGTCTTCACGCGAGTCACGATAGCACCGGCCTGAGGCCAGGATGCCGTCATATCGGTGCGTCGACCGTTGTCCGCATCCCATATGCGGCGATAGTGTCGACGCATGACGACAGAAGTGAGGCGTCTGGTGGCGTCCGCGGTCCTCTCCGAGCTGGGGAGAACGAGGCGGGACACCGACTGGCTGGCCCAGCGGTCGGGTCTCGGTCTGCGGGTCGTCGAGGCGTCGCTGGCGGGCGAGCGCGACCTCACGGTCGAAGAGCTCGCCGCCGTCGCGAACGCGCTCGGGGTGTCACCCGCGCGCCTGGTGCCGGCTCCGCCCTCCGACTGACCTGTCGCGGTCGCACCCGCGCCGGGGTATGCCGCGCTAGCGTGGACGCATGAAGACCGTACCCTTCGGACAGTCCACCGCCCCCGCCGTCGTCGCCGGGATGATGCGCATCAACGACAAGACCGACGCCCAGATCCGAGAGCTGTACGAGGCCGCGCGCGGCTCCGGCATCGACTTCTTCGACCACGCCGACATCTATGGCGGCAGCATGCACTTCTGCGAGGAGCGGTTCGCCTCCGCGCTCGGACTGAGCCCGTCGGAGCGCGATGAGATCGTGCTGCAGACGAAGTGCGGCATCGTGCCGAAGCAGGGCATGTTCGACTTCTCGTACGACCACATCATCCGGCAGGTCGACGGATCTCTGGCGGCGCTGGGCACCGACCGCATCGACGTGCTGCTGCTGCACCGCCCCGACGCTCTCGTCGAGCCCGAAGAGGTCGCCAGGGCGTTCGATGAGCTCGAGTCGTCGGGCAAGGTGCGCGCTTTCGGCGTCTCGAACCACACGCCGAGGCAGATCGACCTGCTGCGCACCGCCGTCTCCCAGCCTCTGGTCGCCAACCAGCTGCAGCTCTCGATCACGCACGCCCCGATCATCGCCCAGCCCATCGCCGCGAACATGGCGGGCGAGGATCAGAGTGTCGTGCGCGACGGCGGCGGCATCGTCGAGTACTGCCGCATCAACGGCATCACGATCCAGGCATGGTCGCCGTTCCAGGGCGGATTCTTCACGGGCGTGTTCCTGGGGAACCCCGAGTACGCCGAGCTCAACGCGGTGATCGATCGCCTCGCGGCGGCATACGAGGTCGAGCCGATCGCGATCGCGACAGCATGGATCACCAGGCACCCGGCGAAGATGCAGGTGGTGCTCGGCACCACGACACCGCAGCGGGTGCGGGATGCCGCGGCCGGCGCCGACGTCGAGCTCACTCGGGCCGAGTGGTACGAGCTGTTCCGCGCTGCGGGCCACGTGCTTCCCTAGCCCGCGCGCAGCGAGCCCCGGTCGTCTACCCTGAACACATGCCGTTCCTGTTCTCGCTCCTGATCATCGCGCTGATGGTGGGCGCGCTGGTCGACATCATCCGGCGCGAGGACTCGCAGGTCCGCTTCCTGCCGAAGATGGCGTGGATCGTCATCGTCATCCTGCTGCCGCTCATCGGCAGTCTGCTGTGGTTCGCGATCGGTCGGGAGTACTCGGAGGCGGGTCTGCGGATCCCGCGGATGCGCCCCGCTCCTCGGACCGCACCCGCTCGGGTCGACCCGGCGCCCATGCGTCCCGTCGACAACCGGTCGACGGAGGAGCAGATCGCCGACCTCGACCGCGAGATCGAGGAGTGGCGGCTCCGCGCGGAGATCGAGAAGCGCCGACGCGAGGGCGGCGACGCGACGAACGGCTCGGAGAAGTCCGCGAGCTAGCCCCGCTCTGCCGCCAGATCGAAGGACTCCCTGATCGCGGGTTCCAGCGTCGGGTAGGAGAAGGAGAAGCCGGCGGCTTGGAGCTTCTCCGGGACCACCCAGCGGCTCTTGAGGATGAGTTCCGTCTCGGTGCGGATGCCGATCGCGCCGAGCTCCAGCATCCATCGCGGCATCGGCGGACCGAACGGGACCCCGAGGGCCCGGCGGACGGTCGCCATGAACGTCGTGTTGTCGACCGGGTTCGGGGCGGCGGCGTTCACCGGGCCGGCGAGCGATGGGGTCTCCTCGAGGAAGTCGATGATCCGGGCGACGTCCTCCACGTGCACCCAGCTGAAACGCTGGCGTCCGCGACGGGCCCCGAACTCGTGCCCCGTGCCCGCCGCGCGCCGCGCGCGGCTGATCGGCCAACGGCCGTCCCACTGGGCACCGCCCATGCCGAGGCGGGCGAGGTTCTTCAGCGGGCCGAGCACGCCCCCGTGTCCGAGAACGATAGCGCTGCGCAAGGCGACACGGCGCGTCTCGGGCAGATCGTCCGCGAAGAGAGCGCGCTCCCAGGCCTTCGCCACCTCGACCGAGAAGCCGGTGCCGATGTCGCCGGTGGACTCCGTCATCGGGCGGTCCTCCGCGTGACGGTAGATCGTGGCCGTCGAGGAGTTCACCCAGAGGGCCGGTGGCTCGGCCGCCCGAGCGATCGCGCCCGAGAGCGCGGCCGTGGTGTCGAGGCGCGAGCGGAAGATGGCGGCGCGGTTCTCAGGGGTATAGCGGCAGTTCACGCTCTTGCCGGCGAGGCCGACGACGAGCGTCGCGCCGTCGACGGCGGCATCGATCCCGGCCTGATCGTCCCAGCGGAGATCTGCACCCGATCGTGAGATGGTCACGACCTCTCGGCCCGCCGCCTCGAAGCGCGGCACGAGATGGCGCCCCATGAATCCGGTGGAGCCACCGATCACGACGCGGCCGACGGCGGAGGAGGGAGGTGTCGTCACGGGGTCTCGCTCTCGATCGCGTACTCGAAGAATCCGATGTACTCGTAGACGCGCCCGAGCACCGGGGCGTCGATGGTCATGGAGACATGGTGGCGCCCCCGCTCCTCGTCCCATCGCTCGACGAGTCCGATTCGCGGGCTCAGGAAGCGGGGGACCGAAAGCTTCAGCGGGCCGAGGCGGAGCCCGACGCGTCGGATGGTCAGGACGACGGCCTCGTCGCGCACGTCGATGTCGAAGGTGGTGACGACGGTGCGGCGCGGACCGATCTCATTGCGGAGTATCCCGCCGGGGGTGAGTTCCACGACGTCCGGCATCACCCAGGTGCGGCCGGGAAGCTCGAACCACCGGGTGGCGAGGGCGCGCCCGTCGACCGTGCGGTTCTCGATGCGGAACGGGACGTCGCGCTCCCACCCCGCGAAGGCGACGCCGAGGGCCTCCGCGATCCGGAACGGGGGCCTCAGCCAGCGCAACCGCGATCCGGCGGTCGTGAACACGCCGGTGCCGACGCCGACCTGCCCGTGCGGGATCGTCCGGAAGTACCACGCGGTCTTCGGATGGAGCTCGGAGATCCGGGCGCCCAGAGCGCGCTCGTACGGAGATGTCGAGGCGTCCTGCGCGGTCACGTCCCCAGCCTAGCGAGACCGCGCTGCCAGATGGCGATCGACGCTGGCGGGGGACAGCACCTCGTGAGCGACCATGATCGCTGCACCCAGCACGGCCGCGCGGTCGCCAGCCTGGGACTGCACGATCGACAGGTGCTGGGTCGCGAGCGGGATCGAGCGGCGGTAGACCACCTCGCGGACACCGGCGAGAAGATGTTCCCCGGCCCTCGCGATGCTGCCGCCGAGCACGATGATCGACGGATTGAGCAGGTTGACGACGGTCGCGAGCACCTCGCCGACATCGCGTCCGGCTTGACGGGTGGCTTCGATCGCCACGGGGTCTCCCGCGCGAACGAGATCGATCACGTCGCCCGGGCCCTTCGCGTCGAGGCCGGCCTCCCGCAGCGAGCGGGCGAGCGCGGACCCGCTGGCCAGGGCTTCGAGGTCGCGCTCGTCCCCCCGCTCGCGGTTCGACGTCGCCGATCTCGGCACCTGGACGTGCCCCATGTCTCCCGCCGATCCCTGCGCTCCGCGCTGCAGGGCGCCGCCCGCGATGATCCCCGCGCCGATGCCGGTCGACACCTTCACGAAGACGAGGTCGTCGACGTGAGGCCAGGTGGTGGCGTGCTCTCCGAGCGCGAGGATGTTGACATCGTTGTCGACCAGCACCGGTACGTCGAAGGTGCGCTGCACGTAGCCCGGTACGTCGAAGCGATCCCACCCGGGCATGATCGGGGGATTGGTGGGCCGTCCGCTGGAGTGCTCGACGGGGCCGGGGACGCCGATGCCGACGCCGAGCAGCGGGAGGTCCTGAGCCGTGTCTCGATGCAGCAGTGCAGAGCCATCGGCCAGGATCTCATCCAGCAGCCGCTCGGGCCCGTCGGCGATGTCGATCCCGCGGGTGTGCGACTCGAGGATCACGCCGGCGAGATCGGCGACGGCGACCGTGGCATGGGTGGCGCCGAGATCGACGGCTAGCACGACTCCCGCGCGCGCGTTGAAGGCGACGCGCGCAGGGGGTCTGCCGCCCGTGGACACCGCCTCCCCGGCGGCCTGCAGCAGTCCCGAAGCGAGGAGCGCGTCGATGCGGAGCGCCACGGTGGACCGGGCGAGCCCGGTGAGCGCGGCGAGTTCGGCCTTGGTTCTGGCCTGTCCGTCACGAAGGATCTGGAAGATCTCTCCGGCGCCGGGGCTCGTCGCCGGCCCGGCCCGCAGCACGTCACTCATTGCGTCAGTAAACCACAGGCTTTATCTCGTTCCTCGGCGAACTTCAGATTCGTTACAAACGACTTTTGACAAAGAACTAGCAAAAGTTGGCGGGTCTGTGTCAGACTCACCGGCATGACAACGGCTGTCACTGACACCGGTCTCGGGACGATCCGAGCCGGCATCCTCGGCGGAGGGTTCATGGCGCGCGTGCATCGCACCGCCGCCCGAGACGCCGGGGGCGAGGTGCGAGCCGTGGCGACCAGGTCGGTCGCCGCCGGACGCGATGCGGCCGACGCGCTGGGAGCATCGCGGGCCGAGCCCGACGCGGCATCCCTCTTCGGCGCGACCGACATCGACGTGGTGCACGTGTGCACCCCCAACGCGACCCACGTCGACCTCGCGGCGCGCGCACTCGCTGCGGGCAAGCACGTCGTCTGCGAGAAGCCGCTGGCCACGACGGCCCATGACGCTCGGCGCCTCGCGGATGCCGCAGCAGCCGACGGCCTCGTCGCCGCCGTGCCGTTCGTCTACCGCTATCACCCGATGATCCGCGAGGCCAGAGCGCGCATCGCGTCAGGCGACGCCGGCGAGCTCCTCACCCTCGACTGCTCGTACCTGCAGGATTGGATGCTGTTGCCGACGGACGACGACTGGCGCGCCCGTTCCGACGCGGGAGGAGCCTCGAGGGCGTTCGCCGACATCGGATCGCACCTCTGCGACCTCATCGAGTTCGTCACGGGGGAGCACATCCACTCCCTGAGCGCGCGCACACGCCGGGTCTTCGCGGAACGCGGGGGAGTCGCCGTCGACACCGAGGACATCGCGGCCGTGCTCGTCGAGACGAGCTCCGGGGCGCTGGGCACGCTGCTCGTCTCGCAGATGGCACCGGGGCGGAAGAACGCGTTGACGCTCGAACTGCACGGCTCGCGTCAGGCCCTCCGCTTCGAGCAGGAGCGGCCGGAAGAGCTGTGGATCGGCGGCAGAGAGGGCTCGACTGTGCTGCTGCGCGACCCCGCCACGGCATCGCCCGACTCCGCCCGACTCCAGCGCGTCCCCGCAGGGCACCCCATGGGCTACCAGGACGCCTTCAACGCCTTCATCGCCGACGTCTACGCGGCAATCGGCGGAGCCCGCCCCGAAGGCCTGCCGACCTTCGAGGACGGTTGGCGAGCCGCGGTCCTGACTGAGGCGGTGCTCGCCTCGGCGGCCGACGACGGACGATGGACGGAGATTCCCGAATGACCACGCTCACCACCGATGCGGTGCTCGCCGTCACCGGCATCCGCAAGTCGTTCTTCGGCGTCGAGGTGCTGAGGGGCATCGACTTCGACGTGCGCCCCGGCGAGGTCCACGGTCTCGTCGGCGAGAACGGCGCCGGCAAATCGACGCTCATGAAGATCATCGCGGGCGTGCAGCCCGCCGACGAGGGTACCGTGCGGTACCGCGGCGAGGAGGTGCGGCACACCCACCCCCGACAGGCCATGGACGAGGGCATCGTCACGGTCTTCCAGGAGTTCACGCTGCTGCCCGAGCGCACAGTCGCGCAGAACGTCTACCTCGGCCGGGAGCCGCGCCGCGCCGGATTCGTCGACCGGAAGGCCATGAACGCCCGCACCGACGAGCTGCTCGCCGACCTCGGCGTCTCGTTCATCGACGCGCAGGCGCGCGTGGGATCGCTCACCGTCGCGGAGCAGCAGATCGTCGAGATCGTGAAGGCGCTGTCGTTCGACGCCCGGGTCATCTCGATGGACGAACCCACCGCGGCGCTCAGCGACCGCGAGGTCGAGCTGCTCTACGCGATCATCCGGCGGCTCACCGCGCGCGGCGTCGCGGTGATCTACGTCTCGCACCGGCTGAAGGAGATCTTCGACCTGTGCGATCGGATCACGATCCTCAAGGACGGCGCGCTCGTCTCGACGGAAGCCGCGGCCGACCTCACGACCGACGAACTCGTTCGGCGGATGGTCGGCCGGTCGATCCAGTCGTACTTCCCCGACTCGATCGAGGGGACGACGGTCGGCGACGCGCGGCTCGAGCTCGACGGATGCGGCAACTCCTTCGTCGACGGAGTGAGTCTCACGTTGCACGCGGGTGAGATCGTCGGCATCGCCGGGCTGCAGGGCTCCGGTCGCACCGAGCTCGTCGAGGGCGTCTTCGGCGTCGAGCCCTTCCTGCGGGGGCGCATGCGCGTCGACGGCCGCGAGGTGCGCATCACGAGCGCTCGCGCTGCCGTGCGCGCCGGCCTCGCCCTCGTCTCCGAGGACCGCAAGGCGCAGGGGCTGGCGCTCGGCCAGTCCGTGCTCGACAACGCGCTCCTGGTGGTCCGCAGCGTCTTCGCCGGTCGGACGGGTGCTGCGCGGCGCGCGGTGCCCGGCATCCTGAGCTCGCTGGAGATCAGTTCTCGGGGCGTGGGTCAGGAGACGCGGTTCCTCTCCGGCGGCAACCAGCAGAAGGTCGTGCTCGCGAAATGGCTGGTCACGCGGCCACAGGTCGTTCTCTTCGACGAGCCGACCAGGGGCATCGACGTCGGCGCCAAGCTCGCGGTCTACCAGCTCATGCGCGAACTGGCCGCGCAGGGCACGGCGGTGCTCATGGTGTCCAGCGAGCTGCCCGAGGTGATCGGCATGAGCGATCGCATCCTCGTGATGCACGACGGCGAACTCGTCGCCGAGCTGCCGGCGGGTTCACCCGAGCACGTGATCCTCGGTGCGGCGACCGGGGCGACTCCGCTCGCCCGCATCGCTCCGACCGACGAGGGAGACGCACGATGAAGCGCCTGCGCATCGACTCGACGATCATCGTCCTCGGCATCCTGGTCCTCGCCCTCATCGTCGGCGCGATCCTCGTCGCTACGGTCGGGCGCAACTTCCTCAGCCCCGGGAACATCCGCGACATCCTCACCGGGATGAGCGTGCTGGGGCTCGTCGCGATCGGGCAGACGCTCGTGATCCTCGGCGCCTCGCTCGACCTATCGGTGACGTATGTGATCAGCCTCTCGAGCCTCATCGCCGCGACGACCATGAACGGAAATCCCGCGAACATCCCCGCGGCCGTCGCCCTGACCCTCGTCGTGTGCGCCGGGGTCGGCCTCGTGAACGGCCTCATCGTCACCGTGCTGCGCGTGAACGGATTCATCGCCACGCTCGGGGTTGGTCTGATCCTCCAGGGCATCCTCAACACGAACTTCGAGGGGACCGCCGGCACTGTGCCGTGGGAGTTCCAGCTCATCGGAGCGACGGGGCTCGGACCGATCCCGGTCTCGACCATCATCATGATCGTGCTCGCCGTGCTCGTCTGGTTCCTGCTGGACCGCACTCGCACGGGCGCGCATCTCTTCGCCGTGGGCGGCGACCCCGAGATCGCGCGGCTCTCCGGAGTGCGCACCCGGCCGCCGCTCATCGCGGCGCACGTGCTGTGCTCGGTGTTCGCCGGGCTCGCCGGGCTGCTGCTCGCCAGCCGGCTCGGCGTCGGCAGCCCCACCGTCGGCCAGCAGGGCGGATATGCCCTGCTCTCGATCGCCGCTGTCGTCCTCGGCGGCACGCTGCTGCTCGGCGGCCGCGGTTCGATCTGGGGGGCGATCGGGGGCGTCGCGATCCTCGCGGTCGTCGACAACGTCATGAGCGTCATGCAGGTGAACCCGTTCCTCAAGGACGTCGTCCGCGGCGTCGTCATCGTCGCCGCGGTCGCGGTGTACAGCCGCCGTGCGATCGTCCGCCGTCGCCCGCGGTTCGGCTCGGGCGGCACGCGCACCGGAGGAGACGACGCGGCCGCCGCGGCTGCGCCGGAGATGGCGGCCGCCGCCGCGCAGCTCTCCGACCCGCGGGCGACGGCGCATCTCGGCACCACGACGGAAGGAGAGCGGTCATGAACGCCCTGCGCACACTGGTGAGCCCGCGCGGCGCCGTCTTCCTGCTTCTCGTGCTGCTTCTGGTGGCGGTCATGATCCTGAATCCGAGCTTCGCCGAACCCGGTCAGCTCATGCGTTTCATCCAGCGGGGCGCCCCGATCGCCGTCGTCGCGATCGGCCAGTACTTCGTGATCATCGCCGGGGAGTTCGACCTCTCGCAGGGGTCACTGATCACGGCGCAGGTCATCATCGCCGGCAACCTGGTCGGTCAGGACGACTCACGCACGGTTCCCGTGCTGCTGCTCATGATCGTCGTGGGTGTAGCGGTGGGGATCGTGAACGGCGTGCTGACGACGCTGCTCAAGGTGCCGTCCTTCATCGTCACCCTCGGCATGATGCTCGCCCTGCTCGGCGGAGTGATGTGGTGGACCGGCGGGGCGGCGACGGGCAATCCCGCTGACAGCTTCCGCGAGATCGGCCGCGGCGGCATCCGCGACGTCCCGGTGCTGGACTTCGTTCCGTGGGCGGTGTTCATCCTCGCGGGGTGGCTCGCCCTGGGCATCTGGATCACCAAGCGCCCGCTCGGCAAGACGCTCATCGCGATCGGCGACAACGCACGCGCGGTCGACTACGCCGGTGCCCGCCGCGCCTGGGTGACCACGCGGGCCTTCGTGATCTCGTCGCTCTCGGCGACCGTCTCCGCGGTGCTCCTCGTCGGGTACGCGGGCGTGCACCCCTCCGTCGGCCGCGGATACGAGTTCGTGGCGATCACCGCCGTCGTGCTCGGCGGAGTCGTACTCGGCGGCGGGCGGGGCTGGATCGTGGCCGCCGCCACCGGCGCCTTCGCCCTCGAAGCACTCTTCCTGCTGCTGAACATCGCCGGGGTGCCGTCGACGCTCCGCGACGCCGTTCAGGGCGTCATCATCATCGCGGCCGTCGCGTACTCCGCGGTGGCCTTCCGCGCCCGGCGACGGCGCGGACCCCACGCTTCTCCCGACCAGGGGAAGGAGACGGAGCCCGTGCTCGATGGTCCGTCTCGAGAGTCCGCATCACCGGCCCTCGCCTCCGGGGGCACCACAGAAACCAGAGGAGAATAGCAATGCGACGATCGATGAAGATCGCCACCGCAGGGGTGGCTCTCTTCGGCCTCATCGCGCTCGCCGGGTGCACCACCGACCCGTCGGTCGCGCCGGCCGAGTCCGACAGCCCCGACGAGTCGGCCGAGACGACGGAGTGGTTCGACCAGGAGCTGTACGACAAGCAGTTCGCGGAGCGCGACGTCGAGCCGCAGGGGCCGGCGGATCAGCCGTACCTGCAGCACATCAACGCCGAGATGGTCGACACGTCGAGCTTCGCGAGCGCCGGTCCGAAGAAGGCCTGCTTCGCGAACGCATCGATCTCCAACCCGTGGCGGCAGACGGGCTGGATCACGATGAACGAGCAGCTGAAGGCCCTGCAGGAGGCGGGAGCGATCAGCGACATGGAGACGCGCGATGCGCAGGACTCCGATGACACGCAGATCGCCGACATCGACTACTTCATCTCCGAGGGCAATTGCGACGTGTTCCTCATCTCGCCGAACAGCACGGCCGCGATGACTCCGGCCGTCGAGAGGGCATGCGAGACGGGTAAGCCCGTGATCGTGTTCGACCGCGGCGTCGAGACCGACTGCCCGGTGACGTTCATCCACCCCATCGGCGGATTCGCATGGGGCATCGACACCGCGGAGTTCCTCATCGACAACCTCGAGGAGGGCGACAAGGTCGTGGCGCTGCGCATCCTCCCCGGCGTCGACGTGCTCGAGCACCGGTGGGCCGGAGCGCAGAAGCTCTTCGACGAGGCCGGCATCGAGGCGGTCGACTACTTCACGGGCGCCGACCCGGCCGAGATCAAGAGCATCATCAGCGACGAGCTGGCCAAGGGTGACGTCGACGGGATCTGGATGGATGCCGGTGACGGCGCCGTCGCCGCCATCGAGGCCTTCGAGGACGCCGGCGCCGACTACCCCGTCATGACGGGTGAGGACGAGATGAGCTTCCTGCGCAAGTGGAAGGAGACGGGACTCACGGGCCTCGCGCCGGTGTACTCGAACTTCCAGTGGCGCACCCCGCTGCTCGCCGCGCAGATGATCTTCGCGGGCCAGGAGGTGCCGAAGGAGTGGGTGCTGCCGCAGAAGCCCATCACCGAGGCGGAGCTCGACGACTACCTCGAGGCGAACGACGGCATGCCCGACGGGCACTACGCCAAGTTCGGCGGCGAGGATCTGCCTGGCTACCCGACGGTGTGGCAGGAGCGTCAGATCCCGTAAGTCGCGCGGGCGTTTCGTCTCGCTTCGCTCGCTCGACGACCGGAGCTCCGGTCGTTGAGCGAGGAGCGAAGCGACGAGACGAAACGCCCGCCACCACGCCACAGAGAGGAGAAGGATGCCGCGCACGATCGCCGTCAACACCTGGGTGTGGACGTCGCCGCTCACGGATGCGACGATCGGACCGCTCGCCCGCAAGGCCCGCGACCTGGGGTACGAGGCTCTGGAGCTCCCGCTCGAGGCGGTGGGCGACTGGCACCCGCAGCGCACCCGCGATCTGCTGGACGAGCTCGGTCTCGGCGCGATCGTGGTCGGCGCGATGGGCCCGGGTCGCTCGCTCGTCGCGAAGGCGGGAGACGTCGCGGCGACGCAGGACTATCTGCGAGCTTGCGTCGAGACCGCCCGCATCGTCGGATCGACGGTCGTCGCCGGGCCCTTCTACGCACCCACCGGTGTCGCCTGGCGCATGGACGCCGACGAGCGTGCCGCGGTGGTGGACGAGCTGCGGGGAAGCCTCGCGCCTCTCGCCGCGGAGGCGGCGGACTCCGGCATCACACTGGCCGTCGAGCCCCTGAACCGCTACGAGACCAGCATCCTGAACACCGTCGAGCAGAGCCTCGAGGCCTTGTCTCCGCTGCTCGGCGAAGGAGTCGGGCTGGCGCTGGACACGTACCACCTGAACATCGAGGAGAAGCGTCCGACGGAGGCCATCCGAGCCGCCGGCCCCGCGATCGCGCACGTCCAGGTGTGCGGAAGCGACCGCGGCGCCGTCGGCGACGACCACACCGACTGGCCGGAGATCCTGCGCGCGCTCGACGACGCCGGCTACCGCGGACCGCTCGGCCTCGAGAGCTTCACCGGGGAGAACGCGACGATCGCGGTCGCCGCCTCGGTGTGGCGTCCGCTGGCGTCGAGCCAGGACGAGCTCGCCGCCCGCAGCATCGCCGCCCTTCGCGCATTGGAGCACGTATGAGCACGCATCCCGTCACCCTGTTCACCGGGCAGTGGGCCGACATGCCGTTCGAGGAGGTGGCGCGTCTGGCAGCCTCATGGGGGTACGACGGACTCGAGATCGCGGCATCCGGCGACCACCTCGACCTGCGCCGCGCCGACGAGGACGACGCCTACGTCGCCTCCCGCCGGGAGATCCTCGACCGGCACGGGCTGCAGGTCTTCGCGATCTCGAACCATCTCGCAGGTCAAGCGGTGTGCGACGCCCCGATCGATTTCCGACATGAGGCGATCCTCCGTGACTACGTGTGGGGCGACGGGGACGCGGAGGGAGTGCGCGGGCGTGCGGCGGACGACATGAAGCGCGCCGCCCGCGTGGCCCGCAAGCTCGGCGTCGACACCGTCGTCGGGTTCACCGGGTCGTCGATCTGGCCGTACGTGGCGATGTTCCCGCCCGTCGATGCGACGGTGATCGAGGCCGGCTTCGACGACTTCGCCGCGCGGTGGAATCCGATCCTCGACGTGTTCGACGGCGAGGGGGTGCGCTTCGCGCACGAGGTGCATCCCGGCGAGATCGCCTACGACTATTGGAGCTCGGTGCGCGCCCTCGACGCCATCGGGCATCGTGAGGCGTTCGGGTTCAACTGGGACCCCTCGCACATGATGTGGCAGAACATCGACCCGGTCGGGTTCATCGTCGACTTCGCGCAGCGGATCTATCACGTCGACTGCAAGGACACCCGCATGCGCCCCCGCAACGGACGCGCGGGGGTGCTGGGGTCGCACCTGCCGTGGGGCGATCCCCGCCGAGGCTGGGACTTCGTGTCGACCGGTCACGGGGACGTCCCGTGGGAGGACGCGTTCCGCGCGCTCGACGCGGTCGGGTATGCGGGACCGATCTCGATCGAATGGGAGGATGCGGGGATGGATCGGCTGCACGGGGCACCGGAGGCACTCGGGTTCGTCCGCTCGCTGCTGTGGCCGAAGCCCACGGCGTCCTTCGACGCCGCATTCCGAAACCAGTGACCCCGGAGGATCCATGCCCATCCAGCACACCGTCGTCTTCCGCCTCGTCCACGACGAGGGGTCGACCGAGGAGCGCGACTTCCTGGCCACGGGCCGATCGGTGCTCTCCGCGATCCCCGGCGTCGAGGACTTCAGCGTGCGCAGGCAGGTGAGCCCCAAGAGCGACCTCGAGCACCAGTTCTCGATGGTGTTCGCCGATCGGGCGGCCTACGACGCATACAACGACCATCCCGCACACGCTGCGTTCGTCGCGGAGCGGTGGGTGCCCGAGGTGGCGGCCTTCCAGGAGTACGACTTCGAGGAGTGACGCCGCCGTCCCGGCGGGATCACCGCTCGCGCAGGCGCACGAGCCGTTCGTGCCCCGTCTCCTCCAACTCGGCGATGTCGTCGCGGGACTTCAGGAAGTCGGAGAAAGATCGGTAGCCGAGCGCCTTCTCACTGAACGAGGGGTCCATACGGCGCATGTGCGTCTTCACCGCCGAACTGTGCAGCCACTCGTCGGCGTCCGCCTTGTCGTGTCCGAGACGAAGAGCACGCTGCAGCAGCTCCGTCGCCTCGTCCTTCTCGTCGGCCTCGTCCTTCTCGTCGGCTTTGGTCGGGGCGGCGGCCGCCTTCTGCTTCGCGGTCTTCGCGGGCTGTCGCGACTTCGTCTTCGCCGCCGGCTCGACCGTGGGCTCAGGCACGGTCTCCGGCAGCTCCGGTGCGGCGGGCGACTTCGACGGGCGCACGACGCCGGGAAGGGAGTCGTACGCCTCGAACTCGTCGCAGGCGGCGGCGAGCGACTTCGCGGTCGACCCGGCCACTCCGACGCCGATCACGTAACGACCCAGCCGCTTGCACCGCTGCGCGAGCGGGACGTAGTCGCTGTCGCCCGCGACGATCACCACGTGCGTGAGGTCGGGGAGGCGGAACATGTCCTCCACGGCATCCACCGCGAGCCGGATGTCGGCGCCGTTCTTCGCATACGCGGCGGCGGGGAAGAGCTGCACGAGATCGACCGCGCGGGCGACGAGCTGCGAGCGGTACTCGGCGTTGACCGGTGACGACCAGTCGGCGTAGGCGCGGGTGAGCACGAGGGTGCCGAACGAGGCGGCGTAGTCGATGATCGCGCCCACCTCGATCATCGCCCGGGTCAGACGCTCGGCGACCTCGGGATCGTCGGGGTTCTCGGAGATGCGCTGGCGGTCCTTGCCGTACGCGTTGCGTCCGTGCACGCGGTCGTACCAGGAGATGACGATGTTGTCGAAGTCCAGGTAGACCGCCACGCGGGCGTCGGTGGCCTCAGCCATTGGTCGCCCCTTCCCTTGGGTAGCGCACCCCGATCTGCGCTCGGATCTCGTCGAGAGTGCCCATGATCGCGACGCTCTCGGCGATCGGCAGGACGTCGCCCTCGAGGATGCCGTCGCGCACGAGCCGCTCGGCGGCCATGGCCTGATACTGCATGCCGCGGCCCGCGACGTCGGAGACGTACTCCTCGGTCACGGTGCCGTCGGGAAGGATCACGCGGAAGGTCGTGGGGGTGTACCAGACGTGGTCGATGTCGATCCGGGCCTCGGTGCCCACGATGCTCGCCGTGTTCGGCCCCGCCGCCCGCGACGATGACAGGCTCGTCGAGATCGCGCCGCCTTCATGGGTCATGATCGTGGCGACCTCGGCGTCGGCCCCCGTCTCGATGAGGCGCCCGACGGCGGTCACCGTCGTCGGTACGCCCAGCACGTCCCAGATGAACGAGATCGGATAGATGCCCAGATCGAGCAGCGCGCCGCCGCCGAGCTCGAGGTCGTTGAGGCGGTGCGAGGGATCGGTCGGGAGGGACTGCGTATGGTCGGCGGTGACAGCACGGATCTCGCCCAGCGTGCCCGCCTCGATGATCTCGCGGATGCGCACCATGTGGGGCAGGTAGCGGGTCCACATCGCCTCCATGGCGAGGAGCCCCCGCTCCGCTGCGATGCGCTGGAGGTCTTCCGCCTCCTGCCGGTTCAGCGTGAACGCCTTCTCGACGAGCACGTGCTTACCCGCCTCGAGCGCGAGCTTCGCGTTCTCGTGGTGCATCGGGTGCGGCGTCGAGACGTAGACGATGTCGATGTCGGGGTCGGCGACGAGAGCCTCGTACGACGGGTGCGCGTGCGCGATGTCGAAGCGGGCGGCGAAGGCATCCGCCGATTCCTGCGAGCGCGAGCCCACGGCGACGAGATCGAGTCCCGCGGTGCGCAGGTCGGATGCGAAGGCGCCGGCGATGCCGCCGGTCGCGAGGATTCCCCAACGAAGTCCAGTCATGTTCTCAGCGTAGAGGGTGGGGACCCCGTCGAGTCGTGTCGCTCAGGGGATCAGGACGATCTTGCCGGAGGCGGTGCCGGACTCCACGAGCTCGTGAGCCTGTGCCGCCTCGGCGAGCGGGAGCTCCCGCCCGATCTCGATCGCGAAGTCGCCGGAGTCGAGCAGCGCGATCGTGGCCTCGAGGGCCTCGGCCCGCCACGTCAGCTCCTGTTCGGTGAGCGGCACGGGGGAGCCGCCGGAGAAGGCGCGGATGCCGAAGTCCGCCGCGTCCGGGCCGCGCACGATCGTCGCGATGCGATCTCGGTCGGAGACCAGGTCGAGAGACGTCTGGATCGCCTCGTCGGTGCCTGCACAGTCGAGAGCGACCGTGACTCCCTGCGGGGCGGCTTCGCGAACACGGTCGAGCAGTCCGTCGCCGTACGCGACCGGCGTCGCGCCGAGCTCGAGCAGCAGGTCGTGGCGCGCAGGGCTGGCCGTCGCGATCACCGTCGCGCCCCACGCGACAGCGAACTGCACGACCGCCTGTCCGACGGACCCGGAACCGCCGTGCACGAGCAGCACATCGCCCTCGGAGACGTCGAGCGAGCGGAGCGCCTGAAACGCCGTACCGGCGGGGATGCCGATGCCTGCACCCTCCGCCGCGGTCACCGAGTCGGGCAGCAGGGCGAGGTGCTCGGCTGGCACCGCGAGGGCGCTCGCGTAGGTGCCCCTGGTGTCTCGGATGGCGACGCGGTCGCCCACCACGAGCCCCTGCACGCCGTCGCCGATGCTCTCGACGACGCCGGCTCCGTCGAAGCCCACGCCGCGGGGTTCGGTGATCGGCGGTGACGGACGCTTCGCGCTGCGCAGCTTGGCGTCGATGGGATTCACCCCGGCCGCCTCGATGCGCACGACCACCTCACCGGACAAGGGGAGCGGATCGGGCACCTCGATCTCATGCAGGACGTCAGGGGAACCGAACTCTGTGTAGACGATCGCGCGGGCCATGCTGCCAGGCTAACGCGGATGCGGTTTCCCCGCCCCGCGGGTCGCCTCGCCCCGCTCGCTCACCGACCCGCGGCGAGGGCCTTCATGATGCGTTGCGGAGAGACGGGCTGGGCCGTGCCGAGGCGCTGGGCGAACACGCTCACCCGGTACTCCTCGAGCAGCCAGCGCGTCTCGACGAGCTCGGCCGGCGCGTCCGACGCCACGGGCATCGTGCCGCCGGCATCCTCGTACGCCTTCGCCATCCGTTCGTACTCGCTCATGCGCGAGCGGTCCTTGCCGGGTTCGGTCCCGAGCGTCTTCAGCCGGTCGAGCATCCCGTCGAGATAGCGCGGATAGTGCGCAAGGCGGTCGACGCCGGTGGCCGACACGAATCCGGGGTGCAGCAGTCCGGAGAGCTGGGTGCGGATGTCGTTCAGAGGGCCGAGCAGCGCGAGCGAGTTCTGCGACTTGATCCCGCGTTCGACCTCGCGAGCCTTCGTGAGGATGCGCGCGACGAGCGACACGCACGCGAAGAGCTCGTCGACGAGCGACGCCGAGACGAGGTCGCGCACACGCGCGAACTCCGCCTCGGTGCGGATGACGCCGCGCGCCGCTCCGGTGGCGGCGTCGATGAGCCGCTGCACGACGGCGGCACGGCAGTCCTCGATCAGCGCGGCGGCGGACGGGTACGGCGAGGCCGCGAGCGCCAGCTTCTCGGCGCTAGTGAGGTGCTCCTGCACATACGAGCTGGGGGAGGGGACGCCCAGCAGCACGAGCCGCAACACGCCGGCGCGGGTGGCCGCTGCCGCGGCGTCCGCCGTCGCCTCGACCCGCACGGAGACCGTCTTGCCTCGGTCGACGATCGCCGGGTAGCCGCGCACGACTCCACCGGCGACGCGGGTGTCGAGCACCTCGGGGAGGTCGCCGAACGACCAGGCGGTCAGGCCGTCCTGCTCGATCGACGCGGGCACGGCCGGCGACTGCGGACCCGACGCCGGGCCGGGTCGACGGGGCGGCGAGGCGATAGAGCGGGCGACGCTGCTGCGGGCGCGATCGGACAGCTTCTCCTGCAGCGCGCGCAGGTCGCGGTCGGATCCCACGACGCGGCCCCGTTCGTCCACGGCGCGGAAATTCATGCGCAGGTGAGCGGGCACCCGGTCGTCCTCGAAGTCCGCGGCGGACACCAGCTGATTGGCGAGCGGCTGGATGAGCCTCGCCAGCGCCTCCTTGAGTCCGCGCGGGGGGAGCCCGGCGTGCGACTCCGGCCCCTCGCCTGCGAGCTCGGCACCGAACTTCTCCGCCCAGTCGGCGGCGGGGACGACGTGGCGACGGATCGCTTTCGGCAGCGCACGCAGGAGTCCGGTGACGAGCTCGGCGCGCAGCCCCGGCACCTGCCAGTCGAAGCCGCGGTCCTCGATCTGCGCCAGCAGCGGCAGCGGGATCACGACGCTCACACCGTCGTCCGCCGCTCCCGGCTCGAACCGGTAGGCGAGACCGAGCACCTGGTCGCCCTGCGTCCATCGCGTCGGGAACTCACTGCGGTCCGCTCGGCTGTCGTCGTCGACGAGATCTGCCTCGCGCATCACGAGCAGCTTGGGTGTGGAGGTCAGCGCCTCACGCCACCACTTCTCGAACGAGCGGACGTCGAACACATCGGACGGGATCCGCTCGTCGTAGAAGCGGAACACCGCCTCGTCACCGGCGAGGATGTCGCGCCGACGCTCGCGCTCCTCGAGCTTCTCCAGGCGCTTGCGCAGTTCGGCGTTGCTGCGCCAGAACGCGCTCACACGCTTGTCGATCCGGCCGGGATCCCACTCGCCCTCGACGAGGGCGTGGCGCACGAACAGTTCGCGCGACGCGGCGCGGTCGATGCGGGCGAACTGCACGCGGCGCCGCGGGATGATCTCCACGCCGAACAGGGTGACCTTCTCGTAGGCGACGGCCGCCCCGGCATCCTTCGACCAGTGCGGCTCGGTGACCTGCCGCTTCGCGAGATCGCCCGCGAGCGACTCGGCCCAGGCGGGGTCGATCGCGGCGACCGTGCGCGCATAGGTGCGCGACGTCTCGACGATCTCCGCGGCCATCACGGCCTGCGGGCTCTTCTTGCGCAGCGCCGAGCCGGGGAAGATCGAGAAGCGGATGCCGCGGGCACCCCGATACTCCGCCTGACGGCGCCTGGCGTCCTTCGGTGGGGTCTTGCTCTGTCCGCGTCCGCCGGTGCTTCGTTCGTCGAGGATGCCGATCTGCGACAGCAGCCCGGAGAGGAGCGCGCGGTGGACGGCGTCGGGATCGCTGGTGCCGGGCTGGGACTCCTTCGTGCGGACCAGGGTGCGGAGCTGGCGGTGCACGTCGAACCACTCGCGCACGCGGACGTAGTTCAGATGCTCGGCGCGGCACAGACGCCGGAAGGCGCTCGACCCCAGCTCGCGCTGCTGCTCGCGCAGGTGGTTCCACAGGTTGAGGATCGAGAGGAAGTCGCTCGTCGGGTCGGCGAACCGGGCGTGCATGCGGTCGGCCTCGTCGCGCACGCTCTGCGGTGCGTCCTGCGACGGGCGCTCCCGGACGTCCTGGATCGACATGCCGGCGACGATCGCGAGCACATCGCGAGTGACGGCCGCGGAGGCGCGGGAGCGCTGAGCCTCGATGAGCATGCGCGCGAACCGGGGATCGATCGGGATGCGGGCGATGTCGCGTCCGATGCGGGTGAGCCGCGGCTCGTCGCGCGCGATGTCCACGGCGCCCAATTCGGTGAGCAGGTCGAACGCCGCCTTCACACCGCGGGAGTCGGGCGGGGTGAGGAACGGGAACGCGGTGATGTCGCCGAATCCGAGCGACAGCATCTGGAGGATGACCGAGGCGAGGGAGGTGCGCAGGATCTCCGGCTCCGTGAACTCGGGCCGGCGCGCGAAGTCCTCCTCGCTGTACAGGCGGATCGCGATGCCGTCGCTTGTTCGACCGGCGCGACCGGAACGCTGGCTGGCCGAGGCCTGCGAGATCGCCTCGATCGGCAGGCGCTGCACCTTCGAGCGCGCACTGTAGCGAGAGATGCGCGCGGTGCCGGTGTCGATCACGTAGCGGATGCCGGGGACCGTGAGGCTCGTCTCGGCGACGTTGGTGGCGAGCACCACACGACGCCGCACGCCGGCTACACGGCTGCGCTCGAACACCCGGTGCTGCTCGGCCGCCGACAGCCGACCGTAGAGCGGCAGCACCTCGGTCGGCGAGCGGTCGTTCGCATACGCGCCGCGCACGGCGTCGGCCGCGTCACGGATCTCTGCCTCGCCGGGGAGGAACACCAGCACGTCGCCGGGCGTCTCGCGATCGAGCTCGCGCAGCGCTGCCACGATCGCGGAGACCTCGTCGACCTCCTGCGCGATGTCGGGATCGGCATCCTCGTCGATCTGGGCGCGGTAGCGGATCTCCACCGGATAAGTCCGGCCCGAGACCTCGATGATCGGGGCCGGCGTGCCGTCGGCTGCCGCGAAGTGCCGCGCGAAGCTCTCGGGGTCGATCGTGGCCGAGGTGATGACGACCTTGAGATCCGGGCGCTCGGGCAGGATGCGCGCGAGGTAGCCGAGCAGGAAGTCGACGTTGAGGGAGCGCTCGTGCGCCTCGTCGATGATGATCGTGTCGTAGCGCCGCAGCAGCCGGTCACGATTGATCTCGTTGAGGAGGATGCCGTCGGTCATGAGGGCGATGCGCGTCTCGTCCGAGACCTGGTCGGTGAAGCGCACCTTGTATCCGACGAGACCGCCGAGCTCGACCTGCATCTCCTCGGCGACGCGCTCCGCGATCGTGCGGGCGGCGAGGCGTCGCGGCTGCGTGTGCGCGATCCGCTCGCGGCCGAGTTCCAGGCAGATCTTCGGCAGCTGCGTCGTCTTGCCCGAGCCGGTGGCGCCCGCCACGATCACGACCTGGTGATCGCGGATGGCGTCGGCGATCTCGCCCCGGGCGGCGCTGACGGGCAGCTCGGCGGGATACGAGATCACGGGGGAGGACATAGCCCTCCATCGTATGACGATATGCGGGCCCGCTCGCCCGCTCGGCGCACCGCGGAGCGAGGGGTGCGCGACTTACGATTCATGCGTGACCACCTCGTCTCCTCCCGTGCCTGCGCCGGGGTCGACCACGCTGCCCGTGACGCACTGGTTCCGCACGTTCGGACGTCCTCCTCGCATCCTGGGTCTCGACGTCGCCCGCGCGCTCGCCATCCTCGGCATGGCCGGGGCGCACATCGGCGAGACATCCGCGTTCGACCTGCTCGACACTTCGACCTGGCTGGACCTCGTGCACGGTCGTTCGTCGATCCTCTTCGCGGTGCTCGCCGGGGTCTCCATCGCACTGATGACCGGACGCCGTGAGCTGCCCGAACCGGCGCGCCTCCCGAGCCTGCGACTGCAGCTCGTCGGGCGGGGCGCGGTCATCTTCCTGATCGGGCTCGCCCTCGAGCTGCTGGGCACCCCGATCGCCGTGATCCTCACCCTCTACGGGCTGCTCTACGTCGCTGTCATCCCGTTCCTGCGGTGGCGGCCGTGGAGACTGCTGATCGCCGCCGGCGTGCTCGCTCTCGTCGGTCCGGCGGTGCTCGCGCTCATCGCCGTGCTCGCCCTTTTCCCGTACGGCGCGGGAATCGGGCTCGTGCTGTACGGCTCCTACCCGATCACGGTGTGGCTCGCCTTCGTCTTCGCGGGGATGGCGCTCGGGCGCCTCGGGATCGAGCGGACCCACGCGGCGGCGGTGGCACTCGGCAGCGGCGTCGGGCTGATGATCGTCGGCTACGGCCTGGGTCTGGTCGGTGCCGTCTCCGGCCTCGCGACGCGGGCGGCGGGGGAGGATTCGACGACGGGATCCGTGTCCGGGTGGGGCACGTACCCCGAAGCTCTCGCCGCCGCCGACCCGCTCGGTGCGGTGTTCTCCGCGATCTTCGCGGTCGACGCGCACTCCGGCGGGACGGCCGAGATCCTGGGGTCCGGCGGATTCGCCGTCACGGTGATCGCGCTGTGCATCCTGCTCAGCCGTCCGCTCCGGTGGATCCTCCTTCCGCTCGGCGCGCTCGGCTCCATGCCGCTGTCGGCATACACGGCGCACGTCGTCTCGGTGGCGTTGATCGGCGGTCCGGGCGGGTTCTTCTCGAGCAACCTGTTCTGGGCCGGGACCGCGATCGCGCTGCTCCTCGGGACCACCCTGTGGTCGATCCTCGTGGGTCGGGGTCCGCTCGAGCGCCTCGTCGGTCGAGCGGCGGTCGCGATGGCCTCGCCACCCGGCGAGAAGGGCGGGCAGGCAGCGCCCGTGCCCTGACCATCGCTCATGCATGTCGTTGTGTGTCGCTCCTCGCGACAGCAGGCCGGGTCGTGGGTAGCGTCGTCGGCATGACAGCCCCCTACCGTGTCGTCGCCGTGTCCGGCTCCCTGCACGAGCCGAGCAAGACCACGGCTCTCGTGCGTGCGATCGCCGACGCCGTCGCCGAGCGCGCCGAGGTCGAGGTCGAGCTGATCGAGCTCACCGCGATCGGTCCGTCGCTCGCGGGAGCGCTGCGTCGCGATCAGCTCCCCGCCGAGGTGGAGGAGAAGCTGAAGGCCATCGAGGCGTCCGACCTGCTGATCGTCGGCAGCCCCGTCTACCGCGCCTCCTTCACCGGGCTCTTCAAGCATCTGTTCGACTTCGTGGGGCAGTACGCGCTGGTCGGAAAACCGGTGCTGCTGGCCGCCACCGGCGGCGGCGAACGGCACGCGCTCATCATCGAGCATCAGCTGCGTCCGCTCTTCGCGTTCTTCCAGGCGCTCACGCTGCCGCTCGGCGTCTACGCCAGCGACACCGACTTCGACGGCTACACGATCGCCTCCGATGTGCTCCGTTCGCGCATCGATCTCGCCGCCGACCGCGCACTGCCGCTCGTCGGCTACGCAGCCTCGCGCCCGGCGGAGACGCTGCTCGTCTCCTGATTCCCGGCGCCCCTCGTCTCGGCGGAACGCGGCCCCGTGCAGCCACCGAGCGCGTAGCGTGGAGCGCATGACGAACCGGCTCGCCGACACGCTCAGTCCGTACCTCCGCGCGCACGCCGACAATCCCGTCGACTGGTATCCGTGGGGCGACGAGGCGTTCGCCGAAGCCGAGCGCCGCGACGTGCCGCTGCTCATCTCGATCGGCTACTCCACCTGTCACTGGTGTCACGTGATGGCCAGGGAGTCGTTCGCCGATCCGGCGACGGCGGCCCTGATGAACGACGGCTTCGTGGCCGTGAAAGTGGACCGTGAAGAGCATCCCGAGGTCGACGGCGCGTACATGGCGGCCGCATCGGCTTTCACGCAGAACCTCGGCTGGCCGCTCACGGTGTTCACGACGCCGCGCGGCCGCACCTTCTACGCGGGCACGTACTGGCCGCCCGAGTCGCGCGGCGGGATGCCGGCGTTCCGCGACGTGCTCGCGGCGGTGCGGGAGGCGTGGACCCAGCGACGCGCGCAGGCGGAGGAATCGGCGGACGCTGTGACCGACGCGCTGCGGCAGGCCGCGGCATCCGCTCCCTCCGACCTGCCGGATGCAGCGGCGATCACGGCGGCCGCCCGAGCGATCGCCGCCCGCGAGGACTCCGAGTACGGCGGCTTCGGAGGCGCCCCGAAGTTCCCCGTGGCGACGACGCTGTCGTTCCTGCAGGCGCCGCTCGTCGAGCGAGAGGCACCGGATGCCGCGGCGGCGGCGGCCCGCGCCCTCGCTGCGATGGCGGCATCCGATCTCCACGACGACGACGGCGGGTTCTTCCGCTACGCGACGCAGCGCGACTGGTCCGTGCCCCACTACGAGCGGATGCTGACCGACAACGCCCAGCTCCTCGACGTCGCCCTCGAGGGCGGCGACGAGGCCACGGCGCGCGGTGCCGCCTCGTTCCTCCTGGCGACACTGCGTCGTGAGGGCGGCGGCTTCGGCGCTGCTCAGGACTCGGAGTCGTGGATCGACGGCGCGCGCAGCGAGGGCGGGTACTACCTGCGTCCCCTCGCGGAGCGCGGCGGACTCGAGCCGCCCGCGGTCGACGGCAAGGTCATCACCGGGTGGAACGGGCTCGCCATCGCCGCGCTCGCCCGCGCCGGGGCCGCCCTGAGCGAGCCGGACTGGATCGCGGGGGCGCGGGATGCCGCCGTGTTCGTCCTGCGCGTCAATCGCGACTCGAGCGGGATGCTCGTTCGCGCTTCGCTCGACGGATCGGCGTCGCCCGCCCGGGCGACCACCGCCGACGTCGCGCTCCTCGCGGACGGTCTGTTCGCACTCGCCGTGGCGACCGGCGAGGCGCGCTGGGCCGTCGAGGCGCAGGGATTCCTCGACCTGGCCGTGGCCGGGCTCGAGGGCGACCCGCTGCTCTCAGCCCGCGGCATCGCGACGGCGCCCGACCAGACCGACGGCGATCTGCCCTCGGCATCCGCCTCGCTCGCGCACGCCGCGCTGACCGCCTGGAGACTCGGCGCGGGCGACCGCTATCGCGCGGTGGCGGAGCACGCCGTCCGCGCGCATGCCGCGGCGGCCATCGGCCAGCCTTTCGCGCACGGGAGTCTGCTGCGCGTCGCCGCTGACCTGCTCGACGGGCCGCGGCAGATCGTCGTCGTGACGGCCGAGCCCGACGGCGCTCTCGCGGCCGCCGCGCGCAGTGCCGACGCCGACGTCGTGGCGATCGTCGACCCGGCGCAGGCCGGGGCGTTCGCCGAGGCCGGCTTCGAGCTCTTCGAGGGCAAGTCCGACGCATCAGGCCGGGCCGACGCACCCGGCCAGGCCTTCGACTGCCGATCGTTCGTGTGCCGCCTGCCGGTCACCGACCCGACCGAGCTGTCGAAGACGCGCTGAGCCTCAGACCCAGCCGGGCAGCCAGTTGTGCAGCAGCCAGAACTCGTACGGCACGCTCACCCCGGTCCACACGGGGTAGTAGAACGCCGAGACGAGCACGACGACGGCCAGGAAGATCAGCACGGTGCGCTCGCCGGCCTGACGCCTGTGCAGCGGATCCTCTCGCCGCCCGGCGATCTGCCGCAGCACGACGGCGAGGGCGATGACGAGGAACGGCGCCATGGCGACCGTGTAGAACTGGAAGATCGTGCGCTCGGGGAACATCAGCCACGGCACGTAGGTCGCGGCGAGTCCCACGAGCGGGAACGTGAGCGCGGGTCCGCCGACCGGACGCCGTGTGACCCAGGCCCGCACGAGCCGGTAGAGCAGGTAGACGGCGGCGGCGACGCTCGCGTACCAGATCAGCGGGTTGGGAATCGTCGAGATCACCGCGATGCAGTGGTCGACCCCGCACGGTCCGGGGTCGCTGCCCACCCACACCGCGGTCGGGCGGAGCAGGAAAGGCCATTCCCACGCGGGGCTCGCATACGGGTGCCCACGGGTGAGGCCGACGTGGAAGCCGAGGATCGCCTCGTGGTAGTTCCACAGCGCGATCAGCGGGTTCGGATCGCTCTGCCTGGCGTATCCGCCCGCCGTCACGAGCCAGCCCGTCCAGCTCACGAGATAGGTCGCCGCGGCCGGGACGACGAGCAGCACGAACGAGACCGGACCCTGCGTGAACGCAGCGGCCGTCGGCCACAGCACCACTCCTGCGCGGCGGCGGGCGAGCGCGTCGGTGACGACGACGTACAGCCCGAAGGCCGCGAGCGCGTAGAGGCCCGACCACTTGACGGCGCACGCGGCGCCGAGGGCGAGTCCGGCGGCGACGAGCCACGGGCGGCGCCACAGCACCCGCCCCCACATCGGGTCGGTCCCGTCGGGGTCGCGGCGCTCGAGGAGGGGGATCGTGCGGTCCCGGTCGTACAGGATGAACAGTGCGCCCAGCATCAGAAAGAACGTGAGCGGACCGTCGAGCAGCGCGGTGCGGCTCATGACGATGCTGAGCCCGTCGATGGCGAGCAGGGTGCCGGCGACCGTGGCGACGACGATCGAGCCGGTCAGTCGCCGTGCGACGAGGTAGACGAGCAGCACCGTCGCGGTGCCGAGCAGAGCGGTCGCGAGACGCCATCCGACCGTGTTGTCAGGGCCGCCCAGCGCCATCCCGAGCGCGATGAGCCACTTGCCGAGCGGCGGGTGTACGACGAACGACCCGGCATCCGACAGTGGGAGCTCCTGCAGAGTGATGAACGCCTCGTTCGCGTTCTCGCCCCAGGTGCCCTCGTAGCCCAGCAGCCACAGTGACCAGGCGTCCTTGACGTAGTAGGTCTCGTCGAACGCGAGCTGGTGCGGATGGCCGAGGTTCACCAGCCGCAGCACCGCGGCCAGCGCGGTGACCACGAGGGGTGCGAACCAGCGCAGCATCCGTCCCCAGTCGGGATCGAGCAGGATGCGGTCGCGCAGCCGTCCGTAGCGCGTCAGCCGCTCCTCGGGGGGAGGCAGCAGCGGGACGGGGTCGATCACCGCTCCAGCCTAGACAACGGCCGGTCCCGCCGCCGCGTCTAGGCTGGGCGGGTGATCATCCTCGCCGCGACGCCGATCGGAAACCTCGGGGATGCCTCCCGCCGCCTCGTCGAGGTGCTCGAGAACGCGGAGGTCGTGGTGGCGGAGGACACCCGCACGACCGGGCGCCTCCTGCAGGCGCTGAAGATCGAGAACCGCCCGCGACTCATCGCCCTGCACGACCACAACGAGAAGCAGAAGTCCGCCGAGCTCGCGGTCCTCGCCCGGGAGCACGACGTCGTCGTCGTCAGCGATGCGGGGATGCCGGCGATCAGCGACCCCGGCTACGGGCTGGTCGCCGAGGCCGTGGCGCAGGGAGTGACGGTCACGGCGATCCCCGGGCCCAGTGCGGTGCTCATGGCTCTGGCGATCTCCGGTCTGCCCACAGATCGGTTCACGTTCGAGGGCTTCCTGCCGCGCAAGCCGGGGGAGCGGCGCTCGACGCTCACGGCGCTCGCCGCGGAGCCGCGAACGATGGTGTTCTTCGAGTCGCCGTCGCGCCTGGCATCGACGCTGACCGACATGGGCGCAGCCTTCGGCGCCGACCGCCGCATCGCGGTGTGCCGGGAGCTCACGAAGCTCTACGAGGAGGTGCGCCGCGGCACGGCGTCCGAGCTCGTGGAGTGGGCGGCCGGGGGAGTGAAGGGCGAGATCGTGGTCGTGGTCGAGGGCGCGCCCCGTCGGACCGTGTCCGCCGACGACGCTCTCGGGCAGGTGCAGGAGCTCGTCGCCTTCGGCATCCGTCTCAAGGACGCCTGCGCCGAGGTAGCCGCCGCGACGGGCCTGTCGTCTCGCGACCTGTATCAGTCCGCGCTCGCAGCCCGACGCCCGTGACGGAGAACCTTCCGGCCGCAGAATCGCGCTCTCGTCGCAAGAATCCGCGGGAGAGATGCGACGGCGAGGCGAATCTGCGATGCGAGCGCGACGTCATCGCCGGCGCCTACGACGAGCGGGCCGCGGAGTACATCGCGGTCGGCGGACGGCTCACGCAGATGGACCCCAGGGACGTCTCGATGATCCGGGCGTGGCGCGACAGCACGGACGGTGCACTGCTGGATGCCGGATGCGGACCCGGACACTGGACTGCGTTCCTCGCCGAGGCCGGGCGCGACGTCAGGGGCGTCGATCTCTCACGGGAGTTCGTCGCTTCGGCGCGGCGGAGCCATCCCGGCATCTCCTTCGAGACCGGCTCCTTCCACGAGCTGGCCGTCGCGGATGCGGCGCTCGGCGGCATCCTCGCCTGGTACTCGCTCATCCACACCCCACCTTCGGAGGTGCCGGCCGTGCTGCGCGAGTTCGCGCGCGCTCTCCGACCAGGTGGCTCACTGCTCGTCGGGTTCTTCGACGGGGAGGCGGGGGAGTCGTTTCCGCACGCCGTGACGACGGCGTACCACTGGTCGACGGAGGCGCTCGGCATCCTGCTCGTTGACGCGGGCTTCGAGGTCGTGAGCTCCGAAGCGCGTGGCCGGGCACCCGGCGAGATGAGCGCACGCCCGCACGGCGCGCTGATCGCCCGACGCTCCTGACGCCCGAGCGTTCGGCGTCGACCGGGCGGGTTAGCCTGGTGCTCACCCGAGCGAGAAGGAGCGAGCGTGAGCAGGAAGGCGACGGTCTACGACGTCGCAGAACGCGCTGCCGTGTCGATCGCGACCGTCTCGCGTGTGCTGCGGCAGCCGGATGCCGTGCGCCCGGCGACCCGCGAACGCGTGCTCGACGCGGTGACCGCCCTCGGCTACGTGCCGAGCGGAAGTGCGCGGGGTCTGGCCGAGCGTCGCACCGGTGTGCTCGGCCTGTACTTCCCGGGATTCGACGCTGCGGAGGACGCGCCGCCGCTCGACGTGCTGGGCGATCGGAGTCGCCCGTCGTTCACGGTGGCCGAGGAGTCGACCGAACCCGTGCCGGCTCCGACCATGCTGTTCCTCGACGAGGTGCTGCGCGGTGCCGAACTGGAGGCGTGGAAGCAGGGGTTCGTGCTGATGATCGGCGTCGGGCGCGACGATCCGACCCGCGAGACCGTCCGCGACATCGCCGGTCGCGTCGACGGGCTCATGGTGCTCGCGCAGAGCGTGCCCGACGACGTGCTCGCGAGGCTCGCGCAGCGGATCCCGGTCGTCGTCCTGTCCGGCCCGTCGCGCGGTGACGACTACGACCATGTGACCGTCAGCAACGCCGAGGCGATGGCGGAGCTGACGCGCCTCGTGCTCGCGGAAACAAGGCCCGGACGGTTGGCGTTCCTCGCCGGCCCGGAGGACTCGCCCGACGGCGCTCAGCGCTGGGAGGGCTTCGCCGCCGCGCTCGCCGAGGCGGGTATCCCGGTCGAGGACGTGACGGTGCTGCGCGGGGATTTCACCCGGGCGTCGGGGCGTCACGCGGGCGAAGAGCTGGTCGCCGCCGGCTCACCCTCGGCGCTGATCGCGGCGAACGATCAGATGGCGCTGGGAGCGATCGACGCGTTCCGGTCGGCGGGGCTCCGCGTACCGGATGACGTGCGCGTGACGGGCTTCGACGGCATCGAGGCAGCCGCGCTCGCGCGTCCCGGGCTCACGACGGTGCGACAGCCCATGATCGATCTGGGCCGCGCCGCGGTGCAGCTGCTCGCGCGGCGGCTCGAGCGTCCGGATGCCGCGCCGGTGACCGTGCGGCTGCCGCTGCAGATCCTGCTGCGCGAGAGCTCGCACCCGCGCGCCTGAGTACTCCGCTCACGGCGCCGAGGGGTTGCATCACCAAAATGTATGCGCTTACAATCGCTCATGCGGCTTCGGTCGCAGGGCGTCCCGACCCGCGGGACCCCTTCATGACAGAGACGACATGAGGTGGCAGTGTGGCGAAGACGCACATGCTCCGACGCTGGCGCAGAGCAGCGATCGTGGGACTGGCGGCAGCAGCCGTCGTACTCAGCGGCTGCAGCATCCAGATCAGCTCGCAGCCTGACCCGTCGATCGGCGATGACACGATGCTCATCAACGCCGACAAGGGCAACCCGTTCTTCACGCGGAACTTCAACCCGTACCTGACGAACACGCGCACGGCGTCGCGCTGGATCTACGAGCCGCTGATCCTCGTGAACCCGCTCGACAACACGCTCAACCCGTGGCTGGCCGAATCGTGGTCGCAGCCTGACGCGCGCACCGTCGTCATGACGATCCGCGACGACGTCGAGTGGAGCGACGGCGAGAAGCTCACGCCGGAGGACGTCGCGTTCACGTTCCAGCTGCTCAAGGACAACCCGTCGCTCGACATCAAGGGCGCCTGGCAGCACCTCGAGAGCGTCGAGACCTCGGGGAACGATGTCATCATGCACCTGCAGGGTGACGACGCGCCGTCTCTGTCCATCCTCGGTCTCACCATGATCGTGCCCGAGCACATCTGGGCGGACGTGAAGGATCCGGGCACGTTCCGCAACGAGCAGCCGGTCGGAACCGGGCCGTTCGTGCTCGGCAACTACAACGACCAGCAGTACTCGATGGACAAAAACCCCGACTACTGGCAGGCCGACAGGATCCAGATCGAGCACATCATCCTTCCCGCCACGAACACGCAGCTCGACACGGTCACGCGCGGGTACGACTGGTCCTACTCGTTCATCTCGGACGTGGAGGGCACGTGGGGCGCCGCGAGCGAGCACAACACCTGGTGGTTCCCGCCGGGCGGCGTGATCGCGTTGCTCCCGAACCTCGAGGTCGCCCCGTTCGACGACGTCAACGTCCGCCGCGGGATCGCTCTGGCGCTCGACCGCGAGGAGATCGCGGAGACGGCCTCTGAGGGGTACATGCAGCCCGCAGGTCAGACCGGCCTCATCCTCCCGAACCAGGAGGAGTACCTCGACCCGTCCATCCCCGACGGCGGCATGATCACGCAGGACAGGGATGCCGCGCTCGCGGCCTTCGCCGAGTCGGGCTACACGCTCGACGGCGACCGCCTCGTGGGTCCCGACGGCGAGCAGCTGGAGTTCGCTCTCACCACGGCCAACGGCTACTCCGACTGGACCCGCGCCGCGCAGACCGTGCAGCGCCAGCTCGCCGACGTCGGCGTGAAGGTCACCCTCAAGCTCCCGCAGCCGGCCGGCTATCAGAGCGCCATCAGCAACGGCGACTTCGAGATGGCCATCGGCGGCATGGGCGGCGGCGACCCGTACCAGGCGTTCAACAACCTGCTGTCCAGCGAGTTCTACGTGCCGTCCGGGGAGCAGACCGCCAACAACTTCGAGCGCTACCGCTCCGATAAGGCCGACGCGCTGCTGGCGGAGTACCGCGAGACCATCGATCCCGCCCGTCAGACCGAGATCGTGCACGAGCTGCAGGGGATCGTCTACGACGAGCTCCCGGTGATCGGCATGTACTACGGCGGCATCTGGGGTCTGTTCAACGACGCGAAGTTCACCGGATGGCCCAGCGCCGAGGACCCCTACATGATCCCCCAGAACTACGACTCGGCACCGCTGCTGATCTTCACGAAGCTCGAGCGCGTGAAGGGAGACGACCAGTGAAGTACGTCCTCCAGAAGCTCGGCCTGTTCGTGCTCACCCTGTGGGCCGCTGTGACCCTGAACTTCTTCCTGCCGCGCATGATGCCGGGGTCGCCGGCGGATGCCGCGATCGCGAAGCTCTCGCAGAACGGTCCGGTGTCGGATGCGACGCGGCGGGCCATCGAGGCGCAGCTCGGCGTCCCGACCGGATCACTGTGGGACCAGTACGTGGCCTACCTCGGTCAGGTCGTGCGCCTCGACTTCGGCGTCTCGTACACGTTCTACCCGCAGAGCGTGTCGAGCATGGTCTCCACCGCGCTGCCGTACACGATCGGCCTCGTCGGCATCGTCACGGTGCTCGCGTTCGTGATCGGCACGCTGATCGGCGTCACGGCCGCCTGGCGACGCGGTACCTGGCTCGACACCCTGCCGACGCTGACCGGCTCGTTCCTCAGCACGTTCCCGTACTTCTGGACGGCCCTGCTGCTGCTCTTCTTCCTCGGATACGTGCTGCACTGGTTCCCCACGACCGGGGCCTATGCGGCGACGACGACGCCGGGGTTCACGGGCGACTTCATCGCCGACCTGCTGCGGCACGCCGTGCTGCCCGCCCTGACGATCCTGTTGACGTCGCTCGGCGGCTGGATCATCGGCATGCGCAACGCGATGATCAACACCCTCGGCGAGGACTACGTGACCTTCGCCGAGGCGAACGGTCTGCGCGGTCGCACGATCGCCCTGCGCTACGCGGCACGCAACGCGATCCTGCCGAACCTCACCGGCTTCGGCCTCACGCTCGGAGGCGTGGTCGGCGGATCGATCCTCGTCGAGCAGGTCTTCCAGTACCCGGGTATCGGTTACCTGCTCTTCAACGCCGTGATCGGGCAGGACTACCCGCTCATGCAGGCCCTCTTCCTGATGATCACCGTGAGCGTGCTCATCGCCAACTTCCTCGTGGACATCCTCTACGGGGCACTCGACCCGAGGACTCGCCGATGACCTCCACCATGAACGTCAAGGTGCCCACCGACCGGATCGCAGCACCCAGCCCCTGGCGCGCATTCGCCAGGATGGTCGGCACGCTGTGGTCCAACGGCAAGGCGCGGCTCGGCCTCATCATCCTCGGCCTGTTCGTGCTGGTCGCGGTGTTCGCGCCCCTGTTGGCCCCGTACGGCGCGAAGGACAACGGCTTCGAGCGCAACGCCGACGCGTCGCCCGAGCACTGGCTCGGCACGACGGCGGCAGGCGAGGACGTGCTGAGCCAGCTCATCTACGGCTCGCAGGTCAGCCTGCTGGTCGGACTCGCGGCCGGCATCCTCTCCACCGTCGTCGCCGTGCTGATCGGCCTCAGCTGGGGCTACATCCGCGGATTCGCGAGCGAGGTGATCGGCTTCATCGTAAACCTCTTCCTCGTCATCCCCGGCCTGCCGCTCATGATCGTGATCGCGGCGTACCTGCAGAACGGCGGCATCCTCATGATCATCGCGGTGATCGTGATCACCGGATGGGCGTGGGGCGCACGAGTGCTCCGCAGCCAGACGCAGTCGCTCCGAGGCAACGACTTCGTCGCCTCGGCGCAGTTCTCGGGCGACAGCCCGGCGCGCATCGTGTTCCGCGAGATCCTGCCGAACATGACGTCGATCATCGCCGGCACCCTGTTCGGCGCGGCGACCGCGGCGATCCTCGCCGAGGCCGGACTCGAGTTCCTCGGACTCGGCGACTCCAGCATCGTCAGCTGGGGCACGATGCTCTACTGGGCTCAGAACTCCAACTCGCTGCTCACGGGGCAGTGGCTGCTGCTGTTCGCCCCCGGCCTCTGCATCGCGCTGCTCGCGCTGAGCCTCACACTCATCAACTTCGGCGTGGACGGCATCTCGAATCCGCGCCTCCGTGAAGGGAAGGGCCGATGAGCGCCATGACCGAGAACGCCGCGATCGAGAACGACGTGCTGCTGCGGGTCGAATCCCTCTCCGTCGAGTACGCCTCGCCGGGTGCCACCCCCGTGGCCGCCGTGGACGACGTGTCGTTCACCCTGCGCCGAGGCGAGTTCGTCGGGCTCGTGGGGGAGTCCGGGTCGGGCAAGTCGACCCTCGGCTTCGCGCTGACCCGCCTGCAGAAGCCGCCGGCACGCATCAGCGCCGGACGCATCCTCTTCGGAGGGCGCGACATCAGAGAGCTGGATGCCGAGGAGCTGCGCCGTCAGCGCCAAGGCGGATTCGCGATGGTGCTCCAGTCGGGCATGAACGCGCTGAACCCGGTGCGCAGGATCGGCGACCACTTCCGCGACATTTCCGCCGCGCACGGTCATGTCGCCGGAGACGACCGCGACGCGAGGGCGCGGGAGCTGGTCGGCAAGGTCGGTCTCGACCCGAGCGTGCTCGCGAGCTACCCGGGCGAGCTCTCCGGCGGGATGCGGCAACGCGCCTCGATCGCGCTCGCCCTGTCGCTGGAACCGCAGCTCATGGTGTTCGACGAGCCGACCACCGCGCTCGACGTGCTCGTGCAGCACGCGGTCATGGACACGATCAAGGACTTGCAGCGCAGCGAGGGGTTCACGGCGATCCTCATCAGCCACGACCTCGGCATCGTGCTCGAGGCGACGGACCGCGTCATGGTGATGCACGAGGGGCGGATCGTCGAGGACGCGCCGAGCCTCGACATCCTGCACCGTCCGCAGGACGAGTACACACGGATGCTGCTCAGCCACTACGCCGACCCCCGGGCCGAGTCGATATCGATCCCCGGCTTCGTCGACCTGGGCACCCGCCGCCGCGAGGGCCGCGCGCGGACCGACGTCACCGAGACGGTGCCGACGGTCTCGCAGCGCGACACGCGTCGGGCGGATGCCGCGATCGTGCTGCAGGGCGTGTCGAAGGTCTACCCGGCGCGTCGACGCGGCGAGAAGCCCGTCACGGCGGTCGACGACGTGTCGTTCCGGCTGGAGCCGGGCGAGGCGCTCGCCCTGGTCGGAGCATCGGGGTCGGGCAAGTCGACGATCGCCAAGCTCATCACCGGCGTCGAGAAGCCCTCCGAGGGGTCGGTGCGCTTCGGCGATGTCGACGTCGCATCCCTCCGCCGCAGGGGCCTGCGCGATCTCCGCAAGGACGTGCAGATGGTGTTCCAGGATCCGTATGCGGCGCTCAACCCGTTGCACACGGTCGAGTACACGCTCAGCCGACCGGTGCGCAACTACACCGCCCTGCGCGGAGCCGAGGCGCGGGCACGCGTGCTCGAACTCCTCGAGACGGTCGGCCTCACGCCGGTCGAGCAGTTCGCGGCCAAACTCCCGCATCAGCTCTCCGGTGGCCAGCGCCAGCGCGTGGTCATCGCTCGGGCTCTGGCCAGCGACCCGCAGGTGCTCATCGCCGACGAGCCGGTGTCGATGCTCGACGTCTCGCTGCGGGCCGGTGTGCTCGCCCTGCTCGAGGACCTGCGCGAGCGGTGGGGCATCAGCATGCTCTACATCACGCACGACCTGCTGAGCGCACGACTCGTGACCGAGAACATCCTCGTGCTCAACGGCGGCCGCGTCGTCGAGCGAGGCGAGACGGCCCAGGTGCTGCAGCATCCGGAGGATCCCTACACGGTCCAGCTGCTCGACGCCGTGCCGAACCCCGCACGCGCCGAGCGCTGATCAGGACCACCCGCACTATCGAAAGGAGCACTCGTGCTCGCATTCCCTGACGGCTTTCTCTGGGGCGCTGCCACCGCAGCCCATCAGGTGGAGGGGAACAATACGACCAGCAACTGGTGGGTCATGGAGCACGCTCCGGGATCGCCCATGGTGGAGCCCTCCGGCGACGCCGCAGACCACTTCCACCGGTACCCGGAGGACATGCGTCTGCTCGCGGAGGCCGGACTCAACTCGTACCGGTTCTCGGTGGAGTGGGCGCGCATCGAGCCCGAGCGGGGCTTCGTCTCGCGCGCCATGCTCGACCACTACCGGCGGATGATCGACACCGCACGCGACAACGGACTCGACCCGACCGTGACACTCATGCACTTCACCGTGCCGCAGTGGTTCCAGAAGGACGGCTTCTGGCGGGCGTCGGATGCCGTCGACCTGTTCTCGCGGTACGTCGAGACGGTGCTCCCGATCCTCGACGACGTCACGTACGTCTGCACGATCAACGAGCCGAACATCGCGGCCATGCTCGCCGGGGGTGAGGATGCCTCGAACCTCGTCGCCTACGGCCTCCCGAACCCCGACCTGGCGGTCGCCGACACGCTGCTCGACGCGCACCACCGCGCGTCGGAGATCCTGCACTCCCGGTCCGGCATCCAGGCGGGCTGGACGATCGCCACGCAGGCGTTCCACTCCACCGGAGAACCGGGCGCCGACGAGATGCTCGCGGAGTACGGGGACCCGCGTGACCACTGGTACCTGGAGCAGTCGGCCGGCGACGACTTCGTCGGCGTGCAGGCCTACACCCGCACGTTCATCGGCCCGGAGGGTCCGCGGCCCGTCGCGACCAACGTCGAGACCACGCTCACCGGATGGGAGTTCTTCCCGGCGGCGCTGGAGCTCGGCGTCCGCAGTGCGTGGGAGCGCAGCGGCGGCGTGCCGGTGCTCGTGACCGAGAACGGCATCGCCACGGCCGACGACACCCGTCGCGTCGCCTACACGCAGGGTGCCCTGGAGGGACTGCACCGCGCGATCTCGGACGGCATCGACGTGCGCGGCTACCAGCACTGGAGCGCGCTCGACAACTACGAGTGGGCGAGCGGCTACCGCCCGACCTTCGGTCTGATCGGCTTCGACCGCGAGACGTTCGCCCGTTCGCCGAAGCCCTCGCTCGCCTGGCTCGGCGAGGTCGCCCGCCGCAACGCGCTCTGAGCACCGGCCGTCCGGGGGCCGCACGGCCCTCGGACGGCTGCACCGGGGTTACGCTCGGTCCATGAGTCACGCCATGACCGCGCAGCGCGGCAGCCGCCTCCGCTCGGCGGCCGCTGGTCTGAGCGCCGCGGTGGTCGCTGTCGGCGCCGGCGAGCTCGTCGCGGCGGTCGTCGAGCCGGCGGCCAGTCCGGTGGCCGTGATCGGCAGCGGCTTGATCGACCTCGCTCCCAGCTGGGCGAAAGATGCCGCGATCGCCCTGTTCGGCACGGGAGACAAGGCCGCGCTCATCACCGGCATCGCCGTCGTGCTCGCCGCGGTCGCCGCCCTCGCCGGCATCCTCGAGGCGCGCCGCGCAGGGCTCGGGTCCGTGGTGCTCGGCGCGCTCGGTGCTCTGGCCCTCGTCGTCGCGATGATCCGCCCGGGCGCCGGACCGTTCGCGTGGCTCCCCGGACTGATCGCGGGCGTTGTCGCCGTGGTGGCGCTGCGGCTGCTCATGCGCACGGTACGGCCGATCCCCTACGTCCGCACAGTGCCGGAAGAGCGCCGCCGCTTCCTGCTGTGGACGGCGGGTGTCGCGGCCACCGGGGTCGCCGCCCTCATCATCGCCGGCGTCGCCCGCGGCGCGACGCGGTCGATCGAGGCGGTGCGCTCCGCGCTCCGGCTGCCGCAACCCGCCAGTCCGGCCGCGCCCGTCGCTGCAGCCGCCGACCTCGGCATCCAGGGCCTCACCCCGGTGGTGACCCCGAACGCCGAGTTCTACCGCATCGACACGGCCCTCGTGGTGCCCCGCATCGACCCGGCCGACTGGCGTCTGCGCATCCACGGGATGGTGGAGCGCGAGGTCGAGATCGGCTGGGACGAACTGCTCTCGCTGCCCATGCAGGAGTCGCACGTGACGCTCGCGTGCGTGTCGAACCCGGTCGGCGGCGACCTCATCGGCAACGCGCTCTGGCTCGGTCACCCCGTGCGCGAGCTTCTCGCGCGCGCCGGGGTCGATGCGGATGCCGACATGGTGCTCTCCAGATCCTCCGACGGCTTCACGGCATCCACGCCGATCGAGGCGCTGATCGACGACCGCGACGCGCTGCTCGCCGTCGGCATGAACGGCGATCCGCTCCCGCTCGAACACGGCTTCCCGGTGCGGATGGTCGTCCCCGGACTCTACGGGTACGTCTCGGCGACGAAGTGGGTGACCGAGCTCGAGGTCACGCGATTCGACCGGGCGACGGCGTACTGGACGACCCGCGGCTGGTCCGATCGCGGGCCGATCAAACTGCAGTCGCGCATCGACGTGCCGCGTCGGAGCCAGCCCGTCGAGCCGGGCGACACGGTGATCGCGGGAATGGCGTGGCAGCAGCACGTCGGCGTCGAGGGAGTCGAGGTGCGCGTCGACGACGGGCCATGGCGTGCTGCTGAGCTCGCGACGGCGATCTCGGCCGACACGTGGGTGCAGTGGAGCATCCCGTGGACCGCCGAGCCCGGGTCGCACACCATCGAGTGCCGCGCTGTGAGCGCCGACGGCGAGACGCAGACCTCCGAGCCCGCCGCGCCGGCACCGGACGGCGCGCAGGGCTGGCACCGCGTGCAGGTGACGGTGGGCTGAGGCCCGTGACCGCGGCGTAACCGCCCCTGGCATCGCGCCTAGAATTGCTCCATGCCCGCAGGCGAATCCTTCTACATCACGACGCCCATCTACTACCCGTCCGACGTGCCCCACATCGGTCACGGGTACACCTCGGTGGCGGTCGACGCGCTCGCGCGCTGGCACCGCCAGGGCGGCGACGACACGTGGATGCTGACGGGCACCGACGAGCACGGTCAGAAGATGCTCCGCGCCGCCGCGGCGAACGGCGTCACCCCGCAGGAGTGGGTCGACAAGCTCGTCACAGAGGCGTGGTTCCCGCTGCTCGAGACGCTCGACGTCGCGAACGACGACTTCATCCGCACGACGCAGGAGCGTCACGAGGAGCGCGTGAAGAAGTTCGTGCAGGCGATCTACGACCGCGGCTACATCTACGCGGGCGAGTACGAGGCTCTGTACTGCGTGGGCTGCGAGGAGTTCAAGCCGGAGTCCGAGATCCTCGACGGAACCGGCCCCTTCGAGGGGCTCAAGGTGTGCGCGATCCACTCGAAGCCGCTCGAGCTGCTGCAGGAGAAGAACTACTTCTTCAAGCTCCGCGAGTTCCAGGACCGCCTCCTCGAGCTCTACAAGACGCAGCCCGACTTCATCCGCCCGGAGTCCGCGCGCAACGAGGTGGTCTCGTTCGTGCGTCAGGGGCTCAAGGACCTCTCGATCTCGCGGTCGGCGTTCGACTGGGGCATCGAGGTGCCGTGGGACCCGTCGCACGTCATCTACGTGTGGGTCGACGCGCTGCTGAACTACGCGACCGCGGTCGGCTACGGCGACGACCCCGAGACCTTCGACCGTCGCTGGCCGGCGTACCACGTGGTCGGCAAGGACATCCTGCGCTTCCACGCCGTCATCTGGCCCGCCATGCTGATGGCTGCCGGGCTCGACGTGCCCAAGGGCGTGTTCGCGCACGGCTGGCTGCTCGTCGGCGGGGAGAAGATGTCGAAGTCGAAGCTCACGGGCATCGCGCCGACCGAGATCACCGACGTCTTCGGATCCGACGCGTACCGGTTCTACTTCCTCTCGGCGATCGCCTTCGGCCAGGACGGCTCGTTCTCGTGGGAGGACCTCGCCGCGCGCTACCAGGCCGAGCTCGCGAACGGTTTCGGGAACCTCGCGTCCCGCACGACCGCGATGATCGAGAAGTACTTCGAGGGCGTCGTGCCGCCTCCCGCCGAGTATCTCGAGCAGGACCTCGTGATCCAGCGTCTCGTCGCACGTGCGACGACGGATGCGGATGCCGCGATCGAGCAGTTCCGCATCGATGAGGCGATCCGCGCGATCTGGACGGTCGTCGACGCCCTCAACGGCTATATCACCGCGAACGAGCCCTGGGCGCTGGCCAAGCAGGCCGCCGCCGGGGACGACGCTCAGCGCGAGCGCCTCGGCACCGTGCTCTACACGTGCGCCGAAGGTCTGCGCGCGCTGGCGGTACTGCTGTCGCCGGTGATGCCGCAGTCGACGGAGAAGCTGTGGATCGCGCTGGGCGCGGCAGAGAGCCTGGGGCGCCTGCAGGATCAGCCGATCCGAGAGGCGGGGGCCTGGGGCGCGCTGAAGCCCGGCACGAGCGTCAACGGGCTCGCCCCTCTGTTCCCGCGCGTCGAGCAGGCCTGACGGAGAGATCCCCGTGCCGGACACCTACGTGCAGCGCCGGGACGGCGACGGGCGCAAGGACCTGCGATACCCCGCGGCTCCCGAGCCCCTCGTCGTCCCGGTCTACGACAACCATGCCCACCTCGAGATCCTCGACGGCGACGAACCGCTGTCGCTGGCCGAGCAGCTCGACCGGGCTCAGGCGGCCGGCATCGCGGGCGTCGTGCAGGCCTCGGGTGACATCGAGTCGTCGCGGTGGGCGGTGGAGGCCGCGGCATCCGATCCTCGTGTCCTCGCAGCGGTGGCGATCCACCCGAACGACGCCCCGGCGTACGCCGAGGAGGGGCGCCTCGACGAGGCCCTCGCGGTGATCGACGAGCTCGCCGCGCATCCGCGCACGCGAGCGATCGGCGAGACGGGTCTCGACTTCTTCCGCACCGAACCCGGGCGCCGCGGGCCGCAGTTCGCGTCGTTCGAGGCGCACATCGCACTCGCGAAGAAGCACGGCATCGCGATGCAGATCCACGACCGCAACGCGCACGAGGCGGTGCTCGAGACGCTGTCGCGGGTGGGCGCACCCGAGAAGACGGTCTTCCACTGCTTCTCCGGCGACGCGGCGATGGCGACCGTCTGTGCGGATGCCGGCTTCCACCTGTCGTTCGCCGGCAACGTGACGTTCAAGAACGCGCAGAATCTGCGCGACGCCCTCGCCGTCACGCCGCTGGACCGCATCCTCGTCGAGACCGATGCGCCGTTCCTCACGCCGACCCCGCTCCGCGGGCGTCCGAACGCGCCATACCTGGTTCCGATCACCGTCCGCTTCATGGCGGCGGAGCTCGGCCTCGACGTCGACGAGCTGTGCGCGCAGCTCGCCGCCAACACCCTCCGCGTCTACGGTTCGTTCGACTGAGCCGGTTCGTCCGACGGAGCCGGTTCGTCCGACGGAGATCTCGCGCTCACGATCTGCGAGATCGGCTTCCAGACGAGCAGCAGCGTGAGGGCCGCGCCCGCGAAGGCGAACCACCAGGGCGCGGTGAGCCCCCACACCTGCGCGATCACGCCGCCGAGCGCCTGCCCGATCACCATGCCGGCGAACACGCCCACCATGTTCACCGAGGCCACCCGACCCTGCAGTTCGGCGGGCACCAAGCGCTGACGAACGGTCGTCGAGATAGTCCCCCAGACGAAGGCGTACGCGCCGAATACAAACATGATCACGAGCGCGACCCAGCCGGTGGTCGTGAGTGCGAAGGCCAGGTGCATCAGCACCTCGAGCGAGAGCACCACCCGCATGAGGGTGGCGAACGACACATGCCGCTCGAGCCATCCGAAGCTCAGAGTGGCGAGGATCCCTCCGGCAGCGGATGCCGTGGTGAGGGCGCCGTACCCGATAGCGCCCATGTGGAGATGCTCCGTGGCGTACAGCACGAGAATGCCCCAGGGCGCAGCCCAGGTCACGTTGAAGACGAGGATGATGAGGACGAGGGTGCGCACCGGCGGGTTCTGCCACAGCCACCGCAGACCCTCCGCGATGTCGGTGTGCACTCGGGGCTTCTGCACGACGCCGTCCTCGCCGGCCGCGCGCGGGGGAACCGGTGTGCGAGTCATTCGGGAGACGAGCACGATCGCGAGCGTCACGCACAGCACTTCGAGCAGGAAGGGCCATGCGGTGCCCGCCGCGAAGAGGAACGCTCCGAGCGGGGGCCCGGCGAACTGGTTCGCGACGAGATACCCCGCCTGGAGTCGGGCGTTGCCGAGACCGAGGTCGGCGCGGTCGACGATCATGGGCAGGAGGGTGCTGCTCGCGGTGTCGACGAAGACCTCGGCGGTGCCGTAGAGGAAGGCCACGGCGAGGACGATGCCGATGTTCGCGGTGCCGGTGATCAGAAAGCCGCAGAGGGCGCCGAGCACGACCGCGCGCGCCGCGTTCGCGACCATGACGAGCCGCCGGCGGTCGAACCGGTCGGCGATCGCCCCCGCGTGCAGGCCGAAGATCAGCCAGGGGAGGAACTGCAGGATCGCTCCGGACGCGACGAGCAGCGGAGACGAGGTCAGCGACGCGATCAGCAGCGGAGCGGCAGCCAGCGCGACGCCGTCGCCCACATTGCTCGTCCACGATGAGGCGAGCAGCCACCGGAAGTCGCGGCCCATGCGGCGGGGAGCGACCAGTTCACCGAGGGAGGGCATTCCTGAACCCTAGTGCGGACCGGCGACATCGGCCGGGTGGGGGAGAATGGACCAATGACCGTCACCCTGCTCGGCGCCACCGAGATCCGTCGCCTCGCCGCCGAGCTCGACGTCACCCCGACGAAGAAGCTCGGCCAGAACTTCGTCGTCGACGCGAACACGGTCCGCAAGATCGTGCAGGCGGCGCGCATCGACGCGGGCGAGCGGGTCGTCGAGATCGGACCGGGACTCGGCTCCCTCACCCTCGCGATCCTGGAGACCGGCGCCGCGGTCACGGCGGTGGAGATCGACCATCGACTCGCCGCTCGACTGCCGCAGACGGCGATCGACCACGGCGTCGAGCCCGATCGCCTCACGGTGGTGGATGCCGACGCGATGCGCGTCACGGAGCTCCCCGGCGACCCGACGGTGCTCGTCGCGAACCTGCCCTACAACGTGTCGGTGCCGGTGCTGCTGCACTTTCTCGAGACGTTCCCGTACCTGCAGCGCGGTGTCGTGATGGTGCAGGCCGAGGTCGCCGAGCGCCTCGCGGCGAAGCCGGGCTCGAAGATCTACGGGTCGCCCAGCGTGAAGGCGGCCTGGTACGGCGAGTGGAAGCTCGCTGGTTCCGTGTCGCGTCAGGTCTTCTGGCCGGTGCCGAACGTCGACAGCCTGCTCCTGGGATTCGACCGCTCCGACGGCGAGCGCGGTTCGGAGGAGGAGCGCCGACGGACGTTCCAGATCGTGGATGCCGCGTTCAACCAGCGCCGCAAGATGCTGCGGCAGGCGCTGTCGGGGATCTTCGGCAGCTCGGCTGCCGCCTCCGACGCGCTCGTCGCGGCCGGCGTCGCGCCGACCGCCCGCGGCGAGGACCTCACGGTCGACGACTACCAGCGTGTTGCGCAGCAGGTCGTCGAGGTCGGCGTGCCGGCCGCCACGGACTAATCTGGCACCGTGACCGACTCTCCTCGCTTCCGCCCGAACGTCCCAGAGCTCCACCGCCCGTACGCCGCCGACGAAGGCCGCTACCAGCAGTTCGAGTACCGTCAGGTCGGGTCCTCCGGACTGTACCTGCCCCCGATCTCGCTGGGGCTGTGGTGGAACTTCGGCGACAACATCCCGCTCGACAACCAGCGCGCGCTGCTGCGCCACGCGTTCGACCGCGGCATCACGCACTTCGACCTGGCCAACAACTACGGACCGCCCTACGGCTCGGCCGAGAAGAACTTCGGCCGCATCTTCGCCGAGGACTTCCGCCCGTACCGCGACGAGCTCATCATCTCGTCGAAGGCTGGCTGGGACATGTGGCCCGGTCCCTACGGCGACTTCGCGAGTCGCAAGTACATCCTCGCGAGCGCGCAGCAGTCGCTGACCCGCATGGGCCTCGACTACGTCGACATCTTCTACTCGCATCGCGTCGACCCCGTGACGCCCATCGCCGAGACGATCGGCGCGCTCGACACCCTCGTCCGACAGGGCAAGGCGCTGTACGTGGGCATCTCGTCGTACAGTGCCGAGCGCACCGCCGAGGCCGTCGCGGTCGCGAAGGACCTGGGCACGCCGCTCGTCATCCACCAGCCCGCGTACTCGATCCTCAACCGCTGGGTCGAAGACGGTCTGACCGAGACGCTCGAGCAGTCCGGACTCGGAGCCATCGCCTTCACGCCGCTCGCGCAGGGACTCCTCACCGACAAGTACCTCGGCGACGGCACAGCCGACCGCGCGCAGAAGCGCGGATCGCTGCCGGATGCGCCGCTCGGCGAGGAGGCGCTGCAGATCCTGCGCTCGCTGAACGAGATCGCCCGTGATCGCGGCCAGTCTCTCGCTCAGCTCGCGCTGCAGTGGACGCTGCGCAATCCCGTCGTCGCCTCGGCGTTGATCGGAGCCTCGCGCCCCGAGCAGCTCGACGAGAACATCGCTGCCGTCGGCGGTCCCGCGTTCACCGACGAGGAGCTGTCGCGCATCGACGAGCTCTCCGGTTCGATCGACGTCGACCTCTGGGCGACCTCCACCGAGCTCTGACGGCCGGTCATGACGTTCGCCGCCCCCGCCGAGTCCGTGCACGTGCGTGCGCCGGGCAAGATCAACGTCTATCTCGGCGTGGGCGGCCGTCACGACGACGGATACCACGCACTGGCGACGGTGTTCCAGGCCGTGTCGCTCTATGAGGACGTCATCGCACGCCATGCCGACGACTTCTCGCTCACGGTGTCGGGCGTCGACGATCCGGACACCGTACCGCTGGACGACCGCAACCTCGCGATGCGTGCGGCCAAGCTCCTCGCGGCGGCGGCCGACTATCACGGCGGCGTCGCGCTGGAGATCCGCAAGAGCGTCCCGGTCGCCGGCGGTATGGGGGGAGGGTCGGCGGATGCCGCGGCAGCCCTCGTCGCCTGCGACGCCCTCTGGGGCACCGGATTCTCGACGACCCGGCTGCACGAGCTCGCGGCTCGCCTCGGTGCGGATGTGCCCTTCGCGCTGCACGGCGGCACCGCGGTCGGCACCGGCCGGGGGGACCAGCTGAATCCCGCTCTGGCGCGCGGCCGTTTCGACTGGGTGCTCGTGCCGAGCGAACAGGGCCTCTCGACGCCGCTGGTCTACGCACGGCTCGATGCGCTCCGCGAGGAGGAGGGCGCGCTCGCCGACGACCCGCCGCTGTCCCTCGATGTGCCGATACCTGTGCTCCAGGCGCTCCGCTCCGGCGACCCCGAGCTGCTCTCGGAGAGCATCTACAACGACCTCCAGGAGGCCGCGCTGCACGAGCGGCCCGAGTTGGAGACGACCATCCTCCGCGGCATCCATGCCGGCGCCCTGCAGGGGATCGTGTCGGGCTCAGGGCCGACCGTCGCGCTGCTGTGCGCCGACGGGGATGCCGCGAGGACCGTGCAGGCATCGCTCGACGAGCACGGCATCGACTCGTTGCACGTGCACGGCCCCGTCGCCGGCGCGCGCATCATCGGCTGACCTCGACCCGTCCTGCGCTCTTCGGGTGACGTCGGGTGCGTCGTCGAAGTGCGTTCCCGCGCTCGCGGATACATAATGGTGTGACGATGTGACCGTGCACATGCGAGGAGGCCTGCGGTGTCGACTGCCTCCGAGCGTGCCAGGATGCCCAGCATCCGCGACGTCGCGCGTCTCGCGGGCGTCTCGCATCAGACGGTGTCGCGGGTGCTCAACGACCACCCCAGCATCCGCCCGGAGACCAAGGCGAAGGTGCTCGACGCGATCTCCGTTCTCGACTACCGGCCGAATCTCGCCGCGCGCGCGCTGGTCACGAGCAAGTCGAACATGCTCGGCATCCTGTCGGCGACGGTGGGGGAGTTCGGCCCCACGTCGTCGATCGTCGGGATCGAGGACGCGGCGCGCGAAGAGGGGTACTCCGTCTCGACGCTGAACCTCTCCGCGACCTCGCCCGAGGCCATCGGGAGCGCTCTCCGTCAGCTCGCTCGGGAGCAGGTCGACGGGATCGTCGTGCTGGCGCCGCAGGTGCGGGTGTTCCATGTGCTCCGGGCGATGGCGAGTGACACTCCCTTCGTCTCGCTGCAGACCGCGTCGGGATCGGACGGCGTGAGCCTCTCGGCCGACCAGGTCGCCGGCGCTCGCACCGCCACCGAGCATCTCATCGCGCTGGGGCACAGCGACATCGTCCACCTCGCCGGGCCGCAGGACTGGATCGAGGCCGAGTCGCGCATGCGCGGGTACCTGGAGGCGCTGCGGGAGGCGGACCTGCCGACGTTCCCGCCGATCCGCGGGGACTGGACCGCCGACTTCGGCTACTTCGCGGGGCAGGAGCTCGCCCGACGCCGGGACTTCACGGCTGTCTTCGTCGCGAACGACCAGATGGCCATCGGCCTCATGCACGGATTCCGCGACGCGGGGATCCGCGTGCCGGAGGACGTGAGCGTCGTGGGGTTCGACGATATTCCCGTCTCGGCACATGTCGCGCCGACGCTGACGACCGTGCATCAGGACTTCCCCGAACTCGGACGCCGGGCGGTGCGGCTGCTGCTCGCCCAGATCCGCGGCGAGGATCCTCCCGAGTTCGGGCCGCTGCAGACGACGTTGCGCACCCGGGAATCGGCCGCGGCTCGATAAGCGAACAATTCGCGTCGCGGTCTTGACACCGTCTCGGCGAGCGTAGACTATGTACCAATGTGAACGGTCACATCGACAGTGACCGCACGTAGCGAGGAAGATCCGTGAGCACCACAGCAACGTTGCCGGTCGTGTCTGGCCCCATCCTGGAGATGCGCAGCATCACCAAGGAGTTCCCGGGGGTCAAGGCGCTGTCTGACGTCTCCATCACCGTCCGCGCCGGAGAGATCCACGCGATCTGCGGCGAGAACGGCGCAGGCAAGTCCACCCTCATGAAGGTGCTGTCGGGTGTCTACCCGTACGGCTCCTACGACGGCGAGATCCTGCTGTACGGCGAGGAGCAGCGGTTCCGCGACATCGCCGCCAGCGAGCAGGCGGGCATCGCGATCATCCACCAGGAGCTCGCGCTCATCCCGGAGCTGTCGATCACCGAGAACATCTTCCTCGGCAACGAGATCCGCCGCTTCGGCCGCATCGACTGGCAGGCCCAGCGGCAGCGCGCCACCGAGCTGCTCGCGCGCGTCGGTCTCAAGGAGGATCCGGATGTCGCGATCAAGACCCTCGGCGTCGGCAAGCAGCAGCTCATCGAGATCGCGAAGGCGCTGAACAAGGACGTCAAGCTGCTCATCCTCGACGAGCCGACCGCCGCGCTCAACGAGAACGACTCGCAGCACCTGCTCGACCTGATCCTCGGCCTCAAGGCCAAGGGCATCGCGTCGATCATGATCAGCCACAAGCTCAACGAGATCGAGCAGATCGCCGACGAGATCACGATCATCCGCGACGGTCGCACCGTCGAGACGCTCGACATCTCGCGCGGCGAGATCAACGAGGACCGCATCATCCGCGGGATGGTGGGGCGTTCGCTCGAGAGCCGGTACCCCGACCGCACGCCCGAGATCGGCGAGGTGTTCTTCGAGGTCAAGGACTGGTGGGTGCAGCACCCGTCGGTCGCCGAGCGCATGGTCGTCAAGGGGTCGAGCATCAACGTGCGCCGGGGCGAGGTCGTCGGCATCGCCGGGCTCATGGGCGCGGGTCGCACCGAGTTCATGATGAGCCTGTTCGGTCGCTCCTACGGCAACTTCCAGTCGGGCACGATCATCAAGGACGGCCAGGAGGTCGTCATCCCCGACGTCGCGTCGGCGATCAAGCACGGACTCGCTTACGTGAGCGAGGACCGCAAGGTGCTCGGACTCAACCTGCTCGACACGATCAAGCGCTCGGTCGTCGCAGCGAAGCTGTCGAAGATCACCCATCGCGGCGTCGTCGACGAGCGCGAGGAGTACACCGTCGCCGAGCGCTACCGCAAGGCGCTGCGCATCAAGACCCCCTCGGTCGAAGAGGGTGTCGGCAAGCTGTCGGGCGGCAACCAGCAGAAGGTCGTCCTCGCGAAGTGGATGTTCACCGACCCCGACCTGCTGATCCTCGACGAGCCGACCCGTGGCATCGACGTCGGAGCCAAGTACGAGATCTACGCGATCATCAACGAACTCGCCTCGCAGGGCAAGGGCGTCATCGTGATCTCCAGTGAGCTTCCCGAGCTGCTCGGCATCTCCGACCGCATCTACACCGTCTTCGAAGGTCGGGTCACCGACTGCATCCCGGCCGATCAGGCAACACCCGAGGCCCTCATGCGCAGCATGACCTCCGCGACTCAGAAAGCATCCGCATGACCACCGACCTCACGACAACGAAGCGTGGCTTCCACTTCGGCGACATCCGCAAGATGTTCGGAAGCAACGGCACTTCCTCGCTGCGCCAGTTCGGCATCCTCGGCAGCCTGATCGTCATCATCGTCCTGTTCGAGATCTTCACGCTGCTGCGGAACGGTCCGAACGGTGCGACGCTGACGCCGGGCAACGTGATCAACGTCATCAACCAGTACTCGTTCATCCTGATCCTGGCGATCGGCATGGTGATGGTCATCATCATGGGCCACATCGACCTGTCGGTCGGTTCGGTGGCCGCGTTCACGGGCATCATCGTGGCGAAGTCGATGGCCGAATGGAACCTCCCCTGGCCGGCCGCGATCCTGCTCGGCCTCGCCGTCGGAGCTCTGGTCGGCGCCTGGCAGGGATTCTGGGTCGCGTACGTCGGGGTGCCCGCGTTCATCGTGACCCTGGCCGGCATGCTGTTCTTCCGCGGAGCGCAGCAGTGGATCGGCGACGCGCAGACCATCCCGGTGCCCAAGGGCTTCCAGTACATCGGAACCGGCTACCTGCCTGAGATCGCGCTGCCGCTGCCCTTCAACGTGCCGACCATGATCCTCGCGCTCATCGGTGTCGCCTGGCTCATCTTCTGGGAGATCCGCACGCGCCGCATCCAGCACAAGATGGGCTCCGACTCGGCACCCGTCTGGGTCAGCACCGTCAAGGTCGTGCTGCTCTCGATCGTCGTGCTCGCCGCCGGGTGGATGTTCGCGACCGGCCGACCCGGCACGAGCTTCCCCGTCCCCGGCATCATCCTGCTGGCCCTCGTCATCATCTACTCGTTCGTCACCCGCAACACGGTCTTCGGCCGTCACATCTACGCGGTCGGCGGCAACCGTCAGGCCGCGCGCCTCTCGGGTGTGAAGGACCGCTGGGTCGACTTCTTCGTGATGATGAACATGTCGGTCATGGCCGCTCTCGCCGGCATGATCTTCGTGGCCCGCTCGCAGGCCTCGGGCCCGAACGACGGCACCGGCTGGGAGCTCGACGCCATCGCGTCGGTCTTCATCGGCGGTGCGGCCGTCGCCGGCGGCATCGGCACCGTGATCGGCTCGATCATCGGTGGTCTCGTCATGGCCTTCCTCAACAACGGCCTCGCGCTGCTCGGCCAGGGCGCCGACGTCGTCTCGATGATCAAGGGCCTCGTGCTCCTGCTCGCGGTCGGCATCGACGTCTGGAACAAACAGCAGGGCCGCCCCTCGATCATCGGCTTCATGACCCGTCGCTGGGGCCGCAAGGACGACCCCGAGGCGTCGCCGGTGTTCGAGCCCAACAAGACTTACCAGGCCCCACCCGTCGAGAAGACGCGGGGCGAGTAAGCGAATCCTCGTGCAGTGCTCGCGCGTTGGATCCGTCACATCACACAGAAAGAGATCACATGAAGAAGATCATCGTCACAGCGACAGCGCTCGTCGCGACGGCTGCCTTCGCCCTGACCGGCTGCTCGGCCGAGCGTGGCGGCGACACCGGCTCGGGTTCGGGCGACGAGGCCACGAAGGGCTTCGCGGCCGACGCCACGATCGGCGTCGCGCTTCCCGACAAGACCAGTGAGAACTGGGTCCTCGCGGGCCAGCTCTTCACCGACGGTCTGGAGGAGGCCGGCTTCAAGGCCGACGTGCAGTACGCCCCGGCCAGCAACACGGTCGCGGAGCAGCAGAACCAGATCCAGGCCATGGTCACCAACGGCGCCAAGGTCATCATCATCGGTGCGAAGGACGGCAAGCAGCTGGCCACGCAGGTGCAGGCGGCCAAGGATGCCGGTGCCTACGTGATCGCGTACGACCGCCTCATCGAGAACACCGAGGCCGTCGACTACTACGTCGCGTTCGACAACTTCAAGGTCGGCCAGCTGCAGGGTCAGGCCCTGCTGGACGGTCTCGAGGCGCGTGCGGGCCACGAGGCTCCGTACAACATCGAGCTGTTCTCGGGTTCGCCGGATGACGCGAACTCCGCGGTCTTCTTCGATGGCGCCATGGAGGTCCTGCAGCCGAAGATCGATGACGGCACGCTGAAGGTCGTCTCGGGTCAGACCGAGATCGCCCAGACCGCGACCGAGGGCTGGCTCGCTGAGAACGCCCAGAACCGCATGGACACGCTGCTCACCGGCTCGTACAGCGGCGACACCGTGATCGACGGCGTCCTCTCCCCGAACGACACCCTTGCTCGCGCCATCATCACCTCGGTGCAGCAGGCCGGCAAGCCGGTTCCGGTCGTCACGGGTCAGGACTCCGAGGTCGAGTCCGTGAAGTCGATCATGGAGGGCGTGCAGTACTCCACCATCAACAAGGACACCACGCTCCTCGTGCAGCAGGCCACCAAGATGGTCGAGCAGCTGCAGAAGGGCGAGGAGGTCGACGTGAACGACACCGAGTCCTACGACAACGGTGTGAAGGTCGTCGACTCGTACCTGCTCGACCCGGTCATCGTCACCAAGGACAACGCGGCCGAGGCGTACGCCAACGTCCCGAGCCTCCTCGAGATCGTGAAGTCGTACCAGTAAGTACAAGGCGCAATAGCAAGCGATAACGCTCCGGCGAATGCGCTTCGCCGGGAACCGCCCGGGTCGTCAGACCCGGGCGGTTCCTGCATGTTGTGGTCGTGATCGTTCGCGCGGTGATCGTTCGCGCGCGATCGTTCGCGCAGAACGCGGTGGCTCTGATCACCGGTCGCGCAGACAGGAGCTGTCGCTCAGGTCAGAACGGCGCGCGGGCGGCGACGGCGGTGTCGCGGAACACGACCGTGTTCGGTGCGGGCGGGGTGTCGAGATACGTCCGACCGGTCGGACTGGTCCAGCGCAGCACTCCGTCAGATAGTTGCTCGACGTGCCAGGGGGAGTGGTGTTTCAGCACGTGATGTCGGCGACAGAAGTGCGCGAGGTTCGTGTCGCAGGTGGCCCCGCCCGTCGCCGCGTCATGGTTGTGATCGAGGTCGCATCTACGCGCGACGATCCGGCATCCGGGAAAGCGGCACCGCTGATCGCGAGCTCTCAGATGGCGTCGGAGGTGTCGGCTCGGTCGGTATCGGTCGACCGCCAGCATCCCTCCGCTCACGGGGTCGGTGAGTACCCGGTTCCATCCTGACGCTTCGCCGGCGAGGACGCGTGCCGTCTCGGCATCCACCGGGATCACCCCGTCCAGCTCGGCGGGAGGCGCTACCGGGGCCGCCGGTGTCGCATCTCCTGCGTCCGCGGCTCCTGTGACGTCAGTCACATCACTGCCCATGAGAGTGAGCACGGGCACCGTGACATCGATCCGCGCCTGAATCGCGCCGAGCAACCCGTCGGCCGTATCGTGCCCGGCGGGCACGCCGGTGAGCACCAGGTCGGTCAGCAGGTCGGCGCGGATCTCATCGACCGTTCGTTCGTCCGCGGCATGCTCTCGCGCGTCTCGGAGTGCCTCGCGCGCGGCTGCGCGGTTCTCGTCGCGCAGCGCGTGCGCTGCCTGCGAGAGGCGATCGAACATGCCGTGCACCAGTACCGCCGGCGCATGCACATGCAGATCGGCCATGCCGTCTTCGCCATCCGTGATCCACACCCGACGAGTTGACCGAGCGTCGCGATGCCGTTCGTCGATCGAGCGAGCTGAGAATCTCTCGGCGACCCGGCGGGCGAGGGGTTGAAGTCGGTTCGGCGACTCCTCCTCGGCGAGGGGAATCATCACGGCGGCGTATGCCGCGCGGTCCGCGTCGTCGAGGTGCGACCCCGCATCGACGATCACCCGGGAGTGCGCGGCGCTGATCCGCCCCGCCGCCTGCGCCGCCCATACGGTCGGAAACTGCTCAACGAGCAGCATCGCCTCGGCCATGCGTCGTTCGACGGTGCGGTCACTCACCCTCTGAACGGCTCCGATCTCCGCCGCGACCGACCTGATCGCATGATCGCCGCCGTCAGGGTGCTCGCCCTGCTTCGCGATGTCGATCGCCAAGCGATTCGCGATCGCGAGAAGCCCGTCGCGCGCCGCCTGCATCGAGGCCAGTGTCTGGTCCGCGAGGCGAAGCGTCTCGACGAGACCGGCGAGCGCCGCCGTCTGCGAGTCCGTCGCGTCGAGGAGTGCTGTCATGACTGAAGTCAACCAGTAGCCACCGACATTCGAACAAAGATACGAGCGTGATTTCTTGGATATACCGGCACTCTTCTCTCTATCGGTCCGACGCCGACGGTCCGGCAGAGCTCCGAACGCTCGATAGGGTGGCCCGATGGCACGGCTCGAATGGTCACAGCTCCCCGCCGGGATCCGCGCTCGCGTCGAGGAGATCGCCGGATCCCCGGTGAGCGAGGCGCGCACCCAGCACGGCGGCTTCTCCGCAGGCATGGCATCGCGCATAGTCTTCGCCGACGGTCGACGCCTCTTCATCAAGGCGATACCCGCATCATCACCGGGCACGTTCGACCTTTATCGCCGAGAGGCGGACATCCTTCGAACGATTCCGCGGGACCTTCCCGCAGCCCATCTCATAGACGCGTTCATCGACGAGGACTGGGCGGTGCTTGCGATCGAGGACGTCGACGGACGGCATCCTCGCAAGGACTCTCACGCCGACGCCGTACTCGTGCTCGATGCGATCGCCGCGCTCGCCGCTGCCGAGCCCCCCGCGTCCCTTCCTCGGCTCGCCGACGAACTGAGCGAGGACGCGGGATCGTGGGGACGGCTGGCCGCCGCCGACCTCCTCGGCACGACCACGCCGTGGTGCGTCGAGAACCTCGACTTCCTGCGGAAGCACGCGGAACGCGTGGGCACGGCGGTGGCGGGGGAGCGGCTCGTGCACGGGGACCTTCGAGCCGACAACATCCTGATCGACGCGGGTGGACGCGCCCGACTGCTCGACTGGCCGTGGGCTGCTCGCGGCGCGGGATGGGAGGACGCACTCCTGTATCTCCTCGATCTGCGGGTGGAGGACTCCACAGCCGATGTCGACCCGTTGCGCGCTCATCCGGTCTTCGCCGGATCGTCTACAGACGATCACATCTCGCTCTTCGCGGCCATCGGCGGGGGCTGGTTCGAGAAATGCCGGTGGCCCGCCCCGCCCGGTATGACGACGCTGCGCGAGTTCCAGCGACGTGAGGCGCTCGCCGCCGTCGACTGGATCGCGCAGATGGACGCGACCCGAGGCCGCTGACCTGCTGGCGGCGCAACCGCTCACACCCCGCCCGACTACCCTGGAAGACGACATGGCACATCTTCTCGGGGCCGAAGCCCTGCATCTCGAATATCCGACCAGGGTCGTGTTCGACTCCGTGACCCTCGGCATCGAGGAGGGCGACCGCATCGGCATCGTCGGCCGCAACGGCGACGGCAAGTCGAGCCTGCTCGGCATGCTCGCCGGCACCAAGGAGCCCGACTCCGGTCGAGTGACGGTCCGCGGCGGTACGACGATCGGCGTCCTCGCCCAGGCCGACACGCTCGGTGACGATGTCACGATCGCCGAGGCGGTCGTCGGCGACACCCCCGAGCACGAGTGGGCGGGCGACGCGCGGGTGCGCGACGTGATCGCCGGACTTCTGACGGATCTGCCGTGGGACGCACGAATCGGCTCCCTCAGCGGAGGGCAGCGCCGGCGGGTGTCGCTCGCGAAGCTGCTCGCGGGGGACTGGGACGTCATCGCCCTCGACGAGCCGACCAACCATCTCGACGTCGAGGCGATCACCTGGCTCGCCGGACATCTCAAGCGGCGGTGGGCGGCCAACTCGGGCGCGCTCCTCGTCGTCACCCACGACCGGTGGTTCCTCGACGAGATCTGCACCGAGACGTGGGAGGTGCACGACCGCATCGTCGAGCCCTTCGAGGGCGGCTACGCGGCGTACATCCTGCAGCGCGTGGAGCGCGATCGCATGGCGGCTGCCACCGAGGCGAAGAGGCAGAACCTCGCGCGCAAGGAACTGGCGTGGCTCCGCCGCGGCGCCCCCGCCCGCACGAGCAAGCCGAAGTTCCGCATCGAGGCGGCCAACGAGCTCATCGCGGACGTGCCGGAGATCCGCGACACCGTGTCGCTGCAGTCGCTCGCCGTCTCACGACTGGGCAAAGACGTCGTCGACCTGCTCGACGTCGGCGTCGCCTATCCGGCCGCCGACGGAGGCACCAAGCGCATCCTGTCGGACGTCGAGTGGCGCATCGCGCCGGGTGAGCGCACCGGCATCCTCGGCGTGAACGGCGCCGGCAAGTCGACCCTTCTCGGGCTGATCTCGGGCACCGTCGAGCCGACCGAGGGGCGCATCAAGCGCGGCACCACGGTCAAGGTGAAGACGCTGACGCAGCGCCTCGACGAGCTCGAGCAGCATTGGAACGATCCGGTGCGCGTGGTGATCTCAGGCCTGCGCACCTCGTACACGATGGGGACGGGATCGAAGGCGCAGGACCTCACCCCGGGGCAGCTGCTCGAGCGGCTGGGCTTCTCGTCCGCTCAGCTCTCCACGCCGGTCAAGGATCTGTCCGGTGGTCAGCAGCGCCGTTTACAGCTCCTCCTCGTGCTGCTCGACCAGCCCAACGTCCTGATCCTCGACGAGCCGACCAACGACATGGACACCGACATGCTGGCGGCGATCGAGGACCTCCTCGACTCCTGGTCGGGAACGCTCCTCGTCGTCAGTCACGACCGGTACTTCCTCGAGCGCGTCACGGATCAGCAGTACGCGATCCTCGACGGACGCCTGCGCCACCTCCCTGGCGGCGTCGACGAGTACCTCCGCCTCCGTCAGCTGCAGGAGGCAGCCCCGGCGAGCGTGACGAAGACGGATGTCGCAGCGGCACCCTCCGGTCTCGACGGCGCAGAGCTGCGCGCGGCTCAGAAGGAGATCGCGTCTCTCGAGCGTCGGATCCAGAAGCTCACCGACCAGGTCGACAAGGCCAAGCACGCGCTCGCCGACCACGATCAGTCCGACTACGCGGGCCTCGGAGATCGCATGAAGAAGATCGGCGAGCAGGAGTCCGAGATCGAGGAGCTGGAGCTGCGCTGGTTCGAGCTGACGGAGCAGATCGGCTGACCCGCGCAGATCGGCCCCGCGAGGAATATCCTTCTCCTACCTGCGTTGGGAGGTAGGGATGGAAGGCCTCGAAGTAACCGTCCTGATCGGACTCACGATCCTCGTCGGAGCGCTGCTCGCTCCCCGTATCCGCCTCGCCCTGCCGCTCGTCCTCGTCATCTTCGGACTCGCGCTGGGCTTCGTCCCGCAGCTGCGCGAGATCCAGCTGCCGCCCGAGACGGTCCTGCTGCTGTTTCTCCCGGTGATGCTGTTCTGGGAGAGCCTCACGACGTCGCTGCGGTCGATCCGCCGCGACTTCCGCTACATCCTCCCGATGAGCACGCTGCTCGTGGTCGCGTCCGCGTTCGCGGTCGCCGGAATCGGCGTGCTGTTCGGGATGCCGTGGGAGATCGCCCTGATCCTCGGCGCCGCAGTCGCCCCGCCCGACGCCACCGCCGTCGCCGCGCTCGGTCGTCTGCTTCCGCGCCGCATGTTCATGAAGCTCAAGGCGGAGAGCCTGACCAACGACGGCACCGCCCTCGTCCTCTACGCCATCGCGGTCTCCCTCGCACTCGGCGGCAACGTCACTCCCTGGTCGGTCACCCTGTCGGTGCTGATCTCGTACGTCGGCGGTGTGGCCGCGGGCGTCGTGGTCGCGGCGCTCGGATACCTCCTCCTGCGCCGCACGTCGCGGACCGTGGTGATCAACGTCACGCTGCTCCTCATCCCGTTCACGTCGTTCCTGCTCGCCGAGATCGTGCACGCGTCCGGTGTGCTGTCCGTCGTGGTGGCCGGACTGATCGTCGCGTACGTGTCGCCGCGCGTGACGACGGCATCCTCGCGCCGCCAGGCCGATGCGGCATGGCCGTTCGGGGTGTTCCTGCTCAACGGCGCGCTGTTCGTGCTGATCGGACTCGAGGTCCAGTTCGTCGTCCATGAGATCTCGGGAGCCGCGATCGGACGGCTCGTGCTCATCACGCTGGCCGTCTGGGTGACGCTCCTGATCGTGCGCTATGTCTTCCAGCTCCTGAACGCCGTGTTCCAGCGGCAGCAGGGTGCTCGCCCGGCGCGGGGATCGCGCTCGCGGGCGCGAGCGGTCTCGACCATCGCCGGCATGCGCGGGGCCGTGTCGCTCGCTATCGCGCTGTCCGTTCCGGCGGCGAGCGCGACCGGTGGCGAGCTCGCCGGGCGCGACCAGATCGTCTTCGTCACGGCCGGAGTGATCCTCCTGAGCCTGCTCGTGCAGGCACCGCTGCTTCCCATGATCGTGCGGTGGGCCCGGTTCCCCGTCGACCACGCGGAGGACGAGGAGTACGAACTGGCCGAGCGCACCATCTCGGGTGCGGCCCTCGCCGCTCTCGACGACCTCGCGGCCGAGCACGGCGTCGGGCAGGAGGTCCGCGACAAGGTCCGAGCCGAGGGCTACCAGATGCTCGAGTTCTCGAATGCGCGAGCGCTGGCGAGAGAGCAGGCGATCGTGGATGCCGAGGCACGCGCCCTCGACGAGATGCTCGACGAGCCCGACCCGCTCGGCGCCGGCACGGGTGGTGCGCGCGTCGTCACCGGCATCCGGGACACGGATTCCCCGTCGGGCATGAACGCGGCGGTGGCCGACGGCGACACGCTGATCGGCGGCGACGACCGCACCGAGGGCGAGGTGAAGACCCTCCAGATGATCGCCACGTCGCCGGATGTCGATGTCATGCAGCGCTCGCCGCTCGTGCGTCACGACGAGCACACTCGTCTCAAGCTCGCCCTGATCGACCGCAAGCGGGAGGTGCTGCTCGGACTCCGGCGGTCCGGCAGGGTCGACGACCTCGTGGTGCGGCGGATCTCGGCCCGGCTCGACCTCGAGCAGGTGCGACTGCAGGGGATCGAGGAGTTCGACTGACGCGGCGCGCACCGCTGTGACGCTCTGTGACACCTCGATTGTCGCGTGCGCCCGGCGGCTGCCTAACGTATTCGAGTCCCCCAAGAGAGGAACCCCTACCCCATGTCACGCCGCACCACTTCCCTCATCGCCGCGCTCGCCGCGGTGCCGCTGTTCGTCGCCCTCTCGGGCTGCGCGACTGCATCCTCCGACGCCGGATCCGGCGGCGACTCCGGGAGCGACGAGACCGTCAGGATCGGCGTCGTCGGCAAGGGCGACCCGCAGTGGGCGCCGTTCGTCGAGGCGGCCGCCGAGGAGGGCATCTCGGTCGAACTCGTCGACTTCGGATCGTACGAGCAGCCCAACCCCGCCCTGAGCGAGGATGAGATCGACCTCAACCAGTTCCAGCACATCGTCTACCTCGCCGAGTACAACAACGCCTCCGGCTCGGACCTGACGCCGATCGGCTCGACCGCCATCTACCCGCTCGGTCTGTACTCGAAGAAGTACGACGATGTGAAGAGCATCCCCGAGGGCGAGACCGTCGCCGTGCCCGACGACGCGTCGAACCAGGCCCGTGCCCTCAACGTGCTGCAGTCGGCGGGGCTGGTCGAGCTGAAGGACGGCGGTACCGCGTACTCCGACCTCGCGCAGGTCGACGAGGCGAAGTCGAAGGTCAAGGTCACGGCACTCGAGGCTGCGCTGATCCCGACATCGCTGCCCGACGTGGCCGCGGCGATCATCAACAACGACTTCGTCGAGGACGCAGGACTGACCTTCGACGACGCGATCGCGCAGGACGATCCGGAGGATGCCGCCTCCCTGCCGTACGTGAACATCTTCGCGGCGCGCGCCGAGGATGCCGACAACGAGACCTACCTCAAGCTCGTCGAGATCTTCCAGACCAACGAAGACGTGCAGGCAGGCCTGCTGGAGTCGTCGGGCGACACCGCTGTGCCGCTGCAGACCCCCGTCCAGGAACTCGTCGACACCCTGGCGAAGGTCCAGAAGGACGCCGACGCGAAGAAGTGACTCAGCAGGGGTGAGATCCACCCCGCGCTGATACGAGAGAATCGGGTGGCGCCGCGTGCGTCACCCGATTCGTCGTTCCGCCGCCCACCCATCACCGGAGCATCCATGCCCATCGTGAGCCTGACCAACGTGTCGAAGGCCTATCCCTCCCGCACTTCGCATGACGCCGAGATCGTCGCGGTCGACGATGTCACCCTCGACATCGAGAAGGGCGACGTCTTCGGGATCATCGGGTACTCCGGGGCGGGCAAGTCCACACTCGTGCGCCTGATCAACGCCCTCGAGCCGGCTACGGCGGGCACGATCCTCGTCGACGGCGTCGACATCACGACGCTGTCGGAGAGTGCCCTGCGCAAGGTCCGCGGTGGCATCGGCATGATCTTCCAGCAGTTCAACCTCTTCGCGTCGCGGTCGGTGAAGGCGAACGTCGCGTACCCGCTCAAGCTCGCCGGGTGGTCGAAGGGCGACATCGAGGAGCGCGTCACCGAGCTGCTGTCGTTCGTCGGTCTGTCCGACAAGGCCAAGGCGTATCCCGAGCAGCTCTCGGGCGGTCAGAAGCAGCGCGTCGGCATCGCCCGCGCTCTCGCCACGAAGCCGGCGATCCTGCTGGCCGACGAGGCCACGAGCGCCCTCGACCCGCAGACGACGCACGAGGTGCTCGACCTGCTCGGCCGGGTCAACCGAGAGCAGGGCGTCACGATCGTCGTCATCACCCACGAGATGGATGTCATCCAGACCATCGCCACGAAGGTCGCCGTGATGGAGCGCGGTCGGGTGATCGAGCAGGGCGACGTGTTCGACGTCTTCTCCGCGCCGCAGAACCCGGCGTCCCAGCGCTTCGTCGGCACGGTGGTCAAGGGCATCCCGTCGCCGGCCGAGCTGGCTGTCCTCCGCGACAGGCATCGGGGTCGCATCGTGACGTTCTCCTTCCGCGACGGCGACTCCTCGCAGGCGCAGGTGTTCCTCGACCTCGCCGCCGCCGGACTCGACTTCGAGCTCGTCTACGGCGGCATCAACGACATCCGCGGTCGTGCGTTCGGGCATCTGACCCTGGCGATCCGCGGCGACGCCGCCGCTGTCGACCGCGCTCTGGCGGCGATCGGCGAACGCGTCGAAGTCACAGAGCTCGCCGGAGAGGAGGCCCGCTGATGGATCGCCTGATCGAGCTGGGGCCTGAGTTCTGGTCCGCCGCCCTCGAGACCCTCTACATGACGACGTTCGCCCTGGTGCTCGGCGGGGTGCTGGGACTCGTGATCGGCGTCGTGCTCTACGTCACGCGCCCCGGCGGGTTGATGCAGAACGCGGTCGTCTCGGCGATCGCGAACCTCGCGGTGAACTTCTTCCGTCCGATCCCGTTCGTGCTCTTCGTCGCCGTGGCGCAGCCGTTCGCCCGTGTCGTGGTCGGCACCGGCATCGGCACGACCGCCGGCGCGTTCCTCATCGGCATCGCCGCCGCGTTCGCGATCGGCCGCATCGTCGAGCAGCACCTCGTCTCGGTGTCGCCCGGCGTGATCGAGGCCGCGCGAGCGATGGGAGCGAGCCCTCTGCGCATCCTCTTCACCGTCGCCATCCCCGAGTCGCTCGGCCCGCTCATCCTCGGCTACACCTTCATCGTGGTCGCCCTGATCGACATGACGGCGATGGCCGGTCTGATCGGCGGGGGAGGCCTCGGAGCCTTCGCCCAGATCTACGGCTTCCGCCAGTTCGAACCCGTCGTGATGTGGGCCGCGATCATTCTCATCGTCGTGTTCGTGCACCTCGTGCAGCTGCTCGGCACCCGCCTCGCGCGCCGGATCATGCGCCGCTGATCGCGCTCGCATCGGGCGCGAAGGCGAGCGAGCGTCGCGTGGTGAACTCCCGTGGGGCGCCGCTCAGAGGATCGACGAAGCGCAGCTCGCGCGCGAGCAGCTGCAGTGGCCGGTCGAAGTCGTCGGGGGTCTCGGGCTCGAGCACGGGGTAGAAGCGGTCGTGCAGGATGCCGAGGCCCAGCGCGGCGAGATGCACGCGCAGCTGGTGCATCTTGCCGCTGTGCGGATGGAGCAGAGTGTGCACGACGTCGCCGTCGGCGTGCTGGATCTCGATCAGCGTCTCGGCGTTCGGCTCGCGATCGGGCACGACCTCGACGCAGAGCTGCGCACGCGGCTTCACGATGTGGTTGCGGTACACGAGCGGGAAGCGCGCGGCATCCTGCTCCCAGCCCTCCGGACGCGCGGACACCGCCTCGTAGGTCTTCTGCACCTCGCGATTCTCGAACATCAGCTGGTACGCGCCCCTCGTCTCCGGACGGGCGGAGAACATCAGCAGCCCGGCTGTCGCGCGATCGAGACGGTGGATCGGGGTGAGCTCCGGGATGCCGAGGAGGTTTCGCAGCCGCACGAGCGCGGAGTTCTGCACGTACTTGCCGCCAGGCGTCGTCGGCAGGAAGTGCGGCTTGTCGATCACGACGAGGTCGTCGTCCTGATGCAGCACGTCGATCGGGAACGGGATCTCGCGCTCCTCCGGCGGCTCGCGGTAGTACCAGACGAACTCCTCCGCGCCGAGCGGCGTGTCCCGCGGGAGCGGCCTGCCATCACGCGCCACGATCTCGCCGCGGTCGAATCGCACGAGAAGGCGCTCGGGGTCGAGGTGGAAGAACCTCTCGATCATGTACGCCGCGATCGTCGGCCACTCGCCGGTCAGCGGCACATGGAGTCGGGTCGCCCCCACGCCGTCGCGCATGGGGAGGGGGGAGAGCATGCCCATTCGCACCAGCCTACGCGGCGCGCGCGAACCGTGATCGGTACTGCTGCGGGGCGAGCCCGAGCCGGTCGCGGAAGTGCTTGCGCAGGGCGGCGGCCGTCGCGAATCCCGACCGCGCAGCCACGTCGTCGATCGCCAGATCGGTGGTCTCGAGGAGTTCGCGCGCGCGATCGACCTTGGCGTCGGAGAACCAGTCGCCGACCGTGCGCCCCGTCTCGGCGCGGAAGCGTCGCGTGAGCGTCCGCACGCTCATGTCGAAGCGCGCGGCGACGGCGGCCAGCGAGAGCGGCTCGTCGAGGTGCGCCATCAGCCAGGCCTGGATGTCGCCGGATGAGCCCGTGACCGACTGCGGCACCGGCGGTCGCGCGATGAACTGGCGCTGACCGCCTCCGCGGTGCGGCGCGGCGAGCGTCACCTTGGACACCGTCGCCGCCACTGCCGCGCCGTGGTCCGCCGCGATGAGGTGCATGGTGGCGTCGATCGCCGCCGACGCTCCTGCCGCCGTCAGCACGGAGCCGGCGTCGACGAACAGCTCATCCTCGCGCAGCCGCACGCGAGGGAACCGTCGGCCGAACTCCTCGGCCGCGCACCAGTGCGTCGTCGCCTCACGCCCGTCGAGCAGACCCGCCGCCGCGACCGTGAACGCTCCGGTGCAGAAGCTCACGATCCGGCGATCGGCGAAAGCGCTCAGCCCGATCGGATCGCCCGCGATCTCGGCGTCACTCCACGGCGGGATGATGATGGTGTCGGCCGTCTCCAGGATCCTCCGGTCGGCGGCGGGGGTGATCGCGAAGTCGGAGTTCGTCGGCACGGGTGCTCCGTCGAGCGTGCAGGTGGTGACCGAGTAGAGCGGTTCGCCGTCGCGGTGCGCAGCGCGGAAGAAGCGGGCGGGGATGCCGAGCTCGTAGGGGAACACCCCGGGCAGCGCGACGACGGCGATCTGATGCATGGCTCTATCGTGACACATGTTGTCCTTCGGGCCACTGGTGGTGTCGTCATCCGGTCGCCAGGCTGGTACCTGCAATCACAGGATCAGCAGACCAGAAAGGTAATCCCGTGCGTTCAGCGAAGTACTCCGGCCCCGGCGCGGCCTCCGACGTGATCTCGATCGTCGAGGTCGACACCCCGAAGCCCGGCCCCGGCGAAGTCCTCGTCCAGGTGGGTGCCGCCGGGCTCAACCCCGTCGACGTGAAGATCCGCGCGGCAGCGCACGACTTCGGCGTCATCCGGTACTCGGACCTGCCCGGTTGGGATGTCGCCGGACTGATCACCGAGGTCGGTTCCGATGTCACCGGCTGGGCGCCCGGTGATCGCGTCTACGCGCTCGCCGCGTTCCCCGCCGTGGCTCACACGCTCGCCGAGTATGTGATCGTCGCGGCTGCCGACCTGGGGCCCATCCCGTCCACGTGGTCGACGGCGCAGGCCGGCGCGGGTCCGCTCGCACTCCTCACGGCCTGGCAGGCGCTCGATGCCGCAGGCGTGCGAGAGGGGCAGCGCGTGCTCGTGCTGGGCGGCGCGGGCGGCGTCGGTCACGTCGCGATCCAGCTCGCCGTCGCGCGCGGTGCCGAGGTCGTCGCCACCGGCAGTCCCGCGAAACACGAGCTGCTGCGCTCCTGGGGAGCGACCGACGTGGTCGACTACCGCGACGAGGACGGGCTCGCCGCCATCGCCCCCGTCGACGCCGTGATCGTCACGGTCGACGACACGCTGCCCCCGCGCGGGGCGGTGCGGGAGGGCACGTCGGTCATCACGATCACCGGGTTCTCCAGCTCGCAGACCGCTCAGCTCACCGGGTGGGGGGCGGCTCCCGTGCAGCGCATCCTCGTGCACGCCGACGGTGGCGAGCTCGCCCAGATCACGGAGCTGGCCGAAGCCGGGCGAGTGGACGTGCACCTCGACTCGAGCTTCTCGCTCGACGACCTCGCCGCGGCGCAGGAGCGCGTGGAGACGGGGCGGTCGACGGGCAAGGTCGCTGTCATCGTCGACCCGACGATCTGACGACGGTGGTGCGGGCCGCGGCGGAGGCCCGGCCCGCACCGGCGCCCATCAGACGTCGAAGCTCAAGCTCAGCTTGCGCAGCAGAGCCGCGAGCCGGTCGCGATCGCCCCGCGAGAGGCCCTGCAACAGGTCGGCCTCGACGTCGACGAGTCGGGTTATCGCGGCATCGACGCGGATGCGACCGTCGTCGGTGAGTGTGACGAGCACGCTGCGCCCGTCGGCGGGATCGGCCTCGCGCCTCACGAAACGGCGTCCGACGAGCCTGTCGATGCGATTGGTCATGGTGCCGCTCGAGACGAGCGTCTGCTGCAGCAGCTGCTTGGGAGAGAGCTGGAACGGCGACCCTGCCCGACGCAGGGCGGAGAGCACATCCCACTCCCACGGCTCGAGGTCGCTGCGGCGGAAGACGTCGCGCCGAGCGCGGTCGAGCAGGCGCGTCAGCCGGTCGACGCGCGACAGCACCTCGAGCGGCGAGAAGTCGAGGTCAGGGCGCTGGGCGTTCCAGGCGCCGACGATGCGATCGACCTCATCCGCCTGGCTCATCCGTCCATTATCGCGGGTGGGCGGACGCGTGCCGTCGGCACTCGGGTGGACGTGGCAGACTTGACGGGCGGCGGCCCGTGGGCGCCGCGGTCCGCCGTGGTGTAATGGCAGCACGACAGCCTTTGGAGCTGTGAGGTCTAGGTTCGAGTCCTGGCGGCGGAGCATGACTGGGAACAATCTCGCGATCATCGTCCTCGCGGCCGGGCAGGGCACCCGCATGAAGTCCCGGCTGCCGAAGGTGCTGCATCCCATCGGCGGCCGACCGCTCGTCGGCCACGTGCTGACGACGGCCGCGCGACTCGCCGCCGACCATGTCGAGGTGGTCGTGCGGCACGAGCGAGACCAGGTGGTCGCGGCGCTGCGCGAGGACTACCCGGATGCGGTGTTCGTCGATCAGGACGACGTGCCGGGCACCGGGCGCGCGGTCCAGGTCGCGATCGACGCGATCCCCGATTTCGAGGGCGACGTGCTCGTCCTGTCCGGCGACTGCCCGCTGGCCGACGTCGACACGCTCAGTGCATTCCTCGCCGAGCACCGGGATGCCGAGGCGGCCGCCACCCTGATGACGGCGGTCGTCGACGACCCGACCGGATACGGCCGCGTGATCCGCGACGCCGAGGGCGGCGTCGACCGCATCGTCGAGCAGAAGGATGCCACCGCCGACGAGGCGTCGGTGCGCGAGATCAACGCCGGCATGTACGTCTTCCGCGCCGAAGTGCTGCGGCGCTATCTGCCTCAGGTCGGCGTCGACAACGCGCAGGGCGAGATGTACCTGACCGATGTCCCCGGGCTGCTGCGCGCCGCGGGCGATCGCGTGGCGGCGTCCGTCGTGTCCGATGTGTCGGTGACCTTCGGCGTCAACGACCGCGCCCAGCTCGCTCTCGTGGGTCGTCTGCTGAACGAGCGCATCGTTCGTCGATGGCAGCTCGAGGGCGTCACCGTGATCGATCCGGCCACCACCTGGATCGACGACGACGCGACGCTCGCGCCCGACGTCACGATCCTCCCGAACACCCAGATCCTGCGGGCCACGAAGATCGGCGAGGGCGCCACGATCGGACCGGACACCACGCTGGTCGACTGCGAGGTGGGGGAGAGGGCCACGGTGCGCCGCAGCGACGCGACCCTCGCCGTGATCGGCGCCGAGGCGACGGTCGGTCCCTTCTCGTACCTGCGCCCCAACACCGTTCTCGGAGCGGGGGGCAAGATCGGCGCCTATGTCGAGACGAAGAACGCCGAGATCGGCGAGGGCAGCAAGGTCCCGCACCTGTCGTACGTCGGCGACGCCACGATCGGCCGGGGTGTGAACCTCGGCGCGAGCACCATCACGGCCAACTACGACGACGTGAACAAGCACCGCACCGTGGTCGAGGACGAGGTGCACACCGGCTCGCACACGACGCTCGTCGCGCCCGTTAGGCTGGGTGCTGGCGCCAAGACAGGTGCCGGCGCCGTCGTCCGCAAGGACGTCCCGGCCGGTGCCCTTGCCATGAGCGTCGCCCCCCAGCGCAACATCGAGGGCTGGGTCGAGAACAACAGGGCAGGCACGGGCGCGGCGGATGCCGCGGCCCGGGCCCGAACGGCGGAGTAGGCGGACTGATGGCGCGCAAGAACAAGACGGTCGTTCTGGATCGGGACAACGGCATCGCTCCGGGTCTCGTCGCCAAGACGAAGAAGCGGCTCGTGGTCGCCGGCGGCCGCTCCCACCCCGAGCTGACCGCCGCCGTCGCGTCGGCTCTCGGCACCGAGGTCGTTCCCACCGAGCACCGCACGTTCGCCTCTGGTGAGATCTACGCGCGCTTCGAGGTGTCGATCCGCGGGTGCGACCTGTTCCTCATCCAGACGTTCGGCGAACCGGTCAACGAGTGGCTCATGGAGACGCTCATCATGATCGACGCCGCCAAGCGCGCATCCGCCAAGCGCATCACGGTGGTCGCGCCGTACTATCCGTATTCTCGGCAGGACAAGAAGGGCCGCGGACGCGAGCCGATCAGCGCCCGCCTCGTCGCCGACCTGCTGAAGACGGCCGGCGCCGACCGCGTCATGAGCGTCGACCTGCACGCCGCGCAGATCCAGGGCTTCTTCGACGGACCCGTCGACCACCTGTTCGCCAAGCCCGTGCTGCTCGAGCACTTCGAGCGCACGCTGAGCCCCGCCGATCGCGAGATCCTCACCGTCGTCTCGCCCGATATGGGGCGTGTGCGCGTGGCCGACACCTGGTCCGACAGCCTCGGCGCTCCCCTCGCCATCATCCACAAGCGTCGTGACCCGAAGGTCGCCAACCAGGTCTCGGTGCACGAGATCGTCGGCACCGTCGAGGGCCGTACGTGTCTGCTCGTCGACGACATGATCGACACCGGCGGCACGATCGTGAAGGCAGCGCAGGCGCTCAAGGCCAACGGCGCGCACCGGGTGATCGTCGCCGCCACCCACGCGATCTTCAGCGACCCGGCCTCCGAGCGCTTGCAGGACGCCGCGATCGACGAGGTCGTGATCACCGACACGATCCCGCTCACGGAATCCCGCCGCTGGGACAAGCTCACGATCCTCCCGATCGCCCCGCTGCTCGCCCGCGCCATCCACGAGGTGTTCGAGGACGGCTCCGTCACCAGCATGTTCGGCGGCGACGCGTAGGTCACGCGAGGTCACGGCACAGCCGGTCCATAGGACGCATCCCTACGGTCGATTCGACGACATGCAGTTGTCTCGAACAGAGCCGGAGGACCATCATGATCCGCACGACCGTACCGACCACTGTCCGCAAGGGCTCCGCCCTTCTCGGAGTCGCGGGACTCCTCGTCCTCGCCGGATGCTCCAGCACCGGTGACGCGCAGTCGCCCTCGACGGGTGACGACGGCACGTCGTCGGACTCGACCGCCACGAGCGGCGAGTACAAGGACGGCACGTACGAGGCCGAGGGCTCGTACCAGACGCCGGAGACCGTAGAGACGATCTCCGTATCGCTGACGATCGCCGACGGCGTCGTCGAATCCGTCGAGGTCACGGGCGACCCCCAGGCTCGGGAGAGCGAGCAGTACCAGGGTCAGTTCATCGACGGCATCTCCGACGAGGTCGTGGGCAAGTCCCTCGACGAGATCGAGGTCAGTCGTGTGGCCGGATCCTCGCTCACGAGCGGCGGTTTCAACGAGGCCGTGGCGTCGATCAAGGAGCAGGCCGCCGCCTGAGGCGCCTGACCCCGCCATGGCGACCTGGCGCTTCGAGGCGATCGGCACCCGCTGGGAGATCGAGAGCGACGAGGGATTCGGCGAGCCGACGCAGAGAGCCGTGACCGTGGAGATCGAGCGCTTCGACCGGGAGTGGTCGAGGTTCCGCTCGGACTCAGCGGTGACACGCGTCGCCCGCGAGGGTGGGAGCCTGGCGTCACCTGACGCGGCTCCCATGCTCGACGCGTATCGAGACGCCTCCGCGGCGACCGCTGGCGCCGTGAACCCTCTGGTCGGCGACAGTCTCTCCGCGCTCGGCTACGACGCCGCGTACTCACTCACGGCCGGCTCACCGGTCGCAGCGCCGTCGGACTGGCAGCGTCTCGTGAGTTGGACCGAGAAGGGGGCCACGGCATCCGCTCCGGTCCTGCTCGACGTCGGCGCTCTCGGAAAGGGCAGACTCGTCGACCTGGTGACGGACGTGCTCTCCGGCGTGCCCGGCGATCTCGTCGTCGATGCCGGCGGCGACATCCGAGTGCGCGGAAGGGCGGTGCGCATCGGTCTCGAGCATCCGTATGACGCGACCAGGGCCATCGGCATCATCGAGCTGCAGGATGCCGCGCTCTGCGCCTCGGCGGTCAACCGACGCGCCTGGGGCGACGGCCTGCATCACGTCCTCGACGCGCGCACGGGCGTTCCCGTGCGCACCTGGGCGGCGACGTGGGCGATCGCACCGGACGCGATGCGAGCGGATGCCGTCGCCACAGCGCTGTTCTTCGACGGCGGCCCCGAGCTCGCCGCCCGGTGGGGAGTGGAGTGGGTGCGGATGTCGACCGACGGGCGCGCCGAACGCTCCGTCGGGTGCCCGGCCGAGCTGTTCACCGTCAGGGCGTAGGGGCATGGCCCTCTGCGCCGCCATCGATCAAGGACGAGGAGAACCGTGATCACCTCCCTCACCGCGCTGCGGCAGCGCGTGCTGGCCTTCCTCGGCGGCACCTCGATGTACCGCCTCGTGTTGTTCGCCCTGCTCGCGCTCGCGGTGATCGCGGTCGCGCTGTCGGCGCTCGGCGTGATCGTGTCGCCGACGCCGCTCGAGATCGTCGCATCGTTCGCGGTGCTCGCCGTCGTCATCTCTGTCGTCGACGCCGCGGCGCAGCGCGTGCTCAGGCTGCCCTGGCGTGTCGAGTCCTCGCTCGTGACCGCGCTCATCCTGCTGTTCGTCCTGCGTCCCGGCATCGAGGGCGCGGCTCTGCTGGGTCTCGCGATCGCGGGAGCACTCGCGAGCCTGTCGAAGTACCTCATCGTCTGGCGCGGCAGGCACATCCTCAACCCCGCAGCGTTCGGCGCCGCCGTCGTGTCGATCCTCGGGTCGTTCGGCGCGTTCGAGTGGCTGGGCACGTCATCGTCGTGGTGGGTCGGCACGCCGTCGCTGTTCCTCCCGGTCGCGCTCCTCGGACTCGCCGTGCTGTGGCGCACCGAGAAGGTGCGCATCGTCGTCGTCTTCCTGGTGATCGCCATCGCAGTGTCGGTGGTTCGGCAGGCGGTGCAGGCGCAGGAGTTCTCGATCGGGTTCGACCTCGGCAGCGCGCTCTCGTTCGCGGTGCTGCAGTCGCCGTTCCTCTTCCTCGGTGCGTTCATGCTGTCGGAGCCCCTGACGATGCCGCCACGGCGCTGGCAGCAGTTCTCGGTCGCGGCGCTGGTGGGCGTGCTGGCCGGTTGGCCGATCGCGATCGGGTCGCTGTTCACCCTCGGTCAGGAGCGGGCGTTGCTCATCGGCAACCTCCTGGCGTTCGCCTTCGCGCTCCGCGGGTCGGTGCGTCTCGTGCTCGAACAGCGTCGGTCGCTCACGCCCACAGTGCAGGAGCTCACCTTCCGCGCCAGGGGCACCGTGCGCTTCCTGCCCGGTCAGTACCTCGAGCTCGACGTGCCGCATCGCCGGCCCGATGCGCGCGGCACCCGCCGGGAGTTCAGCATCGTCTCGGCCCCCGCCGATCTCCCCACGCTGCGCATCGCCTATAAGAGCGGCGATCAGCAGCATCCGTCTAGCTACAAGCGCGCGCTCGCTGCGGCGGAACCCGGTTCGACGCTCGCCGTGACCGGCACGTGGGGAGACTTCCTGCTGCCCCGCTCCGGCGCACCGGTGCTGCTGGTTGCCGCGGGGATCGGCGTCACGCCGTTCGTGTCACAGCTCCGTCAGCTGCAGCAGACCGGTCAGCAGCGCGACGTCGTGCTGGTGTACGTCGCCGCCGACAGCACCGAGCTGGCCTTCCGTGATGAGCTCGCCGCGACCGGCGCGCGCGTCGTCGTGTTCACCCGCGACGAGCCCGCCGACCTCCCCGCGCACTGGAGCTGGGCGCAGGGTGCGCGCCTCGACGGCGCCGGCCTCGATCAGTGGGTGCCGGACCTCGGCTCCCGCCACGCGTACATCTCCGGTCCGCCGCGGCTCATCGCCGATCTCGCCCCTGCGCTGCAGAAGGCCAGGTCGCTCAAGACCGACGCGTTCGCCGGCTACTGAGCCGCGGTTGCCGATCCTCGGCTACCGATCGGAGGGCTGGTCTTCCGCGGGCGATCCCTTATGCATCGGGATCCGCACCGTGAACGTCGTGTCACCGGGTTCGCTGTCGACGGTGATCCGGCCGCCGTGACCCTCGACGATCGCCTTGACGATCGCGAGCCCGAGTCCGGTGCCGCCCGTCTGCCTGGCGCGGGAGGTATCGGCCCTGGCGAACCGGGCGAACAGCTCGTCGCGCACACTCGGGTCGATGCCGGGGCCGTCGTCGTGGACGCGCAGCACGGCGTCGGCGCCCTCGCGGTCGACCCGAAGGGTGATGTGGGTGCCTGCGGGCGTGTGCGTACGGGCGTTCGCGAGCAGATTCGCCACCACCTGGTGCAGCCGGCCCGCGTCACCGATGATCACGAGGGGCTCGTCGGGCACCTCGATGTTCCAGTGGTGCTCCGGCGCCGTGGGCCGCGCGTCCGAGAGACCCTCCAGCGCGAGCTGAGTGAGGTCGACGGTGCCGTGGACGAGCTCGCGGCCCTCGTCGAGCCGCGCCAGGAGCAGCAGATCCTCCACGAGCCGCGACATGCGCAGCGACTGAGCCTGAATGCGCTCGAGAGACGTCGTAGCGCCCTCGATCACTGCCGGGCCCTGCTGCTGACTGAGGGCCTTCAGCGACAGCTCGGAGTATCCGCGGATGCTGGCGAGGGGCGTCCGCAGCTCGTGGCTGGCGTCTGCGACGAACCGCCGCATCCGCTCCTCGTTCTTCTGACGTGCCGCCAGTGACGTGTTCACGTGATCGAGCAGCGTGTTCAGCGACGCGCCCACGAGACCGGTCTCGGTGCGCGGATCGGCCTCGTACGCCGGAACCCGCTCGGTGATCTCGACCTGCCCTCGGTCCAGCTGCTGGTTCGCGACGCGGGTGGCGGTGGCGGCGACGGCCCGGAGTGGACGAAGGCTGACGCGGATCGTGATCGCCGTCGTGAGGGCGAGAAGGATGAGCCCGCCGAGGGTCGCGAGGACGATGACGGTCAAGAGCGTCGTGAGCTGGTTCTGGATCTCGTCGCGCGGCAGACCCGTGACGACCGTCGCCCCGGTCTGCGGCGCGGTCGCGACGACGAGTCGATACGACCCGAGCCCGTCGATCGTCACGGTCGCGTTGGCTCCGCCGCGCAGACCGGTCTCGATCTGATCGAGCTGCCGCGAACTCAAGACGGAGGGGCCGGTGCTCATCTCGTCCCGCGGACTGTTGAGGACCACACCGCTGACGCCTGCCTGGTTCGACACCGCGACCAGCAGGCCGGACTCGGGCGATGTGGTCGCTGAGAAGATATCGGCTGCGGTGCCGATGTTCGACGGGAACTTGTTGACGAGGTAGGTGAGCTGCCCCGCGTACTGCTCGATCTTCTGGTCGAGCTGTCCCTCCAGGGTGCGGCCGAGGATCGCGCTCGTGATGATCGAGACGATCACGAGGATGAGCGACACGAACCCGATCACGGCTGTCATGAGCCGGGTCTGCAGGCTCATCGGCCGTGCCGCGAGTCGGGGAGTGGTCACTGAGGCGCCTTGATCATGTAGCCGACGCCGCGCACGGTGTGCAGCAGGGGAGTGCGGCCCGCATCGATCTTCTTGCGGAGGTACGAGATGTACAGCTCGACCACCGAGGACTTGCCACCGAAGTCGTAGCTCCACACCCGGTCGAGGATCTGCGCCTTCGACAGCACGCGCCGTTCGTTGCGCATGAGGAAGCGCAGCAGCTCGAACTCGGTGGCGGTCAGCTCGATCTCGGTGCCGTCGCGCACGACCTCGTGGCTGTCCTCGTTGAGCGAGAGGTCGGCGACGCGGAGGATCGACTGGCCGTCGTCGGCGGTGGCGTGGCCCGTGCGGCGGATGATCGCACGCAGGCGCGCGATCACCTCTTCGAGGCTGAAGGGCTTGGTGACGTAGTCGTCGCCGCCGGCGGTGAGGCCCGCGACGCGGTCGCCGACGGCATCCTTCGCCGTGAGGAACAGCACGGGCACGAGGTTTCCCGCCTCGCGGAGCCGCCGCAGCACCGACATGCCGTCGAGGTCGGGCATCATGATGTCGAGCACGAGGGCGTCCGGCTCGAACTCCCGCGCGACCTGCAGGGCTTCGAGCCCGGAGGACGCTGTGCGCACCTCCCAGCCCTCCATCCGCAGGGCCATCGCGAGCAGGTCGGTGAGCATCTGCTCGTCGTCTACGGCGAGGATGCGCAGGGGGGAGCCGTCGGGGCGGCGCAGTTCGGGCAGGTCGGTGCTCATGCCTCCATTCTGCGGAATCTCCTATGACGTTTCTATGGAGATCGGTATGCGTTCCCTGGGAGTTCGGAGTCGGGGATCGACCGCCATAGCTTTCTCATGATCTACGCCTCGATCTCGCAAATAACCGCTTTCTAACGTCGTGTTCGGCCCGCGAACGGCGCGGCGGAAGGAGACACATGTACGGCACATACCTGCGACGGGAGCTGGCGGGTCGCAAGAAGCAGACGGCGATCGTCGCGATAGGACTCGCGATCGCCATCGCCCTCGTCATCATCGTCAACGCGCTCACCGCTGGAGTGAGAGACGCGCAGGCGCAAGCGCTCGCGTCGGTCTACGGCGTCGGCACCGACCTCACGGTCACCGGTGCGGCGGCCGAGCCGGGGGAGGGAGGCGGACAGCGCTTCGACTTCGGGTCGGGGGACGGCACGACCGACGGCCAGACCACGACGCTCACCCGGTCGACGCTGCGCACGGACTTCATGCGCGGCACTCTCGATGCCTCGGTGCTCGACACCGTCGCGTCGACGGACGGAGTGACCGCGGCGACAGCCGCGCTCAGTCTCACGAACTCGACCTTCTCGGGGGAGCTCCCCAGCGGCGGATTCGGCGAGGCGGATGCCGAGGGCACCACGCCGACCGAGGGTCAGGCGCCCCCGCAGGGCGGAGAAGGCGGCGGCTCGTTCGGGATCGACTCGTTCACCGTGCTCGGCATCGACCCCGTCGCGACGTCGGTCGGCCCGCTCGCCTCGGTCGAGGTCAGCGACGGCCGCGCACTCGACGCCGACGACGCCGGGTCGCTCGTCGCGCTCGTCGACGCGAGCTACGCGGCCACGAACGAGATCGCCGTGGGCGATACGATCGACGTGGCAGGCTCCGACGTCGAGGTGGTCGGCATCGTGTCCTCCACCCCCGACTCAGCCGACACCGCCGCGAACGTCTACCTCCCGCTCGACACCGCGCAGGAGCTGTCCGGCGCGGGTGACGTCGTCTCGACCGTGTATGTGCAGGCCGAATCCGCGTCGTCGATCGACGCCGTGCAGACCGCGCTCGCAGACGAGCTGCCGGACGCGACGATCACCTCGCAGTCCGAGCTCGCCTCGACCGTGTCCGGCTCGCTCTCCAGCGCCACGTCGCTCATCACGAACCTCGGCACGTGGCTGTCGATCATCGTGCTCGCGGTGGCGGTGCTCCTCTCGGTGCTGCTCACGCTGTCGGGCGTCGCGCGTCGCACGCGGGAGTTCGGCACGCTCAAGGCGATCGGCTGGTCGAACGGCAGGGTCGTACGTCAGGTGGCCGGTGAATCGATGGTGCAGGGGCTGATCGGCGGAGCGGTCGGGCTCGTCCTCGGCGTCATCGGCATCGTCGTCATCAATCTGGTGAAGCCGACCGTGGCGGCCACGGCCGCGCCCGGCGACAGCGGTGGCCCCGGTGGCATTGGCGGTGGCCCCACCGGCGGAGGCGGAGGCATGTTCCAGACGCAGGCGACGGACATCGTGCTGCAGGCCCCGTTCAGCCTCTGGGTGCTCGTGGCAGCGGTCGGTCTCGCCGTGCTCGGCGGACTCGTCGCCGGAGCAATCGGCGGATGGCGCGCCGCCCGCCTCAGCCCTGCGGAAGCCCTGCGGTCCGTCGCCTGACGGCCGCGACCTGACAGACAAGGAGACACACATGACCATCGCAGACGTCGCCACGGCGATCACACCCTCGGATGCCGCGGACCCGCTGTACCGCGCACGGGATGTCACACGCACCTATGCGCAGAAGGGGAGGACGGTGAAGGCCCTCACGGGGGTCGACCTCACCATTCATGCCGGGGAGTTCGTGACAATCCAGGGGCCGACAGGAGGTGGGAAGTCCACACTCCTGCAGCTGCTCGGCGCGCTCGACACGCCCTCGTCGGGTTCGCTCCGGCTCGGCGACATCGAGCTCGCCTCGGCATCCGCTCGCGAGCTCGCCCGGATCCGTTCGGAGGAGATCGGCTTCGTGTTCCAGGGGTTCAACCTGATCCCGACGCTGACGGCGGCCGAGAACGTCGACATGGCCCTCGAGCCGCTATCGCTGGACAGGGCGGAGCGCGGGGCACGCGTCGCGGAGGCTCTCGCGCATGTGGGGCTCGCCGACCGCGGCGACCACCTGCCGACCGAACTGTCCGGCGGGCAGCAGCAGCGTGTCGCCATCGCCCGGGCCATCATCAAGAGGCCCCGCGTGCTCCTCGCGGACGAGCCGACGGGCAACCTCGACGAGAGCATGCGCGACGAGATCCTCGCCCTCCTCGAAGGGCTGTGCGCGGAAGGGATCACGATGATCGTCGTCACGCACGACTCCGCCGTCGCGCGCCGTGCCACGCGGAGGCTGCGTCTGTCGAAGGGCGCGGTGCAGGACATCACCCGCTGAGGACGACGAAGGCCCCGGCGCAGTGCGCCGGGGCCTTCGTCATGTCTCAGACGACTTTCAGTGCGTGTCCTCGGCCTCGATCTCGGTGCGGTCGCCGGACCACTGGGTGTGGAAGGTGCCTTCCTTGTCGATGCGCTTGTACGTGTGCGCACCGAAGAAGTCGCGCTGGCCCTGCACGAGGGCTGCGGGCAGGCGGTCGGCGCGGATGCCGTCGTAGTACGACAGCGACGACGAGAACGCCGGAGCGGGGATGCCTGCCTGTGCGGCGGCGATGACCACGCGCCGCCACGCGGCCTGGCCACGGGTGAGCGCCTCGGCGAAGTACGGCGCGGTCATGAGCACCGGAAGGTCGGGCTCGGCCTGGTACGCATCGGCGATGCGGTTGAGGAACTGCGCGCGGATGATGCAGCCGCCGCGCCAGATCTTCGAGATCGCGCCGAGGTCGATGTTCCAGTCGTACTCGGCTGCCCCCGCGCGGATCTCGTCGAAGCCCTGCGAGTAGGCGACGATCTTCGAGGCGTACAGGGCCAGGCGCACGTCCTCGATGAAAGCGTCGACGTCTTCCGGAGCGACGGTGAACGCCTCGTCCGGGCCGGGGAGAGCGGCGGCCGCGGCGCGCTGCTCGGGGTGCGACGACAGCGAGCGGGCGAAGGTGGCCTCGGCGATGCCGGAGACCGGGACGCCCAGAGACAGCGCGGTCTGCACGGTCCACGCGCCGGTGCCCTTGGCGCCGGCCTGGTCGAGGATGACGTCGACGAGCGGCTGGCCGGTCGCGGCATCCACCTGGCGGAGCACCTCGGCGGTGATCTCGATCAGGTACGACTCGAGCTCGCCGCGGTTCCACTCGGCGAAGATGTCGGCGATCTCCGCGGGGGTCTTGCCCGTGCCGCGACGGATGAGGTCGTACGCCTCGGCGATCAGCTGCATGTCGGCGTACTCGATGCCGTTGTGCACCATCTTCACGAAGTGACCAGCGCCGTCGTGACCGACGTGCGTGACGCAGGGCTCGCCCTCGGCGACCGCGGCGATGGACTTCAGGATCGGACCGAGCGTGACCCAGGATTCGTCCGAGCCGCCGGGCATGATCGACGGACCGGTCAGGGCGCCCTCCTCGCCGCCGGAGATCCCGGCGCCGACGAAGTTCACGCCCGTCTCGCGGACGGTCTTCTCGCGGCGGATCGTGTCGGGGAAGTACGCGTTGCCGCCGTCGACGATGATGTCGCCCGGCTCGAAGACCTCGAGGAGTGAATCGATCACGGCATCCGTGGGGCGACCGGCCTTCACCATGATGATCGCGGTGCGTGGCTTCTGCAGCGAGTCCGCGAACTCCCGGTAGGACTGTGCGGGGAGGAAGCCGGCCTCGGGGTGCTCGGAGACGAGCGTCTCGGTCTTCTCGTAGCTGCGGTTGAAGATCGCCACCGTGTTGCCCTCGCGGCTGGCGAGGTTGCGGGCGAGGTTCGACCCCATGACGGCGAGTCCGACGACTCCGATGTTGGCTGATGCTTCGGGCACAGAGGGCTCCTCGATCGTGAAGGTTGGGATGCCCCCAGATTATCGCGGTGAGCGCGATCGAGCCGCGTCTGTGTCGGCGTCAGTCCTTGCGGTAGCCGGAGCGGCCGAGCGAGAAGAGGGCACCGAACGTCGCGGCGGCAGCGCACACGGTCATCGCGCCGATGACCCAGGCGATCACGTGGGAGAAGAAGGCGCCGTCGAACATGGGGACTCCGTTTTCTGCAGAAGGGCCGGTGTCTTCAGCCTATCGGGTCGTTTGCTACCATGAGGGGAGTACCTCGGCGAGGGATGCTGCTGCGCATGCGCGGAGCATCCGTTATCGACGCGGCGAAGCAAGCCCGGTGGCTTCCCTCACGTGTCTGCGTTCGAGAACAATTCCAAGACCACCGCGCAGCCTCGCTGCGTGCCCCGAAGGAGAACCCCCATGTCTGAAGACACCAAGGTCGTCGCCGAGCTCCGCGAGAGCTTCGGCAAGGGCTTCGCCCGCCGCCTCCGCGCCGCCGGCAAGATCCCCGCTGTCATCTACGGTCACGGCACCGAGCCCGTGCACGTCGCCCTGCCCGGCCACCAGGTCTCGCTCATCATCCGCCGTGCCAACGCGCTGCTCGAGCTCGACATCGCGGGCACGGAGCAGCTCGCCCTGGTCAAGGACGTCCAGAAGGACCCGGTGCACCAGATCATCGAGCACATCGACCTCCTCGTCGTGAAGAAGGGCGAGAAGGTCACGATCGACGTTCCCGTCGTCGTCACGGGTGAGCCCTTCGCCGGCACCATCGCCACGCTCGACGCGACCACGCTGTCGATCGAGGCTGAGGCCACGCACATCCCCGAGAACGTCGAGGTCTCTGTCGAGGGTCTCGAGGAGGGCGCGCACATCACCGCCGCCGACGTCGCACTGCCCAAGGGCTCGACGCTGCTGACCGACCCCGAGGTCCTCGTGGTCGCCGTCTCGGTGCCCGTCCTCGAGGTCGAGGAAGACACGACCGCAGAGGAGCCCGCCGAGGGCGAGACCGAGGCAGAGGCCGCCCAGGAGGACGCCGCGGAGTAATCTCCGACAGCTTCAGCACGGAGGGGACGCGAGGTCATCGCGTCCCCTCCGTCGTATCCCGACCGGACCGCGGTCCGCGCCCGTGAAAGGACGATGACATGGCATCCACCTGGCTCGTGGTGGGGCTCGGCAACCCCGGCCCGCGATACGAGGCGACCCGGCACAACATCGGCCAGATGGTGATCGACGAGCTCGCCGCGCGTCGTGGCGAGACGTTCCGAGAGCACAAGGCGGGGGCGCGGGTCGTCGAGACGTGGCTGCGGCCCGGGGCCGACAAGCTCGTGCTGGCGAAGCCGAACACGTTCATGAACGCATCGGGGACCCCTGTCGCCGCTCTGGCGCGCTTCTACTCGGTTGCGCCGGAGCGTCTCGTCGTCGTGCACGACGAGCTCGACATCCCGTTCGACACGATCAAGCTCAAGAGCGGTGGCGGCCACGGCGGACACAACGGCGTGCGCGACATCGCGAGCGCCATCACGACTCCCGACTTCCCCCGGGTGCGGGTCGGCATCGGACGACCCCCCGGTCGACAGGATCCGGCCGACTGGGTGCTGTCGCCGTTCGGCAAGGATGAGCGCGCGAACCTGCCCGTCCTCGTATCGGACGGCGCGGATGCCGTAGAGCTGCTCGTCGACGAGGGACTCGTCGCGGCGCAGCAGAAGCACCACGCGCCGCGCTGACGCGGGCGCCTGAGATCAGGAGGCCGCGCCGAGGTCAGGAGGATGCCGTCGGGATGCTCCTGATTCCGGGTGATGCTCCTGATCTCGGCGCTTACGCACGGTCAGGTGGTCGGCAGGAAGCCCGCGGCCGTTCCCGTGGAGATCGCGAACAGCAGGACGACCCAGAAGATGATGGGCCCGATAACGGCGACGACGAGCGCCGCAATGCCGGCACCCCGCCCCTGATTCCGGCGGATGGCGATGATGCCGATGACGATCGCCGCGATCCCGAGGATCGTTCCGGTCCAGAACGAGATCTCGGCCCAGAGCACCTGATCACGGGCGGGTGACAGCAGCGACAGGAAGTCGGGGTCCGTCGTGTCGAGGCCGCTGGGGATGCGGCGTCCGATCTCGTACCCGGCGACGCCGACCACGATCGGCATGATCAGGGAGGACACGGCAGCGAAGATCAGCGACAGGATGCCGAGCAGCGCCGACTTCTTCTCCGTTGGCTGAGGCACCTGGTAGGCGCCGGACGGAGCGGCGTAACCGCCGACAGGCACCTGATAGGCCCCCGGAGGAGCGGGCTGTGGGAATGCGGGCGCACCGGGCGCGGGGAACTGCGGAGCGCCGGCCGGGGCCGGTGCCGGTGGGATGCTCGGCGGCACGGGTGCCTGCGCGGGAGCCACCGGGTAGGCGGCGGGCGCAAGGTAGGGCGGGGGAGCGGAGTACGCCGGCGGAGCCTGCGGTGCGGGCGGCGCCGGCGGGTACGCGGCGGGAGCCGGAAGCACTGGAGGGACGTCACCGTACGGGGGCTGCTGCGGATCGCTCACGCCCCCATCCTAGGTGCGGTCTCAGGATGCCGCCGGTCGGCGCCCCGAGTCAGACGCGCCGCAGCAGGCCGACGCGGTCGTACACGGTCGCGAGGGTCGCGTCGGCTACCTCATCGGCCCGCGCGGCGTTCGAGGCGAGGATGCGATCGAGTTCGGCGGGGTCGTCGAGGAGCTCCAGCGCCCGAGCACGCACCGGCTCGAACTCGTTCACGACGACCTCGGCGAGACCCTTCTTGAAGTCCCCGTAGCCGCGACCCGCGTATTCGTCTTCGATCGCCGGCACCTGGCGGCCCGTGAGGGCGGCGTAGATCGTCAGCAGGTTCGAGACACCGGGCTTGGCCTCGCGGTCGAAGCGCACAGACCCCTCGTTGTCGGTGACGGCGCGCATGATCTTCTTCGCGGATTTCGCCGGGTCGTCGAGCATCCACAGCACGCCGGCGTCGCTCTCGGCAGACTTCGACATCTTCGCGGTCGGGTTCTGCAGGTCGTAGATGCGGGCGGTGTCCTTCTGGATCACGGGCTTCGGCACGACGAAGGTCTCGCCGAATCGCGCGTTGAAGCGCTCCGCGAGGTCGCGCGTGAGCTCGACATGCTGCTTCTGGTCGTCGCCGACGGGCACGACGTCGGTCTGGTACAGCAGGATGTCGGCGGCCATGAGCACCGGATACGTGAACAGGCCGACGCTCGTCGAGTCCGCTCCGTAGCGAGCCGACTTGTCCTTGAACTGGGTCATACGACCCGCTTCGCCGAATCCTGTGATCGTTGAAAGGATCCAGGCCAGCTCGGCGTGCGCGCGCACGTGCGACTGCACGTACAGCGTCGACTGGGAGGGTTCGATGCCTGCGGCGATGTACTGGGCGGCCGTCCGGCGGGTCTTCTCGCGGAGCTCGGCCGGGTCCTGCGCGACGGTGATCGCGTGCAGGTCGACGACCGAGAAGAAGGCGTCGAACGAGTTCTGCAGATCCCGCCACTGCAGGAGAGCCCCGATGTAGTTGCCGATCTGGAGGGAGTCGGCGGAGGGCTGCATTCCGGAGTAGAGGCGAGGCTTGGTCACGGTATCAATCCTATGGGCGACGAGTAGCCCGAGAGTTCAGTAGGTGTAGTCGACGACGACCGGCGCATGGTCGCTCCAGCGCTGGTCATAGGCCGCCGCACGGGCGACATGGTACGCCGTGACGCGCTCAGCGAGCGCAGGTGTCGCGAGGTGGTAGTCGATGCGCCACCCCGAGTCGTTGTCGAACGCCTGTCCGCGCATCGACCACCACGTGTACGGCCCCTCCACCTCGCCGTGGAAACGCCGGCCCACGTCGACCCAGCCGAGGCCGACACCCGTCGATCCGTCGACTCCCTCGACGATCTCCCCCGCCGGGCCGAGGAAGCGATCGAAGTACGCGCGCTCGCGCGGGAGGAAGCCGGCCTTCTTGCGGTTGCCTCGCCAGTTCTTGATGTCGAGCTCGCGGTGTCCGACGTTGAGGTCACCCGTCACGAGCGCGAGGGCGTCGCCCTGGCCGAGCTCGGCGAGCCGTGCGCCGAACGCGTCGAGGAACTTCCACTTCTCCTCCTGCTTCGGAGTGTCGGCCTCGCCCGAGTGCACGTAAGCGCTCACGACGGTGAGCGGACGGTCGCCGATGAGGAAGTCGGCCTCGATCCACCGGCCCTTCGAGTCGAAGTCGGACGGTCCGAACTCGGTCCGGAAGGCGAGCGCGGGCTCACGGCTGGCGATCGCGACACCGGCTCGGCCCTTGGCGCTGGCCTCGTCGTGCACGAAGGTCCAGCCGGGAAGAGCGGCCTCGAGGTGCTCGTCCTGACCGCGGACCTCTTGAAGGGTGAGCACATCGACGTCGGCGGCGTCGAGCCAGGAGCTCATCCCGTTGCGGGCCGCCGCCCTGATCCCGTTGACGTTGACAGAGGCGATACGCAGATGAGGCATGCGGACAAGCCTAACGAGCGTCACCGACATCCCGGGACGCGCTGTCGCGCTCCGCTCGCAGCCTCTCGATGAAGGAGGGGACGGGGTCGGGAAGGGGCGGCGCCGAGGCCTCGAGCTCGGCGAGATCCGCCTCCGCGTGGCGCTCCGCACGGTGGGCGGCCCACGAGCGGTACCACGGTGCCCGCTCGCGCGCCGATCGCGCGGCATCCAGGCGGATGCGTGCCGCGGCCACGAGGGTGCGGTGTTCATCGGCCAGCCGTTGCGCGTCCGAGCGTCGGGTGAGGGGAAGGTCCCGGTCCCGAGCCGAGACCGCGATCCACGACGAGGCGACGAGCATCACCACGCCGTTCACACGGAACCACAGCAGGAGTCCGACGAAGATGGCGAACGTCGCCAGCAGGGGGTTGCGCGGGGTGTAGCTCAACAGGAAGCCGGCCCCGTACTGCAGCACCGTCATCGCTGCGCCGCCGAGCAGTGCGCCGGGCCAGATCGTCCTCCACGCCAGCGACGTGCCGGTGAGGAAGCGGACCATGGCCGCCAGGGCGCCCGACAGCAGGGCGAACGACACCACCACGGTGCCGAGGCGGATGCTCAGGGTCAGCCCGGCCGACCCCGTGTCCCACCCGACGAGGCCGAGCAGCCAGCTGAGGGCGGCGGCACTGGCCGAGCTGAGGAGAGACCCCGCGATCAGCGCGACGCCGAAGATGAGGGCGGCGAGGAGGTCACGGGCCTTGAGCATCACGTAGCTGCGCAGGTCGGGCGGCAGACCGAAGATGTCGCGAGTGGCCCGGCGGGAGAACGTCACCCAGCCGATGGCCGTCCAGATGACCGTGCCCAGGGCGATGAGGCCGGTGACGCTGAGGACGCCGGTCGTGCTCGCGGCGATCTGCTGAGCCTGTTCGGGTGTGAACAGCCCGCCCTCGGGCTGGATCAGGTTCGGGATGTAGCTGTTGATGACGTCGATCAGGGCGTCGACGGCCTCTTCGCTGGCTCCGAGCCAGAGGCCGGCGACGGCGAACGCGAGGTAGATCGCCGCGAAGATGGCGAACAGGGCCTGATAGCTGACCCCGGCCGCGAGCAGGAAGCCGTTGTGCTGCAGGAAGTGCCGCCACACCCGCACCGGGAAGAGTCCGAGCGTGCGCCTCGTCAGCGTCGCCGCGCGATCCACGACCGCGCCGATCCGCCCGGGTTCGGACTCGCCCGCTGCTCGATCTCGCTCCGACACCTCTTCACCCTATCGGCGGCCGCAGAGCAGACAGCAGACGGGCGGCCCCCCGAAAAGGAGACCGCCCGTCGACAGCGAAGCCCGAGGTCAGGGGCGACCGCGCAGCACGGCCTGCTTGACCTCGGCGATGGCCTTGGTGACCTCGATGCCGCGGGGGCACGCCTCGGAGCAGTTGAAGGTCGTGCGGCAGCGCCAGACGCCCTCCTTGTCATTGAGGATGTCGAGGCGGACGTCGGCGTTGTCGTCGCGGGAGTCGAAGATGAAGCGGTGCGCGTTCACGATCGCCGCCGGACCGAAGTACTGGCCGTCGGTCCAGAACACGGGGCACGACGAGGTGCACGCCGCGCACAGGATGCACTTGGTGGTGTCGTCGAAGATCTCGCGGTCGGCGATCGACTGGGTGCGCTCCTTGCCCTTCTCCGGCACGGAGTTCGCGACGAGGAACGGCTGCACCTCGCGGTAGGACGCGAAGAACGGCTCCATGTCGACGATGAGGTCCTTCTCCAGCGGCAGACCCTTGATCGCCTCGACGTAGATCGGCTTCGAGATGTCGAGGTCCTTGATCAGCGTCTTGCAGGCGAGGCGGTTGCGGCCGTTGATGCGCATGGCGTCGGATCCGCAGATGCCGTGGGCGCAGGAGCGGCGGAAGCTCAGTGAGCCGTCGACCTCCCACTTGATCTTGTGCAGCGCGTCGAGCACGCGGTCGGTGGAGTAGAGCTCCACGTCGTAGTCGACCCAGTGCGGCTCCGCATCGACCTCGGGGTCGAAGCGGCGGATGTTGAACGTGACGATGAAGGACTGGATGCCGGTGTCCTCCGTGGCCTCTGCGGGGGCCTCGGCGAGTGCGTTCGACATGCTCAGTACTTCCTCTCCATCGGCGGGTAGTTGAACTCGCCCTGCTCGTTCTTGGTGAACACGACGGGCTTCCAATCGAGCTTGATGTGGTCGCTCGGATCGGAGGAGTGGGGGTCGCCCGTCAGGTACGCCATGGTGTGCTTCATGTAGTTGTCGTCGTCGCGCTTCGGGAAGTCGTCGCGCATGTGGCCGCCACGGCTCTCCTCGCGGTTCTGCGCCGCGTACACGACGACCTCGGCGATGTCGAGCAGGAAGCCCAGCTCGACGGCCTCGAGCAGATCGGTGTTGAACCGCTGGCCCTTGTCGTCGACGTGCACGTTCTTGTAGCGCTCGCGCAGCTCGGCGATGACGCCCAGGACGTGCTGCAGCGACTCGTGCGTGCGGAACACCTGCGCGCCCTTGTCCATCTCGTCCTGCAGCGTCTTGCGCAGCACGGCGATGCGCTCGGTGCCCTGGTTGTTGCGCAGGCCCTCGAGCATGTCGGACACGAACGCCGCCGGGTTCTCGGGCAGCGGCACGAAGTCCGCGGTCTTGACGTACTCGACCGCGTTGCGCCCGGAGCGCTTGCCGAAGACGTTGATGTCGAGCAGCGAGTTGGTGCCCAGGCGGTTCGCGCCGTGCACCGAGACGCACGCGCACTCGCCGGCGGCGTACAGGCCGGGGACGACGGTGTCGTTGTCGGCGAGCACCTCACCGTTGTTGTTGGTCGGGATGCCGCCCATCGCGTAGTGGGCGGTCGGCATCACCGGCACCGGCTCGACGACCGGGTCGACGCCCAGGTAGGTGCGGGCGAACTCGGTGATGTCGGGGAGCTTGGTCTCGAGGACCTCGGCGCCGAGGTGCGTGCAGTCCAGCAGCACATAGTCCTTGTGCGGGCCGGCGCCGCGGCCCTCAGCGACCTCCTGCACCATGCAGCGGGCGACGATGTCACGCGGAGCGAGGTCCTTGATGGTGGGGGCGTAGCGCTCCATGAATCGCTCGCCGGAGGCGTTGCGGAGAATCGCGCCCTCGCCGCGGGCGCCCTCCGTGAGGAGGATGCCGAGGCCGGCGAGGCCGGTCGGGTGGAACTGGAAGAACTCGAGGTCCTCGAGGGGCAGACCCTTGCGCCACACGATGCCCACGCCGTCGCCGGTGAGGGTGTGCGCGTTCGACGTGGTCTTGAAGATCTTGCCGAAGCCGCCGGTGGCGAAGATCACGGCCTTGGACTGGAAGACGTGCAGCTCGCCCGTCGACAGGTCGTAGGCGACGACGCCGGCGATCTGGGTCTTGCCCGCGGCATCCTTCACCGTGATGAGGTCGAGCACGTAGAACTCGTTGAAGAAGTTGATGCCGAGCTTGACGCAGTTCTGGAACAGCGTCTGCAGGATCATGTGGCCCGTGCGGTCGGCGGCGTAGCAGGCGCGGCGCACCGGCGTCTTGCCGTGCTCGGCGGTGTGCCCGCCGAAGCGGCGCTGGTCAATCTTGCCCTCGGGCGTGCGGTTGAAGGGGAGACCCATGTTCTCGAGGTCGATGACCGCGTCGATGGCCTCCTTGGCGAGGATCTCGGCCGCGTCCTGGTCGACGAGGTAGTCGCCGCCCTTGACCGTGTCGAAGGTGTGCCACTCCCAGCTGTCCTCCTCGACGTTCGCGAGGGCCGCCGCCATGCCGCCCTGCGCCGCGCCGGTGTGCGACCGCGTCGGGTAGAGCTTGGAGATCACCGCGGTCTTCGCGCCGGGGCCCGCCTCGATCGCCGCCCGCATGCCCGCGCCGCCGGCGCCGACGATGACGATGTCGAACTGGTGGTAGTGCACCCCGTCGCGCACGAAGGAGTCCTGGGTCTCTGTAGTCACTTCTTCTTATGCCTTCTCTTCTACTTGCCCAGTGTTAGTTGCCCAGTGTCTGGCACTGTTCCCACAGCGTGCTCGATTCGGTCACGCCGAGGCACGGGTCGAACGTGAAGACCACGAGGGTGCCGAGGATGATGAGCAGCGCCGCTGCCAGGCCGAGAGCCCAGATCAGCGCCTTGCGCGCGGTGGCGTTGGTGACGTAGTCGTTGACGATCGTGCGCATGCCGTTCGCGCCGTGGACCAGGGCGAGCCACAGCATCAGCACGTCCCACCACTGCCAGAACGGGGTGGCGAACTTGCCGGCGATGAACGCGAAGTCGAGGGCGTGGATGCCCTCACCGACCATGAGGTTGATGAACAGGTGTCCGAAGATGAGGATGACGAGCACCATGCCCGAGACCCGCATGAAGACCCAGCCCCACTTCTCGAGGTTGACCCCGCGACGGGTGCGGGTGGGGGCGGCGACGGTCTGAGCGGTCATCAGTGTCCTCCTCCGAAGCCGGCGAACGCGAGCATGAGGTGGCGCGGCACGAAGCCCGCCATGATGATGCCCCACACCAGGAGCACGCCCCAGAAGAGCTGGCGCTGGTACCGGGCGCCCTTCGACCAGAAGTCGACCGCGATGATCCGCAGGCCGTTCATGGCGTGGAAGACGATGCCCGCGACGAGCACGACCTCGCCGAGCGCCATGACCGGGTTCTTGTACGTGCCGATGACGGCGTCGTACGCCTCCGGCGACACCCTGATGAGCGCCGTGTCGAGCACGTGCACCAACAGGAAGAAGAAGATGGCGACTCCGGTGATGCGGTGAAGCACCCACGACCACATGCCTTCGCGACCCCGGTAGAGGGTGCCGCGGGGGGTCTTTGACGTGGTTTCCGAAATCGACGGTGTCAAGCGAGCGCTTGTGGACACGGTCGTCCTCCCTGGATCGATGTGACTCGGTCGCGTGCGCTGCGTGGTCCGGGCAGGATCCCGTCATCGCGAGGCACGGCCGATCGGAGTCCATCCTATTCCCGCCGGGAGGGCGGGGGCGACGAAGGCCTGCCTAACCGGCTCGACGTCGATAGCGTTCCTGCATGGTTCCGATCAGCTCTCGACATGGTCGGCTGCGCCCCAGCGCGGGCCAGGGGCCCGGCTACCCTGGCAGGGTGAGCCATTCCATCCCGAACTTCTACGCCGTGATCCCTGCCGGCGGCATCGGCAGCAGACTGTGGCCGCTCTCGCGCGCCGACGCGCCGAAGTTCCTGCACGACCTCACCGGCTCGGGGCATTCGCTGCTCCGCGACACGTGGGACCGCCTCGAGCCGCTCGCGGGACCCGATCGCATCGCGGTCGTCACCGGCCGCGCTCATCGGGCGGCTGTGGAGGCGCAGCTGCCCGGCATCGCCGACCTCAACGTGTTCCTCGAGTCGGAGCCTCGTGAGTCCGCCGCAGCGATCGGCCTGGCTGCGGCCATCCTGCACCGCCGAGACCCCGAGGTGATCATCGGCTCGTTCAGCGCCGACCACGTGATCCGCGGCACCCGCGTGTTCGAGTTCGCCGTGCGGGATGCCGTCGAGGTGGCGCGTGAGGGATACATCTGCACGATCGGCATCTCCCCGACGGAGCCCGCGGTCGGGTTCGGGTACATCAAGAGGGGACCGGAACTCGTGGTGGAGGGGGCCAGAGAGGCGGCACTCGTCGAGAGCTTCGTCGAGAAGCCCGACCTCGACACGGCGAAGGCCTATGTCGCCAGCCGTGACTACCTGTGGAACGCGGGCATGTTCATCGCGAAGGCGAGCGTGCTGCTCGAAGAGCTCGCAGCCAACGAGCCCGTCCTGCACGCCGGCCTCGTCGAACTCGCCGAGGCGTGGGACGATCGCGACCGCAGAGGCCCCGCGGTCGACCGCATCTGGCCCGCCCTGAAGAAGATCGCCATCGACTACGCGGTCGCGGAGCCCGCGGCGAAGCGCGGGCGGCTCGCCGTCGTGCCCGGGCACTTCGACTGGGACGACGTCGGCGACTTCGCGTCGCTCACGAAGCTGATCTCGAACGGCCGCAAGAACGACCTCGCGGTGCTCGGGCCGAAGGCTCGGGTGTTGTCGGATGCCGCGAGCGGCATCCTCGTCTCCCAGACGACCCGCGTGATCAGCCTCGTCGGGGTGCAGGACATCGTCGTGGTCGACACCCCCGATGCGCTTCTCGTGACGACCGTCGAGCACGCGCAGAGGGTGAAGGGCGTCGTGGAGTCCCTCAAGCTCACCGGCCGTGGAGACGTGCTCTGATGCGCAGATGAGCGCGCATCCGTGCTCACTCGTTGGCTTGATTTCAGCTTTGTAACCATTCCCTACCGGCCCGGTCCTCGATATACGCAATCGCCGAAACAGTAGGTAACTTTGATCGATCCGCGAGGGCCGCGGGTTCGTTGAGGAGGCATGAGTTGACCATCTCCACCACCAAGAAGCTGCTCGGCGCGACCATCGCCGCTGGAGTCGTCTTCGCTCTCGCCGGCTGCGGCCAGGCTCCGACGGAATCGGGCGACAACGGCGGCGGCGACGCTGCATCCGACTTCCTGCCCTGCCTCGTCTCGGACGCCGGCGGCTGGAACGACAAGTCGTTCAACCAGTCCGCCAAGGAGGGCATGGACCGCGCAGCGGACACCCTCGGCGTCAAGCCGCTCGAGTTCGAGTCGGCCAACGACAACGACTACGCGCCGAACCTCGAGACCGCGGTGTCCGAAGGCTGCTCGCTGATCGTCTCCGTCGGCTTCAAGCTCTCCGCGGCGACCGTCGAGTCCGCGCTCGCGAACCCGGAGATCGACTACGCGATCATCGACGACTACGCCGACAACGACTTCGACGGCACCACGGACGCCCCGAACATCAAGCCCCTCGTCTTCGACACCGCTCAGGCCGCGTACCTCGGCGGCTACGCCGCAGCCGGATGGTCGGCGCAGGCGGGCGTGAACAAGGTCGGCACCTTCGGCGGCATGCAGATCCCGTCGGTCGCCGTGTTCATGGACGGCTTCGCACTCGGCGTCGACAAGTACAACGAGGACAAGTCCGGCGCCGTGCAGGTGTTCGGCTGGGACGTCGACACCCAGGAGGGCTCGTTCACCGGCGGCTTCGACGCCAACGACACCGCCAAGCAGACCGCACAGGGCGTGCTCGACCAGGGCGTCGACGTCATCCTCCCGGTCGGCGGCCCGATCTACCAGAGCGCCGCAGCCGCGATCAAGGACAGCGGCAAGGACACGCTCATGGTCGGCGTCGACAGCGACCTGGCCGTCGCCGACGAGAGCGTGGCGGACGTCACCCTCTTCTCGATCATGAAGGCCATCGACGTGGCCGTCGAGGACGCGACGATCGCGGCCTCGGAGGGCGACTTCGACCCGGCGCCGTACGTCGGCACGCTCGAGAACGAGGGCGTGAAGCTCTCGGGCTTCGGCGCATTCGAGTCGGAGCTGCCTGACGGGCTGCTCGACGAGATCGCCGCTCTTCAGGAGCAGATCATCTCCGGCGACATCACCGTGGAGTCCCCGAACTCCCCGTAAGTCGCAGCAGGTCCAGGCCGGGGCGAGTGGAGCACGCAGCCACTCGCCCCGTGCCGTGGACGGACGACTGTCCGCAGGGCGCGCACATCGACTCGCAGCGCCCGAGACTCTTCGGACACATCTGGATAAGGTGCAGATATGAAGCTCGAACTTCGCGGCATCACCAAGCGATTCGGTAGCCTCGTGGCCAACGACCACATCGATCTGGTGGTCGAGCCGGGGCAGATCCACGCTCTTCTCGGTGAGAACGGCGCAGGCAAGTCCACTCTCATGAACGTCCTGTACGGCCTGTATCAGGCTGACGAGGGCGAGATCCTCCTCGACGATGTCGTGCAGCGCTTCCGCGGCCCCGGCGACGCGATGAACGCCGGCATCGGGATGGTGCACCAGCACTTCATGCTCGTGCCCGTCTTCACCGTCGCGGAGAACGTCATGCTCGGCCACGAGCAGACCAAGGGCGTCGGCCGACTCGATATCGCCAAGGCCAGAGAGCACGTGCGCGCCGTCGCCGCGCGCTTCGGGTTCGACATCGATCCGGACGCCATCGTCGGCGATCTGCCGGTGGGCGTGCAGCAGCGGGTCGAGATCATCAAGGCTCTGTCGCGCGACGCCAGGGTTCTCGTGTTCGACGAGCCGACGGCGGTGCTGACCCCCCAGGAGACCGACGAACTCATGGGCATCATGCGGCAGCTCCGCGAAGAGGGCACCGCGATCGTCTTCATCACGCACAAGCTCCGCGAGGTACGCGAGGTCGCGGACACCATCACGATCGTGCGGCTCGGACGCATCGTGAGCGAGGCATCGCCGACCGCCAGCAATGCCGAGCTCGCCTCGTTGATGGTGGGCCGGGCCGTCGAGCTGACCGTGCAGAAGGACGCACCGCGGCTCGGGGACGGAGGCCTCGAGGTCCAGGGGCTCCGCGTGCTCACGCCGACCGGCGCGATCGTCGTGGACGACGTCGACTTCACCGTGCGACCGGGCGAGGTCCTCGCGATCGCCGGTGTGCAGGGCAACGGTCAGACGGAGCTGGTGGAGGCCATCGTCGGTCTCGCAGCGCGCGTCGAGGGATCGATCACTCTCGACGGCACGCAGCTCGTCGGCAAGAGCGTCCGCGGCATCCTCGACACGGGTGTCGGATTCGTGCCCGAGGATCGCAACGAGGACGGACTCGTCGGCGGGTTCTCCGTCGCGGAGAATCTGATCCTCGATCGCTCCGACGACGAGTCGTTCAGTCGCGGAGGGACGATCCGCCGCGCCGCACTCGAGCAGTTCGCGAAGGAGCGGATCGCCGAGTACGACATCCGGACGCAGGGACCCCACACCCCTGCGGGGACGCTGTCGGGCGGCAACCAGCAGAAGGTCGTGATCGCCCGCGAGATGAGTCGCGAGCTGCGGCTCCTCGTCGCCGCCCAGCCGACGCGCGGCGTCGACGTGGGATCGATCGAGTTCATCCACAAGCGAATCATCGAGACGCGGGACGCGGGAGTCCCGGTCGTCGTCGTCTCGACCGAGCTCGACGAGGTCGCAGCTCTCGCCGACCGCATCGCGGTCATGTATCGAGGAACCATCGTCGGCATCGTGCCCGGCGACACCCCGCGCGAGACGCTGGGTCTGATGATGGCGGGCGCCGCCGAAGGAGGGGCAGCCGCATGAGCGGGACCACACCGGGGGCGGATGACGCCGTGAAGGGCCTCCCCGCCGAGCAGCTGCCGCGGGCGACGGGTCCGTTGGCCGGCGACGTTCCGCCTCCGCCTCGAGGCAACGTGATCCTCAAGGAGATCCTGCGCGGCAGCGCGGTGTCGACCGTCCTCGCCATCTTCCTGGCGCTCGTCGTCGGCGGCGTCCTCATCGCGTTCACGAACGAGGACGTCCAGGAGGCCTCCGGGTACTTCTTCGCCCGCCCCGGCGACACGTTCGCGGCGGCGTGGCAGGCGGTCTACAACGGCTACGAGGCTCTTTTCCGCGGCGCGATCTTCAACGCGCGGGGTAACGACTTCGCGGCGCAGATCCGCCCGCTCACGAACACGCTCGGCTTCGCCGCCCCGCTCATCGCCGCCGGTCTCGGTGTCGCCCTCGCCTTCCGCGTCGGCCTGTTCAACATCGGCGCCCGCGGTCAGATGCTCATCGGCGTCGCGGTCGCCGGTCTGCTGACGTTCAACCTCGACCTGCCGATCTGGCTCCACATCCCGGTCACGCTCATCGCCGGTATCGCCGGCGGCGCGCTCTGGGGCGCGATCGCGGGTCTCATCAAGGCCCGTACCGGAGCGCACGAGGTCATCCTCACGATCATGCTCAACTACGTGGCGTACTACCTGCTGCTGTGGATGATCCGCACCCCGGGTCTGCTGCAGAAGCCCGGAACCAATCAGGCGCTCGGATCCGCGACGCCGGAGACGGCGCAGTTCCCCGAGCTGCTGGGTCCGCAGTTCCCGCTCCTCGACGTCGGCTTCGTGCTCGTGATCGTCGCGACGCTGTTCGTGTGGTGGCTGATCGAGCGCTCGGCGCTCGGCCTGCGTATGCGCGCGGTGGGAGAGAATCCGCACGCGGCTCGCGCGGCCGGTATCAGCGTGCAGCGGGTCTACGTGTACGCGATGCTGTTCGCCGGAGGCCTCGCCGGTCTCGCGGGCATGAATCAGCTGCAGGGCTCCGTCACGACGGGTATCACCGAGACGATCGACGCCGGCATCGGCTTCGATGCGATCACGGTGGCGCTCCTCGGTCGCAGCCGCGCCTGGGGCACGTTCGCAGCCGGCATCCTCTTCGGCGCTCTCAAGGCCGGTTCGTTCTCGATGCAAGCGCAGGACATCCCGGTGGACATCGTGCTCGTGGTGCAGTCGCTCGTCGTGCTCTTCATCGCTGCTCCGCCGCTGCTGCGCGCCGTGTTCTTCCTACCCAAGTCCGACGCGGAGAAGGCGGCCAAGGCGAGAGCCAAGGCTGCGAAGAAGGCGGTGGCCGCATGATGTCGCTCGTTCAGACCGAGGCCGCCGACGGCACGGTTCAGCTCGCCACCGTGCGGGAGCGTCACCTGAAAGCACCGATCGTGCTCGCCGGAGTGACCGTGCTCCTCGCGTTGCTCTTCCTCGTCGTTCCGCGCAGCGGCACGAGCTCGTTCCGCCTGAGCGACCAGTCGTCGGCTCTCGCACTGCCGGATGTGGCGTTGCCGACGGGGCCGACCGTCTGGGTGGTCATCGGCATCCTGGTCGTGCTCACGGTCGCAGCATTCCTCCGTGCGTGGAGCTATCGGAAGGCGTCGCTGTGGATCGCCGCCGGATTCGGCGCCATCGCGGTCTTCGGCTTCCTCGTCTGGGCCGGCGCGGGCGGTCTCGTTCCCGTCACCAGCCTTCTTTTCGGCGCGGTGTCGCTGTCGGTGCCGCTCGTGTTCGGCGCCCTTGGTGGAGTGATCGGCGAGCGCGCCGGTGTCGTCAACGTCGCGATCGAGGGGCAGCTGCTGCTCGGCGCGTTCTCCGCCGCACTGCTGTCGAGCATCACCGGGAGCCCCTTCGTCGGGCTGCTCGGAGCCATGCTCGGCGGCGTCCTCGTCGCCAGTGTCCTCGCCGCGTTCGCGATCAAGTACCTCGTCGAGCAGGTCATCGTCGGCGTCGTGCTGAACGTGCTCGTCAGCGGCCTCACCGGCTTCCTCTACGGTGCGCTCCTGGCTCCGCACGAAACCGAGCTGAACACGCCGGTGCGGTTCAGTCGCATCGAGATCCCGCTGCTGAGCGACATCCCGATCATCGGTCCGGTGCTGTTCAACCAGACGTTCATCGTCTACCTCATGTTCATCACCGTCGCGGTCGTCGCCTGGGGTCTCTACCGCACCAAGTGGGGTCTTCGCCTGCGCGCCGTCGGCGAGCATCCTCAGGCGGCCGACACCGTCGGCATCAAGGTCAACTCGACGCGCTTCTGGAATGTGCTGCTCGCTGGTGCGATCGCCGGTGTCGGCGGGGCGTACTTCACGCTGGTGTCGGTTCCGCAGTTCGGCAAGGACATGACCGCCGGCCTCGGCTTCATCGCCCTCGCCGCGGTGATCTTCGGTCGCTGGGACCCGATCCGAGCGACTCTCGCCGCGCTGCTCTTCGGCTTCGCCACGAACCTTCAGAATCTGCTGTCGATTCTGAAGACGCCGATTCCCGGCGAGTTCATGCTGATGCTGCCGTACGTGGTGACGCTGCTCGCCGTTGCGGGATTCGCGGGCCAGATCCGCGGGCCCGCAGCCAGCGGCAAGCCCTACATCAAGTCCTGACACCCGAGGAGTCGACAGACACATGACCGATATCGACTGGGACGAACTGCGTCAGGTCGCGACCGATGCGATGACGAAGGCGTACGCGCCGTACTCCCGCTACAAGGTCGGCGCTGCCGCGCTGGTCGGAGACGGCCGCATCGTCGCCGGCTGCAACGTCGAGAACGCGTCCTACGGCGTGACCCTCTGCGCCGAATGCGCGCTCGTCGGCGACCTGCACATGTCGGGCGGCGGTCAGCTCGTCGCGTTCGTCTGCGTGAACAACGACGGGCAGACGATCATGCCGTGCGGCCGTTGCCGTCAGCTGCTCTTCGAGCACGCGATGCCCGGGATGCTGTTGGAGACCGTGTCCGGCATCCGCACGATCGATGAAGTCCTGCCGGACGCGTTCGGCCCCCGAGACCTGGAGGACGCCCGATGAGCGTTGAGCCCTTCGACGCCGTCGACGTGATCCGCGCGAAGCGCGACGGGGGAGCGGTGTCCGAGCCGGCCCTCCGCTGGATGGTCGACGCCTACACTCGCGGCTACGTGTCGGACGCGCAGATGGCGTCGTTCGCGATGGCCGTGTTCCAGCGCGGCATGGAACGCGACGAGATCCGCGTCCTCACCGACGCGATGATCGCGACGGGCGAGCGGATGAGCTTCGCGAACCTCGGCAAGAAGACCGTGGACAAGCACTCGACGGGCGGCGTGGGCGACAAGATCACCCTGCCGCTCGCCCCGCTCGTCGCCGTGTTCGGCGTCGCCGTGCCGCAGCTCTCGGGCCGCGGTCTCGGGCACACCGGCGGAACGCTGGACAAGCTCGAGTCCATCCCCGGCTGGCGTGCGGCGCTCAGCAACGACGAGATGTTCGCGCAGATGCAGAGCGACGTGGGCGCGGTCATCTGCGCCGCCGGCTCAGGGCTGGCTCCGGCCGACAAGAAGCTCTATGCGCTGCGCGATGTGACCGGGACCGTCGAGGCGATCCCGCTGATCGCCTCCAGCATCATGTCGAAGAAGATCGCTGAGGGCACCGACGCGCTCGTGCTCGACGTGAAGTTCGGCTCGGGCGCCTTCATGCAGGACATCGACCGCGCGCGCGAGCTCGCCCGCACGATGGTCGCGCTCGGCACCGACTCGGGCGTCGCGACGACGGCGCTGCTCACCGACATGAACGTGCCGCTCGGCCTCGCGATCGGCAACGCCAACGAGGTCCGCGAGTCGGTCGAGGTGCTCGCCGGCGGGGGACCCGCGGACGTCCGCGAACTGACGATCGCTCTGGCCCGCGAGATGCTGGCGCTCGCCGGACAACCCGATGCCGACGTCGAGGCCGCCCTCGACGACGGACGCGCGATGGACAGCTGGAAGGCCATGATCCGCGCGCAGGACGGCGACCCCGACGCCGAACTGCCGACCGCCCGGGAGACGCACGTCGTCACGGCACCCGCCGACGGTGTCGTCTCGCGCATGGACGCGCTGCCGTTCGGCATCGCGGCATGGCGCCTTGGCGCCGGACGCGCTCGGGCCGAGGATCCCGTGATCTTCGAGGCGGGCATCGACCTGCACGCGAAGCCCGGCGACCGGGTGACGGAGGGACAGCCGCTGTTCACGCTCTCGGCCGCCGATGAGGCGCGCTTCCCGCGTGCGCTCGAGGCGCTCGAGGGGTCGTGGGAGATCGGCGACAGCGCTCCGGAATCGGGTCCGATCGTGCGCGAGCGCATCACCGCCTGAGGCATTCGGGGCGTGGCGCGTCGAGCGCTACCCTGAACTGACCGATCCGCGACCGAGAGGAAACACATGTCGATCGACGCGAACGGCGACGTCACTATCCAGGGAGCGTCTCTGCGCGCCCTGCCGAAGGTGTCGCTGCACGACCATCTCGACGGCGCGCTGCGCCCCGCGACGATCATCGAGCTCGCTGATGCCGTCGGCATCGACGTTCCCGAATCAGACCCGCGCAGGCTCGGAAAGTGGTTCGCGTCGAAGAGCGACTCGGGCTCGCTCGTCGAGTACCTCAAGACCTTCGACCTCGCGATCGCCGTCATGCAGACGAAGGAGGGGCTCACCCGCGTCGCCAGGGAGTTCGTGCAGGATCTTGCGAAGGACGGCGTCATCTACGGAGAGGTGCGCTGGGCTCCCGAGCAGCATCTCACCCGCGGGCTCTCGCTCGACGAGGCGGTCGATGCCGTGCAGCGGGGCATCGAGGAGGGCGAGGACGCCGCGGATCGCGCGGGTCACAGCATCCGCGTCGGTCAGCTGATCACCGCGATGCGCCACACCGACCGTGCCCGCGAGATCGCGGAGCTCGCGGTGTCGTACCGCGGCCGCGGAGCCGTCGGCTTCGACATCGCGGGCCCCGAGGACGGCTTCCCGCCCTCGAATCACCGCGCCGCCTTCGACTACCTCGCCGAGAACTTCTTCCCTGTCACCGTGCACGCCGGGGAAGCTGCGGGTCTGGCGTCCATCCGCTCCGCTCTGCTCGACGGCCGCGCCCTGCGCCTCGGACACGGCGTCCGCATCGCCGAGGACCTGCGAGTCATCACGCAGGAGGGCGATGAGGTGCAGGTGCAGTTCGGCGACCTCGCACGGTGGGTGCGCGACCGGGAGATCCCGCTCGAGCTCTCGCCGTCCTCGAACCTGCAGACCGGAGCGATCTCGGCATGGGGCAAGACCCTCGCCGATCATCCCTTCGACCTGCTGTACCAGCTCGGTTTCGCCGTCACGGTGAACGTCGACAACCGCACCATGAGCGCCACCTCGCTGACGCGAGAGCTCGCGTTGCTCGTCGAAGCGTTCGAGTACAACCTGGATGACCTCGAGACCTTCCAGTTCAATGCCGCCTCGGCAGCCTTCCTGCCGGTGGAGGAACGAGAGGAGCTCGTCGAGATGATCGGTCAGGGCTTCTCCGGCTGAGCCGCGAGGAGGAGGGTCGTGGCTTCCGGGGGGAAGAAGAGGCGTCGCATCGTCGTCGTCGCAGTCAGTGCCGTGCTGGTCGTCGCGGGGGCGTGCGCTGTCGCGTTCGTGTCCATGGACCGTCCGCCGGAGGCGAAGGTCCCGCGCGCCGAGGCGCAGCCGCTCGAAAGACCCCTGACGCCGGCGCAGCAGCTCGTGGCTGAGGCCGATGACCCACTCGCCTGCGCGGTCACCTTCCTCGGCGAGGGGGCTCCCGTCGACCCGATGCTGCAGTGGCAGAACGCCCTGTACGCGGGCCTGCCGATCCCCGCTCAGGACGGACGCGTGTTCGCGGGCTGGTACCCGACGGCGGCCGACGCCGCCGCTCTCGTAACCCCTGCGCGTGTCAACGGTGCCGACCCGGTCGTCTGCGTCGACCAGCAGGTCGAGCTCTTCGCCGGCTGGACGACGCCCGAGGCGAACACGGCCGAGAACGCGCAGATCCCCATCCTCATGTACCACCAGTTCACGACGAACCCCGAGGGCGAGTCGGGGTGGCTGCGCGGCAACTACGCCTACATCGGCGACTTCGAGGCGCAGATGAACCACATCGCGACCACGGGCTTCTACTTGCCGACGTGGGATGAATTGAGCGCCTTCATCGACGGGCGGCTGTTCCTCCCCGCGCACTCCGTCATCATCACCGATGACGACGCGGACCAGACCTGGTTCGACCTCGCCGTCCCGGTGATCGACAAGTACAAGCTGCTGTCCACCTCGTTCATGATCACCGCGTATCGGCAGGATCCCGCGCCGTCGATGTACGTGCTGCGCCGCTCGCATACGAACGACATGCATCAGGCCGGAGAGAACGGCAAGGGCCGCATGGTCAACTGGACGGCCGAGGAGATCGCGGCCGACATGAACGCGTCCGGCGACATCCTGGGCGTGCGCGAGGTCATGGCCTACCCGTTCGGTCATTACAACGACACGGCCAAGCAGGGTGTCGCGATGGCCGGATTCGAGATGGCCCGGACGATCGACCCCGGATTCGTGACCATCGGCGCCGACAAGCTCGCGCTGCCCGTGGTGCGCATCGACTACGGCATGGGGCTCGAGGCGCTGATCAAGCGGATCGGCTGACGAGAGGACGCGCCGACCAGAGTCACCCCGAAGTCGTTTCGGCGAAGAACGCCCGGAGCAGCTCGGCCACCTGCGCGTGCATCTCCTCGTCGGAGATCGTCGGGGTGCCGTCGCCCGCCTGGGAGCCGTAGTCGCCGAAGGACGCGTGCGACGCGCCCTCGATCTCGATCATCTCGGCATCGGCGGGCAGCAGGTGTCGGGCGTCGTCGATCTTCGCGGGCGTGGACAGGCCGTCTTCGCTGCCCGAGATGCTCAGCACTCGGAGATCGGATGCCGACACGTCGCCGGCGCAGTACGACCCGAACAGCACGAGCGCCTCGGCATCCGTCGCGAGCTGACAGGCGCGGACGCCTCCGAGCGAGTGCCCGCCGACGCTCCAGTCGTCGATGTCGGGAGCCGCCGAGGTGAAGGCATCGAGGCCGCGGAGATCGAAGAACGCGAGGTTCAGCCACGGGCGGGTGATGACGACCGTGACGCCGTCTTCGGCGAGGCTCTGCAGGATCGGCGCGTATGCCCAGGGGTCGACCTTCGCCCCGGGGACGAACACGAGCCCGAGATCCGATCGCCCGTCGGCCGGGGTCATCACGATGCCCTGGGGGGCGTCATCCACCTCGATCGCGCTGTTGGCGCGGACCTCCGCCAGCGGTTCGGGCTCGGCGCCCATGATGCCGACCTGGCTCCATACGACGATGCCCACGGCGGCGAGCACCACGACGCTGACGAGACCCCACACGACGGACTTCAGGATGCGGTGACGCTTCTTCTGCACGCATCAACCGTACGTCCTCCTCCTGCGCGACTCCCCAGCCCCGCTCCTGGGTCTGTGCACGAGGAACGCCCCCTGCCGATCGGGCGGCAGGGGGCGTGGCTTCGACGGCGGTCGGCTCAGGAGGCGCGCAACGCCGTCTGCCGCGACGCGACCGCATCGCGCACGGCCGGGAACAGCGGATGCTCGGGGTCGAGGCCCGTCGTGCGCATGGTGAAGGCCTCGGCGTCTTCCGTGCGCAGCAGCTGCTGCAGCTCGACGGCCTGTTCGTCTCCGCTGTCGTCGAACTCGAGCGCCGCAGTGACCGCGCCGACCAGGGCGACCGTCGGCAGGCCGCGTTCGGCGGCCATGGCCGCAGGGCCGATGAACCGCTCGTGCCGTGAGATCTTGCGCAGCGGTTGGCGCCCGACACGCTGCACGGTGTCGACGAGCGCCGGGTTGCGGAAGCGCTCGAGGATGGTCGCGCGGTACTCTGCCAGTTCTGCGGGATCGAGGTCGTGCTCGGCGACGAGGACGGCCGAGGTCTCCTCGAGGGTCGCGGACACGCGCGCCGCGATGTCGGCATCGTCGAGGGCGTCGGAGATCCGCTCGATGCCGGCGCGGGCGCCGAAGTACGCGGTGGCGGCGTGGCCGGTGTTCACGGTGAAGAGCTTGCGTTCGATGTACGGTGCGAGATCGTCGACGAAGTGCGCTCCGGGGATGCTCGGCAGCTGCCCGCCGAATGCGCCCGACTCGATGGCCCACTCGTAGTACGGCTCGACCGTGACGTCGACTCCGCCGTCTGCGGGCTGACCGGGGACGATGCGGTCCACCGCGGTGTTGGCGAACACCGCGCGGGACAGCAGGTCGGCGGCATCCGCCCCCGCGGCCTTCTCGACCTCCGCGCGCAGGGTGTCCGTCGCGCCGATCGCGTTCTCGCAGGCCATGACCTGCAGCGGCGCCGCGTCGGGGGAGCGGCGGGCGAGCCCGGCGACGATCGTCGGGGCGACGAAGCGCAGCACCGTCGGTCCGACCGCGGTGGTGACGACGTCGGCCGTCGCGATCTCGTCGGCGACGCTCTCGGGGTCTTTCTTGCTGTTCACGGCACGGAAGCCGGTCACGACGTGGTCGGTGCCACCCGGGCCCGCCTCGTGCACGGTGTACGACTCGACCGCGTTGATCGCGTCGACCAGCGCGTCGGCGACGTCGGAGAAGACGACCTCGTACCCGCCCTCGTGGAGCAGCAGACCGACGAACCCGCGGCCGATGTTCCCCGCTCCGAAGTGGACGGCCTTCATCGAACGGTCGCCCATCACTCGTTGACGGCCGAGAGCAGGGCGAACAGCTCGTCGGGGGTCTGGGCGGCGTTGAGCTTCGCGACGTCGTCCTCATCGGAGAAGAGGATCGCGATCTGCGACAGGATCTCGAGGTGCTCGTCGCCCTTGCCGGCGATGCCGATCACGAACGTCGCCTGCTCCCCGGCCCAGTCGACGCCGCCGTCGTAGCGGACGACCGACAGCGCGGAGCCGAGGATCGCATCCTTGGCGTCGTTCGTGCCGTGCGGGATGGCGAGGCCGTTGCCCATGTACGTCGACACCGTCTCCTCGCGCTGCCGCATGGCGTCGGCGTACGCGGGCGTGACGGCCCCCGCGGTGACGAGGATGTCGGTCGCCTCCTGCAGCGCGGCCTCCTGGGTGCTGGAGCCGGAGTGGATGCGGACCTGGCCGAGGGTGAGAACGCTCATGGTGATTCCTTTCCGAGGATTCTGCGGAGATGGGGGCGGGGCGGATGCCGTGGCACCCGCCCCGCCCGGTCTGTCATTCGCCGGATGCGCGCTGTTCGCGCACCATCTCGACGACTTCTTCATACTGCGGCGCGTTCATGAAGTTGTCCACGGACACGTGCACCGAGTTCGGCGACTGTGCCTTCGCGCGGTCGGTGAGCTGCTGCTGCGTGATCACGAGGTCGGCCGTGCCGTCAAGGTTCGCGATCGCCTGGTTGGTGACCGTGACGCCTTCGATCCCTGCTTTCTTGAACTTGTTGCGCAGGACGCTCGCGCCCATCGCCGACGAGCCCATGCCGGCGTCGCACGCGAACACGACGTTCTGGATCGGCGTCGTGGCGACGGCGGTCGCCGCACCGGTCGCTGCGGCCTTCGCCGCCAGGCCACTCAGCGCGTCAGAGGACTTGCCCTTGTTCGCCTCGGTCTGGGCCACGGCGGCCGCGAAGGCGTCCTCCTTGGCGAGATCCTTCTTCCGGCTCGCCCGGAGGATCAGCATCGAGATGATGAAGGTCACCGCGGCCGACAGCACGACCGAGAGGATGACTCCCAGATAGTCCGTCCGGAACGTCTGCCCCAGAACTGCGATGATGCTTCCTGGAGCCGCCGGTGCGATCAGACCCGTCCCGAACAGCATGTTGGTCGTGACACCGGTCATGCCGCCCGCGATCAGCGCGAGGATGAGGATCGGCTTCATCAGTGCGTACGGGAAGTACACCTCGTGGATGCCGCCGAAGAACTGGATCACCGCCGCGCCGGGAGCGGACGCGCGAGCAGCTCCGATGCCGAACAGGGTGAACGCGAGAAGCAGGCCGACACCGGGACCGGGGTTCGCCTCCAGAAGGAACAGGATCGACTTACCGCTCTCCGCCGCCTGCTGGGTTCCGAGCGGGGTGAGGACACCGTGGTTGATCGCGTTGTTCAGGAAGAACACCTTGGCGGGCTCGATGATGATGCTGGTCAGCGGAAGCAGGTTCGTCTCCACCAGCCAGTTCACGACGTTCGACAGCACGTTCATGATGCCGTTCACGAGCCATGCGACAGGGTAGAACCCGACGACGACCATGACGAAGCCCCAGATGCCGGCCGAGAACATGTTCACGAGCATCTCGAAGCCGGCCTTGATCTTGCCCTCCCAGAGGGAGTCGAGCCACTTCATGGTGTAGGCCGCGAGAGGAGCCATGATCATCGCGCCGATGAACATGTGGATCTCACCGAGCTGGTTGTCGGCGGGCAGAGTCGCGTTGACCTGGGCGATGAGGTAGTCGGAGCCGGCGATCGCACCCATGACGGCGATCGCGGCGACCACGCCGCCTCGGGTCTTGTAGACGATGGTTCCACCGGTGTACGCGATGATGATCGGCAGCAGGTAGTGGATGATGGGGCCGACCAGGGTGGCGAGCTGCTCGTTCGGGGTCCACCCCACGGGGATGAAGAATGCCGTGATGATGCCCCACGCGATCAGCGCGGGGATGTTGGGCATGATCATTCCGGACAGGAACGTGCCGAAGCGCTGCACGCCTGTTCGGAGGCCGCCCGATTTCGTGGCGGCCGGTGACGTCGTCGTCATGATGTCGTCTCTTTCTGGTGAGGGAGGGTAGCTGTGGCTTCGGCCACGGCGTGGCGCGCACCGGCGGCGTCGTCGGCCGCCAGTGCCAGTTCGGCGAGGCTCCGCGCCTCGTCGAGGGTTCGGTGGGACAGGGTGTGGCGCACGTCAGCCAGGGCGGACGGAGCCATCGAGAGGCTCGTCGCGCCGAGACCGACGAGCACGACGGCGAGCAGCGGGTCTGCCGCCGCCTCGCCGCAGATGCCGACGGGCTTGCCGAGGCGGGCGCCTGCGGCTCCGACCTCCCTGACCAGGCGCAGCACTGCGGGGTGCCACGGGTCCTGGAAGCCGGCGACCGATCCGAGCAGGCGGTCGGCGGCCATCGTGTACTGCGTGAGGTCGTTGGTGCCGATGGAGGCGAAGTCGGCGTGCGCGAGCACACGATCGGCGAGGAGCGCGCTCGACGGGACTTCGACCATGACCCCGGCCGTCTTGAGCCCGTGCTCGCGGGCGAGACCGGTGAAGTAGGCGGTCTCCTCGACGGTGGCGACCATGGGGGCCATGACCCACAGTTCGGCCTCGGTCTCGGCATCCGCCTCCGCGAGCGCGGTGAGCTGCTCTCGGAGGATGTCCTCGCTCGCGCGGAGCGCGCGGAGTCCGCGGAGCCCGAGGGCGGGGTTCTCCTCGTGCGCGTCGTTGAGGAATGCGAGGGGCTTGTCGGCGCCGGCGTCGAGCATGCGCACGACGACCTTCTTGCCAGGGAACGCCGCGAGCAGCTCGCGGTAGGCCTCGCGCTGCTGCGCCACGGTCGGAGCCTGCGACGACGACAGGAAGAGGAACTCGGTGCGGAAGAGCCCGACGCCCTCGGCCCCGCGTTCGACGGCATCGGATGCGTCTGCGGGCTTTCCCAGGTTCGCCAGCAGCGGGATCAGCGTGCCGTCGGCGAGGGCGCCGGGAGTCAGGGGAGCGGCGTCCGCCGAGCGGCGGGCCGCGGCGCGCTGTTCGGCGCGCTCCTTCTCGTCGGCGGTCGGATCGACCGTGACGATGCCGGCCGCCGCGTCGACGATGACCGGCTGGCCGGTCGAGAGCTCGGATGCCGAGGCCGCGCCGACGATCGCGACGATGCCCTTCTCGCGGGCGAGGATCGCCGTGTGCGAGGTGGGGCCGCCGTCGAACGTGACGAGGGCGAGTACCTGGTCGAGGTTCAACAGCGCCGTGTCGGCCGGCGCGAGGTCTCGGGCGACGAGCACGAACGGGTGTCCGGGGTCGGGAACGCCGGGAGCGTCGACGCCGCGCAGACGGGCCAGGACGCGCTGGGCGATGTCGTCGAGGTCGGCGGCGCGCTCGCCGAGGTACCCGCCGACGGCCTCGAGGGTCGCGCGGAAGCCGGCGAACGCGTCGTGCACGGCCCACTCGGCGGTCGCTCCGTCGTCGATCCGCGCATCGACCTCGTCCTGGAGCGTCGGGTCCTCGGCGATCATCGCCTGAGCCTCGAGCACCTCCTGAGCGGATCCGCCGGCGGTCTCGCCGCGGGCGTTGAGCTCCGCGGCGACGGCGGCGATCGCCTCGCGCACACGGGTGCGCTCGGCGTCGGCGCCCTGCGTGCTCGGCGTGCTGTCGGGCGCGGGCAGCGCCTCGGTCATCCGGACGACCGGCCCCTGGGCCACACCGAGACCGATGCCGACTCCGCGGAGCTCGGTCATACGGTCGCCTCGTCGTGGTCGGTCGTGAGCAGCTCCGTGAGCGTGTCGAGCACGCTCTCGGCGTTGTCGCCGTCGGCGGTGAGCGTGACGTAGTCGCCGTGTTCGATCGCGAGGGCGATCACACCGAGGATGCTGGCGGCGTTGACGGCCTTACCCGAGTCCTTCGCGATGGTGACGGCGATGCCCGACTCCTTCGCCGCCTGCGCGAAGAGCTTCGCGGGGCGGGCGTGAAGGCCGTGCGACGAGCCGATCCGGACGGTACGGGAAACGGTCATGAGGTTCCTTTCGGGGTGTTCCTGACGTCGATGATCGAGCGGGCGAACGCGAGCGTGCGCGTGCCGTCCCTGTCTGCGAAGACGTCTGCGGGCAGCACGGCGACGGGCGCCATGACGGCGTCGCGGATGCTGTCGAGACGGTCGGCGAAGTGAGGACCGAGGAGGACGAGGTCGTGGTCGCCGCCGTACACGGACTGCTCGGTGCCGGCCTTCGCCTGCCACTCCAGCCCGGCGTCGGCCGCTGCACGCCGCAATCGTTGCGCGACGAACGTGCTCGACGCGCCGGCGCCGCACACCACGAGGATCCTCATCGATGCCACCTTCCTGAGAACATTCTGGGAACAGATGCTTCCGGGGTGCCAACACGTTCCTTTCCGCCCCCGCGGAACGCCCGTTCCGACGCATGCCGCTCCGGTAGCTGACATCATGGGAATCACGTCACGGACAGTGCAGTCAGCATGGGAGTGGGAGGATCATGTCGCGTCAGCGCCAGGACCAGCTCCTCTCCACCCTGCTGCGTCAGGCGTCGTGGGCGACGGCGGCGAGTCTCGCCGATCAGCTCGGTGTGACGCCGCGGAGCGTCCGTTCGTACGTGTCGGCCGTGAACGCCCGCACGGCGGGTGCCGACGCGATCGAATCAGGGCCGGCCGGATACCGTGCGGGTCCGGCGGCGCGTGACGCGCTGCGTGCGCGGCAGGTGGGGGAGTCGGCGCCGCGCGACCGGCTGCACTCGCTCATCCGGGCCCTGCTCGACGATCCTTCCGGGATCGACGTCTTCGCGATGGCGGAACGCCTGCACGTCAGCGAGGCGACGCTCGAGTCAGATCTGGCGCGAGTGCGCGGTCTGCTCGAAGACACCGACCTCACGCTCGACCGCGACCGCGAGGTGGTCCGGCTGCGGGGGAACGAAGCGGCGCAGCGCCGTCTGCTGAGCAGGCTCGCACACGACGAGATGGATGCCGCGTCGTTCCACCCCGAGACCTTCCGCCGCGCGCTCGCCGGCAGCGCCGTGTCGGCGCAGGCCGTCGCTCCCTTCAAATCGGAGCTGGTCCGCGAGCTGGGAGCACTCGGCTACTTCGTGAACGAGCTCGCCATCTCCGACGTCCTGCTGCACATCGCGATCGCCGCCGATCGGGTGGCATCCGGGCACGCCCTCGATTCGGCATCCACGACTGCGCGTCCCGAGATCCCCGAGGTCGGCGCGATCATCGCCCGCCTCGCCCAGGAGCACTTCGCCGTCGCGCTGGGAGAGGGCGACAGTGGACACCTGGCGTCGCTCGTCCTCACCCGCATCGTCGCGCCGGGTCAGGACGCGACGAGGGAGGTCGCGCGCAGCGGCGTCGACCCGGCGGTGGAGTCCGCCGTCCGCGACGAGATCGCCCGCGCCGCCGACGACTTCCAGGTCGATCTGCTCGACGAGACGTTCGTGCTGCGGCTCGCGCTGCACGTCCAGAACCTGCTGCGGCGGGCGGAGGAGAGCGCGCTCACCCGCAATCCGCTCACGCGGTCGCTGAAGACCTCCTACCCGATGATCTTCGAGGTCGCCGTCTCGATCGCGAGCGGCCTCCACGACCGGCTCGGCACACCGATCCACGACGACGAGATCGCCTACATCGCCATGCACGTGGGCGGCAGGCTCGAACGCAGCCGCAAGGCCGAGTCGATCCTCACGGCCACGATCGTCTGCCCCGGCTACTACGAGCTGCACGAGCTGCTGCGGTCCAGCGTCGACCGTTCGCTCGGCTCGGCGATCGAGGTCACGAGCGTCGTGACGAACGTCGACCCCGACTGGGCGTCGTTCGACACCGACCTCGTGCTCAGCACGATCGAGCCGGGAGCGTCGGGCGATCGCTTCGTGCGGATCCAGCCCTTCCTCACGGATGCCGATGTCGACCGCATCCAGCAGGCGGCCGCCCGTGTGCGGCGGGCGCGCCGTCTCGCGCGGCTGCGGACCGAGCTCGCGCGCTACTTCGTCGCCGAGGCGTTCGTGCATCCGCTTCCGGACGAGGGCGAGGAGGCGATCATCGGACACCTCGGCGGACTGCTCTCGGACGCAGGACTCATCGGCGCGGACTACATCGAGAACACCATCGCCAGGGAGCGCATGTCCTCCACTGCGTTCACGGATTCTCTCGCCGTGCCCCACGCGCTGCAGATGACGGCCGCGCGCACCGCCATCGCGATCGGCGTCGCCGACGGATCGGCGGCCTGGGGGGAGGGGCGCGTGCAGGTGGTCGCGCTCGCCGCGTTCAGCGAGAGCGACCGCGCCGCGTTCCAGACCGTGTTCGAGCAGCTCGTCGAGGTGTTCAGCGAGCGAGACAGCGTGCAGCGCATCGTGCGCCGGGGCACGACCTACGAGGCCTTTCTCGACGAACTCGTCGCCGTCATCGACGGCTGATCGCAGACAGGACGACGCGCGCGATCAGCGACGCGGGTCGAGCACCTCGACGAGTGTGTCGAGCACGGCATCCGCACCCGACGAGTCCCACGTCTCGAGAACGACGGCGTCGCCCTCGGCGAGTCCCAGATCCATGATCGCGAGCACGCTGCTGAGGTCGACCACCGAGCCCGTCGTCGTCGTGAGCGTCACCGGGTGGGGGTGCGCCTGCACGAGCCGGACGAGCTCGGCGACGGGTCTGGCGTGCACGCCGTTGTGCGCGCTGATGACCACGTGTCTCTTCGGCATGGCGTCCTAGGAGCGCTCCGCCAGGAGTGCCCGCACCGCGCTCTCGAGTTCGTGCACCCGCTCGGCCGCCTGCGCGGCGGACTCGCCCGCCGCGTCGATGTAGACCTTGAGCTTGGGCTCGGTGCCGCTCGGGCGCACGATGATGCGTGACCCGTCGGCCAGCCGATAGCGCAGGACGTCGCCGGAGGGCTGCCCCTCCGCCGCGCGCAGCAGATCGTCGGCGGACGCGATAGGCAGCGAACCGAAGTCGGTCGGTGCATCGTCGCGCAGCGAGGTCATGACCTTCCCGATCACGGACAGATCGTCGACGCGCACCGACACCTGGCCGCTGGCATAGTGGCCGTAGGTGTCGCCGAGTTCTGTGAGCAGGCCCGCGATGTCGGTGCCGCGGTCCCGCGCTTCGGCCGCGAGACCGAGGATCGCGACGACAGCCGAGATGCCGTCCTTGTCCCGCACGGTCTCCGGGTTGACGAGGTATCCGAGCGCCTCCTCGAAGCCGAACACGATCCCGGGGGCACGAGAGATCCACTTGAAGCCCGTGAGCGTCTCGTGGAAGTCGAGGCCGTGGTGCGCGGCGATCGCTCCGAGACCGGGGGAGGAGACCAGCGAACAGGCGAGCGACGCCCCCGCCGTGCCGGCCGCGGCTCGGGCGGCTCGGGCACCGAGGAGGAGGCCTACCTCGTTGCCGGTGAGCCTGCGCCAGCCGTTCTCGGCATCCGCGTCGGGAATCGCCACCGCGAGACGGTCCGCATCCGGGTCGTTCGCGAGGATGAAGTCGGCCTGCACGCGGCGCGCTTTCGCGAACGACAGGTCCATCGCGCCCGGCTCCTCCGGGTTGGGGAACGACACGGTCCGGAAGGTGGCGTCGGGCTCGAGTTGCTCGCCGACGACCATCGGCTGCGGGTACCCGGCGGCGCGCACGATGCTCGACACCGTCTCCCATCCCACTCCGTGCATGGCGGTGTACACCCAGCGCAGACCGGATGCCGAGGCCGGGGCCGGTGCCACGGACGCCGTCGCGGCCACGTACGCCTCGACGACCTCTTCGCCGGCCGTCTCGTACGACGTCGAGCGCGGGAGCGCCGTGACATCCCCGGCGTCGGCGATGCGCTGGATGTGCGCTGCGATCTCGGCATCCGCGGGGGAGACGATCTGCGAGCCCTGGTCCGCCCCGCCGAGGTACACCTTGTAGCCGTTGTCGTTCGGCGGGTTGTGCGATGCGGTCACCATCACACCGGCGTCCGCTCCGAGGTGCCGCACCGCGAACGCGAGCACGGGCGTCGGGAGCAGGCGGGGGAGGATGATCGCCCGCAGGCCCGCCCCGGCGAACAACTCGGCGGAGTCGGTCGCGAACACACGCGAGTTGCGGCGGCCGTCGTAGCCGATGACGACCGTCGGCGTGCCGCCCTGCCCGCGCTCGCGAAGGTACGACGCGAAGCCTGCGGCCGCCTGGGCGACGAGAACGCGGTTCATGCGGTTGCTGCCGGCGCCGAGCGCGCCGCGCAGTCCCGCCGTGCCGAACGCCAGACGGGAGCCGAAGCGGTCGTCGAGATCGGCGATCGCGGCCTCGTCGCCCGAGGCCGCCCGCGTGATCACGCCGGCCAGCTCGTCGCGGGTCTCGTGATCGGGGTCCTGCCGCAGCCAGGCGCGCGCCTGCTCGAGGCGCTGCTCGCTCACAGCGCCTCGACCACTCGGGCCAGCAGTGCCGAGATGACGGGCTCGGCCTCGCGGCCCGCCTCGATCACCTCCGCGTGGCTGAGCGGGGTCTTCTGGATGCCGGCGGCGAGGTTCGTGATGAGCGAGAAGCCGAGGATCTCCATGCCCGCTTCGCGGGCGGCGATCGCCTCGAGGGCGGTCGACATGCCGACGATGTGCCCGCCGATGTGCTTCGCCATCTGCACCTCGGCCGGGGTCTCGTAGTGGGGTCCGCGGAACTGCGTGTACACGCCCTCGTCCAGGGACGGGTCGACACTGCGTGCGATGTCGCGAAGGCGAGACGAATACAGATCGGTGAGGTCGATGAAGGTCGCGCCCTCGAGCGGCGAGTCGGCCGTCAGGTTGATGTGGTCGCTGATGAGCACCGGCTGGCCGGGCTTCCATGTCTCGCGCACGCCGCCTGCGCCGTTGGTGAGCACCATGATCCGGGCGCCCGTGGCCGCTGCCGTGCGCACGGAGTGGACGACACGGCGGACGCCGTGGCCCTCGTAGTAGTGCGTGCGAGCGCCGATGACGAGGACGTTCTTGCCGTCGGGCGTGCGGATGCTGCGGAGCGTGCCGACGTGCCCCTCGAGCGCCGGCTTCGAGAAGCCGGTGACCTCGGTGGCGGGGATCGTGGCGACGGTCTCGCCGATGATGTCGGCCGCCTTGCCCCACCCGCTGCCGAGCGTCAGGGCGATGTCGTGCTTCTCGACGCCGGTGAGCCGGGCGATGTCCGCGGCTGCTGCGGCTGCGACCTCGAAGGGGTTCGCATTCGGGTCGTCGAGGGGGTTGTTGTGGTTTTCAGGCATGGATCCACTCTAGGAAGGTGGACGGCCGGGTGCCAGGATTGCGGGAGAATGGGAAGCATGTCTTCCACCCCCTTCGAACGCACTCAGCGCGTCGCCGTGCTCGGCGGCGGCCCCGGCGGATACGAGGCGGCCCTCGCGGCGGCCCAGCTCGGAGCCGAGGTGACCCTTGTGGAGCGGGTGGGCGTCGGTGGAGCGGCCGTGCTCACCGACGTGGTCCCCTCGAAGAGCCTCATCGCGACCGCCGACGCGGCCGTCGCGATCTCCGAGGCGTCCGACCTCGGGGTCCAGTTCTACGCGAAGGGCGAGCACGGTAAGCCGCTCAAGCCCGAGATCGCCATCAACCTCGCCGCCGTCAACAAGAGGCTCATCGCTCTGGCCGGTCAGCAGTCCGAGGACATGCGCTCGACCCTGCTCGAGGCGGGAGTGCGCATCCTCTCCGGGCACGGGCGCCTCGAGGGGCCGAACGCGATCGTCGTCTCCACCGGCGAGGACGGCACCGACTTCGATCGCGTCGAGGCCGACACCATCGTCGTCGCGGTCGGCGCATCGCCGCGCGAGCTCGACTCCGCGAGGCCCGACGGCAAGCGCATCCTCACCTGGACGCAGCTGTACGACATGAAGGCGCTGCCCGAGCACCTCATCGTCGTCGGCTCGGGTGTCACCGGTGCCGAGTTCGCGTCTGCGTACATGAACCTCGGATCGAAGGTCACCCTCGTCTCCAGCCGCGAGCAGGTGCTGCCCGGCGAGGACCAGGATGCCGCGAAGGTGCTCGAGAAGGTCTTCAAGCGCGGGGGCATGGAGCTGCTGTCGAAGGCCCGCGCCGAGAAGGTCGAGGTGGTCGACGGCGGCGTCCGCGTGACCCTCGCCGACGGCCGCACGGTCGAGGGCAGCCACTGCCTCATGGCGGTCGGCTCGATCCCGAACACGAAGGGCATCGGGCTCGAGGACGCGGGTGTCGAGCTCACCGAGCAGGGCAACATCCGGGTCAACCGCGTCGCTCGCACCTCGGTGCCCAACGTCTACGCGGTGGGCGACTGCACGAACTTCTTCCCGCTCGCCTCCGTCGCGTCGATGCAGGGGCGCACGGCGGTGTTCCACGCCCTGGGCGACATCGTGATCCCGTTGGAGCTCATCAAGATCACCTCCAACATCTTCACCGCCCCTGAGATCGCGACCGTCGGGTACTCGCAGAAGGATGTCGAGGACGGGGTGGCCGACGGCCTCGTCTACAAGCTCCCACTCGCCGCGAATCCCCGGGCGAAGATGATGGGCATCAAGGACGGCTTCGTGAAGCTCATCGCCCGCAAGGGGTCCGGCACCGTCATCGGCGGCGTCATCGTGGCGCCGAAGGCGTCGGAGCTCATCTACCCGATCGCCGTCGCGGTCGAGCGCCGACTCACGGTCGACCAGGTCTCGCGCGTCTTCGCCGCGTACCCGTCGCTGTCCAGCAGCATCACCGACGCGAGCCGTGCGATGCACCTCGTCAACGCGAAGATCAACTAGCCCGGGTGTCCTCCCACGCGAAAGAGCCCCCGCCGCGGCGGGGGCTCTTTCGCGTCGACGGATGCCGTCAGCTGATCGTGAGCAGTTGGTGGCCCGCGGACACGGTGGCGCCGGCATCCGCGTTGATGTTGCCGATCACGCCGTCCTTGTGCGCCTGCAGCGGCTGCTCCATCTTCATCGCCTCGAGCACGACGACGAGGTCGCCCTTGACGACCTGCTGGCCCTCCTCGACGGCGACCTTGACGACCGTCGCCTGCATGGGCGACTTGACCGCGTCGCCGGAGGCGCCGGCGCTGACGGAGGTGGCGTGGCTGCGGCGCGACGGCGGCACCGCGGCCGGGCGTCCGACGGCACCGGCGGCGACGGCGACGCGATCGGGCAGGCTCACCTCGAGACGCTTGCCACCGACCTCGACGACCACCGTGTGCCGACCCGACTCGGCGGCGGGGGATTCCAGCTCGCCGTCCCACGCGGGGATGTCGTTGACGAACTCGGTCTCGATCCAGCGCGTGAAGACGCCGAACTCGCCGTTCTCCGCGGTGAAGGCCGGGTCGTTCACGACCTTGCGGTGAAAGGGCAGAACCGTGGGGAGACCCGCCACCTCGAACTCCTCGAGCGCGCGACGCGAGCGCTCCAGAGCCTCGGCGCGGTCCTTGCCGGTCACGATGATCTTGGCGAGCAGCGAGTCGAAGGCGCCGGAGACGGAGTCGCCGGCGGTCACGCCGGAGTCCAGGCGGATGCCGGGGCCGCCGAAGGTCTTGAAGACGTGGACCGGTCCGGGCTGGGGGAGGAAGCCGCGACCCGGGTCCTCGCCGTTGATGCGGAACTCGAAGGAGTGCCCGGTGGGTGCGGGGTCGTCGTAGTCGATGGTGCCGCCGGCCGCGATGCGGAACTGCTCGCGGACCAGATCGATGCCCGTGACCTCCTCCGACACCGGGTGCTCGACCTGCAGGCGGGTGTTCACCTCGAGGAACGACACCGTGCCGTCGGCGCCGATGAGGAACTCGCAGGTGCCGGCACCGACGTAGCCGACCTCCTTGAGGATGGCCTTCGACGCGGCGTAGAGCTGCGCGTTCTGCTCCTCGGTCAGGTATGGCGCAGGCGCCTCCTCGACGAGCTTCTGATGGCGGCGCTGCAGCGAGCAGTCGCGGGTCGAGATGACGACGACGTTGCCCGCGGCATCCGCGAGGCACTGCGTCTCGACGTGGCGCGGCTTGTCGAGGTACTTCTCCACGAAGCACTCGCCGCGGCCGAAGGCGGCCACGGCCTCTCGCGTCGCCGACTCGAACAGCTCGGCGACCTCGCCGAGTTCGCGGGCGACCTTCAGCCCGCGTCCGCCGCCGCCGTAGGCGGCCTTGATGGCGATGGGCAGGCCGTACTCCTCCGCGAAGGCGACGACCTCGTCGGCGCCCGAGACGGGACCGGGCGTGCCGGGCGCGAGCGGCGCGCCCACCTTCTCGGCGACATGGCGAGCGGTGACCTTGTCGCCCAGGGCCTCGATGGCCTCGGGGGACGGTCCGATCCACGTCATGCCCGCGCCGATGACGGCACGCGCGAAGTCGGCGTTCTCTGCGAGGAAGCCGTAGCCCGGGTGCACGGCGTCGGCGCCGGCGCGTCGGGCGACCGAGAGGATCTTCTCGATCTGCAGGTAGGTCTCCGCGCTGGTGGCGCCGCCGAGGGCGTAGGCCTCATCGGCGAGACGTGTGTGCAGCGCATCGCGGTCCTGGTCGGCGTAGACGGCGACCGACGCGATCCCGGAGTCCCGGGCGGCACGGATGATGCGTACGGCGATCTCGCCGCGGTTGGCGATGAGCACCTTGGCGATAGCAGGCATGGTTGCCAGCCTAGCGAGAAGAGTGCCGATCGCTTTGACGACTCCCCACAAGAAAGATCGGGAAACGTGGAGGGGACTCTACGACCACAGGTCGGTCCAGCGGACCCCGAGCTGGGTGGCCAGACGGCGCACCGTCGACAGCGACATCCCCACCACCGTCGACGGGTCGCCCTCGACGCGAGTGATGAACGCTCCGCCCAGGCTGTCGACCGTGAAGGCGCCGGCCACATGCAGGGGCTCGCCCGAGGCGACGTAGGCCGCGATCTCGGCGTCCGAGACGTCGTCGGCGAAGGTCACGGAGGCTTCGGCGGTCGCCGTCGCCTCCACAGGCTCGGTGCCGGGTGCGACGCGGAAGACGGAGTGTCCGGAGTGCAGGATGCCGGTCGCGCCCCGCATCTCCCGCCACCGTCTCGTCGCCTCCTCCGGAGTGTAGGGCTTGCCGTAGACGCGGCCGCCGAGCGCGAACATCGAGTCGCCGCCGATCACGATCCCGTCGAACGTCCCCTCGGCCGCGAGGCGGAGCGCGACGTCAGCGGCCTTGGCGCGCGCGAGCAGAAGCACGAGCTCCGCCGGAGGGAGCTCTGATCCGCGCGTGGATGCCCCGGACGCGGCGAGTGCCTCCTCATCGACCCCCGGTGCCTCCGTGAGCGGCTCGATGCCCGCCTGTCGGAGCAGCATGAGACGGGCGGGAGAGGTCGAGGCCAGGCAGACGCGCATGTGCACCACCGTATCCTCGAAGGATGACTTCTTCCTCGGACCTGCTCGATCTGGACATCACCGGCATCGCGCACGGCGGCACCTTCATCGCCCGCCACGAGGGGCGCGTCGTCTTCGTCTCCGACGCGATTCCCGGCGAGCGGGTGCGCGCACGACTCGATCCCGAATCGACGGGCTCCTCGAAGAGCTTCTGGCGGGCCGAGACCGTGGAGGTGCTCGACGCCTCGCCGCACCGTCGACCACACGTCTGGGCCGAGGCCGATGTCTCGCGCGCGCCCGAGCAGCGCGCCGGCGGCGCGGATCTCGGACACATCGACCTCGCGCAGCAGCGCGTGCTGAAGCGCCGCGTGCTCAGCGAGGCTCTCGACCGCTTCGCCGGATCGGGGCTCGACGCGCCGGAGATCGAAGCCGTCGACTCGGGCGATGGCACCGGGTGGCGCACCCGGGTCACTCTCCACGTCGACGATGACGGCCTGGTCGGGCCCTACGCGGCACGCAGCCACCGCGTCATCCCGGTCGGGTCGCACCCGCTCGCTCGTCCTGCGGTCGCAGAGGCGGCTCTGCGGCTGAGAGGCGCGCGTCCGGGGAGCGTCGATCTCGTCGAGCCCGAGGACGGCGAGGTCCGCGTCATCAGGCGCGACGCGCGGCCCGAGCGCTCGAGACGGGGGTCGAGCCGCAGGGCGACGCCGGAGGTCGTGCACGAGCGGGTCGGCGATCGACGGTTCCACCTCGACGCGGGCGGATTCTGGCAGGTGCACCCTCGCGCCGCGTCGGTCCTCGATGCGGCGGTGTACGGCATCCTCGACGGTCACGTCGACGAGAGCCGAACGCACTACGACCTCTACGGCGGAGTCGGGTTGTTCGCAGCGACGCTCGCGGACCTCGGCGGGACCGACATCGTCACGGTCGAGTCGAACGCGCGGGCGACCTCGCATGCCGCCGCGAACCTCGCACCGCTCGATGTGACCGCCGTGACGGCGCGCGTCGACCGCTACCTCGCGGGTCTGCCGTCGGATGCCGCAGCCGGCGCCGTCGTGCTCGATCCGCCGCGTGCGGGAGCGGGACGCCAGGTCGTCGACGCGCTGAACGCGCTCGCACCGGAGGCCATCGCCTACGTGGCGTGCGATCCGGTCGCGCTGGCGCGCGATCTCGGCTCCTTCCGCGAGCACGGCTGGCAGGTGCGGCGGCTCCGCGCCTTCGACCTCTTCCCGCACTCGCACCACTTCGAGGTCGTCGCTCTGCTGACCCGCTGAACGGCGATCTCCAACGACTCGACTAATCAGTAGGCTGGGCGGATGAGCAGGGTCGCACTGATCGACGATCACGAGTCCGTCCGTCTGGGACTCGAGGCGGCATGCGCGCGGGACGGCGCGGGAACCGTCGTCTTCTCCGGCAGCACCGTCGGCGCGTACCTCGACTGGCGCGCGACGACCTCGGCCGCGCCCGCCGACGTCGTCGTGCTCGACCTGACGCTCGGCGACGGCACCACGGTGACCGAGAACGTGTCGTCGCTCGTCGCTGACGGCGCGAGCGTCGTCATCCACAGCGTCGCCGATCGTCCTGCTGCCGTCCGGGAGGCGCTCGTCGCCGGAGCCGCAGGCGTCGTGAGCAAGTCCTCCGCACTCGACGACGTGCTCGAGGCCATCCGCACCGTGGCCCAGGGCGAAGCGCTGAACAACGTGGAGTGGGCGAGCGCCGTCGACGGCGACCGCGACTTCGCCGACGCGCAGCTGTCGACACGCGAGCGAGAGGTGCTGCGGCTGTACGCCACGGGCCTGCCGCTCAAGGCGGTCGCCGAACGCCTAGGGGTGGCCTACTCCACGGCGAAGGAGAACATCACCCGCATCCGCGTGAAGTACGTCGAGGTCGGTCGCCCTGCGCCCACTAAAGTCGACCTGCTCCGTCGAGCGATGGAGGACGGGATCGTCGCCGCCGACGGGACGTCGAGTGCCCACTGAGCCGCTCAGCATCCGCGAAGCCTGGAGTCAGATCCCCTCTCCCGGCAGCGTGGAGACCGAGTTCGAGCGCTTCACGGGAAAGCGCATGGAGCGCATCCTCGCGACCGTCGTGGCGATCGGCTCGTCGGCCCTGGGCGTTCAGGCGCTGTTCGCCGCCATCCCGACCACATCCTGGAGCGACACGCCGCGCGTCGTCACGCTGCTCGCCGTCTACATCCCGTTCGCGCTCATGCTGGTGGCATGTGTGATCGGACGGGGCGTGCGCGCGGCATCCGGTCTCTTCGCGGTCGTCTACGTGGTCGCGCTCGGCGCGTGGCCGAGCCTGGTCGGCGTCTCCGCCGGCTCCGCCACCCAGCCCTGGATCTTCTTCCTCGTCAACGTCGGGGTCGTCGCGGCGATGCTCGCGTTCCCGCTGTGGCTCCAGTTCTCGTGGGCGGTCGCGCTCCCCTTCGTCTACGGGTACGTCCGGCTCGTCGAGGGCGGCTTCTCCCGCGATTTCTGGGTGACCACGGCCTTCGACGTCTCGTTCACCCTCATCCTCGGCATCGTGATCATCTCGCTCGGGTGGATGTTCCGATCGGTCGCCGCCGGCGTCGACGAGGCGAGGGCGCGCGCGGTGTCGTCATACGCGGACGCCGCGGCCGCCGCGGCGGCGGAGGAGGAGCGCGTGGCCATGTCGGCGCTCATGCACGACAGTGTGCTGGCCGCGCTCATCGCCGTAGAGCGCGCGGAGGGCGAGCGAGCGCGAGAGCTCGCGGTCGGGATGGCGCGCGAAGCGCTCACCCGACTGGCGAACACCGAGGCCGCGGTCGCGCAGGAGGGGAGTGACGATCCGGTGGCGACGGAGCAGATCGTCGCCGAGCTGCGGCGCGCCCTCTCCGAACTCGGTGCCGACGCGGTCGTCGAGGAACGCGGCGGTGTCGGGCTCCTTCCCGGCCGGGTCGCGCGGGCGCTCGTGCTCGCGGCGCGTCAGGCACTGGGCAACTCCGTCACACACGCCCACGGACGGGGCCTGCACATCCTGGTGGAGGGTCGCGGCGACGAGGGCATCACGGTGACGATCTCCGACACCGGACCCGGCTTCGACCTCGAGGCGATCGGCGCCGACCGTCTCGGCATCCGCGCCTCGATCCTCGCGCGCATGGCGGGGGTCGCCGGGACGGCTGACATCGAGTCGTCGGACCTGGGCACCACGGTCACGCTCGGGTGGGACCGCGCGTGAACAGGACGGTGCGCAGCGTCGCCACCTCGCTGGCCGTCGGGTTCGCGATGTACTTCGTGGCGCGCGGCGTGTGGTGGATCGAGCAGCCGACCGCGCCGCTGCTCATGGTCGCCGCGATCGGTGTCTACCTCGTCGTCGTGTGCGCGGCGATCCTCTGGGATTCCGCGACATCGGTCCGGATGCCGCTGTTCACGGCGCTGCTCGCCCTGGTCGCGAGCGGGGTCATCCCCGCGCTCGTCACGCTCTCCCTCGATCCAGCCACGCTGACCGCCCCGTTCGCCACCTGGTACATCGGAGCCCTCGGCCTGCTGGGCATCGTCTGCGTCGTGCGGCGACGGCTGGCGATCGGATGGCTGATCATCGTCGTGCTGATCGCCGCGTCATCGGCCGCCCTCGGGTTCTTCGTCGCGCTCTCCCTCGGGCTCGTCGGTTCGGTGATGTGGGTGGCAGTGGCTCATCTGCTCGTCATGTTCTGGGATCGGGCCGTTCACGACACCGAGCGGCTCGCCGGTATCCAACAGGCGGTCTCGGCCTGGCACGCCACACAGCAGGTCCGGCAGAAGGAGCGGCGCCTTCGCACCCAGTTCGCGGTCGCCGTCGCCGGGCCGCTGTTGAGCCGGGCCGTCGCCACGCAGGGCGAACTCGACACCGCGGAGCGGCTGGAGGCGCGCCTCGCGGAGGGTCGGCTGCGTGACGAGCTCCGGGGTGCGGATCTGCTGAACGATGCCGTGCGGGACGCGATCGAAGAGGCGCGGCGCAGGGGTGCCGTGGTCACGGTGTTCGACGAGGGCGGTCTCGACGAGCTGACCGAGGAGCGGCGGGAAGAGATCCGCGACGAGCTGGCCGACGTTCTGCGCGAGGCGCACGCCGAGAGATGGATCATCCGCGCGGCGAGGGACCCCAGGACCGCTGTGACCGTGGTCGGCAGGGCGAGCGCAGGCAGGGCCAGTGACGACGATGCCGTCGACGTGTGGCACGAGATCCCGCGCGAGAGCGCTCACTGAGTCGACGCCCACCGCCCCTCGACTCCGACCGGGGGAGGTGATCGGAGGCGAGGGCGGAAAGAGAATGGGCGAGGGGCGGCGAATCCGCCAGCCCCTCGCCGTGCGGAACAGTTACCCGAAAACCGTCCGCCGATGACCGGTCTGCGTCTATCTACCCTGGGACAGAGAGACCAGCCGAACGCGAAGCGTCCCCCTCAGTCTCACGGTTCTTCCCGAGGTTGTCTGTAGGTATTTTGGGGGACACGGAATGGGCCCGGATGCGAGAAGATGAGACATGCCGATGCGCCGGGGTACCAACCTGCCGCGGATGGGCGACTTCAATCAGTCCGTGATCCTCGAAGCCATCCGCCGGTCCGTCGACGGGCTCAGCCGCATCGAGCTCGTCGAAGCCACGGGACTGTCTGCGCAGACGGTGACGAACATCACGCGTCGACTGCTCGACGACCGGCTGATCGCCGAGGCCGGACGCACGATCAACGGGCCGGGGAAGCCGCGCGTCACGCTGCGACTCGTCGCCGAAAGCCGTTTCGCCGTGGGTGTGCACCTCGACCCCGCTGTGATCACCGCCGTCCTCCTGGACATGTCCGGCGCGGTCAGGCGACGTCGCTCCGTGCGAACGAGCGATATGGATCCGGCGCGGATCGCAGAGACGATGGCGGGCGCGGTGGACGCGGTCATCGCCGATTCCGCCGTCGACCGTCGACTCGTCTCCGGGGTGGGCGTCGCGGTGCCCGGTCCGCTCGACGCGGAGCGCGGCACTGTGATCGACCCGCCCAAGCTCCAGGGGTGGCACAGGGTCCCTCTGCGCGCCGTGGTGGCCGAGGCGTCTGGATTCGAGGTCATGCTGGAGAAGGACACGGTCGCCGCGGCGGTGGGGGAGCAGTGGACCGGGCGATGGGCGGCAGACGGCTCGTTCGTGTTCGTCTACCTCGGCACCGGCATCGGTGCCTCACTGGTCAGGGATGGCGACGCGATCAGAGGGAGTTCGCGGAACTTCGGCGAGATCGGGCACATCGTCGTCGATCCGGAGGGGCCGCGGTGCGCGTGCGGATTGCGCGGATGCGTCGACGTCGTCTGCACTCCCCAGGCGATCGTGGCACGAGCTGAGCGCGATGGACTCTTCACGGATGCGGTGGATCCGAGCGACCTCGGTGCGGTGGAAGAACGATTCACGCGACTGTGCGACCGCGCGTCGGAGGGCGAACAGGGGGCAGTGGCCGCGATCGAGATCGCTGCAGCGCATCTCGCAGTGCTCATCTCCGTGCTCATTGACGTCCTCGACGTGGATCGCGTCGTGCTCGGAGGGCCGCACTGGGGGGCGCTCTGCGACTTCTACCTGCGTCTGCTGCCCGAGAGGGTACACCGTCGCAGCGCGACCCGAGCGCTGAGGTCGATTCCCATCGACGGCACGGTCGTCGGTGCGGACGTCGGAGCGGTGGGCGCTGCCTGTGTCGTGCTGGACGCGGTGCTGACTCCGCGCGCTTCGGATCTGTACCTGAGCGACTGAATCGCCCTTCACTCAAATTCCGATGTATCGGCGGCCGGGCCGGTATCTTAAGTCCAATCGATGTACTATCGATGTTGGTGCGCCGACTGGGGTGAATCCGGAGGGGGTGAGTCCCTCATGTGCAGGAGGGGCTCACTGCGCGGCCCGTGAGATGGAGGGTTCACGGGCCCGCAGACCCCGTTCAGCCCGAGAAACGGCCCCAGGGGATGTCACGCCGGAGCGGCCTGCGCATCGATCGCTGTGTCTTGATCCACGCCGACACTCGCGGCTCCTCTGCCACGGCATCCGCCGACTCCTGCGCGTAGGCATCGCTGACGACCGCGGTGAGAGCGGCGAGCTCCTCCTCGGTGGCGTTCCCGCGGATGATCTCGATCGTCGGCGGCTGCTCGCCCGCCGCGGGCGTGGCGTCGGATGGCGTGCTCACAGCGGGATGTTCCCGTGCTTCTTCGGCGGCAGCTCGGCGCGCTTGCCGCGAAGGGCGCGGAGAGCCTTCGCGATCGACACGCGCGTGTTCGCGGGTTCGATGATCCCGTCGATCTCGCCACGCTCCGCTGCGAGGAAGGGCGAGGTCACACTGTAGGTGTACTCGTTCGCGAGGCGCGTGCGCACAGCGGCCACGTCCTCGCCCGCCTCCTCGGCTTTGCGGATCTCGTTGCGATACAGGATGTTGACGGCGCCCTGTCCGCCCATGACTGCGATCTCCGCCGTGGGCCACGCGAGGTTGACGTCGGCGCCCAGCTGCTTCGAACCCATGACGATGTACGCCCCGCCGTACGCCTTGCGCAGGATGACCGTGACCATCGGGACGGTTGCTTCGGCGTACGCGTAGATGAGCTTGGCCCCGCGGCGGATCACGCCGGTCCACTCCTGATCGGTACCCGGCAGGTAGCCGGGCACGTCGACGAGCGTCACGATCGGGATGGAGAACGCGTCGCAGAAGCGCACGAAGCGGCTCGCCTTCTCGCCTGCCTCGATGTTCAGCGTGCCGGCCATCTGCGACGGCTGATTCGCGATGATGCCGACCGAGCGTCCTTCGACGCGACCGAAACCGATCACGATGTTCGGTGCGAACAGAGGCTGCACCTCGATGAAATCGCCCGCGTCCACCACGTGCTCGATGACCGAGTGGATGTCGTAGGGCTGGTTGGGGGAGTCGGGGATGATCGAGTTCAGCGAGCGGTCGGCATCCGTGGTCTCCCACTCGAAGCCGCTCTCGTAGCCGGGGATCTCGGCCATGTTGTTGTCCGGCAGGAAGCTGAGCAGCGTGCGCGCGTAGTCGAGCGCGTCGTCCTCGTCCTGGGCGAGGTAGTGCGCGACGCCGGAGCGCGTGTTGTGCGTGAGCGCGCCGCCGAGCTCCTCCATGCCGACGTCCTCGCCGGTGACCGTCTTGATGACATCGGGACCGGTGACGAACATCTGGCTCGTCTTGTCGACCATGATGACGAAGTCGGTGAGCGCCGGCCCGTACACTGCACCGCCGGCGGCCGGCCCCATGATGATCGAGATCTGCGGGATGACGCCCGACGAACGGGTGTTCAGACGGAAGATCTCGCCATATTTGCTGAGGGCGAGCACGCCCTCCTGGATGCGGGCGCCTCCCGAGTCCAGGATGCCGATGATCGGCATCCCGTTCGTGAGCGCGAACTCCATGATCTTGATGATCTTGTCGCCGGACACCTCGCCGAGCGATCCGCCGAAGGTCGTGAAGTCCTGGGAGTACACGGCGACCGTCCGGCCGTGGATGGTGCCCACCCCGGTGACGACCGAGTCGCCGTATGGTCGGTTCCGGTCCATGCCGAACGCTGTGGTGCGGTGGCGCACGTACTCGTCGAACTCGACGAAGCTGCCGGGGTCGACGAGCAGCTCGATGCGCTCGCGGGCGGTCATCTTGCCCTTGGCGTGCTGCTTCTCCTGCGCGACCTTCTCGGCGTCGACAACGGCTTCGTTGTAGCGAGCGCGAAGGTCTGCGAGTCTGCCGGCGGTGGTCGAGAGTTCGGGCTGTTCCGTCACGGATTCCACCTTATCGTCGGGTCGTCGCGCCCCGTTGGATGCTCGCCACAACGGGGCGCTCGATCCTTTGGTGATCAGGGCGTAGGAGCCGCAGCCCCATCGCAGCGGTGGCCCGGATCAGTGCGACGACGACGGGGAGTCGGGAAGTTCGTGTCCGCCGATCGACTCGATGCCCTCCTGGGTGCTGTCGCCTCGACCGCGGAGCGTCGTCAGCTCGCCGAGGCGGCGTCCGGCCCAGCCGACACCGCGGGCGGCCGCGCCGGCCGCGCCCGCGACGGCGCTGCCCACGTACTGGGCGCCGTGCAGCATCCGGAACTCCAGCTTCTCCGCTCCGGGGACGGGCTCGAGCTCGGCCGGGAGTTCGACGGGCGCGGCGCCGAACGCCCGACGCGACGTTGTGAGCACCCGTCGGCCCAGAATGTGGTTGCCGGCTCCGCCGACGGCGGCGCCGACGCCGAAGGGCAGCGCCTTTCCGACGAACGACGCGCCGCCCTTCGCTGCGAACTGACGCACGAACGCGCTTTTGAGTCGGTCCGCGAGTGGACCGACTGCCGCTCGCGGCAGCGACTTCGTCACCAGCTCGCCCCAGTAGGACGAGCGGGATCCGCCCCGTCCGGCGGCCTGACCCGCGAGATGACTGACGAGATCGACGCCCTCTTTGCCGAGCATGAGCGTCATCACCAGCGCTCGCGCCCGATCGGGGTTGGAGACGGGGATGCCGTGCACCTCGGCGACGGACTGCGCGAACAGGGCCGTGGACTCGACGAAGCCGACCGTCTCCACGCCGGAGAGGGCGAGGGTGATGCCGGTGCCGATCCCGGGCACGACCGCTGTCGCACCCACGGCTGCGCCTCCCGTGGTGACCGCAGCGAGGTAGCGCCGCTCGAGGATGCGGATGATCTCCGCCGGGCTGGCCTGCGGGTTACGCAGTCGGATGCTGCGGATGTGGGCGAGGACCAGCGGGCGCTGGATGGCCAGCACGCGGTCGAGACCGCGCACCATCAGCGGATGCTCGGTCGACCCGACCGGCGGCACCCCCTTGTCCCAGGGAGAGTCGTCAGGCAGGGAGTGGATCTTGTGCACCTTCGGAGCCATGTGCCGATCATAGGAATCTCCGCCGCGAAAAACCCGAAAGCCCGGCTCCCTTGACGGGGCCGGGCTTTCGTGCAGAGATCGCGCGTGGTCAGACGAAGAGGTTCGCGCGCTCCAGGTCTTCCGCGAAGTCGATCTCGACCGCGTAGAGATCGGAGACGTCCATCGGCTCGAGCAGGAGACCGTTCTCGGCGATCGCGAGCTCGAGGCCCCGCTCGAAGTAGTCCTGGTCCTCGACCCGCTGCAGCTGGCGCATGAACGCCTTCTTGTCGGCGGACGAGATGTAGTTGATGCCGACGGCCTCGCCGAGCCCGCCCTTGACCGTCTTCGAGAGCTCCTTGATGAAGCCCTCGGGCGTCACGGTGTACTTGACCTCCTCGTCGCTCACCTTCGAGGTGTTCACGGTCACGAACGACTGGTCGCGCTCGATGTAGGCGGCAGCGCGGCCGAGGATCATCGGGTCGAACACGACGTCGCCGTTCATCCAGAGGACGCCGGCCTTGCCGGTCGCGCCGAGCGCGCGGAGAAGGCTCTTCGAGGTGTTGGTCTCGTCGTAGCGCTCGTTGTGAACGTAGTTGACGTTCGGGAACGCCTCGATGATGGTCTCTGCGCGGTAGCCGACGACGGTGGTGATACGGGCGTCGGTGCCGAAGGCGGCGCGGATGTTGTCGTGCTGCTGACGCATGATCGTGCGGCCGTCGCTCAGTTCGGTGAGCGGCTTGGGCAGCGCACGACCGAGGCGCGAGCCCATGCCTGCGGCGAGGATGACGGTCTGAAGAGTCACGAGTGCTCCTAAAGGATTGGTGTTCACGGTCGGTTCACCGACCGGACACTTCGTCGTGCCGGATGTCATGCTAGCGATACAGCCTGGGAAGGCCCGCCGTCGGGCGCTCCTGTTGCCGTTTCGTGACCCACTACACACCGGACGCTCAGATTCGTCCAGAGGCTTGCGCGACGGCGTTTCGTCTGATCCGCCGGGCAATGTTGCGGTCGGCCGTGGGAAACGTCGTGCCCGTTGATACCGTAGGACGGTGACTGCTTCCCCCGACGACCGCACCGATCAGGTGGCTGACTCCGCGAGCTCGTCTGAGAAGAAGACGCCTGCCCGCAAGACCCCCGCGAAGAAGACGCCGGCGCGTCGCGCGCCGAGCCGGTCGGCGGACGAGAACGCCGCTGCGACCGTCGAGGTGGTCGCCGAACCCGTCGCGCGCCCGGGGGCGGGTAAGGCATCGACGAAGCCGAGTTCCGCCGCCGCAGCCCGCGCCGCGGCGGCCAAGAACTCCGCCAGGACCGGTACGGCGGGGAAGGCGGGTGCCGCGAACGGCACGGCGGCCAAGAGCGCTGCGCGCACGCCGTCCACCGCGAAGACGTCTGCGGCGAAGGGCGCGACGGTCCGAACGTCGAAGACCGCCGCATCCGGCGTCCCCAAGACGTCGACCACGAAGGCCACAGCGGCGAAGACCGCGGCCGCGAAGAAGGCGGCGGAGAAGAGCGCGGCAGCGAAGACCGCCGCGCGGACGACTGCGGCTCGAACGGCCGCGGCGAGATCGGCAGCCGCGAAGAAGGCGGCTGAGACACGGGCTGCCAACGCGGCGGCAGCGAAGGCGGCTGCGGAGGCGGCCGAAGCCGAGCGGAAGGCTGCGGAGGCAGCCGAACGAGAGCAGACGGCCGCACCCGTTCAGCCCGAGGCCGTGTCGGCGTCGGGGCAGGGGTCGGCCCAGGCCTCCGCCTCGGAGCCGGCACCGGAGACCTCCGTCTCCGAGGCCGCGCCCGAGATCGAGTCGGAAGCTCCGGTCGAGTCGGAAGCTTCGATCGAGTCGGAAGCTCCGGTCGAGTCGGAAGCTCCGGTCGAGCCAGAGGCTCCGGTCGAGCCGGAGGCGCCGCTCGACACGGAAGCTCCAGTCGAGCCCGAGTCCGCTCCCGAGCCGCAGCCGGCCGTCACCGTCGAAGCCCCCGAGGACGAGGCCGCACAGACGACCGACGCTGCCGTGTCGGATGTCGACGCCCCCGCCGAGGTGGCGGCCGCATCCGTCGAGACCGTCGACGCGGCATCCGATGCCGAGGCGGAGTCGATCAGCCCGCAGGAGCGCGCGGCGGACGAGCCGGCGGCCGAACCGGGCAGCGAGGCGATCCGCATCCGCGGACTCGTCAAGAACTTCGGCGACCACACGGCCGTGAACGGCATCGACCTCACTGTCCCCGCCGGATCGTTCTACGGCATCGTCGGTCCCAACGGCGCAGGCAAGACCACGACCCTGTCGATCGTGGCCGGGCTGCTCCGCTCCGACGGCGGCAGCGTCGTCGTCTGCGGCATCGACCAGGCGGCCAAGCCGCAGGCGGCGAAGCGCATGATGGGCGTGCTCCCCGACAGGCTCCGCACCTTCGACCGGCTCACCGGACGGCAGCTTCTCTACTACTACGGACTGCTCCGCGGGCTGGCCTCCGACGTGATCGAGAAGCGCGTCGGCGACCTCGCCAGGGCCTTCGACCTGGGCGATGCGCTCGGTCGCGTCGTCTCCGACTACTCCGCCGGCATGACGAAGAAGATCATGCTCGCGGGAGCGATGATCCACTCGCCCCGAGTGCTGGTGCTCGACGAACCGTTCGAGGCCGTCGATCCCGTATCGTCCGCGGTGATCCTCGACATCCTGCGCGCCTATGTCGCGCACGGAGGCACGGTCATCCTCTCCAGCCACGGCATGGACCTCGTCGAGCGGGTGTGCTCGCGCGTGGCGATCATCGTCGGCGGCGACGTGCTGGCCGAAGGGACGATCGACGAGGTGCGCGCGGGGCAGACGCTCGAAGCGCGCTTCGTCGAGCTCTCCGGTGGCATCGGCGAGGTGGAGGGGCTCGAGTGGCTGCACACGTTCTCCGACTGAGGGCGGCGCTTCTGGTCGGCTCGCTCCGCGGCGACCGACGGGTGCGCACCCTGCTGATGTTCGTCGTCGTCGTGGCGCTCACCGTGGTGGTGTGCTCGGCGATCCTGAGCCTCGACGACGCACCGGTCGAGGTCGCGCGCACCGTGACGGTGCTCGGCAGCGGCGCGCTGTTCCTCGGCTTCCTCGTCGGTCCGCTGCTCGTCGGGGCCACCGACCAGCTCGACCCGCGCCGCTTCGCCGTCTTCGGCGTCGATGAGCGGCGGATGCCGTGGATCCTTGCGCTCACCTCGCTCGTGAGCGTGCCGAGCGCCGCCGTCCTGGCCGTGCACGCCAGCGTGTGCATCGTCGCCATCCGGCTGGGAGCGCCGTGGCCGGCAGCAGTGCTGATGAGCATCCTCGCCGTCCTCTCGACCGTCCTCGTCGCCCGCATCGGGATGGCCCTCAACGCCCTCCTTCTCCCGGAGCGGCGTTCGCGCGAGCTCACCGCCCTCTTCGCACTCGCCGTGCTGGTCGTCGCATTCCCCGTCGCGGTGTTCCTCGCGTCGCTGAACTGGGAGGGGCAGGTTCCCGCTTCGGTCGCCAACGTCGCGGCCGTCGTCGGTCTCACTCCGATCGCAGCCGCTCCGCGGTTCCTCTTCGCGGCGGCAGCGGGTGACACGTCGAGCGCCTGGGCAAGCGGCCTCATCGCCACGGCGACCGCCGTCGTGCTCTGGGTCCTCTGGACGTGGCTCGTCCGTCGACTGCTCACGACCACCGAGCGCCCCGCGGCATCCCGCGAGCGCACCGGGCTCGGCTGGTTCGGTCTCCTGCCGTCCAACGCCTTCGGCGCCATCGCTGCGCGCAGTCTCGTCTACTGGCTGCGCGACCGCCGCTACATCATGAACGTGATCGTCGTGCCGATCGCGGGTGTCCTCACCGTGCTGCCGCTGCTCGTCGCCGGTGTACCCCTCGAGATCGCGGCGCTGTTCCCGGTGCCCGTGATGGCGCTGTTCTTCGGCTGGCTGCCGCACAACGACGTCGCCTACGACTCCACGGCACTGTGGACGCACGTGGCCAGCGGCGTCCGCGGGGCTCCAGACCGGCTCGGGCGCCTGGTCCCCGTCGTCCTCGTCGCGGTTCCGGTGCTCGCGATCGCGGTGCCGCTCACCCTCCTCTGGATCGACGACTGGCGGCTCCTGCTCCCGCTCGTCGGCCTCGGCGCGAGCCTGCTGCTCGCCGGTCTCGGGCTCTCCAGCATCGTGTCGGCCGTCGCGCCCTACGCGGTGTCGCACCCCGGCGACAGCCCGTTCCAGCAGCCGCAACGAGCGGCCTCCCGTGGGATCTTCGGCCCGGCGGCGGCGTTCCTCGGAGCGATCGTCGTCAGCGCTCCGACCGTCTGGCTGTTCGTTCTGACCGTCTTCGAGGGGTCGGAGTACGCGTCGGCGACGTTCTGGACCGGGCTCGGCACGGGCATCGCGGTGCTCGCGATCGGTGTGACGGTGGGTGGGCTGATCTTCGAGCGCGGCGGCGAGCGGCTGATGGAGTTCGTCGAGACCGCATGACCCCCGCCCGACACCGTGCGCGCGCGGCTAGAATCTGGACATGAGTACTCCGCTGGACAGCCCCGATCAGGGCGGCGTGGCAACGCTTGATCGCGAACTGGAAGAGCTCCTCCGGGAGGAGAATCTCGAACCGGGCGACCACGAGCGCTTCTCGCACTACGTGAAGAAGGACAAGATCCTCGAGTCCGCGATCACCGGCAAGCCGGTGCGCGCTCTGTGCGGCAAGAAGTGGACACCGGGACGCGATCCGGAGAAGTTCCCCATCTGCCCCACGTGCAAGGAGATCTACGAGTCGATGGTCGGCTGACCGACCCGATCACTCGGCGTCGACGAAGACCGTCGGGATCGCCGGATCCGACTTGCTGAGCGCGAGCGCGCGCACCGGAAGCTCCTCGCGTACGCGCAGGTGGTGCTGCCTCGCGGCGGCCGTACCCGCCGCTCCCTCGAACGACCGGTCGATCTCGCCGCGGTCGACGAACGTCGCCTGCAGGGCGCGACCGTCTGGATGCTCCGCTGCGGTTCCGAGCTCCTCGAATCCGTCCGACACCACGACTGTCTCGGCGGAGGCCACACCGTCCGACAGGGTGCGGAATGCGGCCTTTCGTCCGCCGTGAGACGCCTTGTCGGTGGACGCCTTCGCGACGCCGATCCACGACCCGTCGGCATCCTGTCGCGCCACCAGCTTGTAGACCATGCTCGCTGTGGGATACCCCGAACCGGTCACCACCGATGTGCCGACGCCGTAGGCGTCAACGGGGGAGGCGGCGAGGGCGGCGATGGCGTACTCGTCGAGGTCGCTCGTGACGGTGATGCGGGTGCCCGTGGCGCCGAGCTCGTCGAGCTGCGCTCGTACCTCCGCAGCCACGATCGGCAGATCGCCGGAGTCGATGCGCACCCCGCCGAGTCCGGTGCCCGCGATGCGGATCGCCGTCTCGACGCCCCTGCGGATGTCGTAGGTGTCGACCAGCAGCGTGGTACCGGTGCCGAGGCTCTCGATCTGCGAGCGGAACGCGTCCTCCTCGCTGTCGTGCAGCAGCGTCCAGGAGTGCGCAGCGGTGCCCATCGTCGGGATGCCCCACTGTCGCCCCGCCTCCAGGTTGCTCGTCGCGCCGAAGCCGGCGATGTACGCGGCTCTGGCGGCGGCGACGGCCGAGCGCTCCGCCGCGCGCCGTGATCCCATCTCCGCGAGCGGACGCTCTCCCGCGGCGATGCTCATCCGCGACGCAGCGGTCGCGACGGCGGAGTCGTGGTTGAGGACGCTCAACGCGAGGGTCTCCAGCACGACGGCTTCCGCGAAGCTGCCCTCGACGGTGAGGATGGGGGAGCCGGGGAAGTACAGCTCGCCCTCGCGGTAGCCACGAATGCTGCCGGTGAAGCGGTAGGACTCGAGGTACTTGAGCGAATCGGCATCCACCACGTGGTTGTCGCTCAGGAACCGCAGCTCGTCGTCGCCGAAGCGGAAGTCCCGCAGGAGTGCCAGCAGGCGGCCTGTGCCGGCCACGACGCCGAAGCGGCGTCCGCCGGACAGCCGCCTCGAGAAGAGCTCGAAGACGCTGGGCCGGGCGGCCGTCCCGTCGCGCAGAGCGGCGGCGAGCATCGTGAGTTCGTATCGGTCGGTGAGCAGCGCCGTGGACGTCGTCATGCGCTCAGCTTAGTGACGGCGGGCTCGGCGAACGCCGCGCATGCCGGTGCGCCCGAGTAGGCTGGGGAGTCATGAATGACGCGCCGATCGGAATCTTCGACTCCGGTGTCGGCGGGCTCACGGTGGCCAGGGCCATCCGCGCCCAGCTGCCCCGCGAGTCGTTCGTCTACATCGGCGACTCGGCCCACTCGCCGTACGGGCCGAAGCCCATCGCCGACGTGCGTCGCTATTCGCTCGAGGTTCTCGACACGCTCGTCGATCAGGGCGTGAAGATGCTGGTGATCGCCTGCAACACGGCATCCGCCGCGATGCTGCGCGACGCCCGTGAGCGCTACGACGTGCCGGTGGTCGAGGTCATCGGTCCTGCGGTGCGTCGAGCCGTGTCGACGACGCGCAACGGCCGGGTGGGAGTGATCGGCACGGTCGGCACGATCGGCTCGCGCGCCTATCAGGACATGCTCGAGGTCAACGAGCGGTTGCAGGTCTTCACTGCGGCCTGCCCGCGGTTCGTGGAGTTCGTCGAGGCGGGCATCACCGGAACGCCCGAGGTGCTCGCCACCGCGGAGGAGTACCTCGCCCCCCTGCGGGATGCCGGCGTCGACACCCTCGTGCTCGGATGCACGCACTACCCCTTCCTGCGTGGTGCGATCAGTTACGTCATGGGGGAGGGGGTGACGCTGGTGTCGAGCGACGATGAGACCGCCGGCGACGTGTACCGCCAGCTCGTCCGCGGCGACCTGCTCGCTCCTGCCGACGCGACCGCCTCGTACGTCTACGAAGCCACCGGCGCGTCGACCGCCGAGTTCACGGCGCTCGCCAACCGTCTGATGGGACGTGAGGTCCGCGACGTGCAGCTCGTGCAGACCGGTGTGATCACGCTTCCCGACTCCGTCCACTGACCTGACCGCACGACACCCTCGTCCTCCGCCGCCCCCGCGTCCCCCCATCGAAGGAACCCCCATGTCAGACACCGTCCGCGCCGACGGGCGCTCCACCGACCAGCTCCGCGAGGTCACGATCGAGCGCGGCTGGAGCGCTCACGCCGAGGGATCGGCGCTCATCAGCTTCGGCGGGACCAAGGTGCTGTGCACCGCCTCCTTCACCAACGGCGTGCCGCGCTGGCTCACCGGCAAGGGCAAGGGCTGGGTCACGGCCGAGTACTCGATGCTGCCCCGCGCCACCAACAGCCGCAACGACCGCGAGAGCGTGAAGGGGCGTATCGGCGGCCGCACGCACGAGATCTCGCGTCTCATCGGGCGCGCGCTGCGCGCGGTCGTCGACACCAAGGCGCTCGGCGAGAACACGATCGTGATCGACTGCGACGTCCTGCAGGCCGACGGCGGCACGCGCACGGCTGCGATCACCGGCGCGTACGTCGCCCTCGCCGACGCGATCGAATGGGGTCGCGAGAAGAAGTTCATCGGCAAGAACTCCACGCCGCTCATCGACTCCGTCTCGGCGATCTCGGTCGGCATCATCGACGGCGAGCCGATGCTCGACCTGGCATACGTCGAGGACGTGCGCGCCGAGACCGACATGAACGTCGTCGTCACCGGTCGCGGTCTCTTCGTCGAGGTGCAGGGCACCGCCGAGGGAGCGCCGTTCGACAAGCGCGAGCTCGACGCGCTGCTCGATCTGGGCGTCGCCGGATGCCACGACCTGAAAGACGCCCAGCTGAGGGCGCTCGCCGGCTGATGCGCGTCGTCCTCGCCACGCACAACCCGCACAAGGTCGCGGAGTTCCAGCAGATCGTGTCGCTGACGCGGCCCGATCTCGAGATCGTCGCGTACGACGGTCCTGAGCCGGTGGAGGACGGCGTGACGTTCGCGGAGAACGCGCTCCTCAAGGCTCGTGCGGCATCCACGCACACGGGTCTTGCGGCGCTGGCCGACGACTCCGGGATCTGTGTCGATGTGCTCGGCGGATCTCCCGGCGTCTTCTCCGCGTATTGGGCCGGTCAGAAGAAGGATGCCGCGGCCAACCTCGAGCTCCTCCTCGACCAGCTGCACGACATCGCCGACCCGCACCGCTCGGCGCACTTCACCTCGACGATCGCTCTGGTGGTGCCCGGTGGCGCCGAGCACGTGGTCGAGGGCATCTGGCCCGGTCGACTCGCGCACGCGGCATCCGGAGCGGGCGGGTTCGGGTACGACCCGATCTTCATCCCCGACGGGCAGCCATCAGGCGAGGAGCGCTCCGTCGGGGAGTTCTCGGCGGAGGAGAAGCAGACGCAGTCGCACCGAGCGCGGGCGTTCGCTGAACTCGTGCCGCTGCTGGCGGCGCTCTAGTGCTTCGAACCGTGACCACTACGCTTGACGTACGTCATGCGTAGTGGTTACGGTGATGGGCATGAGAGAGCTCACCTATTACATCGGCGTCACGCTCGACGGGTTCATCGCGGGACCGGATGACGAGGTCGATTTCTACCCGGTGACCCCGGAGTTCGCCGACATGCTCGGTACCGAGCTGTCCGATGTCCAGCCCGCTTTCGTCCGTGCCGGACGGGGAGGAGCGGACGAACCGCTCACCCGCTTCGACACCGTGGTGATGGGGCGTCGCACGTACGAGCCCGCACTGGAGCAGGGGGTCGTCGATCCGTACTCGCACCTGCGCACGATCGTGGTGAGCACGACGCTGGACGATGCACGGCACGACAACGTCGAGATCGTGCGCACCGATCCGGTCTCGCGGATACGCGAACTCAAGGCGGAGGAGGGACTCGGCATCTATCTGGTCGGAGGAGCCGGTCTGGCGGGTGTCCTGCTCGAGGAGATCGACCGCTTGATCGTCAAGAAGTACCCGGTGATCGCCGGCTCGGGCATTCCGATGTTCGACCACGGGTTCCAGCCGACGCATCTGCACCTCGACCGGGCACGCACCTTCGACAACGGCTGCGCGGTGCTGGAGTACACGCGCACCCGCTGAGCGGACGAGCCGCGGACCTACTGAGAATCATCACCATTCCCGAGTAGCGGGAATCGCCCCGACCGGGCAGATCCCGCATCTAGCCTGGTCACATGCACGATCACGCGCCCGCCGCCGGCGGCATCCGCTCGGCCAGCCACCGTCGCCTCCTGGCGATCTCGCTGACCCTGACGGCCACGATCATGGTCGTGCAGGTGATCGGCGCGATCCTCACGGGTTCGCTCGCACTGCTCGCCGATGCGGCGCACATGTTCACCGATGCGTCCGCACTGGTGATCGCGCTGATCGCCGCCGCGGTCGCCGCGCGGCCCGCCGACGACCGGCGCACTTTCGGCTACCAGAGGGCCGAGGTGTTCGGCGCCCTGGTCAACGCGATCATCCTCATCCTCCTCTCCGGCTGGGTGGGCATCGAGGCGGTCGGCCGTCTCGTGGACCCGGGCGACACCGACGTCGTCGGCGGGCTCATGCTCGTCGTCGCCGCCGTCGGGCTCATCGCCAATGCGATCTCGATGTGGCTGCTGAGCCGCGCCCAGCGCAGCAGCATCAACGTGCGCGGCGCGTACCTCGAGGTCATGGGCGACCTCATCGGCTCGGCCATGGTGATCGTCGCCGCCGTCGTGATCGTCACGACCGGATGGATGCCGGCCGACGCTATCGCCTCTCTGGCGATCGCCGTCATGATCATCCCGCGGGCGATCGCCCTGCTCCGGGAGGTGTTCTCCGTGCTGTCGGAGTCGGCTCCGAAGGACACGGCGGTCAGCGACATCCGCCAGCACCTGCTCGATTACGACGGCGTCATCGGCGTGCACGACGTGCACGTGTGGCAGCTCACGCGCGGCGCGCCGGTGTTCAGCGCGCACGTGAGCGTCGAGCCCGCTCTCCTCGCCGACGGCCGCTCCTCACGCCTCCTCGCCGACATGCAGTCATGCCTCGCTGAGCACTTCGACGTCGAGCACTCGACCTTCCAGATCGAACCGGCGGAGCAGTCGGACTGCGAGCCGCACCACGCGTGACCGTTCTCAGTTCTCGATGACGACCTCGTCGGGGCTCTTGTCGGGACGCAGGCCTCGCCATCGCGCGTGACGGAGGACGCCGTCGGGAGTCCAGTTCGCGAACTCGACCTCTCCGACCAGCTCCGCGCGCACCCACAGCGCGTCCGACGCATCGGGCGCGGGCACGCCGTCGAGCGGAGCGTCCTCCACACGCAGCGGAGCGAGCCGCGCGAGCAGGTCCCGCAGCATCCGGTCGGTGAACCCGGTGCCGACCCGACCGACGTAGCGGAGGCGTCCGCCATTCGGCACGGCGAGGAGCAGCGACCCGAAAGTGCCCTCGCGATCCCCCTTGCCCGGGCGGATGCCGACGATCACCACCTCCTGCATGCGAGTGTTCTTCAGCTTCAGCCACGACGGCGACCGCTGACCTGCGCGATACCGGGAGCGCGGATCCTTGACGACGACACCTTCCAGGCCGAACTCGTCGCTGGCGGCGAGAGCGGCGTCGACGTCGTCGAAGACGGGTGGCACCTGCAGCGGGGCATCGAGATCCGCGAGCACGTCTTCCAGAAGAGTCCGGCGCTGCGACAACGGCAGGGATGAGAGATCGTGCCCGTCGAGACGCAACAGGTCGAAGACCATGTACACGATGGGGGTGCGGACGACTTCCCGCTCGATCTCGCGCGGTCGGGTGAGGTGCATGCGGTTCTGCAGCAGCGAGAAGCTCGGTCGTCCGCCGGCGTCGAAGGCCACGATCTCGCCGTCGAGGATCGCGTCGGCGACGGGGAGGAATGGGGCACCATCCGCGGTGAGCTCGGGGTAGCGGGCGGTGATGTCTATGCCGCTGCGCGCATGCAGCAGCATCCGTCCGTCGGCCCACGTCCCGAGCGCCCGGATGCCGTCCCACTTCACCTCGACCCAGGAGGGATCGCTGAGGCCGCGAGCGATCGCGGGCGTACCGTTCTCGGCGAGCATGGGGGAGACGGATGCGGGCGTCGAGCCGCCCGGCGACGGGGACGCCGCGGCAGCGATGCGCGGGCGATGTTCCTTCCGCGCCGGCGGCGCAGGGGGCGGCGCCTCGGAGGTCGCCATCACCGCATCCGTCCCCGGGCGCAGCGTGACCAGCGGGTCCCCGCCCGAAGCCACCCGCTCGAGGACCTCCTCGAAGTCGAGCTGGCGCAGGTCGGGGTCGTCGAGCTCGTCCCACGTGCGCGGCGCGGCGACCCAGGGCTGTGCGCGACCGCGCATCGAATACGGGGAGATCGTGGTCTTGCGACCGTTGTTCTGGCTCCAGTCGAGGAACACCTTGCCGCCGCGCGCGACCTTCGCCATGGTGCTGGTGGCGAGATCGGGGTGGTCGTTCTCGATGAGTCGAGCCACCTCCTTCACGACGGCGGAGATCTCGTCGCTCGTCTGCTGGCCGGGCAGGTTCGCGTAGAGGTGGATGCCTTTGCTGCCGCTCGTGACCGGCAGCGGTTCGAGCCCGATGCCGGTGAGGATGCCGCGGGCGATGCGCGCGACCTCCGCGCACTGCGCCAGCTCGACGCCGGGTCCGGGGTCTAGGTCGAGCACGAGGCGATCGGGGCGCCCCGGCAGGCCGTCGGGAGCGAAGCGCCACTGCGGCACGTGCAGTTCGATGGCCGCCACCTGGGCGAGCCACACGAGCGTGGGCACGTCTTCGACGAGCGGGTAGTCCTTGGGGCCGTCCGAGTGCTCGATGGCCCGGCGGGGGATCCACTTCGGAGCCCCGGGTTCGAGCTGCTTCGTGAAGAAGGAGTCCTCTGGATTCCGTGCGGTGCCGACGCCTTCGACCCAGCGCTTCCGGGTCACGGGACGTTCATCGAGCAGGGGGAGGAGCACGGGCGCGATCGCCGTGTAATACGCGATGACCTCGCCCTTGGTCGTGCCGGTCTCGGGGTAGACGACCTTGTCGAGATTCGTGACGCGCAGGCGGCGGCCCTCGATCTGCACGTTCTGCGCCTCCGGAACCATGACGCCAGCGTAGTCAAGGGACTGGTTGTGACAGGTGCGACTGGTGTTCACTGATCTCATGAGGACGATCTGGAAGGGCGCCCTGACGTTCGGGCTCGTGAACGTGCCGGTCAAGGTGTATTCCGCGACCGAGGACCACGACGTGCCGCTGCACCAGGTGCACGACAAGGACGGCGGTCGCATCCGCTACCAGCGCACATGCGAGGTGTGCGGGGAGACGGTGGCGTACTCCGACATCGATCGCGCCTATGTCGACGATGGCCAGACGGTCGTGCTCACGAAGGACGACCTCGCCGCTCTTCCTGCCGAACGCAGCCGTGAGATCGACGTCGTCGAGTTCGTGCCATCGGAACAGGTCGACCTGCTCACCCTCGACAAGGCGTACTACCTGGAGCCCGACTCGAAGTCACCCAAGGCGTACGTGCTGCTGCGCAAGACTCTCGAGCAGACCGACCGCACCGCGATCGTGCGGTTCACCCTGCGGCAGAAGACCCGGCTCGCGGCGCTGCGCGTGCGCGGCAAGGTGCTCGTGCTGCAGACCCTGCTGTGGGCCGACGAGGTGCGAGAGGCAGACTTCCCGTCGCTCGACGAGGATGTGCGGATCTCCAAGAAGGAGCTCGAGCTGTCGTCGTCGCTCGTCGACAGCTACTCGGCCGACTTCGACGCCGAGTCGTTCGTCGACGAGTACCAGAAGGAGCTGCGCACCCTCATCGACGCGAAGATCGAGGCGGGCGACACGTTCGACGTCTCCGACACCTTCGGTGAAGAGGATGCCGACGCCAAGAGCGGCGAGGTCATCGACCTCATGGAGGCATTGCGCGCCAGCGTCGCCAAGTCGAAGGCGGCACGGTCGGGCGGATCCGACGCCGAGGACGACGAGAAGCCGAAGAAGTCCTCGAAAACGTCGGCGAAGAAGAAGGCCGGCTGACCGGCATCCGACCCGTTCGTCAGTGCTTGCCGTCGCCGTCGAAGTCCGGGGCGCGGTCGAACACCTCGGGCTCCAGCGCGAGCTCCTGCGCCTCACCGGCATCCGTGACCGCGTCGCCGGCAGCCGCCGCCTTCTTGGCCTTGTGGCGCTCGGACAGGTAGTGCCACAGCGTCACGAGCGCGGTGCCGCCCACCGCCGCGAGCAGGATCAGATCGATGTAGCTCTCGACGAACTCCGCGACCGGCGGGATGAAGCCGATCAAATAGCCGAACATCGTGAGGCCGAAGCCCCAGAGCACGGCGCCGATCAGGTTGTAGAGCGTGTACTTGCGCCACGGCATGTGGCCGACGCCGGCCGCGACGGGCGCGAACGTGCGCACGATCGGCACGAAGCGGGCGAGGATCACGGTGATGCCGCCGAAGCGCTCGAAGAACGCGTTCGTGCGCTCGACGTTCTTCTTGCTGAAGAGGCCTGATTCCTTGCGCTCGAAGACCGCGGGGCCTCCCTTATGGCCGATGACGTAGCCGACTTCACCACCGACGAACGCCGCCAGACCGATGAGCAGAGCCACGAACCAGACGTTGATGCCGAACACTCCGTGCTCGGAACCCGCCAAGGGGTGCGACAGGAGGCCGGAGATCACGAGCAGCGTGTCACCCGGGAGCAGGAAGCCCACGAGCAGGCCCGTCTCGGCGAAGACGATGAAGCACACCACGAGAAGCGCCCAGGGGCCGGCCGTGCCGATGATCGTGGCCGGGTCGAGCCAGGGGATGAGGGCGGCGTGGTGCATGGAGTTCCCGTCGTAGAGCTGAGTGCGGCGGTCGCGTCGGCCGCGGAGGATGCGACTGATCGGTGCGGAAGGTGGGACTTGAACCCACACGCCCTGAGGCACAGGAACCTAAATCCTGCGTGTCTGCCAATTTCACCACTCCCGCGCGGTGGCACAAGTCTACTGACCGGGGCGTCTCGCGTGGCTGGGGATCCGCCCGCAGCCGTATGAGGACAGTGTGGATAAGTCCGGCGGGGCGCGCGGCATCCTTGCGAGGATGCTCGGGTGACTCAGCCCTCCGTCGTCATCGCCGAACGCGTCCGCGCACGATTGCGAAGTCAGGGCATCGAGCCGGCTCTCGACGCGGATGCCGCCCGAGCGGTGGCGCAGGCCGAGGTGCGTCGCTTCAACGACCTGGCGTTGACGCAGGGCGGTGTGCTCGTCGAGGATGAGAACGGCTGCCTGCGGGAGGTGTTGGCATCGCTCGGCGGCTTCGGCGCTCTGCAGCCCCTGCTCGACGACCCGGAGATCGAGGAGATCTGGCTCAACGGTCCGGACAGCATCCACGTCGCCCGTCACGGAGTGGCGGAGCGGATCGACCTACGCCTGACAGCGGAGGCACTGCGCGACCTCATCGAGCGGATGCTGCACTCCACCGGCCGCCGGGTCGACATCAGCCAGCCGTTCGTCGACGCCTCGCTGCCCGACGGGTCGCGTCTGCATGTCGCGATCGCCGATGTGGTGCGCGGCGGCACGGCCGTCAACATCCGCAAGTTCCTTCCCCGCTACCGAGCCCTGGAGGCGCTCGTCGCGCACGGGGTCCTGCCCCCGCGTCTCGCGGCGACGCTCGCGACGGCGATGCGGGAGGGGCGGAGCATCGTCGTCTCCGGCGCCACCCACGCAGGCAAGACGACCGTGCTCGGCGCCCTGCTCGCCAGCTGCGTCGCCCGTCAGCGCGTTGTGACCGTGGAAGAGACGTTCGAGCTCGCTCTCGAAGGGCCCGACGTCGTGGCGCTTCAGGGGCGGCAGGCGAGCCTCGAGGGAACCGGTGAGATCACGCTGCGGCGCCTCGTCAAGGAGGCACTGCGCATGCGTCCCGATCGGCTCGTCATCGGGGAGGTGCGCGATGCGGAGGCGCTCGATCTCGTGCTCGCCCTCAACACCGGTGTCCCGATCAACGCAATACACACATTGGATGAGCTCTAGTTGTCATGCCGTTAGGAGTGTCCAGAGGCGCGCTCGTATGAACTGTTCTCGTCACGAGCAACGTCGGCCGTCTCTCGTATGATGGCGGCATGTGTCTGCCATGCTCCCGTTTGCAGCACTAGAAAGCGGTCATGAGCGAACTTTCCACGGCCGACCGAGCACGCCTGGCGGATCTGCTCGTTACCGGCGAAGACTTGCCACGCGAGTTCAAGAACATCCTTTTCCCGCCAGACCGTAGCGAGTATGAGCTCACTTACGCGGGGAAGGAACGCGAAGAGGACATCATCGCGGACGCGATGGCCGTCCCGCTGCAGGTTATTCGTGAGTTCGGCCAGCCCGACGAGTCGGGATGGGCAAACCGTCTTATCTTCGGTGACAACCTCCAGGCCGCGAAGACGTTGCTAGATCTGAAGAGAACCGGCGAGCTTAGGAGCGCCGACGGGCAGCCGGGCGTTCGAGCGATCTATATTGACCCGCCGTTTGCGTCTGCGCGAGATTTTGTTGGCGGTGATGAAGAACGGGCCTACCAGGACCGCGTTGTCGGCGCGGCATTCCTCGAGTTCCTGCGACGCCGGCTCGTGATTCTGCGGGAGCTGCTAGCAGATGACGGCTCGATTTTCGTGCACCTCGACTCGAAGAAGGGGCACTACGTCAAAGTCCTCATGGACGAGGTATTCGGCGAACGCAACTTTCGCAACGAGATCGTTTGGCACTACTACAACAAGATGCAGGGCAACGTGAAGCGATTCGCTTCCAACCACGACGTCATCTACTGGTACTCCAAGACCTCGACGTTCACCTTCACGCCCCTCAAAGAGGCCCGTGAAGGTGGAGCGGTCAAACAGCTCGCGAGGCGATGGGATAAGGACACCAAGAAGGTTGTAAATGTGAAGGGCGACGACGGCAAGGTCGTCTACCAGGAAACCTCGACCAAGACCGTCGATGATGTGTGGCGCATGTCGATGTTGCAGCCCGCAGACAAGAGCCAAAATCAGCGTTATCCGACGCAGAAGCCCGAGGCGTTGCTCGAACGCATCATCACAGCCGCGACGAAGCCGGGCGACTTGGTGCTGGACGCGTTCGCTGGCTCAGGCACCACGCCCGCAGTTGCGGAGAAGTTGGGCCGGAGGTGGATCGCCATCGACTCGGGCAAGCTCGCCGTCTACACGATCCAAAAGCGCATGCTGAGCCTCAAAGCCAGCATCGGCAACAAGGGCCGGGCGCTCACACCGGCACCGTTCACGTTGAGCAATGCGGGTCTCTACGACTTCGCCAGACTACGCGATCTGCCGTGGCCCGAATGGAGGTTCTTCGCGCTGAACCTCTTCGGCTCCACAGACAAGCCTCATTCGGTGGCGGGTGTTGAGTTGGATGGATTCCGGAACGGCTCAGACGTGCTTGTCTTCAACCACAGGCAGGACGGCGGGGTCGTACTCGACCACGGATTCATCGACAATCTCCACTCGCAGATCGGGACACGCTCAAGCTCTGATGTGTTCATCATCGCCCCCGCAGCAAGCGTCGCATTTCTTGAGGACTACATAGATCACGGCGATGTTCGGTACTACGTGCTCCGTATCCCTTACTCGATCGTGAACGAGCTTCATGATCGCCCGTTCGAGGCACTGCGTCAGCCGATCGGGGCTGAGGACGTGAACCGCACGGTTGATGCCGTCGGGTTCGACTTCATTCAGCAACCAACGGTCCGCTGCGAGTACTGGCTGGGAAACGAGCGCGGCCGGGACTTCGCTTACTTGCGTGTCGAGGAGTTCTACAGCGAAGCCCTCGCGCGCGGGGTGACTGAGCGAGGCAATCGAGAGACGCTCGCCGCGGTGCTGGTCGACTACGACTACCCCTACGACCAAGCGGCCGACTCGGAGGCGGCTCCACCATTTGTGCTCGACGAGGTCGTGTTCGCCGCCGAGCTTGAGGCGGATGAGTGGACGCTGAAAATGCCAGCTGACAAACTCGGGGAGTTTGTGATGATTGTGTACCTCGATGTGTTCGGCAATGAATACACGGAGGTCAAGACGCGAGAGAGTCTTGATGAGAGGTTCGGCGCGGTGGCGTCGAAGGGGGAGAAGTGATGTCTTCTGTTGTGACGTCCGTGACGAACACGGATCTTGTCCTGAAGGTGACAAAGGCGATCGATCCCAACGTCCTTGATCTGACGCCGTTCGAGCCGTTTCTCGATGCGCTTTGCTCGACCCGGGACTATCAGAAGGACGCAATTCGCGTCACTCTCCGGTACCTCGTCGGCCAGCGTTACGAGAACGCCCGCGCTCTGATGCGCGAAAACCTCGACGCCACACCGACCCTGCGCGAGGTGTACGGGACTGAGGTCGCTGCGGAGCGGAAGCTGCTGTTCCCCGACCAGTTATCGTGCAGCCTCGACCTAGCGACGGGCACTGGGAAGAGTTATGTCATGTACGGCATTGCCGCGATCATGCTCGCGATTGGGGCTGTCGATCAGATCGTAGTTCTATGCCCATCCCTGACGATCGAGAGCGGTCTCACGGAGAAGTTCAAGAGCCTCGCCGCAAGCGAGGCTCTCCGCGCCGCGATGCCCAGCTCTGCCGTCTACGCCGCTCCGGCCGTAATCAACGGGAACGAGTCAATTGTGCCCGGCAGTGTGTGTGTGGAGAACTTCCACGCGACGTTCGTGTCCTCTCGAAGTTCGATTCGTCCGACGCTCGCGGGAAAGGGAGACCGCACGCTCATCGTCAACGACGAGGCGCACCATCTTCAGTCCTCCGGAGACATGCGCCGTTGGGCTGAGTTTGTCGCCGATCCGGAGCTTGGTTTTCGATACGTGGTGGGTCTGTCCGGCACGTGCTATGTCGACAACTCCTACTTTTCGGATGTTATCTATCGGTACTCGCTACGGAACGCGATTGATGCTGGCGTCGTGAAGACGATCGACTACGTCGCAGAAGACTCGGCCGTCGCTCGGGACGAGAAGCTCCAGAAGATCTACGACAACCACGAAGCAAACAAGCAGTTCTACCGCAAGGTGAAGCCGCTGACACTGCTGGTCACCAGGGACATCGCCGCTGCAAAGCGACTCGCCGTTGAGGTCGCCGCGTTCGTTGCCGCCCAAGAGGAGCTGAGTTCGGAGCAGGCGTCTGCAAAGATACTCACCGTTACTTCCGACCCCGATCACCGCCGAAACGTCGTTCAGCTGGCGTCTGTGGACCAGGCCGACAGTCCCGTTGAGTGGATCGTTTCCGTCAGCATGTTGACCGAAGGGTGGGACGTCAAGAACGTTTTCCAGGTCGTCCCCCACGAGGAGAGGGCCTTTTCGAGCAAGCTGCTTATCGCTCAGGTATTGGGTCGAGGCCTCCGCGTGCCGGAGTCGTACCGTGGCGAGCGCCCGGTCCTCACGGTGTTCAACCACGATGCGTGGTCCGGGCGAATCCGACATCTTGTCGATGAAGTGCTTGAGATTGAGAGTCGACTGACTTCGCAAATCGTCTCGAAAGAGGCAGATTACAACTTCGAGCTTGAGACCATCGACTACAGCAAGTCGCAAGAAGCAGAAGAGCACGAAGCGCCGACGGAGTACGACTTCTCAAAGGGTTACGTGACCCTGGCGTCACAGGTCTCGGAGCTAGAGCGGGAAACGACGTATAGCCGCGTCATTAGCGGAAAGCAGCGCCAGAAGCGGACGCTCATTCGCTATCGAATGTTCCCAGTCGACGAGGTAGCCGAGCACATCCATTCTAAGTTCCGTGCGATCGACCTCGAAGAGTCGACGGAGTACGCCAGGAAATACTCGATCGAGTGGCTCCAGTCCCTCATTCGAGAGTCGCTCAAGCGCGTGGGTGAAACGTCTGACCAAGTCAGTGAAGACAATCGCCAGAGGCTACAGGCTGCGTTCGGGGTGGTGCATCGCAAGTCGAGTCACACGGTTCGCTACGTGTCCAAGCCCAAGGAAGTCATCAAGCTGTCGACCGCGCAACGGCGTCGCGACAGCATCAACGTGTCGGCTCTCCGGCGGGGGGATGCGACGCTGTTCGCCGACGATGACTCGTCGGGTCTGAGCGAGGAAGAGACACAACGGGTCCTCGCGGAAGTCCTGGCTGACGACTCCCTACCTCGGTCGGCTGTTGAGCAGGTCGCGAACAAGTTTCACTTCAAGACGCCGCTGAACATCGTGATCGCGAACCACAAGCCGGAGCGACTGTTCGTGAAAGAGATGGTGAAGGCTGAGAACGCTGCTGCGCTAGCCGGATGGATTAAGTCCACCGACCAAGACTTTTACGGGATTGAGTTCGGCTGGCGAAAGGGGGAGCACTTTCGGCGCGGGCATTTCAATCCGGACTTCTTCCTCGCGACGGGCGATCGAATCGTCGTAGTCGAGATCAAGGGTGACGAGGAGGCTACCGAGCCTTCGGACGAGAACCGTGCGAAGTTCGCGGCTGCCACGGCGCATTTCAAGGCACTGAATGACATGGTCGGCTCCAGCAAGTACGACTTCCATTTCCTCACTCCTCGTGACTACGGCGCGTTCTTCCAGTTTCTTCGGGAAGGCAAAGCGAGTTACTCGTCGACCTTGGACGCGGTTCTCGCGTCCGCATGACTCGAGAGCAGCAAAGGCCCGACCGAAATCCTTTCGTGGGCGGAGCGTTTACACGCAGGGCAGCGTTTAAACGCCCGCACGAAAAACAAACCCGCGATACGTAGTCAGGGCGGGACGCTATGCCGCACCGGGAGGGAAGGGAGGGGGTGGGAGGAGTCACCCCCCACCCCGCGACCCGAGCGCAGTCACGCGCGTTTACACGACGCCCGGGAGAGCCGGAACTGCTGGGCGGTGAGTTCCGGCATGAGGCGGTCCGCGAGGTCGTGGTGCTCGGAGGTGCGTTTACACGGCCTGGGGCGGGCTGTCGACGCTGACAGCCCGCGGCGAGCCGGATGGAGGTAGGACAGTCCCCCAGGCTGCTCGGAGCTCGACCACGCGGTCATGGGTGGCCCGGTCGTCGAGAGGAGAGACGTGCCGGTAGCGCCGGTATCCAGCCGACCACCGGCTCACACCGCGCGGGGTCACGAATCCCGCGGTGTGCACTCGCCGTGTCCGTCAAGCCTTGACGGACCGCGAGCTCACGACGCATATGCCATGGCGATGCGGCGTCGTGCGGTGTTGGGGCTCCCGACCTGCGGGAGGCTTGTTGCGCTCACGCCTCCTCGCGGTGTCGTGCGCGGCCGTCCTCGACCCACTGCGCGACGACGTGGCCGGTGAGCACCTCGACGCGCTTGACCTCGGGCAGGTTCTCCCATTGGCGGAGCGAGTAGGGGCGGCGGTAGCCGAGTGGAGCGCGCCGGGGTGATTCCGTCGCGTAGTGGAGGCGGCGATTGAGGTGGTGAGCGAGTCGGTGCCGCTCGCGGCGCGGAACGAGCGGGGCGAGGAGGTCGAGGTCGTCGACGGTGACGCGATGCGAGTTCCTCATCGACGGCCCTTTCCCTTGGCTGAGGTGCGCGCCGGGGTGGCGTGGTAGCCGTGCGAGGCGAGCCAATTGCGGAGCTCGGTGAGGGTCGCCTCGTTGGGGCGTGCGAGGACGTGGGCGCCCATGGTGGGGAGGAGGGCGGTGAGTGCGGCGGCAGCGAGGAGCTCGACGACGTCGGCAGGGATGCCGAAGCGGGCGGAGGCGAGCCCGCGGGTGCCGTCCCAACGGCCCTCGTATGCCTCGACGGCGAGCCCAGCGCCGACGGCGACGATGGTGTCGTCTGGCACGGTGTCGAGAGCGTGCATAATGTCCTCGTCGCGCACCAGGGCGAGGAATGCGTCGCGGCGGGTTCCGGCGGGGTCGGTGAGCGGGAGCGCGGTGGAGGGCATGCGGGTGTGTCCTGTCGTGTCTGAGGCGAGCCCGCCCGCGGCGGATGAGTGGGCGGGCTCGCGGTGGCGCCGGGGCGCCGGGTGGGCGTCGGTTAGACGTTTGTGATGTTGGCCTTGACCGTCGCCCCGCCCGGGATGGGCGAGAGCGTCACGGTTCCGGCCATGAAGTCCTCGGCGCCTTGGATGGCGACGTCCTCGGTGCGGGTCGCCTTGTAGGCGGGGAGGATGCCCGCGCCGACGAAGGTGGATAGAACCGAGCGTTGCGCCGTGTAGGTCGCGTCGTAGTCCTGAATGGTGCGGAGCTCGAAGCCCTCGTGCGTCGACTTGTTGCCGGTCACGCCGGTCGGCACCTCGGGGGCGCGGTTGGCGAGGTAGAGCGAGCCGCGCTTGGTCATGAACACGACCTCGTCGGGTGCGGCGCCGGATGCGTCCTCGATGACCTCGAAGCCGCGCAGAGCACCGACGGCGCCCTTGGCGAGCGCCGAGGCGTCACCGCCGAGCTTGTCGGCGTCGAGGGCGCCGGAGTCGAGGAGAGCGTCGTAGACGGTCGAGCCGACGAGCGCGACGAGCGGTTCGCCCGCGACGTCGATGCCCTTGGCGCGGAGCGCGGCGCGTCCCTTGGTGAAGAGGGTGACGGGGTTGGCCTCGTCGAAGGTGATCGAGGCGTCGGTGGTGATGTCCTTGACGACGTCGGCGAGCGCCTTCTCGATCTTGGCGGCCACGGCGGCGGCCTGAGGCGTGAGCACTTGCTTGCCGAGGTCGAGGATGTCGAGGCTGAGGTCGGCCTCGGAGAGGATGACCGAGGAGTAGGCGTGCGTCGCCAGCTTGATCGGCTCGCGGAGCTCGGAGAGACGCTCGCTGATGATGGCGTTGGTGACGTCGTCGAGCGCGCGCCCGTGTGCCGTGAGGGCGCCGGAGACGGTCAGGTAGACCGTGTCGCCCCGTCCCGCGACGAAGTCGGACGAGTCGAAACGCTGGGCGACCTCGCCGAGGTGCAGGTTGCCGAGGGCGAGGCGAATGGCGACGTCGCCCACGGCGACGGCGTCGGTTTGAAAGGTGTTAGCCATGGTGGCCGGTCTCCTAGGGGAGTGGTTGGCGCGCGGGTGCGCCCGGGATTGGAAGGGTGGAGACCGCGTCTAGCGGTTGGTGACGGCGCCACGCCTTGGCGGCGGCGTCGGTAAGACGGCGGCGTCCTCGTCACGGCGCCCGCTTGGGGTCGTGACGAGGACGTCAGGGGGAGCCGTGCCGGAGCGACCGGCAGGGCGTGCCCGCTGTCCCTCGTGCCGTCGCGAGCGGCGGTGAGGCGGGCGGGCGGAACGCGTCGCAGGGTGGCGACGCGGGAGCGTTGGGGGCCGGGTCAGACGGCGAGCTTGACTGCGGCGGCCTCGTGTGCGAAGGCGGAGAGGTCGGCGATGAGCGCGGCTCGACGCTGGGCGTGGCGGCGCATCCGACACGCGTCCGAGCACGTTAGCGCGTGACGGCGGGCGGCGGTGAAGGAGCGACCGCAGGAGAGGCAGGTGAGTGTGTGCGACATTGCGACCGGCAACCTTTCGGGGGAGAAAATGTTGGTTACGCATGTATATACCGCCTCGATGCCCACGAGTGCCCGGGGCAACAGGCACGAGAGCGGAAGTGAACAACGGCACTGCCGTTATGCACCTATTCGCCTCCTGGCGAGCACGCTCATTAGGAGAGAGTGGTTCGGATTTCCGAAAGCACCGTCCCTTTGAGGAATGTTCCGGGACGAAATCCGCGTAATTCCACGGAAAAAGTCAGGGACGGTGGTGAGGGACGGTGCCCCAAAAGCACCGTCCCTGACCGTCCCTGAGCGCCGAGCACCGTCCCTGTTGGAGGGGTGAATAGGTGCACAACGGCGCGACGTTGTGCACCTATTCACCACCGGTCGCAACCGTCGTATGTTCGACTAGGTCGACGAGCCAGATCGACGAGCCTCGCGCTCGCGGAGCCACGCGACGGCGCGGGGGCTGGAGTTGCCTTGGTCCGGGTCGCCCGCGAGTCCGAGCTCTTGCGGTGACGGGCGCCAGACGATGTCGAACCGGTCGGGGTCGAACCGCTTTCCACCACGCTTGCCCGTCGCGACCGTGATGTGGTCGATGGCCGCCGAGAGTAGCTCTTGCCGCTCAGGGATGTCAGCACGTGCCCACACCTCGCCGAACGTCTCGCCGGTCGCGACGAGCTCGACCTCGGCGGGCGGCGGCCCTTGGGCCGAAAGGTCGCGGACTCGGCGGCGGAGCGCGCGGGCTTGAATCTCGACGCGTTCCGCGGTGTCGTCGTCCATGTCGGGATCGCCCAGTCGGGCAGTGAGCGTCGCGAGTGCATCCTTGGCCTCGGCGAGCGCCAGGGCGGGCACCTCGCGCGCGACGGGTGCGAACACGGGATAGTGGCCGACGGTCTCCAGGAACTGCGCTTCGACGTACTCCTCCAGGTCCTGAGCGGTGACGGCGGGACCACTGATGCCGGGGCGGCACTGCTGGGCGCGGGACCGTTTGGAGCACACGTAGCGTGCTCGACCCTCGGCGGTGACGCCGACGTACATAGGGCCGCCGCAGTACACGCACACGAGGAGCCCAGACAGGAGTCGCGCTTTCTTGACGGTTGCCCGCTGACGGCTGGCGAGCGGGGAGGCGGCGTTGCGTGCCTCAAGCACGCTCTTGCAAGCTCGCCAGAGGTCGAGGGGGAGGACGGGCTCCCATATCTGCCGGGGGTTGCCCTCGTCGTCGCGCAGGACATCGAACTTGCGCTCTTCCGGGGCAGACCCGGGGACGCGAGCCGACACGCGCCCGACGATGGAATGACCCATGAGCGCGCGCCGGACCGTCTGCACCGACCACGCGGGCGCCGCTGGCGGTCTGAGCTCGGTGGTGTTGAGGCGCTGGGTGACCCCGTAGAGCGCCTCTCCGGCGACGATGCGCGTGGCGGCGTCGGTGAGGAGCTCAACCGCGAGCGGGTCCGGCTCCAGGGCTCGACCGATCCCGCTGGGGTGCGGTATTGAGCGATAGCCGACGGGCGCGCGCCCACCGTGCCACCGGCCCACCTCTTTCGCGTGCCGGATGAACGAGGAGACGCGCGCCGAGGTGTTCTCGGCCTCCATGCGGGCGACCTCGGCGAGGACGGAGGCGATGATGCGCCACGCCGGTTGATCGCTGTTCAGGCCGTCCTGCTGGGCGATGAAGAGCGCCGCGGGTCGGGCGTCGAGGGCCTCGATGAGCGCGGCCACGGCTGACAAGCCCTGTCGGCTCCAGCGATCGAACTTCCACACGAGGAGGGCGTCGACCTTGCCGTCGCGGAGCATGCCGAGAGCCTCGAACGCGCGAGCTCGCGACTTGCGCCCCGAGACGCCGTCGTCGACGAGCTCGGCCACGATGGAGAGCCCGCGCCGCTCGGCCTCGGCGGTGAGGTCGTTGCGCTGTCGCTCGATTGACGTGCTGGACTCGTCGCGGGCGTCGCTCAGTCGGAGGTAGAGAACCGCCGTGCGGCGGTCGAATCTGGCGGCACGGGGCGTCATGTGTCAATAGTACGTTGGGCGTGCCCGGGGCGGCGACGGTCCACGCGAATTCGGCGGTCGAGGCGCTCGAGAAGCTGACCCTGCTGCCGCTCCTCGCGGGTCGCAACATCGACCGGAGCTTCGTGGCTCCGGCGCTCGCCCGCGCGGTCGACCTCGTCGTGCACTGCGCCCGAGACAGCGCGGGGAGACGACGCGTGGAGGAGGTCATCGAGCCGACCGGCGAGGTCGTGCACGGACGCCTCGTCTCCAGGCCGGTGTACCGGCACGACGACGGCGACATCGTCCGGCCCGGACGCGCCGACCTCCGCCGCGTGGGAGCACCCCTGTGACCCTGCTTCTCGGAGCACTGCTGGCCGCGGGCATCCTCCTCGTCTCGTCGCCGTGGATGTGGCCGCGCCGGGAGGGGGAGGGGGACGCGGGCACGTCCGCCGAGCGGAGAGGGCCTCTCGCGAAAGTGCTGGAAGAGGCCGGGTTCGCCGCCGTGGCACCGCGCACGCTGGTCGTGGCGATGACGGCGCTCGCCGCGGCGACGGCATCCGTCGTATGGCTCGTCGTCCCGATCCCGGTTCTCGCCGTGCTCGCCGGGACCGCAGCCGGTGCAACGCCCGTGATGTTCCTGCGCGCTCGGCGCCTTCGACTGCGCAAGCTGCGCCGCCAGGTGTGGCCCGACGTCTGCGACCTGCTGATCGCGTCCATCCGTGTGGGGCTGTCGCTGCCCGATGCCGTCGCGAGTCTGGCGGAGTCCGCGCCGGGGATGATGCGACCCGCTTTCGCGGTGTTCGCGCGGGATCTGCGCGCGACGGGGCGGTTCGAATCGAGCTTCGATCGACTCAAGACGTCGCTCGCGGATCCCATCGCGGATCGCATCATCGAGACGCTGCGGATGGCCCGTCAGGTCGGCGGCACAGAGCTCGGAGCAGTGCTTCGCGCCCTGTCGGCATCCGTGCGCGCGGACGCTGCGCTGCGCGGAGAAGTGGAGGCTCGGCAGTCCTGGATCAGGGGCGCCGCGGTACTCGGGGCAGTGGCGCCCTGGGTGATCCTCGGCCTGCTCGTGACGCGTCCGGAGGGAGCCTCCGCCTACGGAACGCCCGAAGGCGTGGTCGTGATCGCAGTCGGCGCCGCGGTCTCGGTGATCGCCTATCGGATCATGATCCGGGTCGGTCGGCTTCCCGAACCCGAGCGGTGGTTCGGGTGAGCGCCGTCTCGGTTGCGGCCGTTTCGATCCTCGGTGGGGGAGCTCTGGCCGCGGGCCTGCTGCTGGTGCTCTCCGCGCTGCCGCGATGGTCGGCAACGCCGCTGATGACTCGCCTCGCGCCATACGTGAGGGATGTGGTCGTGGATAACGCGCTGCCGCCTTCCATGCTCCCCGCCGCGCGATGGCTGCCCGCCTCCGCGCGCTCGCAGCCTGAGCGACTGAGGATCGTGCTCGAACGCGTCCTCGGCGCGAGCGACGCACTGCGGCGTCGTCTCGCGCAGGCGGGGAGCGATATGCCTCCGAGCGTCTTTCGGAGCCGGCAGCTCGGGTGGTTGGTCGCGGGAATAGGACTCGGCGCGGCGATCGTGGTCATCCTCGTTCTCGCAGGGCGGATGTCGCCGCCTGCGGCGCTGCTGCCCTTCCTGCTCGGCGCCGGCGCGGCCGTCGGGTACGACATGAGGCTCACGGCCCGCGTCGCCGCCCGCCGCGCGCGCCTGGCGGACGAACTGCCGACGACCCTGGAGTTCCTGTCGCTCTGTCTGTCGGCGGGGGAGGGTCTGCTGGACTCGCTGCGGCGGGTGGCGACGGTGGGTACGGGGGAACTCACGACCGAGCTGCGCCGTGTGGTCGTGGCAGTCGGAACAGGGTCTCCGCTCGGAGACGCGCTGCGCGAGCTGGCGTCACGCCTGGACCTCCCGGGACTCAGTCGTGCCGTCGATCAGGTGATCGCGGCCCTGGAGCACGGTGCGCCGCTCGCGGGCGTTCTGCAGGCCCAGGCCGGTGATGCGCGGGAGGACGCCAAGCGCGTGCTCATCGAGCAGGCCGGACGCAAGGAGATCCTGATGCTGCTTCCGCACAAGGATCTTTAAGCACTCCTCTGTTAACGCTCATCTGACGAACGCAGTCTGCGAGGTCACTCCGACAGAGTAGTTTCCTTGGTATGGACTGGAGTGAGCTGGCCGGAGTGGATTTTGCAGCAATTCGGAGCGGACTGGGAGTCACGCTGTCCGATGGACTCTCTCGCCTGTCCGACATGCTGCTGCGTCGGACAGGGATCGAGGAGATCGATTCCCGCCTGCGCGAGGTGCACCGCCGAGCTGAGGTCGATATCCAGAATTTTGAATCCACTCCGGATGCCATCGAGGCGCTCTCGACTGGAGCCAACGCTCTCAACGAGATCGCGCGAGGAATTGCCGATCTGCGTCCGTTCGTTCGTGCCGCATGGCACTCCGGCCCTCCGGAGATCAGACCTGAACTGACCAAGCTCGACAGCTTCAGCCTATTCATAGATGAGGTAACCGCTGAGTGGCGGCAGACTGAATTGACATACGCTGCCTTGGCCGATGCGCGCCGCTCCGCATATGAGGCCGCGGAAGCGGCGTCGGCGCTCAAGTCGGCTGCAGGAGACGCTGGCGCGATGCGACTCGAGGAGGCGTTTACCAAGTACGCGAACGGTGAGCGGCGATCCGCGCAGATCTTCCGGTCGTGGACGATTGCTCTCCTCGGCACTGTCGCCATGCTCGGAGGCGTTCTGGCTGTTCTCCCGTTCATCCTCGCTACCGAAGCAAACACTTCTTGGCAGGAGGTCGTGTACCGAGCATCCGTGCTGACCGCGCTCGCGGCGCTCGCCGCATATCTGGGCCGCCAATCCGGAAACCACAGGCGCGCAGCGGCATGGGCAGACGCGATCGCAGTGCAACTCCAGGCGTTCCCTGCGTTCATACAACCGATTCAGGGCGGTAAGGTCGCCGACGAGATATATGAAGCGTTCGGCAAGCGAGTGATGAGCTCACCTCCGGAGTTTTCCGGTAAGTCGGATGAGGCGGTCAACCCCACGATGACCGCGCTCATCGATGCCCTCGTGAAGCAGGCGCGGCCAACTTCGTAGTCTCCCTCGCTTTCGCGCGACGATCGCCCCCGGAGGATGTCATATGCCATTTGCGGAACCGATGTGGCTCGACTATCGCCAGGCGGCGCGCAGGATCGAACGCTCAGAGAGCACAATCAAGCGATACCGGCGCGACGGGATGCCGATGCCTCTCCGCGACGGTCGCCGCGTCGTCCATGAGGACGTATTGCTGAGTTGGTATCGAGAGCGCCTGACGGCGTGGCCGATTCATCAGCAACGCCTCCGCGTGATGCGCGCGCGCGGCGCTGGCCGCTAGAACAGACCCCGTTCGCGGTACTGCGCGACCCTGGCTTCGTACGATGTCCGACGCGCGCGCTGGTAGGGCGTCCAGAGGTCGGGGCGATCCGTGATGTCGACGCCGTTCAGACGCGGGCGCTCCCATCGGGGATCGGTTCCGGCTCGCAGCGCGGCGAGCTCTGCGCTGGTGTCCACGTTCTCGAGGTAGGCCCATGCTCGGGCGTCGAGGTCGCGATATTCGCGAGCAGGCATCTGAGACTCCACGGGATGACTCGAACCCCGGCCGGCGAGAGGAACAGGCTACCTCCGACCGACGACAACCGACAGAGTCAGCGAGCTCGTTCCAGCAGGAAGAGTTCTCGTTCAAGACGCTGGAGAAGCCGAGGGTTGGCGCCCTTCTGGAGTGCACGGTGCAGTAGCCCGTCGACGTAGCTTCGCGCGCCCTCACCGCTCCGCCGGTTGTCCAGCAGTTGCAGTGCCGCCGAATAGGAGGCGGAGACAGCGTCGGCGCTGGGAACCGACGAGTCGCGCAACCTTGCGACTCGCATCCATCCCGAACTGAAGATCCGATTCATACGTCGTCCGACGCGGTACCGCGCGAGCGCTGAGAGGTCGTGGGCAACATGGAGGATCTGCTGAGCGAGGATGCCGTCCGCTGGTGTGGCTGTGCCGTCCCGTCGCAGATCATCTCGCATCCCCGCGCGGAACTCTCGGACATCACGGCGCAACGGCGAGACGAGGTCGCGGAGCTTCTGTCGCGCGAGCGTCGAACGCTCAGCTCGGATCTTCGGTCCGGTGAAGTAACGCACGCCGACGTACGAAGCGACCAGGCTGGCCGCGAGGCTGGTCGCGACGGTTGGAATGTCCACCACGTTCGAAATCTATCGCCTGGACGATGCGACTTGCCGGTGACGCACCGCTCCGTGTGCGCTCGCCTCACTGACACACTTATCGCATGACTCTCGGAGACCTGATCCAGATCCTCGCCGTCCTAGCCGCAATCGGAGCATCGATCGTCGCTCTCATCGTCTCTGCGAAGGACAGGAGAAACGCGCGAGAGATCGCGATCGAAGATCGTGCCGAGGCGGCACGACTCGCCGCGGAGGATCGCGTCGAAGCAGCCCGTGCGGCGGCAGACGACCGGCGGGAGTCGCTACGTCATGCGTACCTGCTTCACGAACTGGAGACTCTCGCGAAGCTGCTAGTGAACCTCAATCGAGGCGGATCCGCGGACAAGCAAGAATCGAAGCGGATGGGTGCTGAAGCGCTCACATTGATCGGGCAGCTCGGCGAGGAGCGGCTCCCGAAGCTCTGGAATGAGCGCGCCGGCGACGAGGAGAAATTGCGTGCCGCGTACAACGATCCGGAGATGCCTGAGTACAAGAAAGATGCTCTCGAAGCTCAGCTCGCCGTTCACGCGATCCTTCGCGAGATCCGCGGAATCGTCGACCCCGACGAGAGCGCCGTCAGCGTCGACTCCTGAGAGCAGTCAGCGACGCTTCGCTGGTCGCACGAACCGAGAGACGTTACCCGCCCTGGAGGGTGCCGCGTCGCACTCTGTGATGTCGATCTTCCTGCTTCTCAGCTCGAGTTGCATCCGCACACGCGGTGTGCCGCCCAGCGCGTCAAGAAGACGCGTGAGCTGGCCGTGACCGCGGAGCGCGACCGAGTGGTCCCCCTGAGCCATGGCCGCGTCAATCAGCGTCGCCGTCGCTCGAGCCTGCGCGACCGTCGCCGCGTCACTGTCGACGAGCCACTTCATCGCCGAGAGGGCCGCATCCACGGACTGACGCATCTCGCCCGGTGCCCCGTCAGCGGCCACACGCGCCGATTCCCTGCGCGCCTCACGCTTGCGAGCCCTGTACGCCTGGGAAGCACGCCGATCGCGCTCACGCTTCGCCTGCAGCTTCTCGTCATCCATGCTGACGCCATTTCTCTGAGAACTCGAACGATGGGGGAAAACACTGCCGGAGAAGTGGTTGTGATGTGTGTGCGTCAGGGATTGCTACGCCCCTTCCCCATACAGGCGTTGCAGTCGGTATGGTGCGGGGTGGAAAGGAGTCGCTATGGCAGCGCAGCAGGTGTTTGTGGTTCCGGTGGCTGGTCTGTGGGTGTTCAAGGTAGGTGACCAGACGAGTGCGTCGTATCTGCTTCAGTCGGAGGCGATCGACGCGGCTCGGGATTGGCTTCTCTCCAATGGTGGCGGAGAGCTGGTCGTGTTGGGTGAGGACGGGAGGATCCGGCAAAAGGATACGATCGGCCGCCCTGATCCTCGAGACTCCCGGGGATAGCTCGCAGTGAGCGGGGAGCCGAACACTCGACGGGTTCGGCTCCCCGCTTCGCGGACCGGAAAGGAGAACGGTCCGCAGATCCCGTGCCCGGAACAGACGCGACTTGGTGTTAGGCACGGGAGTATTGAGTCAGGCCGTGAGGTCTGCCTGGACGAACCCGAGGGGTCGTCCGACCTTGAGGCCGTAGCGTCCTTCGACGCGGGCTCGGAATTGGTTCTTGGTGAACAGCTCCCCGCCTGTGTCGATGTCGACGTGGTCGTCCTCGCGGACGAGGAGTTCGACGGTGGAGAAGTCGCCGAGGAGTCCGACGCCGGGGGTCATGCCGTTGTTCAGCACGACCGGGTAGCCGAGGTGTGCTTCGATGCCCTCGACTCCGTCGAACAGGAAGCGGCCCGTGGTGTCCTTCAGCGCCTCGATCTTCTCGAGGTCGTTCGGGTGCAGAACCCACGCGGTGGGCTGCAGGAACGAGTTCACCAGCTTGTACTTCGCCGCCCGCATCGTCGACAGAATGTCCGTCGACCACGCCTGCGCCTGGACGCCCGAGGTGTTCAGGATGCCGGTGAACGCGTCGCCCGTGCCGTCTCCGTCGATGATGTCGTTCTCGATCGCCTCGAGCAGGCCGGCCGCGAGCTGCTCCTGAAGGATCTCCGTGAGGCCGCGGAAGTCGGTCAGGTATCGCAGGGGCATCGCTTCGGACAGGTGCGCGTAGACGCTGAACTTCGACTCGACGTCACCGAAGGTCAGAACCGACGTCGGCTTCTCGGTGTTGTCGGGGACGGCGGCGGCGTTGTTGGTCCGTGCCGTCTGGCGGAGGTACTGGAAGGTGTTGCCGTTTCCGTTCGCGGGCGACGACGGAGTCTGGATGAGGTCCAGGATCGTTCGCGGTCGGGTGACGGTCTCGACGGGCTGACCGATGATGCTCGGCACGTCAATCGATCCGCTGATGAGTGCCTTCGAGCCGCCCGGGCCGGGCATCGACTTCACGAGTCGGTCTGCGACTTCAGCCGCCCAGCGCGACTTCGCCTGAGCGACGAACCCGCCGCCTGTCACACCGTCGCCGCTTCCGGCGTAGCCCTTGGTCGGGACGTGGTTACCGGCGCCGGTGACGCCGAGGGCGTCGAGAGCAGCCTTCACTCCGGGGCCGCTGTTGAAGCCGCGGGCGGGCTCGGACTTGAGCCGCTCGAACTCCTGCAGATGGGCGGATGCCGCATCGACCTCCGCTTGCGTCAGTTCGCGGCCTTCGGCGATCGCCTTCTCGCTGATCGCGCGAGCTGCGGCGAGTTCTGCGCGGGCCTTAATGTTGATGGTCATGATTCCTACTCCGATTTCGTGGTGGGGAGCAGTTCCGTCAGGCCTTCGTCGATGATGCCCTCGTAGCGCTGTGCCAGACGTTTCTCGTCGCGGGTCAGGTCGCGCCCTGCGGCGCGGTCGTACACGTCGGCGAGAGCCTGGTTCGCTCGCATCACGGCCTTCGCCGCTTCGCTGGTCACCATCAGAGGACTCCTCCGGGAACTGCAGCAGTTCGGAATCCCGCGGAGATACTCGACGCGGCGATACTGCGGTGGCGGGTCGGATTGCCTAACCCTGAGGCCGAATAACCAGGCCAGTGCCGGGGGATGACCGCCCGAACACCAGAAGCGTACACCCTCACGCTGACACCTCCCCGTCGTCGATCAGTTCAGCGATGATGACCTCGCCGTCCGCTGTGTCGGCGGAGCCCGTGATCTGAGTGAGCCACGCGACCTCAGCGGATGCCGGGAGGAAACCGCTCGAATCCCGCAAGGTCCGGGGAGGCCGGCGTGCCGCGCCCACGAACGGGAACGACTTCGGGATGCCCGCATCGAACGGGTTCCGCCGGGTCATGCTCCGGCCTCCTCAGCCGCGACGAGCTGCGCGAGCGTGCGTCGGAGGAGGCCGATTGTCGCGTCCGGACCGATCACGGCACGGAGGGTCTGATCCAGGTTGTGAGCCAGCGCGAAGATCACGTTCGGTACGGCGGCAGGATGCGAATCCTGGCACGCCTCGAGCAGAGCCTGTGTCGCCATAGCCGAGTCGTCCAGTGCGACTCCTGCGGCGATCTGAGCGGCGCGGAGATGGTCTTCGCGACGCAGTTCCTGAAGGTTCATGAGTTCCTCGTTCCGTGGGTCTGAGACCCGGTTCGTTCGTTCTTCGCCGCGTGCCCGGACGGGCACCGGTTACAGCGAGCGGTCACAGTGACTCCGTGCACGCAATAGCCCGGATCCGGCATCGAATGAGCCGCGTCAGGTCCGGCGTCGACGACGTTCATTCCGGAACCATCTGTCGATCAGCCCAATCCCTGCCGACTGGGCTCAGGGCGTCGTACGCGGGATCTCCGGCCTCCGGACCCTCGTACTCCGTGAACCGCGGCATCAGCCGATTGAGTTCAGCGACGGTGGGGCGGACTTCTGAGGCCGTGAGGCGATCGATGCTGGCTTCGATGTCAGCCGAAGGGACGGCTCCGTGCAGGTGAATCCAGAGATCGCGCACGTATCGCTTCTGAGCTTCGGATGCAGATCGATCCGAGGATTGAGAGCGCGTCGGATCGATCAGATCCGACCTAATCTTTCCTTCTTCGTGATGGTCTTCTTCCAGATGGTCTTCTTTGTGTCCCGGTGAGCCGTCGACGGGTGAGCCGTCGACGGCTGAGTGGGTCACGGTCTCATCAGGGGTTTTCTTGAACGCGACCTGAGAAGGGGGCCGGATTTCTCCCTCCTGAACTGGCATTTTCGCACCGTGACCCGCTGACCGGGTCACGGTCGGATCCGACAGCACGTATTCGGCCTCTCCAAACGTTCCCGAAGCGGATCTGCGCTGCTCACCCACAGTGAGGTAACCGGCGGCGATGAGCTCGGCAATCGTGGCCGCGACGGCGTGCTTCTTCTCGTGCTCGGAGACGAGCGAACGGATCGACACCCGCCACCCGGCACGATGCGACAGCAACTCCGCCAGTAGCCCTCGAGCCCGACGCGATAGGCGCGAATCGCGGATCCACGCGTTCGGAATGCGCGTGAACTTCTCCTCGAAGTCGAGAGCCGGTCGTGTGATACCCATCAGGCACCCGCTCGAACAAGTCGGGAGACCGTGTGCGACGATCTGATGCGCGCTGGAGCACTCCCGGCACCCGAGATGCCCGGGAGCATCGGAGACGCCGAATCGACAGCGTTCGCCCACGTCGATGTCGCCGACAGGGAACCCGCCGGCGTGCGCCACCCAGACGGCCTCGACACCGGCCAGCTCTCGACGACGGAGCGGCATGCCGAGCACGGCGGATGGACATCAGCAAAACCAGCCTGCGAGCCCCAGGCGAACTGAGAAGCGCACCGGTCGCACAGGCCGGCGTCGAGAGCCCGTGTCTTCACGACCTCCCAGCGCTGAGCCTGTGCGAGAGATTCGTTCCTACGGCCACTCACGACGCACCACCGCCGCGGAGAAGGCTCGTCAGGTGATTCCGCTGAGAGGCGCTAAGTGGCGGAGCTGCCGCGACCACCTGGGCGATGTACTGCTGGAGCTTCGCGGCTGCGAGGTCTCGAGATGCTTCGACCAGCTCAGGATCGTTCGGCTCACGATGACGCTCGAACGCGGCTTTGCGAGCGCGCGCGGCTCTTGGCGTTGGAATGGGAGAAGGGATGGACACGAGTGCCTCCGGAGAGTCAACGTTTCGCACCACCTCAGAGAGGTGCGAAGCGGACTCTCAACGGCTTGTCCAACCGGCCCGAGGGCTATTGCTCGCAACGTTAGCATCAAGAGCAGTGCTTCAGGCTGAAGAAGACTCCGCGTCGTTGGAGTGCGGACCGATCTCTCCGGACGATCGACCATCTGCCTGCCGGGAATCGAGTAGCGCGCGGACCCGTGCCCAACGGATTCGGACTGAATCACCGCACTCCGGACATACCGCGGCGAGGTGTCCGGAGTCGGGTGTCGGAGTAGGGTCCACGAGCCTCAGACGACTGCACGCTTCGAGCCCGTACGGCGAAACACCGTCGTCTGCGTCAGCGATCAGAGTCTTGATCGCGCGCCCCTGGAAATGCTTGTTCGAGCACAGAATGTCGACGACGACGAGTTCGCTCAATCGGTTCTTTCGACGGCTCACGGCGTCACCTCCGACAACTATTCAACGCGAATCAGTGACGGATCAAAGCTCTGGCCGGGACCAGACGGCATGATTGTGACTCGCATCAATGCATTCAGGATCGCGCGTCGCCTCTCAACGTCATAGGACGCCCACGACAGCCGTGCTCGAGCCCCCACCGCGTCGCGGGGGAGTGCAGGAGGGAGAGCCAGGGCTAGAGCCGCTTCGTGATCCTCACGCTCCGCCCGACCCTTCGCTGTGATCCGCGCCAACTGATCCGCGTCGATCGACCCCTCCGCGAATAGATCAGCCGCCGACGCCAAGCGAGCCGATACCGCCGCGATAGCGTCGCGAGCTGCGCGCGCCGCCACGGGGTCGCCGGTCGCGAACAGCTCTGCGGCATCCTCCCGCTCGAGGCGGCGAAGAAGGATCTCCGTCACCAGCTCATCCACGGGCTCCTGAAGCCGTCGCACCTTGTGGCATGCTCCGCACGAGTACGCCGCCTTGACCGGCTTCGACTTCTGTCCCGGCTTCGGTGTCCACGGAGGCAGACGCTTCATCCGCCCGCCCAGCGTCTCCTCACAGCGACCGCACCAGGCGATCCCAGACAGCAGATACTTCGGAGGATGCCCGGCACGTGAACTCGAAGCGCGGAGAGGGTCATTGAACATCGCCGTCAGGCGGTCGTACGTGTCGCGATCCAGGATTGGCGGGTGCATCTCCACGTCGAACTCTCCGACCACGTCTCCACGATGAGTGCGGAGACCAGCGATGGATGGACGACGAAGCAACTGGCGAAGTGTGATGCCCTGCCACGGCGCGCCCGCAGGGCTCGGCACAGCGCGGACATTGAAGTCCGCGGCCACGGACCGTAGAGACTCCGCATCCAACACCCTGCGCGCCGCCTCGCGGATCGTTGACGCCTCGGATGCCTCGACAACGTCCCGTCCGTCCACACGGCGATATCCGTAGCCCGGTCGGGCGGTCGGCATCCCGCGAGCCGCACGCTGATCGCCTGCGGACCGCTGACGCTGTGCCTTGTGCTCCACCTCCTGCGCGCTCATGGCGGCGAGCATACGAGCGACCATGCGCCCGGACGGCGTATTCAGGTCGATCTCTGACGACTCCACGGTCAGGAACCGCAGACGACGGCCCTCCGCCAGATCGATGATCGGCTCGAGGTCTCGCGGCATCCGGTATAAACGGTCCGTGTGCCACACCACGATCGTGTCGATGATGTTGTCCCGCACCAGAGACAGCACGCGCTCGAACCCAGGCCGGCGCTTCCCGGAAGTCGCGGATAGATCGTTGTCGACGATCACCTCCAGCACCTTCTCACCCCTGGCCTCCGCAAGCGCCATGCACTCGTCACGCTGGCGCTCGACTCCGGCTGCCCGTCCGGTCGGATCGTCACTGATTCTGCAGTAGATAACCGCGGTCATGAGGAGAGTGTATATCTGTGCTTGCTACCTCTCGTCTTCCTGATCCTGCCGCTGTCGGTGCTCTTCGCCATCTACCCCGGCCTCTTCATCCTGCGACTCGGCATCGGCTGAGCGCCCATTCGAAAGGACGACATGAACGACACTCCACTCCGCCCCACCCGATCCGTGCGCCTGATCAAGGGTCTGCTCGACGACGACGCGGGCGACGTCCCAGGTTGGGTGCTCGTCACACTGATGACCGCCGGTCTCGTTGTCCTGATCTGGGCTGTCGCCGGTCCGGCGTTGAGCGCTCTGTTCGAGCAGGCGATCCAGCGCGTGTCGGGCCTGTGAGCGCATGCTGACGGGCAGTCTCGGGGGAGATGAGCGTGGGTCCAGCCCGGTCGAGTTCGTGCTCGTCGGCACGATGCTGACCGCGCTCACGCTCGCGGTGCTGCAGCTCGCGCTCGTCGTGTACGTGCGCAACGTGGTTCACGATGCGGCGATCGGAGGCGCCCACCATGCGGCGCTCGCTGACGTCTCTCCGGAGGAAGGCGCGGCGCGCGCACGCCGCGTGATCACGCAGGCGGTCGGCGCCGCCTACGCCGACGACGTCGAGGCCGCCCGCGTGAGGCAGAACGGGCGCGACGTCATGGTGGTGCGCGTCCGCACGGCGCTGCCGGTCATCGGACTGATCGGCATTCCGTCCGCGATGAACATCCATGCGGAAGCGCCCGCGGAGTCGTTCGATGAACGATGACCGAGGCTCAGCGGCACTCGAGTTCATCACGGTCGGGGTGATCCTGCTGGTGCCGCTCGTGTACCTCATCGTCGCGCTGGGGAGCATTCAGGAGCACACGCTCGGTGCCGAGGCGGCGGCCCGCCACCTCGCGCGGGTGATCGCGCGCGCTCCGGATGCCGAGACGGCTGCCGCGCACGGGGACCGGGTCGTCGCGAACATCGCCGACCAGTACGGGATCAATCGCGGGTCGCTGGAGGTCTCGGTGACCTGCGCGCCGCGCACCGCTGAGTGCCCCGCTCCCGGCGCGCTCGTCACCGTGACGGTCGCCACCCGGGTCCCGCTCCCGCTGGTCCCGTCCGTTCTCGGCCTCGACGCCGCGGCATCCATCCCCGTCGAGGGAGTGGCGGTGCAGAAGGTGTCCCGCTTGTGGGGTGCGTCGTGAGACGAGACGACGATGCAGGCAGTGTGCTTCTGCTCGCACTCGGCTACGCCCTCCTCGCCATCGCGCTCATCCTCGTCGCCGCCACGGCAACCGATCTGTACATCGCGCAGAAGCGCCTCGACTCGCTCGCCGATTCGGCCGCGCTCGCCGGAGCCGACGGCTTCACGGTCGAGGTGGAGGGTGACGTCGTGCACGCGGGGCTCACCGACGGGGGAGTGCGCGAGCAGGCGACAGCCGTGCTGGACGGGATGCCGGGGCGAGCCGCCCTGGTCGCGGCGACCGCTCCAGACGGAGTCTCGGCCCGGGTGACGATCGCGACGGACTGGCATCCGCCGGTCGTGTCGCTCTTCGTGCCGGAGGGCGTGCGCCTCGAGGCCACCGCCACGAGCCGCACCGCGCTGCGCTGACGGACGTCGCGCGCCGCGGATTCAGGGACAGTGTGGACTCGGCGCCGGGTGGCACAACGCCATGCGTGAGCGCTCCTCAGCGGCGCAGAAGCGTGAGCACGTGCGCCACGCGGCGGTGGAACTGGGGCGGCACCTCGTCGGGGAGTGCGTCGATCGGCCACCATCGCACGTCCTCCGACTCGTCGCTGAGCCGCAGCCCGCCCTCGCCGGCGACGATGAGGGCGACACCGACGTCAAGATGCGAAGCGCACCGGCCGAACGCGGCGGAGAGCTCGTGATGATCGAGGTCGTAGACGTATTCGTCGCCGGGCGGCGGGGCGACGATGCCCGTCTCCTCGGACAGCTCGCGAAGCGCGGCATCCGCTACCGAGTGATCCTCGGGCTCGAGGTGCCCGCCCGGCTGCACCCAGAAGCGCCCCTTGCCGTGGAAGACGAGCAGGACGCGTGAGAGCGTCGGGTCGAAGACGAACGCCGAAGCCGTCGCATGGCGAGGTCCGTCGCCGCGCTGCACCGGTCCGTCGTCGCGCGAGAAGAAAGAGGCGAAGTCCTCCTGCACCGCCCGGTCCTGCTCCGAGGTCACCGGGAAGTCGGCGACCAGACGGCGGATATCGGCGCCGAGGATACTCATGCGTCGCCCTTCATCCGCGGCACGAACCGGGGGATCCACCGGATGAAACCGACCGCGCCGCTGAGGCCGATCACGCCCATCGCCGCTGCGGCGATCGGCAGCGACGCGATCGCGGTGATGCCCGACACGAGGAGCGGCGCGACCGCGCCGCCGGCATCCGTCAGCGTCCGCCACGAGCCCAAGAACGCCGCCGGCTCGCGCTTGGGAGCGACGTCGGCCCCGAGTGTCAGCAGGATGCCGCTGGAGAGCCCGTTGCCGACGCCGAGGACGGCGGCGAACATGCCGAACCACAGCACGGCTGCGTCCAGATCGTGGGTGAGGGAGAGCGCGACGAAGCCGGCGCCCATCAGGAGCATCGCCGGCATGGCCGCCCAGAGCCGACCGAACCGGTCCATCACCTGGCCGCTGGCATAGAAGAGCGCGAAGTCGATCGCGCCGGAGACCCCGACGACGAGGGCGATCGTGGACGCGTCGAGTCCGAGAGAGAGCCCCCACAGCGGCAGCACCACCTGGCGTGCAGAGCGCACGGCGGACAGAGAGGCGGCGGCGAGCCCCAGCCGGGAGAGCACCGTGCGCTGGCGCCACATCGTGCGCAGGACGCCGGTGCGCGGTGCGGTGGGGATCGATCCGCTCACCGGCTCGCCGGAATCCGACACCAGGGGAGCGGTGCGCACCGGAGTGGTCGGCGGGATCGTCTTCTCAGGGTCGGGGCCGAACAGCACGAGCACGACCATCACGACGAGACAGGCGAGGAAGAACCAGATCGCGGCGATCTCCGACCCGAACAGCTGCAGCAGACCGGCGGCCACGAACGGACCGATGAAGACGCCGAGGCGGAAGCTGCCGCCCAGCAGAGACAGGGCGCGCGCACGGAAGGCGATCGGCACTCGGGTCGTCATGAAGGCGTGCCGCGCGAGGCCGAACGCCGCCGCGCAGAAGCCGAGCAGGAAGACGGATGCCGCGAGCACCGCCGACGACGGAGCGAACACCATGCCGACGCCTGCCCCGATCGCCACGACACCGGCGATCACCATCGTGAACCGCTCGCCGATCTTGGCCACAGCCCACCCCGCCGGGAGATTGCCGCACAGCTGGCCGACGACGAGCGCTGAGGCGACGAGTGCGGCGAAGGCGACGTCGGCTCCCATCGAAGCGGCGATGACCGGGATGAGCGGGATGACCGCGCCCTCGCCGAGCGAGAAGAGCACGGTCGGCAGGTACACCATCGGCCCGAAACGCCTCAGGACCGTGGATGCACCGCTCACTCCCTTCACGCTACTCCCGTTGCGGACCGTCCCCGCCCGAGCAGGCGGCACGTTAGGCTGGATGCGCCATGCTCGAACTCGATCTCTCCGCCGACATCCAGGCCCTTCGCGTCACCTACGGTGACATCCGCGAGGTCGTCGATGTCGATGCGCTCCGCTCCGACATCGCCAAGCTCAGTGAAGAGGCCGGCGCTCCCGACCTCTGGGACGACACCGAGCGCGCGCAGAAGGTCACGAGCGCCCTCAGCCACCGCCAGTCCGCCCTCGCACGCGTCGAGGGCATCGGACGTCGCCTCGACGACCTCGAGGTGCTCGTCGACCTCGCGAACGAGATGGGCGACGAGGACTCCGCGATCGAGGCTCGCAACGAGCTCGCCGCGCTCACCGAGGTCATCAACCAGCTCGAGGTGCAGACCCTCCTCGACGGCGAGTACGACGAGCGCGCGGCGATCATCACGATCCGCTCCGGTGCCGGCGGCGACGACGCCACCGACTTCGCCGAGATGCTCATGCGCATGTATCTGCGCTACGCCGAGCAGCACAAGTACCCGGTCAAGGTCATGGACACGTCCTACGCGGAAGGCGCCGGCATCAAGTCGGCGACGTTCGAGATCGACGCGCCCTACGCGTTCGGAACCCTGTCGGTCGAGGCGGGCACGCACCGTCTCGCGAGAATCAGCCCCTTCGGCTCTGCCGACAAGCGTCAGACGTCGTTCGCCGCGGTAGAGGTCATCCCGCTCATGGAGGAGGCGACGGAGGTCGACATCCCCGAGGGTGACATCCGCGTCGACGTGTTCCGCTCGTCGGGCCCGGGCGGCCAATCGGTCAACACGACCGACTCCGCCGTGCGCATCACGCACCTCCCGACCGGGATCGTCGTCTCCATGCAGAACGAGAAGTCTCAGATTCAGAACCGCGCTGCGGCCATGCGCGTGCTCCAGACCCGCCTCCTCCTGCTGCAGAAGGAAGAGGAAGCGGCGAAGAAGAAGGAGCTCGCCGGGAACATCACCGCGAGCTGGGGCGATCAGATGCGCTCGTACTTCCTCTACGGTCAGCAGCTCGTGAAGGACCTCCGCACCGGGCACGAGTCGGGCAACCCGGCTGCGGTGTTCGACGGCGACCTCGACGGGTTCATCTCGGCCGGCATCCGCTGGCGCAAGCGCAAAGACGAGGACTGAGCAGCTCAGCCTCCGCACATGAGGAAAGGGCCGGTATCCCCGCGGGGATACCGGCCCTCTCTCGTGTGTCAGTGCTCAGCCAGCGGTCGGGGTGACCGTGATGCGCGCGACCTCCTGGAACATCTCGTCCGTGACGATGACGGTGTACGAGGCGCTCTGCGCGACGTCGAAGGTGACCTTGCCGCTGACGGAATCGCCGGCCTCGAGGTCCTCGCTGCTGAGCTGACCGTCGGCGAAGTAGTCGTAGGTGCCCTCTGCGCCCTCGGCGGTCTCGAGCGCGAAGTAGATCGGGTTGACGTAGCTCGTGCCGTCGAGTCCGGTGACGGTCACATCGAGCGCGAGGAAGCCTCCGTTGGTCGAGGGGATACTCGTGCCGTCTGACGTGCTCCACGTCGCGGCCGTGACCGTGATCTCGCTCGTGCCCGAGTACTGCTCGACGGTGACAGGCTCGCCGAGCGTGCCCTCCACGACCTCGGTCGGAGTCGAGGTGTCATCCTCGGAGCCGTCGGTGCTGGAATCGCTCGACGGCGGGGAACTCGGGAAGTCGCGCACGGTCTCCGTCGTCACGGCCGCGACGAAGAAGACGAAGGCGACGACGGCGGCGATGATCGTACCGACGACCGAGAGGATCAGACCGGTGATGCCCGGCCACTTGCGGCCCTTCAGGAACAGTGAGATGAGGGAGACGATGAAGCCCGCGCCGAGCAGGATGAACCCGATGATGTTGACCACCGGGATGAACCCGAGGATGAAACCGAGCGCGGCCAGTCCGAGACCGATGATCCCGACGACGGAGAACGGCTTCGGTGCGGCGGGAGCGGAGGGGTAGGCGCCGGGGTAGGCACCCGTCGGACCAGCCGTCGGATACGCGGTCGCTCCGGGATAGGACGGGGCGGACCCGGGGTACGCCGGCGCTGTGCCGTAGCCGTGTGCCTGCGGCGGCTGGGGCGATCCCGGGTAGGAACCCGCGGCTCCCGGGTACGACGGCGCAGCGTTCGCGTACGGGGGCACCTCGGTGCCGGATGTGCCGTATGCCGACGTGTCTGCGCCATTCTGTGCATTCGGCGCCGACCACGACGGCGCCGACTCCGGGGCGGCGACGGGTTCGGCGGAGAAACCGTCGGCGGAGGCAGGCTCGGTTCCCGCCGGGTGCTCAGTGCCTGCCGAGGGGGAGGAGCCGGCCGAGGCGCCGTCGGCGGCCGGAGCCTGCCCGGATGCAGACTCGGATGACGGAGCGGGGGCGCCCGTGGACGGCTGCTCCCAGGAAGCGCTCTCGACAGCGGAGATCGACTCGACGGCAGCCGCCGTCTCGGCGGCCGCGGCCGAATCCGGCACGCTCGGCTCGGCGGTCGAGGACGCGGCGCTGGAGACATCATCGGCGGACGACGAGTCCGCGCTCTGCGAGGCACCGGCATCTGCGGCATCTGCGGCATCTGCGGCATCCGCGGCGGGAGCGAAGTGCTCCGTCCACTGCGTGCCGTCCCACCAGCGCTGACGTCCGGATCCGTCGTCGTACCAGCCTGCGGGCGTCGTCATGGGGTCCCCCTCGAAGAATCGTCCGTGCGATCGGCACGGATCGGCAGCGCCGCTGATTACCGGCACATCATGTATAGCAGTGCGCCACGACGCGCAGGGAGCCACAGGGGTGTCGCTCGCGGGCAGGGGAATCCGCGCACTTAGGCTCGTATCGCCATGATTCGGTTCGAGAACGTCACGAAACGCTATCGCGGGACCACCAGGCCCGCTCTGTCCGGCGTCGACTTCGAGGTGCAGCGCGGGGAGTTCGTCTTCCTCGTCGGCGCCTCAGGGTCGGGGAAGTCGTCGTGTCTGCGGCTGATCCTGCGTGAGGACGTGCCCACCTCGGGCCGGGTCGCCGTGCTCGGTCGCGACCTGCGGTCGCTCGCCAACCGCAAGGTGCCGTACTTCCGTCGGCACATCGGATCGGTCTTCCAGGACTTCCGGCTCCTCCCGTCGAAGACCGTGTATCAGAACGTGGCCTTCACCCTGCAGGTGACCGGGTCGTCGCGCGGTTTCATCCAGCAGGCCGTGCCCGAAGCCCTCGCCCTCGTCGGCCTCGACGGCAAGCAGAAGCGGATGCCGCACGAGCTGTCGGGCGGTGAGCAGCAGCGCGTCGCGATCGCGCGGGCGCTCGTCAACCGTCCCCAGGTGCTGCTGGCCGACGAGCCGACCGGAAACCTCGACCCCGCGACCTCCGTCGACATCATGCAGCTGCTCGCGCGCATCAACGCGGGCGGCACGACCGTGCTCATGGCGACACACGAGGCCGCCTTCGTCGACCAGATGCAGCGTCGCGTCATCGAGCTTCGCGACGGAGTCATGGTGCGCGACGAGGTGCACGGCGGCTACGGCGACACCTCGCAGATCCCGCGTCTCGTGCCGGAGGAGGTGCGAGGCGCCGCTGCTGCCGCCGCCCTCACCGCGGTGCAGGAGGTGCAGCGTCAGACCGCCGACCTGTCCGTCGTGCGCGCCGCCCTCGCCGAAGAGCTCAGCGCGCAGCGCAAGGCCGCTGCCGCTGCGCCGGACGCCGTGCCCACGGCATCCGAGACGCCCGAGGCGCAGGCCGCGCCCGTCGTGCCGGCCGTCGAGGAGGCGTCGGTGGTCGCGGAGGCACCCGCCGTGCAGACCTCGCCGCGCACGCACCCCATCGTGCTGCCCGAGGTCGACGTCGCAGAGCTGGGGGTCGCCGATCGCCTCGGCCTCTCGGACGACGGCGACGAGAAGGTGGGGCCGACGTCATGAGAATCGGACTCATCCTCACGGAGGCCCTCGTCGGCCTCCGTCGCAACATCTCGATGGTCATCTCCGTCGTGCTCGTGACGTTCGTGTCGCTGACCTTCGTCGGTGCGGCGATCCTCATGCAGTCGCAGATCGGCACGATGCGCGGCTACTGGTCGGAGCGCGCCCAGGTCGCCGTGTACATGTGCTCGTCGATCTCCGAGTCGGAGACCTGCATCGACGGGGCGGCGACCGAGGACCAGGTGACGGCAGTACGCGATCAGCTGGAGGGCGATGCGCTGGCTCCGCTCATCAGCGAGGTGACCTTCGACAGCAAGGAGGACACCTACGCGAAGCTCGTGGCGCAGCTCGGAGAGGAGCAGGCCAGCGTCATCACCCCCGACCAGGCGTTCGAGGTCTTCTTCGTCACGATGAAGGACCCGGGGCAGTCGCAGGTGATCGCCGAGGCCTTCAGCGGGGTCGCCGGGGTGGAGCAGGTCAGGGATCAGCTGCAGTACCTCGAGCCGCTGTTCTCGGCGCTGACCGTGGCGACGTACATCGCCGTCGGCATCGCCGTGCTCATGCTCATCGCCGCGATCCTGCTCATCGGCACCACGATCCGCCTGTCCGCCTACGCGAGGCGCAAGGAGATCGGCATCATGCGCCTCGTCGGGGCCTCGAACCGGTTCATCCAGACGCCGTTCGTGCTGGAGGGCGTGTTCGCCGCCTTCCTCGGCTCCGTTCTCGCCAGCGCGGCGGTCGTGGCCGGTGTGCACTTCGGGGTCAACGGCTACCTGCGCGGGCGCGTGCCGTTCATCACGACGTGGATCGGGATGCAGGACGCCGCGGTCGTGGTGCCCGTGCTGATCGTCATCGGCGTCGTGCTCGCCGCGCTCTCGGCAGGCTTCGCCATCCGGCGCTGGCTCCGCACCTGACGCCCATCGGTATAGACTGACAGGCTGCTCGGTGACGGTTCGCGTCGCCGACGTCGTCACGCACAGGAGAGAATCATGCCCAGGGAACGCGGGGAGAAGGTCATCGCGACCAATCGTCGCGCACGTCACGACTACAACATCGAGAAGTCGTACGAGGCGGGGATGGTGCTCACCGGCACCGAGGTCAAGTCGCTGCGTCAGGGACGCGCGAACCTCAGCGACGGGTACGCGTTCGTGAAGGGCAACGAGGTGTTCCTCGATGCCGTGCACATCCCCGAGTACTCGCAGGGGCACTGGACCAACCACTCGGCCAAGCGCATCCGCAAGCTGCTCCTGCACCGGGAGGAGATCGCCAAGCTCGCCCATGCCGTCTCGGCTGGCGGCTACACGCTGATTCCGCTGAAGCTGTACTTCTCCGACGGCCGGGCCAAGGTCGAGATCGCGCTCGCGAAGGGCAAGCGCGAATACGACAAGCGGCAGACCCTGCGCGAGAGGCAGGACACGCGCGAGGCCGAGCGCGCCATGCGCCTGCGCAACCGCGTCGGCGAGTGATCAGTCGGCCGGGGTGAATCCGAACACCCGGCCGAGGAACGCGAGTTCGCGTTCGAGAGCGTCGATGATGGTTTCCGCGGCTCGGAACCCGTGCCCCTCCGAGGGATAGAGCACATACTCATGGTCGACCCCGCGGGCGGCCAGCGCATCGCGGATCGCCTCCGACTGCGCCGGCGGCACGACGCGGTCGTCGCCGCCCTGCATGAGCAGCACGGGCACGTCTATGCGATCGGCGTGGGTGAGCGGTGAGCGCTCGAAGTACAGCTCCTCCGCGTCGGGGAGCGGGCCGACGAGGCCCTCGATGTAGTGCGCTTCGAAGTCGTGGGAGTGCTCGGCGAGCATCCGCAGGTCGGCGACGCCGTACCGACTGATGCCCGCCGCGAAGGTGCCTCCCCGCACCAGAGCCGACAGCACGGTCCACCCGCCGGCCGAGCCGCCCTTGATCGCGATAAGGGCCGGGTCCGCCAACCCGGCGTCGACGAGCCCGCGGGCCGCGGCGATCACGTCGTCGACGTCGACGACGCCCCACGCGCCGTCCAGGCGCTCGCGGTACGCGCGCCCGTAGCCGCTCGACCCGCCGTAGTTGACGTCGAGCACGCCGATGCCTCGGCTCGTGTAGAACGCGACGGCCGAAGACGCGGCTCCGGTGACGTGAGCGGTGGGGCCACCGTGCACGAGCACGACGTACGGAGGCAGCTCGCCCTCGGGTGCGGTTGCCGAGGGGTTCGCCGGCGGGTAGGCGAACGCATGCACGGGGCCGTGAGCGCCGTCGACGACGAGAGCGGATGCCGTCGGCATCCACGCAGGGTCGGCCGGCGCGCCGCCGGCGACAGCCTCGATGGCGTCGGTGTCGACATCGACGAGCCAGAGGCCGGGAGCCCCGGTCGAGCTGGTGCCCGACAGGAGCACACGCGACCCCGACGCATCATCGACGCTGACATGGCCGTCGGTCGGGACGGTCAGCGGGCGGGCGCTGCCGTCAGGCGAGATGACGACGACGGTGTCCCTGCCGTTCGTGCGCACAGCCACGATGCGCCCGTCCGCCAGCAACTGGAACCAGCGGTTGCCGAGAACCCAGAGCCCGTAGCCGGTGTCCGCATCCGTCCCGGCGGCGGTCAGGAGCTCCGAAGCGGTCGGATGTCCGTCATGATCTATGTGCGCCCTGTGCAGGGCCCATCGACCGGTCGGGTCGTCGGCGAACACGAGCTCGTCATCGCTGGTCCACTCCGGTTGCAGGGCCGCGCGCGTCGGCACGACGCTCGTGCGCGACCCGTCGGTGATCGCAAGACGCGCCGACTGCCACGGCATCCGGGTCGCGTCCCACTCGACCCACGCGACCCGGATTCCGTCCGGCGACGGTGCAGGATGCGCGAAGAAGCCCCCACCCTCGACGACCACCCGCACCGCGCCGGGGTCGTCTGCCGCCGATGCGTCGGTGGGGATCTCGACGACGGCACGGCGGTGCGGGTCAACAGTCAGGTCCTCGCGCACGGCGAACAGTCGTCCGCGCTGCAGGCGGAGTCCGCCGTGAGCAGGGCCGGGCGGCGTGAGCGCCACGGGGTCGCCGCCGCGGGTCAGCTTCCGCACACGCTGGTCCTTCGCGTCGACGAAGTAGAGCGTTCCGTCGTCGTCAGCCGTCCAGGCGCCTCCACCGTACTCGTGCACACGCGAGCGCGCGCTCCACGGCGCAGGGAGCACCTCCTCGCCTGTCGAGCTCCGCACCGTCACCCGGCCGCGCTCAGCCGGGACCGACTCGCCCCACCACACGTCATCACCGACGAAGCGTGCGCCGTCGATGCGGGGCGATGACGCGGCGACGGACGCAGGGGTGAAGGGAGAAGGCCAGGAGCCGAACGGTGCGGGCATGCCTCGAGCCTAGGCCGGACCCATGTCCCGGTGAGCTCGAGCGGATGCCGTCAGACGGCGCGCAGGACGGCGACGACCTTGCCCAGCACCACGGCCTCGTCGCCGAGGATGGGCTCGAACGCGGAGTTGCGGGGCAGCAGCCAGGTGTGACCGTCGCGGCGGCGCAGCACCTTGACCGTCGCCTCGCCGTCGAGCATCGCCGCGACGATCTCGCCGTTCTCCGCGCTGTTCTGCGAGCGGACGACGACCCAGTCGCCGTCGCAGATGGCGGCATCGATCATCGACTCGCCGGAGACCTTGAGCATGAACAGATCGCCCTTGCCCACGAGTTGGCGGGGGAGGGGGAAGATCTCCTCGACCTGCTGGTCGGCGGTGATCGGGACCCCCGCGGCGATCCGGCCGACGAGGGGGACGAGTGCGGCGTCACCGACGGGTGTGGCGACATCCGCGGGGTTCTCGGCACCCGTGCCGGGAAGGTCGATCAGGACTTCCATGGCGCGCGTCTTGCCGGGATCGCGCCGCAGGTACCCGCTCAGCTCGAGCTGGCCGAGCTGGTGGGTCACGCTGGAGAGCGACTTGAGCCCGACGGCGTCGCCGATCTCGCGCATGCTCGGCGGGTAGCCGTAGCGGCTGATCGACGTCTGGATGACCTCGAGGATCGCCATCTGCTTCGGGCTGAGGCTCTTCCTCCGCCGAGTGCGCGGCGCCTCGGACTCGGGGGCGGAGATCTCGCTCATGGTGCTCCTCAGGTGTGCGGTATCGCGGTCCGGATTCGAATGTCGGTGGTCCGTGATGGGGTGTGCGTATCGAAACCGTATCCGAGAATCACGCCGATATGGAAGATCTGTTCGAGCGTGTCGGCCGATTCGGAGATCGGGTTTCGAAGAACTCTTGACAGATGTTCGAATTCGAAGATACCTTCGGAACGTAGCTTCGCATCCATGACTCCCGGCCGAGTCGCGGATGCGAACGCTACGCCAACTTCATCACTGTCGCAGACGCGCAGCGATAGAGCAGAGGAGCACGAGATGAGCACCATCACCTTCAGCAGCGCAGCGATCCTTCCGGCCCGTCCGGCGACGCGGCTTCGGCTGACGGCCCGTGGTCGCCGTCTCCTGCTGGCTCTGGCGGCCGTTCCGCTCGCCGGGGGCATCGCCTTCGCTGCTTTGAGCGGTGGCACCGCGATCGCCTCGAACGAGAGCGTCGCGACGGCGTCGTTCGAGACCGTCACGGTGATGCCGGGCGACACCCTGTGGTCGATCGCGGAGAGCGTCGCCCCCGGTGCCGACCCGCGAGAGGTCATCGGCGACATCACGAGACTGAACGTGCTGCAGGGCGGCGCGCTGCAGATCGGGCAGGAGATCGCAATCCCCGCACAGTACTCCGAGTGACGTCACTCGGCAGCCCGGCATCACTGCGCGGCCTACCATGGGAAGGGTGACTGCATCACTCGCCGACCTGCCGCTTCGTGACGATCTCCGAGGACTCTCGCCCTATGGGGCTCCTCAGGCGCCACTTCCCATCGCGCTGAACGTGAACGAGAACACGCATCCGGTTCCGGATGCGGTGGCGAGCGACATCCTCGACGACATCGCCGTGGCACTGCGCGACGTCAACCGCTATCCGGACCGCGAGTTCACCACGCTGCGCGAAGGCTTCGCGGATTACCTCGGTCACGGACTCGTCGCGGACCAGATCTGGGCTGGCAACGGCTCCAACGAGGTTCTGCAGCACATCCTGCAGGCGTTCGGCGGGCCGGGGCGCACCGCCTTCAGCTTCGCACCGACGTACTCCATGTATCCGCTCATCGCCAAGGGCACGGGGGCGACCTGGGTCGCAGGCACGCGACAGCCCGATTACTCGCTCACCCCCGACGATGCCGCCGCGCAGGTCGAGGATGCCGATCCAGATGTGATCCTGCTGTGCGCTCCCAACAATCCCACCGGCACACCGCTGTCGCTCGATGTGATCGAGGCGGTGTACGAGGTCAGCCGCGGAATCGTGGTCGTGGATGAGGCGTATCAGGAGTTCGCTCCGCACGACGCACCATCGGCGTTGACCCTGCTCGACGGGCGGCCCCGTCTCGCCGTCTCCCGCACCATGAGCAAGGCCTTCGCCTTCGCCGGCGCGCGCGTCGGCTACCTCGCCGCCGATCCCGCTCTCATCGACGCCCTGCGTCTCGTGCGGCTGCCCTACCACCTGAGCGCGCTCACGCAGGCCGCCGCCATCGCCGCGCTGCGCAACTCCGACGTGATGCTCGGCATGGTCGAGGAGATCGTCGAGCAACGGAACCGCATCTCGGCGACGCTCGAGGCTCTCGGCTACACGCCCCACGAATCGTGGTCCAACTTCGTGCTGTTCGGCGGTGTCTCCGACCCCGCCTCCGTCTGGCAACAGCTCTACGACCGCGGCGTGCTGATCCGCGACGTGGGCATCCCCGGTCACCTCCGCGTCACCGCAGGCACGGAGGCGGAGACGACCGCGTTCCTCGAGGCGCTGGCCTCGATAGGATCGGCATCATGAGCAGCACCGTCCCGTCCCCGCGCACCGCGACGCGTGTGCGCAGCACCTCGGAGTCCACCGTCGAGCTCGAGCTGAACCTCGACGGCACCGGTGCGAGCCGCATCGACACATCGGTGCCGTTCTTCGACCACATGCTGACGGCGTTCGCGAAGCACTCGCTGACCGACCTCACCGTCCGCGCGTCGGGCGACACGAACATCGACGCGCACCACACGGTCGAGGACATCTCGATCGTGCTCGGACAGGCGATCCGCGAGGCGCTCGGTGACAAGTCCGGCATCTCGCGCTACGGCGACGCGCTGGTTCCGCTCGACGAGGCGCTCGCTCAGGCCGTCGTCGACATCTCCGGGCGTCCGTACCTCGTCCACACGGGCGAACCGGCCGGTTTCGAGCACCACCTGATCGGCGGCCACTTCACCGGCTCGCTCGTCCGACACACGTTCGAGGCCATCACGTTCAACGCCGGCCTGACCGTGCACGTGCGGGTCCTGGGCGGGCGCGACCCGCACCACATCGCCGAAGCCGAGTACAAGGCGTTCGCCAGGGCGTTCCGTCAGGCCAAGGCGCTCGACCCGCTCGTCGACGGCATCCCCTCGACCAAGGGCGCGCTGTGACCGGCGCACCCCGTGTCGCGGTCTTCGACTACGAGTCCGGGAACGTGCACTCGGCCGTCAAGGCGCTGGTCGCGGCGGGCGCGGACGCGGTGCTCACCCGGGACCGGACAGAGGCTCTCGGGGCTGACGGTCTGCTCGTCCCGGGAGTCGGCGCGTTCCAGGCGGTCCGCGATGCGCTCCACGCTCACGGCGGGGACGACATCATCGATCGTCGTCTCGCGGGCGGGCGCCCCGTGCTCGGCATCTGCGTCGGCATGCAGGTGCTCTTCTCCCGCGGTGTGGAGCGTGGTCACGACACCGAGGGTCTCGGCGAATGGCCGGGTGCCGTCACCGAGCTCAACGCCCCGGTGCTGCCCCACATGGGGTGGAACACCGTCGAGCCGGGCAGCGACAGCATCCTGTTCCGCGGGATCGAAGACGAGCGCTTCTACTTCGTGCACTCCTACGCGGCCCAGTCGTGGGAACTCGACGTGATTCCGCCTTTCCCTCAGCCCGTGCTCACGTGGTCGACCTACGGCGAGCCGTTCCTCGCAGCCGTCGAGAACGGCCCGCTGTCTGCGACCCAGTTCCACCCCGAGAAGTCGGGGGAGGCGGGTATCCAGTTGCTGCGCAACTGGGTGAACAGCCTGCGCGACTGATCAGAAACCGCGTGCCACCGCTGCGGCGGCCGACAGCCACGCGCGCTGCGTCGGCGCTGCCAGAGCCCGCAGACGCAGGTGGCCGTCGACCATCTCGCGGTCGAACGGGATCTGCACGACGTCGCGCGCCAACGGCTGGTACCCGGCGACGACCTCGGCGACGTCGGCCGACGAGGCTTTCGGGTCGGCCTGACTGACCACGACCACCGACTCGCGCGCGAGGCGCGCCGACCGCTCGTCGCGATCTTCGAGGGCCTCCAGCAGGAGCGCGCCGGCCTCCGCATGGTCGTCGCGGGTGGTGGTCGCGACGACGATCTGGTCGGCGAGCTCGATCATCCTCAGCCACATCGGGTCGGACTCGTCGTTGCCGGAGTCGATGATGATGAGGCGGTAGAACTTCGCGGCCACCGCGTGGATCGCATCGACGTCGTCGGGACTCAGCCGGTTCTCGTGTGCGAGGCGGATCGGCTTCGAGCGGAGCACGTCGTACTTCTCCTGCGGCTGGTGGTGCACGAAGTGCGCGAGATCCGCCGACTGGCCCTGGGCGCCGAGGAGGCGCTGCGTCTGCGGAAGCAGTTCGAGCAGCGTCCTGTCGTGGGCGCCGGTCTCGGTGCGCCAGCCGAGCGTGCCCCGCGTCTGGTTGTTGTCCCAGGCCAGCACACCCGCGCCGCCGTACTGCGCGAACACCGCGGAGAGGAGGACGGTGGCCGGGGTCTTGCCAGCCCCGCCCTTGCCGTTCACGACCGCGACCGTGCGAGGGCCGGGCCAGTGTCGGCTCACGGCGTGCTCATCCTCGCGGACCGCGCGCTCCTGCGCGTTCGGGGCGAGGGAGAAGCCGAGGCGGTTGAGCATGCCACGGCCTCCGTGACGTGCGGGTTCCTCGCGCGGATCCTGCTGCAGGAAGGAACGACGCTCGATGCCCTGCTCTCGCTGCAGGCGGCGGGACGACGCGAGGGGATCGGTGGCCGGGGCGATACCCGCGGGTCCGGGCGCACTCTGGGAAGGAGACGGGATCGACGGGGGAGAGGCGGGCGCCGACGCCGCGGAGGCGATCGGCTGCACCGGCTGCGGGGTGGGTGCAGCCGGAGCGGGACGCGTCGGAACCGGAGCGGTCGCCGTGGAAGTCGGGGCGGGCGGCGCTGCGGGAGTGGGAAGCAGCGTCGGGACGGAGGAGACGATGGGCTGACTCGCCGGTGCGGTCGGCTGAGTAGGTGCAGTCGGCTGGGCTGGGGCAGGTTGCTGAGCGGGGGCAGTCGGCTGGGCCGGGGCGGGTTGCTGAGCGGGGGCAGTCGGCTGAGCGGGAGCAGCCGGCGTGGTCGGGACGGGATGCCGGGGCGGCGCGGTCGGCTGAGCGGGTGGGGCCATCGGCGCTCGCGGCACGGAAGGCGCGGCAGTGGCAGCGCCGGGCGCCGGCGATGCGGGCGCCTCGGGGCGCGAGGCGGCCGCGGCCTCGGCGCGCGTCGACGGCGCCGTTCGTGCGTCGCCATCGGGCTGGTCGCCGGTCTCAGGCCGCGGGCGGAGGGTGCTGGCCGGAACGGTCGGCCAGTCGTCGTCATCCTGTGGTGAGAGGGGCACGTGCTCGACCATCTCGGGCGCCGGCGGCGGGGGAGTGTTGCCCCGCCGCAGGGGACCTCCGCCGTATGCTTCCCCGTCGCGCGCCATGAACCAACTCCTCATCGACCGAATAGACGTGATATCGAGGCTACCGCGTGCAGCGCGTCCCTTACCGTCATGTCATTTGGAGCGGACTCCCGCGGAGGCTAATGTCGTTTCTCGTGCCGGTGATCAGGCGCATCCCATCTCACCTGAGGACGTCATGAACGACTTCGCGCAGTCCCCCTCTCTCACCCTGCTTCCCGCGGTCGATGTGGCCGGCGGCAAGGCCGTGCGGCTGACCCAGGGCGAGGCCGGCACCGAGACCAGCTACGGCGACCCGCTCGACGCCGCCGGGGAATGGGTCTCGCAGGGTGCGAAGTGGATCCACCTCGTCGACCTCGACGCCGCCTTCGGACGCGGCAGCAACGCTCCGATCCTGCGCAAGGTCATCAAGCAGTACCGCAACGTCAACGTGGAGCTGTCGGGCGGCATCCGCGACGACGCGACGCTGGAGGCGGCCCTCGAGAGCGGGGCGACGCGCATCAACCTCGGCACCGCGGCGCTGGAGAACCCCGAGTGGGCCGCCGACGTCATCGGCCGGTACGGCGAGGCGATCGCCGTGGGGCTCGACGTGCGCGGCACGACGCTCGCCGCGCGCGGGTGGACGAAGGAGGGCGGCGACCTCTGGGAGGTGCTCGAGCGCCTCGAGGATGCCGGATGCAGCCGCTACGTCGTCACCGACGTCACCAAGGACGGGACGCTCAAGGGCCCGAACCTCGAACTGCTCCGCGAGGTGACGTCGCGCACCCCGAAGCCCGTCGTGGCATCGGGTGGCATCTCGAACCTCGACGACATCATCGCCCTGCGGGAACTCGTGCCGCTCGGCGTCGAGGGTGCGATCGTCGGAAAGGCCCTCTACGCCGGCGCGTTCACGCTGGCCGAGGCTCTGGATGTCGCGGGGGACTGACGACCACGGCCACCACCACGGCGACTCGGCCGGGGTGCCGTGGGAAGGACGCAGCTTCGAGTCGAATCCGCACGCGGGCGACGACGGATCCGCTGACCCCGCGCTGCTCGCGGCCCTGACGCGCTTCCGCGCGGGAGAGGGGTCGCAGGCCGAGGTCGTCGACGCCTTCCGCTCGGCTCGCGTGCTGATCCCGCTCATCGCAGAGAAAGGCGAGGAGGGCGTGGCGCCCAGCGGCCTTGCCGTCGACAAGACTCAGGAACTGTCGATCGTCACGGTCGCGGCGCCGGACGGACGTCGAGTTCAGCCCGTGTTCTCGTCGGTCCACACGATGCAGCAGTGGGATGCCGCGGCGCGGCCGATCCCGGTCGAGGCCGTGCGTGTCGCGCTGTCGGCATCGGCCGAGGACACGGATCTCATCGTGCTCGACCCGACAGCCGACACCGAGTTCGTCATCCGGCGCCCTGCGGTCTGGTCGATCGCCCAGGGGCACGCATGGGAGCCCAGCTTCCTGTCACCCGAGGTCTTTCGCGCGCTCCAGGAGAGCGTCGCGCACGAGCTCGCCGTGATCGACGTATCGGTGGCGGCCGGCGATCCGGACGCGCGGCTTCGCGGTCCCGAGCTCATCGTCGTCCTCGAGCTCGTCGACGGCCTCGAACGCGAGGTGCTGGATGCCGTGCTCGCCCGTCTCGCCCAGCGATGGGCCGCCGACGACCGCATCGCCGTGCTCGCGGACTCGCTCACCGTCAAACTGCGCCGGTCGGCCTGACCGGGCGCGGATAGGGTGGCCGGTATGCGCAGAGCTGCGAGTACGGTCGCGGCCCTCGTCCTGGCCGCGCTGCTGACCGGGTGTGCGACGGCGTGCCCTGCGATCGGATGGACGAACAGCGTCACGATCGACGCCGCATCCTACGGTCCCGGGGTCGCGCTTCAGGTCTGCTCGGACCACGGGTGCTCGCCGGCACCGGGGATCGTCCCGACACCGGAGACCGACGCCTCGGTGCCTCAGGCAGGGGACGACGGGACCTTCTTCTTCGGCTTCGACGCGCCTGACGAGATCACGGTGCGGGTGTACGACGACACCGGCGTCCTGCTCGCCGAGTCCCGGGAGACCATCGACTGGACGCACTCGACGGAACCCTGCGGAGGACCGTCGACGGCCCCGCCTGTCGTATTGAAGGCGTGAGGCGTTTCGTCTCGATTCGCTCGCTCGGCGACCCGCGGTGATCCGCTCGCGCGACGCGACTCCCGCGGTCAGGTGACGGGGCCGGTCCACTTCTCGCCGGGACCCTTGCCGATCGGGTCGGGGATGGTCGAGGCCTCGCGGAACGCGAGCTGAAGGGAGCGCAGTCCGTCGCGCAAAGAGCGGGCGTGCATGTCGCTGATCTCCGGTGCGCCGGCGGTGATGAGGCCGGCGAGGGCGTTGATGAGCTTCCGGGCCTCATCGAGGTCGAGCTGCTCGGCCGCGTTCGGGTCGTCGGCGAGCCCGAGCTTCACGGCGGCGGCGCTCATGAGGTGCACGGCGGCGGTGGTGATGACCTCCACGGCGGGCACGTCGGCGAGGTCGCGGGTGGCTGACGATGCGGCCTCCTCCTGCCGTGCCCAGCGCTCCTCGCGCTCGCGTGCGGAATCGTCCGATACCTGGTTCGTCACTTCGCCTTGCTCTCTGTTAGACTGTGTCGGGCTCCGGAGCGTCATGCTCCGGCACGAAAGAGGATTCACTTCCCACCCGCGCTTGCCGTTCCAGGCTACCGGGTCTTGCACTCCGCCGGATCGCGTCGTCAGATGCGTCCGGTAGACAGGGTGCGAAGCCGGCGTTTGACTGCCGGCGGGTGGGGGACGATTCCGATTTCGCTCGGGATGCAGACAGCATCCCGATGGCTGAATCCCATCGTCTAAGGAGTTCCGCATCAGCGATCCCCGCACCAATGAGCGCATCCGCGTCCCCGAGGTCCGCCTCGTCGGGCCCGCGGGTGAGCAGATCGGCGTCGTCCGCATCGAGGCGGCGCTGCGCCTTGCGCAGGAAGCCGACCTCGACCTCGTCGAGGTGGCCCCCAACTCGAAGCCTCCCGTGGTCAAGATCATGGACTACGGCAAGTTCAAGTACGAAGCCGCCCAGAAGGAGAAGGAAGCTCGCCGCAACCAGGCGAACACCGTTCTCAAGGAGGTCCGCTTCCGTCTCAAGATCGAGGCGCACGACTACACGACCAAGCTCAAGCGCGCCGAGGGCTTCCTCAAGGCCGGCGACAAGGTCAAGGCCATGATCCTGTTCCGCGGTCGCGAGCAGTCGCGCCCCGAGCAGGGTGTGCGCCTGCTGCGCAAGTTCGCAGAGGACGTCGCCGAGCTCGGCACCGTCGAGTCGAACCCGACGATCGACGGTCGCAACATGGTGATGATCGTGGCTCCGCTGAAGAGCAAGTCCGAGGCGAAGCAGGAGCAGAACGCCGTCCGCGATGCGAAGAAGCAGGCAGCGCGCGACGCCAAGCACGAGGCCGATGCTCCGGCCGAGGCCGCGGCGGAGTGACGACCGCCCCCACAGACTCCCGCACCGCGGGTTGACCCCGTCGCCTGAGAAGGCGCCATACGAAGGAAGAGAAGATGCCGAAGCAGAAGACCCACTCGGGTGCTAAGAAGCGCTTCAAGATCACCGGCAGCGGCAAGCTGAAGAAGCAGCAGGCGAACATGCGCCACAACCTCGAGCACAAGTCGAGCCGTCGCACCCGTCGCCTGAACCAGGACCAGGTGCTCGCGAAGGCCGACTTCAAGGTCGCGAAGAAGCTTCTCGGCCGCTGACGCGCCGAACGCACGAATAGGAACACACGAAAATGGCAAGAGTCAAGCGGGCAGTAAACGCCCACAAGAAGCGCCGCGTCATCCTCGAGCGCGCGTCCGGCTACCGCGGTCAGCGTTCGCGCCTGTACCGGAAGGCCAAGGAGCAGGTCATCCACTCCCTGGTCTACTCGTACCGGGACCGTCGCAAGCGCAAGGGTGACTTCCGTCGCCTCTGGATCCAGCGCATCAACGCCGCTGCACGCCAGAACGGCATCACGTACAACCGCTTCATCCAGGGCCTCGGCCTCGCGGGTGTGACGGTCGACCGTCGCATGCTCGCCGACCTCGCGGTCAACGATGCGGCCACGTTCACGACGCTCGTCGAGACGGCCAAGAAGGCCCTGCCTTCCGACGTCAACGCGCCGAAGTCGGCTGCGTAAGCAGCTCGCCAGCACAGAGGACGCCTTCCTTCGGGAAGGCGTCCTCTGTCGTTCGCCCGCTGTTCTCCGCGGATCCGCGCCCGCTGTTCCCTAGACTGAGACCGTGCTGGAGAACCCCCGGTCCCCCCGAGTCCGTGCCGTCGCGAAGCTGACCAAGCGCAGTGCGCGCGCGGAGACGGGCCTGTTCCTGTCGGAGGGGCCGCAGGCGGTCCGCGAGGCGCTCACCTACAGCCCCGAGGCGATCGTCGAGCTCTTCGCGACGCCGACCGGATGGGACAAGCATCCCGACATCCGGGCGAAGGCGTCGGATGCCGATGTCACGGTCGAGCTCGTCACGGAATACGTGCTCAATGCCATGGCCGACACCGTGACGCCCCAGGGGCTCGTCGCCGTCGTGCGCCAGACGCCGACCTCGGTGCGCGACATCTTCGACGCCTCCCCGCGGCTGGTCGCGATCTGCGAGGAGATACGCGACCCCGGCAATCTGGGAACGATCATTCGGGCGGCGGACGCGGCCGGCGCGGATGCTGTGGTGCTGACCGGCCGCACCGTCGATCCGTACAACCCGAAGGTCGTGCGCGCGACCACGGGATCGCTCTTCCACCTCCCGGTCGCCGTGGGCGCCGAGCTCGACGACGTGGTGGCGCACGCGCACGCCGCGGGGCTCATGATTCTCGCCGCCGACGTCAAGGGCGACGACCTGCTGCAGGCCCGCGCTGACGGGGTGCTCGCCGAAGCGACGGGGTGGCTGTTCGGAAACGAGGCTCGAGGCCTCGACGACGACGCGCTCGGCAGGGCTGATCGGGTGCTCAAGCTGCCGATCTTCGGCCGAGCCGAGTCCCTGAACCTCGCCACCGCGGCGAGCGTGTGCCTGTACGAGAGCGCCTTCGCGCAGCGCGCCGGCGAACCGGCCTGACCCCTCCCCGCCTGCACCGCCGAGTCTTCGACGAACACCCCGACTGGTAGGGTTTGTCCCTGCGCGTGGGCGGAGAAGGGGACCGGGGTCGATGCGGATTCTGATCGTGGAGGACGACGAGCGCGTCGCCGCCGCACTCGACGCATTCCTCGCCCGATCCGGCTACGCCACGGTCCGCGCGGCCGACGGGGCCGCGGCGCTCGACCTCCTCGGCGCAGACACCGAGGTCGTCCTTCTGGATCTCGGTCTCCCCGACGTCGACGGCATCGATCTGTGCCGCCGCATCCGTGGGCGCTCCGACGTGCCCATCGTGATCGTGACCGCCCGCAACCAGGTCACTGAACGCATAAAGGGTCTGCGCGCCGGTGCCGACGATTTCGTGGTCAAGCCCTACGACGTGCACGAGTTGCTCGCCCGCATCGAGGCGGTCACGAGGCGGTCCCGCCCGGTGCGCCCGGAGTCGGAGGGCGTCGTCGATCTCGACGGCGGCGCCGTGCGCATCGATCTCGTCGCCCGGCAGGTCGTGGTCGACCGGCAGCCCATCGAGCTGACGCGCAAGGAGTTCGACATCGTCGCGGTGCTCGCGCGGTACCCCGGGGTCGCCGTGCCGAAGGAGCGCCTGATCCGCGAGGTCTGGAACACCGACTGGCGGGGCTTCGGCCACTCGCTGGAGGTGCACGTCGGAGCGATCCGCCGCAAGGCGGGGCAGCGTCGGCTGATCGAGACCGTGCGCGGTGTCGGCTACCGGCTGGCGGGCTGAGGGATGCGCAGACGCCTCGTCGTCGTCTTCCTCGTGCCGCTGATCGCGATCCTCATGTCGCTCGGCGGCGTCACGGCGTGGAGCGCGACGCGCAGCATCCAGCAGACCTTCTACACCGAGCAGCTCGGCGACCTCGCGTACTTCGTGACCAGTGCCAGGCAGGCCCTGCGCTCGGGGGCCGCAACGGTGATCGACGCCGAGGTGCGCCGGTTCCACGAGGTCTACGACATCGATGTCCGGGTGTTCGATCTGACGGGCGCGGCGTGGGCGGCGGGCGACCGTGAGGGCGACGTGCTCTCCGACGAGGAGACGGCGCGCGTGGGCCTCGCGCTGTCCGGCCGGCGGGCGGAGGCTCCCGCGCCCGTGTTCCCGTGGAGCATCCCCGAGTCCTCGCTGGTCGAGCCGGTCTTCGACGACGGAGACGTCATCGGCGCGGTCATGGTGTCGGCCGACACCGCGGCTCCGCGCGCCGAGATCGTGCAGCAGGTCATCGTGCTCTCGCTCGTGTCCGTGACAACGGTGGGTCTCGGCATCCTGCTCGTGATGCAGCTCGCGCGCTGGGTGCTCTCGCCGGTGCGGCGACTCGACGAGGCGATGATCGCGATCGAGCGCGGGGAGATGGACGCGCGTGTCGCTGAGGACACGGGTCCGCCGGAGCTGCGACGTATGACGCGGGTGTTCAACGGCATGGCCGACGAGATCGAGCGGGTGATGACGAGGCAGCAGGAGTTCGCGCTCAACGCGTCGCATGAGCTGCGCAATCCTCTCAACGCGCTGCTTCTCCGCGTGGAGCACCTGTCGACGGGACTCGGCGACGAGTGGCGCGACGATGTCGAGGAGACGCGGGAGGAAGGGCGACGCCTGGTGCGCATCCTCGAGACGCTGCTCAGTCTCGCCAGGGGCGGCCGCGGCGACACCACGGTTTCTGCGGTGGACCTGATCGCTCTGGCCGGGCGACGCGCGGAGGCATGGCAGGAGGTCGCCGGTCAGCGGGGCATCTCGGTCGTGGCGCCGGGCGGGGATCCCGTCATGACCGTGACCGATCGGACGATCGTGGAGAGCGCGCTGGATGCGGTGATCGACAACGCCGTGAAGTACTCGACGCCCGATTCGGTCGTGGTGGTCGCGGCGCAGCGAGACGAGAACGCGTGCCGGCTGACCGTGCGCGACCAGGGGCCGGGGCTCACCGCCGAGCAGGCGGCTGCTGCCACCGACCGCTTCTGGCGCAGCGACGACAGGGGGGACACCCCCGGTTCAGGGCTCGGCCTCGCGATCGCGACGGATCTGCTCCGGTCCCTGGGGGCCGAGCTGCTCGTCGACTCGCCGGAGAGCGGCGGGCTGCTCGTCACCCTCCTCCTGCCGGACGGAGCGGACGCATGAGCGTGCGCATCACCGGGCGGCGCATCGTCGCAGGCATGCTCGCCGTGCTGCTCGCCGCGTCGATGAGCGCGTGCTCGTCGCGGTCCCCGGACTGGGACGATACCGACCACGAGATCGCAGGAGGCGGGGCGAACGGCGTCTACTTCGCGTACGGTGACGCGCTCGCCGCCGAGCTCGCGACCGGCTTCGACGTGCGCATGACCGCCGTTCAGACCGCCGGTTCGGTCGACAATCTGCTCCGCGTCAGCTCGGGGGAGGCTCTGCTCGGCTTCGCGCAGGGGGACGCCGCAGCGGATGCCGTGGAGGGCGAGGGCGCGTTCCGGGACCCGCTACCCGTGCAGGCCGTCGCCCGTCTCTATGACGAGTACCTGCACGTCGTGGTGCGCGCGGACTCTGATATCGACCGACTCGACGACCTCGCAGGTCGGGTCGTGTCGCTGGGAGCGGAGAACTCGGGGGTCAACGTCATCGCATCGCGAGTGCTGGATGCGGCGGACGTCGACCCCGCATCGATCAGCGACCCGGAGCTCGGACTCGCCGCATCGATCGACGCGCTGCAGAGCGGCGGGATCGACGGCTTCTTCTGGGTCGGGGGCGTCCCCACTCCCGGCATCGCCGAACTCGCGCAGACGACCCCCGTCCGGCTCCTGCCGATCGAGCAGAACTGGGTGAACCGCGTCAACGAACGCTACTCGTACGCCTACCGCCCCTCGGACCTGCCGGTCGGCCTGTACGGCCTCGAGGAGTCCGAGCCGACGCTCGCCGTGCCGAACTACCTGGTGACTTCGAGCGGCACCCCTGCGGAGGTGGTGAGTGACGTCCTTCGCGCCCTCTTCGACGGACGCACGCGTCTCGCGCACGACGTGCCTGCAGCTGCCCTCCTCGACCGCACGCAGGCGATCTTCACCGGTCCTGTCCCGCTGCACCCAGGGGCGATCGAGTACTTCCGCGAGCAGCGCGATTGATATTCCGATCGTCGATCTCAAGAAATCCTCAAGAAGTTCTCGTCCCGGCATTCCGCTCTGCCAATCTGGGGTCGATCGCGCATGATTCGACGGAGAATTCCTATGCCACAGTCCCGACGCCCTGCCCGCAGGCGAGGACTTCGGCATCCCGTCGTCTCAGCGCTCGATCGCATCGGATCGGAGGCTTGCTGCCTCGAGCTCCTTGGGGGAGGAGCACGGCAGCAGGGACGCCCCCACGGTTCGCGGGGGCGGACCGGGGGGCACTCCGCCGCCGAGGTGGAACCGCCGCGATCAGGGGATTACGAACGTGTAAATCTCCCCGAGTCCGCCTGGAGCCGCGTCACGCACGTGGTTAGTTTGGAGAAATGATGACCTCTGATAAGCCCCTCGTCGTGGTCGACGATGTGCAGAAGCACTACGGCGACTTCCAGGCGCTCACGGATATCAACCTCACGGTGAACGCCGGCGAGGTCGTGGTCGTGATCGGTCCTTCGGGTTCCGGCAAGTCCACCCTGTGCCGCACGATCAACCGCCTCGAGACCATCACGAGCGGGACGATCAGCATCGACGGCAAGGCGCTGCCCGCCGAGGGCAAGGGGCTCGCGAACCTGCGTGCCGACGTGGGCATGGTGTTCCAGTCGTTCAACCTCTTCGCCCACCTCACGATCCTCGAGAACGTGACGCTCGGCCCGATCAAGGTCCGCGGCATGAAGAAGGCGGATGCCGAGAAGGAGGCCATGGCCCTGCTCGAGCGGGTGGGCGTCGCGCAGCAGGCGTCGAAGCTCCCCGCCCAGCTCTCCGGCGGACAGCAGCAGCGTGTCGCGATCGCGCGCGCCCTGGCCATGCACCCGAAGGTCATGCTCTTCGACGAGCCCACCAGCGCGCTCGACCCCGAGATGATCAACGAGGTACTCGACGTCATGGTCGAACTCGCCCAGGAGGGGATGACGATGATCGTCGTCACCCACGAGATGGGCTTCGCGCGCAAAGCGGCAGACCGCGTCGTCTTCATGGCCGACGGTCAGATCGTCGAAGAGGCGACGCCGGAGGAGTTCTTCACGAACCCGAAGAGCGACCGCGCGAAGGACTTCCTCTCGAAGCTCCTCACGCACTGAGCCCTTCCCCGCACACTTCACAGACCCTGCACACACAGCACACGAAGGAGACGCACATGCGACGCACACGGACACTGGCAGGACTCGGTATCGCAGCCGCAGCACTGCTCGCCCTGACGGCCTGCAACAGCGGCAGCCCCTCGAACCCCGGCGGAGGCACCGGTGGCGACGAGGGCGGAGAGGACTCGACCTGGTTCGAGGTGGCGACGGACGTCGACCTCGAGGGCAGCCCCACGTTCGACGCCATCAAGGAGCGCGACAAGGTCGTCATCGGCGTCAAGGAGGACCAGCCCGGTCTCGGCTACCTCGACGTGACCACGAACGAGCGGACCGGCTTCGACGTCGACATCGCCCGCTGGATCGCCGCCTCGCTCGGCTACGACGAGGACAAGATCGAGTTCAAGCCGATCGCCTCGGCGAACCGCGAGCAGGCGATCACGAACGGCGACATCGACTACTACGTCGGCACCTACTCGATCACCGACAAGCGCAAGGAGCAGATCGCCTTCGCCGGCCCCTACTTCATCACCGGCCAGGGTCTGCTCGTCGCCGCCGACAACGACGACATCAAGAGCGAGGCCGACCTCACGGCCGACACCACGGTGTGCTCGGCGACCGGCTCGACGCCCATCCAGAACATCCGCACCAACTACCCGGAGGTCCCGACCAAGGAGTTCGACCTGTACTCCGCGTGCGTCGAGGCACTGCTCTCGGGCGAGGTCCAGGCCGTCACGACCGACCAGGCGATCCTGATCGGCTACGCGGCGCAGGACCCCGACAACCTCAAGGTGGTCGGCGAGCCGTTCACCGAGGAGCGCTACGGCGTCGGCCTCGCCAAGGACGACGCCGCGCTGCAGGAGTTCATCAACACGATGTTCACCGATGGCGGCGACACCTGGCAGGCGATCTTCGACAAGAACCTGGGGTCCTCGGGCATCGAGGTCACCCAGCCGGCCGTCGACTGATCGACTGAACGACCCGAGGGGGCGGCCGCCGCGGCCGCCCCCTCCTCAGAACTCAGAAGGGGAGGACGGCGTGGACGTCATCTTCGGAAACACCGACCTGTGGGGAAGAGCGCTGGGCAACACCCTGCTGATCTTCTTCGGCGGCGGTGTCCTCGCTCTCGTCCTCGGGATCATCGTGGGCGCCATGCGCGTCTCGCCTGTCCCGATCGCGCGCGGCGTCGGCACGGTGTACGTGAACCTCATTCGCAACACCCCGCTGACGCTCGTCTTCTTCTTCTTCGTCTTCGGCTACCCCCAGCTGGGTCTGCCGAAGCTCAGCACCACCATCCTCGGCATCCTCGCGATCGGCATCTACACCGCGACCTATGTCGCCGAAGTGCTGCGTGCCGGCATCAACACCGTCCCCGTCGGGCAGGCCGAGGCAGCCAGGGCGATCGGCCTCCCGTTCGGGCAGGTCATGTCCCTGGTCGTCCTCCCGCAGGCCTTCCGGTCGGTCGTGCCGCCCATGATGAGCGTGTTCATCGCGCTGCTCAAGAACACCACGGTCGCCGCAGGCTTCTCGGTCCTGGAGCTGGGAGCGATCCGCTCCTACCTCAGCGAGCGCGGTGAGAACGCGCTCGTCGTCCTCCTGTGGGTCGCGGCGATCTTCGTCGCCCTCGTCCTGCTGCTCAGCTGGCTCCAGCGGTATCTCGAGAACAAGTGGAGGATCGCGCGATGACTTCCGTCCTGTACGACGTCCCCGGTCCCAAGGCCATCCTGCGGAACCGGCTGCTCGGGGTGGCGACCGTCGTCGTCATCCTGGCCCTGCTCGGCTTCATCGTCTGGCGCTTCGCGGTCAGCGGGCAGTTCGACGCATCGCGCTGGTACGTCTTCACCTTCAGCGCCGTGTGGACCCAGATCTTCGGCGCCCTCGGTCGCACCCTCGCGGCGTTCGCCCTCGCAGGTGTGCTGAGCCTCGTCGTCGGGTTCGTCCTCGCGATCGGTCGTCTGTCGGATCACGCGTGGATCCGCGTGCCCGTGACCGTCATCACCGAGGTCTTCCGCGCGGTTCCCGTGCTCGTGCTCATGATGCTGCTCTACTACGGACTGCCGACGGTCGGCGTGAAGATGGAGCCGTACTGGGCCGTCGTGATCGCGCTCATGGTCTACAACGGCTCGGTGCTCGCCGAGGTCATCCGCGCGGGCGTCGAGTCGCTGCCCCGCGGTCAGAAGGAGGCCGGCTACGCGATCGGTCTTCGCAAGAGCGGCGTCATGCGCCTCATCCTCCTGCCTCAGGCGATCCGTGCCATGCTGCCGGTGATCGTCGCCCAGCTCGTCGTGACCCTCAAGGACACCGCGCTCGGGTTCATCATCACGTACCCCGAGCTGCTGTACTTCGCGAAGCAGCTGACGTCGCAGCAGGGACGCCCCGTGCTGCAGTCCGCGTTCGTTATCGGCGGCATCTACATCGTCATGTGCCTCATCCTGTCGGGCATCGCTCGCTGGCTGGAGATCCGCACCCGGCGGTCGCCCAAGCTCCGCGGAGGCGCGGGGGCGCCCGGCGGGCCGAACGAGGGACCTGACCCCCGTCAGCACGAGGGCGGCACGAACACCGAGCTGATCGCCATGCAGCGGGGCGCAGGCAAGTTCGACGGCACGAGTACCGGCACAGGCGGCGTCTGAGCGCGGCACTGTGCGCCGGTAGACTCGACTCTCGTGTCTGAGTCTCTCGAAATCACCCCGGAGGCGGTCGAAGCCGCTGTCGCGGCGGCGCTCGATGCCATCGCCGCCGCAGCCGACACCGCCGAGCTGAAAGCCGCCCGCGCAGCGCACGTCGCGGAGGGATCGCCGCTCGCGGTGCTCAACGCCTCGATGCGTCAGGTCGCCCCCGAGAACAAGGCGGCGTTCGGCAAGCTCGTCGGTCAGGGACGCGGACGCGTGACCCAGGCCCTCACCTCCAAGGAGTCCGAACTGGCCGCCGCCGAGGTCGCGGCCCGGCTGGAGTCCGAGCGCGTCGACATCACCGCGGTCTCCTCGCGTTCGCGCGTGGGCGCCCGGCATCCGCTCACGCTTCTCAGCGAGCAGATATCCGACATCTTCGTCGGCATGGGGTGGGAGATCGCCGAGGGTCCGGAGCTCGAGCACGAGTGGTTCAACTTCGACGCGCTGAACTTCGACGTCGACCACCCCGCTCGCCAGGAGCAGGACACGTTCTACGTCGACCCCACGTCGCGCCACCTCGTGATGCGCACCCACACCAGCCCCGTGCAGGTGCGCTCGATGCTCGACCGCGATGTGCCCATCTACGTGCTGTGCCCCGGCCGCGTCTACCGGACCGACGAGTTCGACGCGACGCACCTGCCGGTGTTCACGCAGTTCGAGGGCCTTGTGATCGACAAGGGCATCTCGATGGCCCACCTGAAGGGCACGCTCGACCACGTCGCGCGCCAGCTCTTCGGCCCGGAGGCGAAGACCCGCTTCCGCACGAACTTCTTCCCGTTCACGGAGCCCTCGGCGGAGCTCGACCTGTGGCACCCGACCTTCAAGGGCGGAGCGCGCTGGATCGAGTGGGGAGGATGCGGCATGGTGAACCCGAATGTGCTGCGCGCGGCGGGGATCGATCCCGACGTGTACAGCGGCTTCGCGTTCGGGATGGGCGTCGAGCGGGCACTCATGTTCCGCAGCGATGTGCAGGACATGCGCGACATGGCCGAGGGCGATGTCCGTTTCAGCGAGCAGTACGGGATGGTGGTGTGATGCGCGTCCCGCTCTCGTGGCTGCGTGAATACGTCGATGTGGCAGCGGATGCGACGCCCGAGGACGTCCTCGCGGCGATGGTCTCCGTCGGGTTCGAGGAGGAGGATGTCCACCGCTTCGACCTGCAGGGTCCGATCGTCGTCGGGCAGGTGCTGTCGCTCGAGCCGGAGCCCCAGTCGAACGGCAAGACCATCAACTGGTGCCAGGTCGACGTCGGCGAGGAGAACGGCGGCGTCCGCGGCATCGTCTGCGGCGCGCACAACTTCGTCGTCGGCGACAAGGTCGTCGTGACGCTTCCCGGCGCCGTGCTGCCTGGTCCGTTCCCCATCGCGGCGCGCAAGACCTACGGGCATGTGTCCGACGGCATGATCGCCTCGGCGCGCGAACTCGGCCTCGGCGACGAGCACAACGGCATCCTGGTGCTGTCGGACCTCGGCATCGATGCTCCCGTCGGCGCCGACGCGATCGCGCTGCTCGGCCTCGACGACGTCGCGGTCGACGTGAACGTCACGCCGGACCGCGGCTACGCGTTCTCGGTGCGCGGCATCGCACGCGAGTACTCGCACGCGACGGGCGCGAAGTTCCGCGACCCCGCCGAGCGGGACTTCGCCGAGCTGCAGCCGGGCACCGGCCATACCGCCGTCGTCGACGACGCCGCGCCCATCCGCGGCCGGGCCGGGGCGAGCGAGTTCGTCACCCGGGTCGTCCGCGACGTCGACCCGACGCGCCCCACGCCACCGTGGATGATCGCGCGCCTGTCGCTCGCCGGCATGCGGTCCCTGGGCGTGCTGATCGACATCACCAACTACGTGATGCTCGAGCTCGGCCAGCCTCTTCACGGCTACGACCTCGACAAGCTCCAGGGGGGCATCACCGTCCGACGCGCGACGCCGGGGGAGAAGATGACCACGCTCGACGGTCAGGAGCGGAAGCTCCACGTCGAGGACCTTCTGATCACCGACGAGTCCGGTCCCATCGGCCTCGCCGGCGTGATGGGAGGCGGCACCACAGAGATGAGCGAGACGACGAGCAACGTGCTCATCGAGGCGGCCACCTTCGACCCGATCACGATCGCGCGCACGGCACGCCGGCACAAGCTGCCGAGCGAGGCGTCCAAGCGCTTCGAGCGCGGAGTCGATCCGCTCGTGCCGTTCGTCGCCGCCCGTCGCGCCGCCGACCTCATGGTCGAGCTCGCCGGGGGAACGCTGACGGACGAGGGCGGTGCGCTCTTCGCCGAGATCTTCGTCGCCGAGATCGAGCTCCCCGCCGGTTTCGTGCAGGGGCTCATCGGCGTCGACTACACGGATGCCGAGATCGCCGACGCGCTGACGATGATCGGCGCCGAAGTGGCTCCGCTGGCGGACTCGAGCGCCGAGGGAGCCGGCTGGACCGTCATCCCCCCGACCTGGCGGCCCGACATCACCGACAAGTGGTCGCTCGCCGAGGAGGTCGCACGCATCCACGGCCTCGACCGCATCCCGTCGGTGTTGCCCACCCCGCCGTCAGGCCGGGGTCTGACCGCTCACCAGCAGGGGCGTCGTCGCGTCGCGAACGCTCTCGCCGCAGCGGGTCTGGTCGAGACGCCGTCGTTCCCGTTCACGACGGAAGCGCAGAACGACCTGCACGGCTCGGCATCGGGGGAGCACCTGCCGAGCATCCGCCTGGCGAATCCGCTCGACGGGTCGGCCCCGTACCTGCGTCGCTCGCTCGTCCCCGGGCTCCTTCAGACCGCGCACCGCAACATCTCGCGCGGCCTGACCGATCTCGCGCTGTTCGAGACCGGTGTCGTCTTCCTGCCCGAGCCCGGCGTCACGTACGGCACCGACGAGGTGCCGCCGCTGGGCGCGCGGCCCTCCGATGAGACGCTTGCGCAGCTGAACGCCTCCATCCCGCCGCAGCACCGCCATGTCGCGGTGCTGCTCACCGGCAACACCGCGGCGCGTCAGCCTGGCCGTGCGGCGGAGCCCTCCGGCCTTTCGGAAGCGCTGGATGCCGTGCGAGTCATCGGTGAAGCGGCCGGCGTGACGATCGATGTCGCCCAGTCGCAGCGTGCGGCGCTTCATCCGGGGCGCACGGGCGTGCTCACCGTCGACGGCGCCGAGGTCGGGTACGTGGGCGAGCTCCACCCCGACGTCGCCTCCGCCGCTGATCTGCCCGGCCGCGCGACCGTGGTCGAGCTCGACCTCGACGGCATCCTGTCGCTCGCCGGCGCGAAGTCGGTCGCGCCCTCGCTGTCCACGTTCCCCGCGGCGACGCAGGACGTCTCGCTCGTCGTGCCCGCTGAGGTGCCGGCGGGCGATGTCCGCGCGGCCCTCATCGAGGGTGCGGGGGAGCTGCTCGAGTCCGTGGGTCTCGTCGACGACTACCGCGGCGAGGGACTGCCCGACGGCGCCAAGAGCCTCACGTTCGCGCTGCGCTTCCGCGCCGACGATCGCACGCTCACCGCGGCGGAGGCGACCGACGCGAAGCTCGCGGGCGTGGCCATCGCCACAGAGCGCTTCGGCGCCACGATCCGCGACTGAATCCGAGACGCGTGCCGCATCCCGATGGCGGATGCGGCACATGCTCGGGCCGGCTCACCGGTATCGTGGCGAGATGACGACCGTGAACCCGCACCCCACGCCGCCGTCGGCACCGCACGGGACGCGTCCGCTGGGCGAGCCGCCTTTTCTCGCGCCAGGAGATCAGATCGACTGGCACTACCGCAAGCCGGGGTGGCTGCGCGGCGAGCCCTCGACGATCGCTCCGATGCGGGTCGTCCGCGATGATGAGCGCGGGCTCGTCGCCTGGCTCGCGCCGGGGACCGAACAGGAGGGCCAGGGCGCGGCGGACGGGCAGCGCGTGCGCACTGTTCCGCTCGAGCGGCGCTGGATCGAACCGCGTCGGCGCATCGTCGAGGAGTGGGTGGGCAACGGCATCCTGCGGATCGCGCCGGCCGGTCGACCATGGTCGGTCTGGCTGTTCTGGAGTGAGGCGACGGGTGCCGACTGGACCTTCGCCGGGTGGTACGTGAACCTCGAGAACGCGCATCTGCGCACCGACCACGCGACCTTCACGTCGGACCATGTGCTCGACGTCGAGATCGAGCCGGACGGACGGATCAGCATGAAGGACGAGGACGAGCTCGTCGCCGCCATCGAGCAGGGCCGCCTGGACAGCGATCAGGCGGCGCACATCAACGAGCACGCCGCAGCGGCCATCGCCTCGTTCACCGCCGGGGACTGGCCGTTCGGCCCCGAGTGGATCGCCTGGCGCCCTGATCCCACGTGGACCGTGCCGGTTCTCGACGGGCTCGAGGACCTGCGCGCGCCCTGATGGGCCTCCGCTGACAGCGGATGCCCCTTCCGCTGCAGCGAGGATGCTGGTGACATGGACCCATGGCGGATGTACTGATCCTCGGCGGAACGGGGTGGTTGTCGGGGCGCATCGCGCGACGCTGGCTGCTGTCGGGCGCAGCGGTGACGTGTCTCGCGCGAGGCGAGCGCCCGGCGCCTGACGGAGCGACGCTCGCGATCGGCGACCGCGACGACCCGGATGCCTACGACGTCGTCTCGCGCACCGACTGGGACCACGTCGTCGACGTCTCGTCCCGAGCCGATCACGTCCGCGCGGCCGTGGAAGCGCTCCGCGAGCGAGCGGGCCGGTGGACCTACGTCTCATCGATGTCGGTCTACGCCGACGACGTGACGATCGATGCCGACGAGACCGCGCCCCTCGTCGCTCCGGCCACGTCCGGCGAGGACGAGTACGGGGCCCAGAAGGTCGCCGCCGAGAACGCCGTTCGCCAGCTCGGCGAGGACCGCATGCTGATCGTCCGGCCGGGGCTCATCGTCGGCGACGGCGATCCGAGCGACCGGTTCGGCTATTGGGCGGCGGCGTTCCTCCGGGCGCGGACGGAGCCCGTGCTCGTGCCGACCGCCGACGGCCGGGATGCGCAGGTCATCGATGTCGCCGACCTCGCAGAGTTCGTCGTGACGACAGCGGCCACCGGCGTCGTGAATGCGATCGGCGACCGGCATCCGCTCTCCGACGTGCTCGCGCTGTTCCGCTCGACCGCGCAGCATGACGGCGACACCGTCGAGGCGACGGACGACTGGCTCGTCGCGCAGAACGTGAACTACTGGGCGGGGGAGAGGTCGCTGCCGCTGTGGCTGCCCGCTGAGATGCCGGGCTTCATGCGACGGTCGAACGATCGATATCGCGAGGCGGGCGGCGGCCTCCGACCGCTCGAGGACACGGTCGCGACGGTCATCGCCGATGAGGACCGACGCGGCGTCGACCGCCCGCGACGCGCGGGGCTCACCCGCGACGACGAACTCGCCCTCTTGAGCCTCCTCAGTTAAGGGGGGACGGTCGTCGCGCGGATGGCGGGCAACCGGGCTCCGTGCGGGAGCCACCTCCTGTGACGCGGCCGATTTGCGCGTCCTGCGAGGGGCGCGCTATCGTCGCGGCATGCCTTCGGCCCCCGCCACCCTGACGCTCGCTCCGAGCATCATCGCTGTGCGCCGACGCCGCGGCGGCCGCCGACTCTAGGCGACCCCGCGCTCCTGCCTGCCCGGCGGTCGAGTGCCGGTGTCGCCGCCCCGGCCCCCGACACTGCACCCTGAGTTCCGCGAAGGGTCCGACCGTTAAGGTAGAAGCATGACGTATTCCGTCGCCGTCTCCGGCGCATCCGGCTATGCGGGCGGCGAGATCCTACGCCTCCTCGCCGGGCATCCCGACATCGAGATCCGCACCGTCACGGCCCACTCGAACGCCGGGCAGCCGCTCGTCCGGCACCAGCCCCACCTGCGCTCGCTCGCCCACCTCACGCTGCAGGACACAACCCCCGAGGTCCTCGCCGGGCACGACATCGTCTTCCTCGCGCTGCCTCATGGGCAATCGGGTCAGTACACCGACGCGCTGGGCGACACCCCGCTCGTGATCGACGCGGGGGCCGACCACCGGCTCACCTCCCGGAACGCCTGGGACGCCTTCTACGGGGGAGCCTTCCACGACGCCTGGACCTATGGGGTTCCTGAGCTCCTCGCGGGCGGCGTCAAGCAGCGCGAGCAGCTGCGGGGTGCGACCAGGATCGCCGCGCCGGGCTGCAACGCCTCGACCGTCAGCCTCAGCCTCGCACCGGGAGTCGCGGCCGGTGTCATCGACCCCCGCGATATCGTCTCCGTGCTCGCGGTCGGCCCCTCGGGCGCCGGCAAGAGCCTCAAGACCAACCTGCTGGCGAGCGAGATCCTCGGCACGGCCAACCCGTACGCGGTCGGCGGCACCCACCGGCACATCCCGGAGATCCGGCAGGCCCTCGCCGCGGCATCCGGCATCACGCCCGACGCGGCCGAGGACCGCATCCGGATCTCCTTCACGCCGGTGCTCGTGCCGATGTCGCGGGGCATCCTCGCGACCTCGACGGCGCCGATCGTCGAGGGCGTCACCGACGAAGAGATCCGCGCCGCGTGGGAGTCGGCCTACGGCGACGAGACCTTCGTGCAGCTGCTGCCCGCCGGGCAGTTCCCTCGCACCGCGGACGTCCTCGGCGCGAACACCGCGCTCATGGGACTCGCGATCGATCGGGCCGCGAACCGCGTGACCGTCGTCACCGCCGTCGACAACCTCGTCAAAGGCACGGCCGGCGCCGCCGTGCAAGCAATGAACCTCGCGCTGGGGCTCCCCGAGTCCCGCGCCCTCTCAGTGAACGGAGTCGCGCCGTGAGCGTCACCGCCCCCGCAGGATTCGAGGCGGCCGGAGTCGCCGCCGGACTCAAGTCGACCGGCAAGCCCGATGTCGCCGTCGTCGTCAACCGCGGGCCCCGCAAGGTGGGCGCCGCCGTGTTCACCAGCAACCGGGCCAAGGCCAACCCGATCATCTGGTCGCAGCAGGCGGTCGCCGATCGCGTGGTCGAGGCCGTCGTGCTGAACTCGGGCGGGGCGAACTGCTTCACCGGAAGCTTCGGCTTCCAGACCACGCACCAGACCGCCGAGAAGGCCGCCGAGCTCCTGGGCATCAGTGCGGGCGACGTGCTCATCTGCTCGACCGGGCTCATCGGCGTGGGCGACGAGGTGTTCCGAGGCAAGGTGCTCGCCGGTACGGAGCAGGCCATCGCCGAGCTCTCGCCGGACGGCGGGGAGATCGCCGCCGAGGCCATCATGACCACCGACAGCGTCTCGAAGACCGCCGTCGTGAGCCGCGACGGATGGACCATCGGCGGCATGGCCAAGGGGGCAGGCATGCTCGCGCCCGGTCTCGCGACCATGCTCGTCGTCATCACCACGGATGCCGTGCTCGAGCCCCTGGAGGCCGACGCCGCGCTGCGGGCCGCGACCGGTCGCACGTTCGACCGGCTCGATTCGGACGGGTGCATGTCGACCAACGACCAGGTGACGCTCCTCGCCAACGGGGCATCGGGTGTCGCACCCGCGCTCGACGACTTCGGGGCCGCGCTCCGTGAGCTGTGCCAGGAGCTCGCCGTGAAGCTCCAGGGCGACGCCGAGGGCGCGAGCCACGACATCACGATCGAGGTGCGCCACGCCGCGTCCGAGACGGATGCCGTCGAGGTCGGCCGCTCCGTCGCCCGCAACAACCTCTTCAAGGCGGCGATCTTCGGCAACGACCCCAACTGGGGCCGAGTGCTCGCCGCGATCGGCACGACGAACGCACAGTTCGATCCCTACGACGTGGACGTGTGGATGAACGGTGTCCGCGTGTGCAGTGAGGGCGGCCCCGACCGTCCGCGCGAGGAGGTCGACCTCTCGCCGCGCGCCACGCACCTCGTCATCGACCTCAAGGTCGGCGACGAGACGGCGACGATCCTCACCAACGACCTCACCCACGACTACGTGCACGAGAACAGCGCCTACGCCTCATGACCGACATCCAGGACACAACGCCCGACGTCGCCGCAGCGAAGGCATCGACGCTCATCGAGTCCCTGCCGTGGCTGAAGAAGTTCCGCGACCAGATCGTCGTCGTCAAGTACGGCGGCAACGCGATGGTCTCGGACGAGCTGCAGGAGGCCTTCGCCCAGGACATCGCGTATCTGCGCTACGTCGGCGTGCTGCCGGTCGTCGTGCACGGCGGGGGACCGCAGATCTCGAACATGCTCGAGCGTCTCGAGATCCCCAGTGAGTTCAAGGGCGGCTATCGCGTCACCAACACGGAGGCCATCGGCGTCGTGCGGATGGTGCTCACCGGTCAGGTGAACCCGCAGCTCGTGTCGAAGATCAACTCCCACGGCCCGATCGCGACCGGCCTCAGCGGGGAGGACGCCGGGCTCTTCGGAGGCCGCCGCCGCGGGGTCGTCGTGGACGGCGAGGAGATCGACCTCGGTCGGGTCGGCGACGTCGTGCAGGTCGACCCGACCCCGGTGCTCGACCACCTGTCGGCCGGACGGGTCCCCGTGGTGTCGAGTATCGCTCCGGACCTCGACCACCCTGGTCAGTCGCTCAACGTGAACGCCGATGCCGCGGCGGCCGCGCTCGCCGTGGCGCTGAAGGCGCGCAAGCTCGTCATCCTCACCGATGTGCCAGGACTCTACGCCGACTGGCCCAACCGCGACTCCCTCGTATCTCATCTGACCTCGGACGCGCTCGTCGACATGCTGCCCTCTCTGGAGTCGGGCATGATCCCGAAGATGCGCGCATGCCTCGACGCGGTCGAGGGCGGCGTCGACGCCGCGGCGATCATCGACGGACGGGTGCCGCACTCGGTACTCGTCGAACTCTTCACGAGCAAGGGAATCGGAACAGAAGTGGTCAAGGGAAGCGCAGGGACGACGGCATGAGCACGTGGCAGGACGACGCGGAGAACGACCTGGTCCTCAATGCGGGACGCCGCCTCGCTCTCCTCACACGAGGCGAGGGTTCGTACCTCTGGGACTCGGAGGGCACCCGTCACCTCGACTTCCTCGCGGGCATCGCCGTGACCTCGCTCGGTCACGCGCATCCGGTGTTCGTCGATGCGGTCGCGACGCAGGCGGCGACCCTCGCGCACGTCTCCAACTACTTCGCCACGCCGCCGCAGCTCGCTCTCGCGGCGCGCCTCAAGCGCCTCGCCGGCGCGGGCATCGACGGCCGCGTCTTCTTCTCTAACTCGGGAGCCGAGGCGAACGAAGCGGCTTTCAAGCTCGCCCGTCTGCACGGAGGTGCCGACAGGCCGCGCATCCTCGCACTGGAGAACGGCTTCCACGGTCGCACCATGGGGTCGCTCGCCCTCACCGCCAAGTCGTCGATGCGTGCTCCTTTCGAACCCATGCCCGGAGGCGTCGAGCACATCCCGGCCACGATCGAGGCGCTCGAAGCCGCGATCGATGACCGCGTCGCCGCCGTCATCGTCGAACCCATCCAGGGTGAGGCGGGCGTCGTCGATCTGCCCGACGGGTACCTGCAGGCAGCGCGGTCGCTGACGCTCACGCACGGTGCCCTGCTGATCGTCGACGAGATCCAGACCGGCGCGGGTCGCACCGGAGCCTGGTTCGGCTTCAGTCACGAGGGCATCACGCCCGACGCCATCACGCTCGCGAAGGGTATCGGCGGCGGCTTCCCGATCGGCGCACTCGTCACCTACGGGGGGGCGAGCTCGCTGTTCACACCGGGGTCGCACGGATCGACGTTCGGCGGCAACCCGCTCGCCACCGCCGTAGCCGATGCGGTGCTCGCGGAGATCGAGCGCGCGGGCCTCGTCGACAACGCGGCCCGTCGCGGGGAGGAGCTGCGCGAGATCATCACCGGTCTCGACTCGCCGCTCGTCGCCGAGGTGCGCGGGCGCGGTCTGCTGATCGGTGTCGGGCTCAGCGCTCCGGTCGCCGGCGATGTCGTGGCAGCCGCTCAGGCGCACGGCCTCATCGTCAACGCGGCCAACCCCGAGACCGTGCGCATCGCGCCGGCCCTCACGATCGGGGATGCCGAGCTCGCCGAGTTCCGCGACCTGTTCGCCGCCGCGCTCGCCGACGTCTCGGCATCTCTCACCGACTCCGGAAAGGCTCACGCATGACCCGCCACCTCCTTCGGGACGACGACCTGACCCCCGCGGAGCAGGCGGAGATCCTCGACCTCGCGATCGAGCTGAAGAAGGATCGCTGGGCGAACAAGGCCCTCGCAGGTCCTCAGACCGTGGCCGTCATCTTCGACAAGTCCTCGACACGCACTCGGGTCTCGTTCGCGGTGGGCATCGCCGATCTGGGCGGTTCGCCGCTCATCATCTCGACGGCGAACAGCCAGCTCGGCGGCAAGGAGACACCGTCGGACACGGCCCGTGTGCTCGAGCGCCAGGTCGCCGCGATCGTATGGCGCACCTACGCGCAGGCGGGGCTCGAGGAGATGGCGGCAGGAACCCGCGTGCCGGTCGTCAACGCGCTGTCCGATGACTTCCACCCGTGCCAGCTGCTCGCCGATCTGCTCACGATCCGGGAGCACAAGGGCGATCTGAAGGGCCTCACCCTGACGTTCTTCGGCGACGGACAGAGCAACATGGCGCACTCGTACGCGCTCGCCGGCGTCACGGCCGGGATGCACGTGCGCATCGCCTCGCCCGCCGATTACGCTCCCCGTGCCGACGTCGTCGAGGCGGCCGACCGCCGGGCGGCGGAGACCGGCGGGTCGATCACCCTCCTCACCGATCCGGTCGAGGCGGCGGCTGGAGCCGACGTCGTCGTCACCGACACCTGGGTGTCGATGGGCAAGGAGGAGGAGAAGCTCGCTCGCATCCGTGACCTGGGCGGCTATAAGGTCACGCCCGAGACCATGACGCTCGCCGACTCCGAGGCGATCTTCATCCACTGCCTCCCCGCCGACCGCGGCTACGAGGTCGACTCCGAGGTGATCGACGGGCCGCAGAGCGTGGTGTGGGACGAGGCGGAGAACCGCCTGCACGCGCAGAAGGCGCTGCTGGTGTGGCTGCTCGGCAAGAAGGACGCGTGATGACCTCTTCCAAGAACGACGGGACCAACGAGGGCGCGCTGTGGGGCGCCCGCTTCGCGAGCGGTCCGTCACCCGAGCTCGCCGAGCTCAGTCGCTCCACGCACTTCGACTGGATCCTCGCGCCGTACGACATTGCGGGTTCGCACGCGCACGCGACCGCCCTCGAGGCGGCCGGGTACCTGGAGGCCGACGAGGCAGCGAAGATGCACGAGGGCTTGGATGCCGTGGCGCGCAAGGTCGCCGACGGCAGCATCCGTCCCGTTCCCTCGGACGAGGACGTGCACGGGGCACTCGAGCAGGCGCTGATCGCGGAGCTCGGTCCGGAGCTCGGCGGGCGCCTGCGGGCCGGCCGCAGCAGGAACGATCAGATCGCGACGCTCGTGCGGATGTACCTGATCGACCACGCGCGGGTGGTCGCCCGCGACCTGCTCCGGGTGATCGACGCGCTCGTCTCCCAGGCGGAAGCCCACCCCGACGCGATCCTCCCCGGGCGCACGCACCTGCAGCACGCGCAGCCGGTGCTTCTCGCTCATCACCTTCAGGCCCATGGCTGGCCGCTGGTGCGCGAACTCGAACGGCTGGTCGATTGGCGTCGCCGCGCGGGTGTCTCGCCCTACGGCGGGGGAGCGTTGGCCGGGTCCACGCTCGGCCTCGACCCGGCGCTCGTCGCCTCGGAGCTCGGCCTCGATCGGCCGGCCGAGAACTCGCTCGACGGCACCGCTGCGCGCGATGTGGTCGCGGAATTCGCGTTCATCGCTGCGATGACGGGCGTCGATCTGTCACGTCTCAGCGAGGAGATCATCCTCTGGAACACGCGCGAGTTCGGCTTCGTGACCCTGCATGACAGCTGGTCGACCGGGTCGAGCATCATGCCTCAGAAGAAGAATCCCGACATCGCCGAGCTCGCCCGCGGAAAGTCGGGTCGTCTCATCGGCAACCTCTCGGGTCTGCTGGCGACCCTCAAGGGGCTGCCGCTCGCCTACAACCGCGATCTGCAGGAAGACAAGGAGCCGGTCTTCGACTCGGTGCAGACGCTCGAGGTCGTGCTGCCCGCGTTCGCGGGGATGATCGCGACGCTCCGCTTCGACACCGAGCGCATGGCCGCACTGGCGCCTGAGGGCTTCTCGCTCGCGACGGATGTCGCGGAGTGGCTGGTGAAGCGACGGGTGCCGTTCCGCGACGCTCACGAGATCTCGGGTGCGCTGGTCCGCGCCTGCGAGGAGCAGGGGATCGGCCTGGAGGACGCTTCCGACGAGCTGCTGCAGTCGGTGTCGCCGCACCTCTCGCCCGAGGTCCGGGAGGTGCTCACGATCGAGGGGTCGGTGGCGTCGCGTACCGGTGCGGGAGGGACGGCACCTGAGCGGGTCGCCGAGCAGCGCGCGGAGCTCGTCGCGAGGGCTCAGGCCGCAGCGCACGCCCTCGGACTCTGACGCGGAACCGGGTCGCGAGTTCGTCCCGTGTCAGTGCAGCGCGCCGTCGGCGTCGGTCCGCGCCCAGCGGGTGAACGTGACGGTGAGTCCGGCGCGCGTCGGCGCGGCGAGGAAGGGGCCGGCGGAGGCCGTCGCCTCGCCGTCGAACGGCGCGACCCGCACGAGTCGCCACGGTCCATCGTCCGCGCGGGCTCGGACGATCACGGCATCCGTCCATCGGCTCACGCGCACGGTGATCTCGCTGTCGAGCCAGTCGTCGACATGGCCCACCGACCAGTCGGAGCGGATCGCCGTCACGACAGCGCCCAGGCCGAGGTGTCCGTCGGCATATTCGACGCCGGCTTTGACCCAGTGCTGGTCGTCGGTCCGGACGAAGACGCCGGCCTGGTCGAATTGGCCGGTCCAGGGTGCGCGGAAGGAGACTTCGACGGCCTCGCCCACCCGGAGCGGTGCGAGCAGCGCGTGCTCGGTGTCGTGCACGAAGCCATAGGCCGTGTGCCGCCAGGCGTCGCTGCCCTCGACGGCGGTGACGGCGAGGCGGTCGTCGGCGGAGTCGATCGCTGCGGGAGCGGTGGTCCAGGTGCCCTGGGTCCAGGGGAGGATGTCTGCATCAGGCATAACGACAGCCTATAGCCAAATAAGGCATAAACTTCGAATATGCGTGATATGGTTATCGCATGGTCATCGCCGTGGTCGCCGACATCGTGGGCTCTCGCAAGCTCGACGATCGCTCCGCCGCGCAGCGCGTGCTCGATAAGACGATCGCTCTCGTCGAGCAGGACATACCGCTCGCGAGCCAGCCGCTCACGCCCACAGTAGGCGACGAGCAGCAGGGCGTCTACCGTCGCCTGGAAGACGCCCTGATCTCGTTGCTCATGATCCAGCTGCGCCTGCCCGACGGGGTCGGCTTCCGGTTCGGCGTCGGCATCGGAGCGGTCAGCTCGGTGGAATCGGTGCACCGCGAGCTCGCCGACGGTCCCGGCTGGTACGCCGCGCGAGAGGCGATCGAGACCGTGCACGCGAAGGAGGGGCGCACCGTCCCCCGCTCGAGGACGTGGATTGTCGGTGCCCCGGGGCAGGATGAGGTGATGGAGAGCACGATCGCCGCTTCGAACGCGTACCTGCTCGTGCGCGACGAACTCGTCGGCGCGATGTCCGAACGCGAACGGCGCCTCACCTATGGGCGCCTGATCGGTCGTTCCCAGCTCGACCTCGCCGACGAGGAGGGGATCACGCAGCCGAGCGTGTCGAAGTCCCTGCGCAATGCCGGCAGCACCGCGATCCTAGACGGGGTCGTCGCTCTCCGGGGAGGCACCTCATGATCACCGCCGGTTTCGCCCTGCTCGCCGTCGGAGCGGCCGACCTCGTGCGGCAGTTCGCGCCACGCCGCTGGATCGGCTATCTGACGGTCGCGATCATCCTGCTGCTGCTCGGCAGCGTGAGCGACGCCCTGCTCCCGATGATCGCCGCGCTGGCGGTCGGCGCGCTGTGGGTGTGGTGCATGCCCTCCGAGCGTCGCGCGCCGCTGGGTTTCTGGCCGGCGGTGCTGCTCGGCATCCTCGTCATCGGCGCCGTGGTCTGGCTCGGCCCCCGTCAGGACACCGGCCTGATCGGAGGGATCTGGGAGCTGCGGTCACCGTTCGGCGAGGTCCCCTTCGATCTCGCGGTGCTCAGCTTCGGGGCCGCCGTGTTCCTCCTCGAATCCGCGAACCTCGTCGTGCGCGCCGCCCTCGACGGCGAGCACACCTGGCGACCGGTCGACATCGCCCGGACGAACGCTCCGTCGGAGTCCGAGCCCGCTGCCATGACGACGACCGCGCCGCCTCTCTCTACGACGACGGATGCCGCTGGCGACCCGATCGCACCCACCGCGGCCTCGGGACCGGTCGACCCGCGCAGCGGGTTCAAGGGTGGGCGTCTGATCGGACCGCTCGAGCGGATTCTCGTGCTGATCCTCACCCTCGCGGCGGCGTACCCGATCCTCGCCGCCATGCTCGCCGCGAAGGGAATCGTCCGGTTCCCCGAGATCTCCCGTGACGGCGAGACCGGTGCCCGCGCCGAGTACTTCCTCGTGGGCAGCCTCGTCAGCTGGGTGATCGCCCTCGGCGCTGCGTTCCTCGTGTGGTGGGCCGCGCACAGCTGACCGCGCGGCGCGATGTGACGCGATCCGCGCTGATAGCCTGGATCGCGTGTCTGATTCCGCTCTGACGACCGCCGCGCCGGCGATCGATCCCACGTTCGAGAACGTGTGGGACGAACTGCTGTGGCGCGGCCTCGTCCATGTGTCCACCGATCAGGAGGCGCTGCGCGCCCTTCTCGCCGGGGATCCGATCACGTATTACTGCGGCTTCGATCCGACGGCACCCAGCCTGCACCTCGGCAATCTCGTGCAGCTGCTGACTCTGCGGCGCATCCAGCTCGCCGGCCACAAGCCCCTCGGCCTCGTCGGTGGGTCGACCGGTCTGATCGGTGACCCGCGGCCCACGGCCGAGCGCACGCTGAACACCCGCGAGACCGTCGGCGAGTGGGTCGATCGGCTGCGCGCACAGGTCGAGCGCTACCTGAGCTTCGAGGGCGACAACGCAGCGCGCATCGTGAACAACCTCGACTGGACGGCGCCGCTGTCGGCGATCGACTTCCTCCGCGAGATCGGCAAGCACTACCGTGTCGGCACGATGCTCAAGAAGGATGCCGTCGCCGCGCGCCTGAACTCGGATGCAGGCATCAGCTACACCGAGTTCAGCTACCAGATCCTCCAGGGCATGGATTTCCTGGAGCTCTACCGCCAGTACGACTGCGTCCTGCAGACCGGCGGATCGGACCAGTGGGGCAACCTCACGAGCGGCACGGACCTCATCCACCGCGTCGAGGGCGTCTCGGTGCATGCGATCGGAACGCCGCTGATCACCAACAGCGACGGCACGAAGTTCGGCAAGAGCGAGGGCAACGCGATCTGGCTCGACGCCGAGATGTGCAGCCCGTACCGCATGTACCAGTTCTGGTTGAGCACGGCGGATGCCGACGTGATCGATCGACTCAAGGTGTTCACGTTCCTGAGTCGTGCCGAGATCGAGGAGTACGCGGCGCTCGTCGAGTCCGAGCCGTTCCGCCGCGCGGCGCAGAAGCGTCTCGCGCTCGAGGTGGTGGCCACGGTGCACGGTATCGATGCGGCCGCGGCCGTCATCGCGGCATCCGAGGCCCTGTTCGGCCAGGGCGACCTGACGACCCTGGATGCCGGGACGCTGCGGACCGCGCTCGAGGAGCTGCCGAATGCATCGCTCGCCTCCGGCACGCCCGTCGTCGACGCACTCGTCGCGACGGGTCTCGTGTCGAGCCTCTCTGAAGCACGGCGAGCGATCGCCCAGGGCGGCGTCTCGCTCGACGGCGTCCGCGTCGAAGACGAGAGCGGGACCGTGCGGGGCTCGCTCCCCGGCGGCGTCTCGGTTCTGCGACGCGGCAAGAAGACCCTCGCAGGGGTCTTCGTCTCCTGATCCGATCCTGACGGCGGCGATCCGGGTGTTCCCAGGTCGCCGCCGTTAGGCTTCACGGGTTCGTCGCTCGACAGGAGACAGCCATGCCGTTCACGCCGAGCCACGCGCTGGTGGCGCTGCCGTTCATCCGGACGCCGCTCGTGCCCGCCGCGATCGCGATCGGCGCCATGACACCCGATCTGCCCCTGTTCCTGCGCGGCGTCGGCCTCGACTACGGATTCACCCACACCTTCGCAAACGTCGTGTGGACCGCGGTCGTCGCCCTTGTGCTGTTCGTCGTCTGGCGTGTGGTGCTGCGTCCGGCGGTCGGCGAGCTCGCCCCGCTCTCGATCGCGCGGCGCCTGCCGGCTGACTGGCCGACGACCGGTGTGGCCGCGGTTCGAGGCGCGCTGATCGGGGCACCGCCACGTCCGGTGTACCCGGTGCTCCTCGCCGTCTCGCTCGTGCTCGGCGTGGTGTCGCACATCGTCTGGGACCTCTTCACGCACGAGGGGCGGTGGGGCGTCGACGTGCTCCCCGCACTCGACGAGATGTGGGGGCCGCTCAAGGGATACAAGTGGCTGCAGCACGGGTCGAGCATCCTGGGTCTGGTCGGCATCGGCGTCTGGATGCTCCTGTGGCTCGACCGCGCCGAGGTGCGTGACGACGTCGTGCAGTCCGTACCCGCAGGGGTGCGCCTCGCGTGGTGGGCGTCCCTCCCGGTCGTCCTGCTGGTCGCCCTGATCCTCGGCTACGCCGTCCACGGTCCCTTCACCGAGGACTTCACCGTGCAGCACCTCGCGTATCGGATGCTGCCGCCAGCGTGCGCTCTGTGGGGCGCCGCCACGCTGGTGCTCTGTCTCTCGCTGCCGCTGTTCCGTCGCGCTCACCAGCGCGGCTGATCGCGACTCCATCGGCGGGGCGCTGCGAATTCGAGACCGGGGAGCGCTGGCCGTGCGGTCGTCAGCCGGAGACCGTCCACGTCGAAAGTCGCGACGTGCGGCGCGGTGTCGAACTCGCGGGCCGGTTGCGGCTCATCCTGCCTCGCCATCCCGAGGAGCTCGGCGGCCACTCGGCGGAGGGAGGTGCTGATGCGGAACCCGCCGCCCTCGTCTTCCTGTCGTCGCAGCGCGGCAATGACGCCGGCCGCGAGCAGGTAGCCGGCGCTGTGGTCGAGCGCCTGGGCGGGGAGCACGCCGGGCCGGACGCCGTCTGGAGACTCGACCACGGCGATCCCGGACTCCGCCTGCACGAGGCTGTCGAAACCCGCCCGCTCCGGACGATCGCATCCCCAGGCGCTGAGCTCGGCAACGACGAGGGACGGATGTCGCGCGAGAAGGTCGTCCGCAGCGACACCGAGGCGGGCGAGAGACGAGGATCGGTAGCCGAGAACCACCACGTCGGCGTGATCGAGCAGGGCCCGGAAATGCTCCGTCCGGGCGTCGAGCAACGCGGAGCGCTTTCCGTGCCCGGTATCGAAGTGCTGCCATTCCGGCTCAGGAAGGTGCGGAGGATCCAGGCGCAGCACGTCCGCACCGAGTAGCGCGAGGGTTCTCGTGCACACCGGACCCGCGATGACACGGGTCAGGTCGAGCACGCGGATGCCGTCGAGCGGCCGAGCTCCCGAGCCGATCCGGCCGGTGACTCTGGAGCGGTCTCGGGAGCGCTCGAGCTCGACCAGGGGAGACCGACGCAGCGCGCGGTCGACGGCCGGCTGCTCGGGGAGGACTCGAACAGCAAGGCCGCCGGCGTCGGCGACGGCGGCGACGACCTCGTCGGATCTCCTGTCGCCGACGATCCGTTCGAGATCTCGCGCCGTCGACTCGTCGCGCAGGGAGAGTGCGCCTCGAAGGGCCGCCGCATGGTGGGGGTAGTTCGCGTGGGTGCGGATCCAGCCGTCGGCCGTCTGCCAGAAGCCGGACAGTGGTGCCCACACCGTCGGCGCCGCGCGGTCGATGGTGAGCACGCGGTCGCTGCGGTAGGACATCGCTATGCGGTCCCCGTCAGGGGGCGTGCGGATGCCGCTGACCAGTCCGACCGCGCGCACACTGCACCAGGCGAGCTCCGCCGTCGCGAGCCGCGAGGGGAGCGGCGTCTCGCCGGCGGCGCCGAGGTGGTCATCGGCACCGTGTGGACGGAGGCCGATGTCCGTCCACACCCGTTCCAGGAGCGTGGATGCGGTGTCTGACGGCGAGGTGGGGGGCACGCTCCGATCGTACGACTCCGGGCCGTCGAGGTGGTTTCCGCTTCCGGTCTGCGAAAAGTGTGATCGGATGGCGTTCGACACGCCCGGGGTGCCGCGCCCGATTTGCCAGAACCCCGGGATCCGCGTAACTTATTACCTGTTCGCCCCACAGGGAAGCGGAGAGGCCCAAGAGCTTCACCCCCCTCAAGCGGAGAACCACCTCCCACCTCACACTTGTGAGAACAGACGCGTGCGTCTAGGATGGGAGATCCACCCCTTCTGCGGCTGTCATCGGTTGCGCAGCGGATCTGAGATCCGCGAGTCGCGCCGATTTGACAAGCGAGACAGGGTGGGTAAGATTGAGAAGTTGCCC
>NZ_LPVV01000002.1 GCF_002362255.1 Microbacterium sp. SZ1 | reverse complement strand
GCGCTCACGGCACAGGTACATGGCGATCTGTCGCGCGGTCGCGATCTGCTGCGACCGGCTCGAGCCGTAGAGGTCGTCGACGGTCAGCTTGAAGTACTGCGCGGTCGCCGTGATGATGTCGGTCGGCGATATGACGTTGTCCTCCGCCGTGTCGACGATGTCGCGCAGCACGGTCTGCGCGAGGGAGATGTCGAGCGCCGAGCGGTTGAGGCTCGCGAATGCCGACACCCGGATGAGGGCGCCCTCGAGTTCGCGGATGTTCGACGACACCACGGTCGCGATGTACTCGAGCACCTCGTCGGGGATGTGCAGCGCCTCGCTCTGCGCCTTCTTTCGGAGGATCGCGATACGGGTCTCGAGGTCCGGCGCCTGCACGTCGGTGATGAGGCCCCACTCGAAGCGGCTCCGCATCCGGTCCTCGAAGCCGGTGAGGTGCTTGGGCGCGACATCGCTCGTGATCACGACCTGCTTGTTGTGGTCGTGCAGGGTGTTGAACGTATGGAAGAAGGCCTCCTGGGTCTCCGCACGCCCCTGGAGGAACTGGATGTCGTCGATGAGGAGGATGTCGACGTCGCGATAGCGGGCCTGGAAAGCGGCGCCGCGGTTGTTCGCGATCGAGTTGATGAAGTCGTTCGTGAACTCCTCGCTCGACACGTACCTCACCTTGACGCCCGCGTAGAGGGACTGGGCGTAGTCGCCGATCGCATGGAGGAGGTGGGTCTTGCCGAGGCCCGAGTCCCCGTAGATGAAGAGCGGGTTGTAGGCCTTGGCCGGCGCTTCGGCCACCGCGACCGCCGCCGCGTGGGCGAAGCGGTTGGACTGGCCGATGACGAAGTTGTCGAACGTGTACTTCGGATTCAGCCGGGACTCGTGGCGCATCGGCGCCGGAGCCTGCTCCATGGGCGACTCGATGCGCACCTGCTCCTGGCGGCCGAAGTCGGCGACGGCGATGGGTGCGGTCGGCTGCTCGGCGAGCTCATGGTTCACGACCGTGCGGTAAGAGGTGACCTCGTCGCCGATGTGCGACAGGGCCTCCATGATCGGCAGGCGCAGACGCTTGTTGATCTGTGCGGCGGTGAGGTCGTTGGGCACCTCGAGATACAGTGTCGCGGCCATCACACCGGCCGGGACGGCGAGGCTGAGGAAGCCCTGCAGCTGGGGGGTCACGCGGTCGTCCGCCTCGAGCAGCTCCTGCACCGTGGTCCAGATCGGAACGTCAGGCTGGGCTGGTGAGGACATGACGCTCCGGACTGGGGGATCGCGGGGGTCGTCGTGGAACGCGCCCCCCTGTGGATAACTTCGGATGCCACGGTAGTCACCGTGGCCGTGAACGGCAACCTGGCCTGGGAAAGACGCGCGCGTGTTGCACGGACGTGCATACGCGAGGTTGTGGATAATGGCTGTGCGGATCGTGCCGACGGATGACCGGACGAGCGCGCAGATTTGCTCTGCGCGCTGGCAGGACGTACCCTTAATCGGTTGACTTATGCCTGAACGGCAGTTCCCTATGTCTCCGGTCGATACAGGTTCCGGTGGCAGCATTCCCGGAGTGATCCCATGAGCAAGCGCACCTTCCAGCCCAACAACCGTCGTCGCGCCAAGAAGCACGGCTTCCGCGCCCGTATGCGCACCCGCGCCGGCCGCGCCATCCTCTCGGCCCGCCGTGCGAAGGGCCGCACCGAGCTCTCCGCGTAATCCGCTGTGCTCGCCCGCCCGTTTCGTCTGACACGCGGGAGCGACTATCGACTGGTCGTTCGACGCGGATCGCGCTGTGGCGGGGCCCGTGTGGTTACCTCGATGCTGACGACGGGTGAGGGCAGAGCCGCGAGGTTCGGATTCATCATCAGCAAGCAGGTCGGCACCGCTGTGGTGCGCAACACCGTTCGACGGCGCTTGAAAGCCGTCTGTGCGGAGGCGCTCGCTCGGGTGCCCGAGGGCACGGATGTCGTCATCCGTGCCCTTCCTGCATCCGCGTCAGCGAGTTACGCCGAACTCAGCGCCGACGTGAACCGGTGTCTCGGCCGGCTGTCGCAGGTGCCGACATGACCGCCCTGCCGGCGTCGTCCATCGGGACCGCCCATCTCCACTCGCACGACCTCGTGCGCAGCATCCCCCTGATCCCGCGCAATCTCGTGCTCGGGTTCCTGGTCGGGTATCGAAAGGTCATCTCCCCTCTGTACGGAGATGTCTGTGCGTACTACCCCTCCTGCTCCGCTTACGCTGTAGGAGCGGTGCAACAGCACGGCGCGGTGAAGGGAGCTCTGCTCTCGGTATGGCGCATCCTCCGTTGCAATCCCTGGACTCGCGGCGGCGTCGATGACGTCCGTCCGCACGAACACTTCCGCCATGACCTGACCGCTCGCGGTTTCGTCGTCCCTGCCCGAAAGGATTGAACGGTGGGTCTAGACCTTCTGCTCGCCAGTACCACCCCCTCGCCGGAGCCCGCTTCCGGCGGTTTCGATCTGCTCGGGACCATCCTGTGGCCGCTCAAGTGGCTCGTCGAGATGGTGCTCGTCGCCTGGCACTGGCTGCTGACCGCGGTCGGCATGCCCGCGGCATCCGGGCTCACCTGGGTGCTGTCGATCGTGGGCCTCGTGATCGTGGTCCGCGCTGCCCTCATCCCGCTCTTCGTGAAGCAGATCAAGAGCCAGCGAAAGATGATGGAAATCGCTCCTGAACTGCGAAAAGTGCAGGAGAAGTATCGCGGTAAGAAGGACCAGCTCAGCCGTGAGGCGATGAGCCGCGAGACGATGGCGTTGTACAAGAAGCACGGCACGACGCCGATGTCGAGCTGTCTGCCTCTTCTCGTGCAGATGCCGGTGTTCTTCTCGCTGTACAGCGTGCTCAGCGATGTGAGCAAGCACGCGCGGCTCGAGATCGGTGGTGTCGGTCTCCTCAACGCGGAGCTGACCAAGGAGTTCTACGACGCGAAGCTGTTCGGCGTCGCGTCGCTGCACGAGACGCTCGGCAATGCGATCGACGCGCAGAACACCACCGCGATCATCATCCTCGTCACTCTCGTGGTGCTCATGATCGCGTCGCAGTTCTTCACGCAGCTGCAGATCATCTCGAAGAACCTGTCGCCCGAGGCCAAGACGGGCCAGGCGTACCAGATGCAGAAGATCATGCTCTACGTGCTGCCACTGGGCTTCATCTTCTCGGGTGTGTTCTTCCCGCTCGGCGTCGTCATCTACTGGTTCATCTCGAACCTTTGGACGATGGGGCAGCAGTTCCTCGTGATCCGCGAAATGCCGACCCCCGGCTCGGACGCAGCCAAGGCACGGGAAGAGCGCCTCGCTCGCAAGGGAAAGGCGATCGACTCGTCGGGCAAGGTCGTCTCGATGGCGAGCTACGAGGCGGAGCAGAAGCGACTGCTGGAGGAGGCGGAGCGCATCAAGGCCGAGGCTCCGAAGCGTCAGCAGCCGGTCGGCAAGAAGCGTGCGAAGAAGAAGGGGAGCGGTTCATGACCGACAACCTGACCGAGACCGTCGAGCCGACGGTCGCTCAGCTGGAGAACGAGGGCGACGTCGCCGCCGACTACCTCGAGGAACTCCTCGACATCGCCGACATCGACGGTGACCTGAACCTCGACGTGCGGCAGGGACGTGCCTACGTCTCGGTCGAAGCTGAGGGTGACGCCCTCGCGCTGCTGTCGGCGCCCGACACCGTCCAGGCGCTGCAGGAGCTGACGCGCCTGGCCGTGCAGAACAAGACCGGTTCGTTCTCGCGCTTGATCCTCGACATCGGCGGGTCGCGGGACACGCGTCGTCGTCAGCTCGAGACGCTCGTGAGTGCTGCTGCCGCCAAGCTCGAGGACGGCGCATCGCAGGCGTCGTTGCCGGCCATGTCGAGCTACGAGCGCAAGCTGGTGCACGACATCGCAGCGGAACACGGGCTCGTCTCCGAGTCGTACGGCGAGGGCGCGGACCGCCACACGGTCCTGCGTCGTCACTGACGTTTCACGTGAAACATCGAGGACCTGTCCGTGAGTGAGCTCGAAGCGGAGCCGTCGTCGGCGGCTGAGCTGTTCGGCGACCGTATCGACATCGCTCGTCAGTTCACGACCGCTCTCGCTGATCAGGGTGAAGAGCGTGGACTCATCGGACCGCTCGAGCTTCCTCGACTCTGGACGAGGCATGTTCTCAACAGCGCCATCGCCGCCCCGCTGTTCCATGGAGAGGTCGCCGATGTGGGGTCGGGTGCCGGACTTCCAGGACTGGTGCTCGCCATCGCGCGCCCTGATGTGCGCTTCACCCTCGTCGAGCCCATGGAACGTCGCGTGACCTGGCTCACGGAGCAGATGAGCGCACTCGGCCTCGACAACGTGGAAGTCCTTCGCGCACGCGCCGAGGAAGTGGACCGCCCCGAGGGATTCGACGTCGTGACCGCCCGTGCCGTGAGCGCTCTCCGCACTCTACTGCCGTGGACCGCACCGCTCGTGCGCAGCGGGGGAGAGTTGGTCCTCCTCAAAGGCAAGAACGCTGCTAATGAGATCGACGCAGCGCAGAAGCAGATCAAGAAGCACCGCCTGTCGGATGTTCGGGTCGAGGTACTGGGTGAGGGAGTGCTGCCTGAGACCGAGGTCACTCGCGTGGTGCGGGCTTTCGTCCGTTCCTGATCCTTCGGTTGAGTTGAGCATCTCGGGCCGCCGCTGCGGTGTGTGCTCTTCATTCGCAGAGCAGGGACCCTCCCGCTTCGCGGGCCCCTCCCGATGCTCATTCGGAGCACACACCTCCGCTCTCGTGTGGTGCTCGCCTGCCCGTGCGCGTGCAGGGAGCACGTTCAGCTGGTGAGGTGACCTGGTGGCAGCGTCTTGCTTCGCTCGCCGGCTGCGGGCAAGGAGGTCGATGTCGCTCGATGTTCCGCCGTGTTTTACGTGAAACCTTTTGGAAAGCTTCGAGATAGGTTGGGACGTGGCGCGCGTTCTGGTGACGGGGATGTCGGGGGTCGGCAAGTCGACCGTCGTCGCCGCCCTGGCGGCTGACGGAGTGATGGCCGTCGACACCGACTCCGGAGAGTGGAAGGTCTCACGAGAGCTGTGGGATCTCGACCGGGTTCGGTCTCTGCTTGATGAGCACGAAGATGTCGTCGTTGCGGGGACCGTCGAGAACCAGGGACTCTTGTATGACGCCTTCGACCACGTCATCCTGCTGTCCGTTCCGACATCGGTGATGATCGAGCGGATCGCTCGTCGTTATGGGAACCCGTACGGCAAGACAGAAGCCGAGCGACAGGAGATCCTCGAGTACACGGCGTCGGTTGAGCCCCTGCTCCGGGCGACCGCGACGGCGGAGATCAGTACCACGCATCCGGTCGCCGAGACCGTTGAGCGCATTCGCCATTTCCTACACGCACCCCGCCGTTTCACGTGAAACATCGCGCGTCTGCAGGCCCCGCGAGGCGCGGTGGGTCGCGGCGGCAGTGAGCTAGGTCGACGCGGCCGCCGCTATGGTGCCGGCGAGCGAGCAGTTGGTGCGTGAGAACAGGCTGAGGCCCGCAAGCCCTCCTCATCAGCGCCGAATCGACAAGCTCAGAACTCCGCAGGTGTGCGCGTCCTTGCGTGGGTGGGGGCATGTGTGACCGTTTCACGTGAAACGTCCCGTGTCGGTTATGCCGTACTGAGTTGAGTCCGGATCTGACCGACCCTGGACAGAGGGGCGGTGGCGATGCGGGTGTGCTGCGCCGGGATGCGGATGCGCCAGCCGCCGCGCGAGCGGTGGGCGCGCCCGGTGATGCGCTCAGCGATCGATGGATCAGCTATCACATGGTGCACCACCCGGAGCCCGAATGCGGCGAGACCGAGCGGCAAGAAGAAGTCGCGACATTCGACCTCGGCGCGTCGCGACATGGGAGTTGTCTGACTGGATGGTGACCGGTCCTCTCCTGGGTGTAGAGCGACGGCTCCGTTGAACGTGGTTTCACCACACCATCGCTCGCGCAGCATCAGATCCCGCGCAAGGCCCCGAGTGGGTAGGAGTAGCTGACCCAGGGATCGCGACGGCCCTAGTAACGATCCGCTGCGCTCCACGGCCGTGGCGGAGGGTTCGTTCAACCTCCATGCGGATCGAAACGGGAGGCGCGGTCTGGTGGCGAACGGCGACTTCGAGCGACCGACTACGGGATACCCCGTGTTTCACGTGAAACATCGCAGACAGTGTCGCGCTAGACAGCGGCGATGCAAGCCCGGAATGCGCGGCTCGGCGTGTCAGAGCGGCACGCCACGTTGACAGCGGCTCGGGTTTGAAGCCGGCGACACGGGGGTGTCCCTAGGGAGGATGCGGCGGCGGAAGGTCAGACCAGGACACCCCGTGGGGACGGTCCGAGGGGCACGGCCGGATGGAGACGGTCGGATAGAGACGGTCGGATCGGAACGATCGGATCGGAACGATCGGATCGGAACGATCGGATGGAGACGATCGGCTGGCTAGTAGGACGGGCTGGTCGCACGGGGTGGCCGTCTTGGATCGCTCCCACGGCGACAGTTGTTTTGACGCGAAGGTCGGACGGGGAAAGTGGATGGATGGGGAGGTGGACGGGCGGGGGAGAGTGATCGGGATCGTCGCGCGCGAAACGTCACATGGGGCGGTTGGTTCGGGACGGTCGAAAGGGGGAGACCGACGCGGGCAGCCGGACGGGAGTACTCGGACGGGACGGTCGGACGGGGGTAGCCGGACGGAAAAGTCGGACGCGGGTAGTCGTACGGAGCGATGGGGTGGGAACGGAGAGGAGAAGACAGTCGAGCGGAGTTCGGGGAGACGGCGTCAGGGTTGAGGAGGGGGCGACGGAACGCAGCGAAGGATTTGCATGGTGATGGGGGTGACTCCATCGAGGGACTGGAGGGAGCAAGACTGAGCAGAGACACCGGGGATGGGGGATAGCGGACCGTTGATAGGAAGACTGCGGCGACGTCGGCCACGGATCACCGGGCCGTTTCACGTGAAACCTGAGAGCGAAGCGCGTGACGCGCAGGCGATGCCGATAACTGGGAGCGGACGCTGTACGTGACCGTAGCCAGCGCGACGCCGTCAGGAGGCAGCGATGATGCTACGAAAACATCAGGGCGAAGGCTCCCGAGTTCTCCGCCAGACATCGACGCAACGGCTGGAGCAGGTCCGTACACCGAACTAGCAGCGACGGGCCCTGCAGGTAGGTCCGTGGGGGAGGGGTGCTCTCGGGAATGAGCCTCGGAGGGGTCTTGCGAATCGGGAGGGTCTCGCTTCGTGAATGGAGAGGACAGTCCTGTGCCGCCAGAACGCGAGCACTAACGCAAGCAACGTCCGACCGACCGATTAGAGTGGAAGACGGCCCCGAAAGGAGTGGATGTTTCACGTGAAACAGTCCGAACAGGCATCGTCGAAGGACTCCTTCGGGATGGACACGCCGCTCGCGCGGGAACTCGCAGACCTCTCCGCTCGTCGCCGGGCCTTGGAGAACGTACACGTCGAGTTCTCGGGGGACACCCGCATCTTCACGATCTCCAACCAGAAGGGCGGCGTGGGCAAGACGACGAGTGCTGTCAACATCGCTTCCGCTTTGGCCAGCCTCGGCGCCAAGGTGCTCGTCATCGACCTCGATCCGCAGGGCAACGCGTCGACTGCTCTGGGCGTGCCGCACAACGCGGATACACCGAGCGTCTATGACGTTCTCATCGAAGAGTTCCCTCTCGCCGACATCGTGCAGCAGAGTCCGGAGAGCGAGAACCTCTTCTGCGCCCCCAGTACCATCCACCTGGCCGGCGCCGAGATCGAACTGGTCGCGCAGGTCGCACGCGAGCATCGGCTGCGCAGAGCGCTTCTCGACTACCTCGAGACGACGAGCATGGACTTCGTCATCATCGACTGCCCGCCGTCGCTCGGGCTTCTCACGATCAATGCCTTCACTGCGGCATCCGAGGTGTTCATCCCGATCCAGTGCGAGTACTACGCGCTGGAAGGTCTGAGCCAGCTGCTGGGAAGCATCCAGATGATTCAGAAGCACCTGAATCCCGGCCTCCATCTCTCCACGATCCTGCTCACGATGTACGACGGACGCACGCGGCTGGCGCAGCAGGTCGCGGATGAGGTGCGCAGTCACTTCCCGTCACAGGTGCTGGACACCGTCATCCCGCGTTCAGTGCGGGTGTCGGAGGCGCCAAGTTTCGGACAGACCGTGATCGCCTACGACGGCCAGTCGGCCGGCGCGATCGCCTATCGTGAGGCCGCAGTCGAGATCGCGTCGCGAGCAGCGGCGCAGAGCAAGGAGAAATGATGGCGAAGCGCACCGGTTTGGGTCGCGGGATCGGGGCCCTGATCCCCACGGCCGATCAGGCGGAGCGTCCCGTGGACGTCTTCTTCCCTGGAGCGAGCGTCCGACCAGCGGAGGAGGCGGTCACCGAGACGGTCGACACTCCTGACCTCGAGGCCGTTCCCGGCATCCATCTCGTGCAGGTCGACCCGCAGAAGATAGTGCCGAATCCGCGGCAGCCGCGTACGCACTTCAACCCCGAGGACCTCGCCGAACTCGTGCACAGCGTGCGCGAGTTCGGAGTGCTGCAGCCGGTCGTCGTGCGCAAGAACAGTGACGGCGACTATGAGCTGATCATGGGGGAGCGCCGGACCCGTGCCGCGCGCGAAGCGGGTCTCGACGCGATCCCCGCGATCGTCCGCGAGACGGCGGACGAGGATCTGCTCCGCGACGCACTGCTCGAGAACCTGCACCGGTCGGAGCTGAACCCTCTGGAAGAGGCATCCGCGTATCAGCAGCTCCTCGACGACTTCGGCATCACGCAGGAGGAGCTCGCGACCCGTATCGGACGGTCGAGGCCGCAGATCAGCAACACGATCCGCCTCCTCAAACTCCCGGTCCCTGTGCAGCAGCGGGTCGCCGCCGGCGTGCTCACAGCAGGACACGCTCGAGCGATCCTGAGCCTCGACTCGCCGGAGGCGATGCAGCGACTGGCCGACAAGGTCGTGAACGAAGACCTCTCGGTCAGGGCGACGGAGGAGGCTGCGAAGAGCGTTCCGTCGGCTCCCGGTCGGTCTGTGAAGCCGACCCCCGGCGCACGCCGCGCATACCTCGACGAGGTCGCCGGCAGCCTCGGCGACCGCCTGAACACGCGCGTCAAGATCTCTCTGGGCGCGCGCAAAGGCCAGGTCACGATCGATTTCGCCTCGATTCAGGACCTCAACCGCATCCTGGACGAACTCGGGCAATCCGGGTACGGCTCGGCGTGATGCCGCCCCGCTGAGGCGGGCGTCCTCTAGACTCGCGTCATCGTGAGGATGAGGGGGACGACAATGTCCACAGCGCAGAATCCGGCCGGCATCCAGCGCCGGGTGATCGCAGTCAGCATCGCGGCAGCCCTCGGCGGCTTCCTCTTCGGCTTCGACACGGCGGTGATCAACGGAGCAGTGGATGCCCTCGCAGGAACCGTGTCGGGGTTCGACCTCAACGTCGGTCTCAAGGGCTTCGCGGTGTCGTCGGCGCTCATCGGCTGCGCGGTCGGCGCCTGGTTCGCCGGCCCCATCGCGAACAAGCGCGGGCGTATCCCCGTCATGGTGGTCGCCGCCGCGATGTTCTTCATCTCGGCGATCGGCTCAGGCCTGGCGTTCAGTGTCGTCGACCTCATCATCTGGCGAGTGATCGGCGGACTCGGCGTGGGCGCGGCGTCCGTCATCGCCCCCGCATACATCGCCGAGGTCTCGCCGGCGGCGATCCGCGGCCGGCTGGGATCGCTGCAGCAACTCGCGATCGTGACCGGAATCTTCGCCGCACTATTGTCGGACGCGCTGCTCGCAGGAATCGCCGGTCAGGCCGACCAGCCGCTGTGGGGACTCACGGCCTGGCGGTGGATGTTCATGGTCGCGGCGATCCCCGCCCTCGTCTACGGGCTCGTGTCGCTCCGGCTGCCCGAATCTCCGCGGTATCTCGTGCGCAAGGGCGAGATCGACAGGGCATCCGAAGTCCTGCAGACCGTCACCGGAACCGTCGACGTCGACGCCAAGATCAAGGAGATCACGGGCACGATCGACACCGAGAAGTCGGAGTCGCTGCGCGATCTGCGCGGCAGCCGCCTCGGGCTGAAGCCGATCGTGTGGGTCGGCATCCTGCTGTCGGTGTTTCAGCAGTTCGTCGGCATCAACGTGATCTTCTACTACTCGACGACGCTGTGGCAGTCTGTCGGATTCGACGAGTCCAGCGCCCTCCTCACCTCGGTGATCACGTCTGTGACCAACATCGTCGTGACCATCGTGGCGATCCTGCTGGTCGACAAGGTGGGCCGCCGCATCATGCTGCTCGTCGGGTCGGTCGGTATGACCGTGACCCTCGGCCTCATGGCGGTGGCGTTCTCGTTCGGCACTCTGAACGCGGAAGGGACGGCGACGCTGCCCGACCCGTGGGCGACGGTCGCGCTGATCTGCGCGAACGGCTTCGTGGTGTTCTTCGGCGCGACGTGGGGTCCGCTGGTCTGGGTGCTCCTGGGAGAGATCTTCCCGAACTCGATCCGCGCGGGCGCCCTCGCGGTCGCGGCAGCGGCGCAGTGGGCGGCGAACTTCTTCATCTCGACCACGTTCCCCGCCTTCGCCGAGATCGGCCTGACGTTCGCCTACGGCTTCTACGCGTTCTTCGCGCTGCTGTCGTTCTTCTTCGTGTACTTCAAGGTGCCGGAGACGAAGGGCCGCGAGCTCGAGGAGATGTCGGACGAACTGGTCGTCGAGCGCCGAGGACGTCGCCAGCAGACGTAGGCTGGAAGCATGACCGAGTCCGTTCCCCGCCGCGCCAGCCTCGAAGTGCTGCGCGCCGAAGCGTCGGACGAGCTCGCCGTGCTCATCCAGGAGCGCCTCTTGGGCGGTGAGGACCCGTGGGAGTTCATGGAGGAGCTTCCCAGCGTCGATGAGCTCGTCGTGTACCTGCTGCGCGCCGACAACATCACCGCGAACGACGGCGTGCGCCCGAACGAGGCTCGTCACTACCGCGTGCTGCGGCAGATCGCGCTGGAGTACCCCGAGCTCACACCGGCCGTGTGGGGCCTCCTCGACGAGAAGCAACGTCACCGCCGTTGGGATCCCACGATCGCCGACGCGTCCTGACGCCACCCCTGACAGCGCACATGCCACGGATGCTGGAGGCCTACGACCCGGCCTGGCCCTCGCTCTTCGAGGCGCTGGCCGACGGCATCCGCTCTGTCGCCGATCCGGAATGGGTCATCGAGCACATCGGATCCACCGCTGTACCGGGCATGCGGGCGAAGCCCGTCATCGACCTGGCCATACGCGTGCGCGATCACGACGACTTCGAACGGCACCGCCCGGCTCTCGAGGACGCGGGGTGGGTCGTGGGCAGTTCGGTCACCACGCATCCCGTGATAGTGCGGGAGAGCGACGGCATCCGCTCCGCCATAGCCCACTTCTTCACCGCCGCGGAGTGGGAGACGGTCAACCAGCGGATCCTGCGCGACTGGCTGCGCGAGAACCCGGCGGATGCTGCACGGTACGCCCACGCCAAATGCGATGCCGTCGCGGCGGCCGCTCGGGGCTCCTCGTCGTATAACGCCGCCAAGACGCCGGTGATCCAAGAGCTCGTCGACGCCGCGCGCCGTGCGCGAGGGCTGCCGTCGGTCCCGGTGTCGGACAAACGGCTTGCCGAGCGAGAATGAGAACGGGCCGCCACCCCGAAGGGTGACGGCCCGTGAGTTCGTGTCAGCGGATCAGCCGATGAACGCGGCGAGATCCTGCTCGAGGGCGAACTTCGGCTTCGCGCCGATGATGGTCGTCTTGACCTCACCGCCCTGGAACACCTTCATCGCCGGGATCGACGTGATCTGGTACTGCATCGCCAGCTGCGGGTTCTCGTCCACGTTCAGCTTGAGGATGGTGATCTTGTCGGGGTTGTCGGACTGGATCTCGTCCAGAACCGGCGAGACCATGCGACACGGTCCGCACCACTCGGCCCAGAAGTCCACCAGCACGGGACCTTCGGCCTGCAGAACGTCCTGCTCCCAGGTCGCCTGGCTCGTAGCCTTTGCACTCATCAGAGTTCTCCTTGATTCGAGGTTCGCCTGCTACAACAGCGGGCGAGGTGAAAGTGTTCCCGGCCGATCAGGCCGTGATGATCTCCGCCGCCTCGGCGGCCGGCACCTCGACCGAGGCGTCTTCGAGATCCGCGAGGAAGTGCTCCGCGTCGAGAGCCGCGACCGTGCCCGAACCGGCTGCCGTGATGGCCTGACGGTAGGTCGGGTCGATGACGTCGCCGGCGGCGAACACGCCGGGCACCGAGGTCTTCGACGATCGGCCGTCGACCCAGATCGTGCCCTCGGCCGTGAGCTCGAGCTTCTCGTGCACGAGGTGGGTGCGCGGATCGTTGCCGATCGCGATGAACAGGCCGTCGAGAGCGAGATCGCTCAGCGTGCCGTCGACCGTGTTGCGCAGCTGGACGCCGGCGACCGAGTCACCGCCGAGGATCTCGACGACCTCGCTGTTCCACACGAACTCGATCTTCTCGTTCGCGAACGCGCGCTCCTGCATGATCTTCGACGCGCGCAGGGAGTCCTTGCGGTGGATGACGTAGACCTTGTCGGCGAAGCGGGTGAGGAACGTGGCCTCCTCCATCGCCGAGTCGCCGCCGCCGACCACGGCGATCGTCTTCTCGCGGAAGAAGAAGCCGTCGCAGGTGGCGCACCAGGAGACGCCGTAGCCCGACAGGCGCTCCTCGCCCCCGATGCCGAGCTTGCGGTACGCGGAGCCGGTCGCGTAGATGAGCGAGCGGGTCTCGTGGGTCGCGCCGCTGCCCAGCGTGACCTTCTTGACGGGTCCGGCGACGTCGAGCTCGGTGACGTCGTCGTAGACGACCTCGGTGCCGAACTTCTCGGCCTGCTCCTGGAACTTCGCCATGAGCTCGGGGCCCTGGATGCCCTCGGGGAAGCCGGGGTAGTTCTCGACCTCCGTGGTGTTCATCAGCTCGCCGCCGACCTCGACCGAGCTCGCGATGAGCAGGGGCTTGAGGTTCGCGCGCGCCGCGTAGATGGCGGCCGTGAATCCGGCGGGGCCGGAGCCGATGATGATGACCTGACGCATGTGCTCTCCGTGATCGAGGCGTTGCAGAGACGTCGGTGGACGCTCGACTGGTTCAACCAATGGTAACCGTGCCGCATTCCCTCGCGCGGGGGCTCAGCGACCGGGGAGGAAACGGCGCAGCAGCGACCCGGCGACCGCCAGCTCCGGTGCCCGGAACAGGGCGAGGATGCCGAGGTAGACGACCAGCACCGCGATGCCGATGATGCCGGTTCCGACCGCGCCCTGGAGCTTGTCGGCCGTGGTCCAGCCCGCAGGTCCCCCGAGCAGCAGGAAGACGCCCCAGCCGGCGAGACCGGCGGGGATCCCCGCGATGGCGAAGCGCCCGATCGCGGCGAGCCACGAGCGCACGCGCAGCCCGCCGATCTTGCGGTGCAGCAGCCAAGTGGCCACGACCGTCTGGATGGTGCTGGCGATCGACTGACCGAGCGCGATCGTCGCGGCCACCGCCGTGACGTCGATTACGCCGGCGGCGAGAAGCCACTGCGCGACGAGGGCGCTGATCACCACGAGCACGCACTGGAACAGCGTGAACAGGAAGGGCGTGCGGGTGTCGCCGTAGGCGTAGAACGTGCGCTGCACGATGAAGAGCACCGTCAGCGGGATCAGGCACACGAGGAACCCGAGGAGCACGAGGGCGGCGGCCTCGGCATCCGATGCCTCGTTCGTGAACACACGGGAGGCCGGGATGGCGGCGGCGGCCACCGCCGCGACCGCCGCGACGATGAAGAAGAGGAGGGTGCGGATGCTGCGCGCGATGTTGGCGCGGACCTCGTCGTCGCGCCCCGCCGCCGCGTGCTCGCTGATCTGCGTGAAGTACGGCGTCCCGATCGACAGCACGATGATCGAGTACGGGAGCATGAAGATCAGCCACGCGTACTGGAAGGTCGCGATGGAGGCGCCCTTGCCCGCGGCCTCGGTGAGGATCTGCGTCTGCACCACGCCTGCGACGAGGCTGGCCAGCGCCATGAAGAACGTCCAACCGGCGAGCTTGCCGACGTTGCCGAGTCCGACACCCCGCCACCGGAAGTCGGGCCGCAGCGAGAGGCCGGTGCGGCGCCAGAAGACGAGCAGGATCGCGGCCTGGACGAGGATGCCGAGCGTCGCCGTGCCGCCGAGTGCGGCGATCATCTCGGGCGTCCAGTCGGAGACGCGGGTGAGCGGACCTCCGAAGACGGCGCCGATGACGAGGAACCCGATGATCGAGACGACGTTGTTGACGACCGGCGCCCAGGTGAAGGGTCCGAAGATGCGGCGGGCGTTGAGGGCCTCTCCGAGCAGCGCGTAGAGCCCGTAGAAGAGGATCTGCGGCATGCACCAGTACGCGAACGCCGTGGCCAGGGCGACAAGTTCTGGTGTGCCCTTGGCCCCCGCGTACAGCCACACGAGCCAGGGTGAGGCGATCGTCGCGATCCCCGTGATCACCACGAGGGCCACGGTGCCGAGCGTGAACAGCTTCGAGATGAAGGCGTTGCCGCCGTCGGCATCCGCCGTCGCCTTCACGATCTGCGGGATGATCACGGCCGTCAGCACGCCCACCGAGATGAGCGAGAAGACGTTGTTCGGCAGCTGGTTCGCGACGGCGAACGCATCGGCGGCGCCGGCGCCGACGGAACCGATGACCGTGACGAGCACGATGGTGCGGAGGAGCCCGGTGACCCGGGAGATCATGGTCCCCGCGCCGATGATGGCGCTCGCGCGGCCGAGACTACTCATTCGACTCCTCGGTGGTGACGGCATCCTCGGCCTCTTCTGCACGCTTGTCGCGTCGGCGACGCACGATCGTGCGGATCGTGCCGAGACCGAGGAGCAGCACGATCAGGGCGCCGAACAGGACGAGGCCGATCGTCTCCCACTCCGCGCGCACCGAGACGCGCACGCTCTCGGGCTGGCTGATCGGGACGCCGGTGGGGCTGGAGAGCTGCAGACCGAGCCGCAGCTCGCCGCTGCCGACACGGGCGGACACCGGAACCCTGATGCGCGTCGTGGCGCCGGGCTGCAGCGTCGCGTCGGTGACCGACTGCACGTCGAGGCGAGGATCGCTCGGAGAGACCGTCAGGCGGACGTTCACGGGCCAGGGCAGGTCGTTGCGCACGGAGAACGGCAGATCGGCGTTGGCCGAGAGCAGCTGGATCGTGCTCGCGGGCGGGATGTCGACGGCCGCGAGGGTGTCGCGCGTGGCCTTCTTCACGTCGGCGACGGCCTCGTCGAACGCCTTCGCGCCGAGACCGACCGCGGTCGCGCGCATGATCTGCATGCGCTTCGGGCTCAGCATGTCCTGCGGGTCGTCGAGGATCGTCGAGAACTCGCCGAGCACCGCCTCGTCGGCGAGCATCCGCTGCAGATCGGTGCCGCGGGCCGAGTCGGGTTCGGTTGCGAGGGTCGTCGTCGCCGCGGGCGCCGCGAGGATGCCCGACAGGGAGAAGCCCGGAGTGTCGACCGCGCCGATCGTCTCCTTCAGCGCATCGGCCGAGCGGGTGTCGTCCCGACTGAGGCCCACGAGCACCGGCGCCGTGGTGCTCGCGCGGCCGGAGAGGGAGAGGTGCGCGCTCGCCTGCGCGAGGAACTGCTGTCGCACGGCGGCGTTGTTCTGGCTGGCCGCCTTGGACAGGGCGCTGGAGGCCGCGGCATCCGTCACCAGCACGTCGTGCCCGTCGATGAGGGAGTGGCCGCCGACCGTGCCGCTCGTGGCCGATGACGACAGGATCGTGATGGCGTCGCCGCCGAGGTAGGTCGAGAAGGTGGAGAGGTCGGCGTCGGTGACATCGGTGCGCGGCCAGGCGATGCCCTCGACGGCTCCGTCGACGGCGGTCAAGGTCGCGTCATCGGGGAGCAGCGGGCCGCCGTCGGCGGGCTGCGGAGTCGGATCCGCCGCGCCGTCGGACGGGGTCGGCGCAGGCGTCGCGGCGTTCGTGAAGCGGCTCGGGTCGAGATACGGCGCGAGGCTCGTCGGCTGCAGCGGAGCAGTGAGCCCCGCCTGCGACTGGGTGGTCAGGTCGGCATCGCCGAACTGCAGGGCGAATCGCTCGTTGGGGAGGGCGTCGAGCCGGCGCAGCCATTCGACGGCGGGCGCGGGGGCCGCCGAGCCGAGCACGCGGACGGATGCCGGGATCGCGGGATCGACGGCGAGCACCGCCGAGGTGCCTGACACGCCCTCGAGCGCGGCGGTGAGCGCCCCGTCGGCGGCGGTGAGGAGATTGAGCTCCTCGGAGCTCAGCAGCGCGCCGTCGTCCGGCGTCGCCGTGATCGGGACGAGCACGGCGATCGGAGCGGCGGTGGGCTCGGAGACGACGAGCACCGAGGTCGAGGTGACGTCCTCGTCGACGTCGGCGGTCGCCGCCCCGGTGAGCGTGGCGCGCAGCGGATAGACCCCGGGGGTGAGGTCGCCGAGGGTCTCGGCGGGGATGAGGATGCTCGTCGTCGCGGAGCTGTCGGGGTCGACGGGCGTCGTGGTGTCCGAGCCGATCTCGTCGAACGACCCTGCCGTCTCCGCATCGTCGAGCCAGCTCTGCAGCGTCGTCTCATCGCCGAGCGGCGTACGGCTGAGCTCGACGGTCACCCGGCCGGCGGGCAGTTCGGACGTCGACTCGTTCTGCACGGTGAGGGATGCCGTCGTCGCGCTGCCGGGGGCGACGGTGCCGCGCAGACCGGCCGACACGTGCAGCTCGACCGCGGGGTCTTCCGCGGACGAGTCGGCGACCGCCGGGACGACGCCTCCCGTGGCGCAGAGGCCGACCACGGTTGCGGCGACGACGGAACCGCGCGCCAGGCGGTGCAGGCGCGCGCGCAGGCCGTTCTGTGAGGTGCTCGCGGTCATGGGGTCTTTCCTCGAGCGCCGTGTTCTCAGGCGGCTCGTGAGTCGTGACCTTGCGATTCTAGGCGTCTGCCCGAAAGAGAACCCTGAAGACGCGTAGAGTGACGGCCGTGTCCGACACCGCAGCGCCCGTCCCCGATCACACCCTGAGCACCGCGCTCGCCGCCGACCTCGACGCCGCCGATCTGCGGTCGGAGCCCCTTCGCCGCCTCTGGGGCGAGGAGGCCGACGACGCCCTGGCGCGGGGCATGCGCGAGCCCATCCTGCGTGCGACGGCCGGCGACGACGGCGTGCTCGCGACGCTCGGACGCCTCTTCGTGCTCGGGATGCCGCAGCCGACAGCATCCGTCTCCGCCGCTCTCCCGCGGCTCGGTCTGGACGGGCTCACGGAACTCGGTCTCGCGCGGATCGATGGCGACCTTGTGGTTCCGACCGCGCTGCTGCGCCCGCAGTCGTTCGTCGACGCCGAGGGCATGGGCGAGTGGTGGATCGCGAGCGACCTCGATGAAGTTGCCCTCGACGGCGCCCTCCCGCCCGACCACGTGCTCGGCGTCGGCGGGGCGTCACGGACCCTCGCGGAGATCATCATGCCGATCGAGGTCGAGCGGGCGCTCGACCTCGGCACCGGCTGCGGCATCCAGGCGCTGCTCGTTTCGCGCCATGCGGGCGCGGTCGTCGCGACCGACATCTCGGCGAGGGCACTGGCCTACGCCGAACTCAACGCGCAGCTGAACGGCGTCTCGAACATCGAGTTCCGCCTGGGCAGCATGTTCGAGCCCGTGGGCGGTGAGGCGTTCGACCTCATCGTCTCGAATCCCCCGTTCGTCATCACGCCGCGGGTCGAGGGAGTGCCCGAGTACGAGTACCGCGACGGCGGTCTCGTCGGCGACGCGCTCGTCGAGCAGTTCGTGCGGGCGGCACCGGGATTCCTCACGGTCGGCGGGGCGGCCCAGCTGCTCGGGAACTGGGAGTCACGCGGCGGCCAGGCCGAGCTCGCCCTGCGGTCTGGCCTGGATCGCCTGTCGTCGTGGGTCTCGGCCGACCTCGACCTGTGGGTCGTGCAGCGCGAGGAGCTCACGCCGCTCGGGTACGCGGAGCTGTGGATCCGCGACGGTGGCACGACTCCGCGCGACCCGGAGTTCACGCCGCTGCTCACCGCCTGGCTCGATGACTTCGAGGAGCGGGGTGTCACCGGCGTCGGGTTCGGATACATCCTCATCCGTCGCCCGTCGGGAGCGGCCCCGCTGCGGCGGCTGGAGCGCGTCGCCCAGCCGGTGTCGAACGTGGGCGGCGCGCTGCGCGCCGGACTCGCCGCCCACGACCTCCTCGCCGAGGGTCTGCCCATGACGCTCGTCACGGCATCCGATGTCACCGAGGCCCGCCATCTGCTGCCCGGCAGCGATGACCCCAGCATCATCGAGCTTCGCCAGGGCGGCGGATTCGCGCGGACGGTGTCGGTCGACCCCGCGCTCGCCGCGTTCGTCGGCGCCTGCGACGGTGAACTGACCGTGATGCAGATCGCCGCCGCGCTCGCCGACCTGTTCGAGGTGCCTCTCGCAGTGCTCTGGGCCGACCTGGAACCGCGGATCCGAGCGCTCGTGATCGACGGGTTCCTGGCTCCGGCTGCTGCGTGACTCGGCTGCTGGGTGAACTTAACTTCTGCGGCCTCGGGCATGTTCTGCGGCCACCGTCGGCCGGCACGGCCGCAGAAGGTGACGATGGCCGCAGAAGTGACGCGGAATAGCCCGCGGCATCCATGCGTTCGAATACACCATGAAGGCTTTCGGATTCCTCTCTTTCGGGCACTATGCCGACGTGCCGGGTTCGGCGACCCGCACGGCGGGTGACATGCTCAAACAGACGATCGAGATCGCGGAGGGCGCCGACGAGCTCGGCGTGAACGGCGCCTCGGTGCGCGTGCACCACTGGGCGCGCCAGGCTGCATCCCCGATGCCGGTGCTGGCCGCCATGGCCGCTCGGACGAAGCGCATCGAAGTCGGCACCGGCGTGATCGACATGCGATACGAGAACCCGTTCCAGTTCGCCGAAGAGGCCGCGGCCCTCGACCTCATCGCCGACGGTCGGATCGCGCTCGGCGTGAGCCGCGGGTCACCCGAGACGGCGCTGCGCGGTTACGAGACGTTCGGCTTCCACGACGAGGAGGATCCGGAGCGCGGCAGCGTGCTCGCGCGGGAGAAGTTCGACCTGTTCCTGCGCGCGATCGACGGCGAGGGACTCGCCCCCGGCGACCCGCGCATGGTCGGTGCCGGGCGCTATCTGCAGATCGAGCCGCAGTCGCCGACCCTGCGCGACCACATCTGGTGGGGCTCCGGGTCGCGGGCGACCGCCGAGGAGACGGGTCGCAAGGGTCTCAACATGATGAGTTCGACCCTCGTCACCGAGGCGACGGGCCAGCCGTTCCACGAGTTGCAGCGCGAGCAGATCGACCTCTTCCGCAAGGCGTACAAGGATGCCGGTCACACCGGCGCTCCTCGTGTCTCGGTGAGCCGCAGCGTCTTCCCGCTCGTGTCCGACATGGACCGCGCCTACTTCGGTCTGCGCAGCGAGGAGAACGCCGACCAGGTCGGCATCATCGACGGGTTCCGCTCGACGTTCGGCAAGACGTATGCCGCGGAGCCCGACGTGCTCATCGAGCAGCTCAAGGCGGACGAGGCCGTGATGTCGGCCGACACTCTGCTGCTGACGATCCCGAACCAGCTCGGTCCGGCGTACAACCTGCACGTGCTCGAGGCCTTCGCGGAGCATGTCGCGCCGGCGCTCGGCTGGAAGCCCAACACCGAGGGCCCGGTGCAGGGCGACCCGGTCTGACGCGCGGTGACAAGGAGGGGCGGATGCTGCGGCATCCGCCCCTTCTTCGTCGTCAGTGCGCTGGCGCGACGGGGAAGGGCACGTCGAAGACGGCGTCGACGGCGCGCGCGAGAGTGGCGGCCTCGTCCTCAAGATGCGTGCCACGGCGGGGGAGGACCCTCGCGATGGAGATACCGTCGATCACCGTGAGCAGGAAGTGCGTGCGGCGCGCGTTGTCACCGGTCGCGAGCGCGCCCTCGGCCTCGAGGATCGCCAGCCACGCACCGACGCGCTGGTCGGCCTGCGCCGCGAGCACGTCGTATCCGGCGCGCGCCTCGGGAGTCGCCTCGGGGCCGGCGAAGGCCTCGAAGATGCTCAGCCAGACGTCGCGCGCGGCATCCGGCCCACTGAACGGCTCGAGGAGCCGCAGCAGGCACTCGCGAAGACGCTCTCGCGGGGGGACAGAGGTGTCGCGGATGCGCTCGTCGGGCATCGCCGCCTCGTACGTCGCGGTGAGCGCCGCGTTGAGGAGGTCGCGCTGCGTCGGGAAGTAATGCCGCAGCGTGCTCGCACCGCATCCGGCGCGCCTCGCGACCGCCCGCACGCTGAGACGTTCGCTGCCCTCGCGGATCATCTCCGTGGTCGCTTCGAGGATTCGCTCCCTGGTACCCATCACTGCCTCCGAACACGAGTCTAGATGGCTGGCACACCGTTCCAGTACACCGTGCTAGTACAGTGTGCTAATCTCGATTCCATGACCGACGACAGCATTCACACGCAGCGCACCGGCACCCTTCTCGCCGAGGACGTTCTCCTCGCGCTCTTCGACCCTTCCTCCGGAACGATCGCCGGGGAGAACACCCTCTTCTACGTGCTCGGCGGGGCCGTGCTGGCCGATCTGGCGAGCACGGAGCAGGCCTCAAGCGAAGACGCCGGCATCCGCGGAGTGCGCATCCATGCGGAAGGGGACGCCCCCGACGACGCCCTGCTGCGTCCGGCCTGGGACTACATCTCCGAGAAACCGCGCGAGGTGCAGGGCGTGCTCGCGGCGATCGGACCGAACCTCAGGGCTCCGCTGCTCGACCGCCTCGTCGAGCGTGGCCACCTCCACCGCTCCGAGCATCGTGCGCTCGGAGTCTTCCCGACCACGAAGCTCTCCGAGGGCGACACGGGCCGTCGCGGCGAGATCGTCGACGCCATGCGCCGCGCGCTCGTCGACGGCGAGCAGCCCGATCCCCGCACTGCCGCGATCATCGCGCTCGTCTCGGCGAGCGGGGGACTGCCGACCCTGCACCGGGAGATCCCCTGGTCCGGCACGACGGCGACCCGAGCCAAGGAGATCGAGCGCAGCGACTGGGCCGCCGATGCGGCTGCGGCAGCCGTCACCCGCACGATGATCGCGATCATCACGAACACCCTCGCGGCCACCGCCGTCATCACGAACCGCTGACCCCGCGGCATCCCGCCCGCTGCGCTCCCGAGTGCAGCGGTGCTCGGGGCGCCCGCCGATCACCACGCACTCACTCCGAGGAGCGAACATGAACGTCTTCGAATTCCTGCAGAACCTCGCCTCCGAGGTGCCTTTGCTCATCCAACCGCTGATCGTGGCGCTCGCCGCTGCCATCCCCTTCATCGAGGGCGAGCTCGCCTCCGTCCTCGGCGTCTGGGCCGGACTCCACCCGGTCGTGGCCGCGCTCGCCGCGGTGACCGGCAACTTCCTGTCGGTGCTGCTCGTCGTCGTCTTCGGCGCGCGGGTCCGTGCGGCGATCCTCGCCCGGCGTGCACGTCGCGCGTCGGCGGTGCCCGTGCCCGCCGGATCGGCTGCCGCCGACGCCGAGGCGACCGACCCCGAGACCACGACCGAGTCGAAGGGTGTGCGGCGTCTCAAGCGCTTCCTCGTGCGGTTCGGCGTCCCGGGCGCCAGCATCCTCGGACCGCTCGCTCTTCCGACGCAGTTCACAGCCGCTGTGCTCGTCTCGACGGGTGTGTCGAAGCAGTGGGTGCTGCTGTGGCAGGCTGTGGCGATCGTGCTCTGGACGAGCCTGACCACCCTCATCGCGACCGGGGTTCTGAACCTCGTCACGGCCTGAGATCTGCCCTCCCCTTCGGCGCAGTATGCCGGTACTCTGGCCGCATGCGTGCGCCGAAGAGCGGGATCCTGGCGGGCGCGGTCGCGCTCGCCGTCGTACTGGTCGGGGCCATACCGGCTGCGGCAGCCACCACCACCAGGTGGGCGACCTGGCAGCCCCTCACCGGTTCCGGCGGCGCGTACTCGGCGTCGGTCGAGATCGCCGCGAGTCCGGCCATCACCGCGACGATGACCAGTGACTCGCGCGCAGGGCAGGTCGGGGTCATCTCGGGGTCGTCGGTCTGGCTGTCGGAGGACACGCCGGTCGGTGCGAAGTATGGCTCGAGCGTCAACCAGCAGTATCTGAACCTCCGACCCCGGGCGGACAACGCGGCAAGTCCGTCGACCACCACCTACTCGTTCGCGAACCCCACCCCCACCTCGGGGTGGACGTTCGTGCTCGGCGACATCGACGCCGACGCGGTGCGCATCCAGGCAATCGGACCGGACGGGCGGCCGCTCACCGAAGCGCAGCTCGGATTCCAGGGCGGCTTCAACTACTGCGCTCCCGGCCTCCCCGCCAAGCCCTCGTGCACGGGGGATGCCGCAGACGTGCCGACCTGGGACCCCGCCACCCTCACGCTGACCGGCAACGACGCAGCGGCCGATACCAGCGGGGCGTCGGCCTGGTTCGAACCGTCCGCTCCCATCAGCTCGCTGAGCTTCGTCTTCACCCGCCGCGCCGGGTTCCCGGTCTATCAGACCTGGTTCGCCTCGATCGCGCGTGACATCACGGGAGCCGTGACCGACGTCGACGATGGTCCGCTCGGGGGCGCGCCGGTGAGTCTCACCGACGCGAACGGGGTGATCGTGGCCACGGCCACGACGAACCCCGACGGTTCGTATTCGTTCGCGGGATTCGTCGCGGCCGACGGATACACAGTCCGGATCATTCCGCCGGCGGGGAAGATCGCGGTGAGCGGGAACGCGCAGCAGGTGGATCTCACGGATGCCGACGCCGTCGCCGACTTCACGGTGCGCGACATCGTGCCGGTGGCCGTGTCGGGGCGCGTGACCGACGACGACGGGAACGCGCTTGCCGGAGTGACGGTGTCGATCGACGGGGGACAGTCCACGACCACGGATGCCGACGGCTTCTACCTGTTCGACTCCGTGGCGGTGGGCGGTCACACCGTCGTCGTGTCGGCGTTGACCGGCTACTCGATCACCGATCCGACGCAGATCATCAACGTCCCGGCTGACAGCGAGGTGCCCATCGAGGACGTCGACTTCGCGTTCGTCGAGAATCCCACGCTCAGCGGCAGCGTGCTGGCGACCGGGGCGGGCGTGCCCGGTGTCACCGTGACGGCGACGGCCCCGGGTGGAACGACCCTCACCGCCGTCACCGACGCGAACGGCGACTACTCCTTCCCGCGCCTGCCCTCCGGCGCCTACGACGTGACGGTCACGACCCCCGCGGGCTACACCGCGACCGGGGCGACCACGCGGACGGAGAACGTGGCAGCCGACGACGTCCTCGACGTGGACTTCGCGCTGGCGCGGCTGGGCGCGATCGACGGGGTCGTGCGAGGCGACGGCGGCGCGCCGATCGCGGGTGCGGTCGTCACGGTCGCGGGGGGCGGCACCTCGCAGCAGCTGACGACGGATGCCGCGGGCGCCTACGGTCTCGGAGATCTGGCGCCCGGGACCTACACGATCACGGTCACGCCGCCCGCAGGAACGACGGTCGTCGGCTCGGCGACGCGCACGGTCACGATCACAGGCGCAGGCGAGGCATTCGTCGACCAGGACTTCACCCTCGCTGCTCTCGTCGTGCCTCCGACAGACCCGGTGCAGCCCGCCGATCCCGGCTCCGGCGGTGCGGCGACCCCGGGCGGCGGGAATGGCGGAGTCACGCGCCTTCCTGGAACGGGCCTCGGTCCGGAGACGTTCGCCTGGGCGGGCGCGGGTGCGGCGGTGCTCGCGGTGGGTGCCGTGCTGCTGGTGGTCTCGCGACGCCGTTCACGTCGCGACAGCAGTGACATCGACGGCTGAGGAGCCCCTCACCGGAAGCCGCGTCTCGGTATACTCGAAGTATGACCACGACCATCAAGGTGAGTGATGACCTGCGCGATCGCCTGAAGACGCAGGCCGCCCGCGACGGTCTCACCCTCGGCGCCCATCTCGAGCGCCTCGCCGATGCGGAGGATCGCCGACGTCGGCTCGCTGCGGTCAAGGATGCCCTCGCGCGGACATCCCCGGCAGACGCGAAGAGCTATGCCGCGGAGACCGCCGAGTGGGAGCGACTCGACCGCCCCGCCGCGTCGTGACGGAACTCGAACTCCTGCCCGGCGCGGTCGCCTGGGCGTCTCTCGCCCCTGTCCGCGGGCGCGAGCAGGGTGGGCACCGCCCGGTTCTCGTGGTTGCCTCGGCTGGGTACCTCGATGCGGTGACGACCCTCGTGATCGCCTTGCCGATCACGACGGTCGAACGCGGGTGGCCGAACCACGTGCTCGTCGAGGGCCCGAGCGGACTGGACCGCCCGTCGTGGGTGATGACCGAACAGCCGCGCACGGTCTCGCGCGAACGCCTCACCGGAGTCGCGGGTTCAGTGAGTCCGCGATGTCTCGCCGAGGTGCGCACCTGGCTGGGAGACTTCCTCGACCTCTGACCGCGGTCAACCCCGGGGCGGACCGAACAGCTCCTCGCCGTGTTCGTGCAGCAGGCGGTACGCGTCCGCGAAGGTCTTCGGTTCCGGCTCGTCCGGCTTTCCGTACTTCGCGATGAGCAGACCCAGCAGTCCGCGGGCCGGGGGAGTGAGCGGCTTCATCTGCGCCTCCACTCCGTCCTGCGGCTTCCGCTCCTCGGGATTCGGCGGCGTGTAGGCGGGGGTGGTGATCGGCCAATCGGCCGGATGCCGGGGCTTGTCGAGGTTCACGACGGTGAAGATCGTGTTCGCCGACTCGTCGCGGTCGTTCAGGGGCTGCAGGCCGTGGAGCCGCGAGAGCGTGGCGGTGACGGATCCGTGGTGCATCTCATCGTGGATGATTGTGTTGCGCTTCGTGTAGGCCGACACCGCGATGGCCGGCACGCGGCATCCGAGGCGATCGAACGTGAAGTCCATCTCGCCCGGACCCGTGTCCTTCGTCGGCTTCGTGGCTGCGGGCGGCGGGACGTGGTCGTAGGTGCCGCCGTGCTCGTCGAAGGTGATGAGCAGCAGCGTGTTGACCGCGTTCGACCCCTTCGGCGACGCGCTGGTGCGGATCGCCTCGTAGATGTCGTGGATCAGGCGGTCGCCCGCGCGGACGTCGGAGATCGCGCTGTCGAACACCTCCCGCCCGTCGACCTCGCCCTCGCGCGGGGAGCCGAACGGCGGGTGGAAGTCGTTGTGGTCGTAGACCATCCGCGGCTCGATGAACGCGTATGCCGGAAGCGTGCCGTTCTTCGCGTCGGCGTAGAAGTCCTCCATCGTGCCGAAGTGCTCGGTGCGCCAGTACTTCTCCAGCACGCCGACATGCAGCATCCCGGTGTAGGAGACGAGCTGCAGCTTGTCGATGTAGATCTTCCAGCTGATCTTCTTGTCTTCGAGGCGGTTGAACACGGTGGGCGCAGCGGGGGCGGAGAGCCACTTGCCGAAGCCGGCCCCGCCCTGGTTGGTGACGAATCCGTGCGAGGTCGACGCGTGGAAGAACGAGCGGTTGCAGAACGTCTGCGACGGCACCCCGGCGAACCAGTGATCGAACACCGCGAACTCGGTCGCCAGGGTCGACAGCACGGGCAGCATCTCGGGTGAGAACGAGCCCATGATGTGCGCGGCCTCGGCGGGCTTCGGCGGCTCGCCCTTGCGCAGGCGCCGGAAGTTGATGATGTAGTCCTCGAGGAACCCCGACATCGTCGCCTTCTCGCCGTGCGTGGGCGCATTGAAGGGAGCTGTCATCTGCTCGGCGAACAGATCGGCATTGCCCTTCGGGTCGACCGTGCCGAAGATCTGGGTGTTGACGTGCGGGTACTCCTCACCCGGATCCGGGTCGGGGTAACTCATGATGCGGTCGGTGTCGCCGGTGTAGATGTGGGCGTCGACGACGGTGCCGTCGGATGCCGTGTTGCTGTGCTTCCCGAACGCCAGGCCCTCGAAGGTCTCGCCTTTCGGCAGGTTCTCGGTCGTGTAGAGGTAGCCGAGCAGGTTGTCGAACGACCGGTTCTCACCCATCACGACGACGAGGTGGTCGAAGCCCGGCTCACTGCGCGGGGTGAGGGCGGCGAACGGGTCGGGGTCAGCGGCGAATCCGTCGCGCGAGTTCCCGGCGACGCTCGCTCCGATCGCCGCACCGCCAGCTCCTCCGACGACGGCGCCCGCGAGAGCGGCCCCTCCCATCTTCAGGAAGCCCCGTCGGGAGGTGTCGTTCGGTCTGCGCTCGTCGTCTGCCGCCACGAGGCCGATCCTAGGCTTCGTCGCGTGCGAGCGCACCCGCCCTTCGCTACGGTGAGGGCATGAGCTACGCGGGGGATTCGTCGATCGGTGCACGGGTGCGAGCGGTGGAGAAGGAGTACCTGGCGAAGCAGACGCGCCTGTTCGTGACGTTCGCGCTGGTCGAGGGACCGATCCTGTTGCTGGGCGTCGTGCTGATCTACGGCTTGGGCGTGATCGACCCCGAGATCGGCGTGTGGGTGCTCATGGCGATCGCGCTGGTCGGCGGCTTCGTGCTGAGCGCCCTGCTGCTGCGCCTCATCCGAACCAGAGCTGCGGCGGTCGCGCAGGCGAGGGGCGAGAACCCTCTGTTCTGAGCCGCAGGGCGGGAGCCGACCGGAAAACGGAGAGCACACGGCATCCACCCGGCGTGTCTCGGTCCGCCACGCCGCCCTCCACGACGGGGGTCTGGGTTTTCCAGCCCCGGAAGTCCCCCCGGTACGCTGGAACCCATGCTCAACATGGCCGACGGCCTCGCCCGGCTCGGCGCGCTCGCCGAGAATCCGGTGGTCCGCACCCTCGCCGACGCATTCGCCGCAGCGGGGTTCGACCTGGCCGTCGTGGGCGGTCCGGTGCGCGACGCGATCCTCGGACGCGAGACCCACGACCTCGACTTCACGACGAACGCGCTGCCCGACGACATCCTGCGCATCGTCACTCCGGTGTCGACGGCGCAGTGGGACATCGGCCGTGCGTTCGGCACTATCGGCGCCCGCGTGCGGGGCGAGCAGGTCGAGATCACGACCTATCGCGCCGACAGCTACGACGGCGTCACGCGCAAGCCGACCGTCGAGTTCGGCGACACCATCGACGGCGACCTCATCCGCCGCGACTTCACGGTGAACGCGATGGCGCTGCAGGTGCCGGCGGTGAAGCTGATCGACCCGACGGGCGGCGTCGAGGACCTCGTCGCCGGAGTGCTGCGCACGCCCGCCGATCCGCAGGTGTCATTCGGCGACGACCCGCTGCGGATGCTGCGCGGTGCGCGGTTCAGCGCCCAGCTCGGGTTCGCGATCGACGAGGCGACGACCGCGGCGATCGAGCAGCTGCGCGGAACCCTCTCGATCGTGAGCCCCGAACGTATCCAGTCCGAGCTGGTGCGCCTCATGCAGACCGACGATCCCGTGCGCGGCATCCGAGTTCTGGTCGACACCGGGCTCGTCGACGAGTTCCTGCCCGAGATCAGCGCACTGCGCCTCGAGGTCGACGAGCACCACCATCACAAGGACGTCTACGAGCACTCGCTCACCGTGCTGCGGCAGGCGATCCAGCTCGAGCACTCGCGCCACCCCGGCGCCGGGGCCGACGTGCCGCTGCGCATCGCCGCGCTCCTGCACGACATCGGCAAGCCGCGCACCCGCAAGCTCGAGGACGGGGGAGCGGTGACGTTCCACCACCACGACGTCGTCGGATCCCGCATGGCGCGTAAGCGTCTGCAGGCCCTGCGCTTCGACACGGCCACCACCGACACCGTCGCGACGCTCATCGAGCTGCACCTGCGGTTCTTCGGATACGCCGAGGGCGCGTGGACGGATGCCGCGGTGCGGCGCTACGTGCGCGACGCCGGCGACGAGCTCGAGCGCCTGCACATCCTCACCCGCGCCGACGTCACCACGCGCAACAAGCGCAAGGCGTCGCGGCTCGCCTCGGCCTACGACGACATCGAGGCGCGCATCTCTGCGCTCCGCGAGCAGGAAGAGCTCGACTCCATCCGTCCAGAGCTCGACGGCAACCGCATCCAGGAGGTGCTCGGCATCCGTCCGGGTCGCGAGGTCGGCGAGGCCTATCGCTTCCTGCTCGAGCTGCGCCTCGACGAGGGCGTCATCGGGACGGATGCCGCCGAGCAGCGCCTCCGCGAGTGGTGGGCCGCGCGGGGCTGAGCTGCACGGCATCCCACGTTCGATCGAACCCATCTGCATGTCGGGAACACGGATGCATGCCGGATCCGGCCGTTTCGACCTGCATCCGGGCAGCCGACCTGCATCCGTTCCGCGAACACCTCACCACACCGCGCGAAGTAGCCGTTTCGCCCGCGATACCCGGCTCGTATGCTGAGACCACGCTCCACCGACGATGGGAGACGCTGTGGTTGCGTCGTGGCAGGCGTCGCGCGAGGGACCCGAGGTCTCGCGACTCCTCATCGAGCGCGCGCATGAAGAGCTGATCGCCGGCAACCTCGACGACCACCGGCTGCAGTCGGTCCGTCCTCTCGTCCGTGAGTCGTGGGTGCGATCGTGGCGCGGCCGCGTCGGACCCGAGGGGACCCCGCCGATCGACCTGATGAGCGACGAGCTCGAGGAGTATCGGCGTGCGCATCCGCTCGCCTCGGCGATGGACATGATCCGTGCGCTGCTGCTGCCGGGCTCCGCGGAGGACTCGGGCGTCGTCGTCGCCGTCGGCGACCAGGCCGGACGCCTGCTGTGGATCGAGGGCGATCGGCAGCTGCAGTCGCTGACCGACGGCATGGGGTTCGTGGCCGGTGCGAACTGGGCGGAGGATGCCGTGGGCACGAGCGCTCCGGGCACCGCGTTGGCGCTCGGGCAGTCCGTGCAGATCCGCGGCGCGGAGCACTACAACCGCCTCGTGCATCCGTGGTCGTGCTCGGCCGCGCCCGTGCGGGACCCCGAGACGCAGCGCGTCCTCGGCGTCATCGACGTCACAGGGGGCGTGGAGGTCGTGTCGACGCAGGCCCGTCTGCTCGTCGATGCCACCGCGCGCGCCGTGGAGTCGGAGCTGCTCGTCGCCCGGCTGCGGCAGCGGACCGAGGCGCAGCGCCCGGCACCCGTCTCCACCAGGGCCAGGCCCACGACGCGCGCCACCCTGCACGTGCTTGGTCGCGATCGGGCCCGGCTCGAGACCGAGTCCGAGCATGAGGAGTCCGTCATCGAGCTGAGCGCCCGCCATGCGGCGATCCTGCTCATGCTCGCCACCCACCGGCAGGGCCTGTCGGCCGAGCGGCTCGCGGAGCTCGTCTACGGCGACGAGGGCTCTCCCGACACGCTGCGGCCCGAGATGGTACGGCTCCGCAAGGTGCTCGAGAAGCACGCGCCGAGCCTCGTGCCTGAGTCGCGACCGTACCGACTGCCGGTGGCTCTCGAGACCGACGCCCATGACGTGCTGTCGCTGCTCGATCGAGGGGCGCACCGCGTCGCGCTGACCGCCTACCGCGGACCGGTGCTGCCGGAGTCGACCTCCCCCGGCGTCGAGGAGTTCCGCGACACGGTGCGCGCGGCGCTGCGCGAGGCGATGCTGTCGGAGGCGAGCCTCGACGTTCTCCTCGCCTACGCCGAGATCCCCGAAGGACAGACGGATGCCGAGGCGCTGCGGCTCGCGCTCGAGATGCTGCCCGCGCGGTCGCCGAAACGGGCGGGGCTCGTAACGCGGATCGAGCGGCTCGAGGCGGGCTGACGGTTCGCCCGGCCGGAGGATCCCCGCCCGGCGGCGGACACGCCGGGGAAAGACCGTCCAGCCGGGGATCGCTGGCCATCCGGCCCCGCAACCTCCTGCAACGTTGCGCATCGGGGTGCAACGTCGGGCGACCTACCGTCGGAGGACCAGCCGCCGCACCGAAGCGCGGCCCGTCGAAGGAGTCACCGATGACCATCGTCGAAGAAGACGTGTCCACCGCATCCGCCGCCTACGCCGCGCCGGGGCAGCCGGGATCGATCGCCGACTACCGCCCCCGCTACGGGCATTACATCGGCGGCGAGTGGGTCGACCCCGTGAAGGGGCAGTACTTCGAGAACATCAGTCCCGTGAACGGCAAGCCCTTCACCGAGGTCGCCCGCGGAACGGCCGAGGACATCGACCGGGCGGTCGACGTCGCCTGGAAGGCCTTCGCGACCTGGGGCAAGACCAGCCCGGCCGAACGCTCGGTCATCCTCAACCGCATCGCCGACCGCATCGAGCAGCATCTCGAGAGCATCGCCGTCGCCGAGACCTGGGAGAACGGCAAGCCGGTGCGCGAGACGCTGGCCGCCGACATCCCGCTCGCGATCGACCACTTCCGCTACTTCGCCGGGGTGCTGCGCGCGCAGGAGGGCGGCATCAGCCAGCTCGACGAGAACACCGTGGCGTATCACTTCCACGAGCCGCTCGGCGTCGTCGGGCAGATCATCCCCTGGAACTTCCCGATCCTCATGGCGGTGTGGAAGCTCGCGCCGGCGCTCGCCGCGGGCAACTGCATCGTCATCAAGCCGGCCGAGCAGACGCCCGCATCCATCCTGTTCCTCTTCGACATCATCGGCGATCTGCTGCCCGCCGGTGTCGTGAACATCGTGAACGGCTTCGGCATCGAGGCCGGCGCGCCGCTGGCGCAGCACAAGCGCATCCGCAAGGTCGCGTTCACGGGCGAGACGACGACCGGACGCCTGATCATGCAGTATGCGTCGCAGAACCTCATTCCGGTGACGCTGGAGCTCGGCGGCAAGAGCCCGAACGTGTTCTTCGAAGACGTCGCACGCGATACCGGCGACCCCTTCTACGACAAGGCGCTCGAGGGCTTCACGATGTTCGCGCTGAACCAGGGCGAGGTGTGCACCTGCCCGTCGCGCGCGCTGATCCAGCGGTCGATCTACGACGGCTTCCTCGCCGACGGACTCGACCGGGTCGGTAAGGTCCTGCAGGGAAACCCGCTCGACCCCGCCACGATGATCGGCGCTCAGGCGTCCAACGATCAGCTGGAGAAGATCCTCAGCTACATCGACATCGGAAAGCAGGGCGGCGCGCGTCTGCTCACCGGAGGCGAGCGGGTCGACCTCGGCGGCGACCTCAGCGAGGGCTTCTACGTCGCGCCGACGGTGTTCGAGGGCACGAACGACATGCGCATCTTCCAGGAGGAGATCTTCGGGCCCGTGCTCTCCGTCACCTCGTTCGACGACTACGACGATGCCATCTCGATCGCGAACGACACGCTCTACGGTCTGGGTGCCGGCGTCTGGAGCCGCAGCGGCGACATCGCTTATCGAGCGGGACGCGCCATCGAGGCCGGCCGAGTCTGGACCAACACGTACCACCAGTACCCCGCGCACGCGGCGTTCGGCGGGTACAAGCAGTCGGGCGTGGGTCGCGAGAACCACAAGATGATGCTCGACCACTACCAGCAGACGAAGAACCTCCTCGTGTCGTACGCGGAGGGTCCGATGGGCTTCTTCTGATGGTGAGCATCGGCACGTACCCGCGGGTCGCGGTGACGGATGCTGCGGCATCCCTCATCCGCGACCTCGCGGCGCAGCACGGTCCGCTGATGTTCCATCAGTCGGGCGGATGCTGCGACGGGTCGTCGCCCATGTGCTACCCGGTGGGCATGTTCCTCACCGGACCGAGCGACGTCCTGCTGGGGGTGCTGGACGTGGGGCTCGAGGCGCCGGTCGAGGTCTACATGTCGGAGTCGCAGTTCGAGTACTGGAAGTACACGCACCTGACCATCGACGTCGTGCCCGGGCGCGGTGCGGGGTTCAGCGTGGAGGGACCGACGGGAATGCGGTTCCTCATCCGTTCGCGGATGCTGAACGAGGCCGAGCTCGCGTACTTCGGTCTCAGCGGGTGATCTGGGCGAGCACGGCCGCTCGCAACCAGGATCCGTAGCGCTCCTCGGTCCAGCCGGACTGCGCCACCAGCTGCTGGTAGCTCTCGGGGGAGATGAGGAACGAGATCGCCGCCGCCGCGGCATCCGGATCGTCGAGGTCCTGTGCGATGCCGCGCCGCGTCAGCTCGTCGACGAGCCGCGCGAGGTCGGCGCGGCGGTGGGCGAGAATGCCCTGCAGCGCCTCGTCGACGACCGGGTCGGAGAGGGCGGCGCCGAGGAGCACGGTCCAGAGGGCGTGCCCGCGGGCGTTCGCCGTCGAGATCTGCGTGAGCACGGCGTCGAGGAAGGCATCGTCCGGCAGGTCGAGCACGCCGGCGGCGACCTCCGTGTCGGTGAGCGATTCTGCGGCCTCGGATCCGGAGAAGGTGACCTCGAAGGCGGCGAGCAGCAGCTCGGCCTTCGACGCCGTGGTCTTCACCGTCTCGGTCGAGACGCCGGCCTCGCGGCCGATCGCGGCGATCGTCGTCGCCTGGTAGCCGTGCGTGGCGAAGAGGCGCGCCGAGGCCGCGATGATGCGTGCTCGGGTCTCGCGGGCCTGACGCGCCCTCAGCTCGGATCGATAGGCGCGGGTCTCCGCAGGCATTGACTTTCCTCACATGGTGATGAATACTTCACGAGTACATTCGATCCTACGGAAAGGCCCGTCATGTCGCGCTACCTCTTCACGTGCACTCCCGCGCACGGCCATGTCGTGCCGCTGTTGCAGGTCGCGCGCCATCTGATCGATCGCGGCGACGAGGTCGTGTTCCTGACGAGCGCGCGGTACGAGCACCGTGTGCGTGCGGCCGGTGCGCGGTTCGTGGCCCTTCCGCGCGACGCAGACGTCGACCTCGACGACCCGAACGGCACCTTCCCCGAGCGAGCGAGCCTGACCGGACCCGCCGCGATCCGCTTCGACATGGCGAACCTGTTCATCCACCCGGGCGTAGCTCAACTCTCCGCCGTCAGAACGGAGCTCGATACGTCGCGGTTCGACGCCGTGCTCACCGAGCCCCTCTTCATCGGGGCCGCACTGCTGCGGCTCCTTCCCGCCGCCGAGCGCCCGCCCGTCGTCGTGCTCGGGATCTTCCCGCTCGGGGCGCGCAGTCGCGATGTCGCCCCGTTCGGTCTCGGCATCCCGCCGCTCGCGGGTCCGCTCGGTCGTCTGCGCAACGCCGCCCTGCGCACGATGGCCGAGAAGGGCATCTTCCGGCGGGTGCAGCGCGAGGCCGACGAGATGGCGCGGCGCGTGGTCGGGCGTCCGCTCGGCGGTTTCATCCTCGATTGGGCGGGGCACGCCGACGCCTACGTGCAGTTCACGGTGCCCCAGTTCGAGTACACGCGCTCGGACCTCCCCGCGACCGTGCACTTCGCGGGCCCGCTGCCGGCGCCGTCGACAGATCAGGTGCTGCCCGAGTGGTGGGGCGATCTCGACGGCGTCCGACCCGTCGTTCACGTGACCCAGGGCACGGTCGCGAACTCCGACTTCGAGCAGCTCGTGCTTCCGACGATCAGGGCGCTCGCCGCGGATGATGTTCTGGTGGTCGTCTCCACGGGCGGCCGCCCGGTCGACGCGCTGCCGGCCGACCTGCCTGGCAACGTGAGAGTCGCTTCCTACCTCCCGTACGACCGGCTGCTGCCGATGGTCGACGTCCTGGTCACCAACGGCGGCTACGGGGGAGTGCAGCAGGCTCTCGGCTTCGGCGTTCCTCTCGTCGTCGCCGGGCAGACCGAGGACAAGGTCGAGGTGTGCGCCCGTGTGGGGTGGTCACGGACGGGAATCGACTTGCGGGCTCGCACGGTGGATCCCGCTCAGGTGGGGGCGGCGGTCGCGCGCGTTCTCGGCGATCCGACCTATCGCGCGAACGCACAGCGCATCGGCGCGGCGATGCGGGAATCGGACGCGTGGGAAACGCTGGACCGAGTGCTCGCGCGACTGCAGAGGGCCTGGAGCGCGGCCTGACACGCAGGCTCGTAACGTGCGGAAATCGCAGGAATGCCGCCGTTCCGGCAGCGAACTCGAACTGTTCCGTCATACTCACCACGGGTATCGACGCTCGCAATCCCGTGCAACGTTCGCCGGGATACCATTTTCGTGTACGCGTTGATATGTCGGTCCCCAGCCGACCACGCGTCCGACGGCTTCGCCGTCCTGCGGAAGGGTCCCCAGCTCTTCCGATCCCGAGGGGGGATGGGGTGGGCAGCTGATCCCCAATCCAGCACCCACCCCCACACCTGTGGCGTCGATCACCGCAGGTAGGCGTCGACGAGCAGTTCGCCGCGGATGCCGCGGAAGGCGTCGAGCAGACGCGTGATTCCGCGCACACCGACCGACGACATCCGCAGATCGAACGGGCCGATCGGCTCGAGCGCTCCCGTACGGATCCGCACGACCTCCCATCCGGCCGCGCGCAGCGCCCGGTCCTTGCGCCGATCGGCATCCTCACGCTTGCCGACGTGCTCGAGTCCGTGGCGCCCGACCGTGTCGTACTCGACGGCGATGCGCAGTTCGGGGATCACGATGTCGGGCCACACCTCGGTGTGCCGGAAGAAGGGCCGCGACACCTTGACCGCGTTGACTCCGGTGTCGAAGAGCAGCCGGTCGGTGAGCCCTGCCCGCAGTGCAGCCTCGGCGGCGGATGCCGGCTTCGGCGCGCACACGCTGAGGAACGCGGTGCCCGACGCGAGGTCGGGCGTCTTGGTGCACAGCTCCGGTGCGCGCCGGCGAGGCGCTCGCGGGATCGCGCGCGCCTCGCCGAGGATCACGGGCTGGGGCCGCGCCAGGGTGGAGCATTCCGGACACCATGCCGAGCGCCGACGTACGCGTCCCGGTCGCTCGCGCTGCTCGGTGGGCGTCGCAGCGAAGCGATGGCCGACTGCGCACTCCCAGCACAGCAGCACGTCGGCGGCGAGGGGGATCTGCGACAGCGTCACGCCATGGTTGAGCTCCGGGTGGTACTGGCGGATCAGCTCGGGGTACGCGGCCCAGCCGGCACGGAAGGCCCCCACCTCGTAAGGCACGTCGCGGCCGCGCGAGAACTGCCTTCTCGCCCACCACTGCTGCACCGGCTCCGCCACACTCCGAAGGTAGGCGCGGGCACCGACATCGTCGTGGGTGGACGGCCCCGAATGCCGTCGACTACCGATTCACGTCGTCGGCGTCCCAGTGCAGGTCCGCCCCTTCCGGGAGGGGGAAGGCCTCGAGCGCGGGATCGGCGCAGAGCGCGGCCACGAGCTCGGCCGACCCTGCGACGACGGTCGAATCGAAGTCGATCTCGCTGACCAGCACCCACGCCCGATCCTCGGGCCAGAGGATGCTCGGGCTCTGCGCGCTCGGCGGGAACCCGTGCTGCTCGCCGGAGAAGTCGCGCCACGGCGCACGCAGGATCCAGTCGGAGTCGGTGAACTCCTCAACGCCCGCCGAGAACAGCACATACGCGCGGTCGCGGGTCTCGAACCGGGGCGCCTCCGAGATCTCCTTCGACAGGATCCCGTCATGCCATGTCGGCTTGCGGAAGACGTTGTTGAACGGGTCGTGCATGCTGCGGTCGAGCAGCGCCTGATGGGTCGGGTCGTCGCTGAGCGTGAGGAAGGCCCGCGACGGCGCGTGACCGTAGTGACCGAGGAGTCCGCCGAACCCCTCCCAGAGGGCGGCGACGCCGGCCTCGGGTGTGGTCGTCGCGGAGCGCAGGTGGGCGGCGACCCGGGCAACGACATCGGCCGGCAGCTCGCCCTCCATCGGCGCCGTGAACTCGCGACCGTCCGGCGCGATACGGCTGCGCCAGTCGCCGTCGATCGGGGTGCGCACGATCCGCTGCCACTGCGCGAGCGGATGCAGCACGGTGCCGAACGCCTCGGCGGTCTCGGCCCAGGTGGCGGGGGAGTCGACGAGGCGGTCGATGAGTTGCCGCCGCTCGGCCTCCGGCATCCGCTCCCATTCCTCGTCCGTCGGCACGGGGCGATCGGGGAGCGAACGAACGGAGGCCGGATGCAGGATGCGGGCGTACGCGGGGTACCCGTGCGGGACGACCGAGTGCATCGAGGAGTTCCACGGGTCGTCGAGCCGCTCGCGCAGCCACGCGCCGGCGGACGGGTCGGGCAACCAGTGCATACGACCCACGGTACCCGGGGCGTGCACGGGCGACGCCAGACGAAACGGATGGCGGCCGTGGAGCGCCGCGCGTTTCGTCTCGCCCGACCGGCGCGTTCCGAGCGGGCAGGAGACGCCTGGGTGCCGTGGCCGAGCGGCCCCGTGATCCACCCCATAATCGGAGGGTGAACTCCCCTGTGACGACCATTCCCTCCCTCGACGGCCGACGTTTCCGCATGGTGTCGTCGACCACCTCCGCCGTCGATCCCGAGTCGCCGAGCGAGTTCGTCTACTGGGAGAAGGACGGCGCGATCTGGGGCGACTACTCAGGCGACACCGTGACCTTCGGACGCTTCGTGGGGACCCGCACGGGCGACACCATCTGGGTGTCGTTCGTGCACGTGCTGGTCGCCGACGGAACGGTCGTCACCGGCAGTGGCGAGAGCGACCTCGAGCTGACGGATGCCGGGCTCATCCGGCTCGTCGAGCACTACGAGATGCACGGGCTGCCCCAGCTGAGCGTGTGCGAAGAGGTCGCCTCCGACGCTCGGTGAGCGAGCGCGGCGAGACGAAACGCGGTGACCCGCCCGCGGTCACCCGCCCCGCAGCTCTGCAGGGATGTCGTGGCTGTGATGACGGACGCGGAGGATGCGCATCACGTCGGAGTCTTCGCCGTAGAAGACGACATACGGGAACCGTCGCAGCGCGAGGTCGCGCAGTTCTTCGATGCCGGTTTCGACTGCGAAGCGGGGTGATCCGATCGAGGGGAACTGCGCGATGCGCCCTGATAGCTCCTGCAGCTCCACGATCAGCGAACGGAGCTGAGTGCGGGCCCGCTCGTGGCGGATGAGATCGCGCACGAACTCGCTTCGCTCGCTCAACGACCGCGGAGGGGGAGGGCGGTCTCAGCGGGGCGGGAGAGCGTCGCGGCCGGGGGACGCCGGGGTCCACCGTGTCATCCCGAGCGGCGCCGTCAGGTCGCGCTCGGGGAGGTCGGTGGGCAGCAGGTACGAGCGCCGCACGACCTCGTCGAGCACGACGACGCTCACGACCGTGCGCACCTCGGGAAGCTGCGCGATGACCCCGGTCGAGAATTCGTGGACTCCGCTGACGTCGACCGCGCGGATGAGCAGCATCGCGTCGTGCTCTCCCGTCGTGATGGCGCACCATTCGACGTCGGGCATCTCCATGACGCGATCGCGAAACGACGCCCACGCCTGCGGGTGCACCGTGACGAACACGAGGGCTCCGATCGAGAGGCCCGCCTTGGCCTGATCCACGGTCGCGCTGAACCCCGTGATCACGCCATCCTGCATCAGCGACTCGACTCGCGTGTAGGCGTTGGCGCGGGAGATGCCGACCTCCTCCGCCAGCGCGGCGATCGAGATGCGACCGTTATCGCGCAACGTGCTGAGGATTCTGTATGCGGTGTCGTCCAAAGGGGTGGCACTTCGTCCAGAATGCTGCGAAGCATCGCTGTTCTTGCTGGACATATGTCTCCTCCTGTGCGAGGTCGTGGGACAGACCGTGAGTTCGGTTGCATCCTCGCTGGACACATCGTCCCATATGATGCGAATCTGTTCACCGGTCGTCCACCCGGCATCGACCGAACCCGAATGTACTCCTCGCCTCTGGAGGCTCTCATGTCGTCACGTCGCAGCACGTCCGTCATCGCGATCGGAGCGGTCGCGCTCCTCGCGCTCGCAGGATGCTCCGGAGGAAACTCCGCGAACAACAGCGATGGCAACTCGTCGTCCGGGTCGCTCGTCATCGACACGGCGTTCTCGATCGAGACCGCCGACCCGGGCCACACCTACGACCCGACCGGCAACATGATCGCGAAGGCGCTCTACGAGACGCTCGTCGACTTCGAGGGCTCCGACGTGTCGACCCCGGTCCCCGGCCTCGCGTCCTGGGAGCAGAACGACGCCGCGACCGAGTTCACCTTCACGCTCGAGGGCGACCGCGTCTTCTCCGACGGCTCGCCGATCGAGGCGAAGGACGTCGTCTTCACGCTGCAGCGCATCCAGGGCATGGAGGACGCCAAGCCGAACTTCCTGCTCGGCGGCCTGACCATCACCGAGGTCGACGACAAGACCATCAGCATCACCTCCGAGACCCCGCTGCTGCAGCTGCCCGCGATCCTCGCGAACCCGGCGCTCGGCATCGTCAACTCCGACGTCGTGATGGAGAACGGCGGCACCACCGACGGTTCCGACTCGGCGCAGGGCTTCCTCGACGGCGAGTCCGCCGGATCCGGCCCGTTCGTGCTCGACACGCTCGACCTCTCGTCGCAGGTCGTGCTGACGAAGAACGACGAGTACAACGGCGACGAAGAGGCCGGCTACGACCGCGTCGTCGTGCGCAACGTGTCGGAGAGCGCGACCCAGCTCGCGAACCTCAAGGGCGGCGACTCCATGGTCGCGATGGACCTCAACGGCGACCAGGTCTCGGGTCTCGGCGACGGCCTCCAGGTCGACTCGGTGCCGTCCGGCCAGACGATCTTCCTGCTGCTGAACCAGTCCTCGGCCGTGGCCGGCGACCTCGCGAACGTCAAGATCGCCGAGGCGATCCGCTACGCGCTCGACTACGACGCACTGCTCGAGCTCGCCGGCGCCGGCGCCGTGCAGGCGACCGGCGTGATCCCGCCCGGATTCGAGGGTGCCCTCGACACCGGCGTGGAGCAGGACCTCGAGAAGTCGAAGGCCGCGCTTGCCGAGGCCGGCTACACCGGTCAGACCCTGAAGCTGCAGTTCCCGAACGACTACCCGGTCGGCGGCGTGGAGTTCACCCCGCTCGCCGAGCGCGTGCAGGCGCAGCTCGAGGATGCCGGCATCACGGTCGAGCTCGCTCCGGCGCCGTTCGCGACCGAGCTCGACGCGTACGTCAACGGCACCGAGGGCTTCGGCCTGTGGTTCTGGGGTCCCGACTACGCCGACTCGGCGAACTTCCTGCCCTTCGCTCCGGGGCTGAAGGTCGGCCTGCGCGCGGGCTGGGCCGCCGAGGCGAACCCCGAGATCGCGGGCATCGCCGCCGGTGCGGCCGCCGCGACCGACGAGGACCAGCGCAGCGCCGCGTTCACGGAGTTCGCCGAGGCCATGCAGGCCGAGGGTCCGTTCGTGCCGCTGATCGTCCCCGGCCGCAACATCGCCACGGCGGATGCCGTCTCCGGCGCCGTGTACAACTCGGTGTGGGAGATGGACATCGCCGAGATCCAGCCCGCCGGCTGAGAGGGCTCTGACGCATGACGACGGTGGCCGTGCAACGCCAGGCGCAGCGTCGCAGGTCGCCGCTCGTCGGCTACCTGCTGCGCCGGGTGGGCACCTCCCTGCTCCTGCTCGTGGGGGTCACGATCGTGACCTTCGCGCTCACGAACCTGGTTCCGGGCGACCCCGTGTCGGCCGCGCTCGGTGAGGGCGCGTCGCAGAACCCGGCGACGCGCGAGGCCTTCATCAAGGCGAACGGACTCGACCAGCCGTTGATCGTGCAGTACGTCATCTACATGGGGAACCTGCTCCGCGGGGACCTCGGCACATCGCTGGTGACCGGGCGACCGGTCACCAGCGATCTCGCCACCGCGGTGCCGGCGACGATCGAGATCGCGATCGGCGCGATCATCCTGAGCCTCGCCGTCAGCATCGTGCTCGGAACGCTCGCCGCCTACCGGCGCGGGCTCGTGACCGACCAGGTCATCCGGGTCGTGACGCTCATCGGCCTCAGCGTCCCGACCTTCTGGCTTGCACTCGTGAGCTTCTACGTCTTCTTCCTCGAGCTGCGGATCGCCCCGGGCTCGGGTCGCATCTCGCCATCGATCACGCCACCGCCCCGCATCACGGGGCTGTACACGGTCGACTACCTCCTGAACGGCGACGGCGTCGGCTTCTTCGACGCCCTCGCGCACCTCGCTCTGCCGGTCATGGTGCTGTCGCTCGTGACGATCGGTCTGCTCACCCGGTTCATCCGCACATCGGTGCTCGAGGTGCTGGGCAGCGACTACGTCCGCGCTGCGAGGGCCAAGGGCCTCCCCGCCATGCGCGTGATCCTCGATTATGTGCTCCGCGGCGCCTCGCTCCCGATCCTCACCGTCGTGGGCGTCGCCTTCGGATCGCTGCTCTCCGGCACCGTGCTCGTCGAGTCGGTGTTCGCGTGGCCCGGTCTCGGCACCTACGCCTACAACTCCGCCGCCAACCTCGACCTGCCCGGCATCATGGGCGTCGGTCTCGTCGTCGGCGTCATCTACCTCCTCATCAACTTCGTCGTCGATCTGCTCTACGGCGTCCTGGACCCGAGAGTGAGGATCGCATGAGCCGCATCGACTCGGCATCCGGACCCTGGCGGTTCCGCTTCCGCTGGCCGCGCGCCTGGCGTACGCCGCTCGGCGTCATCGGCACAGTGATCGCCGTCGCCTGGATCGTCATCGCCTTCACGGCCCAGTGGTGGGTGCCGTACGGCCCGAACGCCCAGGTGCTCCCTCGTCTGCAGGAGCCGGGCATCGACACGCTTCTCGGCACCGACGGCAACGGACGCGACATCTTCTCGCGCCTCATGACCGGCGCGACCGTCAGCCTTCCGCTCGCGCTCATGCTCGTGATCGCCGCCATGATCATCGGCACCACGATCGGCGCGGTCGCCGGGTACTTCGGTCGCGCGGTCGACGAGACGCTCATGCGCATCACCGACCTGTTCATGGCGTTCCCGACCGTGATCCTCGCGATGGTGGTCGCGGCATCGCTCGGCCCGTCGCTGTTCAACGCCGTGATCGCCGCGATCGTTGTGTCGTGGCCGCAGTACGCCCGTGTGACCCGCAGCATCGTCCTCGGCCTGCGCGGACAGAACTACGTCATCGCCGGGCGTCTGCTCGGTCACTCGCCCGTGCGCACGCTGTTCGTCGACATCCTCCCGAACATCGCCGGACCCATGCTCGTGCTGGCGACGCTCGACATCGGCGCGGCGATCCTGCTGCTCTCGGGGCTGTCGTTCCTTGGCCTCGGCGCGCAACCGCCGACGGCGGAGTGGGGATCGATGATCTCCGCCGCGATGCAGAACTTCGACGCCTGGTGGCTCGGCGTCTTCCCCGGTCTCGCGATCCTCACGGTCGTGCTGGCCTTCAACTTCCTCGGCGACGCGATGCGCGACGTGCTCGACCCGACGGCCGAGGTCACGCACGAGAAGCAGGCCGACCACGTCGCCTCGGCGAAGGGAGCGGCAGCATGAGCGATTCCACCGCAGCCCCGGCACTGAGCATCCGCGACCTGACGATCGAGATCGGCCGCCCGCTCGTGCACGGCATCTCGCTCGACCTGCGGGCCGGCCGCATCCACGGACTCGCCGGCGAATCCGGCTCGGGCAAGACCCTCACCTCGCTCGCGGTGCTCGGACTGCTGCCGCGACAGGCCCGCACCGGCGGCTCGATCACCCTCGCGGGGGAGGAGCTCGTCGGCCTCCGTCGGCGCGGCTTCAACCGCATCCGCGGGAAGCGCATCGCGATGATCTTCCAGGACCCGTCGGCGTCGCTGCATCCGCAGCTGCCGGTGGGCCGCCAGCTCACCGACCACATGCGGGTGCACCTCGGCCTCCGCGGCGACGCGGCGAAGAAACGGGCGATCGAGCTGCTCGAGATCGTGCAGGTGCCGAATCCGGATGCTGCGCTGAAGCGCTACCCGCACCAGTTCTCGGGCGGTCAGCGCCAGCGCATCGCGATCGCGTGCGCGCTCGCCTGCGATCCGGAGGTGCTGCTCGCCGACGAGCCGACCACGGCCCTCGACGTGACGGTGCAGGCCGGCATCCTCAAGCTGCTCCGCGACCTCGCGACTGAGCGCGACCTCGCGGTGCTGCTCGTCACGCACGACCTGGGCGTGATGAGCGCGATCGCCGACGAGGTCGCCGTCATGAAGGACGGCCGGATCGTCGAGCGCGCCGACCGCGAGACGCTGTTCCGCGACCCGCAGCACGAGTACACGCGCACGCTGCTCGCCGCGCTTCCCGGCTCGAAGGTCGAGGATGCGCCGCACGAGCCGGTCGAGCCGGTCGCGCCGACCGTGATCGTCGAGAAGGAGGATGCCGATGAGTGACGTCTCCGTGCTCGACGCGCAGGGCGTGGTCGTGCGCTACCCCGGCAATCCGCCGGTCGTGGCCGTCGACCAGGTGTCGATGCAGGTGGCTCCGGGCGAGACCGTGGCGCTGGTCGGCGAGTCCGGCAGCGGCAAGTCCAGCCTCGCCCGCGCGGTCGTCGGCATCGAGAGGATCGCGGCCGGAGAGGTGCGGTTCCGTGATGCGCCGGTCACTCCCCTCGGCATCCGTCGCCGCAAGCTCGCGCTGACCGGCATCCAGATGGTGTTCCAGGACCCTTCGACATCGCTGAACCCGCGCCGCCGGGTGGGCGACCAGATCGCCGACGGCATCGCGACCGCCCGCGCGCGCGGCGCCGAGGGCCCGCGCGTCGAGGAGTGGCTCGAACGGGTCGGACTGCCGGCGCAGGTGGCGACCCGGTTCCCGCACCAGTTCTCGGGCGGACAGAAGCAGCGCATCGCGATCGCCAGGGCGCTTGCCGCGCGGCCGTCGCTGCTCGTGGCCGATGAGCCGATCTCGGCGCTCGACGCCTCGACGCAGACCAGCGTCGCCGGACTCATGCGCGACCTCGTCGCCGAGGCCGGTGCCGGGATGCTGTTCATCTCGCACGACCTCGCGGTGGTCCGCCGCATCGCCGACCGCACCTTCGTCATGTACGCGGGGCGCGTCCTGGAGTCGGGGCCGACCGATCGCGTGTGGGCGGCGCCGCAGCATCCGTACACCCGGGCACTGCTCGCGGCGATCCCGGAACCGGACGGCGCAGGGCGCATCCCCGCCGCGCCGTCGACCGACGAGCGGATCGCCTGGTCGGAGATCCCGCCCGTCATCGGCTGACCTGCGAGTGCGCCGCGCGCGTGACGACGGAGAACGCACGCACTGCAGGACCGGATACGGCGGATGCTCCTGCACAGCGTGCGATCTCCTGCATGACGCCCCAGCGGGAAAAGCGAAGCGGGCCGGGGCGTCAGCCCCGGCCCGCTTCTTCAGCTCTCGATCAGAGCGGCGCGACGATGTCCTGCTTCACGTCCCACTCGGTGATCTCGAGGGTGGTCTCGATCGACTGACCCGCGGCCTCGGTGGCGCCGGTGGTCGCGAGCACCACGTAGTCGGCGGTGACCTCGTAGGTCATGTCGACGGAGACGCCCTGCTGCTCGGCGGTGCCCGTCAGGATGTAGACGTCCTGACCCAGGCGCGAGCCCTTGCCCGTGACGGTGAACTCGCCCGACAGGGCGCCGGCTGCGACGGCCGGGTCGGTGTCGTTCGCGGTCGCCGCGGCCTGGCTGAGGCCGGCGACGATCGGGTCCGTCGAGTTCGGGTCGGCGACCTGCCACTCGCTGGTGGAGGACTTGACCCACTCGTCGTCGCCGATCACGATGACCGAGCCCATCGGGGTCGACCATGCGACGGCGTCGTTCGACGGGTTGTACTGGGCCGTGGTCTCCATGCCGAGCACGGTCATCTTGGCGGCGTAGCCCTGCGAGTCGGTCATCGCCTCGGTGATGCATCCGCCGAGGGTGGCCCCGTCGACCGTGGCTCCCTCGGTGAGCTCCGGGCAGTCGGATGCCGGAGCGGTGCTCTCCTCCGCGGCCGGCGTGGACGACGCGGTGTCGTCCTTCGGCTCGTCCGCCGGTGCGGAACAGCCGGTGAGCAGGATGGCGGCGGCCAGGACGATGCCTGCCCCGATCTTGTTGACGCGCATGCGCGTTCCCCCTTCGGTCGTCTGTGCGCGCTGACGATCAGCACGCACCCCACCAGCATGCCAGCCCATCGCAGGCCGGCTGGCAGCAGCGCAGAGGAAACTCCGCTAGACTGACGAGGTTGTCTGCCCTCAGGCGCCCATTCGGATGCCCGGACGGACGACGTGCTACACACCCTCCTGCTTCCGGGAAAGTCCCGGAAGCCGTTCTAGTCCGAAGGAGGTGGGTAAGTGACGCACCAGTACGAACTCATGGTCATTCTGACCCCCGAGATCGACGAGCGCCAGGTCGCTCCTACGCTCGACAAGTTCCTGAAGGTCATCACCAACGATGGTGGCTCTATCGAGAACGTCGACGTCTGGGGCAAGCGCCGTTTCGCGTACGAGATCCAGAAGAAGACCGAGGGCATCTACGCCGTCGTCAACTTCACCGCGACCAGCGAGGCCACGCAGGAGCTCGACCGTCAGCTCAAGCTGAACGAGCAGATCATGCGCACCAAGGTGCTGCGCGCCGAGGAAGCTCAGGCGATGATCGCTTCCGAGGCCAAGCGCGCCGAGGAGAAGGCCGCCCGCAAGTCCGCCAAGGCAGCGAAGGCGTAAGTCTCATGGCCGGCGAAACAGTCATCACCGTGGTGGGAAACCTCACGGCCGACCCCGAACTGCGGTACACGCAGAACGGACTGCCGGTGGCGAACTTCACCATCGCGTCGACCCCGCGCAACTTCGACCGCCAGGCGAACGAGTGGAAGGACGGCGAAGCGCTGTTCCTCCGCGCGTCGGTCTGGCGTGAGTTCGCCGAGCACGTGGCGGGTTCGCTGACCAAGGGCATGCGCGTCATCGCGCAGGGCCGTCTGCGTCAGCGCTCCTACCAGGACCGTGAGGGCAACCAGCGCACCGCGATCGAGCTGGAGGTCGACGAGATCGGCCCCTCGCTCCGGTACGCGACCGCGCAGGTCACCCGTGCGGCGTCGAACGGTGGCGGCGGTGGCGGACAGTCCCGTCCCGCTCAGCAGCAGGTGTCGGAGGAGCCGTGGTCCACGCCCGGCTCGTCGACCAGCGCCGATGCCTGGAGCACTCCGGGCAGCTTCGGCGACGACACCCCCTTCTGAAACAGATCTCCGGATGCTGCGGCATCCGTCTCATAACTAAGGAAAACCAATGGCTGGAAAGTCGAGCGGCGACCGCCGCAAGCCGCGGAAGGGCGCGAAGAACGCCGCTCCCGCGAAGTCGATCCGGGTCGGTGTCATCGATTACAAGGATGTCTCCACCCTTCGCAAGTTCATCTCGGAGCGTGGGAAGATCCGCGCCCGTCGTATCACCGGTGTCTCCGTGCAGGAGCAGCGTCTGATCGCTCGCGCGATCAAGAACGCTCGCGAGATGGCTCTCCTGCCCTACGCCGGCGCTGGCCGCTGAGGGGTACCGACATGGCAAAGCTGATTCTCACGAACGAGGTCGCCGGGCTCGGAAGCGCCGGTGACGTGGTCGAGGTCAAGAACGGGTACGCCCGCAACTACCTCATCCCCCAGGGCTTCGCTACGGCGTGGACCCGCGGCGGCGAAAAGCAGGTCGCTTCGATCCAGGCTGCTCGTCAGGCCCGCGCGATCCACGACCGCGACGAGGCCGTGGCGCTGAAGAACTCGATCGAAGACACCAAGGTCCGCCTGGCCGTCAAGGCCGGCAACGAGGGTCGTCTCTTCGGTTCCGTCAAGACCGCCGATGTCGCCGACGCTGTCGCGGCTGCCGGTCTCGGTTCGATCGACAAGCGCAAGGTGCACATCACCTCCGCGATCAAGTCGGTCGGCGAGCACGAGGCCACCGTCCGTCTTCACGACGACGTGACCGCTGTCATCACCCTGCAGGTCGTCGCCGCCAAGTAAGCGACGCTCCGCGAGAACGCCCTCTGTCCCTCGGGACAGGGGGCGTTCTGCATCCCCCGTCCTTCTCTCGCCGTCCGTCGCCTCGCTCCCTGCGCCGAGACCCACCTCCCGCGTCGAAGCCCACCGTCCGCGACGTGGGGGGTGGTGGGTCTGGACGCGGGTGAGGGGTTTCGACGCAGGGGAGTCCGCGGACAGAGGGTGCGGGCGCAGGTGCGCTAGGGGAGGGGATGCCGAGGGCATGGCGGATGCCCCGTGCTGGGGACACGGGGCATCCGCGTGCTGCGCGGCGTCGCGATCCACCGGCGGGCGGGGGAGGGGTCCCCCTCCCGACGGTCCGGGACCCGCGCACCGGCGGTGCGGCGCCTCCTCCCCCGAGGACGCAGCACCACCGGGACCTGGGTCACGCGGTCAGGCGGCGACGCAGCAGCATCCCTGCTCCGAGGAGCAGCAGCACTGCGGCGAGGACGGCGAGACCCGTGGAGGAGGCGTCACCCGTCTGGGCGAGTCCCTGCGACGAACCGGCTGCCGTCATGGCTCCGCTCGACGACATCATCGATGCCGTCGTGGTGACGGTCGTGCCGGGCGTGGTTCCCGGGTCGGTACCGGGGTCAGTCCCCGGGTCCGTGCCGGGGTCCGTACCGGGGTCCGTACCGGGGTCGGTACCGGGGTCGGTACCGGGGTCGGTGCCGGGGCCGGTCACCGTGCTGTCGCCGCCGACCGAGACGGCGTTGCCGCCGAGGGTGATCGGGAGGGTGATGGGCGCGGTGATCTGGGTTCCGCCGAGGATGCCGTCGTCACCGGTGGTCACGCCACCCGTGGTCGGGCTGCCCGTGGTCGGGGCTCCGGTCGTGGAGCCGCCGGTGACCTCGCTGTCTCCGAGCACGGAGATGGCGTTGCCGGTTCCCGTCACCGGAGCGGTGATGGGCGCGGTGATCTGGGTTCCGCCGAGGATGCCGTCGTCACCGGAGGTGGTGCCTCCGGTCGAGGTGCCGCCGGTGGCCGGAGCGGCCGGAGCCGTTCCGCCCGCGACGTCGCTGTCTCCGAGGACGGAGATGGCGTTGCCGGTGGCGGTCACCGGAGCCGTGACGGGAGCGGTCACCTGCGTGCCGCTCGCGACACCGTCATCACCGTTCGTGGTCGCGCCCGTGGGCGGAGACGTCGAACCGGCCGGAGCCGCCGGCGTGGAACCGCCGTCGGTGGCGCTGTCGCCCAGGAGGGAGATGGCGTTGCCGGTGGCGGTCACGGGAGCCGTGACGGGAGCGGTCACCTGCGTGCCGCCGAGGACGCTGTCGTCGCCCGAGGTCGAGGCCTCGGTCGACGGGGTTCCCGAACCCGCGGGAGCGGCGGCGGGGGTGCCGCCTGCGACGTCGCTGTCGCCCAGGAGGGAGATCGCGTTGCCGCTGACGTTCACCGGGGCCGTGACGGGGGCGGTGACCTGGCTGCCGCCCAGGATGCCGTCTTCGCCGGTCGTGGTACCGCCGGTGTTCATGCTGCCGGCCGGTGCGGTCGCAGCCATGCCGCCCTCGCTCGAGCTGTCGCCCAGGAGGGAGATGGCGTTGCCGCTGACGTTCACCGGGGCGGTGATCGGTGCGGTGACCTGCGTGCCGCTCGCGACGCCGTCGTCACCCGAGGTGCTCGGAGCTGCGGCATCCGACGTGCCGGACCCGGATGCCGGTGCCGCGGCCTCCTGTCCGGTCGAGGCGCTGTCGCCGAGGAGCGAGAGCGAGTTGCCCGACACGGTGATCGGAACGTCGACATCGAGCAGCGCCTGCGAACCCGAGAGCACGCCGTCGGCACCGTTCGTGGTGATCGACGGGGTGGCGGCGGGGGCTGCCGGAGCGGGTGCGGGTGCTGCCGGTGCGCTCGACGAGTCGCCCGTGAGGCTGATGCCGTTTCCGCTCACCGTCACGGGGACGGTGACGGTGACGACCGCCTGGGTGCCCGACGCGACGCCATCGTCACCGCTCGTCGCCGGAGCGGGAGCGGGTGCCGGAGCGGGAGCCGGTGCGGGTGCGGGTGCGGGGGCGGGTGCCGGTGCGGGGGCGGGTGCCGGAGCCGCCTGCGCGGAGGAGTCTCCGAGCAGCGAGATCGCGTTGTCGACGATCGTGACGGGCACCGAGATGGGGGCGTCCGCCTGCGTTCCCGAGAGCAGTCCGTCTGCTCCCGAGGTGTCGGCCGCGTTGGCGGCCGTCGCGCCGAACAGGGTGACCCCGCCGGCGATGAGCGTGCCCCACAGGGCCCGCTTGAGGATGGTGCGCATGATGTCCTTCTCCTGACTGGAATCGAGTCGTCTGATGTGGGTGCGCGCGGGGTGAGTGCGCGCGCAGCACGGCATCTGTCGCTCACGAGGAGCGACCGGACGACCCGTCAGTCAGGGGAGACGTCGGTGTCGGCGACCAGCGACGTCGGCAGGACGTCGTCGGGTGCACCGGGGGTGCGCTCCACGGCACGGAGCGCGAAAGGACCCACGTCGCTGAGACGCGCGTGGGAGAGACCGGAGGAGCCACCGGAACCGGCGGACGCAGGGATGGCGGGAGAACCGCCGTGCGAGGGAGACGGGGCGTTCTCCTCGCCGGTCGCGGGCACACTCGTGGCCGGGGCGGCGGGGACGGCTACCGGCTCGAGTGCCGGGACAGCGGCTATCTCGCCCACTGCCGATGCGGGCGCACGGGTACCCCGCGCCTGCGAGCTCGACACGGCGGATGCCGCGGAATCAGGGCGATCCGCGGCGATCCCCGGGGTCGGGTCAAGGGCGACGAGCACCGGCGGAAGGGTGTTCTCGACGACCCCGCCGACGACGGCGGTGGTCTCGTCCACGACCCCGACGACGTCGTCCACGAGGGTGTTCACGCCCAGGCCATCGACGAGCTTGCCGACGATCGGCAGAGCCGACACGGCATCCTGAACCGGGCGGACGATCTGCGAGACCGGAGCCTCCTGCAGCAGGTCGGTGACCGGAGCCACGGCGGCCTGCGCCGTGTCGGTGACGGTCTCGACGACGGGCGCGGTCGCCGGTCCGACGACGGGGACGGCTGCGACGGTCTCGGTCACGGTCTCGACCACGGCGGGGGCTGCCTGCTGCACGGGCGCTGCCACGTGCTCGACGGCCGGAGCAACGACCTGGGTGACGACGGGAGCGACGACCTGGGTGACCACGGGCTGCGTGACCGCGGTCACGGTGTTGCCGACGGTGGAGACGGTCTGGCTCACGAGCGAGGAGACGCTGTCGAGAAGGGGAGCATCGGACTGCTCGTCGGCGTGAGCGGAGGAGCCACCCGTGAGGATCGTGATCGCGGCCCACGCGACAGCGCCCACGCCACCCCAGAGGACGGCGGCGGGTACGCCACGTCGGGTCGCTTGAGCGTTCACGTCGGCTTCCCTCCCCGAAAGACGATCGTTGCTGAATCCCACTTCAATGTGGGGGTGACGATACTCCCAGTATTTTGCTCTGTCTAGCCCGATCTGCTACGGCATCGATGACAGTTCGCGCACGATCTGCGGTGCCGCGAGGGCCGACGCGCCCGGTGAAATCTCCGCTTGACTTTCCCCAGGTTCTACACATGGCGGCAGTGAATCGAAGAACCTTCAATGTGCACTTGAAGCACTTTCTCATCCACAAGGTGGGGAAACGGTAAAAACCAGTTCAGCCGGGAAAAGAAAACTTCTACGACCAGTACTCCACCGGGTTATCCACACCCGTTCTGCACAGACACTCCGGACTTCTCCGCACGCTCTCCACAAGGTTATCCACAGGCCGTGTTGCGACCGAAAACACCCCCTCGTAGCGTGGTCCAGCGACCCGATGTCGGAAGCCCATGGTTTGCTGCGCAGACCGTCTTCCGACCGGAATCAGAGCGTGCCGCGAGTCGCGATGTGCGCCGGGGGACAGTCGCAGCGAAGGGAGCCGTGTGTCGATCGCCGACATCTCCGAGGAGCGCCTCGGGGGCCAGCGCAAGCCTGAGCGCACCCCGCCGCACGACCTGCTCGCCGAGCAGAGCGCGCTCGGCGGAATGCTGCTGTCGAAGGATGCCGTCGCCGATGTGATCGAGACGCTCAAAGGCGCCGACTTCTACATCCCGAAGCACGAGCTCATCTACGAGGCGATCCTGTCGCTCTACTCGCACGGCGAGCCCACCGACGTCGTGGCCGTCACCGACGAGCTCATCAAGACCGGTGAGCTGAGCCGCGCCGGCGGCGCCGACTACCTGCACACGCTCACGTCGATCGTGCCCACCGCGGCCAACGCCGGCTACTACGCGGGCATCGTCTCGGAACGCGCGATCCTGCGCCGTCTCGTCGACGCCGGCACGCGCATCGTGCAGCTCGGGTACGACGGGCAGGGCGATGCGACCGACATCGTGAACAACGCCCAGGCCGAGATCTACTCGGTCACCGGTTCGGAGACGGCGGAGGACTACGTGCCGCTCACGGTCGCGGTCGACGCCGCGGTCGAGGAGATCGAGGCGGCCAACGGGCGCGATGGCTCGATGACCGGCATCCCCACCGGATTCCGCGAGCTCGACGAGCTCACCAACGGCCTGCACGGCGGTCAGATGATCGTCGTCGCCGCCCGACCGGCCATGGGTAAGTCCACCCTCGCGCTCGACTTCGCGCGCGCGGCATCCATCGGTCACGACTACCCGTCGATCTTCTTCTCGCTCGAGATGGGCAAGAGCGAGATCGCCATGCGTCTGCTCAGCGCCGAGGGTGCGATCCCGCTGCAGAACATGCGCAAGGGAACGCTCGACCCCCGTGACTGGACGACCGTCGCCTCGACCCGCGGCCGTATCAACGACGCCCCGCTCTACATCGACGACAGCCCGAACATGACGCTCGTCGAGATCCGCGCGAAGTGCCGTCGGCTCAAGCAGCGCGCCGGGCTCAAGATGGTCATCATCGACTACCTGCAGCTCATGACCTCGGGCAAGCGCGTCGAGTCGCGTCAGCAGGAGGTCTCGGAGTTCTCGCGAAGCCTCAAGCTCATCGCCAAGGAGCTGCAGGTCCCCGTCATCGCTCTCTCGCAGCTGAACCGTGGACCCGAGCAGCGGCAGGACAAGAAGCCCGCGATCAGCGACCTGCGTGAGTCCGGCTCGATCGAGCAGGACGCCGACATGGTCATCCTGCTGCACCGCGACTCCGTGTACGACAAGGACGTGCGCCCGGGTGAGGCCGACCTGATCGTCGCGAAGCACCGTAACGGTCCGACCGCGACGATCACCGTGGCGTTCCAGGGTCACTACTCGCGCTTCGCCGACATGGCTCCGGGCGGCGACTTCAACTGAGTCGTACCGGCACGGACTGGCGAGTCCCGGCGCCGATCACCGCAGCGCGGGCACCGGGATCTCCACGCCAGCGAGGTCTTCCAGCTGCGCCCACACCGATGCCGCGGTCTCCCGGTCGGGGTCGTGCGTGCGGGCGAGGGGCGTGATGCGGGTCGGCTGCCCCCGCAACGCACCGGTGGGCGAGTAATACTCGCCGCCCTCGGCCTGCGGATCGGTGAGCGCTCGGACCGAGGACCACGCGGCTGTGTCCTTGCCCTGCGCCCACGGCGTGTAGGGATTGCGTTGGTACGGCGTCGTGGCATCGCGGATGCCGGCGCGCTCCGGCGTCTTCGCGTCGACGCCGACGCCAGGGCGGGCGACGAGCGACGCGACGGGCGTCCCGTTGGCCCGCAGCCGTCGATCGAGTTCGAAGGCGAAGACCTCGGTGACGGTCTTCGCCTTCGTGTACGCGCTGAGTGCCAGTCGCGGGACGCGGGCGACGTCGGACACGTCGGCCGGGAAGCGGCTGACGAACCCCGTGGACGTGTGCACGATGCGGCCGTCGGCGGAGTGCGCTTCGGCCGACGAGACGAGCGCGGGCAGGATGCCGGCGAGCAGCCGTACGGTGGACACGACGTGAGTGCCGAGCAGCAGCGGGAGCCCGTCGCGGGTCGTCGCGCCGCGGGCCTTCGTCAGAGTCATGGCACCGCCGTTGAGCAGCAGTCCGTCGAGGCGGGGTAGAGCGCGCAGGGTCTCGGCCGCGCGGTCGATCGATTCGAGAGAGGCGAGGTCGACGACGACGCTCCGCACGGATGCGCAGGGGACCTGTTCCCGGATCGACGCCTCGGCGCGCTCCAGCTTGGAGGCGGAGCGCGAGGCGAGCACGACGTCGGCACCGGCTCCGGCGAGCTGCTCGGCGGAGAAGTAGCCGATGCCGGCCGTGGCGCCCGTGACGACGAACGTGCGTCCGGTCTGGTCGGGGAGCTGAGCAGGATTCCAGGTCATGAGTGGTCTTTCGTAGGAAAACGGATGAGTTATCCGCTTCACCGTAGCACAAGCGGATTCGCTATCCGCTTGTGCTGATAGACTTCGGACATGCGACAGGCGCGGGCGGATGCGGTGCGCAGCCGCCAACGGATCCTCGATGTCGCCCGCACCCACTCCCGCAGCTCTCTCAGCCTGAACGCCGTCGCCCGTGACGCCGGACTCGGCGTCGGCACCGTCTACCGCCACTTCCCGACCGTGCACGCGCTCGTCGAGGCGCTCTCCGTCGAGACACTGCAGCGCATGGTCGAGATCGCGCGCACAGCATCCGCGCAGACCGACACCCGTGCGGCACTCGCGACCTTCCTGGAGAACGCGCTCGCCCTGCAGCTGGAGGACGGCGGACTGCAGGCCGTCCTCCTCTCGCCTGACGACGAGGAAGACGACGTGCGGGCGCTCAAGAGGGAGATCTTCGAGTCGTTCGAGGGCGTCCTGGATCGTGCTCGCCGCGAGCGGCTGGTGCGTGAGGATCTTTCGATCGTCCAGCTCGAGCACCTCATCTGCGGTGTCGAGCATGCCGTCCGCCTCGGCGACCACGATGACCGGCGCCTCTTCCTCGACGTCCTCCTCGGCGGCATCCGACCCGAGTGACTCTCGGGTTCGATGGGGCGCTCGCCACGCGAACGGGTCGAGGGCGCCTGTCCTGTTCTGCAAGACTCGCCGTCACCGGTGGCGAGGTCGCGGCGTGGGTCGTGGTCGCCGCACTGGTGCTGCTCGCCAGCGCTGGGGCTCTGCTCCTGATCCGTCGGAGGCGCACGACGGAGGATGCCGATCAGCTGATCGGCTGACGCCCTGACAATGTGCGGTGCACGCGGTGACGCGTGCACCGCACAGTCGTGTCCGGGGCGCGGTGCTGTGCAGTGGGTGCGATCGGAGCCGCCGGACTCGGTCGGGGGAATGCCGTCGTGCCGGCTCCCGTTCCGGGTACACAGGACGGGAAGGAACGGTGCATGCTCGCGTGGACGAAGGACTCGGGTGCTCTCGGCGGACTGACGCTCACGGAGGTGCCTGACCCCGTCCCCAGGCACGACGAGCTCGTCGTGCGCGTCGACGCCTTCGCCCCGAACCCCGGCGACCTCGCCGGTCTCCGCGAGCTGCCCGGCGGTGCCGTCCCGGGCTGGGACGGGAGCGGGGTCGTGATCTCTCCGGCCGCTGACGGCGAGGGACCGCGAGCGGGGGAGCGCGTCATCTTCCTCAGCCTGGATGCGGCGGGCTGGGCCGAATGCAGGGCCGTGCCGCATTCCATGACGGCTCGTGCGACGTCAGCGATCTCAGCGGAGCATCTCGCGACCCTCCCCGTGCCGGCGACGAGCGCGTTGCGCGGGGTGCGGCGGCTCGGCTCGGTCCTCGGGCGACGGGTCCTGATCGTCGGCGCAACCGGCGCGGTCGGACGCGTCGCCGTGCAGCTCGCCTCCCGCTCCGGCGCGTACGTCATCGCCGTGGCGAGGGATGCTGGTCGGCACGCTGACCTGCGTCGCCTCGGAGCGAGCGAGACGCATCGAAGCGTGGAGTCCGTCCGGGGTCGCGTCCACGGTGCCCTCGATCTGGTCGGCGGCGAGCAGCTGGTCGCGGCGTATCGTCTTCTCGACGCCGGGGGCACGGTGATCGCATTGGGCCACTCGGCCGGAGCCGACGAGGTGTTCCCCTACGGTGCGTTCGTCGCCGACCCGAGCACGGCGAACCGCTCGGTCACCAGCTTCTTCCTGGGCGCCGAACCGGATCTGGTGCCGGACATGACGTACCTCGCAGCGGACCGAGACCTCGACGTCGGCCCGCTCGACATCAGGCAGTGGACCGAGCTCGGCGACTGGGTCGCCGCGGGAGGACCCCGGTCGGGCGGCCGGGTCGTCTTCCGCGTCGAACGGGCGTGACGACCGGCCGCTGATGTCGTCGGCGCGACTCTCTCCGTCGACGGCGGGGTGAGCCAGGTCTGATACCCGCTCGGGCAGCGCGAAGGCAACCCGCTGTGTCGGGTGATCGCGACCCGATAGCGTCGTCGCCACACGGACGACGCGACGGCGGACCGACGGTTCCGCCGCGGGGAGGAGCCCAGATGGTCACGATCGGCTACCACGCATCGCATGAGCAGCACACGCCCCGGGAGCTGCTCTCGGCGGTTCGCCTCGCGGAGCTGGTGGGCTTCGACGAGGTGATGTGCTCCGACCACCTCGCCCCGTGGACGACTGCGCAGGGGCAGTCGGGCTTCGCCTGGAGCTGGCTGGGGGCCGCGATGGCGCAGACCGGCATCCCGTTCGGCCTCGTGAACGCACCAGGCCAGCGGTATCACCCGGTGGTGATCGCGCAGGCGATCGGCACGCTGGCGCAGATGTTCCCGGAGAGGTTCTGGGTCGCGCTCGGCAGCGGCGAGAACCTGAACGAGCACGTCACGGGCGATCGGTGGCCGGAGAAGCCGGTGCGCCAGCAGCGACTGCGGCAGAGCGTCGACGCGATCCGCGCGCTGCTCGACGGGCAGCGGGTCGACGTGGACGGGCTCATCCGCATCCACGACGCGAGGATCTGGACGCTTCCCGAGCAGCCGGTGCCGTTGGTGGGGGCCGCCGTCAGCGCCGAGACCGCAGCGTGGGTGGCGGACTGGGCCGACGGGATGATCACCGTCGGCTCCCAGGCGGAGCAGACGGCCGAGGCGCTTCGGCGGTTCCGCGACGCCGGCGGCCGCGGGCCCGCCCGACTGCAGATCCACCTGAGCCTCGAGCCCACTCGGGAGATGGCCCTCGCGACCGCGCGCGAGCAGTGGTCTCAGACGATGGCCCAGGGTGTGAGCACGTGGGACGTCGAGAATCCCGAGGACTTCGAGGCCGCGATCGTGCCCTCCGACGACGCCCTCGAGCAGGGTGTGCTCATCGCTGCTGATCCGGCCGACCTCGCCGAGCGGATCGCCGAGGTCGCGCAGGGCTACGACCACATCTACCTGCATCACGTCGGACGGGATCAGGCCGACTTCCTCCGGCGCTGCGAGAGCGACCTGCTGCCCCGTCTGAGGAGCGTGCTGTGACCACGGCGCGCTTCGACGTCGATGCGTGGACCGTCGGTGTCTCTGGTGTGACATCGGATCGCCTGGCGCATGAGGAGTCCGTCTTCGGGCTGTCGAACGGGCACCTCGGCTGGCGCGGCAACCTCGACGAGGGCGATCCGCGCGGCGTGGCGGGCAGCTACCTCAACGGCGTCTTCGAGGAGCATCCGATGCCGTACGCCGAAGACGGCTACGGCTATCCGGACGTCGGGCAGAGCGTGATCAACGTGCAGAACGGGCAGATCATCCGGCTGGTCGTCGACGACGAGTCCTTCGACGTCGAGACCGGCACGCTGACGTCGCACGAGCGGCGGCTCGACCTGCGCGCGGGAACCCTGCATCGCAGCTTCGACTGGACCAGCCCCGGCGGCCGGCGGGTTCGCGTCGAGGCGACGAGGATCGTCTCGCTCCGTCACCGGGCGATCGCCGCGGTCCGCTACCGTGTCGAGGCCGTCGATCATGCGTCGGACATCACGCTGATCTCCGAACTGCTGGCGAACGAGCCGCTGCCGATACAGTACGACGACCCGCGCGTGCAGGAGCTGCTCACCGAGCCGCTCGACGCCGTCGAAGCCGATGTGGTCGGCACTCGTGCGACCCTGGTCCACCGCACGCGCCGAAGCGGACTGATCGTCGGCGTCGCGATGGATCACGAGATCATCGAGTCGGAACCGAGCGTCTCGACCGAAGCGGACGGCGACCTGGCGCGCACCACGATCCGCGTCCGGCTGGAGCCGGGCGCGCACCTGGAGATCGTGAAGTACGTGGGGCACGATTTCGAGTCCGCACTGACCGCCGCGACGGTGCGCGACCGAGCGGAGGTCGCGGTGGCGCGGGCACGAGCGGACGGGTGGGACTGCCTCCTCGCCGGTCAGCGCGAGGTCCTCGACGACTACTGGCGCTGCGCGGACGTCGAGGTCGAGGGGGAGCCGCGACTGCAGCAGGCCGTACGGTTCGCGCTGTTCCAGGTCTTCCAGGCTGCGGCGCGCGCCGAGCTGCGTTCCGTCCCGGGCAAGGGACTCACCGGCTCCGGGTACGAGGGGCACACGTTCTGGGACTTCGAGGCCTTCGTCCTCCCGGTGCTCACGGCGACGGCTCCGGATGCTGCGGAGCAGGCGCTGCGCTGGCGACACTCGACGCTCCATCACGCGCGCGATCGGGCGAAGGAGCTGCACCTCGACGGCGCCGCGTTCGCGTGGCGCACCATCGACGGCAGGGAGAGCTCGGGGTACTGGCCCGCGAGCACCGCGGCCTTCCACATCAACGCCGACATCGCCGCGGCGGTGCTCCACTACGTGCGCGCGACCGGCGACCACGACTTCGAGCGCGACTACGGGCTCGAGATCCTGGCCGAGACGGCTCGGCTGTGGCTGTCGCTGGGGCATCGCGACGCAGAGGGTCGTTTCCACATCGACGGCGTGACGGGCCCGGACGAGTATTCGGCCGTCGCGAACGACAACGTCTTCACGAACCTCATGGCGCAGCTGAATCTCCGGGGAGCCGCCGCGGCCGCGCGCCGCTACCCCGAGAGGAGTCGTGAGCTCGGCATCCGAGCCGCCGAAGCGGAGGAGTGGGATGCTGCGGCATCCGCGATGCACATCCCCTTCGACGAGGTGCGCGGTGTGCATCCGCAATCCGCCGGGTACACCGACCTCGAGCGCTGGGATTTCGAGTCGACCGGCTCCGACCAATACCTCCTGCACGACCACTTCCCCTACTTCGACCTGTATCGCAAGCAGGTGCTGAAGCAGGCCGATCTGGTGCTGGCGCTGCACTTCGCGCATGAAGCGTTCACGCCGGAGCAGAAGGCTCGGGCATTCGCGTACTACGAGGCGCTGACCGTGCGGGACTCGTCTCTGTCCGCCTCCGCGCAGGCGGTCATCGCGGCCGAGGTCGGACACCTCGACCTCGCCTACGACTATCTCGCCGAGGTCGCGACGATCGACCTCGACGACGTGCACGGGAACACCGAGGAGGGCCTGCACATTGCCGCGCTCGCCGGGGTGTGGACGGCGATCGTCGCCGGTTTCGGCGGCATGCGTGAGACCGCCGAGGGGTTCCGATTCGCCCCACGTCTGCCGCAGCCGATGACCCGCCTCGCCTTCGGCGTGCGCATTCATGGCGACACCCTGCGCGTCGAGGTCTCGCCGACCGAGTCGACCTACCGCTACAGCGGCAGCACGCCGGTGACCATCAGGCACTTCGGGAAGGAGATCGTCGTCGGAGGGGACGGTGTCACGGCGATGACACCACCGCTCGCGGATCCCGGCCCGCGGCCACGGCAGCCGCAGCACCGCGAACCACGACCGGCGGACGAGGCCTTCGGCTGAGGCGGCAGGCGATCGGATAGGCGGGACGCCCCCACCACGGGGGAGGCGGCGGAAAGGGCGCCCCGCCTGGCATCGCCACAGGAGCGACGCCGCGCCCGCCCGCGTTGCGGCGCGAACGGGTGCTTCGCAAGCGTGACACCAGTGGCTCGCCGATGCAAGAGGGGATTGTCGATCGGAATATCGCTTGAGCAGACGCGGTCAGAGCAGGATGTCGTCTGCCGATCGCAGCGGGATGCGTTCGACGGGCCACACCGAGAGGCGATGCGGGAGAACATCGGCATCCGTCAGAGGACCGAGATCGATGCCCGTCGTACTCGCGATGTCCGCGATCGGCACCTGGAAGGTGCGGTAGGCGCCGAGAGGCGGCGCGGCCAGCATCCCCTCCGCCGTGTCGACGAGCTCGGACTGGTCGAGCACGAAGCCCGCGGCGGCGAGCCCGTCGGCGCTCTGCCAGGCCGCGACCTTCCAGAACTGCAGGGGGATGCGGATGCCCCGATACGGCGGATCGTCATCGCCGAGCACGGGAGCGGTGAACACCGATATCCGCTGGTCGGTGGTCTCCGCGTACGCGAGCACGTGGTCTTCGAGCCCGAGCCACAGCTCCTTCGACTGGTTGAATCCGGCGGCCTGCGGCGCCGCGTTCGGATAGAAGAAGGTCGCCTCCATCGCAGCGCGGGCCTCGGCGGTTGCTCCCCAGCCCGGGTCGCGACGACGCACCAGGTGCCCGCGGTCGAGGTCGTTGCGCGCGTACACCTCGGGGCCGGTCTGCAGCTCGTCGTCGACGCGCGGATCGAGTCGCCACTCGCCCGAGCGCGGCAGGTCTTTCAGCTGCGCGCCGTCGATGTTGACGGCCGTGACCGCGGCGAGGCGGCGCTCGGGGTCGAGCAGCACCGTGAATCGCGGGTAGGTCAGCTCTCGGGCCGCGCCCGCCGGTCGGGGCAGCGGCACTCGTGTCGGCAGGAAGTCGAGGTCGTATCCGTCGGCCATGTCCCCATCGTGCCGTGCGCCACCGACACGCGTCGAGACCCACCTCGCACGCCGAGACCCACCGCCCCCGACGTACCGGGCGGTGGGTCTCGGCGAGCGCGATGGGTCTCGACATCACGAATGTGAGACCTGTGCCATCACGGAGTGGGCATGCCGCCGTTCACGTTGAGCGTCTCGCCGGCGACGTAGCTCGACTCGGCTGAGGCGAGGAACACGTACGCGGGGGCGAGCTCGGCCGGCTGACCCATGCGTCCGAGCGGAGTGTCCTCGCCGAACTGGTCGATCTTCTCCTGAGGCTGGCCGTCGCTGGGCTGCAGCGGCGTCCAGATCGGGCCGGGTGCCACGGCGTTCACGCGGATGCCCTTCGGAGCGAGCTGCTGCGCGAGGCCCTTCGTGAACGCGTTGATCGTCGCCTTGGTGGAGGCGTAGTCGACGAGGATGTCCGACGGCGAGTAGGCCTGGATCGACGTCGTGTTGATGATCGTCGAGCCGGGCTTCAGGTGCGGCAGCGCCGCCTTCGTGATCCAGAACATCGCGTAGACGTTGGTCTTGAAGGTGTCGTCGAACTGCTCGTCGGTGATGTCGGTCAGCGACTCCTGGAAGATCTGCTTGCCGCCGTTGTTGACGAGGATGTCGAGTCCGCCGAGGGCACCGACCGCCTCCGACACGAGGGTGCGGCAGTACTCGGGGTCGCGCAGATCGCCGGGGATCTGCGCGACGTTCGCGCCCGCCTCGCGCAGAATGCCGGCGATGCGCGCCGCATCCTCCTCCTCCTCGGGCAGGTACGACAGGGCGACGTCTGCACCTTCGCGGGCGAAGGCGATCGCCGTGGCCGCGCCGATGCCGGAGTCGCCGCCCGTGATGAGGGCCTTGCGCCCCTTCAGGCGGTCGGAGCCGCGGTACGACTCCTCGCCGAGGTCGGCCTTCGGCGTGAGATCGGCGTCGAGGCCCGGCTCGGGCATGTGCTGCTTCTGCGGCTCGATGTCGGAGTAGAGCTCGGCGGGGTTGACGAAGGTGTACTGGTCACGAGACATGGTGTGTCCTCTCCTTGTTTCCGGTCGTGGTGGTCGGTCGTTGTGGTCGTGGTTGTGGTTGTGGTCGTGGTCGGTTCAGCTGTCGGGCAGCAGTTCTGCGGGCATGACCTCGCGCATGGTCATCGCGGCGGTGAGGAACGCCAGGTGGCTGAGCGCCTGCGGGGTGTTGCCCCAGGCCGAGCCGTCGTCGGCGTCGATCATCTCGGCGTAGATGCCGACGTCGTTCGCGAGGGCGAGCAGCTGGTCCATGCGCTCGCGCGCCTCCTCGTGGCGGCCCACGCACGCGAGCGCCTCGGCCAGCCAGAAGGCGCACGCGACGAACGTCTTCTCCTCGACCGAGACACCGCTGTAGCGGTACAGCAGCGCGCCGGCGCCGAGCTCCTCGACGAGGGCGTCGATCGTCGTCGACATGCGCTCGCCGCGGTCGAAGCCGCTCGGCGCGTGCAGCAGCACGGACGCGTCGAGGGCGTCGGCGCCCGGGTAGAAGACGTACGCGGAGCGCTCCTCCGACCAGCAGTGTTCGTCGATCCAGTGACGGATGCGGTCGCGCTCCGTCCGCCAGCGCTCTGCGCTGCCCGGGATCGCACCCGCCTCGGCGAGGGCCACGGCATCCTCCAGCGCCTTCCAGCAGCCCATCTTCGACGACGTGTAGTGCCGCTGCTCCGGCAGCTCCCACATGCCTGAGTCGGGGTTGCGCCAGACATCGCAGGTCCGGTCGGCGATCTGCGACAGCATCCGCCCTGTCCCGATGTCGAGCACGTTGCCTGCGTCGACGTAGGTGCGGCAGATCGCGATGAGGTCGCCGTAGACGCCGAGCTGCAACTGATCGCCCGCCGGGTTGCCGGTGACGACCGGTCCGATGCTGTTCCACCCGGAGACGTCGTACTCGGTCGGCGCCGGTACGAGATCTCCGTCGAGCGTGTACATGACGTGCAGGTCATCGCCGTGTCGGCGGATCGTGTGCAGCATCCACGACAGCGCCGCGTGGGTCTCTTCGCGGAGCCCGAAGCGCACGAGCGCGTGGGTGGTATAGGCGAGGTCGCGCACCCAGGCGTGCCGGTAGTCCCAGTTCTTCCCGCCGTCGGGGCTCTCCGGCAGCGACGTCGTGGCAGCCGCGGCGATCGCGCCGGACGGGCTGTAGATCAGCAGCTTGAGAGCGAGCGCGCTGCGCTGCACCTGCTCGCGCCACGGGCCGTCGTACGAGAACACGCGCGACCAGTGCTGCCAGTTCTCGATCGTGCGGTCGATGCCGTCGTCGACGTTGTAGGGGTCGGGAAGGTGCAGCGGCTCATCGTGGGTGGCCGCGAGCGAGAGCAGATGACGCGAACCGGGAGAGGTCGCGAAGGAGCCGGTCAGCTCGGCCCCGAGCGGGGCATCCGGGTCGGGGTCGGCCGGGCCGTGCTCGAATCCCGTCAGGGCGAACGCGGTCTTGCCGCTGCGGATGACATCGCCGTGCTCCGTGCGCTCCAACCAGGGGGATGCCGTCTGGAGCGACGATCCCGGCTGCACGCGCCACCGCATGGCGACCTCGCCCGCGACGCCGTCGATGCGCCGCGCGAGCTCGGCCCACGGCATCCGTCCGGCGACCCCCGAGACCATCGCGTCGGTCACCCGCACCACGCCGTCGTCGGTCGTGAAGGTCGTCTCGAGCACGTTCGTGTCGGGGATGTAGCGGCGCTCGGAGCGGAACTCCCCGACGGGCCGAAGCTCGAAGCATCCTCCGGTCTCGTCGTCGAGCAGCCGTGCGAACACCGGAAGATCGGTGATGTCGGGCAGCGGCAGCCAGTCCACCCGTCCGTCCTCGCCGATCAGGGCGACCGTGCGCCCGTCGCCGATGGGCGCGTACGAGCCGATCGGACGAGCGGGGGGTGCGGGGGGCATGCCCCCATGCTCGATCGCCGCAGCGGACCTGGCAAACGCCTTGCGCGGAGCCCGGGCGTGAGTTACACGCGAGAGCGCCGGGTGGTCGCGCAGCGCATACAGGTCAGGGTCGTACGCGGACCGTGCGCCCCTCGAAGGTGACGAGATCGCCGTCGTGCAGCTGACGTCCTCGGCGTCGATCGACCTCGCCGTTGACCTTCACGAACCCGTCGATCACGACCTCCTTGGCGTCGCCGCCCGAGTCGAGCAGCCCGGAGTACTTGAGGAACTGCCCGAGCCTGATCATCTCGCCGCCGATGGAGATCTCGTCGATCGGGCCGGAAGTCGTCATCTCAGAATGCTATCGCCGGAGGTGGCTGTCCAGATGGAGGTGGTGGGCGGAGCGGATGAAGGCTCCGCCCACCGGTGCCGTCGACGAGGAGGACGGCGGGAGAACGACCGCTCGGCACCCCTGCCGCGTGCGGTCGTGTCACCAGGAGATCAGAGTCGCGTTCACGGCTCGGCGCCTTCGTGTGAACGGCAGAGGCGGGCGGGCGCCGATGGCTGCGGAGGTGGGCCGAGAACAGGATGATGCGCCGAGGTCAGGAGGATGCGGGGCTGATCCTCCTGACCTCGGCGCACGATCCTGTTCTCAGCGACGAGACCGCGCGGGGTCAGTCGTCGGTGTCGGTGCCGACCACGGCGAAGTCGGCGTTGAAGTCGATGTCGACGGACCGACGGTCGCTCGACACGACGCGCGCGTCGTAGGGGCTGGAGGCGTCGTCGTCGACATCGAGGTCGGTGATGAGACCGTCTGCCTCGTCGAGCGCCGCCGTCACGAGCGCCTGGATCGCCGCGTCGTCGAGCACGTACGCGGGAGCCGTGTCGTCGTCGGCCTCGTCGTCCGAGGAGATCACGGTCGCCGAGCCCTCGGCGTCGACGCGGACCTCGGTCTCGCCCCCGGTGCCGTTCGTCAGCTCGACCTCCCACGTGCCGTCGCGCTTGGCGTCGAGCGAGGTGACCTCGCCGTCGGCGGCGCCGCGCGCGGCGTTCGCGATGTCGATGAGGTCCGCCGCCGAGTCGGTGCCGATCCCCGTGACGGGACCGTTCGACGGTCCGTCCTCGCGTCGGTCGTCGTCGCGGTCGTCACCGGGCCGCCCGCCCTGCTGGCCCTGACCGGGTGCGTCGTCGTCGCGCGGACCCTCGGAGAAGCCGGGACGATCGTCGTCGTCTCCGAACTCGTCGCCGATCGCGGCACCGACGGCCACTCCGCCGCCGGCGAGCAGCACGGCAGCGGCGATGCCGCCGCCGATCAGCCATCCGCGGCGGCTCTTCTTCGCCGGAGCGGGTGCGGCCGGAGCGGGTGCGGCCGGAGCGGTCGCGTCCGTCGCGGGGTGCTGCGCGGAGTGCGCCGCGGGGAGGTCGGATGCCGGGGCGACGGGAACCGTCGGCGCATCCGGAGACGAGGTCGGGGTGGTCTCGGGCGCCGTGCGCGCGGCATCCTCCGACTCGGGGCTGTGGTCCTGGTTCGGGGTCTTGTCGTTCATGTCTCCGATGGTGTCGGACGGGCGCTGAAGTGATCCTGAAGCGACCTGAAGCGGTTTTCAGGAAGGCGGCGGTCCGCGGTGTCAGGCGAGGGGAAGCGTCACCACGAAGCGGGCGCCGCCCCAGCGCGACTCGTCGACTGCCACCGTGCCGTGAGCGGAGGCCGCGATGGCTCGGACGATCGACAGTCCGAGTCCGCTGCCCCCGGCATCCCGGCTGCGCGCCTCGTCGAGCCGCACGAAGCGCTCGAAGATCCGCTCGCGCTCCTCGGGCGGGACGCCGGACCCGTCGTCCTCGACCGTGACGAACACGTGCCGTTCGACAGGCGCGACACCCACCGCCAAGCGACCGCGGCTGTGCCGGGCGGCGTTGTCGGCGAGATTGCGCAGGAGCTGACCGAGGAGCCGCGGATCCCCCTGCACACGGGCCGCCGCGATGCCCGAGCCGTCGACGTCGAGACCAGACGCGCGCAGCCGTCGCACCTCACCCAGGGCGAGGTCGTCGAGATCCACCGGTTCGGCGTGCGAGCCTGCACCCTCGTCGAGGCGCGCGAGCAGGAGCAGCGATTCGACGATGCCCTGCAGGCGGAGCCCCTCCTCCGACGCGACCTCGGCGAGCTCGTCGAGGCTGGTCGTGGCCGGGTGTGTGCGGGCGAGTTCGGCGTGCTGACGGATCGTCGCGAGCGGAGACCGCAGTTCGTGGGACGCGTCGGACACGAACCGGCGCTGAGCGGTCGCCGAGGCGTCGAGCCGGTCGAGCATCCCGTTCATCGTGGTGGCCAGAGCCGCGATCTCGTCGGATGACGACGGCACCTCGACCCGGCGGTGCAGGCGTTCGGCGGTGATCCCGTCGACCTCCTCACGGATGCGGTTCACGGGTCGCAGCGCGCGCCCTGTGACGAGCCAGGTGGTCACGGCGACCAGCACCAGCAGCAGGGGAACGGCGATCGCGAGGAGCAGGGCGACCGTCGACAGCGCCTCATCGTCGTCGTCGAGCGGCACAGCGAGCACGAGGGTCTGGTCGTCCCGCAGGTCGTCCGACACCACGAGCATCGGCTTGTCGTCGATGGTCATGGTGTGTGTGTCTCCGTCGGAGGGGAGCGCGGTCGAGCCGAGTTCGTCCTGCGCCTCCTCGCTCGCGGCGCGCACGGTTCCGTCCGGTCCGATCACCTGCACGATCTCGTCGTCCAGCGTGCGGACGTCCCGCCCGCCGGGGCCGTCGAGGCGGTCGGCGAGTTCTTCTACCCGCTGCTCCGCGGCACGCTCGGTGGTGGCCCTGATGCTGGCGCTGAGGATGCCGTAGAACGAGAAGGCTCCGACGAGCAGCGCCACGGCCACCACGAGGGTGGCCCCGAGCGTGGTCCGCCCCCGCACCGAGCGCCAGCCGCGGCTACCCACCGTCGGCCGCCAATCGGTAGCCGGCACCGCGAATGGTCTCGATCGCCTCGCGGCCGAACGGCTTGTCGACCTTGCGGCGGAGGTGGCCGACGTAGACCTCGACGATGTTCGGGTCGCCGTCGAAGTCGTCGTCCCACACGCCGTCGATGAGCGCGCGCTTCGAGAGCACCTGGCCGCGGTGCCGCATCAGGTGCTCGAGCACGGCGAACTCGCGGGCCGTGAGGGCAATGAGCGAGTCGCCACGCCAGACGCGGTGCGCGGCCGGGTCGAGCCGCAGGTCGCCGGCTTCGAGGATCGCGGGTCGTGCGACGGCGCCCCGCCGTACGAGGGCACGGAGCCGGGCGACGAGGATCGCGAACGAGAACGGCTTCGTCACGTAGTCGTCGGCGCCGGTCTCCAGCGCCTCTACCTGATCCCACTCGCCGTCCTTCGCGGTGAGCATCAGCACGGGCGTCCAGTTCTCCTCGGCGCGCAGCGCCTCGCAGACCTTCCAGCCGCTCATGCCCGGCATCATGAGGTCGAGCACGATCGCGTCGTAGCGCGTCTCGCGCGCCCGCCAGAGTCCGTCGACGCCGTTGTGCGCGACGTCGACCGCGAAGCCCTCGGCCTCCAAGCCTCGCCGAACGGCGTCGGCCAGGCGCACCTCGTCGTCCACCACCAGGATCCGCATCCCCCCAGTGTGGCGGCCGTGCGCTGAATCCGCGCTGAAGGACGCTCGGGCCCAAGTGACGAGCCGGATCATGAAAGCCGATAACGGTGCCGTGCGCCCGAGCGGATGTCCCTCAACCGATATACAGCGCTGGCGTCACGGGATGGCTCGTTCGGTCGCGAAGCCACTCTGTCACAATCGCGATGGCGGGGGAGGCCGCCGCCGTTCCGAGGGAGGCGAATGGGAAGCGATGAATCACCCCCGAGCGCGTTCGCCCAGGCGCTGAGAGAGGCACTCGAACGCCGCGGGATGTCGCTGCGCACGCTGCGCAGCCGGCTGCGTGACCGCGGGCATGAGGTGAGCATCGCGTCGCTCTCGCTCTGGCAGTCCGGAGCGCGCCGGCCGAGCACGGATGCGTCCGCCGACGTGGTTCGGGAGCTCGAAGACCTGCTGGGTCTCGACGACGGTCAGCTGGCCGGGATGCTGCGGCCGCACCGCCGTGTCCCGCCGGACCGCAACATCTCCTTCGCCGGCTTCGTCGGCCTCGAGCACAACAGCGTGACGGACGAGAGCGCGGCGCGGCAGCTGTCGGAGCGCTCCTCGACCCTCATGTCATACGTGGACGCGACCGGGAGACTGACGCGCAATGTCGCCAGGAACGTCTGGCAGGCCCGAGTCGACGGCGCGCAGGAGGTGGCCGCGTTCCTCACCGTCGAACCGGAGGAGGTGGCGCCGCCGCAGGTGCGCGGCCTGATCGGATGCGAGCTGTCCGACGTCGTGACCGATATGCAGCAACGGGTCATGCGCGTCACCGTGCGACTGAACGCACCGCTGCTCAAGGGCGACATGGCGCTCGCCGAATGGGAGTCGTTCGACCACCGCTACGAGCCGGACGCGGTGAGCGATTTCCAGGGACTCGTCGCGGTGCGGCCGGAAGCCGAGGTCGGGGTGTTCATCTACTTCGATCCGGAGCACCTGCCCCGCCGATGCCTCGTCTCCGTGGAGACCGAGGACACCCAGCGCGTGTTCACGACGTCGCCCGTCGGCGCCTGCGTCTCGCACATCGAGTACGACTTCGGCCCCGGGATGATCTCGGTCGAATGGGAGTGGTAGCCCTCACACGTCGGTGCGGAACCCCGCCGCCTTGTGCGTGCCGTCGCAGAACGGCTTGATCGTCGAGAGACCGCACCGACACAGGGCGACCGTGCGACGGGTCACCTCGATCGGCTCGCCCTCGACGGTCTGCAATGACGCCGCGCCCCGCACCAGCAGCGGTCCATCGGGATAGGCGGTGATCGTCACCTCGTCGGATGTCGTCATGCGAGTGCTCCCGTGCGCAGCGACGACTCGCCCCGCTGCCAGGCGTCGAGCACGTGCCCGCCCATCCAGCCGTCGACGGTCAGGCAGGCCGACGCTCCGAACATGATGTCGTCGAGCAGCTCGGGGTGGTCCTCGGCGAGGGCTCCGGCGAGGTCGCGCCCCGCGATCTGCTCGTGCACGGCATCCGCCTCGACGTGCTCGTCGAAGTAGTCGGTGACGGCCTCGGGGTAGCCGAGTCGGCGCAGCCCGTCGGCGTACAGGCGGCACGGGATCGACGAGGTCATCTCATAGGCGGCGAGGTGCCCGACGATCGCGCCGACGAGGCGTCGGTTCAGACCGAACATCGACATGAGGTTGTGCGAGGCGAAGGTGATCGCCGGCACGTCGTCGACGTAGGCGCCGTAGGTGTCGTCGAGACCCATGCCGCGCATCGCGCGCGCGAAGATCGCGGCGTGCACGCGGTCGGGTCGCCCGCCGCCGTACTCGTCCGCCTGGATCTCGACGAGGGCCGCCTTCGCCCGGCCGTGCAGACGCGGAATGGCCCACGAGTGCGGGTCGGCCTCGCGCAGCGTGTAGATCGAGCGCTGGATGAACATCTCCGGGATCTGCTCGCGGGTGGCCTTCTTCGCCACGTACCGCGACAGGCTCGGACCCGTGTCGGCTGCGGCGAGGGAGAAGAGCGCGCGGCCCACGGCATCCACCGTCGGCTCGGGCGATTCCGGCTGAGGCACCTGTGCGCGGAGCGCCGCCTCGAACGACTCCTCGAGGATCCGTCGCGCGGCGATCAGCTCGGCATCCCACTCCAGCTCCGGGTCGAGGCCGGGAAGCGACCCGTACGACGAGGCGTACAGCAGGAACAGCGCCAGCTGCACGTCGTCGTCGCGAATGGCGTCGACGACCGCAGGGAGCGCCGCGCGGGCGGCGTCCGCGGGAGCGGTGTCGGCGTGCCCGCGGAGACGGCCGAGCACGGCCTCGCTGATCGGACCCCGCGCCGTCACGGTGTCGAGAGTGGAGTGCGCGAGCGCAGTCATCGGTGGTGCTCCCATCGGTCGGATTCTCGCAGTCTGCGCGCGCGCACGCCCGCGACAAAGGGACTTGACGCGGGGTGCTGCTTTGCGGAAGCGCACGATGCTCGACGGGACGCGGGCGATGTGGTTGCATGGCGGCATGACCGGGATCCGGGGGGATGCGGCGAGGCGGGCCGGCGTGCCGCTTATCGTCGCGACGATGCTGCTGCTGGGCGGATGCGCGACCGCGACGGGACCGGGGGCCGCGACATCCTCGCCGAGCGCGACTCCGACGGTGGCGTGCCCGCAGGTCGAGGGCCAGACCCTGCCGCCGGAGTGCGCGCCCTATGACCCCGATCACGCGATGGCGCAGAACGACCGGTATCGCGAGCGGATGGATCTCGGCGAGGAGGAGCGAGCCGCCGCTGCCCAGCCCGTGGCGGAGCTGCAGCAGAGTCTCGAGGCGCTGCGGGCTTCGGGGAGCATCTCGGTCGACGCCGTCGAGCAGGCCCTCGACGACGCCGGCCTCTCGGACCCGCAGGTGCTGGGCGACGAGCGCGCCGTGGCGTTCGGCGCCGTGGCGCCGCAGGGCGGGTGCGTGTTCGGCGAGCTCCGCGCCGACGGGGTGACCGTCGACGTGGGCGGCTACATCATGGACGGCGGCTGCCTGCCCGCCCAATGACGCCCGCCTGCCCGCGGGTCAGGGATGCACCGGGTAGTGGCTGCTGATCGCGATGCGGTTCCAGCTGTTGATGACCACCGCGAGCCACGTCACGGCGGCGATCTGCTTCTCGGTGAGCACGCCCTCGACCTCGACGCCGCGGTCGGCGAGCCGGCCGTGATCGCCGATCATCGTCACCCGCTCGACGATCTGCAGCGCCGCCTGCTCCTCGGCAGTGAAGTACTGCGACTCCCACCACCCGGCGAGCACGGCGAGCCGGTCGGCGGTCTCCCCGGCCTTCACGGCGTCGGCGCTGTGCATCCGCAGGCAGAAGGCGCAGCCGTTGAGCTGCGACGCCCGCACCTTGACGAGCTCGACGAGCAGCGGTGAGAGTCCGGCATCCACCCCCGCGGCCACCGCCTGGTCGTTGAACTCGAGCATCGCCTTATAGGGGGCCGAGTAGATCTTGCCGATGTTCACGTGCGACACGTCGTCTCCTTGTTCTCGGGCGCCGGATGCGCCACTACCCCCTATGACGACGCAGGGGGTGGAAGTGTGAGGGCAGGGGAGATCGAAAACGCCTCCGAAGCGAGCGGTTCGGAAGCGTTTTCGATCTTTCGACGGTCACCGCGAGGGATGCCGTGGGCGGATGCGGCGGGGGCGGCCGATCAGGAGGCGACGGAGACGGATGCGTCGGCGATGAGCCCGTCCATCAGGGCGCGGGCGTTGCCGTAGCCCTCCGAGATCGCGGCGTGCTGCATGGTGAGCAGCACATAGTCGGCGTTCTCGGCGATCGCGAACTCCTTCTCGACCGTGGTCCAGGCGGGCAGAACCCATGGCTTGTCGTTCGCCCTGGCGGCCGCGATCACCTTGCGGAAGTCGTCGAAGTCGGCCTCGGTCTGCCGGTACGCGCCGCGACCGCTCATCGCTGCGAGGTCGCCGGGGCCGATGAAGATGCCGTCGACCGTGGGCAGTGCGGCGATGCCCTCCACGTCGCGCAGAGCCCGCGGATCCTCCACCATGGGGAAGACCTTGATGTCGCGGTCCTGCGCGGCGATCCACTCGTCGGAGTAGCCGCGGTAGCCCATGGTGCGGCCACCCGCCAGGCTGCGCGAGCCGAGCGGCGGGAACTTCGCGAAGTCGGTGATGCGCTTGGCGTGCTCCAGCCCCTCGATGTGCGGGATGATGACGCCGTCAGAGCCGAAGTCGAGTGCCTGCTGGATCGCGCCGCGCTCGGGCACCAGCACCTTCGAGAGCACCTCGAGGCCGAGCCCCTTGAGCAGCGGGATGAAGCGCTCCAGGATCGCGAGGTCGAACGAGCCGTGCTCGATGTCGAGCACGACGAAGTCGTAGCCGAGCCCGGCGACGATCTCGCCGATCGCGCTGCTGCCGTCCGAGAGCCAGGCCCCCTGCTTGAGTGTGTGAGTCATGATGTTCCTTTCGGTGTTCCGGGGTGCGGGCGTCAGGCGGACGCGACGACGGTGAAGCGGCGGTTGGCGAGCGAGGGGTTGACGCTCCGCACCTGGGCGATGCGCTCGGGGCGGGCGTCGGCGACGGCGATGCCGGTCGACTCGCCGATCTCACCGAGAGTGATGCCCATCGGGTCGACGATGATGCTGCCGCCGGTGCCCACCCCCGGTCCCTGCGAGACGGCGGCGACGTAGAGGGTGTTCTCGATAGCGCGGGCGCGGGCGAGGGTGTTCCAGTGGTCTTCCTTGCGGGCGCCGGGCATCCAGGCGGCGGGATAGAGCAGCAGGTCGACGCCGGCGTCGGCGTGCTCGCGCGCGACCTCGGGGAAGCGCAGGTCGTAGCACGTCAGCATCCCGACGGTGACGTCGTCGACCGTGAACGTCACGGGCCCGGCGATGTCGCCGGGGCGGATGTGGTCGGACTCCAGGAACCCGAACGCGTCGTACAGGTGCAGCTTGTGATACACCCTCGAGAGGCCCTCAGCGGGTGTCACGAGCACGAGCGTGTTGTAGCCGCGCGGCTCGCCGTCGATCGACTCGAGCATGCCGGCGACGATCGAGACCCCGGTCCGGCGCGACAGCTCGGCGAGCCCGGTCACGAACGGACCGTCGAGCGGCTCGCCCTGCTTCACGAACTCCTCGTCGAGCGTCGGGACGTCGAACATCGCGAACTCGGGGAAGACGACGAGGCGCGCTCCGGCCGCCGCCGCCTCCTCCGTGAGCCGCGAGATCTCCGCGAGGTTCGCGGCCTTGTCGTCGCCCGAGACCATCTGGCCGATCGCGAACTTCATGATGAACCTTCTTCCGTGGTGAGGCTCTCCGGGACGGAGAGCTCGGTGATGCAGTGCTGCACGAACGCCCGGCCGACCGCGTCGAGGCGGCGATCGAACCAGGAGATGGAGGTCGTGAGCCCCACCGAGGGGTTCACGAGCGTGCGGTACACGACGTTGTGCTGCGGAATGTCCGACAGCGACTTCGGGATGAAGCAGACGCCCATCCCGGCAGACACCATCGCCGCCTGGTCGAGGTACGAGCCCATGACCTCGAGCGAGCGCGGTGAGAACCCGGCGCGCATGCAGGCAGTGACGACCGCGTCGTAACCGGTCGGGTTCGCGGTGCGCGGTCCCTGCAGGATGCGCTCGTTGCGCAGCATCGCGAAGTCGACCTCGTCCACCCCCGCGAGGGGGTGATCGTCGGGGAGCGCCACGAGGTACTCCTCGGCGAACAGCGCGGTCGAGGAGAGGTCCTTGATGTCCGGCTCGGTGAGCAGGATGGCGACGTCGATCGACCCCTGTTCCAGCTCATCGACGAGAAGCGAGGTCGGGATGCTGCGCACCTGCACCGTCGCGGTGGGGTGCGTGCGGATGAAGCTGCGCACGGCGCCAGCGGGGGTGCTGAACATCATCGCCGGCACGATGCCGACGCGCACGCGCCCGAACTCGTGGCTGCGCTGGTCGTCGAGCAGCTGCGTGATGTGCTGCATGGCCTCCAGCACGCGACGGCAGCGGTAGTAGAACTCGCGGCCGGCTTCGGTGGGGGTGATCGGGCGTGTGGTGCGGTCGATCAGCGCGACGCCCACGTCCTTCTCCAGCCGCGAGATCTGCTGCGACAGCGCCGGTGCCGTGATGAAGAGGCTGTCGGCCGCCTGCTTGAAGCCGCCGGCATCCACCAGCGTCACGAACAGCTCGAGTCGTCGTGTCTCCATCTGCTACGCCCTCCTCAGCGCGAGGCGCTCTGCGCGCCGCACCCGCTGGACCTCGGGGTCGGGCACCGGGGCCGCGGCGATCAGGCGTTTCGTGTACTCGTCGCGCGGGTGGTGCAGCACCTCTTCGGTCGGTCCCTCCTCGACGACGTCGCCGTGCCGCAGCACGACCACGCGATTCGAGAGGGTCTCGACCACCGACAGGTCATGGCTGATGAACAGGCACGAGAAGCCGAGCTCGCGCTGCAGGGCGAGGAACAGATCGAGCACCTGCGCCTGCACCGACACGTCGAGGGCGGAGGTCGGCTCGTCGGCGATCATGAGCACCGGATCCGTCGCGATCGCACGCGCGATCCCGATGCGCTGTCGCTGCCCGCCCGAGAGCTCGTGCGGGTAGCGGTCCGACCAGTCGGGGTTCAGCTGCACGCGCTCCAGCAGTTCCTTCGCCCGTGCCCGTCGTGCGCGCGGGTCGCGCACGAGCCCCTGCCACAGCAGCGGATCGGAGATGGCCTGCCCGATCGTGCGGCGAGGATTGAGGGAGGATGCCGGGTCCTGGAAGACCATCGTCACGTGCCGTCGCAGCTGGCGCAGGGCACGCCCCGGGCGCCCGGTGATGCGTTCGCCGCGCACCTCAAGGGTGCCCTCGGTCACCGGGAGCAGCCCGATCGCGGCCTTGCCGATCGTCGATTTCCCCGATCCGGATTCGCCGACGAGGCCGACGATCTCGCCGCGCTGCACCTCGAGGTCGATGCCGTTGATGGCCTGGAAGCCGGGGCGCCGCCAGCGTCCGGGGTAGCGGATCACGGCATCCTGCAGTCGCAGCACCGTCTCGGGCAGCGGCGTCGTCGCCGTCACGCCGTCGATGCGCAGCTTGTTGCGGGCGGCCGAGAGGAAGTCGTCGGCCTTGCCCAGGTGCGGGACCGCGGCGAGCAGCGCCTGCGTGTACGGCTCCTGCGGGGTCGCGAAGAGCTGCGCTGACGGCGCCTCCTCCACGACCCGACCGTCCTTCATGACGACGACCTCGTCCGCCACGTCGGCGACGACGCCCATGTCGTGCGTGATGATGAGCACCGCCATGCCCATGCGCTCCTGGATCTCGGCGATGAGGTCGAGGATCTCGGCCTGCACGGTCACGTCGAGCGCGGTGGTCGGCTCGTCGGCGATCAGCAGGTCGGGCTCCGACGAGATCGCCATCGCGATCATCGCGCGCTGTCGTTGACCGCCCGAGAGCTGGTGCGGGTAGTGGTCGACCTTCTCCTCGGGCGCGGGCATGTGCACGTCGCGCAGGAGCTGCACCGCGCGCTCGCGCGCCACCCTGTGGTCGAGGTCGTGGTGGCTGGTGAGGGCCTCGATCAGCTGGTGACCGATCGTGTAGACGGGGTTCAGCGCCGTCATCGGCTCCTGGAAGATCGTCGCGATGCGCGACCCTCTCAGCGGCCGCAACCCCTTGTCGCGCAGCGGCACGAGGTCGGTGCCGTCGAACAGGATGCGTCCTCGGCGCCGGGCGTTGGGCGGGAGCAGGTCGAGGATCGACATCGCCGTGACCGACTTGCCGGAGCCCGACTCGCCTACGAGCGCGAGCGTCTTGCGACGGTCGACGCTGAACGACACGTCGTAGGTGACCTGACGCCAGCCATCCGGGGTGGCGAACTCGACGGACAGGCCGTCGACCTGCAGCAGCGGTTCGTTCATGAGCGCTTCTTCGCTTTCGGGTCGAGGAGGTCGCGGAGGGCGTCGCCGAGGATGCCGAACGCGAGGATCGTGAGCACGATGACCGCGCCGGGCACGAGCAGCACGTGCGGATCGGTCGTCAGGTACCGCTGGCCCTGGGCGACCATCGAACCCCAGGACGGGGTCGGCGGCACGACGCCGAGTCCGAGGTAGCTGAGACCGGACTCCATGAGGATCGCGGCGGCCATCGTCAGTGAGAACTGCACGATGATCGGCGCCGAGACGTTCGCGAGAACGGTGCGGAACAGGATGACGACGGTCGGCGCCCCGAACGTGCGTGCCGCGTCGACGTACTCCTCGCGCTTCGCGGAGAGCACCTGGCCGTAGGTGATCCGGGCGAAGATCGGGGCGAACAGCACGCCGATCGCGATGATGAGCGTCACCGGCCCCGGTCCGTACAGCGTCACCGCGAGCAGCGCCAGCACGATGGGCGGGAACGCGAGGATGACGTCCACGATGAGTCGCATCGTGACCACCTCGGTGATGCCGTTGAAGTAGGCGCCGAGAAGCCCGAGCAGCGTGCCGAGCACGGTGGCCAGCACCGTGGCGCCGAGCGCGATGAACAGCTCGACCTGCGCGCCGAACATGATGCGGGACAGGATGTCGCGGCCGAGTTCGTCGGTGCCGAGCAGGTGCCCTGGGCTGAACATCGGCTGCAGGCGGATAGCGACGTTCTGCGCGATCGGGTCGTACGGGGCGAGCAGCGGCGCGAAGGCCATGAGCACGAGGATGACGACGAGGTACACCACCATGACGGCGCGGAGCGGGGTGATCGCCTGACGGAGGCGGGGGCTGAGTTTCATGCTCGCCTCACTCGGGGGTCGAGGATTCCGTAGGTGATGTCGACGACGATGTTGATCGCGATGAAGAGCATGGCGATCACGATCACGACGCCCTGCACGACCGGGTAGTCGCGGGTCGTGACGCCGTCGACGAGCAGGCTCGACAGGCCCGGATAGTTGAACACCCGCTCCACGAGCACGGTCGATCCGAGCAGCGTGCCGAACCCGATGCCCACGACCGTGACGACCGGGGTCAGAGAGTTGCGCAGCACGTGCCGGCGGAACACCGTCATCGGGGCGAGACCGATCGACTTCGCGGTGCGCACCCAGTCCTGGGTCTGCACCTCGAGCACGGCCGACCTCGTCATGCGGGCGATCTGCGCCGCGAACCCGACCGCGAGCGAGATCGCGGGAAGGGTGAGGCTCTTGATCGCGCCGAGGAAGTCCTTCGAGGGATCCACGTATCCGCCTGCCGGGAAGAGGCCGAGGGTGATCGAGAACACGAGGATCAGCACGGCTCCGAACACGAACACCGGAAGGGCCACGCCGATGGAGCTGAGCGCAGTGACGAGAGTGTCCACCCAGCCACCGCGGCGGGCGGCCAGGGCGCCCATGGCGACTCCGATCACGATCGACAGGATCGTGGCGTAGGCGACGAGCAGGAGGGTGCGAGGGAGGCGGGCGCCGATGGCCTCGAGTACGGGCTGCGAGGTGCGGAACGACTCGCCGAGGTCGCCGGTGAAGACACCGCCGAGGAATGAGAAGTACTGCGCGAGCAGCGGCTGGTCGAGGCCCAGCTGCTCACGGAGCGCCGCGACGGCCTCCGGGCTGGGCGCCCCGCCGTCACCGGTGCTGAGCAGCAGCACAGCGGGGTCGCCCGGAACGAGTTGCAGTGCGGAGAAGATGAGGGTGAGGACCAGTAGGACCAGTCCCACCCCCATCGCCAGCCGCTTCGCGATGAAGAGGATCACGGTCTGGTCACTCCACGGAGGCGTGAGCCAGGTTGAGGGAGCTGTAGAAGACGAGGAATCCGGGCAGCGTCTCGAAGCCCTTCACCTTGTCGTTGTAGGCGTACGCCTGCTCGCGGGTGTTGATCGACGCGAAGGGTACGTCCTCCGCCCAGATGTCGGCGATCTGCGCGTAGATCTCCTTCTTCGCCGCGTCGTCGTCGGCGGCGCGAAGGCCGTCTTCGATCAGGCCGCGCAGCGTCTCGTTCGAGTAGCCCCAGCCGACGTTGAAGTTGCGGCTGTCGACGACCCAGTTCAGAAGGTACGACGGGTCGGTGATGACGCCGGCGTCGCCGGAGACGGCGAGGTCGTACTCGCCCGCGTTGCCCTTGCTGACCCGCGTCGACCAGTCAGGAGCGTCGAGCGTGACGTCGATGCCGACGGCGCGCAGGTCCTCCTGCACCGACAGCGCGTTGTCCTGCAGGAAGGTGTACTGCGAGGTCGAGAGAAGCGTCGCGGAGAAGCCGTCGGGGTACCCGGCATCCGCCAGCAGCTCCTTGGCCTTCTCGGGGTCGTAGCTCCACAGCTCGGCCGCCTTCGGGTCGTATGCGGGGTCGTCCTCCGGGATCACGATGCCGTCGAGCGGGGCGCCGTTGCTCTGGAACGCCGCGGTCACCGCGTTCTCGCGGTTCAGCGCATAGGCGACCGCCTGGCGCACCTTCGGGTCGGCGAACGGGCCGTCGGTGACGTTGAACTGGACGTACTGGAACGGGCCCTGCTGCGCGTCGACCGTGAGCCCGGCATCCGACACCCGCTGGAAGTTCTCCCACGGCACGTACTCGATCATGTCGACGTCGCCGCTCAGCAGCGCGTTCGTGCGGGCCTCGCCGTCGGGGTAGAACTTCACCTCGATGCTGTCGAGCGACACCTCGTCAGCGTCGTAGTAGTCCTCGTTCTTCTCGACCGTGAGGCCGATGCCCTGGTCGAGGTTCGTCATCTCGAAGGGGCCGGCGCCGACCCAGTTCGCCGTGTCGGCGTTGAGCGACGAGTCGGGCACGATCGCGGCGAACGGCAGGGCCAGGTACTGCAGGAACGCGGTGTTCGGCTGCGCGAGCGTGATGGTGACGGTGTCGCCGTCGGCGGTGATATCGGTGATGTCCTTGAGACCGGCGGCGAGCTGCGAGCCGTTCGCGGGGTCGCGGTAGTAGTCGAGGGAGTTCTTCACGTTGTCGGCCGTGAGCGGGGTGTCGTCGTGGAACGTCAGGTCGGGACGCAGCGTGAACACGTACTTCGTGGGGTCGCTCGTGTCGACCGATTCGGCGACACCGGGCACCACGGCGCCCTTCTCGTCGTACGTCATGAGTCCGCGATGCACCATGGTGAGCAGCTGGTTCACGGCACCGCCCTGCTGCATGCCGGTGATGGGGGTGGCCGGCTCGGCGGAGAGACCGAACACGAGGGTCTGCGATCCGCCCTCGCCGCCCGAGTCACCGGAGTCGCCCGACCCGCCGCAGCCGGCGAGGACGAGGACGGATGCCGCGCCGAAGGCGACGGCGCCGATCCAGCGGGCCGGAGTGCTCCCGTGACGGCGGAGATGCTGTGAAGCAGGCATGACGAAGTCCTTCCATGGCGCGCCGAGGCGCCATCGCTCGAGGTGTCACGAAACACGGAGCGTCGTCATCGACGGCTCCGTTGCTCGTCGGGTGAGGGGATCTCGGGTGTGGCTGAACCCTTCGAGATCGATTATGTCCACCACGCAGATAAGTGGAAAGTTCGACTTCTCAGCGCGACATAACGGATTGCTTAACCTGTACCCGCGACCTGGGGTTTTCCCGAACCGCCCGTGTCAGGTCAGGCTCTCGAGGGGATTGTCGCGGAGCTTGCGCACGACGCCGCCGTCGACGAGGCGGCAGGCGGAGGTCGACGGCTTCCGCTCGGCCTGGTCGACCACGGCGGCGCCGAACTCGTGCGCGAGCTCGAGACGCGGATGGGCGGCGAGCACCTCGTGGAGGAACTGGGCTGGCAGGCCATCCGGCCGCGCGCCCGAGATGTCGAGCGCGGTGGCGATCTCCAGCAGGTAGCCCTCGGCATCCTGCGCCGGATCCACGACCGGCCAGTTGTGCTCGATGATCACGTCGAGCACGCGGCGGCGCCGCACGGCATCCCATCCCGCTCCTGCCGTCAGCGCGACGCCGACGTGCCCGCCCGCATGCTCGTACGCGAGGGTGTGGTTGTCGAACTCGGGCGTGAGGCCGATGTCGTGCAGCATCGCCGCGACGTAGAGCAGCTCGTGATCGATGGCATCGAACCCCTCGATGGCCGCGAACGCCTCGGCCCACAGCCATGAGCGCGTGACGTGGTTCAGGATCGAGGGCGAGTGGTACTCCCGCGCCAGGGCGAGTGCGCCGCGCGCGGCGGCCGTGTCGGGAACGGGGAAGTCGTCGATGCGCATGGCGCCAGTCTCACTCGCAGCCGGAGATGACGCGAGCGGGCGGGCGGACAGCATCCCTCGGAATCCGGCCAACGGCCGACACGATCTGCGGAGATGGGCAGGAATTGCGGATGCTGTGCGCGCCGGCATCCGCGATTCGTGCCCTCCACCGCAGAAGTGGCAGGCTCAGCCGACGCGCGCGCCCACCCGGTACCGGGCCGCGCGATGCGTGTCCTGCACCCGGTCGCCCTTGCCGTGCAGTTTGTGACGCAAAGTGCCGGGCGTGTACTCCTCGGGGTAGGCGCCGCGTGCACGCAGCACCGGGATGACGTGCTCGATCACGTCCTGCCAGGTGCCGGGCGTGACGGCGTAGGCGAGGTTGAAGCCGTCGATGTCGGTCTCGTCGACCCAGGACTGCAGCTCGTCGGCGATCTCCTCGCCCGAGCCGACGATCGTCGGGCCGAGACCGCCGATCGCATTGTGGCGGCCGAAGTCGCCGACGGTCCACTCGCGGCCGAGGTCGGCCTCCTCCTTGAGGTGCTGCAGCACCGACTGGATGGCGTTGGACTCGACGTTCCCGACCGGCTCGTCCTCTTTGTATTGCGACAGGTCGACGCCCATCCAGCCCGACATGAACGTCAGCGCGCCCTCGGGGCTCGCGTACGACAGGTACTCGGCGTGCTTCGCCGCGGCCTCCTCCGAGGTGGCGCCGGTGATCACCGTGAGCAGCGTGTAGATGCGGGCGTCGTAGCGGTCGCGGCCGGCGGCTTCGAGCGCGTCGCGGATGCGCTTCACCGTGCCGGCCAGCACCTCCTTCGACGGCGCCGCCACGAAGATGGCCTCGGCGTTCTCCGTCGCGAACTTCACGCCGCGGGGGCTCGCGCCCGCCTGGTAGATCACGGGCGTGCGCTGCGGCGACGGCTCGGAGATGTGGATGCCGGGGACGCTGAAGTGCTTCCCCTCATGCCCGATCGGGTGCACCTTCGCCGGGTCGGTGAAGATGCCGCGCTCACGGTCCTCGACCACGGCGTCGTCCTCCCACGACCCCTCCCACAGCTTGTAGAGCACCTCGACGTACTCGTCGGCGTGGTCGTAGCGGTCGTCGTGGGCGAGCTGGTCGGTCTGGCCCATGTTGCGGGCGGCGCTTGGCAGATATCCGGTCACGACGTTCCAGCCCACGCGGCCCTGCGTGAGGTGGTCGAGTGTGCTGAGGCGACGGGCGAATGGGTACGGATGCTCGAAGGCGGTGCCGGCGGTGACGCCGAAGCCCAGGTGCTCGGTCACGGCCGCCATGGCGCTCACGAGCAGGATCGGGTCGTTCACGGGCACCTGGGCGCCGTTGCGGATCGCGGCCTCGTTCGTGCCGCCGTACACGTCGTAGGTGCCGAGCACGTCGGCGATGAAGATGCCGTCGAAGGTCGCGCTCTCGAGCAGCTTCGCGAGGTCGGTCCAGTACGAGATGGTGTTGTACTGCCGCGAGCGGTCGTCGGGGTGGCGCCACAGGCCGGACGACTGGTGGGCGACGCAGTTCATGTCGAAGGCGTTGAAGCGGATCTGGCGGGTCATGCGGTCCAGGAAACCGTGCGTCGGCGTTTCGGGCCAGCGTCACCGACACATGCCGTCACAGGGGCGAGTCAGCGACGACGACGCCGGGCAGTGCTGATCGGCGCGGTCTGCGGCCGTGGATCCGGCATCAGGGTGTCGACCTGCGGCTTCTCGTTCGCCTGCGCACGGCACCACACCACGAAGCCGACAGCCGTGAACACGCCGTAGAACACGTACATGAACCCGGTCGCGTAGAACCCTGAGGCGAACAGCAGCGGCACCCCGACGACGTCGACGGCGATCCAGATGAGCCAGAACTCCGTCCAGCCCTTCGCCATGCCGTAGGTGGCGAGCAGCGACCCGACGAAGGTCCAGGCGTCGGCCCACACCGGCTCGTACGACCCGAGCGCCCGGAACAGCGGGGTCAGCGCCACGGTGCCGATCACGAGGGCGAGCACGAGGCCGATCCGGGCGCCGTTCGGCGCCCATCGCGGGGTCACCCGCCCGCCGTGGTCCGACGCCTGCTTCCACCGCACCCAGCCGTAGATCGCGACGACGATGAACATGATCTGGCGCCCGGCCTGGCCGAGCAGATGCGGCAGCTCGTGGTCGGGGTTGAGGATGGTGCCGAGGAACACCGTGAGCAGCAGCACGTTGCCGACGATGCCGACCGGCCAGGCCCACACCTTGCGGCGCATACCGCCCAGAGCGCTCGCGAGACCGAACGCGTTGCCGACGACCTCGCGGACGAGCAGCGTCTGTCCGCCAGGGAGCACCCACTGCGAGTTGAAGGCTTCGACGAGCCAGACGAAGAGGTTCACTCGGCGGCTCCGTCGGCTTCGTCGGCGCCGGCGAGGTCCGGCGGGAAAGGGCGGTCGTCGAGGATCAGCTGCAGGAACGTCAGGTCGAGCCAGCGACCGAACTTGGCGCCGACCTGCGGCATCCGTCCGACCTGGAGGAAGTCGAGGCGCTTGTGCAGCACGATCGAGGGGAGGTTGCCGCTCTCGACGGCCGCGACCATGACGTGGATGCCGAGGCGGCGGGCGCGCTCGATGAGCTCGCCCATCAGCGCCGTGCCGATGCCGCGGCCCTGCTGGTCGCCGCGCACGTAGATCGAGTGCTCGACGGTGTGGCGGAACCCGCTGTGGGGACGCCACTCGCCGAACGAGGCGTAGCCGACGACGCCGGTGTCGTCGACGGCGACGATCACGGGGTATCCGCGCCCCTGTCGCGCGGCGAGCCAGGCGGCTCGGTCCGCGACGTCGACGGCGTCCTCGTTCCAGATCGCCGTGGTGTGCACGACGGCGTGGTTGTGGATGTCGGTGATGGCGTCGAGGTCGGCCGTCTCCGCATCCCGGATCTGGGGGTCGCTCATCGGATCTCCTGCGTGGGCGTTCGGGTGCGCAGGACGACGCTAGCAGGATGCCGTCGGGCCGGCGTCCCGCGCTCTCCGACAGCTCAGCTCGAGGACCCCCACAGGGTGAGCTTCTCGGGGTTCAGCACGATCCACAGGCGAGTGATGCGCCCCTCCTGCACCTGGAACTCCATCACGGAGTGGACAGCCGGTCCGTTGCGGAACACGAACCCGACGCCGCCCGCGAGCTGCTGCTCCTCGAGTGTCAGTTCCGGATGCTTCGCCGCGATGCCGAGCAGGAAGCGCGCGACCCGGTCGGCGCCGGTCACGATGTTGCGCGCCGCGCTCACGAAGCCGCCGCCGTCGCTGTGCAGCTGCACGTCGGGCGCGAGGAACCGCAGCAGGCTCGCGACCTCGCCCGTGCGCGTGGCCTCCTGGAACGCGCGCACCACGCGGTCGTGCTCGGCGCGCGGCACGGCCTGCGCGCGGTTCTCGCGCACGTGACGCCTCGCCGAGGAGGCGAGCTGGCGCACGGCGGCGGCCGAGCGGCCCACGGCCTGGGCGATGTCGTCGAAGGGCACGTCGAAGACGTCGTGCAGCACGAAGGCGACCCGCTCGGCCGGGGTCATCGCCTCGAGCACGACGAGCAGCGCGGTGGAGACATCGTCGTCGAGCGTGACGCGGTCGAGCGGATCGTCCGTCGACGCGGCCCTGGCCGGCGCAGTCCCACGGAACAGGTCGGCGGGCACAGGCTCCGGCAGCCACGGACCCACGTACTGCTCGCGCCGCCGCCTGGCGGAGCCGAGCAGGTCGAGGGCGACGCGCCCCGCGACGGTCGTCAGCCAGCCGGCGGGGTTCGCGATCGCGGCGCGCTCGCGGTCGTCGAGACGGTACCAGCGCAGATAGGTCTCCTGCACGACGTCTTCGGCATCCGCCATCGTGCCGGTCATGCGATACCCGAGCGCGAGCAGGCGCCGACGCTCGCGGAACACCTCGTCCAGGTCGTCGTCCACACCGGCTCCTCTCGCGCGCTGCTCTCGCAGGATATGACGACGCGGCGTCCGGAGATGTGAGCCTGACACTCTGCCGGGCTGCGTCGTCATCTCAGGTGAGGGCGTGCGTATGCGCGTCGGGGAGCACGACAGCAGGGAGGATGCGGATGAGGATCGCGGTCGCAGGAGGAACGGGAGTCGTCGGGCGATACGCCGTCGAGGCGGCGCAGGATGCCGGACACGACGTCGTGGTGCTGGCGCGGTCGCGCGGCGTCGACGTGCTGACGGGGGCGGGGCTCGATGCCGCTCTGGACGCGGCGGATGCCGTCATCGACGCCACGAACAGCGGAACCACGCTCTCGGCGAAGAAGGCGACCGCGTTCTTCGAGGCCGCGACGCGGAACCTGCTCGAGGCCGAGCGCCGGGTGGGGGTGGGTCACCATGTCGCCCTGTCGATCGTCGGCATCGACGGCATCGACGCCTCGTACTATGCGGGCAAGCTGGCTCAGGAGCGGGCCGTGGCGGCGGGAGCCGTGCCGTTCACGATCGCCCGAGCGGGGCAGTTCCACGAGTTCGCGGGGCAGGTGCTGTCGGGCATGAAGGGGCCGTTCGCGCTGGTGCCGAAGCTGCTCATGCGTCCGGTGGCGGCGCGCGAGGTCGGCACGCATCTCGTGCGCGTGGCCGAGGGCGGGCCGGTCGAGCGGGCGCGGGATCTGGTCGGTCCTCGCGACGAGGTGTTGGTCGACGTGGCGCGGCGACAGCTGGCAGTCGAGGGGCGGCGTCGGGGCGTGCTCGAGGTGCGGCTGCCGGGGACGTACGGGCGGGGGCTCGCCTCGGGAGTGCTGCGGGGCGATGCGGGCGCTCTGCAGGGGCGAATCACGTTCGAGGAGTGGCTGCGGAGTCCCGACCGCAGGCACTGAGGACTGCGTGGGGTTTCGTCTTCTTCGGCGGGAGTTTGCTCTGCGATCGGATGCCGGCATTCCACACTGCACTCGAACATAAGTACTAAACTGGGGGCATGGCCAACCCGCATCTGATCCCGCTCGTCGAGGCCCTCTGGCGCCTCGACGAGGCGTGGGCCGACGCCGCGAACGGTGCCGAGCTGTCGCGGACACAGCTGCTCGTCGCGCATCAGGCGGTCGGGGTGATGCAGCGCAGGCTCGACGGGATCCACGCCGAGATCGCCGCCGGGATCGCCCGGGAGTCCCGACCGGAACTCGGAGCCGAAGGACTCGCGAAGCAACAGGGGTTCCGGTCGCCGGCGACCATGATCGCCGCGACGACAGGCGCATCGACCGGCGACGCCTCGCGGCTTGTGAAGGTCGGCGAGGCGACCGCGCCCCGGGCGAACCTGCTCGGGGAGGCGCTGCCACCGCGATACCCGTTCCTGCAGAGGGTGCTCGCCGCGGGAGAGCTGAGTGCCGCGGGTGCGGCGATCATCGTGACGCTGCTCGATCGTGCTCGCCTCACGGTCGACCTCACGCGCGTCGACGAGGCGGAACGGCTGCTGGTGGAGCGGGCGCGAGGGCTGTCGCTCGACGATGTGCGCAAGCTGGTCGTCCGCGCCGAGGCCTGGCTCGACCCCGACGGCGTCGCCCCGCGCGAGGAAGCGGCCCGGTCGCAGCGGGCGCTGACGATGTTCGAGCGCGACGGCTCGCTGCACCTGACCCTGCAGACCGACATCGCCTCGGGCGCACCGATCAGAGCAGCGATCCACGCGTTCGTCGGGGCGACGTTCCAGGCGCGTGCGCAGGCACCGGACCCGGACGCGGGCGACGCGGATCATCGCACCGTGGCGATGATCCAGGCCGACGCGCTCACCGCGATCTGCGAGCACGCGATCGCCTGCGACAACGGCGGGATGCCGACCACCGGCGCGACCGTCGTGGTGCGCGTCTCCCTCGACGACCTGACCGCAGGAACGGGCGTCGCGACGATCGACGGCACCGACCGGCCCGCGAGCATCAGCACCTGCCGGCGCATCGCCGCGAGCGGGGCAGTGATCCCCGCGGTTCTCGGAGCCGACAGCGAGATCCTCGACTGGGGACGCGAGAAACGACTCTTCACCCGGGCGCAACGCCTGGCCCTCGTCGAACGCGACGGCGGATGCGCCATGTGCGGACTTCCACCACAGATGACGAAAGCCCACCACCTCCGGTGGTGGCACCGGGATACCGGGCCGACGGATCTGGCCAACGGGGTGCTGCTGTGCGAGTCGTGTCATCATCGCATCCACGACAACGGGTGGGACATCCGCATCGACGGCGCCGGCACCACCGCACGGGTCTGGCTCATCCCACCCGCCACCGTCGACCCCACCCGCACCCCACGCCTCGGCGGCCGCGCCCGCTACGACATCGCCGCCTGAGAGAGTCCAACCCCATGCCTGAGCGTCCGTCGCTCAGGCGATGGGACTCAGACGTGCACGTCGGCGGGGGATTCCTCGCCCTCGTGGAAGCTCGGCTTCTTGCCCAGCATCCGTCCGATCCCGAGCACGATTCCGACGATGACCAGCCCGGCGATGAGCCCGGCGATCGCCGAGATGATCGTGTCGACGATCCAGACCACGACCGCACCGGCCGGCTCGAGCGCGTGCTCCACGGCGTGCAGCACGTCGACCGGGAAGTGCCAGCCCACCTCGCCGAGGTTCACGAGCAGCAGATGGCCGCCGACCCACAGCATCGCGACCGTGCCGAGGATGCTGATGAAACGGAACACAGCCGGCATCGACCGCACGATGCGAGTACCCGTATGGCGCACGCGCCGCTCCGGACTCTTCGCCATCTTCAGGCCGATGTCGTCGATCTTCACCAGCAGCGCGACGGCGCCGTACACGACACCCGTCATCAGCACCGCGATCACCGCGAGGATGGCGAGGGTCGTCCAGAGGTCCAACCCCGCCTCGAGATTCGCGAGCGAGATGAGCATGATCTCGGTCGAGAGGATCAGGTCGGTGCGCACCGCACCCCACACGAGCTTGTTCTCATTGCGGGCGCCCTCGTCGGCATGACCGTGGTGCACGCCGAACCACTCGAGCACCTTCTCGGCACCCTCGAAGCACAGGTACGCGCCGCCCAGGATCAGCAGGTACGGCAGCACCCACGGTGCGAACGCCGTCAGCAGCAACGCGATCGGGATGATGATCACGAACTTGTTCGCCAGCGATCCCAGTGCGATCTTCGCGACGACCGGCAGCTCTCGCGCCGGCGTGATGCCCTGCACGTACTGCGGCGTCACAGCGGCATCGTCGATCACGACCCCGGCCGCCTTGGCCGACGCCTTCATCGCCGCGCTCAGAATGTCGTCGACGACGGCGAGCAGACCAACCGACATGTGCGTTCTCCCCAGGGTCAGAGTGCAGGTGCGTGCAGAGGTGCAACTCTATCGACTCCGCTGAAACTCACAGCGCGCTCACAGCCCCGCGGGACCAAATCCGGCATCCGCTCTGTTCTTCCCTATGACGCCGCAGCCAGCCGCGTCGGACAAAGGAGACAGGACCATGTCGAACGACTACGGCAAGACCCCGCAGGCCATCAGCGAGCTCACGCACCTGCAGTACGAGGTGACGCAGGAGGACGGTACCGAGCCGCCCTTCCACAACGCGTACTGGAACAACCATGACGACGGCATCTATGTCGACGTCGTCTCGGGACAGCCGCTGTTCTCGTCGACCGACAAGTACGACAGCGGCACCGGATGGCCGAGCTTCACCAAGCCGATCGACGCGGGTGCCGTCACCACCCGCACCGACCGCAAGCTGTGGATGACCCGCACCGAGGCCCGCTCCACCGGCGCCGACAGCCACCTCGGGCACGTCTTCGACGACGGACCCGTCGCCGACGGCGGCCTGCGCTACTGCATGAACTCGGCCGCCCTGCGCTTCATCCCGGTCGACCGACTCGAGGAGGAGGGCTACGGTCGATACAGCCGCCTCTTCGACACCACCGCCACCCGAACCTCTGAGGAGCAGTCATGACCGACACCGGCACCATCACCCGCACCCCCGGAACCGAGACCGCCGTCCTCGCCGGCGGCTGCTTCTGGGGCATGGAAGACCTCATCCGCCGTCAGCCCGGCGTGCTCGACACCCGCGTCGGCTACACCGGCGGTCAGAACGACCACGCCACCTACCGCAACCACCCGGGTCACGCGGAGGCCGTGGAGATCGTGTTCGACCCGACGAAGACGACGTACCGCGACATCCTCGCGTTCTTCTTCCAGATCCATGACCCGTCGACCCTGAACCGCCAGGGCAACGACATCGGCTCGAGCTACCGGTCGGCGATCTTCCCGCTCAGCCCCGAGCAGGAGCGCGTCGCCCGCGACACCATCGCCGACGTGGACGCCTCCGGGCTGTGGCCGGGCAAGGCCGTCACCACGATCGAGCCCGAGGGTCCGTTCTGGGAGGCCGAGCCCGAGCACCAGGACTACCTGATCCGCTACCCCAACGGCTACACCTGCCACTTCCCGCGCGCGGGTTGGGTGCTGCCCAAGCGCGAGGACGCGACCGTCTGACCGACCCTTCGCGTTCCGAGGTCTCACTCCGTGGCCTCACACCCGGGGGCCGACACGCCGCCTGACGGACGTTTCCTGCCGAAGCGTTCGACAGCTGGCGTGTCGGCCCCCGTTGTGTGCGCGTTCGGGTGCGGGGTCCGGCTCGGGGGCGAGGTCGGGCGAGGAGGCGCCGGGGTCACCCCTCGGCGAGGAAGGCCAGCGCCGCCTCCTTGAACGCCCGCGATCCGGGGGCGTTGAAGTGGTTGCGGTCGGGGATCTCGAAGAACCGACCCTGCGGTGCGGCCTCCGCGAGCGCGCGAGAGCCCTCGATGATCGCGTCCTTCGACCCCGTCGCGAACAGGATCGGCGACGCGGGCGCGTTCGAGGGGTCCGGGTCGATCGTGCGCGATGAACGCAGCCCCTCCGCGAGCGCCACGAGCGCCCGCAGGTCGTTGCCAGGCACGCGCTCGGTCAGCGCGATGTAGTTCTGGGTGGTCGGATCGCCCACCGGCACCCCGTCTTCGAGATACGCGCGCACCTGGGCGAGATCAAGACGGGCGAGGGGGATGCCGTCGGGCACACCGCCCAGCACGGCCCGGCCGATGCGCTGCGGCAGATCGCGCACGACTTCCCACCCGACCCGGGCGCCGAGCGAGTACCCGACGTAGAACGCCTCATCGACGAGGTACGCGTCCATCACCGACTCGACGTCCGTGGCGAGGGTGCGGATGCCGTACGCATCCGCCTGATGCGGCTTCTCGCTGAGCCCGTGGCCGCGCTGGTCGAGCGCGAGCACTCGGTACCCGGCCTGCGTCAGCTGCCGCACCCAGCCCGTGAGCACCCAGGTGTCGCGAGCGCTCGACGCGAATCCGTGCACGATCACCACGACCGGGGCGTCGAGCTCTCCCCAGGTGTAGGTCGCGAGGCGGGTGCCGTCGGCCGCGTAGACCTGCTGCGGCGCGGGCATGCTGTTCAGATCGGAGAGGGGAACGGCCACGGCATCCATTCTCCTCCCGTCCGCCTCGCCCCGAGACGCCGAAACCCACCGGTCCCGCCGAGACCCACCCTCCCGCACGGTGCGGGCGGTGGGTCTCGACGGTCGCGGTGGGCCTCGACGGAACGGGGATGCGTCAGACGGCGCGGCGCAGAGCCTCGCCCAGTGCGGCGTCGACGTTCGTCCAGTACTGGAAGAAGCGCTCGCGGATCGCGTCGACCGTGAGACCGCGGCCCTGACCCGTGAGGGTCTCGAGGAAGCGGGCGCGCTGCTCGTCGTCGAAGACCGTGCGGTACAGGGTTCCGGCCTGACCGAAGTCGTCGTCGTCGAGGTGCAGGGTCGCGGCGGAGCGGATCAGCTCGCCGTCGGACTCCCAGCTCGCCTCGACGCCGGCCAGCGGGTCGGCGGCGGGGCCACCCGCGGGACCGTACGAGTTCGGCGTGTACACGCGGTGCTCGGCCGGGTTGAAGTGGTACTGCATGTTGCCCTCGTGCATGTAGTTGCGCACCTCGGCCGCGTGCGGCTGGTTCACGGGCAGCTGGTTGTAGTTCGTGCCGACGCGGTGACGCTGGGCGTCGGGGTACGCGAAGACGCGGGCCATCAGCATCTTGTCGGGCGAGATGCCGGTGCCGGGCACCTGGTTGCCGGGCGAGAACGCCGCCTGCTCGATCTCGGCGAAGAAGTTCTGCGGGTTGCGGTTCAGCGTGAACGTGCCGACCTTGATGCGCGGGTAGTCCTTCTTCGACCAGGTCTTCGTCAGGTCGAACGGGTTGAAGCGGTAGGCCTTGGCCTCCTCGTACGGCATGATCTGCACGTAGACGTCCCACGAGGGGTGCTCGCCGCGGGTGATCGCGTCGAACAGGTCGCGACGGTAGTAGTCGGCATCCGATCCCGCGAGCTGCTCGGCCTCGGCCGCGCCCATCGCCTCGACGCCCTGGTTCGACAGGAAGTGGTACTGCACCCAGAAGCGCTCGCCCTGGGCGTTGACCCACTGGTACGTGTGTGAGCCGTAGCCGTTCATGTGGCGCCAGCTGCGCGGCAGACCGCGGTCGCCCATCAGGTACGTGACCTGGTGGGCCGACTCGGGCGAGAGGGTCCAGAAGTCCCACTGCATGTCGGCATTCCGCAGGCCCGAGTCGCCGAGGCGCTTCTGCGAGTGGATGAAGTCCGGGAACTTCATCGCGTCGCGGATGAAGAAGGTGGGGGTGTTGTTGCCGACGATGTCGAGGTTGCCCTCGGTCGTGTAGAAGCGCAGCGAGAAGCCGCGCACGTCGCGCCAGGTGTCGGGCGAGCCCTGCTCACCGGCGACCGACGAGAAGCGCAGCAGCGTCTCGCTGGTGGCGCCCGGCTGGAACACGGCCGCGCGGGTGTACGCCGACACGTCCTCGGTGACGACGAACTCGCCGAACGCGCCGCCGCCCTTGGCGTGCGGGTTGCGCTCCGGCACGCGCTCGCGGTTGAACGAGGCGAGCTTCTCGACCAGGTAGCGGTCGTGCAGAACCGTGGGGCCGTCGGCGCCGACGGTGAGGGAGTGCGCGTCGCTGGCGACCGGCGTGCCCGTCTGCGTGGTGGTCGCGGGCAGGGGCGTGGTGGATGGGTCGGTCATGATCTTCTCCTTCTGCGCGTGGGCGCGACGAGTGCACCCGGGGTTCCGGGGGCGTCGACGGACACGCCTACGCGGCGTTCTGGCAACTGGGGCAGAGGCCCCAGAAGGTGACTTCGGCTGTCTGGACGGTGAATCCCCCGGCCGAAGACGGGGTGAGGCACGGCGCTTCGCCGACCACGCAGTCCACATCGCCGATCGCACCGCAGCCGGTGCAGACGATGTGGTGGTGGTTGTCGCCGATGCGCCGTTCGTAGAGCGCCGCGGATCCTGCCGGTTCGATCCGGCGGAGCAGGCCCGCCGTCGTCAGGTCCGCGAGGATGTTGTGCACCGACTGGATCGACGTCGTCGGCAGCACCTCGGAGACTGCGCGGAACACGCGCTCCGCATCCGTGTGGGCCATGGATTCCATCGCCTCGAGAACGGCGACGCGGCCCGCGGTCGCCCTCAGACCGGCGTCGTGAAGCGCCGACTCGAGTGTGGTTTCCATGGCCCCGACACTACACGTTATTTTGAATGATTCAAAAGAACGGCGTGTCGTATGCCGGGATGCTGCGGCGCGAGCCGCCCTGCTAAGGTGCCTCGTACATGAGCCGATCGAAGCGCACACGCACGGAGCGCACCGGTGTCCTCCTCGCCGTCGCCTCGGTGCTCGCCGGTGGCGTGGCCTGGGTCCTCTTCGGTGGCGCGGCCTTCGCACTCGTCAGGGAGCAGCTGCACCTCAGCTGCAGCATGGGTGCGCCGGGGAGCGAAGGCGCCGACACGTGGACGTGCGCCGACGGCATCGGCTACCTGGGAGTCGCCGTGATCCTGGGCCTCATGTGGTTCGTCGCGGTCGTGGTCGGCGGCCTCGTCGCCCTGCTCGTGAGGAGCGATGGTGCCGCCAGGGCGTGCCTGGTGGTGCTCGCCGCGGCATCCGTCGCCTGGATCCTCGGCTGGACCCGATACGGCTCAGCGACCCTGGTCGGCGACGAGTACGCGCCGATGAGCGGCGTCGCGTACTGGAACCAGGCTGTCGGGCCGGCGGCGGTGGCGGCGATCACCGGAGTCGTCGTCGGCGCCGCGAGCGCGGCGATGACGGGGCGAGCGTCCTGGATCCTCGGGATCGCCGCGCCGGTCGCGCTGGTCGTGTCGGTCGTGTTGCAGCCCGGCCTGATCGTCTGCCTGGCGCCGGCGACGGGACTGCTCGCAGCGGCAGCCGCGCGCGGATCCGATCCGACCGTCCGCTCGCTCGGAACGAGAGGGCTTGCGCTCTCCTGAGGCCTCCGTAGCGTGGAGGCATGGACGGGAGACGGATGGCGACGGTCGGGCTGGTTCTCGCGGCGACGGTGGGGGTGGTCGGCTGCACGCCGGCGGATGCTGAGCGCGACCCGTCCCCTGCCCCATCGGCGTCCGCCACGGTAACGACCTCACCCGAACCCACGCCGGATCCCGCGGCGGCGAAGAAGCTCCCCATCCTCGTCGACGAGATCCCCGACTGGGCGGAGACCGTCGTACCGGGATCGGACACCGACGGGTACGTCGGCTCACTGTCCGGGTGGCTCAGCGAGCCGTCGTCCGCCCACTACAGGTCGCAGTTCTCGTCGCTCGAGCCCGGCACCTACCAGGCACAGATCGCCTGCCGAGGCGACGGCACGATCGCGGCATCCGGGGGCGATCTGGATGCCGAGCCCTCACCGAACCCGACGCAGTGCACGAACGCGACGATCGCGTTCGACATCACGACGACGAGCACGGGCCTGAAGGTCGACCTGGACCTGCAGGGCGACCCGTCGATCTTCGCGGTGTCCGTGCGACGCGTGGCCTGACCGCGGCGGACGACCGCTAGCCGCGATCAGCCCAGGCGAGCACGCGCGCGCCGATCAGCGTCAGCCAGCGCGAGGGCTCGCCCTCGGGCGCATCGACGTCGAACCAGGTGCGCCCGCGCAGGGGAGCGCCCTGCAGCCAGGTCCCGTCGGGCTGGCGGGCGGAGCGGACGAGCTCTACGGCATCCGCGATCCGCTCGTCCGGTGGGATGCCGTCGACCACCGCCGCCTCACGGAAGTGGTCGAGCGCGGTGAGCGCGCTGTACCGATACCGCGGCGGGTACACGAAGTGATCGACGAAGTCGCCGACCCGCTCGCCGGTCGACTCCCGGTACAGCAGCCGACGGCGCAGCAGGTACTCCTCGCCCGAATGTCGGGCCTCGCGCAGAGACGTGTCGCCGGTGTAGCGCTCGTACGACAGCATCCCGCGCACCGCGTTCAGCGTGGAGTGGAACGACGACCGCACCGAGTCGCCCTCCTCGGCCTCGCAGTTCCAGCCGCCGTCCGCCAGTCGGTGTTCGGGGAACCACGCCACGAGCCGCGAGACGTCGGCGCCGAGCCAGGCGCCGTTCGCGAGCGTGAAGGCGTTGATGCAGACGTCGACCTCGCCGCCCCAGAAGGGCATGTCGTCGTACTCCCAGCGGCAGTTCCGGTCGAGGCGCTCCGCGGTGTCGCCGAGCGCGGCGGCATCGACGCCCCACTCGCGCAGCTGATTCAGCGACCAGGAGGTCGCGACCCACGGCTGGTCCGGTTCGGCCGGGCCGCCGGTCTCGAAGAAGCCGGCGGGGAAGTGTGCGCCGCCGGCCCACTGCCCATCGGCATCCTGCTTCGCCAGCAGTGCGGCTCCGAACCCCTCCGTCGCCACCCGCGCCCGGGTCGCCTGCCACACGGCATCCGGCGCGCGGAGCAGGTCGCGCTCGACCTGCCAGCGCACCGCCGGATCTCCGTCGAGCAGCCACCTCGTCGTCTCCGTCGACATCGTCGTCATGACGGGCAGGCTACTCCGGCCCTGCGACATCACGTACCGGGTTCCGCGTCAGGACTCCGACGGCGCGAGGGGCAGCTCGAGCCCGTAGTTCCAGGAGAGGATGGCCGGCTGCTCGCGATAGAAGCTCAGCACCGAGACCGACCCGGCGTTGAGCGAGATCTGCGCGCCGAAGCGCGGAGCGAGCCGCAGGTACACGGCGGTGAGGATGCGGAGGAAGTGGCCGTGCGCGACCAGGGCGACGTCGCCCTCCGCGAGCACGGGCAGCACGCGCGTGAGCACGCGGGATGCCCGCGCGGCGACCTCCTCGACGGTCTCGCCCGGCGTCTCTCCGCGCACGACGCCGTGCGTGAAGGCGCTCCAGTCGTAGCCGAGCTCGGCCCGGATGTCCTTGGTCGTGCGGCCCTCGTAGCCGCCGTAGTCCCACTCGACGAGCAGCGGATCCACCTCGGCGCGCAGACCGGCGAGCTCGGCCGTGCGGCGGGCTCGCTCCAGGGGAGACGCGAGCACGAGGGAGAAGTCGTAGTCGGCCACGAGTCGCCCTGCGCCGCGGGCGAGGTCCTCGCCGCGAGGGGTCAGCGGAATGTCGGTGAGCCCGGTGTGCTTCCCCGCCTTCGACCACTCGGTCTCGCCGTGCCGCAGCAGCACGAGCTTGCCGGTCGGGTTGTCGGGAGCGGGGCGGTCGGGCAGCGGGTCGTTGGTGAACACATCGCCAGGGTACGCGCCGACCTCGCCCCTCGCCGCCGGCCCACCCCCGGCCGCGCCGCCGCCCCCCCGCGCCCGCCGCCGACCCCCCCTTTCCGCGCGAGCCACCCCCTTGCGAGCGGTGCGCAAAGGGGTGGATCAGGCGGAAAGGGGTGGGTCGGCGAGAGGAAGAAGGAGGATGCCGCTCAGCGCGTCACCGTGAAGCCGCCGCCGCGCACCCGCACCTTCCCGCCGCCGACGGCCTGCCCGCGCTGTGAGCCGTCGGCCTCGTACGCCCGACCCGAGCCCGGGGCGAGGGCGGCGACGCGCTGGTCGCGACCCGTGCCCTCGGCGTACAGCACCGCCGAGCCGGACGTCGTCGCGTACACCGCCGTCGCCACGGCCGGCTGGATCACGAGCGCGTCGAGCCGCACATCGCCGCGGCTCGTGCACCGCACGACCACCGCGTCGGCCGGGAGATCGCCGAGGCGCTGCGGCACCAGCATCCCGTCGGCCTCCGTGAGGCCGCGGTCGCCCGTGCCGCCGGCCGGAGTGCGGGTGCTCCACAGCCTCTTGCGGCCGCGGTACACCTCCCACACCGCATCCCCGGCATCGGCGGCCTGCCGCCAGATCAGAGCGTGCAGGATGCCGCCGGCCTCCGTCACGTCGAACTCCACCGTCTCGCCGGCCGGCACTCGCACGAACGCGCCGCCCGAGAGGTTGCCCTCGCCGGTCCACGCGCCGCCAGCCGGCCGCTCCACCACGCACCCCGCCGACAGCCGCGCACTCTCCGCCTCGAGCACTCGCAGCCCCGAGAACGAGCGCAGTCCGGTGATCGAGGTCGCGAGGGCCGCGACGTCGGGGTTCGCGTCGAGCAGCAGCATCGTGAGCAGGCCGTGAATGGTCGACTCGGCGCCGGAGTTGCGGTTGATGCGCCCGTCGGTCTCGACGCCGTCGAACGTGACGCCGGTCTCAGGGTCGTACACAGGCTGACCGGCCGTGTTCGCGCCGAAGAACCAGCCGGCGACGAGACCCGCGATCAGGCGCAGTCCCTCGCCGCCACCGGCCGCCGCGGCAGCGAGCGCACCGGCCACGCGACCGTGGGCGCCGTACGCGATCTGCGCTTCGGCGGGCAACGGCGCCCACGCGTTGTGCGGGCCGCCCGAGGCGAGCACCTGCGGCGTGAACGTGCCGGCATCCGCCACCGACGCCTGAACCCAGTCCCGTCGACGCAGTAGCGCCCCGGCACGACCGAGCGCCTCCGGCGCCGCCGCACCCCACGCGTGCCAGAAGCCGAGCGATCCGGTCCACGGCAGCACGGCGCCGAACGGCCACCCGCCGCGCGGATCCGTCGCCATCGCCGCCACGGCCTCGCCGTACGTCGCGAGCGCGTCTCGACTGCGCCGGTCGCCGGCCTCGGCGGCGGCCGCGAGCCCGAGCATGGCCTCGGCCGTGGCATCCGCTCCTCCGGCGATCAGCCAGGCGGGCAGGTCGCGGCCGTCGCTGCGCACGAACTGCCCAGCGCGCGACAGCGACTCGCGACCCAGCGCGTCGAGGCACAGGTGCAGGCGCTCGAGCAGGAAGGCCGCGAACGCGGCATCCTCCGCGGCGAAGGCGGCGTACCCCTCGCCGAATGCCCAGACGGAGCGGGCCAGCCAGTAGGACTCCGCGGAGTCCGACGGGTCGGGCAACTCCACAGGGATCGCGCTCGGATTCAGCGTGCCGTCCTCCTGCTGCCAGAGCACGACGCGGCCCGCGTTCGGTCCCGAGACCGTCTGGAGGAACGCCAGGGATCGCATCACGTCCCGCGCCTCATCACGGCTCTGCGTGTCGCCGGAAGCCTTCCAGTCGCGCAGGAACACGACGGCCGCACGCGCGATGTCGTCGGCGTTGTAGGCGCCCTGCGTCCAGTACCCCGTCACGGCGTCTCGCGTGCCGCCGCCCACCGGTCGATATCCGCCCGCGCCGTCGGTGTCGGCGTAGGTCCACGGCGCCCTCACGGTCGGCGCGGTCTCGATGCCGAACGTCGTGTGCGTGGCGCTCGCCGCGACCGGCACCTCCGCGAGCAGGAACCGCAGGTGCGCGAGGTTCGTGAGCCGCTGTCCCCGCGCCGCCTCGGCGGGCGCGTGCAGCGGCAGGGCGGATGCCGAAGACGCCGCCGCGGCATCCGGACGCCCGGTCGGCAGCAGCACGAGCGCCGAGCTCGCCGCCGCGGCGGTCAGGAAGGCGCGACGCGAGATCGTCATGACTCCTCCCTCAGCGCCCGGCCCCACGGCTCGGACGGGTCGTGGATCGCGACCGCGAGCGTCGTGTCGGACTGGCCGTAGTACGCGAACCACTTCCCATGGAACTTCACCAGACCCTCGACGAACGTGACGTTCGACACGAGTCCGTTCAGATCCTCGAACGTCTGCGGGCGCAGCCACGGTTCCTGCAGTCGCCCGAGCACTTTCGTCGGCTGATCGGGGTCGATCGCGATCTGGCCGCAGCGGTAGTCGACGTCGACCGTGCCGTCGTCGTGCACGGTGCGCGTCGCGCCGTTCGTGAGCATCACGAGCAGGCCGTTGTCGGTGACGACGGGCGAAGTGCCGATCTCGACGAGCGCCTCGTCCCAGGTGCCGGGCGTCGGCGAGTACATCGGCTCGGTGTCGGGCGTGCCGGGCGTCCAGTGGATGAGGTCGTCGCTCGTCGCCCAGTAGATGCCGCCCTCGCCGAAGTACATCCACCACTTCCCGTGCATCTTCCGGGGGACGATGACCCCGGCCTTCGACCAGTTGAACCCCCGCGGGTCCATGGTCTTGAAGGTGTCGAAGTCGTCGAAGAGGGGGCCGTGCTTGGTCCAGGTGCGCAGGTCGGTTGAGGTCGCCAGGCACAGCTGCGCGCTGCGGCGGTCCCACCCCGTGTACGTGAGGTAGTAGGTGCCGTCGATGAGCGCGATGCGCGGGTCCTCACAGCCGTAGCGCTCGTAGTCCTCCGACGGCGACAGGATCGGCGCGTCCTCGCGGGTGAAGTTCACTCCGTCGCTCGACCGCGCGATGCCGATGTGCGACACGATGTCGTCGGCGTGCGCGCGGTACAGCAGCACGACCTCGTCGCCGTCGACGAGAGCGGCCGGGTTGTACAGGTTCGCCGACTCCCAGCTGTCTCCCTTCGGACGCAGGATCGGGTTGCCCTCGTAGGGGGTGAACGGACCGAGGGGGAAGGATGCTCCGGTGAACATGGGTGTCCTTTCTGGCGGGTCGGCGGGCGTCAGCCCTTGACCGCCGCGCCGAGGTCGGTGGCGGTGAAATAGCGCTGGAAGACGATGAACAGGATCACGACGGGGAACGCCAGAGCCGTCGCCCCGGCGAGGATCGCCCCGTTCGGGTTCGCCGTCGACTGCGCGACGTTGGAGATGTAGTTGGCGAGCGACACCGCGAGCGGCTGCAGTGCGGCATCCTTCGTGATGAGGAACGGCCAGAGGAATTCGTTCCAGGGGCCGATGAACGTGACGAGCACGACTGTCACGAGAGCCGGGCGGATCAGCGGGATCGCGACCGAGGTCAGCAGCCGGATCTCGCCGGCCCCGTCGATGCGGGCGGCCTCGAAGATCTCCGCGGGCAGCGCCTTGAAGAACTGCACGAAGATGAACACCGCCGTGGTGTTGATGAGGAACGGCAGGATCATGCCGAGATACGAGTCGCCGAGGCCGTAGTTGCGCGTGATCTGCACGTAGAGCGGGATCATCAGCAGCTGGAACGGCACCATCTGCACGAGCAGCATGAGCACCCAGACGACGCCGCGCCCGCGGAAGTCCAGGCGGGCGATCGCGTACCCGGCGAGCAGCCCGAACACGACGGTCCCGAGCAGCACGCCCAGCGTGAAGATGAGCGAGTTGACGAGCGATCCGACGAGGTCGATCCGTGAGTCGATCGCGACGAAGTTGTCGACCGTCCAGCCGCTCGTGGGCAGCAGCTCGCTCGGCGAGTTCGTCGGGCTCTCCTGGAACGCCCCGACCAGCATGAAGTAGAACGGGAACGCGAATCCGATCGCCGCGGCCATCAGCAGGATGATGCTGAGGATGCGGGGCAGTGAACGTCGGCGGGTCATCATCGCTCCCTCGTCGCGCGGTTGGCCAAGAGCGACAGCATGCCGACGAGGATCACGAGGATCATGCCGATCGCCGCCGCGGTGTCGGGGTTCTGCTGCTGGATGCCCAGCTGGTAGATCAGCAGCACCGGGGTCGTCGACGCACCGTCGGGTCCGCCGCCGTTCGTGAGCAGGTACGGCTCGGTGAAGAGGTTCGCACCGGTGATGATCGACAGGATCAGCACCAGCGTCGTCGCGCTGCGCACCCCGGGCACCGTGACATTCCAGAACCGGGCGAAGGCCCCGGCGCCGTCTGTCTCGGCCGATTCGTACAGCTCCTTGGGCACGTTCTGCAGCGCCGCCAGGTAGAGCAGTATGTAGAAGCCGAGCTGCTTCCACGTCACGTAGAACGCGATCATCGGCATCGCCAGCCCGCTGTTCACGAGCCACGAGGGGTCGGGGGCGAGCGGCCCGAGGATCGTGTTGATCAGGCCGTTGCCCGAGAACAGCAGCATCCACACGCCGACGAGCGAGACGCTCGCCGTGAGGTACGGCACGTAGAACGCGACACGGTAGGCGGCTGCCCAGCGGATGCCGGTGTTCAGCGCCGCCGCGAGCACGAGCGACAGCACGGCGGTGAGCGGCACGTTGATGACGAGGAAGATGAGGGTGTTGCGGAACGCGCCGAGCACCCGCGGGTCGGTGAGCACGGTGACGAAGTTGTCGAATCCGACGAACGGACGCTCGACCACCGCGCCCGGTGCGGTGAAGAAGTAGTCGTGGAAGGCGATGTAGACCGCGAAGCCGAGGGGGAACGCGAAGATCGCCAGCACGAACACGAGATACGGCAGCGCGAACAGGCCGCCGATCGGCTGCGCACCGAGCCAGCGGGTGCGCAGCGATCTCGATGACCGGGCCGGGGGCGCGGCCGGGGCGTCTGGTGCCCCGGCCACGTCCGCGACCGCGTCGTCTCGGAGAGTCATGACTCTGTCGTCACTCGGCGACGAGATCGTCGACCTTCGCGGCGGCGTTCTTCAGGAAGTCGTCGATCGACTCCTTGCCGAAGATCACCGCCGACGAGTACTCGTCACGGAACGCCTGCCACGCCTCGACCGAGTTCGGGATGCTGGGCACGTCCGCGGTGTTCTCGGCCTGCTCGGCGAATGCCACGTAGTTCGGGTTCGCGTCGAAGTAGTCCGCGTAGGTGCCGGTCAGGTCGGTGCGCATGGGCATCTGGCCGGTCGCCTCGAGCAACTGTCCGTCGCTCTCCTCACTCGTGGAGAACTTCAGGAACTCCCATGCGGTGCCCTGGTTCTCGCAGGCCGTGAACATCGACACGCTCTTCGAGTCGGCGAACGTCGTCGGGTTCTCGCGACCGTCGCTGGTCGGCACGGGCATGAAGCCCACGTCGACCGTGTCGGCGTACGACGGGATGGCCCAGGGCCCGGCGAGCTGCATGGCCGTGGTGCCGGCCGACATCGCGTCGTCGGTCGACGCCTCGTTCGGAGAGAGCTTCTCCTGGTAGAACGTCGACCAGAAGTCGGACACCGTGCGGCCGGCATCCGAGTCGAACGTGGCCTTGCCGTCTTCGACGAGCATCGTGCCGTCGGTCTCGGCGAGATACAGCGGATAGAAGTCGAACCAAGGCTGGTAGAACTCGCTGGTCGGCGCCGGCCAGATCGCACTCTGCACGCCCGAGGCGACGATCTTCTTGGAGCCCTCGATGAACGCGTCGTACGTGTTCATCTGCGGGTTCTCGGGGTCGATGCCCGCGGCCTGGAACAGCGCCTTGTTGTACATGACCATCACGGGGTTGGACTTCCACGGGACCTGGTAGTACGCGCCGTCGGTGGAGTAGGAGTCGACCTCTCCGCCGCGCTCGGTGATGTAGTCGTCGGCGCCGTCGATCTCGCTGAGGTTCACGAGTCCGCCCTGCTTGACCCAGCCCGACACCGCGGCGGGTGCGACGTTGTAGACGAGGCACGGGGCGGTGCCGGCGGTGATCGCGGCCGTGATGGCCTCCTCCGACGACGAGCCGGCCGGGATCTCCTGCGCGGTGACCTTCTCGTCGGGGTGCTCGGCGTTCCAGGCGTCGACGACCGACTGGCCCCACTCGACCTCCTGCTCGTTGTTCGAGAGCCAGATCTTGATCGGACCGGTGCCGTCGGCGGAGCCGCCTCCGCCGCCTCCGCCCGCCGAGCAGCCGGTGACGACGAGTGCGGTGACGCCCAGCAGTGCTGCTGCACGGATCTTCTTCATGGTGTCCTCCTTGACGCGATGTGTTCGGGTGGTGCTGATGGCTTCGGGTGGGTCAGTCGCCGGTGCTCTCCCGGAAGTGCACGACGGTGCAGTCGACATCCTGGATTCGCGGCTCGGCGCCGAGGATGTCGGCCTGGAGCAGACGGGCGGCGGCGCGCCCGCGAGCGGCCGGGCCCGACGAGACGCTCGTCAGGGCGGGGGAGAGGTGGGCGGAGAGGTGGTCGTCGTCGAACCCCGAGATGGCGAGGTCGCGTGGCACGTTCAGCCCTCGCGACCGCGCGTACGAGAGACCGGCGATCGCCATGGTGTCGTTCGAGTACAGGATCGCGGTCGGCCGATCGGGCAGGGCGAGCAGCTCGGCGGTGCGCTCGCGACCGCTGGATGCCGTGAAGTCGCCTTCGCGCAGAAGGCTGTCGTCGCCGATCGCGGCGACGTAGGCGTCGGCCCGCACGCGGGAGTGCACGTAGTCGAGCGGACCCGAGACGTGCGCGATGCGAGTGTGTCCCGCGGCGCGCAGGTGGTCGATGATCTCGGTGACCGGCGCCGCGTCGTCGGTCCGCACGCACGAGAAGCGGGTCGGCCGCTCGTAGGCCCCGACGAGCACTGTCGGGATGCGGAGCTCCTCGAGCAGCGGGACGCGCCAGTCGTCGGTGCGCAGGTCGAGCAGCACGGCGCCGTCGGCGCGGCCGTGGCTCAGGGTGCGGTACGCGCGCTCCTCGGCATCCCGATCCGGCACCACCTGAAGCAGGAGCGCGGTCTCGGTCTCGGCGAGCACAGACTCGACGCCGGCGATGAACGCGGGGAAGAACGAGTCGTTCGCGATGACCTCGGGATCGCGGGCGAGGACCACGGCGACGGCGTTGGCGCGCTGTGTGGCGAGGGCTCGGGCGCTCTGGCTCGGCACCCACTGCAGCTTCTCGACCGCGGCGAGAACCTTCGCCCTCGTGTCGTCGGAGATGGGCCGCTTGCCGCTGAGGGCATGCGAGACGGTGGCCTTGGTGACGCCTGCCTCGCGGGCGACATCGGCGATGGTCGTGCGGCTCATGCCACCTCCTCGGGTCTGTGTCGCGGCTGTCGTGAACCGGTTTGACGAGTGTAAACCGGTTTGACGGCATCCGTCAACGCATCTTGTTCTCCCCCTCTTGCCTTCCCCCTCCTCTCCCCTTGCCTCCTCCGCCGGCCCACCCCCTTGTGCCCGAACCACCCCGTTCGGTGCGGCTCGTACAGGGGTGGCTCGACGTGAAAGGGGTGGCTCGACGTGAAGGGGGTGGCTCGACGGGCCGGGGGTGGTCCGCCGTGAAGGGGGTGGCTCGGCGGGTGGGGGAGGCGAGACTCGGGGCGAGCGCGAGCGGGCGAGTTGGGGGATGCCGCGGCGTCAGACGAACGTGACGGTCTGCTGCAGCCTCGTGCGGACGTCGAACAGCTCGTTGCCGCCGATCGCCCGGGCGCCGGGCACGCCCTGCCGCAGCACCATCGCGAGCGCGCTGCGCCGCACCACGACGACCGGCACACCGCGACTGGTGCCGAGCGGCGTGACCGCCTGCGCGAGGTCGTCGTCCGGCAGCACGATGATGGCTCCGCCGAACCTCACCTTCGCGGCCTTGGCGACCGCGCGCATCCGGGCCAGGGCGGCGGTGACGGGCGCCCTCGTGCCCAGGCTCGGGCCGGTGATCTCGCCGCGGCGGAAGCCCACGACGCCGCCGAAGTCCTCCGACATCACGCCGTACAGTCCCGACGGGCTCAGCACGACATGGTCGAGCTTGTCGTCGGGGTCAGGACTCGTCGCGACGTCGTGCCACACGGTGTACCCCATCCCGAGCGCGCTCACGGTGCGGGCCGTGGCCTCTTCGGCCAGGGCGTCGGCGAGCATGCGGCGCAGCTCGCGAGGCGCCGAGCGCACGAGCGCCGGGTCGTAGGGGTCGGGCACCTCGACGCCGAAGCCCGCCCACTCCCGGATCAGGGCCAGGTAGCGCTCGCGCCGCCATCCGCCGGGGTGCCCGTACGAGCGGGCCTTCGGCCGGGTGTCGGTGCGGGTCGCGGCCTGCGGCCGCCATCCCGCCTCTGCCGAATCCGTCGGGATGCCGGGGTGCACGCCGCTGCGCCGATCGTAGGCCGCGCGCAGTTCGGGGGTGCCGACGAGCTCCCATGCGCGCTGCACCTGGATGAAGACCGCCGCGTCTCCGCCCGTGTCCGGATGGGTCTGCCGCAGTCTCAGGCGGTATGCGCGCCGGAGCTCCTCGTGCTCGACGTCGGGCTCCACGCCGAGGATCTCGTAGGCCGAGGCCGAGAGCGGACTGTCGAACATCGCTCTCCTTCCGCGACCGCGGCGTCCAGAATATCCGCCTGCCGCTGTGTGTCGGCCGCGCGCGGCATCCGTCGAGCGCACCCGCAGGTGGAAATCCCGGATGCAGGCCGGGAACGCCCATTCCGACCTGCATCCGTGTTCTCGACCTGCAGGTGGGCAGTGCCGTCCAGGTGGGCCCGGCCCTACTCCGCGGACTCCCGCAGGTACGCGATGTGCGCGGCGTGCCGCTCGAGGTGGTTCTGCGACTTCCGCACGAACAGCCACGCGACGATCAGCAGCGCGAACCAGATCGGCGTGACGAGCAGCGCGGTCAGGGTGTCGGGCTGTGTCGTGAGCGCCCAGAGGATGAAAGCGAAGAACGCGAGCACCACGAACACCATGAAGACGCCGCCCGGCATCCGGAATCCCGACGTCGCCGCCTTCTCCGGCCGGTTGCGACGGTAGGCGAGATAGCTGAACAGGAAGATCGTCCAGACGAACATGAAGCACACCGCCGAGACGGTCGTGACCATGTCGAACGCCGTGCCGATGTCGTCGCCCGCGTACAGGAGCACGACGCCCGACAGCAGCAGGATGCAGGAGAGGAAGAGCGCGTTCTGCGGCACCCGGCGCTTCGACAGCCGACCGAACAGACGGGGGGCGTCACCGTCCTGCGCGAGGCCGAACACCATGCGCGAGGTCGAGTAGATGCCCGAGTTCGCGCTCGACATGGCCGAGGTGAGCACGACGAGGTTCACGACCGTCGCGGCGATGCCGAGTCCGGCCAGGGCGAACATCGCGATGAAGGGGCTTTCACCTGCGACGTACTCGGTCCACGGCGTGACGGCCATGAGGATCACGAGCGCGCCGACGTAGAACAGCAGGATGCGGATCGGGATGGCGTTGATCGCCTTGGGGAGGTTCTTCTCCGGGTCCTTCGTCTCGGCGGCGGCGGTGCCGACGAGCTCGACGCCGACGAACGCGAAGACCGCGATCTGGAAGCCGGCGACGAAGCCCAGGAACCCGTGCGGGAACATGCCACCGTGGTTCCACAGGTTCGCGAAGCTCGCGGTGCCGGCCTCGTGCTGGAAACCCGTGACGATCATGACGAGCCCCGTGACGATGAGGGCAACGATCGCGACGATCTTGATGAGCGCGAACCAGAACTCCATCTCTCCGAAGGCGGCGACGGTGGGCAGGTTCAGCGCGAGCAGGATGACGACGACCAGCAGGCCGGGGATCCACAGCGGGATGCCGGGGAAGAGCGCGTCGGTGTACCCGGCGATCGCGATGACGTCGGCGACGCCCGTGACCACCCAGCAGAACCAGTAGGTCCAGCCCGTGAAGAAGCCGGCCCAGGGACCGAGCAGGTCGCTCGCGAAGTCGCTGAACGACTTGTACTTGAGGTTCGACAGCAGCAGTTCGCCCATCGCCCGCATGACGAAGAACAGCATGAATCCGATGATCATGTAGACGAAGATCACCGACGGGCCGGCGACCGAGATCGTCTTTCCGCTGCCCATGAACAGGCCCGTGCCGATGGCCCCGCCGATCGCGAGCAGCTGGATGTGGCGGTTGCTCAGCGCTCGCCGCAGGTGCTGCTCGTCGGACCCGGTCTGAGTGCCGACGCCGTCGTCGGATGCTGATCGCTTCGTGGTGCTCATCCCATAGACCGTAGTTGCCGATCGGGGATGGTGCTGGCCCGAATCGATTCGATAAAATGGTGGCTCCCCCGATCCGTCCCCCAGTCCTGCGAGCCGCTTCCCCATGGCCACCTCCCTCACCACGGGTCGCCCGTGGCGTGTCATCCTGTCGTTCTCGATCCCCTTGCTCATCGGCAACGTGGTGCAGCAGATGTACCAGTTCGCCGATGCCGTCGTCGTCGGACGCCAGCTCGGCGTGCAGTCCCTCGCGGCCGTCGGCGCGACCGGCAGCCTGCTGTTCCTGCTCATCGGCTTCGCCTGGGGCCTGACCAGCGGTTTCGCGATCCCGATCGCGCAGGCGTTCGGTGCCGGCGACGCTCCCGGCGTGCGGCGTTCCGTCGCGACGGGAGTCATCCTCACCGGCATCACGAGCGTGGTGCTGACGATCGTCGCGCCGCTCATCTCGCGCCCCGTGCTCGAGCTGCTGCAGACGCCCGCGGAGCTGCTGCCCGAGGCGACGATCTTCACGCAGATCAGCTTCCTCGGCGCGAGCGCGACGATGTTCTTCAACTACCTCTCGGCGATCATCCGCGCGATCGGAGACTCCCGTACGCCGCTCGTGTTCCTGACGGTGTCGTGCGCGCTGAACGTCGGGCTCGTGGTGCTCATGGTCGGACCCCTCGACTGGGGCGTCGGCGGTGCTGCGCTCGCGACCGTCGTGGCTCAGGCGGTCTCGGTGGCGCTGTGTCTCGAGTTCGTGCGGCGCCGGCTGCCGATGCTGCACCTGCGCGCCGTCGACTGGCGGGTCACGCGCGACGACGTCCGCGAGCACCTCCGCCTCGGTCTGCCGATGGGCTTCCAGGCGTCGATCATCGCGATCGGCACCCTGACCGTGCAGGTCGCGCTCAACACGCTCGGCTCCGACGCGGTCGCGGCGTACACCACGGCATCCCGCGTCGACGGCCTCGCCGTCGCGTTCCTCTCCTCGCTCGGTCTGGCCGCGTCGATGTATGCGGCGCAGAACCTCGGCGGCCGGCGGCCCGACCGCATCCGCCGCGGCGTGATCGAGGGCACGTGGATGGCGATCGGCGCGGGGCTCCTGCTCGGCGTCGTCATCATCGCCTTCGGCGCCCCGCTCGTGCGTCTGTTCGTCGGCCACGGGGTCGAAGCAGACGAGGTCGTCGACCTCGCCCACCTCATGCTCATCATCAACGGGTGCGGATACTGGGCGCTCGGCATCCTGTTCGTGCTCCGAGGAGCGCTGCAGGGGCTCGGCCACACGCTCGTCCCGACCGTCACCGGCGTGATCGAGCTCGTGATGCGCGTCGGCGCCGCCGTCGTGCTCGGAGCGCTGATCGGCTTCGAGGGTGTCGCGCTCAGCAATCCGCTCGCCTGGCTCGGCGCGATAGTGCTGCTCGTGCCCGCCTACATCCGCGCGCATCGCGACCTCGCGCACATGAAGGTCGACCCGGTCGAGGCGACCGAGACGTCGACCATGGCCATCGTCGGCCCCACCGACGGGTCGATGGTCGTGGATGCCGTCGTGACCCAGCCGATCCGCACCGTGCGCGGGTCGCGGTTCGGCTGGCTGACGCGTCGTTGAACGGCTCGTCAAGATTACGCAACATCATCCTGCAGATGGATGCTGCGACGGTGCCTCCTTCGTACTGTTGGTAGTGCGGAGGGTCCGCTGACGGGGGGTCGTCATGACGTCATCGAGGGTTGCGAGCGATCTGGCATCGATTCTGGTGCCGATCGGCATAGTGGGGGCCGTGCTGGCCGGGTTGTGCGCGCTCGTCGCGGCGATCGCCATCACGCGCGGAGCGGCCGGTCTGGCCGGCGGCGCGGTCGGGGTCTGGATCCCCGCCGCGGTGCTGAGCCTGGCCGCGTCGTTCGCGAATCAGTGGACGCCGGTCATCGTCTCGGGTGCGCTGCTGGTCGGTCTGCTCGTGATCGGAGCGGTGGTGCGCGGCATCGTCAACGCCGGGGAGCCTGCGCGGTCGACCGCGCGCGCTGCGCGCGTCGCGGCGGTGGTCGCCGCTGCACCCTCATCCGCCGCCCCGGCCACGACGGCGCCTCCCGCAACCGGCACGATTCCGGCACTCGCCCGCTGACGCGTCACACGCATCAGTGCTTCGGCAGCGCGACCGTTCCGGTGGTGAGCCGCTCCGTCGGCATCCGGTCACGGTTGTAGGTGATGTCGCGGTAGCCGTGCGGGGTGGGGCGGCCGTTCTCGTCGAGGCTGACGAACACGATCTTCTCGATCGTCAGGATGCGCTTGCGCGTGATCATGTTGCGGGCCACTGCGCGCATCGTGAGCGAGGTGATGCCGAAGTGCGTCGCCTGCAGTCCGAGTTCGATGAGGTCCCCCTGCACGGCCGAGGCCTCGAAGGTGATCTCGGAGATGTGCTTCGTCACCGCGCGGTAGTTGCCGAGCTGCACGATCGCGTAGATCGCGGCCTCCTCGTCGATCCACTTCAGCAGGCTCCCGCCGAAGAGCGATCCGTTGGCGTTCAGGTCCTCGGGACGTACCCACTTGCGGGTGCGGAAGTTGATGCCGTCCTCCGACCACTGCCACTCGGGTGTCTGTTGCTGCGTGTCCATGGCTCGAGGGTAGGAGGCTCGTGAGTCGGCGATGTTACGCGCGTGCGAAGGATCTCCGCGCCCGCCCGACCTCGTCGGCGACGTCCTGCTCGAAGGGAAGCAGCGACCACGGGATGCAGGCGTCGGCTGACACGTTCATCGCGCCGACGTCGTAGGTGTCCGGCTCCAACTCATGACGGAGATAATCCAGCAGATCCGCGCCGTAGAAGACCACGTCGGTCTGCCGGACCGAGAACACGGGAGCACCCGGCCCGGCCGGGGCGGCAGGCATGTACCGATGGGCGAACAGGGGCACCAGCGTCGGCCACTGTCCGACCCGCTCGGTCTCGATCGCTCTGCGCGCGTCGGCGCTCGAAGGTCTGACACCCCAGCCGGCAGGCCAGAACACGTCGTCCTCGACATCGAGCAACACGCCGTCGCGCGGCCAGTCGAGCCGGGATCGGATGCTGTCGGAGCTGTCTCTCGTCCAGTGCAGCCACCGTTCGCCCGCGGGTTGAGCGCGCGCGAGCAGGCGCCGGTGGTCGGGACTGAACACGAAACCCACCGTCGTGCACGACACCCATGATGCAGGAGATCGCACGATGTGCAGGAGCAGGAGCGACGAATGCTCCTGCATTGCGAGAGATCTCCTGCAGTGCATGCGACGGGGAGCCTCTGCTCACGGCGGATCCGCCCCCGGCGGATTCTCTCGCGGCCCGCGCACGGGCGACGGATGCTGGGGGCATGAGCGAAGACAACCCCATCCCGCAGTTCGGGCCGGAGGCCCGCCGCGCGCTGTTCCACGAGCGGGTGCTCGTGCTCGACGGCGCGCTCGACGACGACAACGGCACGCTGCTCATGACGCAGCTGCTGACCCTGTCGGTCGAGGATCCGACCACCGACATCGCCCTGTGGATCCACTCCCCGGGTGGTTCGGTGCCCGCCATGCTCGCCATCCGCGACCTCATGACCCTGATCCCGAACGACGTCTCGACCCTCGCGCTCGGGCTCGCCTGCAGCGCCGGCCAATTCCTCCTCTCCGCCGGGGCGAAAGGCAAGCGCCGGGCACTCCCGCACGCCCGCATCCTCATGCACCAGGGGTCGGCGGGCATCGGCGGATCCGCGGTCGAGATCGAGACCCAGGCCGGCGACCTCCGCCACATGCGTGACACCGTGCTCGGCCTCATCGCCGAGGACACGGGCCAGCCGCCCGAGCGCATCTTCGAGGACTCGCTGCACGACCGCTGGTACACCGCGCAGCAGGCTCAGGACTACGGCTTCATCGACGGCATCCTCGACTCGGTCGCCGAGATCATGCCGCGCCGTCGGGCGCGGGTCGGGCTGGGGGCGGGGTCATGAGCAGCTACACGATCCCGAACGTCATCGCGCAGCATCCGCGGGGCGAGCGCGTCATGGACGTGTACTCGCACCTGCTCGCGGAGCGCGTGATCTACCTCGGCACGGGCATCGACGCGGGGGTCGCGAACGCGCTCATCGCGCAGCTGCTGCACCTCGACGCCGACAGTCCGGAGTCGGCCGTGCAGTTCTACATCAACAGCGAGGGCGGCGATCCCGGCGCGGCGCTGGCGATCTACGACACGATGCAGCACATCCGCCCGGCTATCGCGACGACGTGCGTCGGGCAGGCCATCGGCCCGGCGGCGCTGCTGGTCGCCGCGGGCGCGGCGGGGCAGCGGTCCGCGCTGACGCACGCGCGCATCGTGCTGCATCAGCCGGCCGGACAGTCACGCGGTGCGATCCCCGACCTGATCCTCGCGGCTGACGAGGTCGTGCGGGTGCGCTCCGATATGGAGTCGACCCTCGCCAGGCACTCCGGTCGCACCGTCGAAGAGCTGCGAGCCGACACCGACCGCGACCGCGTGTTCACGGCATCCGCCGCCCTCGACTACGGTCTCATCGACACGGTGCTGGGGGAGCGGGCGGTCTGAGCCGGGTCAGGCCGCGAGGGCGAACGCGCCGCGGGAGGCGGATACGGCAGCGGATGCCAGAGCAGCCGTCGTCCGCAGCTCGTCGGCCACTGCGCTCGTGAGTTCGATCAGGGAGGCGTCGAGCGCGCCGGCGATCGCGGCGATCATCTCACTCGACGGTTCCTTGAGTCCGCGTTCGACCTCCGAGAGGTACTGCGGTGAGACGCCGGCGCGGTCTGCGGTCTCGGTGAGCGTCTCCTCGCGGTCGTGTCGTCGGCGCCGCAGCTGATCGCCGAGCAGGTGGCGCCACAGCGGTTCGGGGGCGGTGGATCGGGGTGCTCGGGGGAACGGGACGATGTCGGCCATGACTCACGGTACGACGAGCGCGAGCCGGGGGCCGAGCGGTTCTGCTCAGAGCAGAACGCGGTTCGCCGACCGTCGGATGCCGAGCGTTCACCATCTTCGGCCGTGAGTGTAAACGCCTGCTTGCTACGTTTCTGCCCGCCGGAGCCACGCCGAACTGGTCGACGCCGGTTGCCACTGCAAAGGGGAGCACGGTGAGCGGAGAGCGCGACGTGGGGTACGTCTCGTTCTCCGTTCCCTCCCCGTGAACATCGCGCGAGGAACCCGCATGACGATCGATGACGACGCTTCGCTCACGAGGAGGAGCCGTCCGGCATTCGCGCACGCCCGCCGCCCGCAGACCTCGGGTCAGCCGCGCCTCCGGGGGTGCAGCTGATCTCCGAGACCAGCCGGCATCCCGGCCCCTCGAACACGACGGGATGCCCGGGTGCGAGAGCCTTCGACGCCCCCTCCCTCAGGGGGCAGAGGCACGGCCTCGGCCTCGCACGGATGGGGACGGATCTCTCCCGTTCCGTCCCCATCCACGGGGTCGCCTCACCAGCGGATCGCGGAGACCTCGGCGAGCAGATCGGGCGACGGGATGCCGACGCTCGCCACGTCGATCTGCGGGACGTCTTCTGCGCCCTTCCACCGCTGCAGCGGAGCGTCGACCAGGCCCAGATCGGGCTGCGTGGGGGGAGCAGCGACCTCGGAGAACGGGATGCCGGCCGGCCCCGCTTCCGAGTCGAACGCTGCGGTCGGGACGGGGCCCGGTGCGGAGCACGGAGACAGCGTCTGCAGATCGGTCGGGGCGGTGACGGCATCCCCGTTCCCCTCCCAGCAGTTCCCGGAACCCGGAGCGCGCGACGCCGGCGCGAAGACGAGGTCGGTGCCGTTCTCGCGCAGGGTGTTGCCGGTGACGCGGTTGTCCTCCGGGCCGAGATTTTCCGCGGACGTGACGACGACTCCCGCGGTCGGATTCGCCTCGATGAGGTTCGCGCTCACCTCGTTCTCGGTGCCCCCGGCGATGCCGACCCCGATTCCGAAGCCGCCCTCGGCCTGCTCGGGCGTTGCGACCTCGTCGTTCGCGGCGATGACGTTGCCGACCAGGGAGGCTCCGCGCTGCGGCACGTACGCCTCCTGGTGGTCCGAGGCGATGGTGGCTCCCACCCGATTGCCCACGAACCGGTTGCCGGTGACGACGAGCCCGCCGCCCGCGTTGGCGATCTCGAAGCCGACCGCGTTGCGCTCGGCGACGTTGCCGCTCACCACGATGCCGCACCGGTCGCACTGGCCCACGTAGATGCCGGAGTCCGCCCCGCCCGAGGCGTACGAGCCCGTGATGACGCCGTCGGCGGCGTTGAAAGCGTAGATGCCGTAGAGCCCGTTGTTCGAGGCCGTGACGTGGTCGATCCGGAATCCGTCGAGCAGCGGGAAGTCGTCGGTGTCGATCGTGCGGTAGCCGTCATGTCCGCCGACGGGGGTGCCGTCGTCGCTGCGCATCCCGGTGACCAGCACGCCGTTCTGCGTCGCGTTGCGCACGGTGAGGTTCTGCACCGTCACCCCCGGCGCCGAGACGACCACGCCGTTGCCTCGCCGCACCTCGCCGTCGATGACGACCTCGTTGCGCGCCTCCCCGCGCAGGGTGATGCCCGCCGTGTCGATCGCGACCGTCTCCCGGTACACCCCGGCGGCGACGAGCACGGTGTCGCCCTCGGCGGCGGCGTCGACGGCGTCGGTGATCGTCTCGTGATCCGCGGGTACGCGCAGCAGCGCGGGGGCCCTGTCGTCCTCCGTGGCGGACTCGGTCGCGGAGCACCCGCTCATCAGCAGCGTCGGCACGAGGACAGCGGAGACCAGAAGGGTCAGGGGGGCGACTCGGGCGCGCATCGCCCCAGCATAGGGAGCGCGCGGAGCGGGAGCAGTATGAAGCACCACCAGCATCGAGTCGAGCAGGACCGGCGTCCTCAGGGGCTGTCGCGACGGGCCCTTCTCGGTTCGGGAGGGGCGGCGGCGCTCGGCCTCGCTCTCTCCGGGGGAGGTGCGTCGGACGTATCGGCGGCCGTCTCCGGAATCGGCACCGAGCGAGTGGATGCCGCGGGCTCGCGGCAGGCCGGCATCGCCCGACCGCGCGTCGCCCAGCCGCATCTGCTGCTCGCGGTCTACGACCTGACCGGCGATCCCGCGGCCGTTCTCGCCGCCCTCGGTGCGCTGATCCTCGAGCTCGTCGAGGGGCGTGACCGCGCTCTCGTCGGCCTCGATCCCGGCGACCTGACGGTGACCGTGGGCGCCGGGCCGCGCCTCGTCGCGGCGGCGCGGAAGGATGCGCCCGGTGCCGAGGCGCTGCCGACGTTCCCGCGCGAGGAGATCGACGATCGACACCGCGGCGGAGACATCGTCGTGCAGGTCTGCGCCTCGGATCCGCTGCTGCTGCCGCTCGTCCTTCTCCGGCTCGCCGAGAAGACGCCCGCGCTGCGGGAGCGGTGGCGTCAGCGCGGGAGCCGCGGCACTGAGGAGCGCGTTCGTCGAGGACACTCCGCGCCCCGCAACCTCCTCGGTTTCGTGGACGGCATCGCGGTCCCCACGACGAAGGAGGAGTTCGCGGCATCCGTCTGGATCCCCGACGGGCCCGCCGCAGGAGGCACCGTCATGGTCGTCCGCCGGATGGAGATCGACGTCGCCGCGTTCCGGTCGCTGAGCGTCGCGGAACAGGAGGCGGCGATCGGGCGCCGCCGCGCGAGCGGTGCGCCCCTCTCGGGCGGGCGCATCGGCGACGACGTGAACCTCCAGGCCAAGTCCGCCGACGGCCGGTACCTGCTCCCGATCGACGCCCATGCTCGGCGAGCGCATCCGCGGCCGACCGGTGTACCGCTCATGATGCGCCGCTCGTACTCGATGGATGAGCCGCTGGGACTGCTCTTCATCAGCATGCAGTCGGAGCTGTCGACCTTCACGCGAACGCTGGAGCGGATGTCGGAGTCCGACGCCCTCCTCGCATTCACCCGCACCACGGCATCCGGATCCTTCCTGGTGCTGCCGGGATTCGACCGCGACCGCCCGCTCGGCTCGTCGCTGTTCGGAGTCGCGTGATGGTCGTTCTCCGTCGATCGACGAGACGTCGCAGCTGGGCGGTCGTCGGGCTGTGCGCAGCCCTGTTCGCGGCGATCCTCGCGACGATCGTCATCTCGGGTGCCGGAGCCCCGGAGCCCGCGCCGACTCCCGCCACCTCGGCCGGACCCCGAGCACTCTCCGCCGAAGAAGCCGAACGCCTCGCGATCTCGCGATTCCTGGCGTATCAGTCCGGCAGCACGCAGTTCCGCGCGGAGGTCGAGTCGGGTGGCGCACCCATCCAGCTGCAGGGACGGATCGATCACCGGGCGGGAGTCGGCATCGCCGCCGCCGAGCTCGACGGCGAGACTGCCGTCGTGAGCTGGACCGCCTCGACCTTCGTGGGCTGGGAGGGCACGACGGCGGGGTCCGGCATCCCCGCGGCGCCGCCCGCCGAACCCGGCGGAGCGCGGCCCCTCGACCCGTCGGCATCCGCGGTCGACACCGTGCTTCTCCTCGTGCTCAGCCTCGGCGCGGATCGACCGGAGAACGCGCAGCTGCTGGCGCAGTCGGATGCCGAGTGGCTGCGTGTCGACGAGATCGACGGGGTCCCGGTCGGCGACCCTCACCAATGCGGCAGCCGAACCGGGCGTCGGAGGCTTCGGCAAAGCAGGCGGCCTCGGCGACCTGACCACGCTGGCCGCGCTGCCGCCGGTCGAGATCGGCGACCGGGTGTGGCTCGACCTCGACGGCGACGGCGTGCAGGAGGCGGGGGAGGACCCGATCGCCGGCGTGACGGTACGGCTGTACGACACCGCGGGCGGGCTCGTCGCCACCGCGGTCACCGATGCGCAGGGCAACTATCGCTTCTCGTCGTCGCCCGGCGGCTCGACCGCGGCCGCGGTGTACGGGCTGCCGCTGACCCCGGACACGGACTACGAGATCCGGCTCGACAGAGCCGAGGACTACGCCGACGGCGGCTCGCTCGATGAGGTCGTGCCCACTCGAACGACCGCCGGCGGCGATCCGGCGGTCGATTCGAACGGGGTGCCGCAGAGCCCGTCGCTCATCACCGCGGCCGTGCGGACGCCCGGTCCGGGGTCGGCCGATCACACGTTCGACTTCGGTTTCACTCCGAACTACTCGCTCGGCAACCGCATCTGGTTCGACGACGGTCCGGGTGCGAGCACGAACAACGGGCGCTTCGACCCTGGGGAGGACCCGGTCGAGGGCGCGGTCGTCGAACTCCTCGACGGATCAGGCGACCCGGTGCGCGACGCCGACGGCGATCCGGTCACCGCGACGACGGACGCCGAGGGCTTCTACCGCTTCGACGGCCTCGCCCCGGGCACGTACCGGGTGCGCATCGCCGCCTCGAATTTCGCCGACGGAGAGGTGCTCGCCGACTGGGTCTCGTCGACCGGCGCGTCGACCGCCTTCGATGCGACAAGCAACAACGTCGACAAGGGGCAGGATGCCGCAGACCCGGCTGCCACCGGCATCGCCTCCGGCCCGATCGCGCTCGGCCCCGGCGTGACCGGAGAGGCGGACGGCGGCGGGGCCGGCGCCGGAGCCAACGGTCCGCGAGGCGACCGCTTCGACAACCTGACGGTCGACTTCGGGCTGGTGCAGCTGATCGACCTCACCCTCGACAAGGAGCTCACATCGGGTTCCGGTCCGTACCGGGTCGGCGATGAGGTGACGTTCCGACTGACACCGAGCAACAACGGGCCGGGCACGGCCGTATCGGGCTTCACGGTGTCCGATCGCCTCCCCGCGGGTCTGGAGTACCTCTCGGCGACCGGCACGGACTGGTCGTCCGCGACGGCGAACGGTCAGGAGATCACGCTGACGTGGCAGGGCGCGCCGCTCGCGGCGACCGCGGCGGCCGAGCCGATCACCGTGACGGCTCGCGTCACGAGCACGACGGCGGGTGACCTCGTCAACGTCGCGGCGGTCGAGCCGGCGCCGAACCAGCCGACGCCCGAGACCATCCCGGTCGGGAGCGCGCCCGACCGCTACGAGAACGGCGACCCGACCCCGTCTTCCGACAACCCGTCCAACAACGACGACCGGGCGATCGTTACGGTCGCGGCACCGACGCTGAGCCTCGGCAACCGTCTCTGGTTCGACACCGGTGCGGGGGCGAACACCGACGACGGCCGCTTCGACGACGGTGAGGATCCGGTCGTCGGAGCAGTCGTCGAGCTGCTCGACGCGGACGGCGACCCGGTGCTCCTGAACGGCGCCCCGGTCACCGCGACCACCGATGTGAACGGCTTCTACCGCTTCGACGGACTCGCCCCGGGACAGTACGTGGTGCGCGTCGCCGCCGAGAACTTCGCCGACGGCGGCCCGCTCGCGGCGCAGCTGTCGAGCACGGGAAGCAGCGCCGCGTTCGACAGCGGCTCGAACGACGCCGACAAGGGCGTCGATTCGCGCTTCCCCGCCAGCACCGGCATCAGCTCGGCCGTCATCACGCTGGCGCCGGGCGTCACGGGCGACGGGGATGACGGTGCCGCGGGCGCGGGGCAGCACGGTCCCTACGGCGACGGCTTCGACAATCTGACCGCCGACTTCGGGTTCGTCCCGGCGCTGTCGCTCGGAAATCGGCTGTGGTTCGACAGCGGCACCGGCGCGGGACAGGCGAACAACGGCGCGTACGACCCCGGCGAGGACCCGGTGGTCGGCGCGGTCGTCGAGCTCCTCGACGGCGCCGGCGAGGTCGTGCGCGATGCCGGCGGAGACCCGATCACCGCGACGACCGACGCAGACGGCTTCTACCGCTTCGACGGTCTGCCCACCGGCGACTACCGCGTGCGCGTGGCGGCGTCGAACTTCGAGGACGACGGGCCGCTGACGTCGTGGTTCTCATCGACGCCCACATCTACCGATACCTCGGCGAACAACCGCGACACGGGCGAGAACACGAGCGACCCCTCGGCGACGGGGGTGAGCTCCGGCGTGGTGACCCTCACCCGCACGAACCCGGTCGACGACGTCGACGCCGGCGCGACGGGCGCGGGCGCGCACGGACCGAACGGCGACGCCGCCGACCTGCTGACGGTCGACTTCGGCTTCACGCAGGCGTTCGCGGTCGGTGACCGCGTCTGGATCGACGACGACGGCGACGGCCGTCAGGACGACGGCGAGGCATCGGTCCCCGGAGCGCTCGTCACCCTGCGCGACGGCTCGGGCAACCCGGTCACCGACCTCGACGGTCAGCCGGTTCCGCCGGTGCGCACGAACGCGGACGGGAGGTACGTCTTCGACAATCTGCCGCCCGGAACATACACGGTCGCGTTCAGCGAGACGCCTCCCGGATTCCGGTTCACCACGCCGCGCCAGGGTGACGCTCCCGGCGACTCCGATCCGGACGTGAGCGGCATCACGCCGCCCTTCGAGGTGGGGCCTGGGCGCGTGAACACCACGGCGACCGAAGACGCCGACGGCGTCACGGTCGCGCGGCGCATCGATCGCACGATCGACGCCGGACTAGTACCGGTGCTCGCGGTCGGTGACTTCGTCTGGATCGATTCCGATCGCGACGGCAGGCAGGATCCGACTGAGGCGCCTGTCGCCGGTGTCACCGTGACCCTCGTCAACCCCGACGGGTCGCCGGCGGTCGACGCCGACGGCGCCCCCGTGCCGTCGGTGACGACCGATGCGAACGGCCACTATGTGTTCGACAACCTGCGCCAGGGCGACTACCGGGTGCGCTTCACGGATCTTCCCGCCGGCTACATGCCGACCATCCAGTCCGCGCCGGGCGTCTCGACCGCCGCGGACTCCAACCCCGACGCGACCGGTCTCACCCCGGTGTTCACGCTGTCCGGCGCGGGTACCGAGGTGCGACCGGTCACCGCGGCGGACGGGACGACGCGTGCCGTGCGGATCGACCCGACGATCGACCTCGGGATCGCGCAGCAGCTCTACGCCGTGTCGGACTTCGTCTGGTTCGACGCCGACCGCGACGGTCGACAGGATGCCGAAGAGAGGCCGGCCCCCGGCGTCACCGTGGCGCTGTTCACCGCGGACGGCACACCCGCCGTCGATTGGCGGGGCACCCCCGTGCCCGCCGTCAAGACGGATGCGGCCGGGCGCTACCTGTTCGACGGTCTCCCGCGCGGGAGCTACTACGTGCAGTTCTCCGACGTGCCGCGCGGGTTCGAGTTCACGCGTCAGGGCGCGGGCGGGGCTGAGGACTCCAACCCGAACCGCGCCGGACGAAGCCCGGTGTTCACGCTCGGCCCCGGGGCATCCGACATGCGGTTCGTGGTCGACGCCGACGGCACCCTCGTGGCCTCGTTCATCAACCCCACCATCGACGCCGGACTCGTCGAGATCGAACCCCCACTGCCCACCACGGGCGGAGCGGTGCCCTGGGTCGTCATCGTTCTCAGCCTCGTCCTCATCGGCGGTGGAGCGGGCCTGCTCGTCATCCGTCGCCGGAGGTCCTGAGGGAGAGCGCGTCGGTGACTCCGGGCAGCAGCTTGGTCGCGATGCGACCGAGCTGCTCCCGTTCCTCATAAGTCAGGGGATCGAGCACGAGCTCGCGGATCTGCGCGACGTGCACGGGCGCGGCATCCCGCAGCAGATCCCGACCCTCGGGGGTGAGGGCAGCCGTGAGCGTGCGCTTGTCCCGTCCGCAGGAGGTGCGGGTCACCCAGCCCCTGTCCTCCAGCACGTCCAGCGCATGGCTCAGGCGTGATCTGCTGAGCCCCGCGATCCCGGCGAGATCGGTCATCGTGATGGCCGCGGCATCCTCCCTCGCGAGCGAGACGAGGATCGCGTAATACGCGTGCTTGAGCCCGGTCTCCGCCTTGAGAGTGCGGTCGAGCACCTGGGGGAGCAGCTGCACGAGGCGGATCGTCGGCAGCCACGTCGCCATCTCGGCGTCGTCCAGCTGCCGGTCGCTCATCACGCCGCCGTCAGGTCGATGGTGTGCGAGGTGTGGTCGCGCTTGGCCTCGAGGTAGCGGTGGTTCGCCGTCGTCTCGTGCACGCCGGTGCGCACCTGCTCGACGACGTCGATGCCCATCGCGGCGAGCTGTGCGGCCTTGTCGGGGTTGTTGCTGAGCAGGCGGATGCGCCCGGCGCCCACCACCCGCAGCATCTGCGCGGCGACGGTGTAGTCCCGCTCGTCCTCGCCACGGCCGAGCGCGACGTTCGCCTCGTACGTGTCGAGGCCGGAGTCCTGCAGGGCATAGGCGTCGAGCTTGGCGTACAGGCCGATGCCGCGACCTTCCTGGCGCAGATAGAGGAGGAAACCGCCCTCGTCGGCGATCCGCTCCACGGCCTCGCGCAGCTGCGGTCCGCAGTCGCACCGCTCGGAGCCGAAGACGTCGCCCGTGAGGCACTCGCTGTGCGGGCGCACGAGAGGCGCATCGCCCCCGTCCGCCGAACGTTCGAGAGCGCCTCGCCAGTCGCCGAGTCCGAGCAGCAGGTGCTCGCGGCCGTCGGCGAGACCATCGAAGGTGACCACGTCCGCCGTCGTCGAGTAGCCGTCGCCGAAGCGCATCGGCACCCGCACGCGCGTCCGCTCGGTCGCGATCGGCACGACGGTTGAAGTTTCAATCATGTGGGGTGAAACGCCGACCCCGCGCTTCTATTCCCGCGAATCCGTCTCGGTTTCGCTCACCGCCGCGCGCCGCGGGCGCACGAGCTTCAGCTCGCTCGCGAGGATGCCGAGCACGACCAGCGCTCCGCCGAGCAGTGCGGTGACGGGCAGGCGCTCGCCGGCGACCCGACCGACGATCGCCGCCCAGACCGGCTCGCCCGCGTAGATGATGGTCGCGCGGGTGGGGGAGACCGACTTCTGCGCCCAGTTCATCGTGAGCTGGATGAGACAGCTCGCGGCTCCCAGACCGACCGCGCAGCCGACCCAGACCCAGGAGAACTCGGGCAGCGACTCGCCGACGACCGGCATGGTCAGCAGCCCCAGAAGACCGGCCGTGAGGAGCTGGACCACGGTGATCCGCCCGAGGTCGATGCGCCCGGCGAACAGCGAGATGAGGATGATCTCGGCTGCGATGGGCAGGGTGCTGATCATCGTGACGATCTCACCGCTGCCGAGCGACAGCGCGAACGCGTCAGGACCCGCGATGAGGACGAGGCCGACGAACGCGAGTCCCGCGCCGACGAAGGCCATGACCGGGGGACGCCGACGGAAGACCGCCCACTGCGCGAGCGGCACGAGCGGCACGTACATCGCCGTGATGAACGCGGACGTGCTGGAGTCGATCGTCTGCAGGCCGACGGTCTGCAGACCGTATCCGAGGTGGACCATCACGCCGATCGCGACTCCGGCGCCGATGTCGCGCCAGCGGATGCCGCGCAACGCACCCCGGAAGATCACGACGCTGATGGCGCCGGCGACGAGGAAGCGGATGCCGACGAAGAACCACGGCCCGGAATGCTGCATCGCCCAGTGCACGAGCAGGAACGTGCTGCCCCACACCGCGGTGATCGCGATGAGAGCGGTCTCCTGCGGGCGGAGCCGCATCCAGCGGAGTCGAGAGGGCATGCTGTCCCTTCCCGACGCGGCCGTCACGAGCCTACCGCCGCGGCGATGCGGCGAACGTGACGGCGTGTGGCGCCCGCGGCCCGACCCTGCCGTGCGCTGGGTAGCCTCGCATCATGAGCAACTTCGTGAGCGTCGCCGAACTGAACGAGCTGCGGACGTCAGGGGTGCCGGTGCGGGTGATCGACGTGCGCTGGCGGCTCGATCGGCCGGACGGCCGCGCCGACTACCTCGCGGGACACATCCCCGACGCGGTGTACGTGCCACTCGACACGGAGCTCTCGTCGCACGGCGAACCGGCCGACGGACGGCATCCGCTTCCGACGACGGCGCAGCTGCAGGATGCCGCGCGCCGCTGGGGTGTCCGCGACGGCGACGTCGTCGTCGCCTACGACGACGCGAAGGGCGTCGCCGCCGCGCGAGCCTGGTGGCTGCTGCGTCAGGCGGGTGTGGACGTGCGTGTGCTCGAAGGCGGGATCCGCGGGTGGCGCGACGCCGGGCACGACGTGACCACCGACGATGTGACGCCGGAGGCGGGGGATGTCACGCTCACGCCGATCGGCGCGGACGCGATCACGATCGACGAGGCGGCCGCGCTGCCGGCATCCGGAGTTCTGCTCGACGTGCGCGCGGGCGAGCGCTACCGCGGGGAGGTCGAGCCGCTCGACCCGCAGGCCGGCCACATCCCCGGCGCGGTCAACCTGCCGACCGTGCTTCACTTCGACTCCGCCGGACGCATCCTCGACCACGACACCGTGCGGGCGACCTTCGCCGCGGTGGGAGTGACCCCCGGCACGGCCGTCGCCGCCTACTGCGGATCGGGCATCACGGCCGCGCACACCGCCCTCGTGCTCGACGAGGTCGGGATCGAGGCCAAGGTGTTCCCGGGTTCGTGGAGCCAGTGGTCGAACACCCCCGGTCGCCCCGTCGCGGTGGGCGACCAGCCCGGCTGAGCGGGATCGCTCGGCCTATCACCGACCGTCGTCGTAGCTCCAGCTGAGACTGAGGGCGCCGGGGCCGAACCCGCGTCGGATCTGCGCCACCGACGTCCGTCCGCCGATCTCGGTCGTCGTCGTGGTGGTGCCCTGCGGATTGTCGACCCGCTCGGTGACGTGGTCGGGGATCGCGTCGGGATGGAAGCGCGTCCACACCAGCAGCTCTCGGCACTTCATCGCCACGGCATGGCCGGTCTCGCGCTGCGGCGGGTAGCCGGGCGGGTAGTCGACGGCCCACTCCACGATGGTCGTGTCGGGGGCGGCGAGCGGAGAGTCGAGCTCGAAAAGCACTCCGTGCACCTCGCCGTTCGGGTGCGAGTAGCGCGCCGCGATACGGCCGCCGGCGATCGCGGTGATGATCGGCGCCGGTGTCGGCTCTCCGGGCGTGAGCTCGAGAAAGGGGATCGAGCTGACGGTGCCCACCGTCGACTGCACGATGCTGCGGGTCTGGCAGTGCGCGACGTTGCCGGCGGCGTCGACGTCGGTCACCGAATGGGTCGTGAGCTCCCGCGCGGTGTCGGGGTACTCCGCGCCGAGTGCGGCGAAGGCGTCTCGCACCGACCGCTCGAGCTCCTGCTCGTTCATCGGGAACTGATTGGGACCGACCGGCCCGGTGCGGTTCGTCGCTCCCAGCCGCGCCGTCAGTTCGCCGGGCGCCAGATGCAGGAGCCGTTCGATCTCGGCGATCGCCGCGAGAGACTGCACTCCTTCGGGGCGTCGGCGACCCGAACGCCAGTAGCTGAGGGTCGCCATTGACACGCCGTTCCCGCGGGAGCGCAACATCTCGTGCAGGCGGGCGAGAGACAGTCCGCGGGCGTTGATGGCGTCTCTCAGGGCGCTGGAGAACTCCTCCGAAGAACGACGGATGCTTCTCTCGAAACTCATCACACCACCCCCACCGGTATGTGAACAACCGGCCCCTACAGTGAGCATACGACCACTCAGGCATCCCGAAGGGGACGAGGTGCTGTTTCTGGGGTCTACAGGGTTGCATCGAGGCAGGCAGGGTGCCCGACCTTGCACTCGATCGACTCGACGCGGTGCCGCCCCCGTCACTGCGTATCACGTGGGGCCTGACGATCGATCTGGGGAGATCCGTCAGGCCTCACGGACGCTCCCGGCCGTCCGCACCCGCTGCGCCCCGCGCGTAGACTGGGAGGAACCACCCGGAGGACTCTGGATCGTCATGTCTGCCCCTGCTCGCGCGTTCACCCCGCGCCACGTCCAACTGCTGCGCGCGCTCTTCGCCGCGGCGGCGGCTGTGATGATCACCTTCTCTCCGGATCACTCCGCGGCCATCGGCCTCTCGGTCTTCAGCGGGTTCGTGCTCACGTCCTCGCTCATCATGCTGCTCGCGGTCTGGCTCGTCTTCCCCGCCGGGCAGCGCTGGTCGTGGGTGGTGCTGGCCCTGCTCGGATTCGCCGCGGGCATGACCGCCGGCGTACCGGCCTGGCGCACCGAGGACCTCTTCTTCGTCGTGGTGATCGCCTGGGCTCTCGCGACCGGCGTCGTCGAGCTCATCGTCGGCCTGCGCGCCCGCCGCGCCGGTGAGACGACCGCCCGCGACTCGATCACGGTCGGTGCCTTCGGCATCCTGCTTGCGGTGCTGCTGCTGACCATCCCCGCCGGCTTCGTGCAGCCGTACGCCATCCAGGGCGCCGGCGAGTTCGAACTGACCGGCATCATCCTCGGCGTGGGCATGTTCGGCGGCTACGCGGCGATCATCGCCGTGTTCCTCGGCATCGCCGGCCTCACGCCGAATCGTGTGGAGCCCGCCGCCGTGGCATCCGCCCCCGCCCCGGTCGAGCACGGAGGTGACCGATGAGCGACGAGAAGCCCACCCGCCGCGACATCCTGCGACCCCTGCACCTGCTGGGCATCGCCCTCGCGTGCGGTGTCTTCGCCGCGATCGTGACGCTCGTGTCGACCGGTGCCTTCACCGCTCGTGTGAACACGGCGATCGCGAACGGCAGCTATGAGGGGCTGACGCCCATCGCGCTCGGCCTCGTCGTCGGCGGCGGCGCATTCATCGTGACGCTGCTGTTCCTGGCGATGCTGATCCTCGTGGTCGACCCCGCAGACGTGACGAAGACCGTCGACCGTCCGGTGCTCTACGACGCCGAACCAGACGCCGACGCCGACTCCGAAGGGCCGGCGAAGCGCTCCGAGTCCTGACGGCTCACCCGGGTTATTCGGGCCTCCGCGGAATATCGGGGATGCCGACGGGCTTGTCTCCAGGGTGACAGCCTCCATCGACCGCGCCTCCGTCGGACTCCGTTCGGAACGCGGACCGGTGCTCGGCGCGCTCATGCTGTCGACCGGGCTCATCGCGATCGACGCGACGATCCTGGCTACGGCGGTGCCGAGCATCGTGCGCGACCTCGGCAGCTACCAGCAGTTCCCGTGGCTGTTCTCGGTCTACCTGCTCGCGCAGGCCGTGAGCGTGCCGATCTACTCCCGCTTCGCCGACACGGTCGGACGCAAGCCCATCATCCTGCTCGGGATCGGGCTGTTCCTCGTCGGCTCGCTGCTCTCCGGCTTCGCGGGGAGCATGACCGCGCTCATCGTGTTCCGCATCGTGCAGGGTCTGGGAGCCGGAGCGGTCGCGCCCATGTCGATGACCATCGTCGGCGACATCTACACGGTCGCCGAACGCGCCAAGGTGCAGGGCTACATCGCCTCGGTGTGGGCGATCTCGTCGGTCGTCGGCCCCGCCCTCGGCGGGATCTTCGCGCAGCTCGACGCCTGGCGCTGGATCTTCTGGATCAACATCCCGCTCTGCCTGATCGCAGCCTGGATGCTGCTGCAGAAATATCACGAGCAGAAGCAGACCCAGCGGCATCGCATCGACTACGCGGGCGCCGCGCTGCTCACGGTCGGACTCACCGGACTCATCCTCGGGATGCTGGAGGGCGGCAACGCCTGGGACTGGATCTCCTGGCCGAGTGCCGTGTGCTTCGGGGTCGGTGCTGCGGCGCTCGTGGTGTTCGCGCTCGTCGAGCGCCGCGCCGCCGAGCCGATCGTCGACCTCCGGCTCGCGGCGAGGCCTCTCATCCTCACCACCACGATCGTCTCGCTCGGCATCGGCGCGCTCATGACCGGCGTCACGAGCTTCGCTCCCGCCTACCTCGAGGGGTCGATCGGCATCGCTCCGCTGCTGTCGGGCCTTGCCGTGGCCGCCTTGACGCTCGGCTGGCCGCTCGCCGCCGCGAACGCCGGACGTCTGTACCTGCGCATCGGATTCCGGCGCACCGCGCTCACCGGGCTCGGGATCACGGCTGTCGCCGCCGTGGCGCTGGCGGTCGTCTCGCCGTGGCCGAATCCGTTCGCGATCGCCGGCGTGGCGTTCGTGCTCGGCTTCGGGCTCGGCTGGAGCGCCGCGCCGACCCTCATCGCCGCGCAGGCCTCGGTCGGGTGGGGCGAGCGCGGGGCGGTCACCGGCATGAACGCGTTCGCGCGATCAGCCGGCAGCGCGCTCGGCGTCGCGGTGTTCGGAGCCATCTCCAACGCGGTGATCGCGCGGGGAGCGGGATCCGACGACCCCGCGACGATCGTGAACGCCTCGTTCTGGGTGTTCGTCGCTGCGGCGATCGTGGCGGTGCTGACTCTCGCCGCGGCGTTCTTCATGCCGCGCGACCCGGCGGGCGCCGTCGACGCCCCCGGTCAGCGACGGGACCCCGGGTCCGTCTCGGTTGGCACCTGATGCCGCAATCCCGAGCGGATTCCCGCATCAGGTGCCAGACGAACGCGTGAGAAACCCTGCGCCCGAGCCGAGCGCGTGACTCAGCGCGCGAGCTGCTCGGCGATGCCCGTGTACGTCGCAGGGGTGAGCGCCAGGAGGCGCTGCTTCGCGGCATCCCCGATCTCGAGCGTCTGGACGAAGGCGGCCAGATCCTCGGCGCCGACGCGGTGCCCGCGCGTGAGCTCCTTGAGCAGCGCGTACGGGTCCTGGATGGTGGAGCGACCGGCGACGACCTCCGCGCGGATCACGGTCTGGATGGCCTCGGCGAGCACCTCCCAGTTGACGTCGAGATCGGCCAGCAGCACGTCGCGCGACAGCGAGATCGCATTGAGTCCGCGGCGCAGGTTGTCGAGTGCGAGCAGCGAGTGCCCGAAGGCGACGCCGATGTTGCGCTGGGTCGTCGAATCGGTCAGGTCGCGCTGCAGACGGCTCGTGACGAGGGTCTGACCCAGCGACGCGAGCAGGGCACTCGAGATCTCGAGGTTCGCCTCGGCGTTCTCGAAGCGGATGGGGTTGATCTTATGCGGCATGGTCGACGACCCCGTTGCACCGGCCACGGGAATCTGCGCGAAGTAGCCGAGGGAGATGTACGTCCAGATGTCGGTCGCGAGGTTGTGCAGGATGCCGCCGGCGTGCCGCACCCGGTCGTAGAGCTCGACCTGCCAGTCGTGGGACTCGATCTGCGTCGTCAGCAGGTTGAATCCGAGCCCCAGACCCTCGATGTACTCCCGAGCGATGGTCGGCCAGTCGGCGTCGGGGTCGGCGGCGAGATGCGCCGACCAGGTTCCGGTCGCGCCCGAGAACTTCGCCAGATACTCGGATGCCGCGATCTGTCCGCGCACGCGCTCCAGACGCCACGCGAAGACGGCGAGTTCCTTGCCCATGGTCGAGGGCGTCGCGGGCTGGCCGTGCGTGCGCGAGAGCATCGCCGCATCGGCGTGGTCGGCCGCGAGCTCGCGCAGCTTCGCGATCACGGTGTCGAGAGCGGGCAGCCAGACCTCTTCGACAGCGCGCTTGACGGTGAGTGCGTAGGAGGCGGAGTTGATGTCCTCGCTCGTGCACGCGAAGTGCGTGAGCTCGGCGATGCGGTCGAGACCGAGCGAGCTGAGGCGATCGCGCACGAGGTACTCGATGGCCTTGACGTCGTGCTGGGTGACGGCCTCCTTCTCGGCGAGCCAGTCGATCTCGGCCTGACCGAAGTCGCGGTAGAGGGCGCGGAGGCGCTCCTTGTCGGCATCCGACAGCGGGCTCGTCTCGAACAGCGAGCGGTCGGTGAGGGCGATCAGCCACTCGACCTCGACCTCGACCCGCGCGCGGTTGAGTCCCGCCTCCGAGAGGAAGTCGGCGAGCCCGGTGACCGCAGTGCGGTAGCGGCCGTCGAGGGGGCTGAGGGGCTGCGGGGGGAGCGAGGGCGTGAAAGTCAGGGGAGTCCTCCTGATCGGGCCCCGATGCCTCGGGGCGAGCGGGGCTGGCGAAGAGCCGGCTCGAGCTGGCGGAACAGCCCGCGGGTCGCCGTCTCGATCATACCGAGCACCGAATCGAACATCTCGGGGCCGGCGTAGTACGGGTCTGGCACGTCGAGCGACGGTGCTGCGGGGTCGAAGGCGAGCAGCAGCGTGACCTTGCCCTCTTCGTCCTCATCGCGCGCCCACTCCCGCAGCACGCGCTCGTGGGTGCGGTCGAGCGCGACGACCAGATCGTTCTCCGCGAACGAGGCGTAGGTGAACTGCCTGGCCCGATGCTGCGACCCGTCGTAGTCGCGGCGCGCGAGGGCGTCGATCGTGCGGTGGTCGGCGCGCTCGCCCAGGTGCCAGTCGCCGGTACCAGCGCTGCGCGACACGATGCGCGAGCCGAGACCCTGGCGCTCTGCGAGATCGCGGAAGACCACCTCCGCCATCGGGGAGCGGCAGATGTTCCCCGTGCACACGAAGATCACGCGGAAGGGATCTTCGGACGTCACCGGTCCATTCTGCCCTCCGAGGGCTGATCGCGCGACGCCGGATGCCGCGGCCACGTGTTCTGCACCGCCCGCCTCCCCGACGACATGCTCACGGATGCCGGTCGCGGACGTGCGCTGCCGACGCGCGCGTCGCCGGAACAGCGGATGCTGAGGGCATGCTCTCCATCGCTCCCGCCGACACCCTGACCTCCGATGCGCTGTGGGTGCTGCTGCAGGCGCTCGCCGAGGTCGGTGTCGCGCGAGACGCCCTCGACGGCGCCGCCGGCGACGTGCTGGCGCTATCCCACGACGCCGAGTGGCGGTCGGACGGGGTGACGGCGCTCCGCGACACCCTGAGCGACCTCGCGACCCGGACGCGGATCGCTGCGGCCGACGCGGGGCTGCACGAGGCGCGGATCGCGAGCGTGACCGCGTGAGCGGGGCGGACATCGGCCACGGCGGGGCGATCTCGGTCGACCCCGACGCGCTGCGGGAGCTGGCGAACCGGATGGATGCCGCGGCGGTCGGCCACGACGAGGCGGCCCGGGTGCTGCGCAGCGCGTACGAGCGGATCGTCGACACCCCGGGACTCAGCGCCCTCGTCGACACGGTCGCGATGTGGGCACTCGGTCATCGCGCAGCGGTGCTGCACGGGGAATGCGTCGACGCGGCCGCGAGCACCCGGTTGATGGCCGACACCTACGAATACGTCGAGCTGCTCGTCGAGGCGCGGACGCGAGGCCTGGGCGCGGCCGGGGACGAAGCGCGCGCCGGGATGCGGCGGCTCGAGGAGTCCGATCCGCGGATCCCCGATCTCGCCCGCGGGCTGATCGAGCGGTGGGAGGACGAGCGGTTCGCTGGGTTGGTCACGCAGGTGCCGCTCGGCGGGCTCCTGGGCCCCGTCGGCGTCTTCCCGGCTCTCGTCGGCGCCGCGTCCGGGCGCGGCGTGATCACCCGCGGGTCCCGGCTGCGCGGGGCGGCGGACGCGGTCACGGTGAGCCCCGTGAAGACCGCGATGCCCTCAGCGGCCCCTTCGGGTCTCGCGGGTGCGCTGAATCGGATCCCCGAGAAGCGCGGAGCGCAGGTAGCGGTCGAGAAGTACTCGTTCGCGGGTGGCGTCGCGAAATACGTGGTGTACGTGAAGGGGACCCAGACGTTCGCCCCCGGCGACATGGGCGGGCCCGATCCATGGGACATGAAGTCGAACTTCCAGTTGTATGTCGGGCAGAACTCCGCCTCGTACGAGGCGACGCTCGCGGCGGTCGAGGCCGCCGGTGCGGAACCCGGAGACGAGGTGCGGATCGTCGCGCACTCGCAGGGAGGCATGATCGCATCGCACTTCGCGATGGAGAGCGCATACGACGTGCCCTTGGTCGTGACGGCGGGAAGCCCTGTCGACCCCACGCTCGACAGCGACCAGACCCTCGTGACGCTCGGCTACACCGACGACTCGGTGCGGGCGCTCGCGGGCGGGGGCTCGCCGGCTGGGACGGGCTCGCCGGACAGTGTCTCGGTCACCGCGGAGCACTCTCCGGGGTTCGCGCGGGGCGACTTCGGGGATCCGCATCTGCTCGCGTCGTACGTCGAACTCGCGGAGGATGCCGACGCCGCGGGAGACCCGCGAATCGAGAGCGTCGATCGGCTCTGGGGCGAACTCGACGACGCCGACGTGATCGAGCGCACCGAGTACCGCGCCGAACGGGTGATTCCCTGAGGTCGGCGTTGGTCGAGTCAGTCCCGGCGGGACTTACGGCGCTGCGGACGCAGGATGAAGCCGAAGATGCCGTTGATCACCGAGATGATGAGTGCGGCGACCACACCCCACCAGAACGAGCCGACCGTGAGGCCCCAGCCGAAGCCGCTCGTGATCCAGGCGGTGAGCCACAGCAGGAAGCCGTTGATCACGAACCCGATGAGCCCGAACGTGATGATGTACAGCGGGAACGCGACGATCTTGACGACCGTGCCGATGATCGTATTCACCAGCGCGAAGATCGCGGCGACGGCCAGCAGGGTCAGCACGAGCTGCAGCGTCTCTCCCGGAGGGAACGCCGTGACCGTGACCTGCAGAGCGGGGATCAGCGTGACGACCCAGAGGGCGAACGCGTTGACGACGACTCGGATGATGAAGCGCATGGTCAGGCCAGTCTCGCACGAGGGTGCGCGGATGTCAGGTGGAGCCGGAGGGGCGGATCGTCGCTCACTGGGATCGGATGTGCGCCGCGATGATCGTCGCGATCTGGTCGAGGTCGATTCGGCTCTGTGCGACATCGAGCACGAAGTCGAAAGCCTCGTCATTCGTGAAGGTCAGCTCGAACCCGTTCATGCGGATGAAGATGAAGGTCAGGACGAGCGAGATTCTCTTGTCCCCGTCGAAGAGCGCGATCGTGGTCACCAGAGCCCTGTGGATCCTAGAGTGGTGCTGTGACCGACCCGATCCTCCCGCGCATCCGCCCCGCCATCGCCGCCCTCGCGCCGTATCGACAGGGCAAGCAGGCCGGACCCGACGCGTTCAAGCTCTCGAGCAACGAGAACCCCTTCGATCCGCTCCCCTCGGTCGCCGAGGCCCTGCAGCACACGACCCCGGTCAACCGCTACCCCGACGCGACCGCGCTGCGCCTCCGCGAGCGCCTGGGCGCCCGGTACGGAGTCGACCCCGATCAGGTGCACGTCGCGGCGGGCAGCGTGTCGATCCTGCACCAGCTGATCCTGGCCACGGCCTCCGTCGGCGACGAGGTCGTCTACGCGTGGCGCTCCTTCGAGGCGTACCCGAGTCTCCCGCTCGTCGCCGGTGCGACCGGCGTTCAGGTTCCGCTCACCGCCGACGCGCGTCATGATCTGGACGCCATGGCCGATGCCGTCACCGACCGCACCCGCGCGGTGATCCTCTGCACGCCCAACAACCCCACGGGTCCGATCATCACGCGCGCCGAGTTCGCCCGCTTCATCGATCGGGTGCCGGCGGATGTCCTCGTCATCCTCGACGAGGCGTACGCGGAGTTCGTCACCGACGAGAACGCGATCGACGGTCTCGCCGAGCGCGTGTTCGAGCAGCATCCGAACGTCGTCGTGCTGCGCACGTTCTCCAAGGCCTACGGTCTCGCCGGCCTGCGGGTCGGCTATGCCATCGGCAACGAGAAGGTGCTGGACGCGGCGCGCACCACCGGCATCCCGCTGTCCGTCACGTCGGCAGCGGAGAACGCCGCCATCGCGAGCCTGGATGCCGAGTCCGAGCTCTTGGAGCGCGTCGCCGTGCTGGTCGAGCGCCGCACCCGGCTCCTCGACGGTCTGCGGGCGCAGGGGTGGGACATCCCGGATTCCCAGGCCAACTTCGTCTGGCTCCCCACGGGCGCGGAGACGGATGCCGCGGCTGCCGCCTTCGCCGAGAACGACCTCGTCGTCCGTCCGTTCTCGGGCGACGGCATCCGCATCTCGGTGGGCGAGGAGGCGTCGGTCGATCGCGTGCTCGCGGTCGCCGCCATCCTGCGCTGACCGGCCTTTTCTTCGGATTCCCGGCAGTTACGAGGGCGTCCTAGGTATACGTGACCTGGCATGCGGGCGCGGGTAGCGTGGACCGCGTGAGTACCCCCGAGACCCCCCTCGTGCGTGTCCTTGACGCCGACGGCAGCTTCGCCCCGAGCCCGGCAGCCGAGCAGTATCTGCCTCTCATCGAGGCGATCAGCGACGCCGAGCTCGAGCAGTTCTACCGAGACATGGTCGTCATCCGGGCGATCGACACCCAGGCGACGAACCTGCAGCGGCAGGGCCAGCTCGCCCTATGGCCGCCGAGCCGCGGACAGGAGGCCGCTCAGGTCGGCTCCGGCCGGGCAGCCCGCGCGCAGGACACGATCTTCCCGTCGTACCGCGAGCACGTCGTCGCCCGAATCCGGGGCGTCGACCCCGTCGACATCATCAAGCTCATGCGCGGCGTCTCGCATGGCGGTTGGGATCCGACCGACCCGAAGAACGGCAACACCCGCCTCTACACGCTGGTGCTCGGCTCGCAGACCCTGCACGCCGCCGGCTACGCGATGGGACTCTCGTTCGACGGCCGCACCGCGACGGGCGACCCCGACCGTGACGAAGCCGTCATCGTCTACTACGGCGACGGCGCCTCCAGTCAGGGCGACGTGCACGAGGCCATGGTCTTCGCCGCGAGCTACCAGGCTCCGACCGTGTTCTTCCTGCAGAACAACCACTGGGCGATCTCCGTTCCCGTGACGACGCAGTCCCGAGTGCCGCTCGTCGAGCGCAGCGCCGGCTACGGCATCCCGAGCGTGCGCGTCGACGGCAACGATGTGCTCGCCAGCTACGCCGTCTCGCGGGTCGCGCTCGACGAGGCGCGCGCCGGCGGCGGACCCCGCGCCATCGAGGCGGTCACCTACCGCCTCGGCGCTCACACCACGAGCGACGACCCGACGAAGTACCGCGGCTCCGACGAGGAGGAGTCGTGGGCCCTGAGGGACCCGATCGTGCGCATGAGGGCGTTCCTGGAGAACCGCGGTGCGTCGGCGCAGTTCTTCGCCGACACGGATGCCGAGGCGGCCGACGCCGCGGAGGACCTGCGTGCCCGCACGGTCGAGCTCGGACCGCCCAGCGCCGACAAGATGTTCGACCACGTGTACAGCGACCCGCATCCGCTCATCGCGGAGCAGAAGGCGTGGCGCGCCCGGTACGAGGCGTCGTTCGAGGGAGGGCAGGCATGACCCGGTCCGCGCAACTTCTGCGGCCTTCGGCACTCTCTGCGGCCTCTGCACGCAGCCGAGGCCGCAGAACCTGCTCATGGCCGCAGAACTTCACGACGTCGAGGACGGTGCAGGCATGACTCTCGAGACGATGCCGTTCAGCAAGGCGCTGAATGCCGGTCTGCGCAAGGCGATGGAGGACGACCCGAAGGTCCTGCTCATGGGGGAGGACATCGGCAGGCTCGGTGGCGTGTTCCGCGTGACCGAGCACCTCCAGCGCGACTTCGGCGACCGGCGCGTGCTCGACACCCCGCTCGCCGAGTCGGGCATCGTCGGCACGGCGATCGGCCTGGCCATGACGGGATTCCGCCCCGTGATCGAGATCCAGTTCGACGGGTTCGTGTTCCCGGCGTTCGACCAGATCACGACGCAGCTCGCCAAGCTCACCAACCGTCACGAGGGTGCGCTGAGCCTGCCGATCGTGATCCGCATCCCGTACGGCGGGCACATCGGCGCGGTCGAGCACCACCAGGAGAGCCCCGAGGCGTACTTCACGCACACCCCCGGTCTGCGGGTGGTGTCGCCGTCGACGCCGAACGACGCGTACTGGATGATCCAGGAGGCCATCGCGTCGAACGACCCGGTGATCTTCATGGAGCCCAAGAGTCGCTACTGGCCCAAGGGCGAGGTGGAGCTGGATGCCTCCGCCGCGCCGTTGCACGCCTCGCGCGTGGTGCGCACCGGGTCCGACGTCACGCTCGTCGGGCATGGCGCGATGGTGACGACGCTGCTGCAGGCGGCCGCGCTCGCCGAGGGCGAGGGCACGAGCTGCGAGGTGGTCGACGTGCGGTCGCTGTCTCCGATCGACTACGAGCCGATCCTCGGGTCGGTGCGCAAGACCGGACGCATGGTCTACGCGCAGGAGGCGCAGGGCTTCACGAGCCTCGGCTCGGAGGTCGCGGCGACCGTCATGGAGCGCGCTTTCTACGCACTCGAAGCCCCCGTGCTGCGGGTGTCGGGGTACGACACACCCTTCCCGCCCGCGAAGCTCGAGGGCGCGTACCTGCCGGATGCCGACCGCATCCTCGAAGCCGTCGACCGTTCCCTGGCCTACTGACGACCCTGGTCGTTGAGCGAGCGCAGCGAGACGAAACGCAGTAAGGATCAATCATGAGCACGCAGAACTTCACCCTTCCCGACGTGGGCGAGGGCCTGACCGAGGCCGAGATCGTCGCGTGGAAGGTCGCGCCCGGCGACACCGTCGCGATCAACGACGTGATCTGCGAGATCGAGACGGCGAAGTCTCTCGTCGAGCTGCCCTCGCCGCACGCCGGTGTCGTCGGTGAGCTGCTGGTCGCCGAGGGGGAGACGGTCGAGGTCGGCTCGCCGATCATCACCTTCGTGACGGATGCGCGCGACGACGCCGGCCCCGGCGTGATCGCGACGGCCGAGGCTCCCGCTCCTGAAGAGGGGGGCGGCTCCGTGCTCGTCGGCTACGGCTCCGGGGGTGGTGCGACCTCGCGTCGCAAGCGCCCGGCGGAGCGCCCGGTGCGCTCGTCGGTGGGCGTGATCGCGAAGCCGCCGATCCGCAAGCTCGCCCGCGACCTGGGCGTCGACCTGACGACCGTCACCCCGACCGGCGCCGACGGCGAGGTCACCCGCGACGACGTCGTGAAGCACGCCGAGCAGGCGAGCGTGTTCCGCAACATCCAGACCCCCGAGTGGGGCGACGTGCGCGAGGAGACCGTCCCCGCTCCGCAGCCGCCCCCGGCCGGGCTCGCCCGCGGGGTGGCGCCGGCTGCGGCATCCTCTCCGGCATCCGACGATCGCACCGAGTCCATCCCGGTCAAGGGCGTGCGCAAGGCGACGTCGTCGGCGATGGTGCAGAGCGCGTACTCGGCCCCGCACGTCACCGTGTGGAAGGACGTCGACGCGACCCGCACCATGGAGCTGGTAAAGCGGCTGAAGGCGTCGCCCGACTACGCCGACATCCGTGTCTCGCCGCTGCTGATCGTGGCGCGCGCCGTGATCTGGGCGGCCCGCCGCACGCCGATGGTCAACGCCGCCTGGATCGAGACCGAGAATGGCGCCGAGATCGCGGTGCGCCACTACGTCAATCTCGGCATCGCCGCGGCGACCCCGCGCGGCCTGCTCGTGCCCAACATCAAGGACGCGCAGGATCTCAGCATGAAGGACCTGGCCAGGGCTCTGAACCGGCTCACCGTCACGGCACGGGAGGGCAAGACCACGCCGGCCGACCAGCAGCACGGAACCATCACGATCACCAACATCGGCGTCTTCGGGATGGATGCTGGAACGCCGATCATCAACCCCGGCGAGGCCGGGATCGTGGCGATGGGGACGATCAGTCAGAAGCCGTGGGTCGTGGACGGCGAGGTCCGCCCGCGCTGGGTCACGACGGTCGCCGGCTCGTTCGACCACCGCGTCGTGGACGGCGACGGCATGAGCCGCTTCATCGCGGATGTCGCGAGCGTGCTGGAGGAGCCCGCGCTGCTCGTCGAGTGATCTGTCACGGCACTCACGCCGTGCACTACTCTCGGGGGAATCGCGAGAGGGGCACCCTGGATGAGCTATCGGTCACACCGCGCGGGGCTCATCGTCGTCCGCGTCGTCCTCCCGTGCTGGACGCTCCTGATCGGCGCGTTCCTCCTGTGGTTCGGTGTCACGCTGCATTCCCGAGCGCCCGGCGATGCGTGGGTGATCATCGCGCTGAGCGCTCTCGTCATCGCCGCCTCGATCGTGACGCTGTGGTGGCTGAATCGACGCGCACCCGCGGCGCGGTCCACGAGAGCGGGGCGGAACGGATGATCGAGGGCCGAGGCGGCTCCGACGAGAATGCGCTCAGGAGGCGGCTGCAGGAGGTAGAAGCTGAGCACGCCGAGCTGTTGCGCAACTCGATGGGTGCCGCGACCATCGGCAATCCGGAGTTGATCGGACGCTCGAAGGAACTCGAGAGAGAGGCCGACGAACTCCGAGCACGACTCGGGGAGGAGTCCAGATCCCCTGCGGCGGCCTTGATGCGAAGTCAGGTGACCGGGTGGCTCGCCCTCGTCGGCGCAGTGATCGCGATCATCGCCGGCGTCGCTCTCCTGACACCGCGTTGACTCTGTCACCGACCGAGGTCGGCCAGCACGGTGGTGATCCCGGCATCCCCATCCCAGCGCCGCACGACGCCGGCCCGTCCGCGAATATCCCCGCCGACGCAGTCGAGCGCAGCGGGCAGATCGGCGACGCGGATGCGACGCGCGAGGGCGACGTGCGGCATCCATTCGCCGTGTCCGGTGTGGGGCGCGTCCTCGACGGGGCCGGCGGCCGACAGCACGACGTCGCGCAGTGCCAGCAGCTCGGCCGTCGGCACCACGCTGCGCGCCAGCACGCGCCGCTCGCCGCTGCCGAAGAGCAGCGGAGCCCCGAGCGTGATCGGGAAACCCGTCATCGCGGCGAAGATCTGCGCGGCCACTGGCGCGAGACCGACTCGCGCCACGAGCGTGATGTGCGGCCGGTTGCTCGCGGCCGTGTGCGCCGCGAGGCTCGACACCCCGAGGGCGGCGAGGGCCTCCCACTCCGCCCTGACCGCGGCCTCGGTCTCGGGGTCGAGCAGCAGCTCGATCGCTGAGGCGGAGCGCCGCGGCTCGTGATCTGGCACGGTCCGATTATCCCGCCGCGGGCGCCGGTGCCCCTAGCCTCGACCTATGACCGACTCACCGCTGACCGATTCATCGCCGGCCGGACTCATCGACGGCCACAACGACCTGCCCTGGGCGGCGCGCGCCCGCGCCGGCTACTCCGTCGAGGGGCTGGATGACGGCGCCCCGTCCGCATTCCAGACCGATCTGCCTCGGATGCAGCAGGGCGGCGTTCTCGGGCAGTTCTGGTCGGTCTACGCGGAAGACGAGCCGGGCGTGGATGCCGTGCAGTACACCCTGGAGCAGATCGACTTCGTCCACCGCCTCGTGCGCCGATACCCGGACCGACTCGCGCTCGCGCACACGGCCGCCGACGTCGAACGCGCCGCGCGAGAGGGACGGATCGCCAGTCTGCTCGGCGCGGAGGGCGGCCACAGCATCGGCGGATCGCTCGCGACGCTGCGGATGCTCGCGCGGCTCGGCGTGCGGTACATGACGCTCACGCACAACAACAACACGCCCTGGGCCGACTCCGCGACCGATGAACCTCAGCACCACGGGCTGAGCCAGTTCGGCGAGTCGGTGGTGCGCGAGATGAACGCCCTCGGCATGCTCGTCGATCTCTCACACGTGTCGGAGGCGACGATGGACCACGCGCTGCGCGTCACCGACTCGCCCGTCATCTTCAGCCACTCGTCGTGCCGGGCGGTCACGGATCATCCGCGAAACGTGCCCGACGGCATCCTGCAGCGACTCGAGGGCAACGGCGGCGTGATCATGGTCTCGTTCGTGCCCGTCTTCGTCTCGCGGGACTGGGCCGACTGGTTCGCGGCCGGACAGGAGGGCGACGCCCCGCCGGTGACCATCGACCACGTCGTCGCACACCTCGACCACGCCCGTGAGGTCGCCGGCATCGAGCACGTCGGCATCGGCAGCGACTTCGACGGGTTCGACCACTTCCCCGAGGGGCTCGGCGACGTCTCGGGATTCGCGCGACTGCGCGAGGCCCTGTCGGCGTCGGGATGGTCGGAGGCCGACATCGACAAGGTGTGGTCGGGCAACATCCTGCGGGTACTGCGCGCCACGGACGAGCGGTTCGCCGCGCAGCTGTCCTAGCCGCGCCGGGGCGCGATTACGGAAACCCCAGAGGGCTGTGAAGTCCGACGGCGTGTCGCGACACGACGCGCCGACGCGGCATCCGAACGTCTCCGTTCTCCGTAACCGAGCAGCGGATGCCGAGCCGGGCAGCCTACGCGCGGGCGGCGAGCCGACGCTCGGCCAGCAGCGGCACGGCACGCTCGCGCGCCGCTCGCCGTGCCGTCGCGACGGCGCCGATCGAGACGACCTCGGCGCCCAGCGACGAGGCGAGGATCTCGGGTGCGGGGAGGTGCAACTGTGCGGGGAGAACCTCGCGCGCCGCCGCGAGCACGGGCTCGATGCTCTCGGCGACGGCGCCGCACACCACGACCCGAGCCGGGTCGTACATGCTGCCGAGCACGCCGACGATGCGGGCGAGGGTCTCGCCGACCCGCGCGGTCGCGAGCAGGGCGTCGGGATCGCCGGACGCCGCGGCCATGAGCACGATCCGCGGATCGACCTGCTCGGCATCCGCCAGGCGACCGATCGCCGTGTCGTGTGCGATCTCGCCGCTGTCGACGGCCGCGCGCACCTGGTCCTGCAGCGCATAGCGCAGCCCGACCGCCGAGCCGACGCCGATGATGTGGTCGAACACGACGCCCTCGCCGACCCCGCCGTGCGCGCCGTGCAGCACGTGTCCGTCGACGACGACCCCGCCGCCGAAACGCTCGCTCGCGAGGAGGGCGACGTAATCGCGGCATCCGATCGCCGCGCCCGACGACCCCTCGGCGATCGCGGCGAGTTGCGCGTCGTTCTTGACCTCGACGACGCGCGTCCAGTCGGAGAGGGCCGCGGCGAGGCCGGGATTGGTGCGCTCCCAGAAGCCGTCGGGATGCGGGGGAGAGATTCCGTTGCGGTTCACCGGCGCCGCCACCCCGACGCAGATCGCGAGGATGTCGTCGCGCACGGCATCCGCTTCCTCCAGCGCCCGCGTCATCTGCCCCAGGATCGTGTCGCGCCGGGCACGAGCGGACTGCGAGGAGTCCAGGGCGGTGCGGTGGTGCACGAGGGTGCGGTCGAGCACGTCGGCGACCGTCACGGTGAGGTGGCTGTCACCCGCGTCGACGCCGATCACGACACCCAGGTCGGGGGCGAGCGCGAACCGGCGGGCGGGGCGGCCGGAGCGGTACGCGCCGGCGGCGCGGGCATTCGGCAGCTCCCGCAGCACGTCGGCGCCCAGCAGGGTGTCGATCGCGTCGATGGTCGTCGACCGGGTGAGCGACGTACCCGCCATCGCCTCGGTGGCGGTGAACTCGCCGGCGGTCCAGGCGAAGTCGAGCACGGCGGCGACGCTCGCGCGTCCCGTCCCCAGCCCCGCCGACACTTCCGCCACGGTCTTGACCTCCCGTCGTCCAAATGAGACAGTACCTCTTGACGGAGTAAATTCGCTCACTAGATTTAGTGTGCGCATCTACAGCGATGGAAGGACGACGGTGTCTGGGAAACGAACACGCGCGCTGCGGATGACCGCGGGGGCTCTCGGGCTCACCCTGGTCGGAGCCGCCCTCACGAGCTGCGCCGCCGGAGACGGGGCGGAGACCATCCGCTTCACCTTCAGCAAGCGCGAGGCCATCGAGTTCATGACCGAGCTCGTGGCCGAGTACAACGCCTCGCAGGACAAGGTGAAGGTCGAGATCGACACGTCGGGCGTCGACGTCGTCTCGGCGAGTTTCGTGCGCGGCAACCCGCCCGACATCATGCTCGCCAACTACAACTACGAGGTCGCCCGATTCGTGCAGCGCTGCGCGCTCAGCGACCTCTCCGAGACCGAGGCCGCGGGGAGCATCCGCGACGACCTGCAGCCGCTGATGGAGCAGTACGGCTCGTGCGAGGGTCGTACCAGCGCGCTGCCCTACTCGGTGATGGCGGCATCCGTCATCTACAACAAGCAGATCTTCGACGAGCAGGGCCTCGAGGTGCCGCAGACCTGGGAGGAGCTGCTCGCGGTGTGCGACCAGCTCAAGGCAGCCGGCATCGACCCCTTCTACGCCACCTTCAAGGACGACTGGACCGTCGCCCAGGGCTGGTACGACTACACGGCCGGCGGCTCGCTCGACGTGATCGAGTTCTTCGACGCGATGGCCGAGGAGGGCGCCGACGTTGGCGCCGGGTCGGACGTCTCGTTCGAGAAGGACTTCGCCGAGCCCATGGACCGCATGATGCAGCTCGCGACGGAGTACACCAACGAGGATGCCGCGAGCCGCGCCTACGGCGACGGCAACCTCGCCTTCGCGAACGGCGAGGCGGCCATGTACCTGCAGGGGCCGTGGGCGTTCAGCGAGATCGCGAAGACCTCGCCCGACCTCGACCTCGGCACGTTCCCGCTGCCGATGACCGACGACCCCGCCGACCTCGGCGTGCGCGTCAACATGGACCTCGCCGCGATGATCCCCGAGGAGTCTCAGCACAAGGAGGCCGCCCGCGACTTCCTCGAGTACCTCTTCCTTCCCGAGAACATCGAGGAGTACAACGCCTCACAGCTCGGGTTCACCCCGACGAAGGACGCGCCGGCGCCCGACGATCCGCGCATCGAGGGCATGGTGGAGTACTACCAGAACGGCCAGATCTACCAGGGCCCGTCGGTGCTGGTGCCGCGCACGCTTCCGGTCTTCAATTACGCGCAGGCGATGGTGCTCGGGCAGTCGACCGAGGCGACGCTGAAGACGATGGATGCCGACTGGGCCCGCATCGCGTTCCGCGCGCCCATCCCCAAGACCGGCGACGCCGCCGCATCCGGCGACGCCGCCGCATCCGGCGACTCCGCATCCGGCGAGACAGAGGAGTCCACGCCATGACCACCACGACCACCCGACCGCCCACGAGCACGACGACGATCCTCACCGGTGAAGCGCGAAAGGTCCGTCGTCACACGAAGCGCGTCGAGCCGATCTACTACCTGTTCCTGCTGCCGACCCTGGTGATCTTCACGCTCGCGATCACGGTGCCGGGCGTGATGGGCATCTTCTTCAGCTTCACCGATTCGATCGGACTGGGCGAGTGGAGCTTCAACGGCTTCACGAACTACGTCGCCATGTTCAGCGACCCGTCGATCCTGCAGAGCTACCTCTTCACGTTCGGCTTCTCGATCGCGACCGTGATCGTCGTCAACGTGATCGCGTTCCTGCTGGCGGTGGGGCTGACCTCCCGCATCCGCTTCAAGACCGGATTGCGCACGATCTTCGTGATCCCGATGGTGATCTCGGGCATCATCATCGCCTACGTCTTCAACTTCCTGTTCTCGAACTCGATCCCCGCGGCCGGCGCCGCGACCGGCATCCCGTGGCTCGAGACGAGCCTGCTCGCGAACCCCGACCTCGCGTGGATCGCGATCGTGATCGTGACCGCGTGGCAGGCCACGCCCGGGACGCTGCTCATCTACATCGCCGGTCTGCTGTCGGTTCCGGGCGAGGTCTACGAGGCGGCGAGCATCGACGGCGCCAGCAAGGCGCAGCAGCTCACCCGCATCACGATCCCGCTGGTCGCCGGCTACGTGGTGATCAACGTGATCCTCGGGTTCAAGGGCTTCCTCAACGCCTACGACATCATCGTCGGCCTCACCAACGGCGGTCCGGGAACCGCCACCCGCAGCGTCGCGATGACCATCATCGCGGGCTTCAACGGCGGCGACTACGCCTACCAGATGGCCAATGCGACCATCTTCTTCATCGTCGCCGTGCTCATCTCCCTCCTCCAGCTCTCGCTGACGCGCGGAAGGAACGCACTCTGATGTCGACGCAGACACTCACCACCGTCACCGCCGACGGGAAGAAGCCCCGCACGAAGATGGAGCGGGTCAACTGGTCGGGCACCATCATCCTCATCCTCTGCGCGGTCACCGTGCTGCTGCCGCTGTACGTCACCATCTCGATGGCGTTCAAGACGACAGGGCAGGCCGTCGACGGCAACGCGTTCTCGCTCCCGGCCCCGTTCAGCATCGACGGCTTCGTGGAGGCATGGAACCTCACGAAGTTCCCGGTCGGCGCGGGCATCTCGCTGCTGGTCACCGCCGGCACCGTGATCGCGACGATCGTTCTCGCGGCCTGGGCGTCGTACGCCATCGTGCGCAACTGGGACCACAAGCTGTTCCGCTGGTCGTTCTTCTACCTGCTCGCGGCGATGTTCATCCCGTTCCCCGTCGTCGCCCTGCCGCAGATCCAGCTCACGGGCCGCGTCGGCCTCGACAACCCGTTCGGCGTGATCATCCTCGCGACGATGTTCCAGCTCAGCTTCAGCGTGCTGCTCTTCACCGCGTTCCTACGCTCGATCCCGATCGAGCTCGAGGAGAGCGCCCGCATCGACGGCGCGACGACCTGGCAGACGTTCTGGCGGCTGATCTTCCCGCTGCTCGCCCCGATGAGCGCGACCGTCGGAATCTTCGCGTTCCTGTACGCCTGGAACGACTTCATGATGCCGTCGCTCATCATCTCCGACCCGGCCCTGCAGACGCTGCCGGTGCGGCAGAACCTCTTTCAGAACCAGTTCAGCAACAACTACAACGTCGCCTTCGCGTCGTACCTCATGGCCATGGCCCCTGCGATCCTCGCGTATCTGTTCACGCAGCGCTTCGTGATGGAGGGCGTGACGCAGGGCGCCGTCAAGGGCTGACGCGAACCACCGCCCCAAGAAGAAGGAGCACCACCCTCTCATGACCGATGCGACTCTCACCGAGACCCGCAACGACCACTCCGACGACACGGCGGCCTGGTGGCGTCAGGCGATCGTCTACCAGATCTACCCCCGCAGCTTCGCTGATGCGAACGGCGACGGCCTGGGCGACATCCCCGGCATCGTCTCGCGCGCCGACTACCTCGCCGAGCTCGGGATCGACGCCGTCTGGCTCAGCCCGTTCTACCCCTCGGCACTGGCAGACGGCGGATACGACGTCGCCGACTACCGTGACGTCGATCCGCGGCTGGGCACGCTCGCCGACTTCGACGACATGGTCGCGGCGCTGCACGAGCGCGGCATCCGCGTCGTCGTCGACATCGTGCCGAACCATTCGTCGGATCTGCACGAGTGGTTCCAAGAGGCGCTCGCCGCAGGGCGCGGATCGGCCGCCCGCGAGCGGTACATCTTCCGGGAAGGATCGGGGCCGGACGGCTCCGAGCCGCCCACTGACTGGACCGCCGCGTTCGGCGGATCGGCGTGGGAGCGCGTCGAGGACGGCCAGTGGTACCTGCACAGCTTCGCCCCGGAGCAGCCCGACCTGAACTGGGACCACCCCGAGGTGCGCGAGGACTTCCTGAAGACCCTGCGCTTCTGGTCGGACCGCGGTGTCGACGGCTTCCGCATCGACGTCGCCCACATGCTCACCAAGGACCTCAGTGAGCCGCTGCCCAGCACCGTCGAGCTCGACGCGATGCCCCATGACGGCAACCACCCGCTGCACGACCGCGACGACGTGCACGAGATCTACGCCGAGTGGCGGCGTGTCTTCAACGAGTACGACCCGCCCCGCACGGCCGTCGCCGAGGCCTGGGTCTCGACGCCGGAGCGCCGCGCGCGCTACGCGTCGGCCGAGGGACTCGGGCAGGCGTTCAACTTCGACCTGCTCGTGGCCGACTTCGACGCGGAGCAGTTCCGCACGGTCATCACCGACAACCTCGCGCAGGCCCGGATCACGGGGTCGTCGACGACGTGGGTGCTGTCGAACCACGACGTCACTCGGCACGCCACCCGCTACGGCCTCGCGCCGCTGAACGGACGCACCGGCGTCAAGCAGGGCGTTGAGTGGGTGCGGGATGGCGGGCCGGCCGATCAGCTCGACCGCGAGGGCGGTCTGCGCCGGGCACACGCCGCGACGCTGCTGCTGCTCGGACTTCCCGGCAGCACGTACCTGTACCAGGGCGAGGAGCTCGGGCTGCAGGAGGTCGCCGAGATCGCGCCGGAGCAGCGTCAGGACCCGTCGTTCTTCCGCGGGGCCGACTTCGACGGCCTGGGACGGGACGGATGCCGCGTGCCGCTGCCGTGGACGGCATCCGGTCCGTCCTTCGGCTTCGGTGCCGGCGACGCGCACCTGCCGCAGCCCGAGTGGTTCGCCGAGTACGCGGTCGACGTGGAGGAGGCGGATCCGTCGTCGACGCTCGCTCTGTACCGCGAGGCGCTGCGGCTGCGTCGACTGCTGCAGACCGAGGAGGGCCTGGAGTGGGTCGAGACCGGGCGCTCCGACGTGCTGCGCTTCGCGCGGCCGAACGGCTGGCAGATCGTGACGAACTTCGGCACCGAGCCGTTCGACCTCGGCGCGGAGGCCGACGACCTCGTGCTCGGCACGCTCGTCGACGGCGCGGTGCCCGGCGATTCGACGGTCTGGCTCGCCCCGCAGGGCCTCGTCGCCTGACTCGGGGCGTGCTGCGATGGGGGCGAGACCGCTCCCGCTCGCTCCGAAGCCCATCACCCCCGCCGAGCCCCATCACCCCGCACGTCGAGGGTGGTGGGTCTCGGCGCGCGCGGTGGGTCTCGATCTGGGGTGTAACGAGTGAGCACCGGGCTGGTTTGATAATGGTTCTCATTAGCGCGTAGAGTGGGAGCATGAAGAAGCCGGTCGTCGCCCTCGCCCTCGCATCCGTCGCCGCTCTGACGCTGGCGGGATGCTCCACCGCGCCGGCCGCGGGAGAGGGCGGCGACGACGGCATCACGGTCGTCGCGAGCACCAACGTCTACGGCTCGCTGGCCGCGCAGATCGGCGGCGACCGCATCGAGGTGGACTCGATCATCACCTCGGCCACCCAGGATCCGCACTCGTACGAGGCCTCGGCGCGCGACCGCCTCACGGTGCAGAAGGCCGACCTCGTCATCGAGAACGGCGGCGGCTACGACGCCTTCATCGACACGCTGCTGCAGGATGCGCAGGACCCCCACGTCATCACCGCGGTCGAATATTTGCACGACTACCCCGGCAACGAGGGGCACGAGCACGCGGAGGGCGAAGAGGCCGACCACGCGGACGCCGAGGCGACCGAAGAGGCCCACGACCACGACCACGCCGAGGGCGAAGAGGGTCACGAAGGCCACGACCACATCGAGGGCTTCAACGAGCACGTGTGGTTCGACGTGCACACCATGATCCACGTGGTCGAGGCGATCGCCGACGAGCTGACCGAGCTCGACCCCGAGGGCGAGGCGGACTTCACCGCCAACGCCGAGGCCATCGTCGCCGACCTCGAGGGCTTCGAGGCCGACCTCGAGACCCTGAAGACGGATGCCGCCGGCGCCGAGGTCGTCATCACCGAACCCGTCCCCGGGTACCTGGCCGAGTCCGCCGGTCTCACCGACGTGACGCCCGAGGGCTTCGCGGAGTCCGTCGAGGAGGGCTCCGACGTCGCGCCCGCCACGCTGCTCGCCACCCTCGACGTGGTCTCGTCCGGCGCCGTGCGCGCCGTGCTGACCAACGCCCAGACCGGCGGGCCCGAGACGCAGCGCGTCGAGGATGCCGCGACCGAGGCCGGCATCCCCGTCGTCGCCTTCACCGAGCTGCTGCCGGAAGGATCGTCGTACGCTGAGTGGATGAGTGACGCGATCCAGAGCCTCGCCGACGCATTGACGTCGTGAGCGGCGCCGCCGACTCCGAGGCACGTCCTACGCCGCGCACCCCCGTCCTGGAGGTGCGCGGCGCCGCCCTGCACCGCGGCGACCGCGAGCTATGGTCGGGTCTCGACCTGACCGTCGAGCCGGGCGAGTTCATCGCCGTGCTCGGCCCGTCGGGATCGGGCAAGACCACGCTGCTGCGCAGCATCCTGGGCCTGCAGCCTCTGTCTGCAGGAGAGATCCGGGTCGCGGGGGAGCCCGTGCGCAAGGGCAACCGTCGCATCGGGTACGTGCCGCAGCAGCGCTCGCTCGCTCCGGACACGAGCATGCGCGCCCGTGATCTCGTGGCGCTCGGCGTGCAGGGCAGCCGATTCGGATTCCCCGTGCCGCACCGCGGCGACAAGGCGAAGGTCGACGATCTGCTCCGGGCGGTCGGCGCCTCGCACTTCGCGGACCGCCGCGTCGGTCTTCTCTCCGGCGGAGAGCAGCAGCGGCTGCGGGTGGGGCAGGCGCTCGCCGACGAGCCGTCGCTGCTCCTCTGCGACGAGCCGCTGTCGAACCTCGACCTCGCGAACCAGGTCGCCGTGACCGACATCATCGACCGCCAGCGCCGCGAGCGCGAGGCCGCCGTGCTGTTCGTCACGCACGACATCAACCCGATCCTCGGCCGCGTCGACCGCATCCTCTACATCGCCGGCGGGCGTTTCCTGCTCGGCACGCCAGACGAGGTGCTGCAGACGCGGGTGCTCACGGAGCTCTACGGCACGCCCGTCTTCGTGCTCCGCGCCGGTGACCGGCTCGTCGTCGTCGGAGTGCCGGATGCCGAGCCCCATCACGATCACGATCACGAGGCCCACGCATGAGCGCCGTGACCGGCATCGTCCAGACCGTGGACTGGAGCGACGTGTTCTCGTTCCAGGACTACGGCGACCTCGTCTCCCTGCTCGCGAACTCGATCGTCGCGGGCGCCGTGCTCGGCATCGTCGGCGGCCTCATCGGCGTCTTCGTGATGCAGCGCGACCTCGCCTTCGCGGTGCACGGCGTGAGCGAGCTGTCGTTCGCGGGGGCCGCCGCGGCGTTGCTCTTCGGCGGCAGCGTCGTCGCGGGATCGCTGGGCGGTGCGCTCGTCGCGGCGATCCTCATCGGCGTCCTCGGCGCGAAGGCGCGCGACCGCAACTCGATCGTCGGGGTGCTCATGCCGTTCGGCCTCGGCCTCGGCATCCTGTTCCTCTCCCTCTACGACGGCCGGAGCGCGAACCGGTTCAGCCTGCTGACCGGGCAGATCGTGTCGGTGTCGAGCCCCGACCTGGGGTGGCTGCTCGGCATCAGCATCGTCGTGCTGCTCGGCCTGCTGCTGATGTGGAATCCACTGCGCTTCGACTCGCTCGACCCCGAGTCCGCCGCCGCCCGAGGGGTGCCGACGCGTGCCGTGAGCCTGCTGTTCATGGTGCTGCTCGGGCTCATCGTCGCGGTCAGCGTGCACATCATCGGAGCCCTGCTGGTGATGGCGCTGCTCGTGACGCCGGCCGCGGCGGCGATGCGCGTCTCGGCCGGCCCGGTCGCCGTGCCGCTGCTCGCGGCGCTCTTCGGTTTCGTGTCGGCGGTGGGCGGCATCCTGCTCGCGCTCGCCGGAACGCTTCCGGTCAGCCCGTACATCACGACCCTGTCGTTCACGATCTACGTCGTGTGCTGGATCGTTCAGCGGGCGCGCAGCGGCGTGCGGCGCGTGCGGGCCTGACCGCCTCGCCCGCTCCCAGCCCCCGACAAGGGCGGCGCGCCTAGAATCGTGGGTATGGCTCAGCGGAACACCTGGCAGCGCGAACGCGTGCGCGAAGCGCTCGCCGACGCGCGTGGTTTCGTGAGCGCCCAGAGCCTGCACGCCTCGCTCCGCGACGACAACACGGGCATCGGCCTCGCGACCGTGTACCGGGCACTGGCCGGACTAGCCGCCTCCGGCGACGCCGACTCGCTGCAGAGCCCCGAGGGTGAGGCGCTCTACCGCGCGTGCACCACGCAGGGCCACCACCACCACCTGATCTGCCGCAACTGCGGACTCACGGTCGAGATCGAGGCCAAGGACGTCGAGCAGTGGGCGCACCGCACCGCCGCGCTGCACGGATTCACCGACGCCGCACACGTCGTCGACATCTTCGGCCTCTGCGCCCCCTGCACCAACAAGCGCGCCGCAGAAGAGGCAGCGATCGCGTGACCGCGCAGGCCACGACCCGGACGGCGCATTCGCATCGGCCCGTCAGGCCGCCGCGGTCGCCGTGGATCGGCGTCGCGCTCGGCGCCGGCATCGTCGCCGCGCTGTTCCTCGTCGACGCGTTCCTGCCGAACCTGTACGAGGCGGCACTCCCGAGTCGTGCGCAGGACGGACTGACCCTCGCGCTCAGCGTGCTCATCGAGGCGCTGCCCTTCGTCATCCTCGGCGTGCTTCTGTCGATCGTGGTGCAGGTGTGGCTGCCGTCCGACGTCATCCACCGCTGGCTCCCGAAGCGCGCGTGGGCGCGTCGAGCCGTGCTGTCGCTGCTGGGGATGCTGATCCCGGTGTGCGAGTGCGGCAACGTGCCCTTCGCCCGCGGACTCATGATGCGCGGCCTCGCGCCCGCCGAAGCGCTGACGTTCCTCATCGCGGCGCCGATCGTGAACCCGATCGTGATCCTCACGACGCACGCCGCGTTCGGGTTCGACGACGGCATCCTCGTCGCACGTCTCGTCGGCGGATACCTCATCGCGAACCTCATCGGCTGGATCTACAGCCGCCACCCCTCGCCCGACGCGCTGCTCACGCAGCGCTTCGTCGACACGTGCGAGCGGGTCACGCACGAGCCCGGCACCCCGGTCCGTCGCAGCCTCACGCAGTTCCTCGTCGAGCTGCGCGCGGTCATGCCGGCGCTCATCATCGGATCCGCCTTGGCCGGTGCGGTGCAGGTGCTCATCCCGCGGGAGCTGCTGCTCGCGATCGGGTCCAACCCCGTGCTGTCGATCGTCGCGATGATGGCGCTCGCCATGACCGTCGCGATCTGCTCGAACGTCGATGCGTTCTTCGCGCTCTCGTTCGCCTCGACGTTCTCGTCGGGTGCGATCGTCGCGTTCCTGCTCGTCGGTCCGCTCGTCGACGTGAAGATGCTCGCGCTCATGCGCACCACCTTCACCACGCGCACCCTGGCCGGCATCGTCGGCGTCGTGGTGCTCGCCGCCTTCGCCATCGGAATCGGGGTGAACGTCTTTGTCTGAGCAGTCCGTCTCGCGGCGCCGCGCCCTCGCCGCTCGCTGGCTGGGTGTGGGGCTCGCGAGCGTCGTGTCGATCGTCACGCTCGGTCTCGGGGCGACCGGTCGCCTCACGCTCTACATCAGCCCCGAGTCGGTGTGGTTCGCCTGCGCCGCCGCCGTCGTCACGCTCGCCGCCGCGATCTGGTCGTGCACCCTGCCGCTCGGCGCTGAGAGCGACCACGGACATGATCACGGTCACGATCACGGTCATGCGGATGCCGAGGGCGAGCCGCCCTCCGCTCGGCGGGCCTTCGCGACGGCGGGCACGGTCACAGGCGGAGTGATCGCGTCGGGCGTCGTGATCGCCGCCCTCGTGCTGCCGCCCGCGTCGCTCTCGGTCGAGCTCGCGATGTCGCGCGCGGGGGAGCAGACCGCGCTCTTCGCCGGCGCCGACGACGTGACGCTCGGAGTCGCCGACACCTCGACCTTCGGCGTGGGCGATTGGGCGAGCGTGTTCGCATCCGCGACGAACACCGCCGCGTACGACGGCAAGGCTGTGTCGCTCACGGGATTCGTGACCCCGGCGGATGCCGACGGCGTGAACCTCACGCGACTCGTCATCACGCACTGCGTGATCGACGCCCAGACGGCGACGCTGCCCGTCACGATCGATGACGGCGAGTTCAAGACCGGACAGTGGGTGCAGGTCGAGGGGACCGTCACGGCCGATGCGGACGGCCGGCTGCACGTCGACCCGACGTCGGTGACGCCCATCGACGAGCCCGGGGATCCGTATGAGTACTGACGAGCCCGCCGTCCCGCGCACCCGCGCCGAGATGCGCGCAGCCCGCGAGGCTGCGGCCCGTGCCGAGGCCTCCGCCTCCCGGTCGTCGAGCGAGACTGACGCTTCTCCCGGGTCGTCGAGCGACGACGGCGGAGCCGACCCTTCGCACGGGTCGTTGAGCGAGGACGGCGGAGCCGACCGAGACGAAACGCGGCGGGTTCCGGTCGACGTCGTCCCGACACCACCCCGCGACCGCCGGTTCCTCGTCGCGCTCGGAGCCGTGCTCGGCATCCTCGTCCTGGTCGGAGCGGGTCTCGGGTTCGTGAGCCTCACGCAGGGACCCCGCATCACCGAGGTCCAGGTGAACCCCGAGCAGGCGATCGACACGTCGGGCAGTCGCGTCATCCTCACGACGAATCAGTCGCTCGCGGCGATCGACGAGTCGCAGGTCACGGTCGAACCGGCCGTGCCGTTCACGCTCGACGCGGCGGGGCGCGGTGTCGGCATCCGCTTCACCGTCCCTCTCGACGACGACACCGAGTACACGGTGCGCGTCGCCGACGCGACCGGCGCGGGCGGCGGCCCGTCGGCGACGCTGTCGACGAGCTTCACCACGCCCGCCTCGAAGATCTTCCTCCTGAACCGCGATGCGGACGGCGACGACAAGATCTTCCGCACCGACCTGACCGGAGAGAAGGCCGAGCCGGTCTTCGCGGCCGACAAGATCAACGACTTCCGTGCCACGTCGACCCAGCTCGTGGTCTCGGTCGAGGAGGACGAAGGGTCGAAGCTCCTCGTGATGAAGCGCGACGGCTCCGATCAGCGCGAGCTGAAGCTCCCCGGCGACGGCTATGTCGGGGCGATCCAGGTCTCCGACCGTGGCGGCTACGTCGGCTACAGCTATTCCGACCGCGAGCTGAGCGACACGGAGGGCCGCGCGAGCGTGCTCGTCACGCAGTCGCTCAGCGGTGACGACGATCCGGTGGTGACCGAGGTCGGCGGCAAGGAGGCGAACATCTTCGTCTGGCAGTTCGTGCCCGACAGCTCGGCGGTGCTGTTCATCGACTTCGACGGCGCCCTGTCGCTCATCGACCGGTCGTCGGATGCCGGTGTGCAGTCGCTCGGGCTGGCGACGACCATCCAGGGGATCAGTCGCGGCACCTACACGGCCATCGTCGAGCGGCTCGACGGCACGGTCGTCGAGCTCAACCTCACGGACGGCTCGGAGCAGCCCCTCGCCGCCTCGAACCCGGACTACGGCACGGCGACGACGATCACTCCGTACCCGGGCGGCACGCTGCGGCATGTCGTGGCGCGCGACGCGAACGGCATCCCGTCGGGTCAGGCCATCATCACCGTCGACGACGAGGGGACCGCGACGCCGCTGGTCGAGGTCGGCCCAACCGACTCCATCCTGCAGGCGTGCGCCTCGCCCAGCGGCCAGTACGCCGCGGTGGTCATCGCGCCCGACCTGACCGACAACCCCTACGACCAGATGCTCCTTCCCCTGCCGGAGAACATGGAGACGCACCTGATCGACCTGCGCACCGGCGAGGAGCTCGTCGCGCTCACCGGGTTCGACGCGTCGTGGTGCCAGACGGCGCCGCAGTTCTGAGCGTCATGGCTGCCGTGCCCTCCCTGCATCGCGCCACGCGCGCCGAACTGTCCGCTCTGCCGGTCGAGGTAGCGCCGCTGCTGCTGGGCGGCGAGCTGCGCACCCTGGTCGGCGGATCGGCCGTGCATCTGCGCATCACCGAGGCCGAGGCCTACCACGGCCAGGGCACGGGACCGCTCGCCGACCCCGGTTCGCACGCCCGCATGGGCCGCACGGCGCGCAACGCCACGATGTGGGGCGAGCCGGGGCACCTGTACGTATACCTCAGCCACGGCATCCACTCCTGCGTGAACGTCGTCTCGGGAGCCGAGGGTCAGGCGGGCGGGATCCTGCTGCGCGCCGGCGAGGTCGTGCACGGAGCGGATGCCGCGGCCATCCGTCGCGGAGCCGAACCGCCCCTGACACCGCGACTCCTCCGTGATCTCGCGCGGGGTCCGGGTCGGTTCGGGCAGGCGGCAGGGCTGCGGCATCCGATCCACGACGGGATCGACGCGATCACGGGTGCCGAGCAGGAGGGCGCGCGGGCGGAGCTCTGGCTCCGCGACGAACCGGTCGCCGATGTCGCGACGGGACCGCGAGTCGGTGTCGCGGGAGTCGCGGGGACGGACGCCTTCCCCTGGCGATTCTGGATCGCCGGAGATTCCACCGTCTCGCCCTTCCGCTGGGGGAGGGGTGCGCAGGCCGCCTCGGTGGCCGACGCGTGACCGTGCTAGACTGACTCTTTGTCTGCGCACACTCCTGTGCGTAGTTCGTGTGCTCCCCCTCTTCTCAGCCGAGGAATCGGCGGTCGAGAGGGTGCGCGCAGACAAGGGATCTTGGGTGGGGCCGTCCGGCCTCACGGTAATGAAGGAGTCACATCATGGCAGCAGTGTGCCAGGTGACCGGTGCTGTTCCCGGCTTCGGTCACAACGTCTCGCACTCGCACCGCCGGACGAAGCGCCGCTTCGACCCGAACGTGCAGAAGAAGACGTATTTCGTCCCGTCGCTCGGTCGTAAGATCACGCTCAACGTGTCCGCCAAGGGCATCAAGGTGATCGACGCACGCGGCATCGAGAACGTGGTCAAGGACCTCCAGGCGAAGGGTGTGAAGCTCTAATGGCCAAGAAGGCACAGGACGTCCGTCCGATCATCAAGCTGCGCTCGACGGCAGGTACGGGTTACACGTACGTGACGAAGAAGAACCGCCGCAACACCCCCGACCGTCTCGTGCTCAAGAAGTACGACCCGGTCATCCGTCAGCACGTCGAATTCCGAGAGGAGCGTTGATCCATGGCTAAGAAGAGCAAGATCGCTCGCAACGAGCAGCGCAAGGCAGTCGTGGACCGCTACGCGGAGCGTCGTCTCGAGCTGAAGAAGACCCTCGTCGACCCGAACGCGTCGGACGAGGCCCGCGAGGCCGCTCGCGTTGGCCTGCAGAAGCTGCCGCGCAACGCGTCGCCGGTCCGCCTGCGCTCGCGCGACGTCATCGACGGCCGCCCCCGTGGTGTCCTCACGAAGTTCGGCATCTCGCGTGTCCGCTTCCGTGACATGGCGCACCGCGGCGAGCTGCCCGGCGTGACCAAGTCGAGCTGGTAAGCCACAGCATCCAGTCAGAAGGGGCGAGGATCTTCGGATCCTCGCCCCTTCTGCATCCCCGGTTCTTTCTCTCCTGCCCTGCGCGGACGCTTGCCTACGATCTCCTGCGCGACCCGGCCTCATCAGGCGACGGATGCCGCGGAGTGCTCCGTCGCCCAGGCGAGGGCGTCGTCGGCGATCTCCTGCCAGCCGTCCTGGCTGACGAGGCGGTGGGTGCGGCCGGCGTATTCGCGATACTCGACGACCGAGGGGCTTCCGGTCGAGCGGTACTTCTTGACGATCGCCCTGCCGATCGCCGGCGGCACGACGTGGTCGATCTCGCCGGTGATGACGAGCAGAGGTGCGCGGTCCGCTCGTGCGTAGTCGACGCGCGTGACACCGCCCTTCTCGTTCAGCACCGAGCTCACGCCCTCGAAGAACACGCGGTTGTACGAGTTCACCGCGTACTCCTCCCAGAGCACGTCCGACTCTGCGCGGCTCAGGTCGTTGCCGAAGGTGAAGTGGAAGTGGCGCTTCGACAACGGCTTCGCACCCTTGATACCGAACGGGTTGGACAGGATCGGTGTGCCTGTCCAGAGCGTCGAGAGCGGCAGCGCGGTCACGCCGGCGGTCTGTCCCGGCGCAACGCCGACGTAGGCGACCCCGAGGCCGCGGTCGGCGAGCATCTGGGTGATGACGCCGCCGAACGAGTGCCCCATGATGATCGGCTTCACCGGGAGGGCGCGGATGATGCGCTCGTAGTGGTCGGCGATCTGCGCGAGGCCGATGTCCTTCAGCCCCGACGGGTCGCGGCGGATGTCGGCGACGTCGCGGTCGTCGATACCGGGCCAGCCCGGGACGATGACCTCGTGGCCCAGCGCGCGGTAGCGCTCCGCCCAGGTGTCCCAGCTCTTCGGCGTCATCCACAGGCCGTGGATCAGGACGATCGGTGTCTTGTCGGTGGTGGCCATCTCGTCTTCTCCTCTGTTCCGATCCCGCCGGTGCGGGATGCGATATCGTGATAGTAGACCGAACGTTCTATCCACCGCAACCATTCCCAAAAAGTCGACGTCGTGATCCGGGGAACGACAGGACGGATGCCACGATGAGAGGGATCACCATGGACACCACCACTCTCCGGCGGCCCAGCGCCGCGCGCACACGCCTGATCGACACGGCGACCCGTCTCTTCTACGAGGAAGGGATCCACGCGGTCGGCGTCGACCGGATCATCGACGAGGCGGAGGTGACGCGAGCCACCCTCTACAAGCAGTTCGGCGGCAAGGAGAACCTCGTGCTCGCCTACCTTCGCAACGAGGACGAGCTGCTCCGGGCGATGTTCGATCAGGCGGGCGCCGATGTGACGGACCCAGCGGCTCTCGTCGACGCGGTCATCGACGGCATCGCCGCCGACATTCGGCACCGGCACACGCGAGGCTGCCCCTTCATCAACGCCGCGGCGGAGTATCCCGACGCCGGGGGTCCGGTGCGCACCCTCATCGACGAACACCGCGAATGGTTCCGCTCGACTCTCGAGGAGGTCGCTGCGGGGGCCGGGCTCGACCATCCGTCCGACGTCGCGGCGTCACTCGTGCTACTCCGCGACGCGGCGCTCGTCGGCGGATACCTCGACGGCGAGGACCGTGTCGCCCCGGCCTTCGAACGCACCGCGCGGGCCGTCGTCGAGGGCCATCGCCCAGCGTGACGGGGCCCGTCTCGGCCCGTCCTCACACGTCACTTTCGTCACATCTGCACCACGACACGCCAAGGAAAAGCCCAAAACCCGCGAAATGACGCGGAAATGTGGGTCGTCGTTGGTACATTCAAGGCGGTCACACGACCAACGGCAGGCAGCCGCCTGCCGCACCACAAACGATGCGACGGATCCGTCGCTGGAGGATGACATGGCTGACAAGTCCATCACCAAGACCGAGCTCGTCGCGAGCATCGCTTCCGCCACCGGCCAGAGCCAGGCCACCGTCTCGGGCGTTCTCGACGCGCTGTTCTCCTCGGTCTCCGACGCTGTTGCCAAGGGCAGCAAGGTTTCGATCCCGGGCTGGATCTCGTTCGAGCAGGTCGCGACCGCCGCTCGCACGGGCCGCAACCCGCAGACCGGTGCCGAGATCAAGATCCCGGCCGGCAAGCGCGTCAAGGTGACCGCCGGTTCCAAGCTCAAGGCTGCCGTCAAGTAAGACCGCACCTCTCGAAGGCCGCTCCCGATCCGCCGGGGGCGGCCTTCGGCGCGTCCTCCCCGGCCGCGCGGCTTAGGCTGGAGGGGTGAGTTCCCGCGCCGTGTCAGCCCCGACGAGCCCTGCCTATCGTGCAGTCGGCGTCGGCATCCTGCTCGCGGGCGGACTCGTCGCCGTCGTCGTCGCCCTGATCCTCGGCGGAGGCGCGGCCCCGCTCCTTCTCCAGGACCCCGGACCGTTCGTGCGCTGGGCGATCCCCGTGGTCAAGCTGGTGATGAACATCGCCGCCGCGGCCATGCTCGGCTCCCTCGTCCTCGCCCTGTTCGCGCTGAAGTCGGAGCAGAAGTCCTTCGAGGTCGCGCTCAACACGGCATCCGTCGGCGCAGCCGTGTTCACGGTCACCGCGGGCATCAGCGCGTTCCTCACGTTCATGGCCGCGTTCAACCCGCAGCTGAGCGCCGAGCGCGAATTCGGCACACAGCTCGGCCGCTTCCTGCTCGAGACCGCGCTCGGCCAGTCGTGGCTCATCACGACGATCATGGGGTCGATCATCACCGTGCTCGTGTTCGCGTGGCGCAGCTGGCTGCCCACACTCCTGACGGCGATCCTCGCCGCGGCATCCTTCCTCCCTCTCGCGACCCAGGGGCACTCCGGAGAGCTGTCGGGTCACAACGTGGCCGTGAACTCGATCCTGCTGCACACGATCGGCGCGGCGGTCTGGCTGGGCGGCCTGCTGCTCGTTATCGTGCTGCGCGGTCGCTCCGACATCGGCACGGCGAAGCTCGTCTCCCGCTACTCGAGCCTCGCCATCGCGGCGTTCGTGGTCGTCGCGGTCTCCGGACTCGCCCGGTCGGTGGTCGCCCTCGGCGACATCACGCAGCTCATGACGCCGTACGGCGGCATCCTCATCGCCAAGGTCGTGCTGCTCGTCGGCATGGGACTGTTCGGCGCCTGGTATCGCATCCGCCTCATCCCACGGCTCGACGGGCCGCAGGCGGCGCGCTGGTTCTGGATGCTGGTGCTCGGCGAGATCGCGCTGATGGGCCTCGCCTCCGGCGCCGCCGCAGCACTCGCACGGACACCCCCGCCCACGGGCGAGGAGGCGGCGTTCGTGCAGACGCCCGCCGAGAACCTCACGCGTTCGCCGCTGCCGCCCGAGTTCACCATCGATCGCTGGTTCACGGCGTGGGACATCGACATCCTCTGGCTCGTCGCCGCCGGCTTCGGTCTGTTCTTCTATCTCGCCGGTGTGCGTCGCCTGCAGAAGCGCGGCGACCGCTGGCCGATCCACCGCACCGTCTTCTGGGTGCTCGGGATGCTCATGCTCGTGTGGGTGACCGGCGGGCCCATCAACGCCTACCAGGAGTACCTCTTCAGCGTGCACATGCTCGGGCACATGATGCTGTCGATGGCGATCCCGCTGCTGCTGGTCTCCGGCGCCCCGGTCACCCTCGCGCTCCGCGCGATCCACAAGCGCGACGACGGCACGCGCGGCGGTCGCGAGTGGATCATGTGGGCCGTGCACTCGCCGTTCGCGAAGGTGGTCACCCACCCGTTCGTCGCGGCGGCGATCTTCATCGTCTCGCTCTGGGCGTTCTACTTCACCGACCTCGTGCGCTGGTCGATGTACGAGCACCTGGGCCATGAGTGGATGGTCGCGCACTTCCTGATCTCGGGGTACCTGTTCGTCATGAGCCTCGTCGGGGCCGACCCCGTGCCCTACCGCCTGCCGTACCCGGGCCGTCTCATCACCCTCATCGCTGTCATGGCCATGCACGCGTTCTTCGGCATGGCGATGATGATGCAGGAGGGGCTGATGGTCGCCGACTGGTTCGGCTCGATGGGCCGCGACTGGGGCCCCTCCCCGATGGAGGATCAGTACATCGGCGGCGGCATCGCGTGGTCGATCGGCGAGATCCCCACCCTGATCCTCGCGATCACGGTGGCGATCCAGTGGAGCCGGAGCGACACGAAGCTGCAGAAGCGCCGCGATCGGCATGCCGACCGCACGGGCGATGCCGAGCTCGAGGAGTACAACGCCCGGCTCGCCGAGCTCGCCGACCGCGACCGGCGCGAGGCCGAGCGCGCAGCGCGCTAGTCCTGCGGCGCGTCCTCCGGCGACCCGACCCGGATCGACGCCGAGCCGTCGGGCAGGATCGCGATGGTGCCGTTCACCTGGAACGGCACGTCCTCGGAGACCGCCTGCACCTTGCCGTCGAAGAGGGAGCGGATCTCGACCTCGACGTGCGCCACGGCATCCGTCGGGGGGATGCTCCACTGGCCGTTCTCGTCAGGAACGACCGTGACCTGCGGCTGCGCCGCGATCGACCACTGCGGCAGCGAGGCGATGCGGTTCGACACCTCGAGCCCGAACGGGCAGGCCGTCGGCTGCAGCACCTCCTGCGTCGTGCACTCGGTCAGGAACTCCTCGACGCGCTGCTGCACGACTGCCACGAACTCCTCGGTCGGCTCGGTCTGCACGTCGAGCGGGGTGATGGCGAGCGGGGTGTCGGCCAGCACGCCCACACCCGTCGACGTCGAGATCGGCGTGTCGACGGTCACGGAGTAGATGCCGGGCGTGAACACCAGCATCGGGAGCGGATCGAGCGGGGTGGCGTCGGCGGAGATCTGCCGCCGGTCGACCTCGAATCCGTTGATCGCGAACCGGTCGGCGCCGCGCAGCGTGAGGTTCACCACCGCGAGCGGGCTGGTGGTGAAGCGCCAGTTCGGGGTGACCCCCGCCCAGCCGTCCTGCGCTACCGAGAACGTCGTCGTGCCCTCGTGCTCGCCCGCGCGGTACGACACCGTGACCGCCACATGGTCGCCTTCGGGCTTCTCCGAGACGACCTCGACCTGCGAGAGCGGCGCGAGCGCGGCTTGGCGCAGCATGGCTTCGGATGCCGAGGCCATGATCCCGGCATTCTCCAGCGTCTCGCTGTCGATGGCCACCCCCGGCACACGGAGCGCGTCGGCGGCCTTGCCCTGCGAGAGCAGGTCGAGATATCGCTGGACGAACGCGGACGGGCCGTAGAACTGCTGGTACAGCGTGGCGCCGCCCGCCGCGAGGGCGGCGACGAGCACGAGTCCGACGACGGCGAGGAGCGCGAGGTCGGCAGCGAGACGGGAGCGCCGGGGCGCCTTCGTCTCGACCTGCTGCATGGCGCAAGTCTAGGAGGGGGCGCTGGGGGGACGCCGAGCGTCGACGGGGCGCCGCCTCCGTGTCAGAGGGATGCCGTGCCGCTGCGCCACGTACCATGAGAGTCGTGTCCTTTCCCGCCCTGTCAGACGAGCAGCAGGAGCTGTTCCGGCTGATCGAGGACACGAGTGAGCACGTCTTCATCACGGGGCGCGCCGGCACGGGCAAGTCGACCCTGCTGCAGTACTTCTCGTGGAACACCAAGAAGCAGATCGCCATCTGCGCGCCGACCGGAGTCGCCGCCCTCAATGTGGAGGGACAGACGATCCACTCGCTGTTCCGCCTGCCGATCGGGTTGATCGGCGACTCCGACATCGACCAGAACGACAACACCCGCCGGATCCTCAACGCGATCGAGACGCTCGTGATCGACGAGATCTCGATGGTGAACGCCGACCTCATGGACGCGATCGATCGCTCGCTCCGACAGGCGCGCGGCAAGCGCGGCATCCCGTTCGGCGGCGTGCAGGTCGTGATGTTCGGCGATCCGTACCAGCTGGCGCCGGTGCCGCCGCGCGGCGACGAGCTGCGGTACGTGAAGGATCACTACCGGTCGTTCTGGTTCTTCGACGCGAAGGTCTGGGTCGGCTTCGACGGCGACGACGCCGCCGCACCCTCGGGTGACGCGCTCTTCGCGGTCGACACCCGTGCGGAGCTGCATGTGCGCGAGCTCGTGCAGATCCACCGGCAGTCCGACGACGGGTTCAAGGCCATGCTGAACGCCGTGCGCTACGGCCGCGTGACCGCCGAGATCGCCGGGGTGCTCAATACGCAGGGTGCGCGGACGCCTCCCGAGCCCGAGCCGGGCGAGGTGCCGATGATCACGCTCGCGACCCGCAACGACATCGTCAACGGCATCAACAGCCGTCACCTCGCGGCGCTGCCGGGCAAGGAGCAGACAGCGAAGGCCGAGATCAACGGCGAGTTCGGCCGCGGAGAGGCGTCGCTGCCCGCTGAGACCGAACTCAAGCTCAAGGTCGGCGCGCAGGTGATGTTCCTGCGCAACGACACGTCGATGTCGGGGGAGCCGCCGCGGTGGGTCAACGGCACGATCGGAACGGTCGTGCGCATCCTCGGCGAGACCGTGCGCGTCGAGATCGACGGCGAGGAGGTCGACGTCGAACCCGCTGTGTGGGAGCGATTCCGGTACTCGTACGAGCCGACGACGAAGAAGCTGACGCGCGACGTCATCGCGGAGTTCACGCAGTTCCCGCTCCGTCTGGCGTGGGCGGTTACCATTCACAAGTCGCAGGGGAAGACCTACGACCGGGCGATCATCGATCTCGGATCCGGTGCGTTCGCCCCCGGTCAGACCTATGTCGCGCTCTCCCGGCTCACGTCGCTCGACGGACTGTATCTGTCGCGGCCGCTCCGCCCGAGCGACATCCGCGTCGACGAGGACGTGCGGCGATTCATGCGCGACGCGTGGCTGGCGCGGTCGACGCCGGAGGTGGGCCGCGCCTGAGGCGTCAGCGGGGTGTGGTGCGTTTCGTCTCGTCGCTGCGCTCCTCGCGCAACGACCCGGTGGCCCGAAGGTCGTCGAGTGAGCGGCGTCAGGCGGCGACGCGCGCGCGGTCGAGGTCTTCGAAGAGCTCGGTGTTGAAGCGGTAGGCGAGCAGCACCTCGTCGATCACGCGCTCGCGCTCGGCGTCGTCCCACGGGGCGGCGTCGAGCTGCTCGCGGTAGACGTCCTTGAAGGCGTTCGGGTCGGCGATGTCGTCGAACAGGTAGAAGCCGATCCCGTTGGTCTCGAAGCCGAAGCGACGTGCCATGACGCGGCCGATGAAGATGCCGCCCGACAGGTCGCCGAGGTACCGGGTGTAGTGGTGGGCGACGAAGCCGCCGGCCCAGGTCGCGCCGACCTGGCGGATGCGCTCGACGTAGCGCTGCGTGGTGGGCAGCGGGCTGATGAGCTCGCGCCACTCCTCGCCGAGCAGGAACGCGAGGTCCGCCTCGAGGGCGGGGAGGCGGGTGAGCTTGTCGCTGAGGAAGACCGACGCGACGGGGTCCTGACGCATCCGATCGCCCGCGCCCTCGAGCGCCTCGTAGATGAAGTAGTGCTGGGCGACGAGCGAGATGTAGTCCTCGCGGGATCCCTCGCCCTTGAGCAGATCGGACATGAAGCCCGCCCCTTCGCTGCGCGAATGCGAACCGGAGGAGCGCTCACGGAGGGCGGCGGAGAAGGAGAGGATCTCGGACATGTCCTCAGTGTAAGGGTTGCCTAACTTGAAGCGAAACCCTCGATGTCACGCCGCCTGCGCCCCACTCCCACGCCGAGCCACCCCCTTCGCATCGAACCACCCTCTTCCCACCGTGCCGTAGGGGGTGGCTCGGCGAGAAGGGGGTGGCTCGGCGAAACGAAAGGCCGCGTCCGTGCGCGTCGTCAGTCGTGAGGTCGGGGTTCGATGCCCAGCTTCGCGCAGGCGAGGTCGTAGATCGCGACGACCTCGCGCCGCACCGCCGGACGCTCGGTGATGGGACCGCCCGGCCACGGGACGCGCAGCTCGGATGCCGTGCCCCCGCGGGTCACACTCCACGTGCCGCCGTCACCGTCGAACCCGGTCATGGTGGACCCCGTGACCTCGCCCTCCTCGTCGGTGGAGAACGCCCGGGCGATCAGCAGGTTGTCGTCGGTGTGGTCGCCGTTCATGTGGCGGAGGACGGCGGCGATGATATCGGCATCGAACGTGTGGGGCATGATCATCACCCTACGGGCACGCCCGATGCGTACTTTCAGCATCCGCGTTCTAGACTCGGGAGACACGTCTTCCGGGGGTCCCCTTCATGCAGCTTCTCTCGTCGCGCAGGTTCCGCGCAGCAGCGGCCGGCGTCGCCATGCTCGGGATCTTCCTCACCGGGTGCACGTCCGAGCCCTCCTTCACCTACGAGCCACCGGCTCAGGTCGACGGCGCTCTGCCCGACGACACGGTCGCGGCCATGCAGGATGCCGTGAACAACGCCCTCACGGCTTCGGGCGCGACCGGCGCCGTCGTCGGCGTCTGGGTGCCGTGGAGCGGCACCTGGGTCACCGGCGTGGGAACCCAGGAGCCGGGCGCAGGTGATGAGATCAGCACCGACATGGCGTTCCGCATCGGCGATGTGACCCGCCTGATGACCTGCGACGTGCTGTACGCGCTCGCCGACGAGGGGACCGTCGAGCTCGACGATCCCGTTCCCGACTACGTCTCGGGTGTGCCGGACATGACCGACATCACGCTGGTCGACCTGTGCAACGGCACGAGCGGCATCGGCTCGTCCGAGGCCGTCGCGAAGTCCGCGTGGCTGAACACTCCTGAGCGTGTCTGGGCTCCGCTCGAGCTGGCCTCCTACGGTCTGGGTGCCGGCCGCATCGCGCCGCACACCGCCTACCGCGAGTCCGACTCCGGATACCTGATCCTCGGCCTGGCGCTGGAGCGCGCCTCCGGGATGACGGCCGCCGAGCTGATCTCCGAGTACGTCACCGAGCCCCTCGGGCTCGCGGACACGTCGCTGCCGCGGGCGACTGCGGCCCCGCCGTCGACCGGCCCCGTCATGAACGGCCACTATCTGTCGGCGGTCGAGGGCGGATACAACTGCGCGGCCCCCGTGGACATCACGACCCTGTCGTCGAGCACCGGGTTCACCGACTCCGGCGTCGTGTCGACCATCGAGGACCTCGGTCGGTACGCCCAGGCCGAGGCCGCCCAGGTACTGCGCACCGAGGAGGAGCCGAACCGCTTCGGAGCGCCGCTGCCGGCCTACGACGGTGCTCCGTCCTGGCAGCAGGCGACCGGCGGTGCGAGCCTCGTCGGATCGATGATCGGACAGTACGGCTGGACTCCGGGTTACGCCACCGCCGCGTACTCCGATCCGACCACCGGGTTCACGGTCGCGGTGTCGCTCAACGACTCGACGCAGGGCGGTACGATCGCCGCGTACCTCGCGTGGGAGCTCGCCGCCATCGCGTCGAAGGCCCCCGCGGCGTCCGGGCAGACGGCCCCCGAGTTCGGCCTGCCCTTCACGGCTGAGCAGTATCACCAGGCGATCGCCGACACGGCCGTCGCCTGCGTCGCGCCCGCCGAGGGCTGAGCGCAGCCGGCAGCGCCGGAGCGGGAGGAGCGCCATGCCGATCATCGACAACGCCATCTACGTCGACGGCGTCCGCACCGAGAATCCCGCCAGCCTCAGCGAGACCTTCGAGCTCATGCACGCGCGCGGCGGGATGAGCTGGATCGGTCTGTACCGTCCGAATGAGCAGGAGATCCGCGAGGTGGCCGACGAGTTCGGCATCCATCAGCTCGTGGTCGAGGACGCACTCGCCGGCCACCAGCGCTCGAAGCTGGAGCGCTACGGCGACGTGCTGTTCATGGTGCTGCGCTCCGCCCGCTACCTCGACGCGACCGAGGAGGTCGAGTTCGGCGAGATCCACGTGCTCGTCGGGCCGGAGTTCGTCGTCACGATCCGCCATGCCGAGTCTCCCGACCTGGGCAGGGTGCGTCGTCGCCTCGAGGGCGATCCCGCCCTGCTCACGCAGGGCCCGGAGGCCGTGCTGTACGCGATCCTCGACGAGGTCGTCGACGAGTACGCGCCCGTGCTCGCCGGCCTCGAGAACGACATCGACGAGATCGAGAGCCAGCTGTTCGAGGAGGGTGTCGACGCGACGCAGCGCATCTACGAACTCGGACGCGAGGTCATCGACTTCCAGCGGGCGACTCAGCCGCTGTCCGGCATGCTCGACGCGCTGCTGCGCGGCTCGGAGAAGTACCACGTCGACGAGGAGCTGCAGCGGTACCTCCGCGACGTGCTCGACCACACGCTGCGGATCGCCGACCGAGTCACCACGTTCCGCACCGTGCTCGACAACGCGCTCACGGTGGAGTCGACGATCGTCGCCCGCCGCCAGAACGAGGAGATGCGGCGCATGACCGAGCTGAGCATCCGCCAGAACGATGAGGTCAAGCGCATCTCCGGCTGGGCCGCGATCCTCTTCGCCCCGACCCTCGTCGGCACCGTCTACGGGATGAACTTCGACCACATGCCGGAACTGCACTGGGCATTCGGCTATCCGATGGCGATCGGACTCATGCTCGCGATGGGCGTCGGCCTCTACGTCGCGTTCAAGCGCAAGGGCTGGCTCTAGCGGCCCTCGGGCTCGCGGTCCACCGGGCGGCCCTGGTCGTCGACCTCGACGCCCGGTCCGGGTCCGGGCCGCACCGCGGCATCGGGGGCGATGTCGATGCGCGTGACGCCGTCGTGCTCGGTGACCTCGATGCGCGGCGCCGCGTCCTCCTCCGTCGCGTTCGGGGCGGCGGTCAACTGGTCGTGACGCTTCTCGTCGAAGGTCATGTCGTCGACGCTGCTGGTGTCGTCAGGCGTTGCCATGGGTGTCCTCCTGGGTGGGGGCGGTGGTCGTGGGGGAGTCGGAGGCGGTGGTCGCCGTGCGATCGGAGCGCGCGCGTCCCCAGCGGGCGAGCGCGAAGAGCACCACGCCCACGGCGAGCAGGATGGCGCCGAAGAGCCACACCACCGGCCGCTGCTGAGTGAGCAGCAGGATGCAGGACGCGACGCCGAGCACCGGCACGAACGTCCAGACCCGGAAGTGGTCGTGCTCGACCCGGTCGCGACGCAGCACCAGCACCGAGACGTTGACGCTCAGGAACACGAACAGCAGGAGCAGCACCACGGTCTCGGCGAGTGTCGCGAGGTCGCCGACGAGCGTGAGTCCCATCGCGACGAGGGTCGTGGTGAGGATCGCCCCCCACGGAGTCTTCCGGTTGGGGAGCACCCGCCCGAGCACACCGGGGAGGAGGCGCTGCTCGGCCATGCCGTAGGTGAGGCGGCTCACCATGATCATGGTCAGCAGCGCGCCGTTGGCGACGGCGATGAGCGCGATGAGGCTGAACAGCCAGGAGGGGATGCTGACGCCGGTGGCCTCGACCACCGCGAGCAGCGGGCCGCTGGACTCCTGCAGCTCGGAGGCGGGGAGGGCGATGGAACTCGCGACGCCGACGAGCACGTAGACGGCACCGGCGGTGAACAGTGCCCCGAACAGCGCACGCGGGTAGGTCCGGCGCGGGTTCTTGACCTCTTCGATCATGTTCGCGGAGGTCTCGAAGCCGACGAACGAGTAGTACGCGATCACCGCTCCGCCCAGCACCGCGAGGGCGACCGGTGTGCCCTCGGGGGTCGCGGTCAGGCGCGATGCGTCACCGCCCCCGCCCGCGACGAAGATGCCGACCACGGCGATCACGATCACGAGGCCGCTGAGCTCGATCGCGGTCATGACGAGGTTCGCGCCCATCGACTCCCGGATGCCGCGGGCATTGAGCGCGGCCACGATGGCGAGGAACACGATGGCGACGGGCGTCGCCGGCAGGTCGAAGAAGGTGCCGAAGTAGTCGCCGGCGAAGGCGATCGCCAGGCCCGCTGCGCTCGTGACGCCGGCGGCGAGCATGCTGAAGCCGACGAGGAACGACACGATCGGACTGCGAAAAGCGCGCTCCGCGAAGACCGAGGCACCCCCCGCGCGCGGGTACTTCGTCACGAGCTCCGCGTAGGATCCGGCTGTCAGCAGGGCGAGGAGCAGCGCGAGCAGCAACGGGGCCCACAGCATCCCGCCGACCTCTTCTGAGAGCACGCCCATCAGCGCGTAGATCCCGGCGCCCAGCACGTCGCCGAGGATGAAGGCGAACAGCAGCGGGCCGGTGATCGCGCGCCGCAGCTTGGTGGGCGTCTCCGCGCCGGTGGGCGCGGCAGTCGTGTCGGATGCCATGCGCTGAACCCTAGGAACGTCTTCGCCGCCGGGCGACGGGGTTGACACGGCGCGGTCCGGTCGGCCAGGCGGCGTCGGCGCGGTCCGCTCTGCCGCGTGCCGGCGTCGGGAATCATTCCTGCGGCGGATGCCGAGCGTCGGCGCTCGTGCATACCGTTGAGTCATGCTGATCGTCGAAGAGCTCCACATGCTCCTCCTCCGTCCCGACGGCCGGGTCGACTCCTCGGTGAGCGTCAATCGCCTGTACGGCGAGATCGCCGCCGTGCTCACCGACCTCGCTCTGCGCGGCCGCATCACCCTCACCGACGAGCGTCACCCCGTCGTCGGGATCGCGTCGACCGAGCCGACCGGGCATCCCGTGCTCGACACGACGCTCGAGCGACTGATCCCGCTGCGCGGCAAGCGTCTGCAGTCGCTCATCGCACGTCCCAAGCTCGACCCGCTCGAGGTGGTCGTCGAGTCGCTCCTGGTGCAGGGCGTGCTGATTCGCGGGGAGCGCGGCTTCTTCGGCTGGGGATCGGTCCGCACGCCCGAGTCCGACCCGGCCCCGGAGCGCGTGCTGCGGGCCCGGCTCGCCGATGTGATCGCGGGCGACCGTGTCGCCGCGAGGGCCGACCTCTCACTGCTGTCCATCCTGCAGAACCTGAATGCGGCGCACGCGATCCTCCGCGAGGAATGCGCGGGCGCGTCGGCTCGCGACCTCAAGAAGCGGATCGAGCAGCTGACGGCGGAGTCGCCGCAGGCCGACGGCACAGCGGTGGGCGACGCCGTGGCGAACGCGCTCAACGCCGCCATGGCGGCGGCGATGATGGCGGCCATGACGCCGGCGATCGTCGCGGCCACGGTCAGCTGAGCGCGCTTCCGTCACACGGTCGGGAGCCGCTCGATGAGCGGATTGCGGTCGACGGGGTCGACGACGATCCCGGTCACGGCGTCGACGTCGAGCACCGGGTAGTGAGAGGTCGCACCGATCTTCTCCTCGCTGCCGAGCACGTAGGTGCGCCGGCTTCGGGCGGCGACGGCGCGCTTCGTCGCCGCATCGTCGAGGCGACCGGTGGTGAGGCCGTTCTCGGGGTCGATGCCGGTGACGCCGAGGAAGAACGCGTCGGCGGCGAGGTGCTGCAGGGCCTCGATGGCGAGCGGGCCGCTTGCGACGAGCGAGTGTCGCGACAGCTCGCCGCCGATCATCACGACGCGCGCATCGGAGTGCTCGGCGACCGCCAGCGCGACGGCCGGGCTCGGGGTGATCACGGTCAGATCGGCATCCGCGGGCAGCATCCGGGCCATCGCGAGTGTGGTCGTTCCCGCGTCGAGGACGACGGTGGATGCCGGGGCGATCAACTGCACGGCGCGGTGCGCGACCCGCTCTTTGCTCGCCGAGGCGAGCCGGAGGCGTTCCTCGACGGGGCGATCGGCCGCGGGGACCGGCAGCGCGCCGCCATAGACGCGAACGAGCTCGCCGGCCTCGGCCATCTCGCGGAGATCGCGCCGGATCGAATCCTCCGACAGCGACAGCTCGCGGGCGACGTCCTTGGCGACTACGCGTCCCTCGCGACGCAGAATCTCGCGCAGATGCGACTTCCGCTGAGCGCTCAACATGCGTTCTCCTTCGAGAGTTTCACGGAGTTGCACGTTTGTGCACGGTTAACGATACAGTCCTCGACATGAACACACCACTCCTCATCCTCATCGCCGGCCCGTACCGTTCCGGAACCGGCGGCGACCCCGACCTCATCGCCCGCAACCTCACACGCCTGGAAGAGGCCGCTGCTCCGATCCACCGGCTCGGGCACGTCCCGATGATCGGGGAGTGGGCGGCACTGCCGATTCTGCGCGGTCTCGACGAGCGCGAGGCCGAAGAGGGCGACGTCATGTACGAGACCGCTCGTCGCCTCCTGCAGCACTGCGACGCCGTCTTGCGGCTGCCCGGCGAGTCGGCCGGTGCCGACAAGGACGTCGAGATCGCACGGGAGCGCGGTCTGCCCGTGTACCGGTCGCTCGACGAGATCCCCGCCGTCTAGACGTCGAACCGCACGCCGGTGAGCTGCTCCGCCGCCGTCCAGAGAGCGGCCCCGGTCGACCGGGACCGCACCTCGTCCGAGGCGCGGACTCGGCGGGGTGCGCCGCGGAACTCGAGCAGCCCGCCCGGTCCCCAGTAATCGCCCCCGGTCGCGTCGGGTGACGTCGCGGCGTGCACGATCGGCGCGGCACCGGCATCCTTCCCCTGCACCAGTCCGCGCGTCAGCGAGGCGAGGCGTCGAGCGATCGGTCGTACGGGGGCGAGGCCGTCGCGGATCGGGGTGAGCGGATCGACCGCATAGCCGGGGTGCGCACAGAGCGCCGAGCGTGCGGTGCCGCGCCAGCGTCGGTCGAGTTCGAACGCGAGGGCCATCACCGCGGCCTTCGACCGGCCGTACTGGCGTAGCGAGGCTCCGGTCCACGCGGCGTCGATGGTGCCCGGGTCGATGCGTGCGAAGCGGTGGGCGATCGACCCGACCGCGACGACGCGGGCGTCCGGCGCCAGCGAGGGCAGGAGCTGCGCCAGCAGGGCGAAGTGGCCGAGGGCGTTGGTACCGATCATGAGGTCGTGTTCGTCGGCCGTGCGGTCGTCGGGGTCGGCCGCCTTCACCCCGGCGTTGCAGATCACGCCGTGCAGCGGCTCGTCGACGCTCGCCGCGGCCGTGGCGACGCTGGTGAGGGATCCGAGATCGAGGGAGAGGATGCCGACGTCGGCGCCCTCGACCCGCTCGCGGATCGACCGTTCGGCCACGCCCGCGCGCTCGGTCGAACGGCATCCGAGGAGCACGCGCGCGCCGCGGGCGGCGAGCTGCTCGGCGCACCAGTAGCCGATGCCGGCGTTCGCTCCGGTGACGAGGGCGGTGCGGCCGACGAGGTCGCGTGCCTGCGGAGTCGGGGTCATCACTCCAACCTAGGGTGCCCGGCCTCGGGGGTCGCCGCCTCCCGTAGCCTGGGCCCATGACCACGCAGAATGCACGAACGGCCCTCGAGGTCGCCGACTGGCGGCGCCGCGTCTTCTCGCTGTACGCCGCGATCCGTGAGGCGGACTCGCCCGAGGAGGCCCATGAGCTGTGGCGCATCGAGCGGGACGAGCTGCTGCTGCGGCATCCGGCGACTCCGCTCCTGCCCGATGACCGGGTGCTCTTCGAGGGTGCGCCGATCCCGTCGTACGACCCGGAGTGGCGCTTCGAGCTGCCGATCCTCGACGCAGAGCCCGGGGGCTTCGAGTTCGCGACGGGCACCGACGGGGTGGTGCCTTTCGAGCGGATCGGACTCGTCGAGATCCCCGGCGTGGGAAGTCTCGACGTCTGGCGCCTGACGACCTATGGCGGCGGCCTGTTCGTGCCGGTTCGCGACGCACTCGCGGGCACGCCCGGCGGCACGTACGGCGGCGGACGCTACCTGCTCGACACGATCAAGGGCGCCGACCTCGGATCGGATGCCGAGCGCGGCACCGTCGTGCTCGACTTCAACTTCGCCTACAACCCGTCGTGCGCCTACGACCCGGCATGGGCGTGCCCGCTCGCTCAGCCGGGCAATGTGCTGCCGGTCGCAGTGCCGGTCGGCGAGCTGTACGCAGGCGGCGTCTGAAAGCGCCTCTCCGACCGGCGGCCGGTGGGTCAGGACAGCGATTCCGCCACGGCGCGCCAGCGCGCCGAGAACTCCTCGGCACGGTCGGCCGACCACTGCGGCTCGTACGTCTGCGACGGCGACCACGGCACGATGGCCTCGTCGAGCGTGAGCGCGGGGTCCGCCGCGCACCGGGCGAGTGCGGCGGCGCCGAGCGGTGTCGCGTGCTGCGACGGATACACGTCGACGGGCACCCGCATGAGATCGGCGACCGCCTGCATGAGCACCCGGCTGCGCGTCAGTCCGCCGTCGACCCGCAGTCGCTGCAGGGGTGCGCCCAGGTCGGCCGACATCGCGCGAGCCAGTTCGGCCACCTGCGCGGCGATTCCCTCCAGCACGGCGCGCACCAGGTGTTCACTGCCGGTGGAGAGGGTCATGCCGGTCAGGGTGGCCGTCGCATCGGGTCTCCACCAGGGAGCGGCGAGTCCTGCGAGGGCCGGCACGCACAGCACGCCGTCGGAGTCGTCGGCGGCGACCCGGTCGAGGTCGGCCGCCGTGTCGATGAAGGTGAGCTTCTCGAGCCAGCGCACCGCTGACGCCGCGGTGTACACCTGGCCGTCGAGGCAATAGCTCGTCTGTCCGCCCTGCTGCCAGGCGACGGACGACGACAGACCGGCGGTCGAGCGCACGGGGTCCGCACCGGTGTTCGCGAGCAGGAACGCCCCGGTGCCGAACGTGCACTTGGCCTCGCCGGGCCGCAGGCAGTGCTGTGCGACGAGCGCTGCCTGCTGGTCGACGATGAGCCCGCCGACCGCAGCGCTGCCGCCGAACGCGGTCGTCGTGCCCGCGATCTCGTCGGACGCGAGGATGCGGGGGAGTCGCTCGTCGGCGAGTCCGAACAGGTCGAGCAGCCGGGGATCCCAGGCGGCGCTGTCGAGATCGACCGCGAGTGAGCGGCTGGCCGTCGAAGCATCGGTGACGAACTCGCCGGTGAGGCGGTGCAGCAGCCAGCTGTCGGAGGTCGTCACGACGCCCTCGCGCGTGATGTTCCTGCGGATCCACGCCTGCTTCGGCGCGGAGAAGTACGGGTCGAGCACGAGTCCGGTGCGGCGGGCGACGTCATCCGCGTGGTCGCGCAGCTCGGCGCAGACCGATTCGGCGCGGCGGTCCTGCCACACGATCATCGGCGACAGCGCGGTGCCCGTGTCGGGGTCCCACGCGAGCACGGTCTCGCCCTGGTTCGCGAGGGTGACGATGTCGACCTCGGCCTTCGCCTCGCCGACCGCGGTGCGCCCGGCGCGGAGCACCGACTCGAGCAGCGCCTCGGGGTCCTGCTCGACCCCGCCGCCCGAGAGGTACGTCGGCCGGACGGCGACCTCGCTGAGCGCGAGGATCTCGCCGGAGTCGTCGACGACGACGGCCTTGGTGCCCGACGTGCCCTGGTCGATCGCGAGCACGGTGGTCATGACGGCTGATCCTCGCCCGCGACGGCACCCGGCAGCACGCCGCGGTGCTCGGCCGTGCGACGCCACCACGGCGTGCTCGCGACCGGAACCGGCGCCGTGGGTGTGGGCGGCTGCAGCGGACCGACCTCGATGCCGATCGCGGGCAGCAGTTCGGCCACGTGGTCGGCGATGCCGAGCGAGGCGGTGAGGCCCGTCGAGCGAATGGCCGCGACGTTGATCAGGCGGGCGTCCTTCTCCGACGACCCGATCACGTAGTTGCTGCCGCGACCGGCAGGGCGGAGCCCGGCGTAGCTCGCGATCGGCTCGAGCCCGTCCAGCGCGGGGAACTGCGCGACGGCCTTGGCGAGGATCTCGTCCCGCGCCTCGGCGCGCACCGTCCAGTCGTCCTTGTCGTCGAGGTCGACCGCGGTGGGACCCGCGATCACCCTGCCGTCGAGCGTCGGGAAGACGAGCACGCCCTTCGTGCGCTTCGTCGGCACCGGCAGGATGATGCGATCGAGCGTCGCGCCGTCCGGGAGCTCGAACACGAAGAACTCGCCCTTGCGCGGGTAGATCTCGAAAGAGTCGTCGCCGATGAGCCGGGCCACGTCGTCGGCGTGCAGGCCGGCGGCGTTGACGACCGCGGCGGCTCGGATGCTCGGGCCGTCGGTCGTCTCGACCACGATCGCGTCCTCGCCCGGCGTGAGGGCGGCGACGCGTGCGTCCAGCTCGACCCGCGCTCCGGCGGCGACGGCCGACGCCGCGAGCGCCGCCGTGAACGCGACGGGGTCGCTGACGGACTCGCCCGGCACGAGCAGAGCCCCGTCGGACTCGCGGATCTCGACCTGCACGCCGTTCGCGGTAGCGCCTGCTGTGAGCGCGGCGACCGTCTCGGCATCCTCGTCCGTGTGCGGCACGAGTTCGGCGCCGCAGTGGATGACGGGCACCCCGAGCGCGTCGAGGATGGCCGGACGGATGCGGGCGGCGCGCAGGATCAGCTCGGTCTCGAGCTCGCCCGGCGTCGAGTCGAATCCGGTGTGCAGCACTCCGGAGTTCGTGCCGCTCGCCGCGAGACCGAGCGCGCTCTCGGCCTCGAGGAGCACGGCATCCACTCCGCGGTGCGCGAGCGTGTAGAGCAGGGCCGACCCCACGACGCCTCCGCCGATCACGACGACGGGGAGGGTGGGAGAGGGGGAGTTCATGATGGTTCCACTTTCGCTGATTTCTCTGGAGGAGGGGCGTCTCACCGGGAGGCGGACGCGGTGTCGTCGTCGAACGTGCGGTCGACGTCGGCCATGTCGGGCATGGTGAGACCACGGCGTCCGCGTGTCGCGAGCAGGTAGACGAGGTACGCGATGCCGATCACGAGCATGATGCCGACGTACAGTCGCGGCTGCTCGAACGAGACGTCGCGGAAGATGAGCAGCTCATACACGAGCCAGACGCTCGCGAGGATCAGCACCGGCACCTCCCACCGGCCGAGCGTGAACCCGGCGCTCGCGGGGAGCGAGCGGCGTTTCACGATGTACAGCAGAACCGTGCCCGCGTAGATGATCGCCGGCAGCAGGGTCGCCGCCGAGAACAGGACGAAGAGCGCGTCGCTCGTGCCGCTGAAGATCGCGAGGATCGCCTGCGTGATGACGAGGTAGCCGAGCGTCGCCGCCACCGGGGTGTGCCTCGTGCGACTGACGCGGCGGAGCAGCTGCCACGCGGGGAAGCGCTCATCGCGCGACATCGCCCAGATCAGGCGGGTGCCGCTGAGCGTGATGACCAGGCCGCACGAGAAGATCGAGATGACGACGAGCACGAGCAGGATCTTGCCGACGACCGGACCCAGCACCGAGGTGATGACGGTCGCCACGGGGGTCGCCGACTCGGCGAGCTCCGCGGTGTCGCCCGCGAGCGCGGTCACGGCGATGAGGAACAGCATCCCCAGCACGCCGAGGGCGACCACGGCCTGCACCATGGCGCGGGGGATGACGCGCTCGGGGTTCTTCGTCTCCTCGGCGAGGTTCGCGGCCGACTCGAAGCCGACGATCGTGAAGGCACCGAGCAGGAACGCGAGCGGGAACGGGCCGGCTTCGGTGAGGCCGCCGAAGTCCCAGTACCCCGCCTCGGCGACGGGTGCCGTGGCGAACAGCTGGGTGAAGTCGAGGCGGCCGAGCGCCGCGCCGACGGCGAACAGCAGCACGGTGATGCCGATCATGCCGATGATCTGCACGGTCACCGCGACCTCGTTGACGCGGTTGGTGGCCTTGGTGCTCAGGGCCACGAGGATCGCCTGCAGCAGCATGACCAGCGCCGTGATGACCCAGCAGTTGGCGGGGCTCGGGGCGTAGCCGAACAGCTCGGGCAGGATCGTCGCGGCGATCGTGTAGTCGACCGCGACCACCACGACGACGAGGAACGCGAACGATATCCATCCGGTGAGCCAGCCGAGGATCGGATTCGCCAGGCGAGAGACCCACTGGTACGCGTAGCCGCTGATCGGGATGCGCGCCGCGAGCGCGCCGAAGATCAGCGCGACCATCGTCTGCCCCACGACGGCGACGGGCCAGGCCCAGATGCCGCGGGGGCCGCTGCTGTTCAGCACCGCTCCGTAGGTCGTGAAGATGCCGGTCGCGATCGAGACGAACCCGAAGGCGACGGCGAAGGATGCGTAGAGCCCGAGCTCCCGCTTCATGCGGGTGCCGGCCGGGGCGGCGGACGGGGCGAGGGGAGATTCGGGTGCTTCCATGACTCGACCTTCATTGGACGACAGTTGGTATAGACCAACATGGTCTATACCAAGGTACGGTAGGGGCGTGACCGGTAGCGTGTCAAGAGTGACCAGCGCATCCTCTGAGGAATCGGCGGCCGCGAGCGCCCCCGCCTACGTCCGCATCGCGGCCGAGGTGCGTGCCCGCATCGACGCCGGGGAGCTCACGCCTGGAACGCCCCTACCGGCGGAACGCGACCTGAGCGTGGAGCTCGGAGTGAGCCGCATGACCCTCCGCCGTGCGCTGGGCGTGCTCGAGAACGAGGGACGCGTGCATCGCGACGCGACCCGCGGCACCTTCATCTCGGAACCCCGAGTGCGCCTGCGGCTCGGATCGTTCTCGCAGGAGATCGCCCGCGCGGGCGGGAACCCCGGCGCCGAACTGCTCTGGGCCGAGGAGCGACCTGCCGACGACACCGTCGCGGCGGGGCTCGGCATCCTCGCAGGCTCGCCCGTCTACGCCCTCCGACGCCTGCGGCGCGCGAACGGCGAGCCCCTCGCCGTCGAGACGACCTACTACCGCGCCGATCTCGTGCCGGGGCTGCTCGACGGCGACCTCGCCGGGTCGCTGTGGGATGAGGTGCGCTCGCGGTTCGGCCTCGCGCTCGCCCGCACCTCCGCCGAGCTGGAGGTGGTGGTGCTGGATGCCGATGACGCGCGCCGTCTCGGCACGCGCGGTGCCGCGGGCGGGCTGCAGCTGACGCGACGCACGTTCCTCGCGGGCGGCGACTGCCTCGAGTTCGCCGTCGACGTGTACCGGGCGGATCGCGTATCGCTCATCATCGATCGGGCGGTCGACGCGGAGTGATCACGGTCTTCGACCTCGACGGCGTGCTCAGCCGCGCCGACACCATGGCCGCCCTCGTTCTCGCGCGGCTCCGCACGCGGCCGTGGCTCGTCCTGCCCGTCGCGGTGCTCGCGCTCGCCGCCGCGCTCGTGCCGGCGGCCGGAGCGCTGCGCCCGCGATGCAACCGCGCCGTCGTGCACATCGTCCTCTCCGGGGTGTCGGAGCCGGAGTACGCGCGGCTCGCCGTCCGTACCGCGCGACGGCTCGCCGCGAGACCCGACAACGTGCGGCCTGACGTGCTGGCGGCGCTGCGGCGAGCGTTCGACGACGGGGCGGGCATCGTCATCACCGCGACCGAGCGCGAGCTCGCCGCGGCATACCTGGAGGCTCTCGGCGTCGGAGGGATGCCGCTGCTCGCATCCCGGTTCCGCTTCTCCGCACGAGGTCCGCGCTTCGCCGATCACAACGTGGGCGAACGCAAGGTCGAGACCCTCGAGGTGATCCATCCGGGAGCGATCGTGGATACTCTCTACACGGATTCGTCGAGCGACCTGCCGCTCGCTCGGCGGAGCGCAAGAACCGTGCTGGTCGACGCCCGACCGCGCTCGGTCCGCGAGTTCTCACACCACGGTGTTCCGTTCCAGCCGCTCGGCGAGGGACGGCGCGGGGACTGAGCGGGTCGACCCGCGAGCGTTGGCGCAGTATACGTATTCAATTTATGCATTTCGCTCAAATATAGGCTTCCCTAAGTTGACTGCATACGTATACCATCGGCGACATGGCACACACACAGCACCGAGCACTGCCGGTCCTCGCACTCGCAGCCGTGGGCATCGTCGCCCTCACCAGCTGCGGCGCGGGCACCCGTACCGACAATGAGAATTCCACGACGGTGTCCTGCGACTACACGGCACCCGAAGGCAAGACGACGGTCAACGTCCTCGCCTACAACTCCTCCGCGATCGACCCGTTCACCGACACCATGGTGTCGAGCTGCTCGACCGACGATGTCACGCTGAAGCACGACCCGATCGACTTCGGCGGCCAGGTCACCAAGACGACGGCGACGCTCGCCGGCGACACCGGCACCTACGACATCATCGAGACGTACGGCTTCGTCATCCCCGGCTTCGGCGAGGAGGAGAAGCTCGTTCCCCTGAACGACCTGTGGGACAAGTACGCCGACGACTACGGCCTCGACGACATCAGCCCCTCGATGGTCGAGGGCATGTCGTACGACGGCGACATCTACGCGATTCCGATGCAGGCGCAGATGTTCGTCATGGCGTACCGCACCGACATCTTCGAGGACCTGGGCCTCGAGGTCCCGACCACGTTCGACGAGATGATCGACGCCGCCGAGCAGATCAAGGGCGCGGGACTCATGGACTACCCGATCGCGCTGCCCTGGCTCGCGACGGCCGATGTCACCACGGGTTTCCAGGGTGCGATGAACTCGCTCGGGGCGGACTTCGTCACCGCCGACGGCGAGGTCACGCTCGACACCCCCGAGGCCAAGCAGGCCGTCGAGGCGATGCTCGCGCTCAAGCCGTACATGGACCCGCAGGTCACGACGTTCGACCAGCCCAAGGTCCAGCAGCAGATGTTCAACGGCACCGCGGCCATGTCGATCATGTTCTCCGGTCGCATGTTCGACCTGACTCTCGACTCCAACTCGAAGTTCGCTGATTCGTTCGGGTTCGCCGGCGCGCCGAAGGTCACCTCCGACGCGGAGTACTCGTACAACCGCCTCTCGATCGACGGCTGGTCCATCCCGTTCAACACGAAGCTCGACCACGACATGCTCTTCCAGATGATGGCCTCCGCCGTCAGCGAGGACGCGTCGAAGGCATCCGTCCCCGCGGCCTACCCGGCGCGCGAGGGCATGGTGACGGAGAAGAACTCGCCGTACGGCGCGGCGGCGAACGACTCGATCGCCAGCGCCATGCCGCCCATCGTGTCGCCGATCGCGGCCGACATCACCAACGAGATTCGGCCGATCCTGGTCTCGATCCTCAACGGCCAGATCGCGGTCGACGAAGGACTCGCCCAGATGCAGGCCGCCGGCGAGAAGATCGCCGGCTGACCGACGCACCGACGTCATGACTGTGGCCTGAGCGTGAGTTCAGGCCACAGTCCGTCCGAGGGAGGACGCATATGAAGGCACGCGAGTTCTGGCTGCTCTTCTTCCCGAGCCTGCTGGTGATGGGGGCGCTTCTCGTGCTCCCCCTGGTGCGCACGGTGCAGTGGAGCTTCGAACAGGTCCGCTACGGCACACCGGGCACGTTCATCGGTCTGGAGAACTTCACCGACGCCCTGACCGATCCGCGCTTCCACAAGGCGGTCGTGTTCACGGTGGTGGTCACGGTGATCACCACCGCCATCCTGCTGGTGTTCGGCTACATCATCGCCACCGGCATCAACCGCATCACCGCGTCGCGCCCCCTGGTGCTCGGCATCATGCTCGTCTCGTACGTGCTGCCGAACCTCGTGGGCGCTGTCGCGTTCTCGTGGCTCTTCGACGACAACTTCGGCGGGGTCGTGAACCGCCTCATCGGATTCTTCGGAGGCACCCAGGTGCTGTGGTTCACGGACCAGGTGCCGAACGCCATCCTCGTCATCGCGAACACCGTCTGGCACATGCTGCCCTTCGCGATGCTCATCATCCTCGCGGGTCTGCAGGGTGTGCCGAACGAGCTGAAGGAAGCGGCCAAGATCGACGGAGCCAACGCGTTCCAGACGCACATCAGCGTGATCATCCCGACGATCCGCGGCGTCCTCGGGTTCGTGACCCTGATCACGATCATGGACGTCCTGCGCATGTTCGACAACCTGATCCCGCTGTCGCCACAGGCGCAGAACATCGGCAACGAGTCGATCATGCTCTACGTCTACTCCGTGGCGTTCGCCGACGGCGCCGAGAACCTCGGTCTCGGCAGCGCGATCAACGTGCTCACCATCCTCCTGATCCTCATCATGCTGATCCCGTTCATCCGGGGCATCTTCAAGGAAGCGAAGGCCGAACGATGAGTCTCACCACCAACGAGCTCTCGACGAGGGCCATCGTCACGGGCGGCGCACCGAAGCGTCGCCGCCGCGGCGGACCGAACCGCCCGCCCGTCATCACGGGGCTGCTGCTCGGCATCCTCTGCGTGGTGGTGCTGAGCCCGTTCATCTGGATGACGCTGTCGGTGACCAAGCCCACCGACGTCGCGTTCTCGAACCCGCCTGTGCTCTGGGACTACCAGCCCACGCTGCAGGCCTTCGTGGATCTCTGGGAGACGACGTACTTCGCCGACTACCTCGTGAACACGCTCGTCGTCGCGGTGGTCTCGACGGTGATCGCCCTCGTGATCGGCATCCCGGCGGCGTACGCGCTGTCGCGGTTCCCCAGCTACGTCTCGGCGATCCTGCTCGTGCTGGCCCTGATCTTCCGGGCGCTGCCGCGGTTCTCCGTCGTGCTGCCGATGTACGACATCAGCCGTGCGCTCGGGATCTACGACACGACCTTCGCGCTCGCGATCGCCCTGGTCGCCATCAACCAGCCGTTCACGATCTGGTTGCTGCGCAACTTCTTCGCCGAGATCCCGCGGGAGCTCGACGAGGCGGCGATGATCGACGGCTGCACGCGGATCGGGATGCTGCGACGCGTCATGATCCCGCTGATGGGACCCGGCATCCTGACCGCCGGCATCTTCGTCTTCCTGTTCGCGTTCCAGGAGTACCTCACGGCACTCGTGCTCACCGACACGTCGTCGAAGACGGTGCCGGTGTTCATCGCGACGCAGCTCGGACAGACCCTGCCCATGCTGCAACAGGCGGGCGCCGCGTCGATGCTGTTGACGATCCCCGTGTTCGTGATCGCGTTCATCGCTCAGAAGTACCTCGTCGCCGGCCTCAGCGACGGCGCCGTCAAGGGCTGACGTGTCGGCGTCCGCCCCGAAGCTGGTCCTGCTCGCCGGCATGAACTGCACGGCAGACCTGTGGGCGGAGGTCGGCTTCGACAGGGAGGACGGAGGGGCGATCCGGCCGCTGCTGGATCGCCCCTCGCTCCGTGCGCAGATCGACGCGCTGCTCGCGGAGATACCGGCGCAGTCGGTGATCGTCGGGCACTCGCTCGGCGGCATCGTCGCCATGGCGCTCGCCCTCGCCGCCCCGCACCGCGTCGCCGGGCTGTGCCTGGTGTCGACCAACGCGAAGGCGCCGACAGACGCCCAGCGCGCGGGGTGGAACGAGTGGATACGCCGTCTCGACGACGGGGCGAGCGCCCGAGCGCTGCAGCAGAGCATCCTCGAACCGCTGCTCGGTGAACGCCTCGCCGCCGAGCGCCCCGATCTCGTCGAGCGAGCCCTGCGGATGGGTGACGAGACGGGCGACGACCTGCTGCGCACACAGCTGCAGTTGCAGCTCACCCGCGTGGATCTGCTGTCGCGGTTGTCGTCGCTGCGGATGCCGACGCTGGTCGTCTCCGGACTGGACGACGTCATCTGCCCGCCGCACTTCCACACCGAGATCGTCGCCGCTCTGCCCGATGCGCGACTGGTCTCATTGGATGCCGGTCACCTGCTGCCGCTCGAGCGCCCGCGCGAGTTCGGCGACCTCGTGCGCTCGTGGTGCGCGCAACAGGTCAGGGCGTCGGCGGTCGCGTGAGCGGCGTCGCGCATATCGCAGGAGATCTCACGCAGCGAAGGACGGATGCCGTGCTCGCGTCCTTCGTCACGCGAGATCTCCTGCCGAAGGTCAGCGGGCCGGCGCGGTCAGATCGCGGAAGTGCGCCATGAGCGACGACGCGAGGTTGTAGACCACGAGGTCGGCACCGGCCGCGAAGGCTGCTGCTGCGGCATCCTTCGTGCCGACGATGTCCATGCGCAGGGCACCGGTGCGCGAGAGCGCCTCGTTCACGACCGCGACGGCTTCCGCCACCGGGAGGTCGTCGGGACCGGATGCCGCGGCGAGGTCGGCCGGGCCGATCATGATGCCGTCGAGGCGCGCTGTCGCGACGATCTCGTCGATGTTCGCGACCCCGCGGGGCGATTCGATCATGCCGAGCACGAGGGTGTTCTCGAGCCACCGGTCGCGGTGATCGGCCGCCGCGACCTCGCCGAAGCGGCCGGCGCGGCTGTACGTGGCGAAGCCGCGCGATCCGACGGGCGGGTAGAGCGCGGAGTCGACGAGGTCGGCGGCATCCTCGGCCGTGTCGAGGTGAGGGGCGAGGATGCCCTGCGCGCCCTGGTCGAGTACCCGCAGCACGAGGCCGCGGTCCTTCTCGCCGACCCGCACGATGACGGGTACGCCGTGCACCGCCGCCAGGGCGATGTGACTGCGCAGCGCGACGATGTCGGCCGGTCCGTGCTCGCAGTCGATCAGCACGAAGTCGAAGCCGGCGACGGCCAGCATCTCGACGGTCTCCTCGGCCGGCATGCGCAGGAGAGCGCCGATGAGCTTCTCACCGGCGCTCGCGCGCTGCCGCAGCGAAGGGCTCATGCGACCATTCCCGCCGAGAGGTCGACGTCGGCGCCGCACATGCCCGGCATCGCGAGCATGGCGACGACGGCCGCGCCGACCTCATCCTCTGTGACCATGCGGCCCAGCGCCGCCCGCGAGACGAAAGCCTGCTCGGCGTCGTCGACCGAGGTGCCGGACCGCTCCGCCTCGAGGCGGAAGTTGCGGGCCATGCGCGGGCCCTGCACCGGCCCAGGCGAGAGCGAGTTCACGCGCACGCCGGCCGGTCCGACCTCGAAGGCGAGCGTCGAGGTGAGCCCGATGACCGCCATCTTCGAGGCGCAGTACGGCGTGCGGTGCGCGAGCGGGCGCTTGCCCGAGACGGATGCCACGTTGATGACGTCGCCGTCGCCCCGTTCGATCATGCCCGGCAGCAGCGCCCTGCACAGCAGGAAGGTGCCGCGCACGTTGACGTCGAAGACCTCGTCCCAGTCGTCGACGTCGATGTCGGTGAGCGCCGCCACCGGACCCGGGATGCCCGCGTTGTTGACGAGGATCGACACCTGGGTGCCGACGAGCGCGTCACGCAGGGCGTCGACGGATGCCGGGTCGGCCACGTCGCACGAGAGCGCGCGGACGCGGTCGCCGAGCTCGCGGGCCACCGCATCGAGCTTCGCCGTGTCGCGACCCACCACGACCACCGCGGCGCCGGCGGCGTGCAGGGCTCGGGCGATCGCCGCTCCGAGTCCGCTGCCGCCGCCGGTGACCACGGCCGTGCGACCGGTGAGGTCGGTCATCGTGCGGCCGCGTCGACCGCGGCGTGGCTCTCGTCGATCCAGTCGAACCGCGTGCCGGCGTGACGCCACGCGCGCGCGTCTCCCGAGCGCGCGTGGCCCTCGAACAGCTCGACGCGGGCGGCGCGGCCGCAGACGGCACCCAGCTCGGCGGAGGACTCGGTGTTCTGAACCTCCTGGTACGTCACCGTGCGGAGGTACTTGCCCACCCAGAGACCGCCGGTGTAGCGGGCGGCGCCGAGCGTGGGGAGCACGTGGTTCGTGCCGATGACCTTGTCGCCGTAGGAGACGCAGGTGTTCTCGCCGAGGAACAGCGCGCCGTAGTCGTGCATCTTCGTCAGCGCCTCGCGCGGGTTCTCGGTGAAGATCTGCACGTGCTCGAACGCGAAGTCGTCGGCGATGCGGTACGCCTCATCGAGATCGTCGGCGACGATCACCTGACCCCAGTCGCGCCAGGCGGGACCGGCGTAGTCGCGCGTCGACATGCCGGGGAGGATCTTCTCGATCCAGTCGATGACCTCCTCGCCGAGCTTCTGCGAGGTCGTCACCAGCACAGCGGGGGAGTCGGGGCCGTGCTCGGCCTGGGACAGGAGATCCACCGCGGTGAAGAACGGGTCGGCGTGCTCGTCGGCGACGATGAGGATCTCGGTGGGCCCCGCGAAGAGGTCGATGCCGACCTCGCCGAACAACTGGCGCTTGGCCTCGGCGACGTAGGCATTGCCGGGCCCGGCGATCATGTTGACCGGCGCGATGGTGTCGGTGCCGACCGCCATCGCCGCGACCGCCTGCACGCCGCCGAGGATGTAGATCTCGTCGGCGCCGGCCATCTTCATCGCCGCGACCGTCGCGGCGGGGATCTCGCCGCGGATCGGCGGGGTGCAGGCGACCACGCGGGGCACGCCGGCCACCTTGGCGGTGATGATCGTCATGTGAGCCGAGGCGGTGAGGGGATACTTGCCGCCGGGGATGTAGGCGCCGGCGGCCTGCACCGGCACGTGCTTCTGACCGAGGAAGACACCGGGAAGCGTCTCGACCTCGATGTCGACGAGCGAGTCGCGCTGCGCCTGGGCGAACCGGCGCACCTGACTCTGCACGAACTCGATGTCCTGAATGACCTGATCGGGCAGGGTGGCGATGATCTCGTCGATCTGGGCGTCGGAGAGTCGGTACGACTCGGGGCTCCACTTGTCGAACTGCTCGGCGTAGCGGCGGACGGCGTCGTCGCCGTTCTCGCGGATGTCCCCGATGATCCCCCGGACCCGTTCGGCGACGTCCTGCTGAGCGGTGTCCGCGAACGTCTTCGTCGGCGCGGACTTCAGATACAGGGGCATGGCCCATCCTTTCGTTGCATACGTATGCTCCGATTATGACCGCGTATGCATTCCAGCGTCAAGGGCAGTAGAATTCGACAGATCGAGGGGGAGGCCTGACATGGTCGTCACGAGCCGGGACGTTGCCCGCTTGGCCGGGGTGTCGCAGCCCACGGTGTCGCGGGCCCTGCGCGACGACGCGCGGGTGTCGGAGGCCACCAAGCTCCGCGTGCGGGAGGCGGCGCAGCTGCTCGGGTACGTGCCCAGCGAGGCCGGTCGCGCGCTCTCCTCCGGGCGCACCCGCCGCATCGGGCTGTTGCTCACCGATCTGGACAACCAGTTCTACTCGCACATCATCGCCCCGGTGCACCGCGAGCTCGAAGCCCTCGGTTATCAGTTGATGCTGCACACCGAGAGCGCCGACAACGACACGATCGTCGAGAGGCTCCTCGCCAACGGCCTCGACGGAGTCATCCTGGCGACCACGACCGTCGACTCCGTCGCCCCCGTGCGGTTGCGCGATCGCGGGCTGCCCTTCGTGTACTTCAATCGCATCGGATCCCTCGTCGATGCGGACTCCGCGGTCGTGAACTCCGTGCCGGGCTATCGGGAGGCCGTTCGAGCGGCCGTCGCTCTCGGTCATCGGCGCATGGGCGCGGTGCTGGGGCCGAGCAACACCAGCACGGCGCAGGGGAGAGAGGCGTCACTGCGCGACGCTCTGAGCGCCGAAGGGCTGCAGCTCGACGAGCGCGACGTCCGCCGCACCCCCTACGGCGCGGCGGAGGGGGAGGCCGCCGCGGCGGAGCTGCTCGCCGGCCCCGACCGCCCCACCGTGCTCTTCTGCGGCAACGACGTCGTCGCGTACGGCGCGCTCAACGCCGCTCATCGTGCCGGCCTGCGGGTGCCCGACGACCTCTCGGTGATCGGCTTCGACGACCTTCCCGAGGCGGCCTGGCCCATCATCGACCTCGCCACGGTCGGCTATGACATCGTCGGCATGGCGCGCGCTGCGGCCGACCTCATCGTCCGGCGCATCGAGGATCCGGATGCGGAGATCCGGATGTCCGGGTTCGCGTCGACCTTCATCGCGCGCCGCACTCTGGCACCCGCGCCGACGCGCTGACTCCGCAGGCATCTCCACTCCGGCGCCGACGGCTGCTCCTGCGTCCGCCCGGGGCGTCGACGCCCGCATCCGTCCAGGCGTTCGATTCGCCGCCAGCCCGGAATGTCCACCGTGTGCGCTGAGGGATCGCTTGCGCCCCGTTGTGCATACGCATACACTGACGACAACGCGACGTGCGATCACCGATGAACCGCAGTCGCGCATCTCGAAGGAGTGGAAAAGCGTGTCTCTCGACCCGGTCGCCTACCTGCCGTACAAAGACCCCGACGACTTCATCCGCGAGGTCACCGACCTCATCTGGGTCGATCGGTCGATCAGTTTCATCCGCGACAACTACGAGCCCGACTCGATCGTGCACGGCGCGCTCGGCACCTCCACGACGCGACAGGAGGTCATCGAGGGGTCGCTCATGCGGATTTCGGCGACGCCGGACCGCGTCGGACAGGCGGAGGACGTCATCTGGGAGGCCCGCGGCGACGACGCCTTCCTCAGCTCGCACCTGGTGCTCTCGGGAGACCTGCACTCGCCGTACGTGAGCCGCACGATCGCGAACTGCCTCTACCGCCGCGGCCGCATGGTCGAGGAGTGGGTCGTGCGCGACACGCTCGCCGGCGCGCTGCGTCGCGGCGACGACCTCGACGAGCTGGCCCGGGCGCAGGCGTTCCGTGGCTTCTCCGGCTCGTGGACCGAGCCCGCCCCGGCCGACCCGATCGCCAAGGGTGACTCGGGTGTCCGCCCCGACGAGTACCGCGTCGAGGTCGAGACCGTCCTCGACATGATCCAGACCGTCTGGAACGACCGCGATCTGCAGAAGGTCGAGAAGTACTTCGACCGCGACCTCACGCTGCACACGGTCGGCGACCGCACCATCATCCGCCCCGAGGGGTATCGCCGTGCGCTGCTTCGCCTGCTCGAGTCGTTTCCGGGCGGGCAGTTCGAGATCCGCGACATCCAGACCAACTACGACGTGCGCTACGCGGGCCTGCGCGTCGCGGTGGTGTGGAAGTTCGTCGGCGACTACAACGGCGTGCCGAACTACGGCCCGCTCACCGGCAAGCCGGTCGACCTGATCGGCATCTCGCAGTTCACCTTCCACAACGGCGCCATCGTCAAGGAGGTGCGCCTGTGGGACGACATCGCGCTCCGCGCGCAGATCGCAGGATCACGGGGCGACGAGCCCGTGGCCTTCGCCAACATCTACTGATCATTCACTGATCGACAAGGGAGAAGAAGAAATGAGTACCGTCATCGAGGGCACGAAGGACGTCGTCGTCGACACCGAGGAGATCCAGCGCCGGACCATCCGTCGTTCGGACTGGGTGCCGTGCAACTCGGCGTTCATCGACTGCCGCACCCCGGGGTCCGATCGCAAGGAGAATTACTCCTTCATCGGCGCCGGCGTCTCGCAGAACGCGAGCCAGTACGTGAACCTCGAGGTCAACCACGGGTTCAACACGGGCGCCGCAGGGATGCCGAACGGCATCTCGAACAACCTGCACCTGCACTTCACCGCCGAAGTCTTCATCAACCTCGGCGGCGAGTTCCGGCTGCGCTGGGGCGTCGACGGCAAGCAGGGCGAGTACATCAGCCACGACGGCGACATCGTCACGATCCCGACGTGGATCTTCCGTGGCTTCACGAACGAGGGGCCGGACGACGGCATCCTCTACACGGTGCTCGGTCGCGACGACAACGGCGGCATCATCTGGGGTCCGTCGGTGCTGCGTGAGGCGGAGTCCTACGGTCTGCACCTCACCGCCGACAACAAGCTGATCGACACGGTCGCGGGCGACGTGCTGCCCGACGACGTGGCGCTCATCAAGCCGATGAAGCAGCACTACATCGACGAGCTCACCGAGTACTCGGTCGAGGACATGCGCTCGCGGGTCATCCAGCCCGGCGATCGCAAGTACTCCGCCGCGGCGCTGCTGTGCGCGGCGGTCGAGGGCGGCCGGGTCGAGCTCGCCACCGCGATCGGCTACGGCATGAGCGAGAACCGCCGTCAGGTGCCGAACGTGCACGAGCCCCACTCGTTCAACCTCGCGTGGGTCAAGGCCGAGCCCGGTCAGGGTGTGCTGCGCCACCGTCACGACAAGACGCAGGCACTGCTGTTCAAGACCGGCCGCTGGGAGGTCACCCTCAACGGCGACCCGTCGACGACCGTGAACCTCGGAGCCGGCGACACCTTCTCGGTCCCCGAGGGTGCGTGGCGGGAGTACCGCTGCGTCGAGGGCGACGAGACCGGCTCCGGCACGGTGCTCGTCATCAACGGCGGCGACGACCGCGTGTACCTCGAGTGGGCCCCCGAGGTCGTCGAGGCCGCAGCGGCCGCCGACTGGACGATCGACCCCAACGGCTACCTCGCGCCGCTCGGCGTGATGGTCACGGCCACGGAAGACGACTGAGCCGCAACGTCCGAAGACGGGGCGCGGGGAGCTGTGGCTCCTCGCGCCCCGTCTCGTCTGCGGGTCACCGCAGCGGCGTGCGCCCCGCGTGCTCGGGAAGGGCCTCGCTCAGCATCCGCTCGGCGAGCTCCGCGAGCTTGCGCGTCGCCGGCGACAGCAGGACCCCCTCGCGCTGCACGAGCGCGATCGTGTCGTGCATGGGCTCCGCGAACGGGAAGGTGCGGATGCCAGGGGGGAAGCCTTCGGACTCGGCGATGGACCGCGACACGATGGTGTCTGCCGTGCCCGCGGCGACGAGACTCAGTGCAGTCTCGACGTGCTCGACCTCGACCGACGGCTCGATCGTGAGGCCGTGCAGGCGGGCGCGCTCCAGCAGCTGTCTGCGCGTCGGGTCGTCCCATCCGGCGAAGGCGTCGTAGAGCACGAGCTTCGACTCGGCGACCTCGGAGATCGTCACCGGGCCCCCCTCGGCCGCGCGGGTGGAAGAGGCGTAGAGCACCTCGTCGCGGAACAGCGGCTTGACCTCGAGGCCGTCCTCGTCGATCGGCAGCACGAGCAGACCCGCCTCGAGCTCGCCCCGCGCGATGGACCGCGCGACGTGCGCCGAGTTGATGCCGACCAGCCGCAGCCGGACGTTCGGATGCCGGTGGTGGAACGTCTCCGCCAGGTCGGCCAGTGCGTAGTACGCCGCGTTGCGGAGCACCCCGAAGGTGCAGATGCCGCGGTCGAGCGAGGCGAGCGAGTGGATCGTGTCGATGCCGTTCTGCACGGCGCTCACGGCCTGTGCGGCGTGCGGGCGCAGCTCCTGCGCGGCGGCCGTCGGCACGAGACGGCGACTGCCGCGGACGAAGAGGGTGGCGTCCAGCTCGCGCTCGAGGCGGGCCACGAGCTCCGACACGGAGGCCTGCGTCATGCCCAGGCTCGCCGCCGCCGCGGTGAACGAGCCGTGTTCGAGAGCGGCGAGGAACGCGGTGAGCTGGGTGATGGTCACAGCCCAATGGTAAACCCGATGCGTGCGTACGGATCATCAGGCTTGTCGAATGGGTGCCGTCGATCTAGCCTTCCTGCATGCGTTACTCTCCTGCAGTCCTCGCGCGCCACGAGGGCGCCTTCCATCACCTCAAGACCCCGGGCGTCGACGCGCCGGCCGCGCAGCGCGACCCCGCCGTGATCGACACCGTCACGGCGATGCTCGCCGACATCCGCGAGCGCGGCATGGACGCCGTGCTCGACTATGCGAGGAAGCTCGACAACTACCAGGGCGCCGCCATCGAGCTCACCCCCGAGCAGATCGCGAGCAGCGGCGACCGTCTCGACCCCGCTCTGCGCGAGGCGATCGAGCTCGGTGCCGCTCGCACCCAGGCTTTCGCCCGCGAGCAGCGCTCGCACCTCTCCGACTTCGAGACCGAGCTGGTGCCCGGTCTCGTGACCGGAGCGAAGTACATCCCCGTCTCCCGTGTCGGCGCCTACCTGCCCGCCGGACGCTTCCCGCTCACCGCGAGCGCGTTCATGACCGTGGGCGTCGCGAAGGCCGCCGGCGTGCCGACCGTGATCGCCTGCACGCCGCCGCAGCCCGACGGCGGAGCCAACGACGCCGTCGTCTACGCCGCGCACCTCTCGGGCGTCGACCGCGTCTTCGTCATCGGCGGGGTGCAGGCCCTCGCGGCCATGGCCTACGGTCTGCTGGGCGAGCTGCCCGTCGACATGCTCGTCGGCGCGGGCAACGCCTTCGTCGCCGAAGCCAAGCGACAGCTCTTCGGCACGGTGGCGATCGACCTGCTCGCGGGTCCGAGCGAGGTCGCGGTCATCTCCGATGAGACGGCCGATCCGGAGCTCGTCGCCGCCGACCTGCTGGGCCAGGCAGAGCACGGGCCGAACTCACCCGCCGCGCTCATCACGACGTCGGAGGAGCACGGTCGTGCAGTGATCGCCGAGATCGACCGCCAGCTCGAGACGCTCGCGACGGCCGGAATCGCCGGACCCGCGTGGCGCGACTACGGTGTCGTGACGGTCGCGAAGGACCGCGAGACCGCCGTCGCCCTCATGGACGACCTGGCGCCGGAACATCTGGAGATCCTCACGGCCGACGACGACTGGTACCACGAGAACCTGCGCAACTACGGCTCGATCTTCCTCGGTCCGTGGAGCACGGTGGCCTACTCCGACAAGGGCATGGCCGGCACGAACCACGTGCTGCCCACCGCGGGCGGTGCCAAGCACAGCGCCGGTCTCTCGGTCTCGCGCTTCCTCAAGCCGCTCACCTACCAGCGCATCAGCCGTGAGGCGACCCCGGCGCTCGCGGATGCCGTGCAGGTGATCTCCGACTCCGAGGGCATGGCCGCGCACAGCGCGACCGCGACCCTGCGCACCGCCCGCCTCGGCTGACGAGCCGCGCACACAGATGAAGAGCCCG
>NZ_LPVV01000001.1 GCF_002362255.1 Microbacterium sp. SZ1 | reverse complement strand
GGCCGGCAGTGGCGCGTGCACCATCGACATGGGGTGATATTGCCTAACTGTCTTACTGGTTGAGCAGCTCGGTCATCTCAGCAGCGGCATCCTTCGTCGCCGTTGCGACGTCCTTCTGCCCGCTGAGGATGGCCTGGATCATGGCGTTGGTCGTCTTCTTGGCCTGGACGGCACCGAAGTTCGGGGTGACCGGCACGGACGCGCCGCCCTCGACCATCTGCTCCGCGAACGGAGCGACCAGCGGGTCGGTCGAGGCGAGGGCCTCTTCCATCGCCGACTGCACGCCGGGGAAGTAACCGGTCTCGTCCGCCCACTTCTCGGCGAACTCGCCCGTGGTCATGAGCTTGACGAACTGCCACGCGAGGTCGGCGTTCTTCGTCGTGTTGAACACCGAGAGGTGCGAGCCGCCGAGCACGGACGGAGCGATGCCGCCGTCCTCACCGGGGATCACGGCCGCGCCGATCTTGCCGTCGAGGTCGGGTGCGGCCTCGATGAGGGCCTTGGGGGTCCACGAGCCGGAGAGCATCATCGCGACGTTGCCCTGCGTGAAGGCGTCGCGGAGGTCGGTCTCCTTCCAGGTGGTGGCGCCCGCCGAGGAGAACCCGTGCTCGGTCGCGAGTCCCGTGTAGAACTCGATCCCGGCCTGCGACTCCTTGCTGTCGAGCTCGCTGGTCCACTCGCCGCCGTCCTGCGTGGCGACCTCGCCGCCGGCGCCCCAGACCCAGGGGTAGACCTGGAACTCGGCGTCGCCCGGGACGGGGAACGGCAGCATGTCGGGCTTGGCGGCCTTGATGGCCTCGCCGGCGGCGACGATGTCGTCCCACGTCTTCGGAGCCTCGAGACCGAGCTCCTCGAACACGTCGGTGCGGTAGACGAGCGAACGGACTCCGGCGTACCAGGGCATGCCGTACAGCTCGTCGTCGTAGGTGCCGGCGACCGCGAGACCCTCGACGAGGTCGTCGCGGAGGCCCTTCTCGGCGTCGACGTACTCGTCGAGCGGCTCGAGCGCGCCCGCGTCGGCGAACTCGGCGGTCCAGGTGGTGCCGGTCTCGGCGATGTCGGGGGTGGTGCCGCCGGCGATCGAGGTCACGAACCGGTCGTGGGCGTCCGCCCACTGGATCTCCTCGATGGTGACGGTCGCTCCGGTCTCGTCCTCGAAGGCCTTCGAGACCTCGTCGTAGAAGGCGCTGGAGTCGGGGTTGGTGCCCTTCATGATCCAGACGGTGAGCTCCTGGCCTTCGCCGTCGACCGCTCCGCCGTTGTCGTCACCGGCTCCGCCGGCGCAGGCCGCCAGGCCCAGGGTGGCCACAGCGCCGAGCGCCACGACCGGAAGGATGCGCTTGTGCATCAGGGATCTCCTCTTTGAACGTCCTGGCGGGCTCGGGTGCTGCCTACCACGTAGGAAAAAGTATTCACGACTAACTAATTCCCTGCAAGTTGCTCCCGGAAACGTCATGCACCCGTAACATCGGGCTCCGCCAGGCTCGACGGGTAGGCTCTGCCGCATGTCAGGCGCCCTGGATGACACGAGAAGATCGACCGTCGCACGCCACGCGACCCTGCCGACGCCCACGGCACTCTCATCCTTCCTGAAGATCCTGGGCATCTCGCTCAGCGTGGTTCTGGTATCGGCCATCGCCATCGGCGGTTTCGTCGCGGCCGACCTCCTCAACCGCACCGGGGACGGCGCCGTCGCGCTCGAGGACGGCGGCGACGCCGCTCCCCCGGCACTCGGCGCCTACCCGGACGACAAGGCGTTCAGCATCCTCGTCGTCGGGACGGACGAGTGCGGCGAGATCACCACCCAGCTCCTCGGCGAGCGGTGCGAGGAGGCCGACGACGGCATCCGCAACGACGTCAATCTGCTCGTGCACGTGTCGGCCGCACCTCGCAACGTCACCGTGGTGTCGTTCCCCCGCGACCTGATGGTGCGCGTCCCCGAGTGCACGCGGGAGGACGGCTCGACCGCCTCGTCGATGTCGAAGGCGCCGATGAACTCCCTGTTCGACCACGCGGGCGTCTCGTGCATCGCGAAGACCATCACCGACCTCAGCGGCATCCCGATCGAGTTCGCCGCGAAGATCAGCTTCGACGGCGTGATCGAGATCACCGACGCGATCGGCGGCGTCGAGGTGTGCGTCGCAGGCGACGGGATCCGCGACCCTCAGGCCGGCATCGACCTGCCCGTCGGCACCCACACGGTCTCGGGCGCCGACGCGCTCGCGTTCATCCGCACCCGCCACGGCGTCGGCGACGAGAGCGACCTCGCCCGCATCTCCAATCAGCAGCAGTACATGTCGCGGCTGGCGAAGAAGATCCTCAGCGCAGAGACGCTCACCGATCCCTCGACCGTGCTCCGGCTCGCGAACACCGTCGCCGACAACATCGTCCCGAGCCAGTCGCTGAACAACCCGCTGACCCTCAGCCAGCTGGCCCTCGCGCTCAAGGACGTGCGGTTCTCGGACTTCGTGTTCGTGCAGTACCCCAACCTCGACGACCCCGACAACCCGGGCATCAAGGTGGTCCCCGACGAGCAGGCGGCTGAGCCGCTGTGGGCGGCGCTCGCGGCGGGCGAGCCGGTCTCGCTGTCGGGCGACGTGGCGACGAATCAGAGCGTCGAACTCGTCGAGCCCACGGAGCCCGCTCCCACAGAGGAAGCGTCGGCCACGCCCGCGCCGACGGAGGCTCCTCGTGCGACGCTGCCTCCCGAGATCTCCGGGCAGAGCGTCGACCAGGAGACGTGCTCGGTGGGCAACCAGTCCCGCTGATCGACGCGGGCGAGCGCGTAGTCTCAGAGCATGGGCAGGACGAGAGCGCGCGACACCGAGCATCCGCAGACCCGTCTCGACCATGGCGGCATCGCCCGCATCATCCCCTCCGAGTTCGCGAGCGGCTTCGAGCTCATCGTCGACGACACTCCGCAGTCGCACGTCGACCTCGACGACCCCACGCATCTGCACTTCGAGTACATCGTGCGGATGGGAGCGGTGATCGACCAGCTGCGCGACGGCCCTCTCACCGCGGTGCACCTCGGCGCGGGCGCGCTCACCATCCCCCGCTATGTGGCCGCCACCCGGCCGGGCTCGCGGCAGCAGGTCATCGAGCTGGAGGCGCCGCTCGCCGCTCTCGTGAAGGAGCATCTTCCGCTCCCCCGCGATGCCGCGATCCGGGTGCGCATCGGCGACGCCAGGGAAGGCGTCGGCCGTCTGCCCGCCGCACTGCAGGGGTCGTGCCACCTCGTCGTCTCCGACGTCTACTCCGGCGCGCAGACCCCCGCTCACCTCACGAGCGTCGAGTTCTACCGTGAGCTGCGTGCTCTGCTCGCGCCCACCGGCGTGCTGCTCGTCAACGTCGCCGACGGCCCCGGTCTCGCGTTCGCACGCAGGCAGGTCGCCACGATCGCCGAGGTGCTGCCCGAGATCGGTATCCTCGCCGACACCCAGGTGCTGAAGGGCCGCCGTTTCGGAAACCTCGTCATCGCGGCATCCGGCTCTCCCCTGCCGACGGAGTGGCTGCCGCGCACGCTGGCCGCAGGCCCCCACCCGGCGAAGATCGCGCAGGGGGCGGAGGTGGCGTCGTTCATCCAGGGCGCTCGCGTCGTGACGGACGCGGATGCCGTGCCCTCGCCACGTCCGGACGCCTCGCTCTTCCTGCGCTGAGCATCGACCGATCGATCGGATGCGGCGACTCGGGGCGTGCCGCCCCGGCTGGGGCGCCCACGGAGGGCACACTGGTCGGGGGATGCTGCGAGAGGAGAGCAATGAGTTTCATCCGTGGATACGACCACGAGAGTCTTCGCGAACTGGTCGATCTCGATGAATGCGCGGCACGCCTGGAGGAGATCTCGGGTCAGCGCAGCCTTCCCGCCCTGCTCGAGCGCGTGTGGCTGCTGAAGGTGCTGAACCGCCTCGACGATGCGCTCTCGGTCGCCGACGAGACCGTGCGTCAGGCTCGGATGGCCGGCACGCGCAAGGACGTGCTCCGCGCGCGCGTGCTGCACGCGACCGTGCTGCAGCATCGCCGAGCCCACGCCGCCGCCGAGCAGGAGCTGGCGACGTGCGCGACCGAGGCGGAGGGGCAGCGGTGGCTGTCGATCGCCGCGTTCGCGTACCACCACCACGGGCGCAACGCCTACGAGGCGGGCGACTACGACACGGCGCGCGAGAGCTTCAAGCAGTCGCTCTTCCTGCGTCGCGAGGCCGGTGCCGACGACCGGGAGCTCGAGACCGTGCTGCTCGCGATCGAGGCGGCCGAGCGCCGTCGCTCGTCGGAGCTGCTCGCTGGCTGACCCCGCTCGACGTCTGGACGGACGGATGACCGCCGCGGCGCCCGCGTGCGGATGCCGCCGCGATGTCGGCGGCATGGCTTAGCCTGAGCGCATGGCGGAACTTGACCGGGTGCGCGTCTGGGGCGAAGCACTCATCTCGATGCACCTCGACGACAGCTGGTCGTTCGGGTTCGACCATGCGAAGCGCCGCGCGGGTCAGTGCGACTACTCGAAGAAGCGCATCACGGTGTCACGGTATCTGGCCGCCCGGTTCGACGACGACGAGATCCACCAGGTGCTGCTGCACGAGGTCGCCCATGCGCTCGCCGGGCACGCCGCCGCGCACGGCCCGGTGTGGAAGCGCGTGGCGCGCGACCTCGGCTACGTCGGCGGCACCACGCACCACGGCGAGACGGCCGTCGAGCTCGCACCCTGGGTGGGGCGGTGCCCCGCCGGCCATGTGACCTACCGCCATCGACGACCATCGCGCGCGACGTCGTGCGCCCGCTGCTCGCGCACGTTCGACGCGCGGCACCTCTTCTCGTGGACCCGCCGCGAGATCACCGCCGATACGCGACTCGCGGCGCAGATGTCACGCTGACCGCGCGCGGGTCGCCGCGTTCAGTCGCGACGAGGATCGCGATCGTGCTCGGCGACACCGTCGTCCGACGCCGCGGGCTCCGATGCGGCAGCGTCGTCGATCGACGCAGCACCCGCGTGCTCGCTCGCGCCGTCGAGCGATCCGTCGTCACCGACTGAACCGGAAGCCGCCCGCGCGCTCGACCGACGGCGGAGGAGTGCTGCCACAGCACGCCACCCGACGAGCAGCACGCCGAGGACCAGTGTCGCGACGATGACGAAAGCGACCTGCGCCGTGTCGCCCGAGACGACGCGCAGGAGCATTCCGCCCACGACGGTCACGATCCACACCACAGCGCCCCACGCCAACGACCATGGCCGCCGAGGACGACCCGGCAGCAGCGCAGCCACGAGATGCCCGACCAGCAGCGCCACGAGGAACGGCCAGGCCGTGACGAGGAAGCCCGCGGCATCCTCCTGGTGAGACGCTCGCCCGATCACGGCGAAGACGAGCACGAACACGGCGTCGAGGATGAAGGCGGGGACGAACCTCATGCCCCGACCCTACGACCAGGTCGGCCGATCGGTCGCGAGACTCACGCGAAGGCGACGAACACCCCGTCGCGCAGCACCGGGACCGCGTCGATCGCGTCGAGCTCGGCGGCCTCCGTCGCGGTGGTCGGCCTCAGTCCCGCCGCCGTCATGCGGTCGGTGGCGGGCACGCCGTCGGCGATCTCGCGCGCCGACCCGCTCGCGCTGAGCATGTGACGCAGCGCGCGGCGGAGGGCTCGGAACCCTTCGGCCGCGACCGCGGCATCCGGCGCCGTGTGGTCGATGCCCAGATCCGTGAGGGCGGCGATCACGGCACCCGCGCCGAGGTGGTCCTCCACGGCGAAGCGGAGTCCTCCCGTGCTGTCGAGCTCGCCCGCCGCGATCACGGCGACCGACGTGCGGGCCTGGCGTCGCTCCTGCTCCACGGCGATGGCTCGCGCGACGGCACCCGCGTTGCGCACACTGCCGAGGAAGACCGTGGCCCCCTCGGCCGCGGCGGCCACGGCGGCGCCGTTGCGCGACCACTCCCCCGCGTCGGCGAGCGACACGGACGCGCCGGAGGCGACGGCATCCGCCACCGTCGACGAGAAGCGCAGCACGTCGACCACCACGACGACGTCGGCCGGGGCCAGCCGCCCGAGACCCTCGACGCCCCAGTCGAGGCGCACCTGATACGTGGACTGGTCGAAGGGAGTCGGCATCCGTCCAGCCTAAAGCGCGACGTCACCCTCGCCCTCCGACGAGGGCGAGGGTGACGGAAGATGACGCTCAGTCGGCGGCGAGTGCTTCGACCGGGGCGACTCGAGTCGCGAGCCTGGTCGGCGCGGCTGCCGCCACGAGGGTCAGCACCGCCGTCGCGACGACGATGATGACGACCGGGAGCCACGGGACGTGCGGCGCGACGAGCCCTGCGGGGGCGAAGTCGGGATAGGTCGGCACAGAGCCGAGCAGCGACTGGGCGGCGATCCAGCCGTAGACCACGCCCAGTACGAGTCCGGTGAGGGTCGCCGCGACCGTGATGTGCGTCGCCTCCAGCAGCACCATGCGGCGCACCTGCCGGTTCGACAGCCCGATCGACCGCAGCAGTCCCAGTTCGCGGCGGCGCTGGACGACGCCGATCGTCAGCAGGTTGACGAGACCCACTGCGGCGATCACCGCCGACACCGCGACGAGCACCATCATGACGCCGGCGAACGCGTCGTAGGGGGCGAAGAACTCCGGCGGCACCTCTCCGCCCGACTGGCCGATCATCATCTGCTTGACCGACTCGAGGGCGACCGCGAACAGCGTGACGAGCGTGACGCCCATGACCACGCCGATCGTCATGCGTGACGACCGCTCGGGGTAGCGGAGCGCGTTCTCGGCCGCGAGCCGCGCGGTGGCGCTCGACCCGAACAGCCGGCCGACCAACCGCAGCACGGGCGGCATGAACAGGACGGACCCGGTCGCGAGCCCCGTGAACGACAGGATTCCGCCGAAGAACCCCACGACGACGCCGACCGGGTGCAGCAGGCCGAGGCCGACACCGGCCGCGAGCAGAAGCGCCCCGGTGACGAGCAGGATCCATGCGCCGATGTGGCGGCGGGGGCGCGAGACCTCCTCGTGCGTGCGCTCGACCGACCCGCCGATCGCCTGCAGCGGGGTGACGGTCAGCACGCGACGCGATCCGGCCCAGGCCGCGGCCCAGGTGGTGAGCGCGACGCCGATGACGGGAAGCGCGACGAAGGGCTGCACGAGCGTGAAGCTCTCGGGCGAGGTGCCGATGAGCTGCGATCCGATCTGCACGCCCACGGCGGCGAGCCCGATGCCCGCGACGAGGCCGAGCAGCGCGCCGATCACGCCGACGACGAGCCCCTGTTTCCCGACCTCCGCGCGCTGCGATCGCGCCGATGCGCCGATCAGGCGCATGAGGGCGATCTGACGCGTGCGACCGGCGATGATCGTCGAGAACGTGTTCGCGGTGACGATCGCCGCGACGTACATCGCGACCCCCGTCAGCAGGACGGAGAGGATGCCGACGACGAGGGCGAGACTCTCGCTGTCGCCGATGAACGGGTCGGCCTGCAGCACCGCGCCGAGATACGCGGTCGTCTCGACGAGCACGACGCCGAAACCTGCCGACAGCGCGGCGACGAGGACGCTCGCGCCCATACCGCGGTCGCGGAGCCAGGCGAGCCGCGGCGCGGTGGCCGCCGTCTCGGGGACGATCGTGGTCGTCAGCGGCTCGGCCACGGCGGTCATGCCGTCACCTCAGCGGCGAGCATGTAGGCCGAGATCTCCTCGGCGCTCTGACGTGGGTGGTCGGCGACGATGCGACCATCCCCGAGGAACAGCACGCGGTCGGCATAGCTCGCGGCGATCGCATCGTGCGTGACCATCGCGATGGACTGTCCGTGCTCGCGACTCGCGGCGGCGAGCAGCTGCAGCACCTCGCGACCTGTCTGAGAGTCGAGATTTCCGGTGGGCTCGTCGGCGAAGACCAGGTCGGGGGCGGTCGCGAGAGCACGCGCGATGGCCACGCGCTGCTGCTGCCCGCCTGACAGCTGATGGGGTCGGTGATTCAGTCGAGGGCCGAGCCCCAGCGTCTGGACGAGCCCGTCGATGCGCGCTTTCTCGATCGCACTCGGCCGGCGACCGTCGAGCTCGAACGGCAGCAGGATGTTCCCCATCGCCGTGAGCGTCGGGACGAGGTTGAACGCCTGGAAGATGAAGCCGACGCGACGGCGGCGCAGGACCGTGAGGTCGAGGTCGCCGAGGCCGGTGATGTCGGTGTCGCCGATCCAGACGCGTCCGTCGGTCGGGGTGTCGAGCCCGGCCATGATGTGCATGAGCGTCGACTTGCCGGATCCGGACGGACCCATGATCGCGGTGAACTGACCGCGGCGGATTCCGACGCTGACGTCGTCGAGGGCGCGGACGGTGCCCTCTCCCGAGCCGTACGTCTTCGTGAGGTGCTGGACGCGGGCTGCGAGCCCGAGGTCGGTGGTCGTGATCTCCATGTCATCGACGCTATTTCCGGCGCCGTTCTCGGCGCGTCGCCCTGGCGGCGCATTCTCGTACATCGCGAGGATGATCCACTCTCACCCGAGCCACCCCTTTTCGCGCGACCCACCCCCTTAAGGGCACGCTCGAAGGGGGTGGCTCGCGCCGAAGGGGGTGGCTCGCGCTGAGGGAAGGGGTGGGTCAGGCCAGGCCGTGCTCGAACGCGAACACGACGAGCTGCACGCGATCACGCAGGGAGAGCTTGGTGAGGATGCGGCTGATGTGGGTCTTCACGGTCGCCTCGCTGAGGTATTCGCGCGCCGCGATCTCGGAGTTCGACAGGCCCCGTGCGGCCAGCGCGAAGATCTCCTGCTCCCGGTCGGTCAGGGCCGCGAACTGCGAAGGGACGGGCTTGGGCGCCTCGGCGAAGTGCTGGAAGAGCTCGCGTGTGGCGGATGCCGCGATCACGCTCGACCCGGAGTGCACCGTGCGGATCGCGGCGAGCAGGAACTCCGGGTCGGCATCCTTCAGCAGGAAGCCGCTGGCGCCCTGCCGTATCGCGCGCGCGGCGGCCTCGTCGAGGTCGAACGTCGTGAGCATGACGATGCGCGGCGGATCAGGCTGCGTGAGGATCTCGGCGGTGGCGGCGAGGCCGTCCATGACCGGCATCCTGATGTCCATCAGCACGACGTCCGGGCGCACCGAGCGGACGAGCTCGACGGCCTCCTGCCCATTACCCGCCTCTCCGACCACGTCGAGGTCGGGCTGGGAGGCGATGAGCATCCGGATGCCGGCGCGGAACAGCGCCTGGTCATCGACGAGTACGACCCTGATCATGCACCTTCTCCGATCGGGAGCGTCGCGCGCACGACGAACTGCGCGCCCTCCCGCTCCGCCTGAAGGGTACCGCCCACGAGCTGCGCCCGCTCGCGCATACCGATCACGCCGTGCCCGCCGCTCGGCTGCGACGACGCGGACCCGACCGCGTTGCGGACCTGGATCTCGACCCGGTCGGGCAGCCAGGCCAGATGCACGTCGACGGCTCCGTCGCCGTGGCGGATGGCGTTCGTCAGGGCCTCCTGCAGGATGCGGTAGACCGCGAGCTGGATCGCTCCCGGCGGCTCACCGGGGGGTGTCGGGTCGACCGTGATGCGCGGCTCGATGCCCGCCTGGCGCACCTGCGCGAACAGTGTCTCGAGGTCGGCGAGCGTCGGCTGCGGCCCGTCGCCCTGCCGGTGCCGCAGCTGGGTGAGCAGCAGACGCACGTCGCTGAGTGCTCCGCGTGCCGTCTGCGCGATCGTCCCGAGCGCCTCGGTCGCCATCTCCGGTTTGACGGCCGCCGCGTAGCGGGCCCCATCCGCCTGCGCGATGACGACGGCGAGCGAGTGCGCGACGATGTCGTGCATGTCGCGAGCGATGCGCACGCGCTCCTGTTCCTCCGCGGCGAGCGACTCGGCCTGCAGCTGCGCGGAGCGGGTGCGTCGGGCCCGCAGCACGACCCGCCACAGCAGACCGCAGACCCAGGCGAACCCGAGGGCGAGGATCGAGAGAGCCAGCAGCAGCGTGCCCGCCGTCAGCTGGTCCCAGCCGGTGCCCGTGCCGAACGAGGCCCCGCTCACGACGACCAGGAACACCGCCGCGACGAGACCGCCGAACAGCGCGGAGCCGAAACCCCACCACAGGACAGTGCGAGACCCCCACGCCGAGGTCGCGTACAGCACCAGAAGGATCGCCAGATCGATCGGAAGGGGACCGAAGCCCGCGAGCATCTGCAGCACCGCTCCGAGCCAGGCCGCGATCAACGCGAGCGCGGGAGAGAGTCGGCCGATCGCCACACCGCCGAACATGAGCAGACCCGCACCGATCACAGCGGCGGCCGCGGCGCCCTGCACGGCGAGGCTGCCGGTCGACGGTCCGTAGAAGGCCAGCGACAGCGGCGTGAGCAGAAGGAAGAGCACCCCCGCGCCCACGATGTCGAGGGCGAGCGCGGTGCGCGAGAGCGGGCGGATCACTCCCCTACGCTACGCGGCACGGCGCGTTCCCGGCATCCGCCTGCAGATGTATACGCCGGGCGCCTCAGGCGCGCGCGATGATCTCGCCGTGCGGAACAAGATACCAGCCGTCCCCGTCCGCGGCCCAGCGCTTCCACACCGCGCTGATGTCGTCGAGGTCGTCCGCGGTGGCCATGCCGGAGTCGACGAGCTGCCGCGCCAGGGCGGATTCACGGATGCGGTCGGCCCACATCCCGCCCCACCATGCGCGCTGCTCCGGTGTCGCGTAGCACCAGGTGGATGCCGTCGCCTCGACCTCCTCGAATCCCGCGGCGCGCGCCCAGGAGAGCAGACGTCGCCCGGCATCCGGCTCTCCGCCGTTCGCCCGCGCAGCGCGGCGGTACAGGTCGAGCCAGCGGTCGAGCTCGGGCAGCACGGGGAACGACAGGAAGCCCGCGTAGTCGGCGTCGCGCGCCGCCACGATGCCGCCGGGCACGGTGACCCGACGCATCTCCCGCAGCGCCTGCACCGGATCGGCCACATGCTGCAGCACCTGGTGCGCATGCACGACGTCGAAGCTGTGGTCGGCGAAGCTGAGGCCGTGCACGTCCTCGATCGAGAAGTCGAGGTTCGTCAGACCGCGCTCGGCCGCCAGCTCCCGCGAGAGCGACAGCGCGGCCTCGTCGATCTCGGTCGCGGTCACGTGCGCCACGACCGTCGCGAAGTCGACGGTGATGCTCCCGGGCCCCGCACCCACATCGAGCAGTCGGATGCCGTCGTGCAGGTGCGGTCGGAGGTACGCCGCCGAATTCGCGATGTCGCGGACGTTGTGCGAACGGAGGACGGACTCATGGTGCCCGTGCGTGTAGATGGCCATGCTCCAGTCTGTCAGGACGCCGGGTCGCCGCCCGACGAGATGCCGCGGCCGTCAGTGCAGGTCCGCGACCGCCCGGCGGATCGCTTCCCGGTCGGGCTTGCCCGAGGCGAGCAGCTGCAGCTCGTCGACGAGGATGAGCCGCGCCGGACGCGCATGCTTGCCGAGCTGCTCCGCGACGGCATCCCTGGCGTGCGCGAGCTGCTCGGCCTCACTGCGGCGCAGCGCCTCACCGCGGGCCGCCACGATCACGGACGCCTCTCCCCACCGCTCGTCGTCGACCGCGACGACCACCGCGCCGGCGAGTCCGGGCACGCCGCGGACGATCCGCTCGACGCGATCGAGGGAGACGTTGATCCCGCCCGACACGATGACGTTGTCCGCGCGGCCGTGCACCCGCACCACGCCGTCCTCCACGAGGCCGAGGTCGCCCGTGCGATACCAGCGGATGCCGTGCTCGTCGCGCACGAAGTTCCTGGCCGTCAGAGCGCCGTCACCGATGTACCCGTCGGCGAGCATGGGTCCGGCGATGCGCAGCTCGCCGTCGACCGCGCGCACGAGAGCACCGTCGAGCGGAGCGCCGTCGTAGACGCACCCGCCGCTCGTCTCGGTCGCCCCGTACGTGCGCACGAGCCGGATGCCGAGGTCGGCGGCGCGCTCGCGCAGCGGCTCCGGAAGCGCCTGGCCGCCCACGAGGATCGCGCGGTAGGCGCGGAGCGCCGCGAGAACGGGGCCATCAGCGGCGGCATCGAGCAAGGTCGAGAGCTGCGCCGGCACGAGAGACGTGAAGAGCTCGGGGATGCCGTCGCCGGGCGCCGGCCGCAGCAGGGACAGCGTCGCCTCGGCGAAGGCCTCCGGCGAGAACCGCCCATCGAGCGCGACCGGCTCCGTGCCCGCGAGGATGGAGCGGACCACGACCTGCAGTCCGGCGACGTAGCCGCCCGGGAGCGCCAGCAACCAGCGCCCTGATCCGATGCGCTGGGCGGTGGCCTCGGCGCTCGCCCGCAGCGCTTCTGCGCTCAGCGCCACCCGCTTCGGGATGCCGCTCGACCCCGACGTCGCGATGACGACGGCGGTGCCCGCCGGCACCCAGTCCGGCGCGTCGGCGAGCATGCCGAAGCCGAGCGCCGGTCCGCCGTCCATCGCCCGGACGAGCGCGTCCCGGAGCAGCGCCGGATCGTCGGCATCCATCGGGATCAGCGCGACCATGGGCGTCCCCTCTTAGTACCTCAGTAGTGCCAGGGGAACGACGACCAGTCGGCGTCGCGCTTCTCGAGGAACGAGTCCCGGCCCTCGACGGCCTCGTCGGTGCCGTAGGCGAGACGCGTGGCCTCGCCGGCGAAGACCTGCTGCCCGACCAGACCGTCGTCGACGGCATTGAACGCGAACTTCAGCATCCGGATCGCGGTCGGCGACTTGGTGAGGACGGTCCGGGCCATCGCCAACGCCTCGCGCTCGAGGTCGGCGTGCGGCACGACTCGGTTGACCGCGCCGGCCTCGTAGGCGCGCTGCGCCGAGTACTCCTCCGCGAGGAAGAACACCTCGCGCGCGAACTTCTGCCCGGTCTGCCTGGCCATGTACGCGGATCCGTAACCGGCGTCGAAGCTGCCCACATCGGCATCCGTCTGCTTGAAGCGCGCCTGCTCGGCCGAGGCGATCGTGAGGTCGCAGACGACGTGCAGCGAGTGTCCTCCGCCGGCCGCCCATCCCGGGACGACCGCGATGACCACCTTCGGCATGAAACGGATCAGACGCTGCACCTCGAGGATGTGCAGGCGCCCGGCGCGGGCGGGGTCGGCCACCTCGGTCGCGGAGTCGGAGTACTTGTAGCCGTCCCGTCCGCGGATGCGCTGGTCGCCGCCCGAGCAGAAGGCCCAGCCGCCGTCCTTCGGGCTCGGCCCGTTGCCGGTGAGCAGCACCGCTCCGATGCGCGGGTCCTGCCGCGCGATGTCCAGCGCCCGATAGAGCTCGTCGACCGTGTGCGGACGGAAGGCGTTGCGCACCTCCGGACGGTTGAAAGCGATGCGGGCGACGCCGCCGTCGTGCGTGACGTGGGCGGTGATGTCGGTGTAGTCCTCGGCGCCGGGCGCGAGCGTCCACTCATCGGGATCGAACAGGTCGGAGACGAATGCGCTGGTCACGGCATCCAGCCTATTCCCGCGCGCCCGCCGGTCACGAGCGGCGAGCGCGCAGCGTCTTGATCCAGCCGTCGACGATGTCCCACAGACCGCTGCCGACGATCACCACGCCGAGGATCACGGTGAGGATGCGGAGCACTCCGCCCTGCGCGGCAGCCCCCGCGTCGGCCTGTGCCATCTCCGCCGCGTGCTCGACAGCGAGGTACTGCAGGAACCCAGGATTGACCAGGTCGCCCGACACGAGCAGGTACATCGCCGGGACGACGAAGGCCACCGCGAGGATCGTGTTGACGATCGCGGCGCCGACCGTCCACCGACGCTGCCGCCAGATGACGATGGCCAGAGTCGCCTCGGCAAGCAGAAGAACCAGAAGCACCGTCATGCCGACCGGCCAGAGCGAGGGATTGAGGATCGGCACCGGCACGCCGTCGTCGCGGACGAATCCCCGCAGCGCATCCCACAGGATCGCCCCGGCCGCGAGCACCAGGAAGATGAGCGAGCCGATGACCTCGCTGCGCCCCGCGCCCTGATCGGTGAGCTCCGGCAGCTGATCGACGGTCCACGTCGCCCCGGTGTCGGTCGCCGTGCGTTCCAGCACCACGAAGACGAGCGTGGTCCAGAAGCCGACGTGCACGATCGACATGATGATCGCGACCACGACGGCGCCGATCGTCTCGCCGATCGTCGCGAACTCGAGGATCTTGGCGAGCGCCACCCCCACCGCCGCGAACGTCGGGACGATCCAGAGCAGGGCCTTCAGCAGTCTCCACCAGGTCAGGTAGTACCTCGGTCCGATCAGATGCAGCGGACGCTCGGCGTAGCCGGCCGCGAGGATGCCCGGGTCGCCGAGATCGGTGAGCACGGCGCGCTCCGCGGCAGGAAGATCCTCGCCCTGCTCGCGTCTCGCCTCGATCGCATCGGCGATGGATGCTTCGAGCTCGGCGCGCACGTCGTCCTGAGACTCCGGGCGCAGGCTGCGCACGGTCGCGCTGATGTAGCGCTCGGTGAGGGTGGCGGTGCTGGGCATGTCAGTTCTCCTCTGCGGTGAGAGAGGCGATGGCCGCGGTGAGCGCGCGCCATTCGTCGGTGAGGGTGTCGGCGAGCCTGATGCCGGCTTCGGAGGTGCGGTAGAACTTGCGAGGTCGAGCTTCGTCGGTGTTCCACTCGCTCGTGAGGTACCCCTGCTTCTCGAGGCGACGCAGCAGCGGGTAGAGCGTGTTCGCGTCGGTGGCGAACCCGCGGGCGTCGAGCTGCTCGAGCAGGAGGTAGCCGTACCCGGCTGTTCGCAGCAGCTGCAGACACGCCAGCACGACAGTGCCGCGCCGCAGCTCCTGCAGGTGGGTGTCGAGCGTCTCGTTCATGTCGATCACATTACTGTGTGACACACACCATTGTCAACGACACTATTGTGTGTGCAATCTGCTGGAGGCGGCGGGATTACACCGTCGAGCCACCCCTCTCGGAGCGAGCCACCCCCTCAGGGCACTCCCGAAGGGGGGGGTGGGTCGGACCGAGAGGGGTGGCTCGCGCAGAGTTCCGCTCCCCGCGGATCGCGACAGACCAGAATGGGTACATGATCCCGCCGCTCGCAGACCTGCTCGACTCCGCCCGGGTCGTCGCCCTTCCGATGCACACCCGCTTCCGCGGCGTCGACACCCGGGAAGCGCTTCTCTTCGAGGGCCCGCAGGGGTGGGCGGAGTTCTCGCCCTTCGTCGAGTACGACGACGCGGAGGCGGCCACCTGGCTCACAGCGGCGATCGACTTCGCGTGGCACGTCCAGCCCGCGGCAGTGCGCGACAGCATCCGTGTGAACGCGACCGTGCCTGCGGTCGGCGCGGGGACCGTGCCCGACGTGCTCGCCCGCTTCGCCGGATGCCGGACCGCCAAGGTCAAGGTCGCCGAGCCCGGCCAGTCGCTTGCCGACGACGTCGCCCGAGTCCGCGCCGCGCGCGAGTTCATGGGGCCCGAGGGCCGCATCCGCGTCGATGCGAACGGGCTGTGGAACGTTGACGAGGCCGAGCACGCCGTGCACGCTCTCGCGGAGTTCGACCTCGAGTACGTCGAGCAGCCCTGCGCGACGGTGCCCGAGCTCGCCGAGCTGCGGACGCGCGTGAAGTACATGGGCATTCCGGTCGCGGCCGACGAGAGCGTGCGGAAGTCCTCCGACCCGCTGGCGGTCGCACGCGCCAAGGCGGCCGATCTGCTCATCGTCAAGGCGCAGCCGCTCGGTGGCGTCACCCACGCACTGCAGATCGTCACGGCAGCGGGGCTCCCCGTCGTCGTCTCCAGTGCCCTGGACACGGCGATCGGCCTGTCGCAGGGCGCCGCGCTCGCCGCCGCCCTGCCCGCCCTCGACTACGACTGCGGCCTCGGCACGGCATCCCTGTTCCTCGACGACGTCGCGGACCGTCGCCCCGCAGACGGCGCCATCCCCGCGGAGCGCGCGGTCGTCGACCCCGCCGCGCTGACACGTCTCGCGGCCACCCCGGAGCGACGCGACTGGTGGCTCGACAGGCTGCGTCGCTGCTACGAGGTGCTCGAAGCACGACGCTGACCGGGGCTGCGCGGCTGATCTCGCCTCACCCGACGACGGCGTCGATCGATATGTCACGCCGTCGCTCGCTCACGCGTCACCATGACGTCACCCGGCCTCACTCGTCCGTACGATCGGGGCATGCGCCGACCGTTCATGAACGCCCCGGATCAGCTCGCCTCGCTCGACGGGCAGCAGTACCTCGTGCTGCGTCCGAGCGGTCCCGTGGCCGAGCTGTACGAGCGGGAGCAGGATGCCGCCTTGCAGCACGCCGACGTCCGTCATCCGCACACGGGGCACGTGACCCTGCGCGGGTTCTACGAACCGCAGCGACGGGAGGAGCTCGCCGCGCTCGTGCGGGAATGGGCGGCCGCGCAACCCCCGGTCGATGTCACGGTCGAGGCGGTCGACGTCTTCCCCGCACCCTGGCAGATTGTGATCCTGCGGCTCGCGCGCACCGCGACTGTCGTCTCGGCGTATGCGAGCCTGACCCGCGCGCTGGATGCCACGGACTTCCGACGGCTGGGCGAGCTGAGCCTCGAGGACTGGACGTTCCACCTGTCGGTCCTCTACGGGAAGACCCTGTCCGCCCACGAGTGGAACGCCCTCGAGGCGGCATCCGTGCTCGAACTGGCGGACGGACCGACGGAGACGATCGACGAGATCGAGCTCGTCTCCTATGACAGCGGAGCCGAGTATGCCGAGGTCATCCGTCTCGGGGGCTGATCCTCGACAACCCGGGTCAGCTCAGGCCCGAGTAGGCGTGCAGTCCTTTGAAGAAGACGTTCACGATCGTGAAGTTGAAGATCACGGCGGAGAAGCCGACGATCGACAGCCATGCCGAGGGGTTTCCGCGCCAGCCGCGGGTGGCGCGGGCGTGGATGTAGCCGGCGTAGAGCACCCAGATCACGAAGGTCCAGGTCTCCTTGACGTCGAAGCCCCAGAAGCGGCTCCACGCGTAGTACGCCCAGATCGAGCCGGCGATGAGGGTGAAGGTCCAGAGGATGAAGCCGATGATCGTGAACCGGTACGCCATGCTCTCGAGGCGCTCCGAACCGGGGAAGGTACGCAGGAATCCGGGGCCGGTCTTCTCCGCACCCTCCGAGATCAGCCGCTCTCGACGGGACTGCATCAGCTGGATCACCGAGAGCGCGAACGACAGCGCGAAGAACGCCGTGCCCAGCGAGGCCACGAACACGTGGATGACGAGCCACACGCTCTTCAGCGGGTCCATGAGGGGCGAGATCTCGACGTAGAAGTTCGTCGCGGCGAGCCCCAGCAGGATCACGACCAGACCTGTCATGAACGTGCCGAGGAAGCGCAGGTCGACGCGGGTCAGCACGACGAGGAAGACGGCGACGATCAGCAGCGTGCCCATCATCGCGAACTCGTAGAGGTTCGCCCACGGCACACGTCCGGCCGCGAAACCGCGCGTGAGGGTCGCTGCGAGGTGGAAGACGAACGCGAGCACCGTGAGCGAGGTGCCGATGCGGGCCATGACGAACCGCTTCGGAGCGGAGTCGGAGCCGGATGCCGCGGCGCCGCCCTTCGGGGCTGTTCCGCCCCGCGTCGCGGCGGAGGCGCCCACGAGCTCGAACTCCCGCACGCTCGCCGCATCTGCGGAGAGCTGCGAGCGTCGCGCGAGGTCGAAGGCATAGGCCACGAAGGCCGCCGCATAGATCGCGATCGCCGTCCACAGCAGGACAGGAGAGATCACTTCGAGATCGAGCATGGTGTCAGTCTACTTTCGGGGTGTCGGATGCGGGCCGGGCGTCGGTTGAGGGCGTCGACTCGTCGCCGTCCACACCACCGGTCATTGAGCGAGCGGAGCGAGACGAAACGCGCTGCTCGTCGTCGGACCCCTCGGCATCGTCTGCATCGGGATCCGCTTCCGCCTCCGCAACAGCCGCCGTGACCCCCGCCGCGTCGAGCAGTCGTGCGTGCCCGGCGACGAGATCGTCGACCGCGTTCGCGAGCGTCGGATCCTCGCCGCGCGCCAGCCCGGCGTATTCCAGCGAGACTCCCCCGTCGACCGGCGTGGCCTTGACCCACACCCGGCGGCGTGGCACGAAGAGCGCCAGCATCAGGCCGCCGAGGGCGAGCAGCGCGAACCCGAGCACCCACGGCCCGGAGGCGTCGCGGTGGATCTGCAGCGACGCGAAGCGCTTGACCGACTGAGACGCATCGGTCGCGCCCTCGGGCGACTCGTCGTCGAACGTGACGGTGCCGAGGCCGTTCGGCAGATCTGCGGTCTCTCCCGGCGCGAGCTCGATCGATTCGAGATCGGTGCCGCGGCCGGTGACCTTCGTCATCCCCTCGGTGTCGAGCACGTATACCGAGCGGGGCACGCCGTCGTCGATGCCGAGGTCGCCCGAGTACACGTCGAGCGTGAGCGTCGGGTTGGTCAGGTCCGGATAGGCGGAGAAGAACGCCCCGGTGTCGAGCACGCCCGTGGTCGGGTAGAAGAATCCGACGAGACCGATCTGCTCCGCGAGCCCGTCGGGGATCTTGATGACGCCGAGCGAGGTCATGTTGTTGTCCTGCGGCAGGAACGGCGTGCTGTTCGTGAAGACGACGTCGCCCTCGGCGTTGCGCACGGTGATCGTCGGCGCGTAGCCGTTGCCGAGCAGGAACACGTTGTCGTCGGCGACGGCGAGCGGCTCGTTCACCTTCACGGCGCCCGTGCGCTCGTCGCCGTTCTCCAGCACGGTCATATTGGCTGAGAAGTCGCCGGCCTGTCCCGATCCTGCTTCACCGAACGGCTGGTAGGTCACGTCGAACGAGTCGAGCCGCATCGAGTAGGGCGCGAGCGCGCCGTCGCTCACGAAGCGTCCGCGATTCATCGAGTCGTAGTCGAGCAGCGTGTTCGCGAACGTCTCCCCCTCGACGAGCACGCGCTGACCCGTGTAGGCGAAGCCGCCGCCGACGCCGATCGTGATGAGCACGCCCACGAGCGCGAGGTGGAACAGCAGGTTCCCCGTCTCGCGCCAATAGCCGCGCTCCGCCGACACCGACGACGACCGCTTGTCGTCGTAGCGCTCGACGCGATAGCCGAGGGCCTTGAGCTGCTTCTGGGCGACGTCGATGGTCGCGGACGCGTCGGCCACGGCATCCGTCGATGTGCGCTCGACAGCGCGGAAGTCGGCGAGCCGCTTCAGACGCGCCGGGGTGCGAGGCGGTCGGGCGCGCAGCGCCTTGGCGTGGTGCTTGATGCGCGGGATCACGCAGCCGACGAGCGAGGTGAACAGCAGCAGATAGATCGCCGAGAACCACGGCGAGAGGTACACGTCGAACATCTTCAGCCCATCGAGGACGGGGAAGAGATCGGGGTTGTCGCGCTGCCACTGCGTGACGCCGTTCGGGTCGGCCATGCGCTGCGGGAAGATCGATCCCGGGATCGCGGCGATCGCCAGCACGAGCAGCAGGATGAGCGCCGTGCGCATCGACGTCAGCTGACGCCAGCCCCAGCGCAACCACCCCACGAATCCGAGCCGCGGCTGGGTGATCGACTCGTCGCCGTCGATGTGGTCGGAGGGGCGGAGCGGATCGCTGGATCGGCTGGCCTTGGTGCTCACGGAATCCTTCCGGTCCGTCGTCTTCTGGTCAGACGTGTTCTGGTCAGAGCGGGAGGAGGACACTGCTCATCACCGCCTGGAGTCGCGACATGATGTCGGTCCACAGCCCGGTCACCATCAGCAGGCCGAGGAGGATCAGCAGCACGCCGCCGATGATGTTCACGACACGGATGTGACGGCGCAGGAAGCCGATGGTCTTCGTCGCCCACCCGAAGCCCAGGGCGACGAGCAGGAAGGGGATGCCGAGGCCCAGCGAGTACGCGAGACCGAGGAACCCGGCGCGCACCGGGTCTCCGGCGTTGAAGGAGAGGGCGAAGATCGCCGTCAGCGTGGGGCCGAGGCATGGCGCCCATCCGATGCCCAGCGCGATGCCGAGCAGCGGTGCGCCGATCACGCCGTATTTCGAGTCGACGTGGAAGCGCAGCTCGCGCTGCGCGAATCCGAACAGACCGAGGAACACGAGACCCATGAGGATCACGACGGCACCCAGGATGCGGGTGACGAGGTCGCCCCAGCGGATCAGGAAGACGTTCGCCGCCCCGCCGAGCGCGGTGAGCGCGACGAAGACGACGCTGAAGCCGAGGATGAACAGCAGTACGCCCAGGACGAGGCGGCCTCGACCGGGGATCGACGGTGCCGAGCCGTTCACGGGCCGTGGTGACACCGCACCCCCGAGGAAACCGAGGTAGCCGGGCACGAGCGGGAGCACGCACGGCGACAGGAACGAGATGAGTCCCGCGAGCATCGCCACGGGGATCGCCAACCAGAGTGCGCCCGAGTTGATGATGACTTCGGGGCTCACGGCGCACCCGCCGGGCTCACGAGTCCTCCGCCAGCGCGTCCTTGACGAGCGTCGAGAGGACGGAGGTGCCGTCGATCGGGCCGATGATCTTCGCGGCGACACGGCCCTGCTTGTCGAGCACGAGAGTCGTCGGGGTCGCCTGGATCGGCACGGCCTCGGCGAAGGCGAGCTTGGCCTCGGCGGTGTCGACGTCGATGAGGCTCGGGTACGTCACGCCGAATTCCGTCGAGAACGCCTTGGCGGTGTCGGGCTGGTCGCGGGTGTTGATGCCGACGAATGCGACGCCGTCACCGCCCTGGTCCTGCCAGACGGTCTCGAGGTCCTTCGCCTCGAGGCGGCACGGAGCGCAGCCCGCGTACCAGAAGTTCACGACAGTGACCTTGCCCGCGATGTCGGCCGAATCGAACTTCTCGCCGTCTTCCGTGACGCCGCCGAAGGATACGGGCTCACCGCGCTCTGCGACGGGGATCTCGACGATCGCGCCGTCGGCGGCCACGTAGCCGGTGTTGTCTCCGCTGAGGAAGGAGTCGCTGACCGCGTCGGGAGCGCAGGCGCTCAAGCCGACGGCGAGCACCGCGGCGAGCGCGACTCCGACCGCACGGCGAGAAGACCGGATGCGGGAGGGGCGGCCGCTGCGGATCGGACGAACCGTCGAGGCGAGTAGCACGATTCCCAGTTTACGCGCGGGTTCCTATGCGTCGGCCGGGTGGAGGCGGGGTGCGGAGCCCATCCCTGGTCGTTGAGCGAGCGGAGCCCATCCCTGGTCGTTGAGCGAGCGGAGCGAGACGAAACGCGGCGACGACCTTCGCTCACACCGCGCCGACGTCGACCGCGCCACCGGTCGCCGCGGGCTCGGCGTACGCGACCTCGCGCCATACGTCGCCGACCAGTTCGAACGACGTGACGCTCGACAGTGCGCAGCGCCGGGTGCGGGGGTCGTGGCGCAGCGGCAGACCCGCGACGCGGAGGTGCGTGATCCAGATCGGCGCCTGGTGCGACACCATCACGAGGTCTCCCCCGTCGGCCGCGTGCCACGCCTCGGCCATGAGCCCCGTCATTCGCTCCGCGATCGACGCGTACGGCTCTCCCCAGCTCGGCAGCGACGGCTGCCGCAGGTGCCACCAGTTCAGCGGATTCAGCAGGGATCGCTTCATCTGCGTGCCCTCGAACACGTTCGTCGGCTCGATGAGCCGTACGTCGATCTCGGGCACGAGGTCGAAGCGCCCGGCGAAGGGCTCGGCCGATTCCTGGGTGCGCTCGAGCGGCGAGCAGAACAGTCCGCTCACCGGACGATCGAGCCCGGCGACGTACTCCGCCGCCGCACTCGCCATCCGTCGCCCGGCACGGCTCAAGTGGTAGTCGGGGAGCCGTCCGTAGAGCACGCGGCGAGGGTTGTGCACCTCTCCGTGACGGACGAGATGCAGTCGCGAGGCCGGCACATCAGGCCTTGCGGTAGCGCGACTCGCCGAAGCCCAGGATCAGGTAGCCGATGTACGGGAAGACGAAGAGCAGGAAGAACGAGAACAGTCCGCCCTTGCCGAAGCGCTCACCGAGCTTGATCGCCACGATGATGCCGAAGACGAACCCGACGACGGGGATCAGGTAGAGCAGCGCGAGCCATCCGGACATCCCGGCGATCTTCACGAGGAAGACCACGTTGACGATCGGGATGATCGCGAGGATGCCGGGGTACCCGGCCTTCGTGAACACCTTCCAGAGGCCGATGACGACGAGGACGTAGAAGACGAGGGCGATGAGGCCGGTGGTCCCCGAGAAGATCGATGCGTACAGGTCGGAGATGCCGTTGGAGTCCATGGTGCGCCTTTCTGTCGAGGCGATCCTACTGACCGATATGCCACGGGCCGGGGAGCCTATCCCCGCCCACGTAGAATGGGCGGGTTCATCATCTCCCAGATCAGGAGGAATACTCCGTGCTTCGCACTCACTCCGCCGGCTCCCTGCGAGCCGAGCACATCGGCCAGACCGTCACCCTCACCGGGTGGGTGGATCGCCGCCGTGATCACGGAGGAGTCGCGTTCATCGATCTGCGGGACGCATCGGGCATCGCCCAGGTCGTCATCCGCGATGAGGAGACCGCGCACCCGCTGCGCAACGAGTTCGTGCTCCAGGTGACGGGCGAGGTGTCCCGCCGCCCCGACGGCAACGAGAACCCGAACCTGCCGACCGGCGAGATCGAGGTCATCGCCTCCGACGTCGTCGTGCTCAACGAGTCCGCTCCCCTGCCCTTCCAGGTGTCGACGGCGCTCGCCGAGACCGAGAACGTCGGCGAGGAGGCCCGCCTCAAGTACCGCTACCTCGACCTGCGTCGCCCCGCCGCGGCATCCGCTCTGCGTCTGCGTTCCGACGTGTACAAGGCGATCCGCGACGTGCTGCACGCCGAGGACTTCACCGAGGTCGAGACCCCGACCCTCACCCGGTCGACGCCGGAGGGCGCCCGCGACTTCGTCGTGCCGGCGCGCCTGCACCCGGGCAGCTGGTACGCCCTGCCGCAGTCGCCGCAGCTGTTCAAGCAGCTGCTCATGGTCGGCGGTGTGGAGAAGTACTTCCAGATCGCCCGCTGCTACCGCGACGAGGACTTCCGTGCCGACCGTCAGCCGGAGTTCACCCAGCTCGACATCGAGATGAGCTTCGTCGAGCAGGAGGACGTGATTGCCCTCATGGAGCGCCTCGTCGCCGCCATGTGGAAGACGATCGGCGTCGAGGTGCAGACCCCGCTGCCGCGCATGACCTACGCCGAGGCGATGTCGAAGTACGGCTCCGACAAGCCCGACCTGCGCTTCGGCCTCGAGCTCGTCGAGGCGACCGAGTACTTCAAGGACACGCCGTTCCGGGTCTTCCAGGCCGAGTACGTCGGCGCCGTGCGCATGCCCGGTGGCGCGAGCCAGCCCCGCAAGCAGCTCGACGCGTGGCAGGACTGGGCCAAGCAGCGCGGCGCCCGCGGCCTCGCGTATGTGCTGTTCAACGAGGACGGGACGCTCGGCGGCCCCGCCGCGAAGAACCTGTCCGAGGCCGAGCAGGCCGGTCTCGCGGCCTTCGTCGGTGCCGAGCCCGGTGACTGCGTGTTCTTCGCCGCCGGCACCACGAAGGAGAGTCGGGCGCTGCTCGGCGCCGCTCGCGTCGAGATCGGTCGCCGACTCGGCTATCTGAACCCCGACGAGTTCGCGTTCACGTGGGTCGTCGACGCCCCGATGTTCGAGCCGGCGGCCGATGCCGTGGCCTCGGGCGACGTGGCGGTCGGCGCCGGCGCCTGGACCGCCGTGCATCACGCGTTCACCGGTCCGAAGCCGGAGTTCGAGGACACCTTCGACACCGACCCGGGGTCGGCGCTCGCGTACGCGTACGACATCGTGTGCAACGGCTCGGAGCTCGGCGGCGGGTCCATCCGCATCCATCGCGAAGACATCCAGAAGCGCGTGTTCGAGGTCATGGGCCTCAGCGACGAGCTGGCCGAGGAGCAGTTCGGATTCCTGCTCGACGCCTTCAAGTTCGGCGCCCCGCCGCACGGCGGGATCGCGCTCGGCATGGACCGCGTGCTGCAGCACCTGTCGAAGACCGAGTCGATCCGCGAGGTGATCGCGTTCCCGAAATCGGGCAACGGCTTCGACCCGCTCACCGCGGCTCCGGCGCCCATCACGGCCGAGCAGCGCGCCGAGGCCGGCGTCGACTTCGAGCCGGAGGATGCCGAGGCCTGACCTCGCCCCCTATCCCCCTCCTCCTCTTCAGTTGGCACCTGTTGCCGGAATTCCTCGCGAGTTCCGACAACAGGTGCCAACTCGTTTCGGGATCACACCGCCCCGCGGTCCGTTGAGCGAGCGGATCGAGACGAAACGCGGCGGGACGGGCGCGGGTCAGCGGATCGCGGCGATCGCGGGCACGATGTTCTCGTTCCACACGTCGACGCCGAGCTTCGCGATGAGGGCGACCACGACCAGCAGGAACACGACGCGGATGAACGTCGCCCCGCGCGAGATCGCCATCCGCGATCCGAGATAGCTGCCCGCGACGTTCGCGATCGCGAGGATGCCGCCGAGCAGCCACAGCACGGCACCGTGCGGGATGAACAGCAGCAGCGCCCCCGTATTCGTCGCGAGGTTGACGATCTTCGCCTTGGCGCTCGCCTGCAGGAAGTCGTAGCCCAGCAGTGCGACGAGCGAGATGACGAGGAACGTGCCCGTTCCCGGCCCGATGAGACCGTCGTAGAACCCGATCACGAGCCCGGCCAGACCCGCCATGAGGTGGTGCTTGCGGCCCGAGAACCGGAGCTTCGTCGCCGCGCCCATCTGCGGGCGGAACGCCGTGAACAGCGCGACCGCGAGCAGCGCGACGACGATGATGGGCTTGAATGCCGCGGCGGGCAGCACGGTGGCGACAGCGGCGCCGCCGAACGACCCGGCGAGCGCGATCCCCGCCATGGGCAGCGCGGTGCGGATGTCGGGCTTCGCCCGGCGATAGTAGGTCACGCTGCTCGTGGCCGTGCCGAACACCGAGGCGAGCTTGTTCGTCGCAAGGGCTTGGATCGGCGAGATCCCGGGGATCAGCAGCAGGGCGGGAAGCTGCAGCAGTCCGCCACCGCCCACGACGGCGTCGATCCAGCCGGCTGCGAAGGCCGCGACGACGATGAGGATCAGCGTGCCCCAGGTGAGCTGCTCCAGCCCGAGCACACTGCCGATGTCCATCCCTCCAGGATGTCAGACCGCGCGGGCGCGACAGCGCAGCCACCCGCACCGAGTGGCCGCGGACCGGCATCCTGCATCGCTGCGCACAGCTGTCCTGGCGGCACGCCACCCCGCACCGGATCGGCCACGATCTAGACACCGGCCGTTCACCCGACCCCGCACGATCGGCAACGTGCGAGCCGTAGTTTCCTCTCGCAACCCGAATACCGGCACACAGCGCCGGACACCGAGAGGACACCCATGTCTCGCATCACCCGCCGCGCCCGCATCGGCGCCGGCCTCGCCCTGGTCACCACGGCCGCCCTCGCCCTGACCGCGTGCTCCGGCGCGGCCGACGCAGCCGGCTCCGGCTCGGCCGACGGCTCTGTCGACGCCGCCACCGCCACCTCCGTCGAGGACTTCGGCACTTTCGCCGACCTCGAGGAGGCCGCCAAGGCCGAGGGCCAGCTCAACGTCATCGCCCTGCCCCGCGACTGGGCGAACTACGGCGAGATCATCGACCTGTTCATGGAGAAGTACCCCGAGATCACGGTCAACGAGGCCTCGCCCGACGTCTCCAGCGCCGAGGAGATCCAGGCCGCCGAGACCAACAAGGGTCTCGACACCGCGCCCGACGTGTTCGACCTCGGCCTGACGGTCGCCCTGCAGAACACCGACCACTTCGCCCCCTACAAGGTGCAGACGTGGGACGACATCCCCGACGCGCTCAAGGAGCCCACCGGCCTGTTCGTCGGCGATTACGGCGGGTACATGTCGATCGGCTACGACTCCTCGAAGTTCCCCGCCCCCGACTCGCTCGACGACCTGCTGGGCGCCGACTACAAGGGCGCCGTCGCGATCAACGGCGACCCGACCCAGGCGGGTGCGGCCTTCGCGGCCGTCGGCCTCGCGACCGTGCAGTCCGACGGCACGCTCGACGACTACCAGCCGGGCATCGACTTCTTCTCCGAGCTGCAGAAGGCCGGCAACCTGCTCAAGGTCGACGTGACCACCGCGACGATCGCGAGCGGCGAGACCCCCGTCGTCTTCGACTGGGACTACCTGAACGCGACGCACGTCGCCGACAACAAGGACTGGAAGGTCGTCGTGTTCGACGGCACCGGCTACGCCGGCTACTACAACCAGGCCGTGAACGTCGACGCACCGCACCCGGCCGCCGCCCGCCTGTGGCAGGAGTTCCTGTACAGCGACGAGGTGCAGAACCTGTGGCTCGGCGGCGGCGCCCGTCCGGCTCGGATGGACGCCATGACCGAGGCAGGCACGATCGACGCCGACCTCGCCGCGGCGCTTCCCGAGGTGCCGGCTGAGACCGTCGTCCCGACCGAGGAGCAGTCGACGAACGCCGGCACCCTTCTCGGTGAGAAGTGGGCAGCGGCGGTCCAGTGACCACTGCCATCGCAGCGGGGGCGGATGCTTCGGCATCCGCCCCCGCTCCCTCCGCCCCGCTCAGCGCGGGGTCTGCGACACCGTCGCGGGCCCCGCGCTCGGCGCCGTCCGCGGCCTGGCTGGGACTCCTCCCGTTCGCCGCGTACGTGCTGCTGTTCCTGGCCGTGCCGACCGTGCTCGCGATCGGCTCCGGCTTCTTCACGAAAGACGGCGACTTCACCTGGACGAACGTCTCGGCCCTCGCCGATCCCGTCGTCCTCACGACCTTCGCGAACTCCGCCTGGCTGTCCCTCCTGACCGCCGTCGTCGGCGCCGTCGTCGGCGCCCTGGTCTGCTACGCCCTGCTCGGCATGAACCCGGAGGGCGTCGTGCGCTCGACGGTGGATGCCGCAGCCGGGGTGCTCGCGCAGTTCGGCGGCGTCATGCTCGCGTTCGCATTCATCGCGACGATCGGCATCCAGGGCGTGCTGAAGCTCTTCCTGCAGGACGCATTCGGGATCAACATCTACGAGAACGGCACGTGGCTCTACGAGCTGCCCGGCCTCATCCTGCCGTACATCTACTTCCAGATCCCGCTCATGGTCATCACATTCATGCCGGCGCTCGCGGCGCTGAAGCCGCAGTGGGCCGAAGCGAACCTCACCCTCGGCGGCACTCGATCGAGCTTCTGGCTGCGCATCGGCATCCCCGTGCTCGCTCCCTCGTTCCTCGCCAGTCTTCTGCTGCTGTTCGCGAACGCGTTCTCGTCGTACGCCACCGCCGCTGCGCTCGCGAGCCAGGGCTCGCAGATCGTGCCCCTGCAGATCCGCACCGCCCTCACGAGCGAGACCGTGCTGGGTCGTGAGAACCTCGCCGGTGCCCTCGCGCTCGGCATGATCGTCGTCGTCGGAGTCGTCATGGCCCTCTACTCCCTCATCCAGCGCCGAGCCGCGAGGTGGCAGTCATGAACCGTCTCGCCCCTTCCCCCATCACGCGCTGGGTCGTCGGCATCCTCGTCGGAGCGTTCTTCGCGATCCCGCTCATCTCGACCTTCCTGTACACGCTTCGTCAGACCGACGGATCTCTCGGTCTCGAGCGGTGGGCCGCGCTGTTCGACCCCGCGAAGTCGGCGACGATCCGTCCGATCTGGATGGGGCTCGGCAACTCGCTGGTGCTCGCGGTCGTGACCGTGGCGATCGTGCTCCTGCTGCTCGCGCCGACCATGATCCTCGTGAACCTGCGCTTCGGTCGCCTGAGGCCCGGGTTCGAGTTCGCCGTGCTGCTGCCGATCTCCGTCCCCGCGATCGTGCTCGTGGTCGGGCTCGCGCCGATCTACCTGCAGATCGGCCGCACGGTCGGCACCGGCACGTGGACCCTGGCGTTCGCGTACGGCATCACCGTGCTGCCCTTCGCATACCGGTCTATCCAGGCGTCGATCGACGCCGCCGACCTTCGCACGCTCGCCGAGGCCGCGCGTTCCCTCGGCGCGAGCTGGCCGACCGTCGTGCTGAAGGTGCTCGCGCCGAACCTGCGCCAGGGCCTGCTCGCGGCATCCCTCATCTCCATCGCCGTCGTGCTCGGCGAGTTCACGATCGCCTCGCTGCTGAACCGCCAGGTGTTCCAGACCGCCATGGTCGTCGTGCAGAAGCAGGACCCCTATGCGCCGGCGATCTTCACCCTGCTCGCGCTGGTGTTCGTCTTCGTGCTGCTCCTCCTCATCGGCCGCGTCGCCCGCGGCAACCGAAAGGCCCTGTCATGACCCTCCCCCAGACCGCCGACAACATCCTGCTCGCCGAGGCCGGTGAGGGAACGCGCGTGCAGCTGCAGAGCATCGTGAAGAGCTACGGCAGCAACACGGTGCTGCACGGCGTCGACCTCGACATCGCCCCGGGCGAGTTCGTCTCGCTCCTCGGACCGTCGGGATGCGGCAAGACGACCCTGCTCCGCGTGCTCGCGGGCCTGGAGGGACTCGACAGCGGAGCCGTGATGCTCGACGGCGGCGACGTGTCGCGGGTCCCCACGAACAAGCGCGACATCGGGATGGTGTTCCAGTCGTACTCGCTGTTCCCGCACCTGCGCGTGGTCGACAACACGGCGTTCGGCCTGCGTCGCCGCGGCGTGGGCAAGGCGGAGGCCGCGAAGCGCGCGCTCGACGCCCTCGCACTCGTGGGCCTCGGCGACTTCGCTGATCGATACCCGCACCAGCTCTCGGGCGGCCAGCAGCAGCGTGTGGCCCTCGCCCGTGCACTGGTGACCGAACCGAAGGTGCTGCTTCTCGACGAGCCGCTCTCGGCGCTCGATGCGAAGGTGCGGGTGCAGCTGCGCGACGAGATCCGCCGCATCCAGCTGCGCCTCGGCATCACCACGGTGTTCGTGACGCACGACCAGGAGGAAGCCCTCGCCGTCTCCGACCGCATCGCCGTGATGGACTCCGGCCGCATCGAGCAGATCGGCACGCCGGAGGAGCTGTACACGACCCCGTCCACCGCCGGCGTCGCCGCATTCGTCGGTCTGTCCAGCGTCGTCTCGGGCGTCGCCGAGGGCGACCATGTGGTCGTGTGGGGTCAGCGACTGCCGCTGCAGTCACCGGCCGACGGCCCGGTCGACGTCTACCTGCGACCCGAGAACGTGCACTTCGCGTCGGAGGCGGATGCCGCGACCGACGCCCTCGTGCAGGAGAGCACGTTCCTCGGGAGCATGCGCCGCACGCTGGTGCGCACGGAGTCGGGCGAGCTCGTGCGACTGCAGCACGCCCCCGGCATCCATCCCGCCTTCGGCGACCGCGTGCGCATCGCCGTCGCACCCGAGCCTGTGGCGGTGCACCCTCGGGGCTGAGTGAAATGCTCTCCGAGCTGATCCTGTCATCGACCCGACGCCCCGTCTGAGCGCCGACGCCCCTGCCTGCTGACGTCAACAGGCAGGGGCGTCGTCACTGCGCCGGGGCGTCGGCGATGTCGCGGGCGACCGAACTCAGAGCACGCGGGAGAGGAAGTCCTGCGTGCGCGGATGCTGCGGGTTGGCCAGCACCTCGCGAGGGTCGCCCTCTTCGACGATATGACCGCCGTCCATGAAGATCAGGCGCGAACCCACCTCGCGGGCGAAGCCCATCTCATGGGTCACGACGAGCATCGTCATGCCCTCATCGGCGAGCGAGCGCATGACCTGCAGCACTTCGCCGACCAGCTCGGGGTCGAGCGCCGACGTCGGCTCGTCGAACAGCATCATGTCGGGGTTCATGCACAGCGCCCGGGCGATCGCCACACGCTGCTGCTGTCCGCCGGACAGGTGCCCGGGGAAGGCCTTCGCCTTCTCGGCCAGCCCGACCCGGCCGAGCATCTCGTGCGCGATCCGCTCCGAATCCGCCTTGTTGCGCTTCTTCACACGCCGCTGCGCGATCGTCAGGTTGTCGAGCACGCTGAGGTGCGGGAACAGGTTGAAGCTCTGGAACACCATGCCGATGCGGGTGCGCACCCGGTCGATGTCGACGTCGGGGTCGGTGATGTCGATGCCCTCGATGAGCACCTTGCCGTCGGTCGGCTCCTCGAGCAGGTTCACCGAGCGCAGCAGCGTCGACTTGCCCGAGCCCGACGGCCCGATCACGCAGACGACCTCACCGGCCGTGACAGTGAGGTCGATGCCCTTGAGCACCTCGTTGTCGCCGAACGTCTTGACGAGTCCCTGCACGTCGATCGCCGGGGCGTGGACGTCGATCAGATCGGTGGTCATCGGGCCCGTCCCATCCGACGCTCCAGCCACGCGCTGAAGCGCGTGAGCGGGATGGTCACGATCAGGTAGAGGATCGCCGCCATGATCAGCGGGGTTCCGTTCGCGTTCTGGGTCGCGGCATCCCTGGCGAAGTTCGTGAGCTCCTTCGACCAGATGAAAGTACCCGCGACGAAGAGCAGCGAGGTGTCCTTGAGCAGCAGCACGAACTCGTTCGTGAGCGGCGGGATGATGATGCGGAATCCCTGCGGAACCACGATCCAGAAGGTGGTCTTCATCGGCGACATGCCCAGCGAACGGGCCGCCTCCGTCTGCCCCTTCGGCACGGCCTGGATGCCGGCGCGGATCGTCTCGGCCATGTAGGCCGATGCCACCAGGATCAGACCGATCAGTCCGAGGACGACCGGTCCGCCGAGCCGGTTGCCGGGCACACCGAGGGCGATCGGCAGGATGAAGGCGATCGCGAAGATGGTGAGGATCGCGGGCAGACCTCGGAAGAGTTCGATCCACGCGGTCGCGATCCACCGGAACGGTCCGATCTCCGACAGCTTCATGAGCGCCAACAGCACTCCCAGCAGCAGGCCTCCGATGAAGGCCACCGCGGTGAACCAGAGGGTGTTCACGAGCGCCGTGGTGAAGATGCCCGGAAGCATCTTCACCGCGACCGCCGGGTTGAAGAAGAGCTGACTGATCCGCGCCCAGTCCGTGCTGATCGCAGCCCAGACCGCGATGGCGATCAGGACGACGTAGACGGTGTACCGATAGATCTTGCTCTTCGTGGTGCGCCTCAACGCCATTGTCAAGGTCCTCCCGATCCCTTGCCTACCGCCGGGTCAGTTCGCGGTGAAGTAGGTGTCGTAGATCGTCTGGTAGTCACCGCTGTCGCGGAGCTCCTTCAGAGCGCCGTTGACGGCGTCGAGCAGCTCGGCCTTCTCGCCCTTCGCGAAGGCGAAGCCGTAGGACTCGTCGGTGTTGTACTCCTCGACGATCTCGTAGGCGCTGTCGGCCTTCTCGTGCTCGAGGTTTACCGGCTGGTCCTGCAGGATGGCGTCGATCTGCCCGGCCTGCATCGCGGGCCACAGCTCGCCGTCGGAGGGGTACTGCACGATCTGGGCGCCGGTGGCGTTCGCGTTGGCGTAGGCCTCGCCCGTGGTGCCCTGCTGGACGCCGACGTTCTTGCCGCTCAGGTCGTCGATCGACTCGATGCCCGAGTCGGTGCGCACGAGCAGCGACTGCAGCGAGTCGTAGTAGGGGTCGGAGAAGTCGAGGTTCGCCTTGCGGTCGTCGGTGATGGTCATGGCCGACGCGCCCACGTCGCAGGTTCCGGCCGCGAGGGTGGTTCCCGACTGCAGCGCGTCGAAGCCGACGTCCTGGACAGAGAGCTTCAGGTCGAGCTTCTTGGCGATCGCGTCGAGCAGGTCGATGTCGAAGCCGGTGTACCCGGTGCCGTTGTCGCCGCCCTCGAACTCGAACGGCGGGTAGGGGATGTCGGAGCAGACCGTCAGCGTTCCCGCCTCGACGAGACCGTACTCGTTGTCCGCAGCAGAATCGCCGGATCCGGATCCACCTGCGCCGCCTGCGCAGCCCGCGAGGGCGAGGGTGGCGGTCGCCGCGAGAGCGATCCCGGCGATGATGTTGCGACGCTGCATGTCAGCTCCTGAGGGGACGAGGGCCGAATGCCCACGGACGGGTAGGAGAACATCTAAACACGGGCGACACCGCCCGACGGAACCGCGAGGGCTCTCTGCGCATCACGTTTGTGTTGCAAACGGCGCGGATGCCGCGGGCGTCAGATCTCGAAGTCGACGGCGACGCGTCCGGCCACCACGGAACGGACGTAGGCGACGACCTCCTCGTGCGCCGGGTGCACCTGATATTCCTCGAGCGCGGCGATCGAGTCGAAGTCCGCGACCAGGGTGACGTCCCAGTTCGCATCCGGATACGCGACGTTCGCACCGGCCGAGATCGACCGCAGCTGCGGCACGACCCCCTCGAGAGCGAGGAGACGACGCGCGACCTCAGCGGACTGCTCCGCGCGCACCTCGGGGTCTTCGGCGGCGAGCTTCCAGCTCACGACGTGGCGGACCGTCATCGGGTCTCCTTCGCAGGGATCTCGGCGTCTCGGACGAGGGCCGCTTCGAGGGCCTCGCGCAGACGGTCGGCCGACACCCGCCAGTGCGCGTGCAGCTCACCGTCGATGAGGACCACCGGGATCTTCTCCCACCACAGCTCGTACAGCGCGGGATCGTCGGTGATCGACGCCTCGACGATCTCGATGCGCTCCGCCGCGGCATCCGGGAGCTCGGCGACCACCGCGTCGACGATCTCGGACGCGACGTCGCAGAGATGGCAGTCGGGCTTGCCGATGAGCGTGAGCGTGGTCACGCCGACGGCACCTCGACCTCGCGCCCCTGTGCGATCCACTCCCCCGTACCGCCCTCGACGTTGGTCGCGTCGTACCCGCGGGCTTCAAGCGCCTCGACGACGCGCGCGGAGCGGCCACCGGCCTGGCAGATGACGTCGAACGACTCGGCCGGGAGCTCGTCCAGGCGGTTGCCGATCTCGGACATCGGGATGTTGACGGCGCCGGGCACATGCCCTGCGGCGAACTCGTGCGCCTCGCGCACATCGATGAGCGGCGTGCTCTGTCGCTCGGCGAGCTCGGTGACGGTGATCGACTTCATGACTACTCCTCGACGTCAGGCGGAACCGGAGGCAGAGACACAAAGCGCCCGTCCGGAGACAGGCGCTCAGTGTCTGGCCGCTTACTTCTTGTTGCGGCGCTGGTGGCGAGTCTTGCGAAGCAGCTTGCGGTGCTTCTTCTTCGCCATGCGCTTGCGGCGCTTCTTGATGACAGAACCCACGGAAACCTCACTACGTCAGGGGCTGGGCGTCGCATGGTCGCGGACACCCGGGTACGGGCATGGAAAAAAATGCCTCGGAGCAGTCTAGCAAATCGAACGACCTGCTCCGTCACCGGGGCAGGTGGACCGCTGCGCGGCGCTCAGCCGACGTCGGAGATCGGACGCTGCAGCGCGTCGGCGACCGCCGACTCCGGCACGCGGAAACTCCGACCGAAGCGGATGGCAGGCAGCTCCCCAGCGTGCACCATCCGATAAACCGTCATCTTCGACACACGCATCAACTCGGCGACCTCAGCCACCGTAAGGAACCGGACATCTGGCACCTCGGGCATCCCACGTACCCCTTTCTCGATGTGCACACTCTATGGGCTGGCTGGGACGCGTGTAAACCCGTGTGACCTGTGTGATCAGCGATCGTCGCCGACAACGGCCAAGGCCCGCACCGGGAACGTGCCGAATCCGCGCACAGCGGGCGGCGCGGCCGTGAAGCGGGCTCCGCGTGCCGGCACCTCGGCGAGGTCGGTGAGGTGCTCGACCACGTGCACGCCCGCGGCCAGCAGGATGCTGTGCGCCGGCCGCTCCCCTCCGTTCTCGGTGTCATCGATGTTGAGCGAGTCGATGCCGACGAGGACAGCACCCGCCTCGACGAGATGACGCGCGCCGCCCTCGGTGAGGAAGGGTGCACCGCGGCCGTAGGCCGGCGTCCCGAAGTGTCGACTCCATCCCGTGTCCAGCAGCACCGCGGCCCCCGCGAGGTCGCGATCCGCGAGAGCGGTCGCGTCGACGCCGCGCCGCTCCGGCGTCCAGGCGTCGTGCAGGTGGAAGACCTCAGCCGGCAGATCCACGAGCGTCTCGAGCTCGAGCGCCGCGAGATCTCCGCCGTCCGCATATCGGTGGAACGGCGCGTCCAGATACGTACCGGTGTTGCCGATCATGGTGATGATGTCCATCGCGAACTCGGTGCCCTCGGCGTACTTGTTCCGCGAATCCTCACGGGTGAGGTGGGGGGTGATCACGGGTGCGGGCAACCCGGGGTACGTCACGAGTCCGGCTTCGATCCGGTGGCTCAGGTCGATGATCCGGCGTTCCGTCGTCGGCGCCGTCTCGACGCCCCTCGAGCCGCGATGGGGTTCTTCGACGATCCGCAGGTCTCGCAGCTCGACGTCCCGAACGAGCGCCAGTCCGAGATGGCGCACGAGCAGCGTTGCGATCTCCGAGTCGCCGAGGTGGGCCGAGGGGAGGTCGAGGCGGAAGCCCTCCCCTGCCAGTCCCCCTCCGTTGGCGAACGAGAGGGAGAAGTCGAAGTGGGCCCGGTACTCGGCAGGTCGCGTCATCTCCACATCATGGCAAACGTGACTTGCGGCGGCGCAGCATCCGGCCATCCCAGGAGAGACATAGCGGCCGTCCCGGAACCGTTCAGGCGCGCCTGAGACGCTGAGGGAACGGCTCGGACAGGCACCTTTCCGGCCCACGCGGGTATGGGGCCCGCGGCCCCGCCCCCGGCGACAAGCCCCCCGTGTCGTCGGGGGCGGAGTGCGTCCGGCGGGTCAGTTCCCGAAGCGCTTCAGAGCCGACGTGACGACGTGCTTCGCGGATGCCGCGGCGCGGCCGACCACCTCTGCGGCGTGCGCGGCTCCGTCCGGCAGCGGCTGACCAGGGTAGTCGATGTCCGGGGCGTCATCGCCGTAGGCGTCGACGAGGAACGGCACCAGCCAGTCGTCGACGGCCTCGAGCGGCTCGACGGCGAGGCTGTAGAAACGACGCTGACCGTCTTCGCGCACGCTGACCAGCTCCGCCTCACGAAGCACCTTCAGGTGCTTCGACACCGTCGGCTGACTGATGCCGAGGTCGGCGACGATGTGGCTGACGCTCGTGCCGGCATCCCCTTCGGAAGTGCGTCGCAGGAGGAGCTGGAGGATGTCGCGCCTCGTGCCGTCTGCGATCACGTCGAAGATGTCGGTCATGTGATCAGGGTAGTCGTCCCCGGCACGGAGTACCATGACGAAGGCTCGGCGATCACCGTCGTGCCGCCGCCGCTGGGTGGGGAGACAGACGAAGGGGGACGCGATGTCGGGCATCGTGTCGGCGTCGTCCCCCGGCCATCGCCTCAAGACCGCCGCTTCCTGGGGCAAGCACATCATCACGTCGTCGCCGTCGCGGTTCGCGATCGTGATCTTCGCCCTCCTGATCCTCGTCTTCACTGTCCTGCTGTCGCTGCCGATCTCATCGGCGTCACGAACCGTCACACCGCTCGCCGACGCGCTGTTCACGGCGGTGTCGACCATCTGCGTCACGGGACTCGCGACGGTCGACATGGCCAACCACTGGTCCCCGTTCGGACACGTCGTCATCTTCATCGGAGTGAACATCGGCGCGCTGGGCGTGCTGACCCTCGCCTCACTCATGGGCATGCTCATCTCGAAGCGGCTGGGACTTCGAGCCAAGCTTCTCGCTGCGGGGGACACGAATCCTCTGCGCGCACACGGCGGGGTGGTCAACGAGAGCCAGACCGTTCGTCTCGGCGAGGTCGGCCAGCTGCTGACGACGGTCGCGGTGTCGGCTCTCATCATCGAGGGCGCGCTCGCGATTCTCCTCTACCCGGCGCTGGTGATGGCGGGTGTCGATCCGATCGCGGCCCTGTGGGAGGCGCCGTACTTCTCGGCGATGGCGTTCACGAACACGGGATTCGCCCCGAACGACGGCGGTGTCGCGGTGTTCGCCGACGACTACCTCGTACTCACGCTGCTCATGGTCGGAGTCTTCCTCGGCAGCATCGGATTCCCCGTGATCTATACGCTGGCCAAGCATGTGTGGCACGTGCAGAAGTGGTCGCTGCACACCAAGCTCACCCTCGTCACGACCGTGCTCCTCTTCATCCTCGGCGCGGCCGTCTTCCTGGTGCTGGAGTACAACAACCCCAAGACGTTCGGATCGATGGATGCCGTCGACACGACGTTCCAGGCCTTCTTCCTGTCAGCCATGACGCGCTCCGGGGGATTCAACGTCATCGAGATGGACGATCTCAACGGCTCCTCCCTGCTGGCTGCGAGCATGCTCATGTTCGTCGGCGGCGGCTCGGCATCCACCGCCGGCGGCATCAAGGTGACCACCCTCGCCGTGCTCGCCATCGCCGTGTGGTCGGAGGCGAAGGGCCGTCAGTCGGTCGAGGCGTTCGGCCGCCGCATCCCGAGCGACGTGCAGCGCGTCGCGCTCAGCGTCGTCGCGTGGGGTGCCACCATCGTGGCGCTGTCGACGATCGTGATCGCGCAGATCACGAAAGCCGACATCAGCCATGTCCTGTTCGACGTGATCTCGGCCTTCGGCACGGTGGGCCTGTCGACGGGACTCACCGCCGACCTTCCCGACTCCGCGAGCTACGTGATGGCTGCCACCATCTTCATGGGGCGCGTTGGTACAGTGACTCTCGCCGCGGCCGTCGCCGCGACATCGCGAACGCAGTACTACTCACTGCCCGTGGAAAGGCCGATCGTTGGTTGAAGTCCTCCGGGGCGACGCTCCCGTCCTCGTCATCGGTCTCGGCCGGTTCGGCGCCGCGTGCGCAGGCGAGCTCGACCGCCTCGATCGCGAGGTGCTCGCGATCGACGGCAACCTCGAGCTCGTGCAGAAGTGGTCCGACCGCGTCACCCACACGGTGCAGGCCGACGCGAAGAACATCGACGCCCTGCGTCAGATCGGCGCGCAGGACTTCCAGGTCGCCGTCGTCGCGGTCGGCTCGTCCATCGAGGCATCCGTCCTCATCACCGCCAACCTCGTCGACCTGAAGGTGCCGCAGATCTGGGCGAAGGCGGTCTCGCAGTCGCACGGCAAGATCCTCGCCCGTGTCGGCGCCAACCACGTCATCTACCCGGAGCGGGAGGCCGGCGAGCGCGTGGCGCACCTCGTCAGCGGGCGGATGCTCGACTTCATCCGCTTCGACGACGACTTCGTGCTGGCGAAGATGTATCCGCCCAAGTTCATTCGCGGCATCGGCCTGAACGAGTCGGGCGTGCGCAGCAAGTACAGGGTGACGGTCGTCGGGGTGAAGAGCCCCGGCAAGCCCTTCCGCTACGCGGAGGCCAACACGATCGTGACCAACCATGACCTCATCATCGTGTCGGGCACGAACAGCGACATCGAGCGCTTCGCGGCCCTCGACCGCTGAGATCCGACCGCTCCCTCACGCGGGTGCGGCCCACGGGCGCGGTGTTCACGCGCCTGCCGCGAGCTCCTTCGCTCTGGCGAGTGCTGCTGCCGCCGCCTCCGCGAACGTGCGATCCAGGCGCGCGTCCTGCAGCACCGCGACGGCCCGCTCCGTCGTGCCCTTCGGACTCGTGACGCGCCGCCGGAGCTCCGCAGGCTCCTCCCCCGATGCGTCGAGCAGCGCGGTCGCGCCGATGAACGTCTGCTCGGCCATGAGCCGCGCATCGGCCCGGTCGAATCCCATGCCCTCGGCGGCCTTCGTGAGCTCTTCGATGAGCAGGAAGACGTAGGCCGGCCCCGAGCCCGAGATCGTCGAGAGCGCATCGATCTGCGCCTCCGGCACCTCGATCACCGCTCCGACGGTCCCGAACAGGCGGCGCACGAGGGCGAGGTCATCGGCGGAGGCACCGCCGCCGGCTGCGAGACCCGTGACCGCCTTCCCCACGGTGGCCGGCGTGTTCGGCATCGACCGGACGATGCGGGCGTCGGTGCCCAGGATGTCGGCGAACGTCGCGAGGGTGACTCCCGCGGCGAGGCTCACGACGATGGTGTCGTCGCCGAGGGAAGGAGCGATCTCGCGGAGCAGGTCGGGGACCATGGCCGGCTTGACCCCGATGAGCACGATGCGCGCATCGGAGACCGCTGCGGCGTTGCCGTCCGACTGCTCGGAGAGGGCGATGCTGGTGACACCATCGAGGTCGGCGAGGGCCGCGGCCTTCTCTGGGGAGCGGTTGGTGGCGGTGATGCCACCGTCGACGCGGATGCCGGAGGCGACCACTCCGCGGAGGATGGCTCCCCCCATCGATCCGGCACCGACGAACGCGAGAGAGGGGAGAGAGTCAGCCATGTCGTCATCCTACGGCGGGCTCACCAGGCATCCTGCGACCTGCGGTTCTAGACTCGCACCATGAGTGCTTCCGGCGGCAGCAAGGCGATCATCGCGGCGTTCCTGGCGAACCTGGGCATCGCCCTGGCGAAGTTCCTCGCGTGGGCGCTGTCGGGGTCGGCATCCATGCTCGCCGAGGCCATCCACTCCGTCGCCGACTCCGGCAATCAGCTGCTCCTGATGCTCGGCGGACGCAAGGCGAAGCGCGAGGCCGACCGCGCCCACCCGTTCGGGTACGGTCGCGAGCGCTACGTCTACGCGTTCGTCGTGTCGATCATCCTCTTCTCCGTCGGCGGTCTGTTCGCGATCTACGAGGGTGTCGAGAAGCTCACTCACCCGCATGAGCTCGACCAGACCTGGTGGTGGCTCCCGATCGTGGTGCTGCTGATCGCGATCGGGCTCGAGTCGTTCTCCTTGCGCACTGCCGTCAAGGAGAGCAATCTCGTCCGCGAGAAGGGCCAGTCGTGGGCGTCATTCGTGCGCCGTGCGAAGGCTCCCGAGCTCCCGGTCGTGCTGCTGGAGGACGTCGGGGCGCTCACGGGTCTGACATTCGCGCTGCTCGGCGTGGGCCTCACCGTGATCACCGGCAACCCGCTGTTCGACGCGCTGGGCACCGTCATGATCGGCGTGCTGCTGGTGCTGATCGCGATTGTGCTGGGGGTGGAGACCAAGAGCCTGTTGGTCGGTGAGGGCGCGACGTCGGCCGACCACGATCGCATCGTCGACGCGATCAACGCGGGCGACGAGATCGAGAAGATCATCCACATGAAGACCCTGTATCTGGGTCCGGACGAGTTGATGGTGGCCGTGAAGATCGCCCTCAGCGCCGACAAGCCCCTCCGCGAGGCAGCCGACGACATCGACGTGATCGAGGCCCGCATCCGCGAGGCGGTCCCGATCGCCCGGGTCATCTACATCGAACCCGACGTGTACCGCCCGTCGCTCGACCCGGAGCCGTCGACCGACGTCTTCGTCCTGAAGTCCTCGGATTGACTGTGGCGCGTAGGCGCTGATCGATCCCGGTCAGCGCCGCTGCTCGAAGAAGTCTCGGAGCAGTGCCGTCGCGGCATCCGCCTGGACTCCCGCGACGACCTCGGCACGGTAGGGCAGTCGCCGATCGCGCAGCACGTCGTACATGGACCCCGCCGCGCCGGCCTTGTCGTCCCACGCGCCGAACACGACGCGCGCGATGCGCGCCTGCAGGATCGCGCCCGCGCACATCACACACGGCTCGAGGGTGACCACCAGGGTGTGACCCTGCAGATTCCAAGAGCCGACGGATGCCGCAGCGCGCCGCAGCGCCTCGATCTCGGCGTGTCCGGTCGGGTCGTGGGTCTCTTCGCGGGTGTTGCGTCCCTCGGCGATGATGCGTCCGTTCGAGTCGAGGACGACTGCGCCGACCGGGATCTCATCGGCTCGTGCAGCCTCGCCGGCGAGCTGGAGTGCGCGGTGCATCGCTGTCGTGTCGGCGGGCGTCATGCCCCGAGCCTATGCCGTTCGATGTCGTGTGCGGGGCCGCGGCGCATTAGCCTGTATCCATGCGTGTCCACGTCGCCGACCACCCTCTCGTCACCCACAAGCTCTCGGTGCTGCGCGACCATCGCACCCCGTCGCCGGTGTTCCGTCAGCTCACCGAGGAGCTCGTGACGCTTCTCGCGTACGAGGCGACCCGCAGCGTCAAGGTCAGCCCGATCGAGATCACGACCCCCGTCACCAAGACCATGGGCGTGAAGATCTCGGAGCCCCGCCCCATCGTCGTCCCGATCCTGCGCGCCGGTCTCGGAATGCTCGAAGGCCTCGTCAAGCTGCTGCCGACCGCAGAGGTCGGCTTCCTCGGGATGGTGCGTGACGAGCAGACGTTCGAGCCCACGACCTACGCCGAACGCCTCCCCGAGGACCTCAGCGACCGTCAGTGCTTCGCGATCGACCCGATGCTCGCCACCGGCGGCTCGCTCGCCGCCGCGATCCAATTCCTGTTCGACCGCGGGGCCAAGGACGTCACGGCGATCTGCCTGCTCGGCACCCCCGAGGGTGTCGCTGCGATCGAGGAGATGGCCGGCGATCGCGACGTCACGCTCGTGCTCGGCGCCCTCGACGAACGGCTGAACGAGAAGGGCTACATCGTTCCCGGCCTCGGCGACGCCGGAGACCGCCTGTACGGCACGGTCTGAGCCGGCCTCGGCCTGCCGCCGCGTTCTGAGCCGGTCCCGGCCTGCCGCCCCGGTCTGAGCCACACCCTCACACGGTCAGGCGGTATGCCCGCTCGTCGCCGTAGTGCACGAATCCCGCACGACGGAGGATCGGAGCCGACGTCGAGACGCGGCCCTTCACGAGCGCCGTGACCGCGCCTCTCTCGGCGCTCGCGCGAAGGCGTTCGGCGAGGACTGCTCGATACGCCCCGCGTCCGCGTGCATGCTCCAGCGTCGCAGCACCCCAGAGCCGGGCGAAACCGTCGACGATGGTGCAGCCGCCGGTGCTGACGGGGCGGCCATCGATCCGTGCCAGCACGCGGAGAGCTTCTCCGGCCTCGAGCGCGGCTGTGATCTCGGCGAGCTCGGCGCGCAATCCGTCGTTGTCGAGTGCGCTCTGCTCCCACACCGGCACGTTCACGCTGTCGACGTCGCGCACCTGGTCGAGGGTGCGCACGATCTCCGCAGTGACCCCCGGCGGCACCTCTATGGCGGGGCCGTCGACCGCGCGTGCGAAGACGGCGACCGTGTCGATATGGTCGGCTCCCCGACGCCGGAGTTCGTCCTCGAGGTCGGGCGAATCAGAGGCGTTGGTCCAGAAGGTGAAGACGGTCTCGCCCCACGACTTCGTCCGCTCAAGCGCGTCGTCGATCACCGTACCCGGGTCGGACCGCGAGTCGACCTGCGATCCGCGGACGCCACCGCCGAATCTCGCCGGGTAGCGCACCAGCTGCAGGTGGGTCTTCTCCTGCTCGCTGTCACGCGGGAACCACGCCCACGCTGCGGAGGCCCGCAGGATCTGTTCGGTTGTGTGCTCGGTCGGCGCTGCGTGGCTCATTCGGCAGCTCCCACGAGGCGCGCGAACGCGCTCAAACGAGCGACGCCCTCCGGTGTGCGCGGGAGGTCGTCGAGAAGCGCCGGCGAATGGATCAGGTATGCCGCGACCTGAGCCCGGGAGATGGCGACGTTCAGACGATTCTGCATGAGCAGGAATTCCGGTCCGCGCGGAGCATCCTTGCCGCTCGACGCCGCGAGGGACGTGATCGAGACGACCGCTTCCTTGCCCTGGAAGTTGTCGACCGTGCCGACGGGCACGTCGGGGAACCCCGCCGTGGCGAGAGCGTCGTGCACGAGCTGTCGCTGTGCGTTGTACGGCGTGACGACGATGATGTCGCTCTGTCCGAGCGGACGAGTCCGGGTCGCGGCGGTGTGATCGGTGACGGTGCGACCGAGCAGGTCGCTGACCAGCGCCACCACCTCGGCGGCTTCCTCGGGCGACTGCGTGGCGTTGCCGCGATGACGCAGCGGAACCACATGCAGCCCGGGATCGATGCCCTCGATCCCGCGCTTCTCCGTGCCCGGCGCCGACGCCAGGCGTCCGGCGTAGGCGAGGCGTGAGACGGGAGCCGCGACGAATGGGTGCATGCGCCACGAGCGTTCGAGGAAGTATCCGAACTCCGGCCGCACGACCTCGTCACCGTCCATGACCCAGCCGAGCGCCGACGTGTCGACGGGCTCCGGGTGCGCGCCCTGGCTGACCTGCGGCAGCTGCTGCGGGTCTCCCAGGAGCAGCAGGTTCTTCGCGCCTGCTGCGACCGCGATCGTCGACGCGAGCGAGAACTGACCTGCCTCGTCGACGACGAGGAGGTCGAGGCCGTGGCGCTCGACCCTGGTGGTGTTGCTGAAGTCCCAGGCCGTGCCGCCGACGACGACGCCTCGGCCCTCGTTCTCGGCGAGGAACGATGCCATGCCGGTCTTCGGGATCACCGTGTACCCGGGCTCGGCCGCTGAATCCTTCGGGGCCTTCCCCACCTGTCCAGACGGCACCCCGTCGGCGACGACGCGTTCGAGCAGGTTCTCGATGATCGAGTGCGACTGAGCCACGACGCCGATGCGGTAGCCGTGTTCGTTCACGAGCCGCGCTATGACCTGCGATCCCGTGTACGTCTTGCCGGTGCCCGGAGGGCCTTGCACGGCGAGGTAGCTGTCGTCGAGGTCGAGGACGGCCCGCACGATCGCCCCGACCGCGTCATCGCCCTGCGCGGGAAGGCTTCGTCCGGAGCGCGTCCGCGGCGGGATGCGGCGCAGCACATCGGTGGCGGCGTCATGCGGGTAGCCGGGAGCGGCGGCATGCACGGCATCCGCCCACTCGTCGATCGCGCCCTGCAGCGAAACGACTCGCGGCGGGGAGGCAGGGGTCAGCGCGAGCGGCAGCTCGTCCCAGGTCTGCCCCTGGATCGCCGACTCCGTGATGAGGTAGCCGTCGTCCAGCACATCGATGATCGTCACCGTATGCGGCACGTGCACCGCGCGCGACGGCACCTCGAGGTCGAACGGCGCCGGCACCTCGTAGAGCGCGAACGGTTGGCCGCCTGTACCGAGCGTCGTTCCCGGCGACACCTCACCACGGATCTCGATGTCGCGTGACATCACACGACGCCCCTCCCCGACGCTCCACTCGCGAACCACACGGGAGGCGAGGCGGTCGACGCGGACCACGTCGCGTGTGCCGTCCCACATCGTGACGGGCTCACGCAGCCGCTGGAAGTGCGAGACCCAGAAGCTCTTGGCCTCCCTGGGGAAGTAGTCGATCGCCGCGGCCGCGATGCGGTGCACCTGGCCGTCGCCACCCGCGGCCGCGGCTTGCTCGGCATCGGTGAGCAGCGCGACGGAGCGCGGCGACGGCTCGTAGATCACCTCGTCCGCCTCGTCGGGCGGGGCCGGATTCACACCCTCGCGGCGCGCGATCTCGATCAGCCAGTCGCGGAGGCGCCTGGTCGAGACGCAGTCGTACCGGTTGTAGTCGGCGAGGTCGGCGAGAACGGCATCCGCCTCCGCCTGCTCCCCCGCCGCGACGAGCTCGCGGGCGGCGACGTACTGCACGATCGAGTCATCGCCCTTCTGCACATCGCTCGTGCGCACATCCTCGCCCATGTAGAGCGGCTCGAGCTTCTTGATCGAATACGAGCGCGACCCGACGCGTACCGTCCGCAGCACGAGCGGGTAGAGATCGACGAACACGCCCTCGCGCAGGAGCCTGTCGACCTCGGCCTCACGCACGCCGTAGCGGGCCGCCATCGCGATGAGGTGCGAGGTCTCATAGGGGGCGTAGTGGTAGATGTGCATGTCGGGGTGGGTGGTGCGGCGGAGCTTCACGAAATCGAGGAACTGCTCGAAGGCCCGCTTCTCGGCCGCGAAGTCGTGCGCCCACAGCGCGGAGTACTGGTCGTGGTTGTCCACCCAGCCGAACAGGTAGTCGAGTCCCCAGTGCGGCCGACCGTCGAGTGCCGGCTCGGTGTACAGCGGATCGCCCTCGAAGTCGAAGAAGATGTCGCCGTGGCTCGGCACCGGCAGCGTGTGTATCGCAGCGGCGTAGTGCACGTCGTAGGCGGCTGCGCCCTCGGCATCCGCTCGCAACTGCACGCGCGCTTGCGAGCGCAGGGTCTCGAACGTATCGACGTTCATGGCCTCGGGCGCAGCCGTCACCGCGGCGAGCGCGTCGATCGTCTCGATACCGGCCGCGCGCAGACGGGCCCGCTGGACCGGCCTCATCCTCGCGACCATCAGCAGGTCGCGGTGGGCGATGACCTGCTCTTCGCAACTCGCACAGCGGCCGCACGCGACGACGTCGAGGTCTCCGCGGTCGTCTCCCCAGGCGAGCGCTGCCTCGGGGCTCGGATCGTCGATGCGACGATCGGCGATGAGCGAGCGGAGCCGCGCACGGCGCACCTGGAACAGGGGCAGCAGGTCGTCGACGCGATGCGTGCTGACGGTGCCGTCGCCGAGGATCAGGTCGACCTCGTCGGAGCGGGGTACCCCCAGTCGATCGAGCTGATCGACGTATGCCGCCAGTTGCATGAGTGCCGTGACCCGCGCGGTGCGGGCGAGCTTCGAGTCCTGCACCCGCCAGCGGCCGTCGTCGTCGCGCTTCAGGAAGTCGGCGAACCCCACGAACTCGTCGGTCGAGAACGCCGCCTGGAAAACGACGAGGGCGTCGGAATCGAGAGCCGCGATCGTCTCGGTGACGGCGGCGGAGAGAGCATCGGCATCGACCGACGACACCTTCTCGACCTGGTGCACGCGCTCCTCTCCGAGCTCCGCGATGTACCGCTCGAGCACGTTCTGCTCATGCACGTCGCCGAGGCGGGCAGCGCGGGCCAGAGTGGCGTCTTCCGGCTCATCGACCGCGGGTACGCGCCCGAGCTTCGCGTCGATCGCGCGACACCAGGCGAACTCGCACTCGGCAGCCGCTTTGAGATCGCTCGCGCTCCAGATGACGCGTTGCGCCAGGGTGTCGATCCGCACGTTTCTCCCGTTCCTTCGGATGCTTCGACCCTAGCCGCGGCATCCGACACGGGACCTCCGTCGCGCAGGGCCCGTCAGCGCCACCAGGTGTCGTCGGGCGTCACCGGGAGGTGCCGCTTGTGCTGTGTCGCGAGGTACCTGGACTCGATACGCCCGGCGACCTCGGGATCGACGTCCTGACCCTCGAGGAAGGCGTCGATCTGCTCGTAGGTGAGGCCCAGTTCGTCCTCGTCCGCGCGGCCGGGCTGCCCGTCGAGCAGGTCTGCCGTCGGCACCTTGTACGCGAGTCGTTCCGGAGCGTCGAGATGCAGGAGCAGAGAACGCCCCTGCCGCTTGGTCAGGCCCGAGAGCGGCAGGATGTCGGCCGCGCCGTCACCGAACTTCGTGTAGAAACCCGTGACGGCCTCCGCCGCATGGTCGGTGCCGATCACGAGCAGTCCGTCGTGACCCGCGAGCGCGTACTGGGTCACCATCCGCAGGCGCGCCTTGATGTTCCCGCGGTTGAAGTCGGTGATGTCGCTCGTGACCGCGAACTCGATGTCTGCCTCGACGCCGTCGACCCCGTTCTGGATGTTCACCTCGACCGACGCGTCGGGCTCGATGAACGCCAAGGCAGCGGCCGCATCCTCTGCATCGTGCTGCACCCGGTACGGGAGTCGGACGGCGAGGAACTTCGCCTCCCCGCCTTCGGCGCGCACGCGCTCGACGGCGAGCTGAGCCAGCCTGCCCGCCAGAGTCGAATCCTGGCCGCCCGAGATGCCGAGGACGAATCCCTTGGCTCCGGTCGTGCGCAGGTAGTCGACGAGGAACTGCACCCGGCGTTCCACTTCGGCTTCCGGTTCGATCTCGGGCTTCACGCCGAGCGCTTCCGCGATCTGCTGCTGCAGGGTCATGGCGGTCCTCCGGTCTGGTCGACATCAGTATCCTCCCCCAGTGTTACATCGGAATGACGTGCGGGGCGCGGAGCCGCGGCGAGCCGTCTGCGGGCAATGGGAGAATGCAGGGGTGAGACTTCTCGTCGCCGCGATGGCATCCGAACTCGAAGCATTCCCCGAGGCACTCGAGGGGTTCGATCAGCTCGTCACCGGCGAGGGCAAGATGCAGGCGACCTACGCACTGACCCGAGCGCTGTCCGCGAACGATTACGAGGAGATCGTGGTCGTGGGCACAGCCGGCGGTATCGACCCTGAGCTGGACGCCGTGGTGCACGAGATCGGCAGCGCGCTGCAGCACGACGTCTTCGACCTCGAGGGCGTCGCCGGACAGCACGTGTCCCTGCCCGCTCGCGTGTCGACGGGCCGGGAGGGCGTGCTCATCGCGACCGGAGACAGCTTCGTCGGGGATGCGGGGATCACCGCGGTCATCCGCCCCTCCGGTGCCGGGCTCGTCGACATGGAGACGTACGCGTACATCTGGGTCGCGCAGCAGTTCGGCGTGCCGATCCGCGCGTTCAGAGCGATCTCGGATCGTGCCGAGGACGGCGCGCTCGTCGACTTCCGCGCGGCGATCGCCCGGTGCAGCGTGATGCTGCGCGAGACCGTGCGCCAGGAGTACGGGGTCTGACGGTCAGCGGGTCTCGATGATGCTCGGCCCGTTGGGCGTGGCCCGCACGGACAGTTGAGCCGGGATCTGCTCCTGCATCGCTTCGACGTGGCTGATGACGCCGACGGTTCGGCCGCCCTGACGCAGCTCGTCGAGTGTGCGCATGGCGACGTCGAGCGTGTCGCCGTCGAGTGATCCGAATCCCTCATCGATGAAGAGGGTGTCGAGACGGATGCCGCCGGCTCGTGCCGTGACGACCTCGGCGAGTCCGAGAGCGAGCGCGAGCGAGCTCAGGAAGGTCTCGCCACCGGAGAGCGACTGCGCGGGACGGGTCTGACCCGTGTAGGCGTCGAACACGACGATGCCCAGGCCGGACGCGGCACCCCGCGCGGCGAGCGCATCGGAGTGGCGCAGCTGGTACCGCCCGGTGGACATGTCGGCCAGGCGACGATTCGCCGCCTCGACGATCTCCTCGAGCTCGGCTGCCAGCACGAAGGTCTCGAGCGTCATCTTTCGGGTGTTCGCGCCGCGGCCGGCCAACGCGTCTGCGAGCCCCCGCAGCACCTCGAAGTCGGCGGCACCGGCGGCACTCCGCGCATGCGCGGAGGAGGCCGAGTCGACGAGAGCCGTGAGCTGTTCCACGGTCGCGGCGGCGCGCTCCGCCTCGGCGACGGCTGTCGACCACAGCGCCCTCGCCTCGGTGGCGCGGCGCTCGACCGGGTCGAGGTCGATCGGTTCCTCGGGCAGAGTCCGCAGCTCGAGGTCGAACAGGATCGCGCGTTCCTTCTCGCGTTCGACGGCGTGCTGGGAGACACGTGCTTCCAGTTCGGCCTGCACCGCCGGTGTGCGGAGGGCGGCCTCGGCGGCGTGAGCATCGTCGAAGACCGAGGCGTCGAGCGCGGTCGTCAACTCCTGCGCGGCCGACGTCGCGGATCGGGTGCACCGCACTCGCTCATCGGTCGCCTCGATGAGCTTCCGCGCGTCGGCGACCTCGCGTTCGGCGGCGGCGATCCTCCTCGCCACAGACGGGAAGTCGCCGCGAGCCTCCGAGACCGTCGAGGCCGCCTCGGCCAGGCGCTGCTCGATCACCGCATGTGCCTCCCGGGCCGCGGCGAGAGCGGCCGAGGCCGACTCCCGCTCACTCTGGAGGCTGGCGATCCGCGCCGACAGCTCGACGACCCGTCGCTCCAGGGACGACAGGCGCTCAGCGGCAGCGAGGCTCTGAGCATGCTCCTCGTTCGCTCGGGTCAGCTCCTCGGTCGCCTCGCGGACGTCTCTTCCATCGGCACGACTGCTCGCGGCTGCCAGCTCGACCCGCAACGACGAGACCTTCTCGGCAGCGTAACTCTCCGCATCCGCGGCCTCGTCGCGACGGGCCTCGGCGGCGATGATGTCGTCGGCGGATACGGGATCGGAGTGGTCAGCCGGAGCGGGATGCTCGTGAGCGCCGCACACCGGGCAGGCCTCGCCGTCGACGAGAGCGCTCGCGAGCTCACCTGCGAATCCGTCGAGGCGCCGCTGCCGCAATCGCGCGAGCTCCGTCTGCCTCGTCGCCAGAACGGAGCTGGCCTCGGCCAGGTCTTGCTCCGACGCAGCGCACTCGGCGTCAAGCCGCACGACGTCGTGCGCGGCCGCCAGACGCGCAGTCGCCCCCTGCAGAGTCGCAGCGAGGTCGCTCGCCCTGTCCGCGATGCGACGGAGGTCGTGCCGCTCGACCATCGTCTCGTCGAGCTGCGTCGGAAGGGACTCCCCCTCTGCCTCGATCGAGGCGAGTCTCTCCGCCGCGTCCGCGACCTCCTCGGCAGCCCGACCCCGTTCAGCCTCTCGCTCCGCCGCGGATCTCTCGAGTTCGTCTGCGCGCGCCCAGGTTCCTGTCTCGCGCGTTCGCTCGGACGCCCACGCGGCGATGTCGTCGGTGTCGACCCCGTGCGCGCTCCACTCGCGCTGAGCCCGCTGCTCCCTCTCGAGGGCTTGTTCCAGGGCGGCCTGCGCACGCGCTGCGGCCACGATCGTCGTCCGCAGCGTCTCGGCCTCACGCGCTCGGACCAGCTCCTCACGCGCTGCGGTGATCTGCGGCTCGATCTCCTCGAGGCGGTCGAGCGCCCGCCTCGCACGGTCGCGCTCCTCTTGCGCGCGGCGCTCTTCCCTGGCGCTGTTAAGCGCGGCATCCGCCGTCGAGGACCGGGCCTCGGCGTCGTCGCGTTCGGCCGCTCGGCGCTCCGCCCGGTAGTCGGCTCGCGCTCGCGCGCGGGCGAGCTCGTCGAGCCGTTCCTCGGTCGTGAGCGAGCGAGCGGGGGTCGCGCCGTCTCCGCTCTGCGACTCGCCCTCGACGCCGTCGCGCTCCTCGTTCGCGAGGCCCGCGCTGCGGACGAGCCGCTCGGCCTCGTCGAGTCGCGCCGCGACGACGGCGAGGCCGGAGGACAGTTCCTGCTCGGCGGCGCGGCGACGCTCGTCGAATCGGGCCTGCACGTCTTCGAAGCGCTCGGTGCCGAACAGCCTGCGCAGGAGTGCCTGGCGCTCACGACTGCCCGCGAGGAGGAACTCCGAGAAGCGGTTCTGTGCGAGGAGGATGACCTGCAGGAACTGCTCACGGCTCAGTTGGAGGATGTCGTCGAGCTCGTATGCCGCCTCCCGCTCCCTGGCGGCGAGACCGATCCACTCACCCCCGACGAGGGCGTCGAGCTGCACGGACGAGGCCTGCACCGTCAGACCCCCACCCCGCTTCTTGGGTCGCTCGTACTCGGGCGATCGGCGGACCCGGTAGCGCCCGGCCGGTGTGCTGAACTCGACCACGACCTCGGTGACGTCGTCTGGTTCGCAGTGATCGCTGCGCAGGCGCTTGTCGCCGCCGTCGTAGCGGGGCACCCCGCCGTAGAGCCCGAAGCACACCGCATCGAGGATGCTCGACTTGCCCGCGCCCGTGCGTCCTTCGATCAGGAAGATGCCGTCGTCGGCGAACGCGTCGAAGTCGACGACCTGGCGTTCGCGGAAGGGGCCGAACCCTTGGACCTCGAGTCGATGGAGCTGCACCGGGATCCTCCCGCCTCAGACCAGCGCGTCGGCGCGCACGCGGTCGTCGAGGACCTCGCGGATCAGTTCACCCTCGCGCTCGGTAGGACCGTGCCCCCCACGGACGTGCTCGAGGAACGCATCGATGCGCTCGGTGTCCGACACCGCCCCACGCAGACGATCGACGTAGGTGCGCGGCGTCTGATCGCCGACCTCAGCCGGCTGGTGCTGGACCATCGCGCAGAACGGGAAGTGCTCGCGCAGGCGGCGCATCGGCTCGGCCTGAGCGATCGCGTCGGTATACACAGCGCACACCCAGTGATCGGCGTGCGCCTCGACGTTCGCTTTCGAGAGGATCTCGTCGAGTGTGCCTGTGATCGTGACCAGCGGACGCGGCACGGGGAGGTCGAGCCATTCCGCGCCGGCGAGACCGTCTGCGTCGATGTCGACGAGCCACGACCCGCGCGGCTTGCTCTGCTCGCCGAAGCTGTAGTGCAGCGGCGCTCCCGAGTAGCGCACACGCTCACTGACCTGCTGCCGTCCGTGGATGTGACCGAGCGCCACGTAGTCGGGTCCGTCGAAGACGGAGAGCGGCACGACGTCGAGTCCACCCTGGCGCACCTCGCGCTCGAGTCCGACAGTCGCGTCGACCCCCGCCGAGAAGCAGTGGGAGATCGCGACCGACCGACCGGGATGCGCCCGCATGCCCCGGCGGACCAGGTCCATCGCGTGGGCGACGGTCTGCGCCTGCGTGCGCAGCTCGGCATCCGGCCAGTGCTGGCGGACGATGGCGGGCTCGAGGTACGGGATGCCGAAGAAGTGCACCGGTCCGTGTTCGTCTTCGACCGTGATCGGCGTCCCGATCGCCCGGGGATCGGTGAGCACGTGGATCCCGTCGCGCAGCAGCCGCGCCTGGAACCCCAGGCGAGCGGCGGAATCGTGGTTGCCGCTCGTGACGATCACGCGGGCGCCCGTGTCACTCAGGGCGACGAGCGCGTCGCTGAGCAGTGTGTAGGCCGCGCCGGCCGGGGTCGCGGAGTCGAACACGTCTCCGGCGATCACCACGACGTCGACGTCGTTCGCGCGCACCTGCTCCGTGAGCGCTTCGAGGACCTCGGCCAGGGCGTCCATGGTGGAGTTGCCGTGGAACGTGCGGCCGATGTGCCAGTCGGAGGTGTGCAGGATGCGCATACTCACACGGTACGAACCGCCACCGACATTCGCTCAGAGGCGTGCCGCCGACAGCGCGCACCGGATCGGGCGGCGCCGCCGAACAGCAGATCTCGAGCGGGCTCGCGTAACACGGCGTCACACGACACGACGTTCATCGAGAGCGCAGGAGTCCCGCGTGCTCGGGGTGCGCGGAGAACCAGTCGGCGACGTACCAGCACACCGCATCGACCTTGCGATCACCCCGCGCCTCGATGTCGGCGACGGCACCCTCGACGACGGTCCCGGCGTAGCCGTGGCCCCGGAAAGTCGGGATCGTGAAGGCTCTCGTGAGAGCGATGGTCCGGCCGTCGTCGCGGTAGTCGAGCACGCTCACGAGCTTCCCGTCACGAGTCAGCGTGTACCGCGAGGCGTCCTTCTCATCGGTGAGGATGAATCCGGAGGCGAGTGTCGAGGTGGTCACCCCGTCCACGTTACGCCCGCCGCGCCCATGGGTCGCCGTTTTGACACACGGGGACTTCTTCGGACATAATCCCTCCCATGACTACCAACGCAAGCCCCTTGTCCGCCCAGGAGGCGAACGGGACTGCCGGGATGATGATGCCCGGTCGCGTTGGCATGTGTTGCCGAATGTGTCGCTGAACGAACAGCCACTCCGTCTGACCTGACCTTTCGCGATCTGCGGGGTCCGGGTCTCCGAGCATCCACCCTTGCTCGCTCCTCCGGCTCGCCCGGTCATTCATGCAACGCATCAGAGCCTCCCGGCTCACGTCCTGAGGACTTCATCATCATGTCGAACACCGCACTTCTCGAGCGTCCCTCCACCGCAGCCGCCCCGGCCTCCGCCGCCTCGGCCACGCTCGCCGCCGATCTCCCCGCCGTCCGCTCCCCGCGCGGCTTCGCCCTCTACGTCGGACTCGACGAGATCAAGGCCGCCGAAGCCGGCGTGAGCCTCCCGCTCCTCGTCGACGCCCTTCGCCGCACTCTCGCCGAGCTTGCACCCGGCGCCGAGACGCACGCCACCGTCGCTCTCGCGCCGCACGGCTCCGGCGGACGCGACCTCGATGTCGTGCGCCTCGCGCTGCACGAACCGGGCGCGATCGCCCGCACCAAGGCGGCCGCCGAGGAGGAGAGCACCGACGAAGAGGGCGGTGTCGTCGTCGACATCTCCCGCAAGCGCGTCCTCATCGACGGCGAGTCCGCCGCCTTCACCTACAAGGAGTTCGAGCTGCTGCAGTACCTCGTGCTCCGGGAGGGCCGCACGATCGAGCGCAGTGAGCTCGTGTCTGCTCTCTGGCAGGCGCAGGACGACGAGACCCCCGGCGAACGCACGATCGACGTGCACGTTCGTCGTCTCCGCGCGAAGCTCGGACGCTACGAGGACATCGTTCGCACGGTGCGAGGCATCGGCTACCGCTTCGACCGCCACGCCGACGTGGTGATCCGCTACGGCCACGGAACGCCCTCGCCCGACCGCTTCTGATCGGCGCCCGCGCGCGCCCGGGTGTCAGCCCCGCCGCGTAGGGTGGGCGCATGACCCTGACGCAGGATGCCGCAGCCGCCGAGGCGGCCGCTCACCCTCGTCGGGAATCGGTGTACCGACCCGGTCACCCCGTCGACATCCGACGCACGGTCGGCATGCTCCGTCGCGGCCCCGGCGACCCGACGATGGTGTTCGACGGCGCCGTCATCTGGCGCACCGTGCGCACCTCGCGCGGAGCGGCCACCCTTGCACTCCGTGCCGTCGGCGACGAGATCAGGGCGAGCGCCTGGGGCGCCGGCGCCGACGAGGCACTCGAGACCGTGCCCGCCCTGTGCGGCGCGCACGACGACCCCTCGGGGTTCGACCCCTCGCACCATCCCCTCATCGCGGAGGTCGCGCGGCGGTCTCCGGGTATCCGCCTCGCCAGGACGAACGAGGTCTTCGACGCGCTCGCCTGCGCCATCCTCGAGCAGAAGGTCACCGGGCTGGAGGCCTTCCGTGCCTGGCGCCTGCTGGTGACGAAGTTCGGCCACCGAGCGCCCGGCCCCACTCCCCGCCCCATGTACGCGGCGCCCACGGCATCCGAGTGGCACCGCATCCCCTCGTGGGACTGGCACCGTGCCGGTGTTCAGCCCCCGCAGTCCAAGACGATCGTACGAACTGCCGCGCGTGCCGACTCGCTCGCTCGCGCGTTCCGCGCCGCGACGACCGGTGACGACCGCGATCGTGTGCTCACGAGCCTCCCCGGCATCGGCGTGTGGACCTCCGCCGAGACCCGACTCCGCGCGCTGGGCGACCCCGACGCCGTGAGCGTCGGCGACTACCACCTCGCTCACGAGGTCGGCCACGCCCTCACCGGCCACCGCACCGACGACGACGGGATGCTGGAGCTGCTCGCCCCGTGGGCGGGTCACCGGCAGCGTGTGATCCGCCTCATCTTCGCCAGCGGCGTCAGTGAGCCGCGCAGAGGTCCTCGACTCACCCCCGCCGACCATCGCCGGCATTGACCGCGTGCACGACGCGCGACGGATCTAGGCTGAGACCATGTCACGAACCGCGCTCCGCGCCTCCGTCACCGTCGGTCTGCTCGTCGCCGGGGTCGTGATCGGTCTGGTGTTCCAGAACGTGTGGCTCGGCATCCTGCTCGCCGCGATCGTCTGGCTGGGCTGGTTCCTCGGCTACGAGTCCCGTCGGGGTCGCAACGCCGGTGTGAACGACGAGGACCACGGCATCGAGCTGTGACGGCCGACGGTCGCCGCGCTCAGTGGTAGACGGCGAGCGGACCGGACGGCCCGTCGATCACCCGCACCGGGGTGTCGAACACCCGGGTGAGCACGTCGTCGGTCATGATCTCGGCCGGCGTCCCGAACTCGACGATCTCCCCGTCCTTCATGGCGCAGATGCGATCGGCGTAGTGCCCCGCGAAGTTGATGTCGTGCAGCACGATGACGATCGTGCGCCCGAGTTCCTCTGCGGCACGGCGCAGGTGCTTCATCATCTGCACCGCGTGCTTCATGTCGAGGTTGTTGAGCGGCTCGTCGAGCAGCACGAATTCGGTGTCCTGCGCCAGGACCATCGCGACATAGGCGCGCTGCCGCTGGCCACCGGAGAGCTCGTCGAGGAAGCGCTGTTCGAGATCGGTCAGCCCGAGGAAGTCGATCGCCTCCGAGATCCTGTCCTCATCGACCTGAGTGAGTCGCCCGCCCGAGTGCGGGTAGCGCCCGAAGCCGACGAGCTGGCGGACCGTGAGCCGGGTGACGAAATGGTTCTCCTGCCGGAGGATCGAGACGATCTTCGCGACCTGCTTCGACGGCGCGCGATGGACGTCGACGCCGGCGATCTGCACCGTACCCGCGTCCGGAGCGAGCAGCCGACCGGCCATCGTGAGCAGGGTGGACTTGCCGGCACCGTTCGGACCGATCAACGCGACGATGCCGCCGGCGGGCAGATCGAGCGAGATGGGCCCGATCTCGGTGTCGCCGCTGTAGCGGTGGACGAGATCGCGGATGCGGATCACAGTCGCCCCTTTCGGAGGATGACGATCAGGAACACGAGTCCGCCGATCAGCTCGACGATGATCGTGACGGCGCTGACCAGGGTGAACACGTGCTTGAGCAGGAAGTAGGCGACGCCCAGCGTGACGTAGCCCAGCAGCCAGGCGACGGGGAGCAGCAGGCGGTGATCGTAGGTGTCGGCGATGGCGTAGGCGAGAGTGGCGATGAGGAAGCCCAGGAACGTCATCGGACCGAACAACGACGTGCTCATCGCCGACAGCACGGCGACGAGCGTGAGCACGAGCATGACCTGTCGCTTGTGATTCAGCCCCAGGTTGGTGCTGACGTCACGGCCGAGCGCGATGAGATCGAGGCGACGCGCGAGCATCCAGATCGCGCCGCCCGCAGCGAGACAGACCGGGATGACGAACCACAGGAAGTCCGTGTTCGCGTTCGTGATGCTGCCGAACAGACGCGCCGCGAGCACGTCGAACTCGTTGGGGTCGAGCATCTGCTGCAGGAACGTCGAGAGGGCGCCCATCCCGGTGCCCAGGATGATGCCGATCAGCAGCATGACGTGCAGATTCCCGAAGCGCCCGGAGAGCAGCCAGGAATAGAGGAGGACGGCGAAGAGCACCATGAGTGCGGACTGCAGCAGGAACCGCGTGAAGGGGTCGAATCCCGAGAGTCCCGTGACGCCGAAGAAGAACACGATCGCGGTCTGGATGAGCACGTACAGCGACTCGAATCCCATGATCGACGGGGTGATGATGCGGTTGTTCGTCGCGGTCTGGAATGCGATCGTCGCGAACGCCTGGCAGAAGGTCACGACCGCGATCACGAGCACCCCGGAGATGCGCATGCGCGAGATCCGCAGCCACCGCTCGCTGAACGGCAGGTACGGATTGTCCCAGCACAGCAGGAGTGCGGTGACGATCACCGCCCCGACGATCAGCGCGGCGAGGACGAGGCGGTACCGCCGGCGATGAGCGGGATCCGCGAAGGATCCGGTGGTGCGTGGGAGCGGACGGATGCCGAGGTCAGCGGACACCGGTCCCCCTCCGCACCCGAAGCAGCATGACGATGAAGACGATCGAGCCGACCACACCGAGCACGAGTGAGATTGGCACCTCGAACGGCATGATGATCGTGCGCCCGATGAGGTCGCAGACCGTCACGATCCAGATCCCGGTGAGGAAGACCCAGGGGAGATTCGAGCGCAGATCGTCTCCGCGCACCATCGCCACGAGGTTCGGAACGATGAGCCCGAGGAACGGCAGAGCGCCGATGATCACCGTCACCACACCGGTCGTCATCGCGACCAACCCGACACCGAGCAGCACGACGCGCTCGTAGTGGAGGCCGACATTCGTAGCGATGTCGCGCCCCAGCCCGGCGACGGTGAAGCGATCCGCGGCGACCACGACGACGATGCAGACCCCGAGCACGATCCACAGCGGCTCGTAACGGCCGATCTCGATGCCCGTGAAGCGGCCCATGAACCATCCGCCGATCACCTGCAGGAGGTTGAAGCGCAGGGCGAGGAACGTCGAGACGGCGCTGACGACGGCGCCGAACATGATGCCGACGATCGGCACGATCAGCGAGGACTTCAGCGTGACCCGACGCAGGAAGGCGAAGAACACGAGCGTGCCGAGGAAGGCGAAGACGATCGCGATCGCCATCTTCTCGATGACCCCGGACGCCGGCAACAGGATGTATGTGACGAGAAGACCCAGTCCTGCCCATTCGGTCGTGCCGACCGTGGTCGGCTCCACGAAGCGGTTCTGCGTCATGAGCTGCATCACGAGACCCGCCATCGCCATGCTCGCCCCAGCGAGGACGAGCGATACCGTGCGCGGCACACGGGTGATCCAGAGGAACTCCCGCCCCTCGCCGTCGGGAGCCGTGATGTCGGCCACCCCGGTGAAGATCGACACCGCGATGAGGCCCAGAGTCAGTACCCCGGCGAGCAGTAGCGGCCAGGTGCGTGCCCAGCGGGAGCGGGCACGTCGATGCGATGCGGTGCCCGCGAGCGCGTCGATGTTCGTGATGCGCCGAGGCGGCGGCTCAGCGGGGATCGTCGAGGTCACAGGTGTCTCCGTACGGGTGCGCGCCGCTACCGCGTCCAGCGGGCGGGGTAGCGGCGCGCATGCGGCGTCAACGCGTCAGCGCGTCAGCGCGTCAGGCGGACTCGAACAGCTCGGTGAGTCCGTTCAGGACCGCGACGTACGCGAACACGTCCTCGGTCAGGTAGTAGTCGGCGGGCATCACGGTGATGGCTTCGTTCTGCACGGCCGGGACTTTCGCGAGCGCCGCCGAACCGGTGATGAGCTCGAGTGCGGGAACCACGGTCTGCCCCTCCTCCGACACGGCCGCGTCGCGGTCGAGCACGAGCAGGTAGTCCGCGTTCGCCTGGGCGAGAGCCTCGAGGGAGACGTTGTCGCCGGTGTGGTCCGTCGTGCCCTCGGCGTCGAGCGCGGGGGTCATCCCGACCAGATCGAAGAAGATGCTCGCACCGCGCCCGTCGGTCGGGTTGGAGTAGTTGATCTCGCCGCCCGAGGTGACCAGGCCCATGACCGTTTTCTCGGGGTCGTAGGCGTCCTTGGCCTCGTCGAGCGCGGTGTGGAAGTCGTCGACGAGGGCGTCGGCCTCCGCCTTCCTGTTGAAGACCTCGCCCAGGAGGGTGATGCTCTCGACGACGAACTCGTCGGCCGACTGGTCCGCGGGGCCGGTCATGTCCAGGAATGCGGCGTCGGGCGCGGCATCCTTCACACCCTGCGCGTTCTCCTCGCTGCTGAACCGGTAGCCGTTGACGACCAGGTCGGGGTCGGCCGCGACGATCTGCTCGAAGTCAGGCTCGGTGTGCAGGCCGATGTTGAGGATCTCCGACGAGTCCTTGAGCGGGTTCTCGGGGCTGAACAGGTCGAGCGGTGCGACCGTGACGGGGAGGTCCCAGTCGGCGGCGAGCTGGAAGAAACGGTTGTCGGTGATCGCGACGCTGTCGGCGCTCTCGATCGTCACCTCGTTGCCCGCCATGTCGGTGACCGTGACCGGATAGTAGTCCTCGGATGCGGCCGGTTCCTCGACGTCCGAGGCGTCGGACGTGGCAGCGCAGCCGCCGAGGGCGAGCACGGCGACGAGGCCGAATCCGACAGCGGTGAGCGTTCTGGGCATGGACATGGAGGGACTCCTGTTCTGCGGGGACATCGCGCTCTCGGCGCGGAATGGGCAGGGTTAGGCTGACCTAACCCTCACCAGCATAGGTTAGCCTTACTTTATGAGCGACACGCAATCAGGCTTCTCGATCGAGCGCCGCGGGCTCGACCTGCGGTTCCGCACCGTCACGCTCTCCTCCCGCGAGTGGCTCGCGCCCGACTACGTGCGCGTGCGCCTGACAGGCAGCGACCTTGACGGCTTCACATCGCTCGGGTCCGACGACCACATGCGGCTGTTCTTCCCCGCGGGTCCAGTGGACTCGGTCGAGGAGATGCGGGCTGCGCCGAGCCGCGAGTACACGCCCCTCGCGTGGGGAGACGACTGGCTCGACGTGGAGTTCGCGGTGCACGGCGACGCGGGCGTGGCGGCACCGTGGGCGGCGAACGCTCCCCTCGGGTCGTCGATCGGCGTGGGCGGACCGCGAGGCTCGGCCGTGATCCACGGCGAGCCCGCATCCTGGTTCCTCGTCGGCGACGAGACGGCGATCCCGGCGATCCGTCGCTTCGCCGCGCTCATCCCCGAGGGTGCGCCGGCGCGCATCATCATCGAGAGCGTATCGGTGCAGCACGAGGTCGACATCGATTCGCCCGTCGAGGTCGAGTGGCTGCACAGGGGCGCTGCGGCATCCAGCTCGGCCCTGGTCGCCTTCCTCGAGGGGCTGACCGAGGCGGATGCGGTCGGCGACGACCCATTCGTCTTCGTCGCCGCCGAGCAGTCGATCGTGAAGCCCGGCCGCGCGCTGCTGGAGCGGTGGGGCGTCGATTCCGGGAAAGCGGTCGTCAAGGGCTACTGGAAGCGCGGCGAAGCCGAGTATCACGCTCCCCACTGACACCGGCGCGGCGCCCTGACAGACTGGCCGGATGGCTCTTCTCGATCACCTGGGCATCACCGTCGACGACCTCGAACGCGGACGGACGCAGTTCCACCCCGTGCTCACCGCTCTGGGATACGTGAGCGGAGGGGAGGACGACCACTCGATCTCCTGGAACAACGGAGACGAGACCGAGATCATCCTCTACGTCTGGGATGAGGACTCCGAGCCGCATCGGCACGGGCGCATCGGCTGGCAGCACATCGCCTTCGCCGTCGACTCGCGCGACGAGGTCGATCGTCTGCACCACATCGCGAAGGATGCCGGCTGGACGGTCGTCCGCGAGCCGAAGGAGTACCCGCGGTACTCGGCTCGCTACTACGCGTCGTTCGTCGAGGATGCCGACGGCATCCGCATCGAGTTCATGCACAACCCACCGCGGGAGAGCTGACGCGCCGACTCTCTCTGCACCGTACGAGGCTTCGGTCACCTCTCCCCCGCCAGTGGAATCCCGGAATCCGTTGTCGCGGACACATGTCAGACTCGCCTGATCGATGCGACGATCGGGGGATGGGGATCATGAACGATGCGCAGACCTGGACGATGATCGGCGTCGTCAGTGCTCTGCTGTTCGGCATGATCGGCGTCGTCTCGACACTCTTCGTGAGAATCCTGCGCGCCGAGATCGGCGGACTCCGAGGCGAGATGAATGCGCGCTTCGAAGCCGTGGACAGCAGATTCGACGCGGTCGACAGCAAGTTCGACTCCGTCGGCAGCAAGTTCGACGCCATCAACAGCCGCATCGATGCCATGAGCATCCGCATCGACGGGCTCGACCGGGACGTGCAGGCGCTCGTGAAACGAACCTTCGGACTCGACCGCGAATGACGCCGAGGTCACGCCGACGCCGCTTGACGCCCGGGCGTGTCGTCCCCTACTGTGGCAAAGCTGTGCCGATCGGCGCAGCACGCCAGCCGAGGAGACGACGGATGACCGCCCCGCGGAATCTTCCCATCGCAGCGGTGTCGATGTTTCAGCAGAAGCACGACGACCGCTACGAGTCGTACCCTCCGGCGCGCGCCGTGTGACAGCATCCGCTCTCGCAACGCCCCGCACCGTCAGGTCCGGGGCGTTTTCCGTGTGGGAGATCCTCGACCTGTGACTGGACACATCACAAGGAAAGGAATCATGGAGAGGCTCTCCGCACGGCTGCTGTCGTGGGCGTCGCTGATCGACGAGAAGACGCTCGATCAGGCGCACACCACGGCCCGCATGCCGTTCATCCACCCGCACCTGGCGCTGATGCCGGACGCGCACCTCGGAAAGGGGGCGACGGTCGGCTCGGTCATCCCGACGCTCGGCGCGATCATCCCCGCCGCGGTCGGCGTCGACATCGGCTGCGGCATGATCGCCGTCCGCACCCAGTTCGAGAGGGGCGACCTCGAGGGTCGCGACCTCGCGGAGCTGCGGGAGCAGATCGAGCGCGCCATCCCGCTCTCGGCCGGCCGCTACAACCGCAAGGTCGTCGCGACGGCGGAGCCGAGGATCGCCGAGCTCGAGCAGCTCGCCGACACGAACGGTTTCGACCCTGCGAAGTACGCCGGGAACTGGCGGCTCCAGCTGGGCACGCTCGGCTCGGGCAACCACTTCATCGAGGTGTCGGTCGACGAGCTCGACCGGGTGTGGCTCTTCCTGCACTCGGGCTCGCGCGGGGTCGGCAACCGGATCGCCGGGCACCACATCGGTGTCGCGCAGCGGCTCGCGAAGCAGTGGTGGATCGACCTCCCCGACCCTGACCTGGCGTACCTCGTCGAGGGCACGCCGGAGTTCACCCGGTACATCCGGGAACTGCGGTGGGCGCAGCACTTCGCGCTGCTGAACCGGGAGGAGATGATGGACCGCGTCATCCGCCAGGTGTCGGAGTTCCTCGGCTCGTCCGTGGAGGAGCAGGAGCGGATCAACTGCCACCACAACTTCACCGAGTCGGAGAAGCACTACGGCAAGCAGGTCTGGGTGTCCCGGAAGGGAGCCATCCAGGCGGACGCCGGTCGGCCCGGGCTCATCCCCGGATCGATGGGGACCGCGTCGTACGTCGTCGAGGGGCTCGGGGACCCGCAGTCCCTGAACTCCTCACCGCACGGCGCGGGCCGGGAGTATTCGCGGTCCGCGGCGCGGCGCACCTTCTCCCACGCGCAGCTGCGGGAGGCGATGACGGGCATCGAGTTCCGTGACACCGACGCGTTCGTCGACGAGATCCCGCAGGCCTACAAGCCGATCGACCGGGTGATGGCGGATGCCGCGAGCCTCGTGTCGATCCGGCACACGCTGCGGCAGCTCGTCAACGTGAAGGGCGACTGAGGCGAGGGGTGGGCGACGGGCGACGTCGTTCACCCCTTCAGACGCGGGCGGCCGAGCGGGTCAGAGCACCGGCGCCGCGACGGCCTCGGCATCCGTCCGATCGGTGAAGGCCGTCTTCGGCACGAAGGCGAGCAGCGCGGCGGCCGCGAGGGCGGTCACGCCGCACACGACCCACACCGTGACGTACCCGGCGAACGATCCGGCTGTGCCCTCGACGGCGCCTGCGGCTCCGTTCAGGAGCGCGATGCCGAACACGCATGACGCGATCGCGCCGCCCACGGTCTTGACGGAGTTCGTGAGCCCCGTGGCGACGCCGGTCTGCGTCGCGGGAGCGGCCGATGCCGCCGCGGCGGGCAGAGCCGCCACGAGAGCTCCCGACCCGAGACCCACCACGACCATGTTCGTGATGACCTGGGCGTAGGCGTCGTGGAAGGGCAGGAAGAGCAGGAATCCGACGCCGACGAGCACCGACGCCCCCATCAGCGTGACCCTCGGCGAGATAGCGCGGGCGACTCCAGGGAACAGGAGAGCGCCGACGATCATGCCGATCAGGTAGATCCCGATGATCAACGACGTCGCGAAACCCGTGGTGCCGAGACCGTACCCGTAGACCCCGGGATCGGTACGGGCGAACGTCGACAGCGGAGCCTGCGCGCCCAGCACGCTGACGCCGAAGAGTCCGGCGGTGAGGAAGACCGGACCGAGCGCCGGCGAGCGGAACATGCGCACGTCGATGAGCGGGTCGTCGTTGCGCAGCTCCCAGAGCACGAACGGGATCACGAGCAGGATGCCGAGCAGCACGACGCCCCACGACAGCGGGTTGACGAGCCCGCCCTCGAGACGCAGGAGGCTGAGACCACCCGTGAAGCAGATGAGCGCCAGCGAGATGAGGATCACGCCGACGGTGTCGAAGACGCCGCCCACCGGCTCCGGCGACTCGGTGACCCCGAACAGGATGACGAAGAAGCACACGACGATGAGCAGGGCGGGGATGAGCAGCACCACGGTGAGCGGCAGCACGTCGATGAGCGCCCCTCCGGCGAGGGCTCCGATGATCGCGCCGCCTTCGAGAGCGGCGACGAGCAGACCCGCAGCCTTCGCGGTGATCGAGGCGCGTCCCTCCAGGCGGCGGGCACGGGACCAGATCAGGGCGATCTCGAGCGGCAGCCACACCACGTAGAAGCCCATGAGCGTCCACCCGATGAGGAACACCGCGAACGAGTCGGTGAACGGCAGCACCATCGCGGCGGCAGCGGTCAGCGCGGTCGAGATCAACAGCATCCGCTTGTGGCCGACCATGTCGCCGAGCTTCGCGAACGCCGGCACGACGAGCGCCGACAGCATCAGCTGAGTGCCCTCGAGCCAGTTGACGTCGGCGTCGTGGATGCGGAGGTGGCGGGCGATGTCGCTGAGCATGGGCGTGTAGTACCCCTGCAGCACACCGCTCGTGAACTCGACGAACGCCAGGAAGCCGACGACGGCAGCGAGCGTGCCCAGGGTGCGGGTGCGCGTCATCGCGACTCCTCGGTGACAAGGCGGGACCGGTCGCGGCGGCGATCGGCGGCGGGTGAGATCACCCTAGCCGTTCGAGCAGCGCGCGATGGAAGCGCTCGCCGCGCTCGAGAGCGGCGATCTCGACATTCTCGTCCACACCGTGGATCGAGGCCCGCTGCGCGTTCGACATCTCGAGCGGTGCGAAACGGTAGACGGCAGGAGAGAAGCGATGGAAGTGCCGCGAATCGGTCGCCGCCATCATCACGTACGGCACTGCGGGGATGCCGGGGTGCGACACCGCGAGCGCGTCGGCGAGCAGCGCGAACTGCTCGGTGTCGACCGACGATTCCGGGGAGGGCTCGCTCGCATCGACGACCGTCACCGTGACCAGCGGATCACGGATGCGCCGTCGCACCCGCAGCACGGTCTGCTGCGTCGTCTCCCCCAGCGCGATGCGCAGGTTCACAGTCGCCGCCGCCTGTGAGGGCAGCACGTTCGCGGCCGTGCCGCCGGACTGCATCGTGGGGGCGACCGTCGTGCGCACGAGCGCCGCAGCCTCTCCGCCGAGAGCCGCGAACACCCGTCCGGTGAGCCACGGCACGGATCCCAGCAGCCGCAGCAGGTGACGGGCTGCGCCCGGCGTCTCGGCGGCGAGCCGCGTCAGCATCCCGGCGACGGCCGTCGAGACCCGCGGCCGGAAGGTCGTCGGCCCGAGGCGGTCCACCGCTCGCGCGACGCGGCGCACAGCGGTGAGGCTGGGCGGGGCCGAGGCGTGGCCGCCGTCGCCGCGGGCCGACAGCGTGAGGGTCATGACACCCTTCTCGCCGACGCCGATCATCGCCGCACGGCCGGGCACGAAGGGCAGCGGGGCGTCGACGACGGCGCCGCCCTCGTCGACGACCAGCCACGGAACGATGCCGCGGTCGCGGAGCACATGAGCGATCTCCTCGGCGGCGCGGCCGAACGTCTCTTCGTTGCCCCCGAACGAGAGGTACACGTCGCGAGCCGGGGTGAACCCGTCGGCCAGGAGGTTCTCGACGGCTTCGAGCACGACGATGAGCGGCCCCTTGTCGTCGAGCGCCCCGCGTCCGTACACCATGCCGTCGGCGACGACACCGGCGAAGGGCGGGTGGGTCCAGGCGTCGCTCTCGTCGACCGGCACCACGTCGTAGTGCGCCATCAGCACGACCGGGTCATCGGAGCGACCGGCGCTGCCGCGCCAGTGGAAGAGGAGACCGAAGTCGGTGTGCCGCTCGAGAGTCAGCGCCTCGTGCGTCAGCGGGTAGAGCTCGCGGAGGAGGGTGACGAAATCCTCGAAGGGCTGAATCCCGCGCTCATCGAGCTCGGCCGAGACCGTGGGGAGCTGGATCATCCGCGAGAGGCGGCCGGCGATTCCGGGGCGGGGATCTGTCACGAGGGCCATGGTATCGGCGGAGGCATCTCACGGAACGGGAGAGAATCGAGGGGTGAGCCTGTTCGCCTTCGCCCCGTCCCGCGGCCCGCGATGGCCTCTCGCCACACAGGCCGCACTGGGTATCGCCGCGCCGATCGCGATCATGACTCTGCTCGGTCAGCCGTCGCTCGGCTACATCGCGGCGTCCGGAGCGTTCACCGTGCTGTTCGCCGGCTCGGCGCCGGCGATCGATCGGGCGCGCGTGCTGCCGTTCGTCGCCGCGGGTCTGATCGTGAGCGCGGTCCTGGGCGTCGCGGCAGCCGGCACCCCGTGGCTCGTCAGCGTCGGCGTCGTGGTCGTCGCTGTCATCAGCGCGGCGCTGTCGTTCGGCTTCCGTCTCGGGCCACCCGGACCGCTGTTCTTCGTGCTGGTGTTCGGGCTCTCCGCCCATGTCGCCGCGAGCTCCCCGGTGGCGCCGCTCATCTATCTGGCCGCCCTCGCCGGCGGGTGCGCCTTCTCGTACCTGGTGGCGATGACGCCGCTTCTGCTCCCCCGCGCCCGGTCCGTCAGCGCGAGGCCGCTGCGCGAGCTGCTCCCCGGGCCGTCGCTCGACGCCGACTCCCGCCTGCTGCTCCTCCGGGTCGCCATCGTGGCGGTGCTCGGCGTGCTGCTCGGTCTCGTCATCGATCCGACCCGCATTTACTGGATCGTCGGCTCGGCGGTGGCGGTCATCGGCATCGCCGCGGCCCGCCGCGCCGCCGTGCAGCGAGGCCTGCACCGGATGCTGGGCACGGTCGTCGGCGCCGGACTGTACGCGCTCCTGGCGCTGCTGCACCCGAGCGGGCTGTGGCTGGCGCTGCTGCTCGGGGCCCTCCAGTTCGCGATCGAACTCGTCGTGGTACGCCACTACGCGCTCGCCCTCGTCTTCATCACACCGCTCGTGCTCCTCCTCACCGGGGCCGCTACCGGTGACATCGGCTCGATGAGCGTCGCCGGGGAGCGCATCGTCGACACGGTGGTCGGAGCGGCTCTCGGCGCAGCATCCGGTCTCCTGCATCCGCGCTCCCCCGTCGAGGCGTGACCCGTCCGGGAACAGCCGCGGGCGGCATCCTGTTCTCCCCTGAGTGGGAGGGACGACGATCATGGAGCTGACCCTGGTGACCTCGGCGTTCTGCGGTGCCTGCGCGCGGACGCGCGCGGTCCTCGCCGAGGCGACGCGATACCTCCCCGACGCGATCGTCACCGAGATCGACGTCGCCCGCGATCCGGATGCCGCCGAAGCTCTCGACATCCGATCCACTCCGACCGTCATCATCCGCGACGCCACGGGTGCTGCGGTGTTCCGCGCCGAAGGAGTGCCGACCGTGCCTCAGGTGCTGACGGCGGCGGTGAAGGCTCTGCCTGCCTGAACCTCTCTTGTGCGCGTCACGCGACCGACGCACAATGATCGTGCGACGGGGCCGCGTCGGCCCGGCATCACACACCCGGGAGCAGTCATGGCGAATCTGAATCCGTATCTCTCGTTCCGCACCGAGGCGCGGCAGGCGATGGAGTTCTACCGGGATGTGCTCGGGGGAGACCTCGAGATCACCACCTTCGGAGAGTTTCCCGACATGGTTCAGGATCCCGACCAGGCCGACCTCGTGATGCACGCGCAGCTCACGACCGACGACGGCCTCGTGCTCATGGCGTCGGACACGCCGGACGGCATGACGTACGAGGCTCCGGCCGGCATCTCGGTGTCGCTGAGCGGCAACACGCAGGCGCGCACACAGGAGGTGTGGGACGCGCTGTCCGCGGGGCGACGGTCACCATGCCGCTCGACACGCCGCCCTGGGGCGGCACCTTCGGGATGCTCGTCGACCGCTTCGGCATCTCGTGGATGCTGCACGGCGACCCCGAATGACGGTAGCGCCGCGAGCGATCAGCGCAGTGCGTTCTCCTGGATGAACGCTCGGAGCGCCTGCTCGTCGTCGGCCATCTCGGTCACGTGCTGCGGCGCGTCGAGCATGGCGCGCAGCTCGTCGGAGTAGTCCAGCTCGATGCCGATCGCCTCGCGGATCGTGTCGGCGAACTTCTGCGGCTTGGCCGTCTCGAGCACGAGCATGGGGACGCCCGGCTCGAGGTACTCACGAGCGACCTTCACGCCGTCGGCCGTGTGCGGGTCGATCACGTCGTCCGACGTCTCGTAGACCGAGCGGATCGTCGCGAGACGGTCGTCGTGCGTCGAGGTGCCGCTGACGATGCCGTACTCCTCGACGAAGCGGGCGAGGTCCGCCGTGAAGTCGAAGTGGCCGTGCGTGTCGAGGTCGTTCCACGCGCTCACCACACGGGCGGCGTCCCGGCCGACGAGCTCGAAGATGAACCGCTCGAGGTTCGAGGCCTTCGAGATGTCCATCGACGGGCTCGAGGTCGCGAGGGTCTGCGCGGCGCTCCGCGGACGGTAGACGCCCGTGCGGAAGAACTCGTCGAGCACGTTGTTCTCGTTCGCGGCCAGCACGAGGCGGCGGATCGGAAGCCCCATCTCCTTCGCGAAGAACCCGGAGAGGATGTTGCCGAAGTTGCCGGACGGAACCGTGAAGGAGACCTCGGTCCAGCCCCCGGCATCCGTCGCCCGCAGCCAGGCCCAGAAGTAGTAGACGACCTGTGCGGTGATGCGCGCGAGGTTGATCGAGTTCACCGCACCGAGGTGCTGCGCGCGCTTGAAGTCGAGGTCTCCGGCGAGCGCCTTGACGAGGTTCTGGCAATCGTCGAAGACGCCGTCGATCGCGATGTTGTGGATGTTGTCGTCGTCGAGGGAGAACATCTGCGCACGCTGGAACGTGCTCATGCGACCCTGCGGCGAGAGCATGAAGACTGAGATGCGGTCCTTGCCGCGCAGCGCGTGCTCGGCGGCCGAGCCGGTGTCGCCCGAGGTCGCGCCGAGGACGTTGAGGACTTCGCCCCTCTGCTCCAGCGCGTACTCGACGACCTGCCCGAGGAACTGCATCGCGAGGTCCTTGAACGCCAGAGTCGGTCCCTCCGAGAGCCCGACCAGGGTGAGACCCCCGTCGATCTCGCGGAGCGGCACGACCTCCTCGGGGAACGGCGCGTAGGCCGCGGCCGTCATGCGAGCGAGGTCCTCGCGCGGGATGTCGGTGGCGAACAGACCGAGCACCTCGGTGGCCAGCTGCGGATAGGTGAGGGCGCGCCAGCGCTCGAGCGTCTCCCCGTCGACCGTCGGCATGACCTCGGGAACGGCGAGACCGCCGTCGGGGGCGAGGCCTTCGAGCAGCGTCTCGCAGTACGGCAGCGGCGTCATGCCGCCTCGGGTGGAGATGTACTGCACGGGAGCTCCTCAATTCGGAATCGGCACGGGATCTCCATTGTCGCAGGTGCGCCGTCGGTGGTTTCACGATCGGCATCATCGGTCGATCGCCCGCCGCACGCCGGACCGTTCCTCTGCCGCCACCACGCGGTATAGCGTGTGTGTCGCCCCGAGGCAATGGGATATTTCTTCTCCAACCGAACTCGTAGCGTGAGGCTCACCAACTACAGAATCGGGAGCACTCATGTCTGCGAACACCCCCACCGCACATGACCGACGCGCGGACTCGCGGGAGGTCGCCGCGCAGCCGACACCCGCTCCCGAACCTCTGTACGAGCGTGTCGACATCGACCGCTACGTTGTCTTCCATGAGGGTCCCATCGGATACATCGAGCACGTCGCCCCGGTCTTCGTCTGCTACGTCGGAGTGCCCTATCCCCGCGCGGAGGAGGTGGCGCAGGTGCACGATTTCCACGATGCGGTGAAGACGGTCCTGCACCGCGCTGCGTCTGTTCGGCGCGCTCTGTGAGCCTCGAGGTCTGGCCCGGGTCGCCGTACCCCCTCGGGGCGACGTTCGACGGTCAGGGCACGAATTTCGCGCTGTTCAGCGAGGGAGCCGAGAAGGTCGAGCTGTGCCTGTTCGACGAGGACGGCACCGAGCACCGCGTCGAGCTGGAAGAGGTCGACGCCTTCGTCTGGCACGGCTACCTGCCCTCGATCCAGCCCGGCCGCCTGTACGGCTACCGCGTGCACGGTCCGTTCGACCCCACCCGGGGTCAGCGGTTCAACCCGAACAAGCTTCTGCTCGATCCGTATGCCAAAGCAGTGGCCGGCCGCCTCGACTGGGGCCAGTCGCTGTTCGGCTACGACTTCGGTGAGCCGGACTCCCGCAACGACGAGGACTCCGCCGCAGCGATGGTCAAGGGCGTCGTCGTGAACCCGTTCTTCGAGTGGGCCGGCGACCGGCTGCCGAAAACGCCGTATGCGCAGACCGTGATCTACGAGGCTCACGTGAAGGGCCTGACGATCCAGCATCCCGACGTCCCGGAGGATCTCCGCGGCACGTACGCGGGCATCGCGCACCCGGCCGTCATCGAGCACCTCGTGCACCTGGGGATCACGGCGATCGAGCTCATGCCCGTGCACCAGTTCGTGCACGACTCGATCCTCGAGGAAAAGGGCCTCTCGAACTACTGGGGCTACAACACCCTCGGCTTCTTCGCCCCGCACAACCTGTACGCCTCGAGCGGCCAGCACGGGGAGCAGGTGCAGGAGTTCAAGGCGATGGTGCGCGCACTGCACGCGGCGGGCATCGAGGTCATCCTCGACGTGGTCTACAACCACACCGCCGAGGGCAACCACCTCGGGCCGACCCTGTCGATGCGCGGCATCGACAACGAGGCCTACTACCGGCTCGAGGAGGACCGCCGGTATTACACCGACTACACGGGAACGGGCAACAGCCTGAACGCCGGCAACCCGCACTCGCTGCAGCTCATCATGGACTCGCTGCGCTACTGGGTGACAGAGATGCACGTCGACGGGTTCCGCTTCGACCTCGCATCGACCCTGGCCCGCGAGTTCTACGACGTCGACCGCCTCGCGGCTTTCTTCGAGCTCGTGCAGCAGGATCCGGTAGTTTCCCAGGTCAAGCTGATCGCCGAGCCGTGGGACGTCGGCCCCGGCGGATACCAGGTCGGCAACTTCCCACCGCAGTGGACCGAGTGGAACGGCAAGTACCGCGACACGGTCCGCGACTTCTGGCGGGGCGAGCCGCAGGCGCTCGGCGAGTTCGCCTCTCGTCTGACCGGTTCGGCCGATCTGTACGAGCATTCAGGGCGTCGTCCGGTCGCCTCGATCAACTTCGTCACCGCGCACGACGGCTTCACCCTGCGCGACCTCGTCTCGTACGACGAGAAGCACAACGAGGACAACGGCGAGGACAACAACGACGGCGAGTCGCACAACCGCTCCTCCAACAACGGGGTCGAGGGCCCGACCGACGACGAAGGCATCAACCGACTCCGGGCTCGTCAGCAGCGCAACTTCCTCGCGACGCTGCTGCTGTCGCAGGGCGTGCCGATGATCGCTCACGGCGACGAGCTCGGCCGCACGCAGCACGGCAACAACAACGGCTACGCCCAGGACAACGAGATCACCTGGGTGGACTGGGAGGCGGCCGACCACCCGCTCATCGAGTTCACCGCCGCCCTCGCCCGGCTGCGTCGCAACCATCCGACGTTCCGTCGCAGCCGCTTCTTCGACGGGCGCCCCGTGCGCTCGGAGGACGGCGAGCGCACGCCCGACGTCGTGTGGCTGCGACCCGACGGCCGCCGCATGGAGCCGGAGGACTGGGACAACGGCTTCGGCCTCGCCGTCGGCGTGTTCCTCAACGGGCACGGCATCAGGGAGAAGGATCGCCGCGGCCAGCCCGTCTCGGACCAGAACTTCCTGGTCTACTTCCACAGCGGAACGGATGCCGTCGAGGCGGTGCTCCCCGACGACCGCCTCGGCAGCGCCTGGGACGTGGTGGTCGACACCTTCGGCGAGCGCGCGGGCGAGACCCACCTCGCCCCCGGATCGTCGATCACACTCGAGGCGGCCTCGCTGCTGGTGCTCCGCGAAGCCGCGGAGGAGCAGCCGCCGACCGACGACTCGGTCGAGGCGTCACTGCGCATGCAGACCGAGCGCACCGAGGCACCCGCCCCGGCGCCGTCCCCGGAGCTCCCTCGATGACTCGGCGTCCGCTGTCGACCTATCGCCTGCAGATCCGCGCGGGATTCACACTCGACGACGCCGCCGCGACGACGGAGTACCTGTCGGCGCTCGGCGCGTCGTGGGCGTACCTCTCTCCGCTGCTGGCCGCGACGCCCGGATCCGACCACGGCTATGACGTCGTCGACCACTCGCAGGTCGACGAGTCGCGCGGCGGACGGGAAGGTCTCGACCGATTCGCCGCCGCGGCGCGCGCGGCGGGCCTCGGCATCCTCATCGACATCGTGCCGAACCACGTCGGCGTCGGCAGCCCGCGCGACAACCCGTGGTGGTGGGATGTGCTGCGTCTCGGCCGCGCATCGCGGCACGCCGTCGCGTTCGACGTCGACCGCCGCCTGGGCGACGGCCGCATCCGCCTGCCGATCCTCGGTTCACCCCTCGACGACGTGCTGGCCGCCGGCGACATCTCCGTGGACACGACGCGTGCGGACGACGCCCCCGACGGCACGCTGCGCTACTTCGAGCACGTGCTGCCGCTCGCTCCCGGCACGGGCGAGCTCGCAGACGACCTGCCGGCGCTGCTCGATGCTCAGAACTACGAGCTGCGCTTCTGGGAGGACCAGAACGCCGAGCTGAACTACCGCCGGTTCTTCGCGGTGCCGGAGTTGGCCGGAATCCGGGTCGAGCTCCCCGACGTGTTCGAGGAGTCCCACCGCGAGATCGTGCGGTGGATCACCGACGGCCTCGCCGACGGCCTGCGGGTCGATCACCCCGACGGTCTGGTCGACCCAGCCGGCTACCTCGAGAACCTCGCGGATGCCACCGGTGCCGCGTACACGCTGGTCGAGAAGATCCTGGAACCGGGCGAGGAGCTGCCGTCGTGGTGGCGCACCGACGGGACGACGGGGTATGACGCGCTCGCCGAGATCGACCGCGTGCTCGTCGACGGCGACGGCGTCATCGAGCTCGATACGCTCGACGCGCGCTTGCGAGACGAGTCCGGCCTGCCCGTACTGGAGGCCTGGCACGACCTCACGGTCTCGACCAAGCGCATGGTCGCCGAGAGCATCCTGCAGTCCGAGGTGCACCGGCTCGTCCGGTCGCTGCCCCACGGCGTCGTCGCGGCGAAATACGCCCTCGCCGAGATCATCGCGGGGTTCCCCGTGTACCGGGCGTACCTCCCGGCCGGAGGCGAGCACCTGCAGAAGGCGATCGACGCCGCGGTCGCACGCCGACCCGACCTCGCGGAGGCCATCGGCGAACTGACGCCGCTGCTCTTCGACACGACACTCGAGGTGTCGGAGCGCTTCCCGCAGGTGAGCGGCGCCGTGATGGCGAAGGGCGTCGAGGACACCGCGTTCTACCGCTTCACGCGACTGGGCACGCTGACCGAGGTCGGGGCCGACCCGTCGATCGCGTCGCTGTCGGTCGGCGACTTCCACGAGGCGCAGCGCGCCCGACTGGCATCCTGGCCGCACTCGATGACCACCCTGTCGACGCATGACACGAAGCGCTCGGAGGACGTGCGTGCCCGTCTCTCCGTGATCGCCGAGGTGCCGGAGCGATGGGCCGAGATCCTGGCGGATCTGCGCGCCGTCGCGTCGACCGGACACGGACCGTTCGACGCCCTGCTGTGGCAGGCGGCCGTCGGCGCGTGGCCGATCTCGACCGAGAGGCTGCGGGAGTACGGGCTGAAGGCCGCACGCGAGGCCGCAGAGGGCACCACCTGGCAGCACCCGGACGAGGAGTTCGAGAGGGGCGTCATCGCGATCGCCGAGGCGGCGAACGGTGCGGCCCGCGAGATCGTGCAGGGCTTCGTCGACGAGATCGTCGGCCACGGGCGCAGCAACTCGCTCTCCGCGAAGGTGCTGCAGCTCGCGGCGCCGGGCGTGCCCGACGTCTATCAGGGCACCGAGCTCTGGGACCACTCGCTCGTCGACCCCGATAACCGCCGTCCTGTCGACTTCGCGGAGCGGGAGCGGATGCTGCGCAAGCTCGATGCCGACGTGGCACGGGGCGCCCTTCCGCCCATCGACGACTCCGGGATGGCGAAGATGCTCGTCACCTCCCGCACGCTGCGGCTGCGCCGCGACAACCCCGAGCTGTTCGAGCGCTATCGCCCCGGAGTCGCCGCGGGTTCGGCATCCGATCATGTGGTGGCGATGGACCGCGGCGGCGTGCTCGCCGTCGCGACCCGCCTGCCGGTCGCTCTCCAACGGCGCGGCGGATGGGGCGACACGGTGCTGCTGCGCCACGACCTCCCCGCGACCGACGCCTTCACGGGTCGTCGCATCGAGCCGGGCCCTGTGCGGCTCGCCGAGCTGCTCGACACCTATCCCGTCGCACTGCTGGTGGACGAGCGATGATCGGCGTCTGGGCTCCCCGCGCCGAGCGCGTGCGCCTGCGGCGGCTCACCCCCGGCGGCGCGGTCATCGGCGAGCACGAGCTCGCTCGCGACGAACACCGTGATGGCTGGTGGGCGATGGACCTCGACCTGCCCGAGGGCGAGCGCTACGGCTTCCTTCTCGGCGACAGCGACGACCTGCGCCCCGACCCGCGCTCGCTGCGTCAGCCGGGCGGCGTGCACGGCCCCTCGGCGGTGTTCGACACGACCCTCTTCGAGTGGGACGACCAGGATTGGACCGGTCGCCAGCTCGCCGGCGGTGTGATCTACGAGCTGCACGTCGGCACGTTCACGCCCGACGGCACGCTGGACGCCCTGATCGGACGGCTCGACCATCTCGTCGAGTTGGGCGTCACCCACGTCGAGCTGCTCCCGGTCAACGGCTTCAACGGCGAGTGGAACTGGGGCTACGACGGCGTGCTCTGGTACGCGGTGCACGAGGGCTACGGCGGCCCTGCGGCGTATCAGCGCTTCGTGGAGGCGGCGCACGACCGCGGCCTCGCCGTGATCCAGGACGTGGTCTACAACCACCTCGGGCCGAGCGGCAACTACCTGCCCGAGTTCGGTCCGTACCTGCGGGACGGCCAGAGCAACACGTGGGGCGCGTCGGTGAACCTCGACGAGCACGAGGTGCGCGAGTACATCCTCGAGAACGCCCTGATGTGGCTGCGTGACTTCCACGTCGACGGGCTGCGGCTCGACGCCGTGCACGCGCTGCACGACGACGGCCCGACGCACATCCTGCGGGAGATGTCGGAGCGGGTCGACGCCCTCTCCGCGCACCTCGGTCGCCCGCTGACGCTGATCGCCGAGTCGGACATGAACGACCCGACCCTGATCCTGCCCCGCGAGGCCGGCGGCTACGGTCTCACCGCCCAGTGGTCGGACGACTGGCACCACTCCACCCACGTCGCGCTGACCGGCGAGACCGCCGGGTACTACGAGGACTTCGCCGATCCCGAGGCGCTCGTCAAGGTCTCGCGGAGCGGGTTCTTCCACGACGGCACGTACTCGTCGTTCCGGGAGCGGAACCACGGGAAGCCGATCCCGCCGACGGTTCCGGCGTGGCGTCTGGTCACGTTCGCGCAGGACCACGATCAGATCGGGAACCGTGCTGCGGGAGACCGTCTGTCGGCGACCCTCTCGCCGGATCGGCTCGCGGTCGCAGCCGTGCTCACGCTCACCGCTCCCGGTACGCCGATGCTGTTCATGGGCGAGGAATGGGGCGCCTCGACGCCCTGGCAGTTCTTCACCTCGCATCCCGAGCCCGAGCTCGGTCGCGCGACCGCCGAGGGGCGCATCGCGGAGTTCGCGAAGATGGGCTGGGACCCGGCGCAGGTACCGGACCCGCAGGATCCGGCGACGTTCGAACGCTCGCACCTGCGGTGGGACGAGATCGATGAGCCGTCGCATGCCCGCCTTCTGTCGCTCTACCGACGCCTGACGGCGCTGCGGCGCGAGCGGCCGGAGCTCACCGACCCCGAGATGACGCACACGCTGGCCGCCGTCGAGCACGCGGACGCGGCCCCGGACGCCAGGGCATTCCGCATCGACCGGGGTGCGGTGGCCGTGCTGATCAACCTCACGGCGGGCGACGTCGACTTCGAGGTCCGTCGCGGCGACGCCGTGCTGCTGGAGACCGCGGAGTCGCGTCTGCAGGAGGACCGGATGACCCTCGGCCCCGACTCGGCCGCGATCGTCGGGCCGCCGCTCTGAGATCCCTCAGACGGTGAGGTCCTTCGCGAAGCACAGCGACAGGGCGCTCCCGACGTAGTGCCCGTAGAGCGGGATCGCCGCGTATCCCTCGCGCGTGTAGAACCTCACCGCGTCGGGCTGCGCAGTGCCCGTCTCCAGCACGAGACGACGGATACCGAGACTGCGCGCCTCGTCCTCCAGACCGCGCAGCAGGGATGCGGCAGCACCGGTCCCGCGGGCCTCCGGCGCCGCGTACATGCGCTTGATCTCGGCGACCGCGTCTCCGAGATCGGGTTCATCGAGCGGGCGGAGTCCGCCGCAGACCATCGCCTCTCCCGCGGAATCCCGCGCGACGAGGAACACCGGGACGTCGTCCGCGGAGGGGATGATGCCGGGCTCGTGATCGTCGCTCCCGTATCGCTCGTCGAGCTCCCGACGCTGTGCAGCGCGCAGCCGTACGGCATCCGCGTGCTCCCAGTCGACACGGTGGATCGTCACGCCCATCAGTCCCTCGTTTCGTGCTGCATCCACGCTATCGGTGCGAGGTTTCAGCGATGTTGCGGCGGCGATCGGGATCAGATCAGATCCAGCCGCGCTCCTCGGCGAGCAGTACGGCCTGCTGACGCGTGGCGACCGAGAGCTTCGCGAGCACGGCGGAGATGTGGTTGCGCACGGTCCCCGGCGCGAGCGACAGGGCGCGCGCGATCTGCCCGGTCGTCTCACCTCGTCGACCGGCGCGCAGCACATCGAGCTCGCGGTCGGTCAACGGCGAGCGCTCGTCGCTCAGAGCGTCGGCGGCGATCTCCGGGTCGACGTAGCGCGCCCCCGCGGCCACGCGACGGATCACGTCGGCCACCTCGTCGGCACCGCGCGACTTGGGGAGGAAGCCCGCCACTCCCGAGGCGAGCGCACGCCGCAGCACGCCGGGGCGTGCATGGCGGGTGACGACCACGCACCGCGTCGCGATCGCGCGGTTCAGCCGCTCGGCCACCTCGACACCGTCGAGACCCGGCATCTCCAGGTCGAGCAGGCACACGTCGGGAGTGAGCCGCAGTGCCTCAGCGACCGCCTGCTCCCCGTCCTCGCATTCCGCGACCACGTCGATGTCCCCCTCGAGGCGCAGCAGAGCGGCGAGCGCCGAGCGGATCATGCCCTCGTCGTCGGCCAGCAGCACCCGGATCACCGAGCACCTCCGTCCGCGTCGTGGTCGGGCACCGTCACGATCACCGCGAACTCATCGTCGCCCTCGCGCACCTCGAGCGTGCCGCCGACCTCGCCGAGGCGACGCTTCACACCGTCGAGGCCGGAGCCGGAGTGCTCGCGGGGCGCATCCGGATCCACGTCGTTCACGACCTCGTATCGCCATCCGTCCCGCGTGCGGGCGAACGACAATCGGGCGCGGCGACCGGCGCCATGGCGAAGAACGTTGGTGGTCGTCTCGCGGATCACGGGCCCGAGGGCGGATGCCGGTGCCTCACCGGCATCGGGAGCGATCTCCGCCTCGACGATCAGGCCGGCGGCGCTGAGCAGATCGCGGGCATTGGCGACCTCGTCGCCGAGCGGCACCGACCGCACTCGCGTGGCCAGGTCTCGCGTGCCCTGTCGCGCCTCATCGACGCTCACCCGGGCCGCGCGGAGCTGCTCGAGCGCCGCCTCCGGGTCGCGTTCCATGAGGCGTTCGGCGAGCTCCAGCTGCAGCGCGATGACCTGCAGGTGGTGCCCCTGCAGATCGTGCACGTCGGTCGCGATGCGGAGCCGTTCCTGCGTCGCTGCGAGACGCGACTCCGATGCCCGCGCGCGATCGAGGGTGACGAGAACATCCCACCACCACAGCGACGACACCGACATCGCCGGGATGACGATCGCATAGAGCGTGGGAATCCAGTCGGGAATGCCGCCGCCGAGTGCACCGCGGGTGCCGTCGACGAACGCGAAGACGATCAGCACGAGGGTGGCGAGCCCCACGACGCGCACGCGTACGCCACGCTGCCAGTTCAGCAGCACGACCGACTGTGCGAGGGGCATCGCACCGAACAGCCAGCTGTTCGCCGCGAGACCGGCGGCGACACCGTAGGCGACGGCGACGAGCAGCGGCACGGCGATCCTCGCCCACGGAAACCCCGGGCCGTTCTCGATTCGGTGCCTGTACGCAGAGAGCAGCACCATCGTCGACAGCAACCAGACGATGCCGCCGATGCCCAGCACGACCATCGAGATCGGGTCGACGGGGATCGCGAGCACGCGGAGCGCCCACGCGAACACGAGGAACAGCTCGATGAAGACCACCGCGCTGACCGTGTACCACCAGGTGGCGGTGATACCGCGCGCGAGTGCACGCGCCCCGGGCGGCGGATCGCCGAGCGGGCCGCGGAGGTCGGAAGGGCTGCTCATCCCTCCCACCATAGGGGCGTGACAGTTGTCACGGATGCCGCGTGCGAACCGCCCGGAAACCGGTGACGGGGCGACACTGCCGCGGAGCCGGCCGACGCGATGGACTGATGTCATCAGGGCGGAGAGTCCGCCCTCTCAGAACTTCAGGAGCCCACCATGAACCTCGTCGAGACGTTCCAGGACCTCGTCGCACAGGTGCCCGACCTCGTGCAGCCGCTCATCGTCGCCCTCGCCGGCGCCGTGCCCTTCATCGAGGGCGAGGGAGCCGCCGCGATCGGCATCATCGGCGGCATCCATCCGGTCATCGCGGCGATCGCGGCGATGGTCGGCAATTTCCTCTGCGTCGCCATCCTCGTCATCGCCGGCGCCGGGGCGCGCAAGGCCATCGTCACCCGCGCGCGCAGCCGACAGGCGGTAGCGGCCGACGGCAGCTCGCTCGAAGAGATCCCCGCCGAGACCGACCGCGGCTCGGCCCGCCGTGCCAAGTTCCAGCGCGCCTTCGAGCGCTACGGCGTGCCCGGCGTGAGCCTGCTCGGCCCGCTCCTGCTGCCGACGCACTTCACCGCGACCATGCTCGCCGCCTCCGGCGTGAGCAAGGGCCGAGTCCTGATCTGGCAGGCCGTGGCGATCTTCCTCTGGACGACGGCCGTGACGATCATCGTCGGCGGTGCGGTCTACGCCATCCGCTGACGCGGGGATCCGTGTTCGGGTCGCAGGTCGTGCCGTCGAGATCACCTCTCGGCGGCACGACCTGCGACCGGAGCATGACGGGATCGTGCTCAGCGTGCGGTGCGGGGTGCGAGCGTCGACAGCAGCTGCAGCTTCTCGTAGCTCTCCGTGCCCGGCACGGCCGTGTACACGAGCAGAAGATGCGACTGCACCGGGTCGACGAGCGTCTGGCACGCGAGCTCGATCTCGCCGAGCTCCGGATGCACAAACCGCTTCGTCTCCCGGGGGCGGATGCCGACCTCCTGACGCTCCCACGCTGCCCGGAACTCCGCGCTGCGCTCGGAGAGCAGGCGAGAGTACTCGGCCGCCCGCGAGGTCGGTCCCCGCAGCGAGACCAGCTCGCGGAGCCCCGAGGCCCACAGCCGCACGAGGAAGTCGTGGTCGTCGGGGTGATACAGCGCTCGGGTGCGGGCATCCGTGAACCAGCGGAATCCGAGACTGCGCTCCGGCCCCGTGAGCCCGGCCGTATCGCCGGTGAGAGCGACGCCGAGCGGCGTCTGCCGCAGGGTCTCACCCAGCTCGGTCACGATCTCGGCCGGCGTGTCCTCGAGCCGGTCGAGGATGCGCAGCATGCCGGGGCTGATGTGCTCGGTGCCGTTCCCGCTCTGCGGTGGGCGGTGGCCCGCCAGACGGAACAGATGGTCGCGCTCGTCGAGCGTCAGGTGCAGCCCCTGCGCGATCGACGACAGCATCTGCTCCGAGGGCTGCGGCCCGCTGCCCCTCTCGAGCCGAGCGAGGTAGTCGGGTGACATGTGGCTGAGCGCCGCGACCTCCTCGCGGCGCAGACCGGTGGTGCGGCGGCGGCCGCCTCGGGGCAGGCCGACGTCCTCCGGCTGCAGCACCTCGCGGCGGTGGCGCAGGAACTCGGCGAGCGCCTCGCGATCGATCGGCATGTGTCCCCCTGGTTCGTCTGCTCGATCCTCACACGGCGCGGTCTCGGCATCCACTGATCGTCGTGTCCTGGATACGGCCCCGGCGACCCCGCGAGAGTGGACGACGACACCGAGGAGCACACCATGCCACGACACACCATCGACATGACCCTTCCGTCCCTGACCGGCCGGCGCGCCGTCGTCACCGGCGGCAGCGACGGCATCGGGCTGCGTATCGCCGCACGGCTGGCCCGGGCGGGCGCGGAGGTGATCCTGCCCGTGCGGAACAGCACCAAGGGAGATGCCGCGCTGCGGGCGATCCAGGCCGATGCGCCCGGTGCGGCGGTGCGCACGCTGCCGCTCGACCTCTCTTCGCTGGAGTCGGTCGAGTCGTTCGGCGCCGCCATGCGTGCCGACGGGGCGCCCATCCACCTGCTGGTGAACAACGCGGGCGTCATGACGCCTCCCGAGCGGCAGACCACGGCCGACGGCTTCGAGCTGCAGTTCGGCACGAACCATCTCGGTCACTTCGCGCTCGTGGCCGACCTGCTCCCGCTGCTTCGCGAGGGCCGGGCACGGGTGACGTCGCAGATCAGCGTCTCCGCGAACCAGGGGGCGATCAACTGGGACGATCCGAACTGGGAGAAGTCGTATCGCGGCGGGCGGGCCTACAGCCATTCGAAGATCGCGTTCGGGCTGTTCGGCCTCGAACTGGACCGACGCAGCCGGGAGCTGGGCTGGGGCATTACCAGCAATCTCGCGCACCCCGGCGTCGCACCGACGAGTCTGCTCGCGGCCCGCCCGGAACTCGGCCGCGCCCGTGACGGTCTCGACGTGCGTCTGATCCGCTGGCTGTCGGCACGCGGCGTCCTGCTCGGGACTCCCGAGTCCGCGGCTCTGCCGGCGCTGTACGCCGCCGTCTCCCCCGGATCCCGAGGCGGCGCCTTCTACGGCCCGAGCGGCCCCCTGCACCTGGGCGGCGCGCCCGCCGAGCAGCCGCTGTACTCGCGGCTGCGCAGCGAGGACGACGCGCGTCGCATCTGGACGCTGTCGGAGCAGCTCACGGGCGTGGAGTTCCCGCGGAGCTGACCGCGTTTCGTCTCGTCGCTGCGCTCCTCGCTGAACGACCCGCGGGACGAGACCACGGGTCGTTGAGCGAGCGCAGCGAGACGAAACGCGGCTACCCCGTCAGAGTGAACCCCACGGTCGTCGCGTTGCCGGCGACGTCGCGCACGACGAGCGTGTTGTCGCCGGCGACCGCGCCCATCTTCCCGACGACGACATCGTTGAGGTCCGACCAGACGGCATCCGTGAGATTCTTCACGACGCCGTTCAGCACGACGAGGTCGACTTTGCGCGGGTCGTGGAGCTTGAACGAGACCTTGCTGTAGACGCCGTCTCCGCCCACGGTCTGAGCGGTTCCGCCCTTCACCGTGACGGTGGGCGGGGTGACATCGAGCGTGAAGGTGACGGTCGTGGCGTTGCCGGCGAGGTCGGACACCACGAGGGTGTTCGATCCCTCGACGGCCCCGAAGGCACCGGGCACGACGCCGTTGAGATCGGACCAGACGGCATCCGTCAGATCCTTCTCGATGCCGTTCAGCGTCAGTCGATCGACCTTGCCCTCGTCGTGGAGCTTGAACGACACCCTGCTGTAGACGCCGTCGCGTCCGACCGTCGCGCCCGCCTCGCTCTTCACCGTGACCTCGGGGGCGACGTCGTCGACCGCAGCCGCCGTGACGGTCAGGTCTCGCAGCCGACCGAAGTTGTCGAAGGAGCCGAAGCCCACCCGTCCGGTTGGGAACGTCGTGTCGGTCGCCGTCATCAGCGGCGCGTCCAGTCCGTCGAGGTACACGGCGATCTGGCCGGTGTCGGCGCAGCGGATGAGCCGCACGTCATGCCATTCCTCGTCGGTCACTGCGGGCGGTGCGCCGACGGCACCGTTCCACTGATCGTCGATGCGCTCACGATCGACCCCGTTCACCTTGAAGATGCCGTTGTGCGGGTAGATCGTGTTGTCCTTCGACAGATGGGCGTAGTAGTACTCGGTGTCGGACTGCCAGCCGAAGACCACGATCACGTCTCGGTTGTTCACCGACGCCTTCTCGTCGAGCCGCACTTGCGCGGTGAGGTCGAACGAGCCGAGCTCCTCTCCCTCGGTCAGCACGGCGTACTCGAACGGACGCCGGATGCCGTCGGCAGGATCCGTCCCCGGTTCGGTCAACACGATTTCGTCGCCCGGGAATTCCCACTTCGCCGGGGTCCGGGGCGCCCAGTTCGCGGCATCCATGACGTCGTTGATGACCTCGCCGTCTGGCGTGCACGGGGCGGGCGCGGGCGGCTCGCTCGGCGCGGCGCCATAGAGCGCGTACTGCGCGGCGACCTGTTCGGCGGTGGGCACCGTGTCGAGGAGCATCACGTCGTCCATGCGCCCGTGGAACGGGTTCGCCTCGCGGGTGTTCTGCGGGAAGCTGCCGCCGATCTTGATGCCGGCTGGTGCGGTGTCGGACGTCGCGCCCCCACCCCACGGGTTGGATGCCGTGTATCGGCCGGCCAGCTCCTCGCCGTTCATGAACAGCTTCATCTCCCCGGCCGCGAAGTCGAACGTCGCGGCGAGGTGCACCCACTGCCCCTTCTTCAGGATCTCGTCCCACGGCAGATCGGCGGCGAAGGTCCAGGACCCCGCTCCGTCGACGCGTCGACCGAGGGCCACGAGCTTCAGCTCGCCGTCGACCGTGATCACCTCGAGCAGCGCACGCACGGCGTGCCCATCCGAGGTTCCGGTGAGCACACCGGCGAGTCCGATCGCGTTGTACACGTCGTCGGGATTCGCTGTGCCGGAGTTCAGTGCCGGATGGTCGCCCGTCGGCTTGAACCACCCCATGACCGACACCTGCTCGGCGCCCGCGAACGCCGAGAGCGAGTCGACTCCCGAGGCGTCGTAGACGCCCGCCTTCCAGTCGTCGTTCGACGCGGTTCGCGGACTCATCTGCTGGGTCTGCAGCGCCTTGCCCGCTCCGGTGTAGGCACTGTCGGCCACGCGCATCTCGACACCGCCGTTGATGAGCGAGATGTCGGTGCCGGAGCGCCCCTGGTCGACCTCGACCGTCGGGTTCGCGGCACCGGGGTGGTCGAAATCGTGGTGCGTCACGACGTTCGGCGCGAGGTCGGGGAGGACGAACGGCGACGCCGGAGCACCCGCTTCTCGCGCACCCGTCACCTTCCAGATCTTCCCGTTGGCCTTCGACACCAGGTACAGCTCGCCGTCGGCATCCGACCCGAACCGCAGGTCGACGCGTGTGTCGCCGACGAGGTCCTGGAACGTCGTCTCGACGCCGTCGGCGAAGACCCGCAGCTGCTCGATGGTCGCGAGGTCCTCGATGTCTCCGTCGTTGCGGACCATCTCGTCGGCCTGCGTCGAGAGCACCCAGCCGCGCACGAGGTCGGTGAACAGATAGCGCCCCTGCAGCTCGGCGATGTCGCCGCGGTAGACGAACCCGCCGTTCACGGCCACCCCGGCGTCTCCCGTCTGCCCTGGATCGCGGTTGTGGTCGTAGGCCGCAACCGGGTACGTGAACCCGTACTGCGCGTCGTCGGCGGGGAGCGGGAAGATCTGCCGGTTCTCGGCGAGGAACGATCCCTCGCGCACCGACCACCCGAAGTTGTCACCCGGCTCGACGGCGTAGATCGATTCGACCTGCCACTCGCCGATGTGGGCGAGGTACATGGTGTGGTCGCCCTCCGGGTCCCAGCTGATCCGGTGCGGGTCGCGCAGCCCCAGGGCGTAGATCTCCGGAAGAGCCCCGGCCTGGCCGACGAAGGGGTTGTCGTCGGGCACGCCGTAGGCGCCGTTGACACTGTCGTCACCCGTCGGGTCGATGCGCAGCACCTTGCCCTGCGGCGTCGCGAGGTCCTGCGGATTGCCGTTGCCGACGCCGTTGCCGCCGTCGCCGACGAGGATGTACAGGATGCCGTCGTCCGCGCTCCCCTCCTCCGCGGTCGGGTTGAAGGCGATCTGCTGCACGGTGTGCACGCGTCCCCCGAACGGGATGCGCATGACCTCGCGGTGCGTGCCCTCGAACGTCGCAGCCGATGGATCGGTGGCCGTCCACTCGGTGATGACGCTGTGGAACTGCGTGTTGCCGTAAGCGGGGAAGTCGGGCGTGTCTTCGGTCAGCGCCGTGCCGCCCTCGGTGTGCACGGTGTAGAACAGACCGTTCTCGGCGAAGTCGGGGTGGAACTCCGCGGCGCCGAGACCGGTCCCGAGCCCCGCGCTGTTGTGGAAGTTGTCGACGAACTGATCCCGCACGTTCAGGTACGGCACGTGCTCGCCCGTCGCCTTGTCGACGAGGTAGAGGATCGCGTTGTTGTCGGGCACCATCAGGCGACCTGATCCGTCGGGCACCTCGTCGAGGTGCGTGATGCGGTTGTGCCGCACGAGGCGCGGATCCTGCGTGGCCGGGGTGGTCTGCGACGCCGGCAGCTGCGCGAGTTCGGTGACCTCGATGCCGAGGGAGGCGAGCGCGGGGTCGGGCAGCGGATTGAGCAGCGGCTGCGCCGGCGTCTCCCCCGGTGCGCAGTCGCCGTCGTTGCCGGTGGCGATCGCGAGGTTCTCCCGGGCGGTGTCGACGGCGACGTCGTCGAGCAGCAGGCGGCCTGCGCTCGATGCGCCGTTCTTCCAGAAGAAGCGATCGAGCGACCCGTCGACGGCCTGGCGGAATCCGAACTGCTCCTCGGTGCCCTCCGGCAGTCGGGTGATCTGCTCGTACGCGCCGCCCTGGCTGTACACCGCGACCTGGTCGTTCGCGTTGTCGGCGACGATCCACACGCACTGCCAGGCGTCGCGCGACCACACGCCGGCCGGCTGGAACGCCCCGCCGTCTCGCACCCGCAGCACGTCGTCGTTCTGGTTGTTCACGTAGGCGCGGCTGTGCGTGTAGTCGTTCGGAGCATCGATGTCGGTGAGGCCGAACGAGGTGTCGACGCTCCCCGTGCGCAGGAACCGGAAGAACAGGGTGCCGGTGTCTCCCTCGGCGATGGCGGGGATCTCCCGGTAGGCCTGCTGGCCCCCGCCGACGGACTCGACGACCTGGTTGTTGCCGTTCAGCGGATCGGCGACCACCTGCGGCGCCGCCGAGGCGACCCACCCGTCCTGGCCGTTCAGCGCCGAGCGCTGATAGTCCTCGAAGTCGATCAGCTCGGTGAACGGCTCGGCGGCAGCGGCGGGGACTGCGGCGAGCAATCCGCCCACCATGACCGCCGCGACCGCTCCCGCGGCCATCCGTCTGCGTGCTCGGCGCGACGGCGGAGCACCGTCCGTCCGCCCGCTCGTGCTCATCGATCGCATGCTTCGTTCCTGCATCGGAGACCTCTCAACGTCATCGTCGTGCGGTGTCGTGCCGGGGTGACTGCTGCCCGCTCCGGGGCGGCACTGCAGCGGAGCGGAGGATCGTGACGAGCGGGCGGACGGCCCGACCGCGAGTGATGGCCTAGTGGTTGGCGGCGGGCTTCCCTCCGAGGTAGAGCGCGGCCAGCGTGGGGTCGGCGAGCAGCTCGGATGCCGGGCCCGAGATGTGCACGCGACCGAGGTCGAGCACGCAGCCGATGTCGGCGGTCTCGAGTGCTCGGCGGGCGTTCTGCTCGACGAGCAGCACGGCGGTGCCGGCGTCCCTCATCCGGACGACCTGCTCGAACACCTTCTCCGTGGTCTTCGGGTCGAGGCCCATCGACGGCTCGTCGAGGAGCACGACCTTCGGGCTGACCATGAGCGAGCGGGCGAACTCGACCTGCTTCTGCTGGCCGCCGGAGAGGAGACCGGCGAGCTGCTTCCACCGCTCCCCGACGATCGGGAAGAGGTTCTGCACGAACTCGACGCGCTCCTGGATGACCTTCTGGTCCTTCAGCGTGAACGCGCCGAGCATGACGTTCTCGCCGACCGTCATCTCACGGAACACGCTGTGCCCCTGGAGGACATGGGCGAGACCGTTGCGCAGCATCGACTGCGGTCCGTCGCCCGTGATGTCGCGGCCGTCGACCTCGATGCGCCCCGACCGCGGCTTGAGCATGCCGCTCGCGACCTTCAGCACGGTCGACTTGCCCGCCCCGTTCGGACCGACGAGGCAGACGACCGACCCGGGCGGCACCTCGACGGTCAGCCCGCGGAGCACCAGCGCGGCGCGGCCGTAGCCGGCCTCGATGTCGCGCAGCTCGAGTAGATTCTTCGCTTCAGACTCCAAGGTAGGCCTCCAGGACGCGCGGATCTTGCTGGATGATCTCGGGGGTGCCCTCGGCGATCGGCCGACCGCGGTCGAAGACCACGACGTGGTCGCACAGGCTCATGACCATCTCCATGTTGTGCTCGACGATGATGAAGGTCTTGCCCTCCTCGTTGAGCTCCCGCACGAGCGTCGCGATGCGGCCGATGAGCGCGGGGTTCACCCCTCCGGCCGGCTCGTCGAGCATGATCGTGTCGGGCTCGCCCATGAGCACACCGGCGAGTTCGAGCAGCTTCTGCTGGCCGTAGCTGAGGTTGCGCGCCTCGGCGTGCTCGAGGTGGTCGATGCCGACGCGCCGCAGCCATCCGCGTGCGCGTTCGAGCTCGTCGGGATCGTGGGCCGACCGCAGCTGCTGGCGGATGCTCGTGCTCCGCACGGCGACCAGCAGATTCTCCATCACGGTCATCCGCGGGAAGACGCGGCACAGCTGGAAGCTGCGTCCGATCCCCGCGCGGGCGATCCGATCCGGCGACTTCCGCGTGATCGACTGGCCCCGGTAGCGGACCTCGCCCGAGTCGGGCTTGATCATGCCCGTGACGCAGTTGAAGAAGGTCGTCTTGCCCGAGCCGTTGGGGCCGATGAGGCCGTTGACCTTGCCCTCCTGGAAGCGGACGGATGCCGCGTCGACGGCGGTGACGCCGCCGAACGACTTCGTCATCGAGTCCGTGCTCAGGCTCTCGAGAGTGGTGATGGCGGCGTTCATGCTGGCGTCTCCTTGCTCGCGGCATCCGCTTTTCGCTTCTCGTTCTGCTCGAGCAGCTGCGCGGCGGTGATCTCGCGGATCGACGCCTGGTCGGACTTCCGCCGGAACAGCGATCCGACGGCGGGGATCACGCCGTCCGGCATGAAGAGCACGACGACGCCGAGCAGGATGCCGGTGGCGATGAGGTGGAACTGCGTGTCGCCGAACTCGAGCTTGAAGTACTCCAGTGCGACGCCGACCACGACCGCTCCGAGCAGCGGGCCGAACAGGTTGCGCACCCCGCCGAGGAGGGCCATCAGCACCATGTACGAGCCGATGAGGATCGAGAACTGGAAGATCGGGTCGAGGTCGCCGAACCACAGCGCGTAGAGCCCGCCGCCGAGCGCCACGAAGAACGCCGAGAGGATGTAGGCGATCAGCTTGTACCGCGTCGTGGGAACACCGAGCGACTGCGCCTTGTCCTCGTCCTCGCGGATCGACTTCAGCGCCGTGCCGAACTTCGACCGGTCGATGATCCACCACGTGAGCAGGGCCACCGCGAGGATCGCGACGAACAGGTAGAAGAACACACGATGGTGCTCGGGGCGCAGCATGCCGGGGAACGGACGAGGGACGTTGAGGCCTTCGGATCCGCCCGTGACATCGCGCCAGCTCTGGAACACCAGGAGCATGATGAGCACGAACGCGATCGAGACGATCACGAACGACGCGCCGCGCACCCGGAGGGCGGCGATGCCGATCGGGATGGCGATCACGGCCACGAGCACGGTCGCGAGGATCCAGGCGACGAAGCCGGGCAGCGCGAGGTACTTGATGAGGAGGCCGGTGCCGTAAGCGCCGAGTCCGAAGTACGCGGCGTGCCCCAGGGAGATGTACCCGGTGAACCCGCCCATGAAGTTCCACCCCGTCGACAGCACGGCGTAGTTCAGGATGACGACGCCCGCCGACAGGATGTACGGGTTCGGCGCGATGGCCGGGAACGAGAGGATGAGCGCCGCCCCGATCACGATCAGGACGAGGCGCACCCAGGTCGCCGACGGGCGACGGACGGGAGCGGGCGGAGCGACGACGACCGTCTCGGTCGCGATCGGTTCGCGGCTAGAAACGCTGGGCAAGACGACCTCCGAAGAATCCCTGCGGACGGAACATGAGCGTGGCGAACAGGGCGACGTAGAACACCGTCTGCGCCCACGTGGGTCCGAGCGGCAGCTGCAGCAGGCTCTGCGCGATGCCGAGGACGAGGGCGGCGATCGCCGCACCAGGGATGCTGCCGAGGCCGCCGACGACGATGATCGCCATGAGCGGGCCGATCCAATGCCAGTGCAGCGACGGGTAGATCGTGGCGTCGAGCGAGAGCGCCGTGCCGCCGATCGCCGCGGTCGCGAGACCGAGTCCGAATCCGTAGCCGGCGACCCGATCGGTGTTGATGCCGACCAGACGCGCCGCCTCGGGGTGCTGGATCGTCGCCCGCAGCGCCTGACCGAACTTCGTGTACTTCAGCAGCGCGAAGAGACCGGCGAGGGCGACGGCCGCCAACCCGAAGGCGATCAGCTTGACCACCGGCACCTGGGCGCCGAAGACCTCGATGCTCGCACTCGCGTAGGGCAGCGGGATGCGCCGCTGGGTGCCCGAGAAGAAGAATCCGAGCGCCCCTTCGATGATGAGCGCCACCGCGAAAGTGAGCAGCACCGACATCATCGTGAGTGTCAGCGGCTTGAGTCGCGACACGAGCAGCCGCTGCATCACGACGCCGGTCAGGAAGAACAGCGGCACGGTGACGACCAAGGAGACCAGGGGGTCCATCCCCGTCTCGCGGTTGAACCACCAGGCGAGATACGCCGCCAGGATCAGGAACGCGGAGTGCGCGATCATGACGACGCGCATGATGCCGAAGTAGAGGGTGAGCCCGGCGGCCAGGAGGGCGTAGAGCCCGCCCAGCAGGATGCCGAGGATGAGGCTTTGAAGGAGGAGGGATCCGCTCACGATGCGCTGATCACCACGTCGGCTTCGGGAAGAGGAAGTCGGTCTCCTTGACGTCCTCGGGGAGGACGATCCGGATCTCGCCGCCGACCCACTGCTGGATCAGGTGGGCGCCGGTGGGCTTGCCCGTCTCGTCCCAGCTCAGCGGACCGACGACCGTCTCCACCTCGTTCTCGCGGAGCCAGTCGATGAGCTCCTGCTGGCACTCGCCCTGCTCGGCGCAGCCCACCGCCTCGACCGCGGCCGCGACCACCTGGCCCGTCGTGTAGGCGTTCGCCTCGTCTTCGGCCGGCGGGTTCCCGTGCATCTCGGTGTACTTCTCGACGAACTCGATGTTGCTGGGGAACTGCGAGTCCGGCGAGTACCCCGTCGGCGCGAGGATGCCCTCGGTCGCCCCGCCGATCGCCGCGGCGAACTCGGGGTTCGTCGGAGCGGTGGAGAACGCGGCGAGCTCGGGCTGATAGTTCAGCTGCTGCAGCGCGATGATGAGGTTGACCGCATCCTGGTACTGCGTCCCGCCGATCACGATGTCGGCATCCGACTGCGCGATCTTCGCGGCGATCGTGGAGAAGTCCGTGGTGTTCGGCGGGTAGACCTCGTCGACGAGGATCTCGACTCCCGCCTCCTCCAGTTTGTCGCGAAGGCCGTAGGCGGTGCCCTGCGCGAAGGGGTCGTCCATCGCCGCGACGGCGGCGGTCTCGGGACGCTGGTCCTCCGGGAGCGCGAGCAGGTAGTCGGCGAGGTTGTTGTAGTGGTCGTTCGCGATCGCGGGCGCGGCGTAGAAGAGGTTGTCGAAGCCCTGCTCGAACACCTCCGCCGCGGCGCCGGCCGGCTCGACGAAGAGCATGCCGTACTCCTGCGCGACGCGCGCCGAGGGCACGACCAGTCGGGTCGAGAACGGCCCGAAGACCAGGTCGACGCCGTCCTGGGCGATCAGCGACTCGTAGTCGGAGACGACGCGGTCGGCGTTGGACTGATCGTCGAGGATCTTGAGCTCGACCGGGCGACCGAGGAGCCCGCCGTTCTCGTTGACGATGTCGCGCCAGGCCTCGTAGCCCCGCTCGACGCCCTTGCCCGGCTCGGAGAAGTCTCCGGTCAAGGGCAGCGAGATCCCGATGACGATCGGGTCGTCCTCTCCACCCCCGCCCGCGTCTCCCGTTCCGGAACAGGCTGCGAGCAGCAGACCGGCGATGGTGACGGTTCCGATCGCAGCGGGAATCCGTCGGCTGTGGCGGCGTGCAGTCATTGCGGTGTCTCCTACGTCATCGTAGCGAAAGCGCTTTCGTAAGCGCTTCCGCTAATATACTGGGATACAAACGCCGAGAGCAACCCTCAACGCCCATCGCGTCGGATTAGCTCCCTGGGGGAGGTTCTCAATGAAGCGCATCACCGGCACACCGCGTCTGATCGACGTCGCCCAGGCCGCGGGGGTGTCGCTCGCGAGCGCGTCGCGTGCGATGACCGGTGGATCGGGCATCTCGCAGGCCGTCGCCGAGCACGTGCGGCGCATCGCGAAAGAGCTGGGCTACGAGCCCGACCTGCACGCCCGCGGCCTCGCCGGCGGACTCGTGCCGACCATCGGGCTGCTCGTGCATGAGATCGGCGACCCGTACTTCTCCGAGATCGCGAGCGGCGTCATCCGCAGCGCCACGCTCGAGAACCGCTCCGTGCAGATCGCTCAGGCCGAGCGCACCCCCGAGAGCGAGCTCGCGCAGGTGCAGTCGCTCCGGCGCCAGCGGGTCGGCTCGATCATCATCGCGGGTTCCGGCTACTCCGACCCCGCGCACGAGGAGCGGATGACCGCAGCCCTCGCCGACTTCGCGCAGGCGGGCGGACGTGCGGCGGCGATCGGTCGACACCACCTGTCCATCGACTCGGTCCTGCCCGACAACCACGGCGCCGGGGCCTCGATCGGACGCCACCTCGCCGACCTCGGTCACCGACGCATCGGCGTGGTCGCCGGGCCGCTCGAGCTCAACACCGTGACCGACCGCATCGCCGGCCTCCGCGAGGGCCTGGCCGACGCGAACGCCGACCTCACCGTGGTGTCGCACGCCTTCACCCGCGAGGGCGGCATGGCCGGCGCGCGGGAGCTTCTCGACAGGGACCTCACCGCGATCGTCGGACTCAACGACGCCATGGCCATCGGCATCCTGAGCGAACTCCGCCAGCACGGCATCCGAGTACCCGACGACCTCTCCGTCGTCGGGTTCGACGACATCGCCGTCGCCGCGGATGTGGCCCCGGCGCTGACCACCGCCCGCATCCCGATGTTCGAGATGGGACAGCACGCCGTCAGCCTCATCCTGCGCCCGGAGAGCGACGAGCCTCGCGCCGTGACGACGTCTCACGAGCTGATCGTCCGCGATTCCTCTGGACCGCCCCGGCCCTGACGGATCGGGGTCCTCGACTCTGCCAGGATGCTGTCATGCCCCGCTTCGATCTCGATCCCGAACAGCTGCGCGCTTACCGCCCCGACGTCGCCGAACCGGGAGACTTCGACGAGTTCTGGAACACGACCATCGCAGCATCCCGCGCCAAGGCCGAGCCCGCCCGCCTGAGCCGCGTCGACTCGCCGCTGCGTACCGTGGACGTCTTCGACGTCACGTTCTCGGGGTACGACGGCGACCCGATCTCCGGATGGCTGACGCGCCCCGCCGGAGCCCAGGAGCCGCTGCCGGTCGTCGTGGAGTACAACGGCTACAACGGCGGACGAGGCCTGCCTCACGAGCACATCGCGTGGGCCGCGTCCGGCTACGCGCACCTGTTCATGGACACCCGCGGTCAGGGCTCGGGGTGGGGAACCGGCGGCAGCACCCCCGACCCGCACGGCACAGGCCCCTCGGCGGCCGGTTACATGACCCGGGGCATCCTCGACCCCGCCGATTACTACTACCGCCGCGTCTTCACCGACGGGGTGCTCGCGGTCGACGCGGTCCGCGGCATCGACGGACTCGACCCGGAGCGGGTCGCCGTGACCGGCACGAGCCAGGGCGGGGGCATCGCCATCGCCGTCGCGGGTCTCGCCGACGGCCTCATCGCGGCGATGCCGGACGTGCCGTTCCTCTGCCACTTCGAGCGCGCCGTCGGCATGACCGGACGCGACCCGTACCAGGAGATCGTCCGCTACCTCTCGGTGCACCGCGATCAGGTCGACCAGGTCTTCCGGACGCTCTCGTACTTCGACGGCGTCAACTTCGCCAAGCGGGCGACCGCCCCCGCGCTCTTCTCGGTCGCACTGCTCGACCCGGTCTGCCCGCCCTCGACCGTGTACGCCGCCCGGAACAGCTGGGGTGGCACGGCCGACATCGTGGACTACCCGTTCAACGAGCACGAGGGCGGCCTGGGCGAGCAGTGGCTGCGGCAGGCGCATTTCCTCGCCGAGGCGGACGGGGCGCGCTGACCTTCTCTCAGCGCATCGCGTCGGCGCCGCTCAGCGCACCGCGCCCGCGGTCAGCCCGCCCACGAGCCAGCGCTGGAAGAACACCGCCGCGGCGAACACCGGGATCACGCCGATGAACGACGCCGCGGCGATCTTGCCGAAGTGCGGCGTGCGGTCGCCGTAGAACAGCGACAGCGCGACCGGGAACGTCTGCGCGTCCACGCTCTGCGTCAGGAACGTCGCGAGCAGGAACTCGTTGTAGTTCAGGATCGCGACGATGATGCCGATCGCGACGAGGCTCGGCAGCAGCAGGGGTACGACGACGGACCACAGCATCCGCGCAGATCCTGCCCCGTCGATGCGGGCCGCCTCCTCGATCTCGACGGGCAGCCGCCGCACGAACCCCTCCAGCAGCCACACCGCGACCGGGACGTTGACGAGCGCGTACACGAGCGTCAGACCGATGAGCGTGTTGTTCAGACCGATCACGCGCAGCAGCGTGAGCAGCGGCACCACCGCGACGATGGGCGGCAGCAGCCATGGGCTCATGAGCGTCGCGCCGAGCGTGCGACCACCGGCGTTGTGTCTCACGATCGCCCAGGCGCCGGGCACCGCGAAGGCCAGCGAGAGCACGGCGCCGCCGATCGCCGCGAGCACCGAGTTGAGGATCGACCGGGGGATGTCGGTCGCCAGCACGTCACCCCAGTTCGACCAGTGCGGGTCGGCGCTCCACAGCACCCCTGCCACGGTCTCGTCCCGACCCATGAGCGACACCGAGAAGAGGTACAGCAGCGGCACGAGCGTGACGGCGAGCGAGACGAGCAGCACCGTGCTCGCGACCGGACGGGGACGCACGCGACGCTCACTCATGACGGGCCTTTCGGGCGAGGGCCGCGACGACGAGTGTGACGGCCGTGACGATGGCGGCGAAGACGATGGTGACGGCCGATGCTCGGCCGATGTCGAACTCCTTCAGCGCGACCTGCTGGATGAGATAGGTCGTCGTGGTCGACGCCTGCCCCGGCCCGCCCGAGGTCATCACGAACACGAGGTCGAACACCTTGAGCGCGATCACGAGGCGGATGAAGAAGGCCGCCACGACCGTTCCGGCGATCGCGGGCCACGTGATGTGCCGGAAGAGGCGGATGCCGTGGGCTCCGTCGAGAGCGGCCGCCTCGCGCACAGCAGGATCCTGAGTGAGCAGCGCAGCGTAGACGAGGATGACGATGAGCGGCGTCCACTGCCACACATCGGCGAGGCCGATCGCGGGCAGCGCCCAGGCCGTCGTCGAGAGCGGAGCGAGCGAGACGTCGGGCAGCACGGTCGCGAGCAGACCACCGCCCGGGTTGAACACGAGCTTCCACAGAGTGCCGACGACCACCGGCGGAGTGATGAGCGGCAGCAGGAGCAGGGTGCGCACGACCGCTCCCGACCGTGTCGCCCGCTCCAGCGCGACGGCGAGGGCCACCCCGAACACGGCGCTCGCGACCGAGACGACGAGGGCGTAGCCGACCGTCCGCGCGAAGGAGGCGACGACGTCGGCGTCCGTCAGGATGCTCTCCAGGTTCGCCGTGCCCACCCACTCCTGGAAGGGCCGGCCCAGGGTCGAGTCGCTGAAGGCCGCGGCCAGGATGAAGAGCAGCGGGTACGCCCCCAGCACGATGATCGACAGGATCGTCGGCGCGGTGAACAGGGCGACGGATGCCGACGCGCGCCGACCCGCCCGTCGCGGCGCGAGGCCGGACGGGCGGGCAGAACGCGTGAGCGAAGGCGCGGCGAGAGTGTCAGCCAAGGATGTCTTCCCACTCGGCCTGCACGCGGTCGAGCGTCTCCTGCGCCGAGCCGCCGTCGCCCGCGATGAGCTTCGCGAGCTCGTCGGTGAGGATCTGCGCGGCCTGGGAGGCGTTCTCCCCCGTCGGCCAGGCGAGCGATCCGCTGAGCGTCGTGCGGTTGACGCGCTGCAGGTCGGGGTAGGTCTCGCCGTAGGCGGCGCTCTCCAGCGACGACTCGCGGTTCGGGTCGATGCCCGTCTGCGGGTCGGCGACGATGAGTTCGGAGTTCACGTCGCTCGACGCGGCGTACTCGATGAACGCCTTCGCGAGGTCGGTCTTCTGCGTGTTCGCGGCGATGACCCAGGTGAACCCGGCGACGAGCGACGCCTTCGGCTCGGTGTTGTCGCCGCCGACCGGCAGGGTCGTGACGCCCCACTTGCCCGCGACCTTCGAGTCGGGGTTCGTCTCGGAGCCCACACCCAGGTCGGTCCAGTTCTCGATGAAGCCGACCTTGCCGTCGTACCAGGCGCCGTTCCCCACGCCGAAGTCGGTCTCGGCGGGGGTCGGGAAGGCGTAGGGCACCGCATCCACCAGCGCCTGCGCGGCGGCGACCGCCTCGGGCGAGTTGATGGTGGGCTCTCCGTCCTCGTCGACGAAGTCGCCGCCGAACCCGGCCAGTCGGTTCGCGAAGGCGGCACCGAGGATCAGCGGCGACTTCTGACCGAAGATCGCCGAGCCGTAGACGCCCTGGTCGCCCTCGTTCTCGGTGATGGTCTTCACATCGGCGAGGTACTCGTCCCACGTCGCCGGCGGCTCGGTGATGCCGTTCCGCTCGAGGATCTCCGTGTTGTAGAACAGCACGTGCGTGTCGCCGTCGAACGGCAGGCCGTAGCGGCGGTCGCCGACGAGCGTGTACGGGTCGTTGATCGACGGGATGAAGTCGTCGGTCTCGAGCGACGGCGTCTCGTCGATCCAGTCCGTGAGGTCCTGGATCGAGCCGCCCTCCGCGAGATCGCCGATCGACACGTACCAGGGCGCCGCGACGTCGAAGGTGTTCGCGCCGGACTGCTGGTCGAGGGCCAGGGTCGAGCCGATCTCGTCGTAGGGCACGATCGTGAGGTTCACCTCGGCACCCGTCTCCTCCTCGAAGTGCTCCTTGAGCCAGTTGCCCGCTCCCTCGTGCGAGGTGATCAGCAGGGCGTTGAGCGACTGTCCGGAGAAGTCGCCGTCGTCGCCCGAGCCGCCCGCGTCCGGCGACTGCGACGCGCAGCCCGCGATGGCGATGGTCGCTGCCGTGACACCGGCGACGCCGAGAAGCAGACGGCGAGCGCGACGGCTCGGAAGAAGGGACATGAGGGCTCCTCAGGCATCGGGTCGGGAAGCGGATCGGCGCTCACGCTAGGGAGGGGTCGACGGCGCGCGCATCGCCGCCGTAACAGTTCGTCGCGCAGCGACCACGAACGTCATCGGGCGGGCGGGCGACCGCGACGAGTGGCTAGTGTCGCCGCATCCCTACCCTCCCGAGGAGCACCGTGCCCGGCCGCATCATCCTGAACGCCTTCGACATGACCTGCGTGACCCACCAGGCGCCGGGACTGTGGCGGCACCCCGACAATCAGGCCGACCGGTACCACGACCTCGACTACTGGGTGGACCTCGCGAAGACGCTGGAGCGCGGGACCTTCGACGCCCTCTTCATCGCCGACGTGCTCGGCACGTACGACGTGTACCGCGACTCGGCGGCGGCCGCGCTCGGGGATGCCGCGCAGGTGCCGCTCGGCGACCCGGTGGTGCAGATCTCCGCGATGGCGCACGCGACCCAGCACCTGGGCTTCGGCGTCACGGTCGCCACCACCTACGAGCAGCCGTACGCCCTCGCGCGACGGTTCTCGACCCTCGACCACTTCACCCGCGGCCGCGTGGGGTGGAACGTCGTCACCAGCTACCTCGATTCGGCGGCGCGCAACCTCGGCCTCGACACCCAGATCGCCCACGACGACCGCTACGAGATCGCCGAGGAGTTCCTCGACGTCACCTACAAGCTGTGGGAGGGGTCGTGGGAGGACGACGCGGTGCGGCGCGACCGCGGATCCGGCGTCTTCACGGACGCGTCGCGGGTGCACCCGATCGGGCACGAGGGGCGCAACTACCGGGTTCCCGGCATCCACCTCGCCGAGCCGAGTCCGCAGCGCACCCCGGTGATCTTCCAGGCCGGAGCGTCGCCACGCGGCCGCGAGTTCGCGGCAAGGCACGGCGAGGCGATCTTCATCAATGGGCTGCGACCCGAGGTCACCCGCCCCGTCACCGACGACATCCGCGCCCGCGCCGAGGCGCTCGGTCGTCCGCGCGACTCGGTGTCGATCCTCACGCTCGCGACGGTCATCGTCGCTGCGACCGACGAGGAGGCGCAGGCCAAGCTCGACGACTACCGTCAGTACGTCTCGCTCGAGGGCGCACTGGCGCTCTACGGCGGCTGGTCGGGTCTGGACCTGTCGCAGTTCGATCCCGACGTGCCGCTCACCTACGTCGACACGGATGCCGCGCGCTCCGCACTGTCGATCTTCACCAAGGCCGACCCGGAGCGGCAGTGGACGCCTCGCGACATCGCCCACTACGTCGGCATCGGCGGGATCGGCCCCGTCATCGTCGGCAGCGCGCAGACCGTCGCCGACGAACTGGAGCGATGGGTCGAGGTCGGCGGCGTCGACGGCTTCAACCTCGCCTACGTCATCACCCCCGGCACGTTCGAGGACATCGTGGAGCACCTCGTCCCCGAACTGCGCCGTCGCGGTCGTGTCTGGGACGAATATCCCGACGGCACCCTGCGCGGACGCCTGCGCGGCGACGGTTCGCCCGTCGTACCGGACTGGCACCCGGCCCACGCCTACCGCGGCGCCTACGCCGGGGCGACGAGCGCCCTCGACGGCACGATCGGCGAGCCGCTCGATCCCACCGACCTGACCGACCTGACCGACCTCACAGAGAAGGAGGACGCCCGATGAGCGTCATCGCAGAGACCTCGAACCGCAGCCTCTGGGCGGGCACGGCGGATGCCGCGGAGCGCGCGCACTGGAGCGCGGTCGCCGAGCGCGTCGCCGCAGAGCTCGCGACCGACGCCCTGCAGCGCGATAGGGCGAACCAGGACCCCACGGTCGAGCTCGACCTGCTACGCGACGCCGGCCTCGTGAATCTTCTGCAACCGGCGGAGTTCGGCGGCGGCGGAGCGCACTGGGAGACGGCGTTCCTTGTGATCCGCATCCTGTCGCGGGCCGACGCGTCCGTCGCCCAGGTGCTCGCGTACCACTACATCAACTCGGGGAACATCGGCTTCGCCGCCGACCCGTCCGTGCAGGAGGAATGGCACCGCAAGACGATCGCCGGCCGCTGGGTGTGGGGCGACTCGGTCAACCCGACCGACCCCGACCTCGAGCTCACCGCCGACGGCGACGGCTACCGCCTCGACGGTCTCAAGCGGTTCTCCACCGGGGCGTCGGCAGGAGACGTCGTGCTCGCAGCGGCGGCCGTTCGCGGCGGCGATCTCGACGGCACGGTACAGCTCGTCGTTCTCGATCACGATCGCGACGGCATCCGGTACCTGGGCGACTGGGATGCGCTGGGACAGCGCCTCTCGGCGAGCGGTTCGGTGCGGTTCGAGAACGTGCGGGTCGAGGTCTCGGACGTCCTGGGCGAGCTCGGTGACGAGCCGTTCTCCACTCTCATCACCCCCGGCATCCAGCTCGCGTTCGGCAATCTCTACCTCGGCATCGCGGAGGGGGCGCTCGCCCGCGGCCTCGACATCGTTCGCGCGCGACCGCGCGCGTGGTTCCTCAGCCAGGCCGACACCTACCGGCAGGATCCGTTCGTGCAACGCGTGGTCGGGGAATTCGCCTCGCGCATCGCCGCCGTCGAAGCGCTCGCCGATCGAGCCGGCCGCCTGTTCGACGAGGTCGTCGACGAAGGCGCCGCCGTCACGGCCGAGCGCCGCGGGGAGCTGGCCATCGAGATCGCCAAGGTCAAAGTCGTGTCGACCGAGGTCGGGCTCGAAGTCGCCGATCGCATCTTCGAGGTCACCGGATCGAGTTCGGCCCGCGCGGATGTCGGGCTGGATCTGTTCTGGAGGAACATCCGCACGCACTCCCTTCACGATCCGGTCGACTACAAGAAGCTCGAGGTCGGCGCGTGGACGCTGAACGGCGAGCTGCAGCCGATCTCCCTCTACACCTGATGGCCGGGCACGTGACGGAGCAGAAGGCGCGGTCGGATGCCGCGCGCGAACGCCTGCGTCCCCTGTTCGCGGAGATCGCCGCGGGTACGGTGACGCGGGAGCAGAGCCGTTCCCTGCCGTTCGCGGAGGTCGAGGCGCTGCGCGCAGCCGGCTTCGGTCGTCTGCGCCTTCCGGTCGAGCTCGGTGGCGACGGGCTGGACTGGCCGTCGTTCGCGGAGATCCTCATCGAGCTCGCTGCCGCGGATTCGAACCTGCCGCAGATCTTCCGCGGTCACATCGCCTACGTCGAGCATGTGCTCGCTTCTCCCCCCGGTGCACGGCGCGACCTCTGGCTCGATCGTCTCGCGCGGGGAGAGCTCGTCGGGAACGCCTGGTCGGAGAACGGCGCGGCGGCCGTCGGCACCAATGCGACCCGCGTCTCGCGAAGGCTCGACGGCACCTGGCGCGTCGACGGCCGCAAGTTCTACACGACGGGCAGCATCTTCGCCGACTGGATCGACGCGACCGTCGACCTGGACGGCACGACGGTGACCGCGCTGATCCCGCGGCATCAGGGCGGCGTGTCGGTCTCGGACGACTGGGATGGATTCGGCCAGCCGCTGACCGGCACCGGCACCGCGGTGTTCGACGACGCCTCGGTCGATGAGGGCGACGTCGAACCGTTCACCGCGCGGTTCCCGTTCCAGACCGCGGTGTACCAGCTCACCCTGCTCTCGGTGCTCGCGGGCATCGCCGCCGCCGTCGAGCGCGACACAGTCGCACAGGTGCAGGCCCGAACCCGGGTCTACAGCCACGGGTCCGCCGCCCGAGTGGCCGACGACCCGCAGGTGCTCCAGATCGTCGGCGAGCTCACCGCGACGAGCGCGACGGCCAGGGCGCTCGTGCTCGATGTCGCCCGCGAGGTGCAGCACGCGGCCGACAGTCTCGGCACGCCGGAGGCGCAGGATGCCGTGGTCGCGGCCGAACTGCGGTCGACGCACGCGCAGATCCTGCTCACCGATCTCGTCCCCCGCGCTGCGACGCGGCTCTTTGACACGCTCGGAGCGTCGGCCGTGCGGTCGGGCACCGCGCTGGATCGGCACTGGCGCAACGCGCGCACCGTGTCGTCGCACAACCCGTGGATCTTCAAGGCACGCCAGCTCGGCGACCACGCGGTCAACGGCCGAGTGCCGGACTTCGTGTGGGCGGTCGGGGCTGCGACGGTGCAGGGGAACGCGTCGGCTCCTGTCTGAGCCCATCGAGGTCGTACGCCCGAATCGTCCCCGTCCTCGACGGGTCTCTGTCATGCTGTCGATCATGAGGACCGGGATCACTGTGGCGTGGAGCGTCGGTGTCGTCGCCGTGATCGCAGCGGTCGGCGTCGGGGCTGTGATGCTCGCGACGTCCGTCGCATCGAGTGCAGCACCGTCCGGGCCTGCGGAATCGACGCCCGGTCCGACGCCGAGTCCGACGGCAGCTCTCGACGAAGAGGCCGCGATGATGGCCGAACTGGGCGACGGCTACCAGCATTTCGGCCATGGCACGAGCATCCCGAAGAACGCGATCGCGGGGTGCCCCGAAGCGGGCTATATCTTCCTCGGCAGCGACGACGACGGCCCCTCGCACGCCGAACATCTCGGTGCGGATCTCATCGACCTCGGGCCGAGGGATTTCGCCCGAGGCACAGTCGGCTTCGATGCGGCCGGGGGTATCGCCACCTACACGGTGGCGGCCGGCGACGTGGAGACCGTGATCGGCGAGCGATTCTGCATCTACAACGGCATGGCGCTGGGGATGCTGAACGGCTACGCTGGCGGCGACGCGATCCAACCGGGAGATGTCCTCACCTTGAATGCCGACCTCGTCACGGATTGGGTGAGCCCCTACCCGGAGGGCTGAACCCGCCTCACACGGAGGCTCGCCCCTCGAGGATCGCCTCCTCGTCGAGTCCCCGTCCGCCACGGAAGCGAGCCGCCGGATGCGTCTCCGCGACGCGCGGTCCGGCGCCGTGGACACGCTCGCGCAGGGTCTCCCCCGGCGTGTAGGTCTCGCGCAGCCGACCGCGGCGGCGCAGCTCGGGAACCGCGTACTCGATGAAGTCGCGGGCCGTGTCGTACGAGTGGTACTGCACGAGGTTGATGCCGTCGATGTCGTGCTCGTCGAGCCACGACTCGATCTCGTCGGCCACCTGGGTCGGCGATCCGACCGCCATGAACGGCTTCCGATGGAACCCCTTCATCGTCGCCAGGAACTCGCCGATCGTCTGCTCCTGCGGCAGGAACGCCGCCGTGAGGTCGTCGGCCCGCCCCTCACGACGCAGCGCCTCGCCCAGTGTGAGGTCGGCGGGGTGCGCGGTCGGGTCGAACGGCAGACTCGCGTGTGCGAGCACCCCGTCGATGCTCGCGTACCGCTCGTACTCGGCGAGCTTCGCCTCCGCCTCCTCGCGGGTGGGCGCGACGATCACGGTCGCCCCGACGACGAACTTGATGTCGTCGCGTGCGCGCCCCTGCCGCTCGAGCTCGTCGCGGATCCGACCGATCGTGCCGCTCACCTGCTCGAACGAACGGCCACCGGTGAAGATGAGCTCCGCGTGACGGCCGGCGAACTCGATGCCCCGCGACGACTGCGTCGCCTGGATGAGGAAGGGCGTGCGCTGCCGTGACGGCGACGAGAGGTGCGGTCCGGCGACGGAGTACCGCGGCCCGCGGTGGTTGATGTACCGGATCTTGTCGGGGTCGGCGAACACCCCGTTCTCCCGGTCCTCGACGATCGCGTCGTCGTCCCACGACCCCTCCCACAGCTTGTAGAGCACCTCGAGGTACTCGTCGGCGATCTCATAGCGGGTGTCGTGGTCGACCTCGCCCTCGAGGCCGAAGTTCCGCGCGGCGTTGGGGAGGTACGAGGTGACGATGTTCCACCCCACCCGGCCCTTGGTGAGGTGGTCGAGCGTCGACATGCGGCGCGCGAAGGCGAACGGCGGCTCGTACGTGGTCGAGAACGTGATGCCGAATCCGAGGTGCTGCGTCACGGCGGCCATCGCGGGCACGACGAGCATCGGGTCGTTGCTGGGGATCTGGAGTCCCTCGCGGATCGCCGTCTCCGGGCCGCCGCGGAACACGTCGTAGGTGCCGACCACATCGGCGAGGAACACGGCATCGAAGCCGCCGCCCTCCAACAGCTGCGCGAGCTCGGTCCAATACTCGATGTCGGTGAAGGCCGTCCGTCGGTTGCCGGGCAGCCGCCACAGCCCGTGGGTGATGTGGCTGACGCAGTTCATCTCGAACAGATTGAGGATGAGGCGCTTGGGTTCCGACATGACGGGGCTCCTTCCATGACGCACATGCGCCACCGCCGATCGTCCCGCGCGAGCGCCGTGCGACGGCACCCGATGACGCTGCATGTGGCCGGATGACGCCGCGTGACGTCGCACTGCGCCCCGTGACACGAGGGATGTGAGCCGCCGCCCGGCTCGGAATGATCGCACCAACGCGGCGTCCATCGACCGCCGCGTCGACACCCGACGAAAGGCCCCGAGCCCCATGAACGCCTCCAGGACCCGCCGAGCACTGGCCGCGACCGCCACCGCGGCCGTGGTCGCCCTCGCCCTGTCCGCCTGCAGCGGCGGCGCCGTCGCGCAACCGGCCGCCGATGCCGAACGCGTCGACGGCGGCACCATCGTGTACGCCCACCAGCAGGAGCCTCAGTGCCTCTTCGGCGGCTGGATCGAGCAGGCGTACATCTCGTACCAGTTCCTCGACAGCCTGTTCTCCCTCACCGAGGACGGCGAGGTCGTGCCGTGGCTCGCGGAGGACTGGGCCGTGAGCGATGACGGACTGACCTACACGCTCACCCTCAAGGAGGGCGTCGAGTTCACCGACGGCACACCGGTGGATGCCGAGGCCGTCGCGTACAACTTCGACTACTGGGTCGACGGCGGCAACAGCACCGCGGCCGTGTGGCTCGGCGGGTACTACGAGTCGGCCGAGGCGGTGGACGACCTCACGGTCGCCGTGCACCTCTCCCGCCCCTACACCCGCTTCGTCGAGAACCTCACGCAGGGGTACTTCGGCATCCAGTCGCAGCACGCGCTCGAGACCCGCACCGAGGAGGAGAACTGCGAGCAGCCGATCGGCTCGGGAGCCTTCGTGGTCGAGGAGTGGAATCGCGGCGAGAACGTCATCCTCGCGCGCAACGACGACTACACCTCGTGGCCCGAGAACGCGAAGCACACCGGTCCCGCGTACGTCGAGAAGGTGGACTGGCGGTTCGTCGCCGACGGCGTCACCCGGGTCTCGGCGCTGCGTTCCGGCGAAGCCGACGCGATCTACGACATCCCCGCGATCGAGTGGCAGGGCATCGAGGACGAGCAGTACGAACTGCACAAGTACGTGACACCGGGCCGCCCGCAGCAGATCTCCTTCAACACGACGCGGGCTCCGTTCTCCGACGAGAACCTCCGCAAGGCCTTCATCTACAGCCTCGACCGCGAGAGCATCGTCGACACGATCGGCCACGGAGTCATCCCGTTCGAGGGCAACGGCGGCGTGAGCAGGGCGACGCCGGCGTACAGCGAGAAGGCCGCCGACTGGTACGCCTACGACGCCGACGAGGCGAACCGGCTGCTCGATGAAGCCGGCTGGACCGAGCGCGACGACGACGGCTACCGGGTCAAGGACGGGAAGACCCTCGAGGTCGTCTTCCCGTACAACGCCGGCACCATCATCAACGCCGACGGCGCGTCCATCTTCCAGGCCGTGCAGGAGCAGGCGAAGGCGACGGGGTTCAACGTGGACCTCATCCCGGTACCGCCGTCCGAGACATGGGCGGGGACCTACGCCGGGCGCGACGCCTACGACATCTCGGCCGGGTACTGGACCTCGGTGAACGCCGGCATCCTCTACATCAACTGGCGCCCGAGCACGGAGGACAACCCCAACTTCGCCAACAGCGCCTTCTACGACGATCCCGCGCTCGAGGCGATCATCCTCGCGGCGAACTCCGAGCCGGATGCCGCGGCACAGGACGCCCTGTATCAGCAGGCCCAGGAGTACATCGCCGAGCGCGCGCTCTCGTTCGGCCTGTACGACCGGCTGAGCACCCTCGGTGTGAACCCGCATCTGCGCGACGTCTGGCAGGAGCACGCACAGGGAGGACCGACGTTCTATGACGCGTACTTCGTCGAGTGAGGCCCGACCGGCCGACCGGATCTCCTCCGGTCGACCGGCGGCCCCGAAGCGGACGCTCCGCCGCCTCCGCAACCTGGCATCGAACCTGATCGGCGCCCTGGTCGTGCTGTGGGGTGCTGCCACCGCCGCCTTCCTCGCGCAGACCGCACTGCCCGGCGATCGCGCGACCGCGATCCTCAACATCCGCACCGGCCAGGCGCAGGAGCGCACTCCCGCCGAGCTGGCACCGATCATCGACGCCTATGGGCTCGACCACCCCCTCGCCGTGCAGTACCTGAACTACATCGGCGGGTTGCTGCGCGGTGACCTCGGCACGTCGTACCAGCAGTTCCGGCCGGTGTGGGACCTCATCGGCGAGCAGCTCGGATCGACGCTCGTGCTCACGCTCACCGGCATCCTGCTCGCCTGGGTGCTGATGATCGGGTGGGTGACGCTCACCGCGGGTCGCGGCCCGCGGGTCCGCGCGCTGGGCTCGGCGGTCGACACGGTCACCGCCGCGCTGCCGCCGTACTGGCTCGGCATCCTCCTCCTGCTGGTCTTCGCGCTCACGCTGCGCTGGTTCCCCGTGATGGGCGGCAGCGGGGTCACCGGCATCGTCCTCCCCGCGCTCACGCTGGCGATCCCGCTCGCTGGGTTCATGGGCCAGTCCGTCCGCGCCGAGTACGAGCGGGCACTCGATCAGCCGTTCGTGCTCAGCGCGCGGATGCGCGGCATGGGCGACCTCGGCATCCGCCTGCGCCACGTGCTGCGTCACGGCTCGATCCCCGCCGTCACGCTCACGGGGTGGGCGCTCGGCGCGACCGTCTCGGGAGCCGTGATCGTCGAGCAGATCTACTCGCGTCCTGGCATCGGCAAGACCCTCGTCGCCGCGGTCGGCGCGCAGGACCTGCCGGTCGTCACCGGCATCGTCGTGCTCGTCGCCGTCCTCTACGTCGTCGCCAATCTCCTGGTCGACGTCGTCTACACGCTCATCGACCCGAGGCTGAAGACGTCATGACCACCGCTCCTCTCTCCCCGTCCGGCGTCCCCGTCACGGCGCAGCCGCGCGTTCGTCGCCGTCTGCGTGTGAACCGGTCTGTGCTCGTCTCGATCGTGTTCGCCGTGCTCTTCGCGGTCGCGGCGCTCACGCCGGGCGTGCTGGCCACCCACAACCCGACGGCGCAGAGCTTCGCCGACGCGCTGCAGGCTCCGTCGCTCGCGCACTGGTTCGGCACTGACGAGGCGGGGCGCGATCTGTACAGCCGCGTCGTGCACGGCACCCGCGAGTCGCTGCTCATCGGCATCGGCGCGGCCGGAATCGCCTTGGTCGCCGCCCTCGTGCTCGGTTCGGTCGCCGCGCTCGGCGACCGCGTCTCCGCGGCGATCGTGAACCGCGGGATCGAGGTCGTCTTCGCCTTCCCGAACCTCCTGCTCGCCCTGCTGCTCGTGTCGATCCTCGGGCCGTCGCCCTGGACGCAGGTCGTCGCCGTCGGGGTCAGCACGGCTCCGGGCTACGCGCGCATGGTGCGCGGCCAGATCCTGTCGGCCAAGAACGCCGGCTACGTCGAGGCCGCCCGGGCACTCGGTCACGGGTGGTGGCGGATCCTCGCGCGGCACATCCTGCCGAACGCGATCCGGCCGCTCGTCGCCGTGTTCACCATGGCTATCGGTCAGTCGATCGTCTGGGCCTCCGGACTCTCGTTCCTCGGGCTCGGCGTCGCGCCGCCCTCCTCGGAATGGGGCGCCCTGCTCGACGCCGGACGCACGAACATCCTGCAGGCGCCGTGGCTCACCTTCATCCCGGGTCTCGTCATCCTCGCGCTCGCGCTGACGGCGACGACGATCGGCAAGCACATCCAGAACAGCCTCGAGAAGGGACGCTGACATGAGCGTCGTCGAACTCCCCGCACGATCCGCCGCGCCCGCGAGCGCGATCGATCCTCGCCTGACCGTCCGCAACCTGCACGTCGGATTCACGCGCGACGGCGAGACCCGCAGCGTCGTGCGCGACGTGTCCTTCACCCTCGGCGCAGGTCGGTGCGTCGCGATCGTCGGCGAGTCCGGATCAGGCAAGAGCGTCACCGCGCGAACGCTTGCCGGGCTCACCGGGCACGGCGCACACGTCGAGGCCGAGGAGATCGCGCTCGGCGAGGTGGATCTCACCGCGCAGACCGGCCGGTCATGGCGCGGCATCCGCGGCCGGCGCATCGGATTCATCCAGCAGGATGCTCTGGTCTCGCTCGATCCGCTGCGCCCCGTCGGGCGCGAGATCGAGGAGGCACTGCGGCTGCACGGATGGCGCGACCGCTCGGCGCGACGACGCAAGGCCGTCGAGCTGCTCGCGAGCGTCGACGTGCCGAACCCCGAACTCTGCGCGCGACAGCGGCCCGGTGAGCTGTCGGGCGGACTGCGGCAGCGCGCTCTGATCGCATCGGCGATCGCCCTCGACCCCGAGGTGATCATCGCCGACGAGCCGACCACCGCGCTCGATGTCACGGTGCAGGCCCAGGTGCTGTCGCTGCTGGAGGACGCGAAGGCTCGCGGAGCGTCGATCATCCTCATCAGCCACGATCTTTCGGTGGTCGCGCGGCTCGCCGACGACATCCTGGTGATGCGGGGCGGGGAGGTCGTCGAGCAGGGGGCGGCAGCGCAGGTGCTCGGCGCACCGCAGCATGAGTACACGCAGAGCCTGGTCGACGCCGTGCCGAGCGGACACACCCGCGGCGAGCGCCTCGCCCCGCAGCAGACCACCGTCCCGAATCTGCATCTGGCTCGGCCGTCGTCCGGCGAGCGCGGCGAACCCGTGCTCGTGGCCCGAGACCTGGTCAAGCGGTTCATCGCCCCGAACGGACACCACAGCACCGCTGTCGATCACGTGTCGTTCTCGCTGCACCGCGGCGAGACGCTCGGGATCGTCGGCGAATCGGGATCGGGCAAGAGCACGACGGCCCGCATCGCCCTCGCGCTGGAGACCGCGGATGAGGGAGAGGTCCGACTGCTGGGGTCACCATGGTCGGGAGTCTCCGAGCGGAGGCGGCGTGTGCTGCGCCCCCGTATCGGCGTCGTCTACCAGGACCCGCTGAGCTCGTTCGACCCGCGCTGGAACGTCGAGCGGATCCTGCTCGACGCCATCCCCGCCGATGCCGGTCTCACCCGCCGCCAGCGCGAGCAGCGGGTCGTCGACCTGCTCGCGCAGGTGGCGCTTCCAGCATCCGCGCGCGAGCGCTTTCCGCTCCGACTGTCGGGCGGGCAGCGGCAGCGCATCGCGATCGCGCGGGCACTCGCCACCTCGCCCGAGATCCTCGTGCTCGACGAGGCCGTGTCGGCGCTCGATGTGTCGGTGCAGGCGCAGGTGCTCGACCTGCTCGTCGATCTGCAGGATGAGTACGGGCTCAGTTACCTCTTCATCTCGCACGACCTCGGCGTGATCCATCACCTCAGCGACCGCGTGCTCGTGATGAAGGACGGCCGTGTCGTCGAGGAGGGCGATGCCGAGCGGATCTTCCGCCACCCGGAGCACCCGTACACCCAGGAGCTGCTGCGCTCGCTGCCGACGCTCGAGGTCGGAAACGGAGCGGATGCCGAGGAGATCGCGTGAGCGATTCGTGTGCTAACGTGCCCTCGACCGTGCAGTGAGGGCGAGGAGGTGACATCCGTGAACGAATCGACAAGGATGCTCCTCGCAGGAGTCTCGGGCGGACGATAGGTCGTCCGGGAGCGCCGCGAATCCGCAGCATCCCGAAAGGCACGACCATGCACTTCACCTCTGAATCACGCGCCGACGACGGTCTCCTTGAGCGCCGTTTCTCTCTCGGCCACTTCGGCGGAGTCCTCTGGACCCCGTCATCCGCCTCGGTCTCCTCTGCCGCGCCGCTGATACTGCTGGGCCAGCCCGGTGGCCTCTCACTGGAGCGGATGCTGCCGCGACTCCGCTCGCGAGCGCGCAGCGCCGGCCACCTCGGGATGGCGTCCGTCGCGATCGAGATGCCTGGCGCGGGCGATCGGTCGCCCCTCTCCGGCGCTGCCGAAGCCCGAGACGACCTGCGGCGAGTGCTGTCTGCCGGCGGGGCACCCGGTGACGACATCATCGACCGGCTGATCCTTCCTCTCGTCGAGCGCGCGGTGCCGGAGTGGCAGACGACCATGGACGCCGTGCTCGGCCTCCCCGAGATCAGTGACAGAATCGCGATCTCCGGCGGCGTGATCGCGGTCGGCACGCGTCTCGCCGCGATCGATCCGCGCATCGTCGCCGCGGGACTCTTCGCCGGCAGCTACGTGCCCCGGGCCACGTTCGACGACGCCCGCCGCGTCACGGTCCCGGTGCACGTGCTGCTGCAGTGGGACGACGAGGGCAACGACCGCCAGCTGGCGCTCGAGCTCTTCGACGCGATCGGGTCGACCGAGAAGACCCTTTTGGCGAACATAGGAGGGCACACCGGCGTTCCCGAGTCGGCGGGAGAGGACGCGGGACGGTTCTTCGCGCGGCACCTGCTGCCGTGAGAGGTGGAGGCGATCAGGCGGACATCGTTCGAATCGCCTCGCGGAGCAGCTGAACGGTCTGCGGACCGCCGTGCCCTTCGTCGGGGATCTGGACCAGATCGCTCGCCGGCCACGCGCGATGCAGATCGAACGGCACGGACATGCTGGAGCTGAGGTCTCGACGGCCGTGCACCATGAATCCTGGGATAGTCGCGAGCCGGTCGATGTGCTCCATGATGCCGGCGTCACCGAGGAAGCCGTGATGCGACCAGTAGTGCAGGATGAGCGTCGCGAGCTCGAGGCGTTTGCGCGGGTCCTCCCACCGCGGGTCGGGCACGAAATTCGGATCGAGCGACCCGTGCGTGTTCTCCCAGTGCCCCCAGGCGATCGCCGCGCGGTCCCGCACTCCCGGCGCAGGATCGGTGATGGCGCGGTAAAGAGCGTCGATCACGCGTTCGGAAGGGCGCGGAGCGGCCGCAGTCTCGAGTCGAGCCCACTCATCCGGGAACACTCGTCGCAGGTCCTGCGTGATCCACTCGACCTCTGACCGACTCGTCGTCGTGACGGCGCCGAGCGCGAGCCCGATGACGCGCTCAGGATGCAGCTCGGCGTAAGCGAGAGCGAGCGTGGAGCCCCAGGAGAGCCCCACCACGATCCATCGATCGAATCCGGCGTGCGCACGAAGCGCCTCGATGTCGTCGATCAACGTCTGAGTGTCGTTGTGCGCGAGCGCGCTGAGGTCGTCGGCGGCAGAAGGCGTGCTGCGCCCGCATCCCCGCTGATCGAAGGCAACAACGGTGTGCAGATCGGGGTCGAAGAAGGTGCGGTAGAAGTCGGAGATGCCAGAACCGGGCCCGCCATGGAGGAACACCGCGGGCGTGCGACCGTGTCCGAACTGCTCCCAGTACACGCGTACCCGTCCGGGCCGTTCGAGAAGGCCCTGTGTCGTCGCAGTCATGTCGTCGAGGCTAACGGTCGAGGGAGCGTCGGACGTATGACGATCGCCGCGAGATCAGTGATCGATCAGAACGGCGATGCGTGATCGCGGGAACCCCGAACTCCGCCCGAGCCTGTCAACCCCGTACGGCGTCGGACGCACACGCCCTAGCGTCACGCCATGTCAGCAGATCAGCGGGACGTCACCGCAGCCACCTCCCGGGCGGAGGACGGGTCCATCCGGGCGAGCGAACATGCGCGCGCGGGGTATTCGAAGCGCAATCTCTGGTCGGGATCCCTCTTCGGCGTCGGTCTCGTGGCATTCATCGACGAGGCCGTCTTCCACCAGCTGCTGCACTGGCATCACTTCTACGACCTTTCGACGACGGACATCGGACTCGTCTCCGACGGGTTCTTCCACGCGCTGAGCTGGTTCGCGACGATCGCCGGGCTCTTCCTGCTCGCCGATCTGCGACGCCGAGGGGCGTTCTGGCAGCTGCGCTGGTGGGGCGGTGTGCTGCTCGGGGCGGGAGCCTTCCAGCTCTACGACGGGCTCATCCAGCACAAGGTGCTGGGAATCCACCAGATCCGCTACGTTCCCGACCTCCTCGTGTACGACGTCACCTGGGGCATCGTCGCGGTACTCCTCCTCGCCGCCGGCGGCATCCTCACCGCCCGCACGCGTCGCAGCCGCATCTCGGTCGGGTGACCGTGCACGACCACTCCTCGGGGGCGGGGATCAGCTCGGACGTCATCCTCGCCCTCCCGTTCGCATTCGCCCTCGTCTTCTATGCCGCATGCGCGCTGGTGCAGTGGCGCCGCGGCCGGCCGTGGCCCTGGCAGCGCAGCGCCGCGTGGACGGCGGGAATCGTCGCGGCGGCGTCCGGCTTCATCGGGCCGGTCGCGGCGGCATCCCACGACGACTTCGTCGCACACATGTGGACGCATCTCCTGGTCGGCATGGCGGCGCCGCTGCTGCTCGTGCTCGGCGCGCCGATCACGCTGATCCTGCGGTCGATCGACGTCGGCGCCGCTCGACGCCTCTCGCGGGCCCTGAGAAGTTGGCCCGCTCGCTTCTTCACCGCCCCCGTGACGGCCGCGATCCTCACCATCGGCGGGATGTGGATGCTGTACGCCACCCCGCTGTACGCCGAGATGCAGGGCAGCGTCCTGGTGCACCTCGCGATCATGACGCATCTCCTCGTGGCCGGCTATCTCTTCACCGCGGCGATCATTCCCGTCGATCCGGCGCCGCATCGCGCCGGCTTCGCACTCCGGACGGTGGTGATGATCGTCGCGCTCGCGGCCCACGGCATCCTGGCGAAGACCCTTTACGCCCATCCCCCGGAGGGGGTGAGCACCGTCGACGCGCAGGCGGGGACCCAGCTGATGTTCTACGCGGGAGACGTCATCGACGCGGCGATCATCGTCATCCTCTGCGCGCAGTGGTACCGCGCGTCGGGGAGGGACCTGCGGCGGGCCGCGCGACGTTCGACGGTCGACGGTCACCGACCGCGAGTGCACGTCCATACAGCTGAGCGGGGCACCTACTCCCGGGGGTCGCGCTCCACTTCAGCCGGAACGTGATCAGGGAAGTCCGTTCCTCCGATGCCGCCCGGCCCGTAGAACGCCTCGACGAACTGCCGCGCATGCACCTCGAGCTCCGACCTCAGGATCCGGCCGGAGGTCGCCCCGATCGTGAATCCGTAGGTCCCGCCGGCCGGGCCGTTGAGCCACGTGAAGTCGTAGCTCGGTCCTCCGTCGGGTTGGCGTCGGTCGCCGACTCGAAACACCTCGCCCCTGACGACCACCTCGAACGGCTCCATCCCGCGATCTTAGGCTTTCGGTCCTCCAGCTGATCAGACCGCAGTGCATGGCAGGTGCGACGAGGAGCCGGCGATAGGCTCCGCTCATGACCATCCCGCACGACCCCGCGACGGGGACGGACGTGCCACCGCCGCCGTCGCCTGACGTCCGGCGGGCGTGGGACTGGCTTCCCGCGCAGGTCTTCGCCACCGGTCTCTCCACGTTCGTCGCGTGCGCGCTGTGGATGTCGATGTCCGATCTGTACTCGGAGGGTCTGCAGGTGGTCGGCCTCGGCCTGGGCGCGAGCGTGATCACGATCGCGGCGTTCCTCCTCGGCCTCCCGCTTCGTATCGCACCGCCGTTGCGTCGATGGTGGTTGCGCCACGGAATATGGCCGGTGATCGTGTTCCTGCTGGGTGCGGGCGGTCTCGCGGCGTCGTACGTCGTGGGTGACGCCGGGGCGTTCCATGTGCCCGCCGACGACATGTTCCCCGAGGCGAACGGCTACCAGCCGGACGGCCGCATCTTCATCCCGTCGCTGGCCGTCCTGGCTTTCGCGGCGATGCACCTGCTTCCGCCACGACGCCGCTTCCCGAACACCTTCTGAAGGGTCCGACCCCACGGAAGTTAATCCGGCGGGCGGTTGAGCTTTCCCGAGGGCATGCGGAACCCTTCTTGGCGCCCGCGTTGCCAAGTCTCGTAGAACCTGTCGTCAGGTCTTGGAAGCTAGCCGTACGTCACGGGTCGGTCCTCTTACAAGATACGCACGGTTCGCGTCGCTGCATCTTCTTGTGCTCACGTGAGACAGAATCGCGAGCAGCTCTCCACGCGCCGCCCGCAAGCTGGCGCCGCTCGCGACTGTCACGCGGAATGAAACGTGATGTCCGTGGTGCGGCATACGATTCGGATATTGCACTTCGAGGCCGAGCGGAGACCCTGATGCTGCTGAACTTCCAGACGCTCCCGTGCGCGTGTGGCGGCACCCGCATCCTCGGAGCGGCATGCCCGGACTGCGGCCGGACGCCACGCAGTGGCGAGGTCAACCGGTGGGTCGTGCACCGGCGGTCGGGTCTTACCCGCGTCGACGCGCTCCTCGAAGTGGAGCCCGACACCGCCGGGCACTCTGCCGACGACTGGAGGCCTACACTCAAGTCATCGCCGACTCGTCTAGTTGACGAGCTGCTCGCCGCGCTGATCGCCGCACTCTCCGACTTCTCTACCGCTCCGACATCAGAACCGGCCGTCAACGCTCTCGCAGACTCAATCAGAACAGTGCGCACCGCCCGCCACCATGCACTCCTCGCGGCACGACTGCGCCCGGGAACAGGGACGTGGACGGCCGCAGCAGAATCGATGACCCGCATCGATCGCGTGTGGGACGCGTATCGGGACGCGCTGACCGCAGACACCATGCTCGACGCGCAACAGCACGCCCGTCGCGCCCAAGGCATCCTGGACACGGTGCGAGGTCCGCTCACGGAAATGGCGGAACTGGAAGCGTTCGTGGGCGTCCTCAACGATGACTCGCTTTCCATCCCTGAGCGCATGTTCGCCGCCCTCAGCGCACGATACCCACACGTCACCCTCCCCCAGCTACCCGCCTACGGGATCTCCGCAACAGAGCGGGACCTCAACATCGCCGTAGGCACCAACTCCGGCATGTCTTACCTGCTGCTTCAGCCGATCGCCCGCGCGACGTTGAACCCCGATGTATTTCGGTCGAAGATCCTTCACGCCTCCGACGCCCTCACCCGCACCTCTCGTTTGCGTGAGATCGCAGGGATGGACGACGCCGTGCAAGCCCTCGCGGACACGTACCGGCTGATGGTGGAAGCGGCCATCGCATTCACCGCGATCCTTGCGGTAGAGAACGACGAGCGTGCCATCGCTCGCAGGTTCGGGAAACTGGCCAGCGAGATCTACGAAGCCTCCGCCCCCGTGCTCGCCTGGTACCGGCTGATGACAACCGACCGCACAGGCAGCGACACGTTCAACCGGGTCGCCGCCGAGGACGCGACGAAGCTCGCCGCGGACCTCCAAAAGGGACCCCTCGCTGCCGTGTTCGATGATGCAGCCCGATATCTTCGCCACGCGCCCGTCCACGGGCGAGCACTCGAGTTCGACCCGGATACCGGCGTCTTCATGATCACCCTCAAGTCTCACCGTGAGGTCGTCGCTCGGGCCGACTTCATCGACCGCGTGTACGCGTTCATGGAGACGGTGTTCGCGAGCACGTGGGCTCTGGGGAACGCGATCGATGTCGCTGGCATCGACGTCACCCTCAGCGACAGCGACGCCCTCTATATGGGGTTTACTCCGCTCGTACTCACCGCACTTGCCTTACCTGCCGCCGGTGACCTGACTGTCGTTGACCACAGCGAGGTGGACGACGGGTGGACGTTTCATATCGACGCGCGTGTGGACCTGCTCACCCCCGCACTGGTCGCCGCGGGCAATGCCGTCGGGCAGGTCGGCGAGATCCGACTCCTCGGAACCACCACCGAATCCATCCTCACCGTGCACTTGACTGACTTCTGGGCGTGGCAACGCGCTGAGGGTCACGCCCTGCAGATGAACGTCCTCGCGTTCAAAGCCAGTGCCGAACGTGACGGCCGCAGCATGCTTGAGCGCTCTGACGTCCAGTTCATGCTCGCCGTGTTCGGCATCGCTCTGATGGAGGGGGACGTGCGCACCATCATGCACCTACGACGCCTTCGAACCTGGGCACGCGAACGGGGATGGGCCGACGAGTCCACCCTCGCGGACCAGATCATCGCCACCCTCCGCGGCTCCACCCCAGCGGAACTGACCGCACGCCTTGTTCATCTCGCCCGCACCAGCACACAACCCCGCCTGCCGAGCACCCGTGCGGTGAGGGTCCTCGTCCCCCATAGACATGAGGGCGACCTCGCTCCGCGTCATAAAGTTCCGTGACCAAACCGTTGCATTCGTTATCTCGCCGTTATAGAGTGATCGCACGGTGAATGTTTGCTGTGGCATCCACCTCATGTGATTGCAGGACACTCTTGGTGCAAGGGACAAGGGCCGGTCGGGAGCCTCTCCGACCGGCCCTTTACTGTTGCCGTACTCTTTTCCCATGACCGATCGCAAGCTCGCCCTCGAGGCCTGGGAGAGCCTGTTCCGAGCGCAGCACGAGCTGTTCACCGAGATGAACGCCGACTTCGACCACTCCGACCTCGGGCAGGCCGAGTACGACGTGCTCCTCACGGTCACCCGCTCCCCCGACATGTCGGCGCGGCTGCGCGACGTCACCGCCAACATGCTCATCAGCCAGCCGAGCGTGTCCCGGCTCGTCGATCGCATGGTCAGCCGCGGCCTGGTCGAGAAGTGCCCCGATCCCGAAGACGGTCGCGGTGCGCTGATCCGGGCGACGGATGCCGGGGCCAGGGCTTTCCGCAGCGTCGCCACCGTGCACGGCCGGTCGATCGCCTCTCGGATGTCGGTGCTCGACGACGAAGAGCTGCGCACCCTGCGCGACCTGGCGCAGAAGCTCCGCGGGCGCTGACGCGCAGCATCCGCCCTTCGCCGCCGCGCGTCTCGCGGCATCCGCTTGCCGTCGTGCCCGCATGTAACGCAGGAGATCTCGCGTAACGAAGCCCCATGGGGGCCTGAGCTCCTTCATTACGTGCGATCTCCTCCGCAACCGCCCGAGACGAACCGCAACCGTCCCCAGGGGAATTCTCCCCGCGCGGTCACGAGCCGGTTTCTGGCATGGTGGAACCGAGTCCCGGCATCTCGCGCCGGGACCGCGGACCACCCCCTCGGGGGGACCAGGGAGGTCATCCATGGAGCTCGCCGGAATCGTCGGCATCCTCGTCATCGTCGGGATCGCGGTCGTCGCCGCCGTCGTCATCCTGCTCATCCTGCTGCTGTTCGCACGCAGCTGGATCAAGGTCGCTCGGGCTGACGAGGCACTCGTTATCTCGGGTCGCAAGCAGAAGGTCGCACGCGCTGTCATCGGCACCGACGGCACGACGCGCGATGAGATGTCGGAATCGCCCGTCACCGTCATCGTGAACGGCAAGTCGCTCGTCAACCCGATCACGCAGCGCCACGAGATCATCTCGCTGCGCTCGCGCCAGGTGTCGCTGAACGCCGAAGCGCAGTCGCTCGACAGCGTCACGCTCAACGTCGACGGCGTCGCGATCGTGAAGATCGGCTCCGACCCGATCCTCGTCCGCCGCGCCGCCGAGCGATTCGCCTCGCAGGACAAGGCGATCGAGCAGTTCACCACCGAACAGCTCGAAGGCGCCCTGCGCGGCATCGTCGCGACGCTCTCCGTCGTCGAGCTCATGCGCGAGCGCAAGAAGTTCTCCGACCAGATCGCTGCGGACGTCTCGCAGGAGCTCGCCGAACAGGGTTTGATCCTCGACTCGTTCCAGATCAAGGGCATCACCGACAAGGTCGGCTACATCCAGTCACTGGGTGCTCCCGAGATCCAGGCGAAGCGCCAGTCGGCCGAGATCTCGCAGACGAACGCCGACCGCGCGATCAACCAGAAGAACATCGCCAACCAGGAAGCCAACCTGGTCGAGCAGACCGCTCTCGACACCAACACGGCCAACGCCAACGCCGGCATCGGCCGTGCGCGTGCCGAGGCGGAGCAGGCCGAGCAGCTCGCCCGCGCCCAGGCGGAGCAGGCCGTGCTGCAGCAGCAGGCCGAGAACCGGCAGGCGCAGCTCGACGCCGACGTCAAGCGCGTCGCCGACGCGCAGCGGTACGAGGCCGAGACCCGCGCCCAGGCCGAGCTGTACACGCGCGAGCGTGCGGCGGAGGCCGCCGCGATCGAGCAGGTGAAGCAGGCCGAGGCCCGCACCCGCATCGCCGAGCAGCAGGCCCAGGCCGACAAGGCGAAGGCCGACGGTGAAGCGGCGGCCGCGATCGCCCGCGCGACCGGTGAGGCCGACGCGCTGCGCGCTCAGGCCGAGGCCGAGTCCGAGGCGCGTCGTCTGCGCGCGAACGCCGAGGCCGATGCGATCCGCGCCGAGGGTGAAGCGCGAGCCGCCGCCGTCGAGGCCGAGGCGAAGGCCATCGCGTCGAACCAGGACGCCTTCCTCTCGCAGCGCGTGCTCGAGACCCTGCCTGCCATCATGGCCGAGTTCGCGAAGGGCTACTCGACGATCGGCAGCGTCTCGATCATCGGCGGCTCCGGCGACGGCGCCTCCGACCTCGTGGGCGCCGACAGCGCCAAGGCGCTGAAGTCGGTGTTCGACAGCGTCAGCTCCGCCACCGGACTCGATCTCGCGTCGATCATCCAGGGCCAGGCCGTCGGGCGCGGTATCGGCGAGGGGGTGGCCGCGGCATCCTCTCCCGCTCCCGCCAAGCGCGAGCCGAAGCCCACCACGCCTCCGCCGCCCGCACCGCCGGCTCCCGCCGCGGAGTAACAGCACAGAACAGCGGATGCCGCGGCCGAACCGGTCGCGGCATCCGCTGTTCCGTGGGGTGTCGGTGCGTCACTTCCGGGGCCGACACGAGCACCCACCCCCCTGCACCGCGGAACAGCTCGACGCGGCAGACTGGACGGGTGACCGCCGCCTTCGACCTCGCCGCCATCGGCGCGGGACTGTCGTTCGCGGAGGCTCTCGGCGACCTGTCGCATGCTCTCGACGGCAGTCAGGCCGTCGTCGTGAGCGCCCCGCCCGGCACGGGCAAGACGACGCTCGCGCCGCCGTTGCTGGCGAACCGGTCGGCCGGACGCGTCATCGTGACCCAACCGCGCCGCGTCGCCGCTCGCGCTGCCGCCCGCCGCCTCGCACAGCTCGACGGCTCGGCTCTCGGCGACCGCGTCGGGTTCACGGTGCGCGGCGAGCGCACGGTCGGCCGGTCGGCCCGGATCGAGTTCGTCACGGCCGGGGTGCTGCTGCGACGGATGCTCGACGACCCCGGGCTCGACGGAGTGGATGCCGTGATCCTCGACGAGGTCCATGAGCGGGCCCTCGAGACCGATCTGCTGATCGGTCTGCTCTCCGAGGTGCGCGAGCTGCGCGACGATCTCTCGGTCGTGGCGATGTCGGCCACCCTCGACGCCGGGCGCTTCGCCGCCGTCCTCGGCACGGACGACGCGCCCGCTCCGATCGTCGACCACGACGTGCCCGCTTTTCCGCTCACCGAGCGCTGGGCGCCGAGCGCCGCGCCCCGTCTCGACGAGCGTGGTGTCACGTGGCCGTTCCTCGACCACATCGCGAACACCGCGGCGTCCGCAGCCCGCGACCTCCGCCGCGACGACCCTTCGGCCGACGTACTCGTCTTCGCACCGGGCGCCCGCGAGGTGAGGGAGATCGCCCGTCGCATCACCGCCTCCGCTGACGGGTTCGACGTGCGTGAACTGCACGGACAGATCCCGGCGGCCGAGCAGGATGCCGTGATCCGCGGCCGCACGTCAGGCGATCCGCCGCGGATCATCGTCACGACCTCGCTCGCCGAGTCGTCGCTCACCGTGCCCGGGGTGCGACTCGTGGTCGACAGCTGCCTCGCACGGCATCCGCAGCGCGACGCCGCGCGGGGCATGACCGGGCTGGTCACGACCGCCGCACCCCGCTCGTCCTGCGTGCAACGCGCCGGACGCGCCACGCGTCAGGGCCCCGGGACTGTGGTCCGCTGCGTCGACGAGCGCACCTACGCCGCCGCACCTGCCCGCCCCGCACCCGAGATCGCCGTCGCCGACCTCGCCGATGCCGCGCTGCTGCTCGCCTGCTGGGGAGCGCCGGGCGGGGCAGGCCTGCGGATGGTCGACCGACCGCCGGCCGACGGACTCGCCGAGGCGGTTACGGTGCTGCGGGGCCTCGGCGCTCTCGACGACGACGGTCGCGCCACCGACGAGGGACGCGCGCTCGCCCGAATACCGACCGACCCGCGTCTCGCTCGGGCGCTCCGCGACGGCAGCCCGCTGGTCGGTGCGCGCCTCGCCGCCGAAGTGGTCGCGCTGCTCGGCGGCGACCTGCGCGTCCCCGACGCCGACGTCGCACAGGCCCTGATCGCACTGCGCGGCGGCCGCACGCCGGATTCCCGCCGCTGGCGCAGCGATGCGGACCGCTTCGAACGGCTGGTGTCGCCGACACCCGGCATCCGCTCCGATCTCGACGGCATCGGTCTGGTGATCGCCCTCGCCTTCCCCGAGCGCATCGCGCAGCGCGTGGAGCGCACGGCCGACGGTGCGACGTTCCTGCTCGCGTCGGGAACCCGCGCGGGCGTGCGGGGTGCTCTCGCCGCGACCGAGTGGATCGCGGTCGCCGACGTGGCTCGCGCCTCGGGGCGCGCGGCGGCCGGCTCGGGCGCGATGGTGCGAGCCGCGGCCTCGCTCAGCGAATCCCAGCGCGAGATCGCCGCGAGCCACCTCATGACCGATCGCGTCGAGGCCGAGTTCGTCGGCGGCCGGGTACAGGCGCGACGGGAACGGCGCATCGGTGCGATCCTGCGGTCATCGGCACCGGTCCGGCCGTCGGTGGATGAGGGGCGGGATGCCGTGCGCCGAGCACTCCGCCGCGACGGGCTCGCGGTGTTCACCTTGTCGGAGGCGGCCGACACTCTGCGCCGTCGTCTGGCCCTCCTGCATCGGGAGCTCGGCGATCCCTGGCCGGATGTGTCGGATGCCGGACTGCTCGCGTCCCTCGACGCCTGGCTCGCGTCCGAGCTCGACGCGCTCGCGGGCGGAACTCCCGCCGGCCGGATCGACCTCGCGAACGCGCTGCGGCGGCTGCTTCCGTGGCCGGCGGCGACCCGGTTCGACGACCTCGCGCCGGAGCGCCTGGAGGTTCCGACCGGATCCCGCATCCGCATCGAGTACCCTCCGATCGACGACGACACCGCCCGCCCGGTCGTCGCCGTGAAACTGCAGGAGTGCTTCGGGTGGGCCGAGACGCCGCGACTCGTCGACGGCCGAGTCCCGGTGCTGTTTCACCTGCTCTCCCCCGCCGGTCGTCCGCTCGCCGTGACCGACGACCTGGCGTCGTTCTGGTCGGGGCCGTATGCGCAGGTGCGCGCCGAGATGCGCGGACGGTATCCGAAGCATCCGTGGCCGGAGGACCCGTGGGCCGCCGCTCCGACGCGGTGGACGAAGAACCGCGCTGCGCGCGAGTCAGGGTAGGGCTTTTCGGAACCGGCGCCGAGATGCATGCTCGAAGACCGGATGCATGCCCGACGGCCCCGTCACGACATGCATCTGCGCACCGGGCATGCACACGGGCGAGGAGCCGGGCCGCGAGGCTACGGCGTCCGACGGCGCAGGGTGAGCGATGCGAGCACCAGCGCACCGACGCCGAAGGCGACCACGACGAGGAGCGGCCGGTACACGTCCCAGCCCTCGTCTCCGGCGGCGACCGCGTTGATGGTGTCGATCGCGTAGCTGAGCGGCAGCCAGTCCGAGACCGCGTGGAGCACGTCGGGCATCTGATCGCGCGGCATGAACAGACCGCCGAGGATGATCTGCGGAAAAACCAGCAGCGGCATGAACTGCACCGCCTGGAACTCCGTCTGTGCGAACGCGCTCGCGAGCAGTCCGAGCGCCGTGCCGAGAAGGGCGTCGACGACAGCGACGAGACCCAATTGCCACAGCTCGCCGTCGATGTCGAGCCCGCACACCCCCACCGCGAACGACACCGTGATGACTGCCTGCAGCAGGGCCATGAGTCCGAAGGCGAGAGCGTATCCCAGGATGAAGTCGGCCTTGTCGAGCGGAGTCGTCATGAGCCGTTCGAGCGTCCCCGACCGCCGTTCCCGCAGCGTGGTGATCGACGTGATGAGGAACATCACGATGAAGGGGAACAGTGCGAGGATCGCCCCGCCGAACTGGTCGAACACGCCGTCCTGGTCGCTGAACAGCCATGCGAACAGGCCGACCAGCAGGCTCGGTGCGACGAGCATGAGCGCGATAGACCGCGGATCGTGGCGCAGCTGACTCAGCACGCGGCCGGCAGTCGCCAGCATCCTGCGTCCGTTCACTCCCCCGCCTCCCGTCGCTCGCGTCGAGTCGTCGGATGCCGCGGGGCGACGTGCGCGCGATCGTCCCTCTCGATCAGGGCGAGGAACGCCGCGTCGGGGTCGTTCGTGCCGGTGTCGTCGAGCAGCGCGGTCGGCGTCGTGTCGGCGACGATGCGACCCGACCGCATGAGCAGCAGACGGTCGCAGCGGATCGCCTCGTCCATCACATGGCTCGACACGATCATCGTCACGCCGCGCTCGGCGAGTTCGCGGAACAGCTGCCACAGTTCCACCCGCAGCACCGGATCGAGTCCGACAGTCGGCTCGTCGAGCACGATGAGCTCCGGCGAGCCGATGAGGGCCATCGCGAGCGAGACGCGTGTCGCCTGTCCGCCGCTCAGCGACTCGACGAGCTGCGAGCGCTGCGCCTCGAGCCCGACGTCCGCGAGCACGCGGTCGACGTCGGTCTTCGTCGCACCGAGTACGCGCGCCATATACGACAGGTTCTGCCGAACCGTCAGGTCGCCGTACACCGCGCCGCCCTGGATGCCGTAGGCGACGCGATGGCGCAACGTCCGCGAGCCGCCGGGTTCGCCCAGCACGGTCACCGTCCCCGAGCTGATGCGCTGGACTCCCACGATCGACCGCATCAGCGTGGTCTTGCCGCATCCGGACGGACCGAGCAACCCCGTGATCTGTCCACGAGGGATCGTCAGGTCGATGCCGTCGAACACCGTCGTGCTGCCGCGTCGCACGTGCAACCCTGCGACCTCGACCGCCGCTTCACCCGTCATGCGATGACTATGCTCCTGGCACCCCGACCCGGTCAACGGCCCGCGCGCCGGTCACCCGAGCAGATGTCGCAAATAGCGCGGCGGGTCCTGCAGGAACGACCGCCAGTGGTTCACGAGTTCCAGGTCCCGCCAGTCCGCCGAACGGATGCCCCACTCCCCGACCTCGAGGATCTTCGCCCCCGGCAGCGCAGCCAGCACCGGCGAGTGCGTCGCGCACAGCACCTGTCCGCCCTCGTCGACGATGCGCTGCAGCACCGCGATCAGGGCGAGCGTGGACTGGAACGACAGCGCGGCCTCGGGCTCGTCGAGGCAGTAGAAGCCCGGTTCGTCGAAGCGGCTCTCGAGCAGCGCGAGGAAGGATTCTCCGTGACTCATCTCGTGGAAGGGCACATCGGGCGCCCTCGTCGACGGGTTGTCTTCGAGGTACGTGTAGAACGAGTGCATCGTCTCGGCGCGCAGGAAGAAGCCCCAGCGGTTCGACCCGACTCCTCGCTGGAGCCGGAGCCATTCCGAGAGGGGAGACTCGGTCGGTCGCGTCGTGTGTCTGGCCTGCCGCGATCCTCCCTCGGGCGAGAGGCCGTACGCGACGGCGATCCCCTCCACGACCGTCGACTTGCCGCTGCCGTTCTCTCCGACGAGGAACGTCACCCCGGGGTCGAGATCGATGCCCTCGCGGAGCACCTGCGCCACCGCCGGGATGCTCGTGGGCCAGCGACCGTCGGGCTCGGGCGCGAACTCGTTCGGCCGCACCGCGACGATCGGCTGCTCACGCCTGCGCCTGCTGCCCGGCGCCCAGATCGACTCCATGCCCCCGACGCTACGTGCTGCGGCGGACATCAGCATCCTTCGCCTCGCCGCCCCCCCCATCTGCATGCCGTCCGCCCACCTGCATGCCAGGATCGGCCCATCCGGCCTGCACCCGTGTTCTCGGCATGCAAGCGGGCGCACGAAGCGCTCGCTCAGCACTCGATGACGTTGACCGCGAGGCCGCCCTCGCTGGTCTCCTTGTACTTCGTGGACATGTCCATGCCGGTCTGCCGCATCGTCTCGACGACCGCGTCGAGCGACACGTAATGACTGCCGTCGCCTCGCAGCGCGAGCCGTGCGGCGGTCACGGCGGTCGAGGCGGCGATCGCGTTGCGCTCGATGCACGGGATCTGCACGAGTCCGGCGATCGGGTCGCACGTGAGGCCGAGGTGGTGCTCCATCGCGATCTCGGCGGCGTTCTCGATCTGCCGGTTCGTGCCGCCCATGACGGCGGTGAGCCCGCCGGCAGCCATCGCGCATGCCGACCCGACCTCGGCCTGGCAACCGCCCTCGGCGCCCGAGATCGACGCGTTGGCCTTGAACAGCGAGCCCAGCGCCGTGGCGGTGAGCAGGAACCGACGGATGCCGCGTCGACGGTTCGCCTCGGCGACCGCGTCGGGGTCTTCGATCGCTCCGACCGCGACGAGTGACGCCTCGGCGCCGAAGCCGAGCAGGGCGCTGCCGACGAGTTCGCCGTAGGGTGTGACGGCGTTGCCCGCGCCGAGGCCGGAATCGGCGAGGAACCGCCACCAGTACATCGCGACGGCGGGGAGGATGCCGGCCGCACCGTTCGTCGGAGCCGTGACGACGCGTCCGCCTGCGGCGTTCTCCTCGTTCACCGCGAGCGCGAAGGCACCCAGCCATTCACCCGGGAGCTCGCGGTGCCCCTCGGATTCGACCTCTTCGAGCTGCTCCCTGATCAGGTTCGCCCGCCGCTTCACCTTGAGGATGCCGGGCAGGATGCCGTCGCTGTGGAGCCCCGCGTCGACGCAGCCCGACATCGCGTCCCAGATGGCGTCGAGTCCCGCCGCGACCTCCTCCTCGCTGCGCATCGCCGTCTCGTTGAGCCGCGCGACCTCGGCGATCGAGAGGCCGTACTCGTCGCACAGCGCCAGCAGCGATGCCGCGTCGGCGTAGGAGTAGGGCAGCGGGGCGGTGGCGAGCTTCGCGTCCTCCCCGTCGCGGCGGATGAAGCCTCCGCCGACCGAGTAGTAGGTCTCCTCAGCGACGGTCGAGCCCGCGGCATCCCAGGCCGTGATCGTCATCGCATTCGGGTGACCGGGCAGGCGCGTGCGCGGGGCGAACACGATGTCGTCCTTCGCGAACGCCACCTCGTGCGTGCCGTCGAGCAGCAGGCCGCCGCCCTCGGGAAAGTCCGTCCAGGCCGAACGCACGGCAGCCGGATCGCAGGTCTCGGGTTCGAGTCCGCGGAGCCCGGCGACGACGGCATCCGGCGTGCCGTGGCCGATGCCGGTGGCGCCGAGCGAGCCGAACAGGGTGCAGCCGACGCGGGCGACGCGGTCGATCGCGCCGGTGGCCGTGAGCCGCCTGGCGAACTCCAGAGCTGCCCTCATCGGCCCGACCGTATGGGAGCTGGAGGGTCCCACTCCGATGGAGAAGAGGTCGAAGGCCGAGACGTACGCTGTCACCCGTCCAGCGTACGTCGTCGGGCGGATGCGGTCGTCAAGCCCCTTCCCGCGGCGGCGAGCCCGGGGCATCCTGAATCCGTCCACCCACGCGAAAGGGATGATCATGAGCGACACCACACCCGAGCAGGACCCGGCCGCCGACCTCGACGGCGAGGCGCAGGCGCCGACCCCGACCCCGACGTCCGACGTCCCGGGCGAGTTCACCGCGACCGGTCCCTCCGTCGAGACTCCGACTCAGGGTGCGGGCGACGAGAACGCCACCGAAGGCCAGGCCGAGACCCCCGAGCAGGCGGAGTCTCCCGAGGACGCCGACCCCGAAGAGGTGCCGAGCACCGAGGAGCTGGAGGAGCCCAGCACCGAGAAGTCCCCCGGCGAGGAGCCGAAGGCTCCGAAGCGCGACGACCCCGAGCCCGACCACCAGGCGGTCGGGATCGGGGTCATCGACGGTCCGCAGACGGACCAGGACGACTGAGGCGGCTCCTACCCCACCTCGACGCCCGCGTTCCGGTCGCGAATCGTGCCGCCCCGAGGGCGCGGAGACGGCGCGAAGTGCGACCGGAACGAGCGTTGGCGACTACTCGACGAGCTTTCCCGTCGTGTCGACGTCGCGCATGAGCTCGGCGATCTCGTCGGGGATCGGCGGGATCTGCTCGTGCGTCACGCCCGTCTCGGGGCTCCACACGAGGTTGACCTGCAGCGTCGGGTCGGTGTCGGGGTAGTCGCTGCGGTTGTGGCATCCGCGGGTCTCACGCCGCTCGAGTGCCGCCTCCAGCGTGGCCCGCGCCGCGATCGCCGACGCCTTGAGGTCGAACGCGTGCGCGAGGTCCTGGAACCCGGCGATGTCGGGGTGGATGCCGATGTCCTCCATCCGCCCCTCGATCATGTCGAGGTCGGCAAGGCCCGCACGCAGACCCTCCTCCGACCGCACCACGCCCGCGTGCTCCGTCATCGTGTTGCGGATCGCCCGCTGCAGGGCGCGGACGTTCTCGTGGCCGTCGGCCGCGAGCAGGTCGTCGATCTCGGCGCGCGCCCGCGCCACGGCATCCGCCGACCGCCTCTGCGCGTCGAGACCCGCCGCGTGCGCCATCGCGGCCTGGCCGACGATGCGCCCGTACACGAGCAGCTCGATGAGCGAGTTGCCGCCGAGGCGGTTGGCGCCGTGCAGTCCGCTCGACGCCTCGCCGATCGCGTAGAGGCCGTCGACGTCGGTCTGGTGATCCTCCGAGCGCACCCACACGCCGCCCATCGAGTAGTGCGCAGTGGGCGCGATCTCGATCGGCTGGGCGGTGATGTCGAGCATCTGCAGCTCCATCATCGTCTGATAGACGCGCGGCAGACGGGTCATGATCGTCTCGCGTGGCAGGTGGGACACGTCGAGCCAGACGCCGCCGTTCTCGGTGCCGCGCCCCTCGGCGATCTCGGTGAAGGCGGCGAGCGCGACGCGGTCGCGGGTCGACAGCTCCATGCGCTCGGGGTCGTACTTCTCCATGAACCGCTCGCCGAGCGCGTTGCGCAGGATGCCGCCCTCGCCGCGCGCGGCCTCCGAGATCAGGGTGCCCGCCGCGTTCTCGGGCTCGAGGATGCCGGAAGGGTGGAACTGCACGAGCTCGGGGTCGCGCAGCCGCGCGCCGGCCTCGACCGCGAGGCGGAACGAGTCGCCGGTGTTCTCGTCGCGACGGGAGGAGGTGCGTCGCCAGATGCGGTTGTGACCGCCCGCGGCGAGGATCACGGCATCCGCGTGGATGAGGTAGCGCGTACCGTCGGCCTGGTCGAAGCCGTAGGCGCCGAACACGACGTTGTCTCTCACGAGGAGCCGCGTGATGTAGACGTTGTCGAGGATCGGCACCTCGAGCTGCTCGGCCTTCGCGACGAGAGTGCGCTGGATCTCGAGGCCGGTGTAGTCACCAGCGAAGGCGGTGCGGCGGAAGGTGTGCGCGCCGAAGAACCGCTGCGAGATGCGACCGTCGTCCTCGCGGGCGAAGTCCATTCCCCAGCGCTCGAGATCGCGGATGCCGCGCTCGGCGCCCTGCGTCACGATCTCGACCGTGTGCGGGTTGGCGAGCAGATAGCTCTCCTTGATCGTGTCGGCGGCGTGCTGCTGCCAGGTGTCGTCGGCGTCCATGGTGCCGAGCGCGGCGTTGATGCCGCCGGCCGCGAGCGAGGTGTGCGCGTCCTGACGCGGACGCTTGCCGACGGCGAGGACGTCGATGCCGTGCTCGGCCACCTCGATCGCCGCGCGCAGGCCGGATCCACCGGTCCCGATGACGAGGACCGTGGTGGAGATCTGCCGTTCGCGTGTGCTCATGCTCTCCACGCTAAGGAGGCGACCCTCATACCGTCCAATGCATAGTTCCACTGGTTTCGATAGACTGCGGGAATGAACCTGGAGCAGCTCCGCGGTTTCGTCGAGGTCGCCCGTCTCGGTCACTTCACGCGCGCCTCCGAGCACCTCCACCTTGCGCAGCCGTCGCTGAGTCGGCAGATCTCGACACTCGAACGCGAGCTCGGCGCCGAGCTGTTCCACCGCGCGCGGGGTCACATCGCCCTCACCTCAGCGGGAGAGGCGCTGCTCCCCCGCGCGCAGCGGATGCTGTCGGAGGCCGAGGCGATCCGCGAGGAGATGGGCGAACTCGTCGGGCTCAGACGCGGACGGGTGCGGCTCGGCGCGCCGCCCACCCTCTGCATCAGCCTCGTGGCCGAGGCGATCAGCTCCTTCCACGCCGCGCACCCCGGCGTCGACCTGCACCTCGACGAGAGCGGATCGCGGCTGCTCGTCGAACAGCTCGCCGTCGGCGCCGTCGACATCGCGCTGATCACCGAGTCGGAGGGGCCGCCGCCGTCGGGATTCAGCCTCAGCCGGATGCCGCTGCTCACCGAGGAGCTGGTGGTCGTCTCCGCGGCATCGCAGCCCCCGGTCGCGGTGACCCCCGCGATCGGGCTCGAGCACCTCGCGACCCTGCCGCTCATCGCGCTCGACGAGACCTACGAGCTGCGCGCGACGACGGATGCCGCCTTCCGGTCGGCCGGACTCACGCCGACCCACGTGCTCGAGGGCGCGGAGATGGATGCTCTGCTCCGCTTCGTCGAACGCGGAGTGGGCGTCGCGGTCGTGCCGGCCATGGTGCTGCTCGATCAGCCGGCGCTGCGGTCGGTGCGCCTGACCCACCCGATGATGCGGCGCACCGTGAGCCTGGCGCACCGCGCCGACGTCACCCCGGCGGTCGCCGTGGCCGCGATGCGCCAGGTGATCGTCGCCACAGCCGCCGAGGTCGCGCGCCGCGACCCCGCGATCACGAGCCTGCTCGACTGACGGCATCCTCTCCGCGACCGACCTGCAGGTCGAGAACCCGGATGCAGGGCGGGAAACCGTGTTCCGGCCCTGCATCCGCGCATCGGACCGACAGCTGGGTTCGGTCAGGCGAGCTCGTCGCGGAGGAGCGCAGCGCCCGCGCTGAGCGCGCTCAGCTTGCCGAGGGCCGCCGCACGCGGCAGCGGTGCCATGCCGCAGTTCGTGCTCGGCACGAGCTTGTCGGCATCCACGTAGGCGAGGGCCTCGCGCAGCACGTCGGCGACCTGCTCGGGCGTCTCGACGGTGTCGCTCGCGACATCGATCGCGCCGAGCATGACATTCTTCCCTCGGATGAGCTCGATGAGATCGAGGGGCACGTGCGAGTGCGCCCGCTCCAACGAGACCGTGTCGATGATCGACTTCCGCAGCAGCGGGAACGACTCCTCGTACTGACGCCACTCCGGTCCGAGCGTGGCCTTCCAGTCGGTGTTCGCCTTGATGCCGTAGCCGTAGCAGATGTGCACGACGGTCTCGGCGCGCAGGCCCTCCGCCGCGCGCTCCAGCGCCGCGACACCCCAGTCCTTCAGCTCGTCGAAGAAGACGTTGAAGGCGGGCTCGTCGAACTGGATGACGTCGACGCCGGCTGCCTCCAGCTCCCGCGCCTCCTGGTTGAGGATGGTCGCGAACTCCCACGCGAGCTTCTCGCGGCTGCGGTAGTGCCGGTCGGCCAGCGTGTCGATCATCGTCATCGGCCCGGGCAGCGCCCACTTGATGCGCCGATCGGTCTGCGCGCGGAGGAATCGCGCGTCGTCGACGAACACCGGCTTCTCGCGGCTCACCGCTCCGACGACGGTCGGCACGCTCGCGTCGTACCGGTCGCGGATGCGCACGGTCTCGCGCCGGTCGAAGTCCACGCCGCTGAGGTGCTCGATGAACGTGGTCACGAAGTGCTGGCGGGTCTGCTCGCCGTCGCTGATGATGTCGATGCCCCGGCGGGACTGCTCCTGCACGGCAGCGCGCAGAGCATCCTGCTTCCCTTCGGCGAGCGCATCGCCCTCGAGCTTCCAGGGCGACCAGAGGGTCTCGGGCTGCGCGAGCCACGAGGGCTTGGGAAGGCTGCCGACGATGGAGGTGGGGAGGAGCTTGTTCTCGGCGCTCACGCGGCCACCACCGGCTGCGAGACCTCGGTCACACGACCCGACGCCCACTGCGCCAGCAGCTCGCCGTGCGGTGCGATGAAGTGCTCCTGCGTGTGCTTCCCCTGGGCGAGCGCGAGGCGGCTGCGCTCCTCGCGGTCGTACCCGATGCGGGTCTTCGAGAAATCCTGCTGGTCGAGCGTCGGACGGTACACGCTCGCGGCGGCGGAGTTCGCGTTGTAGATCTCCGGACGGTAGATCTTCTGGAACGTCTCCATCGTGGCGATCGTGCCGATCAGCTGCAGGGGCGAGTAGTCGCCCAGCAGGTCGCCCTCGAAGTAGAAGGCGAGGGGTGCGACGCTGCCCGGAGGCATGAAGTAGCGCACGGTCAGGCCCATCTTCCCGAAGTAGGCGTCGGTGAGGGAGCCGTCGTCATCCTGCACGTACTCGACGCCGAGGATCGGGTGGTGGTTCTCGGTGCGGCGATACTCCTTGCTCGTCGAGACGCTGATGCAGATCACCGGCGAGGTCGTGAAGCGCTCGCGGTATGCCGTGGAGGCGAGGAAGCTCCGGAACAGCTTGCCGTGCAGGTCGCCGAAGTCGTCGGGAACCGTGAACCTGCCCGCCGCCTCCGCCGCGGCGGGGAGCAGGATGCTGAAGTCGTAGTCGCGCACGTAGGACGAGAAGTTGTTCCCCACGATCCCGTGATGGCGAACGCCTGTCGATCGGTCGACGATCGTGATGTCGAGCACTTCGAGCAGCGGGAACCGCTCGTCGTCACCTCCGTCGGCGAACTCGAGCGCCGCCGAGATGATGTCGAGCTCGAGCGTGTAGCGGTCCCTCGTCGGGTTGTCCCAGTGCGCGAGGTCGTTGAACCGACGGTCGATCATCGTCAGGGCGTTGCGGAGGTTCTCCTGACGGTGCTCGCCGCGGGCGAGGTTGGCGAAGTTCGTGGTGATGCGCGAGTCGGCGGACGGCGAGTAGTCCTCGTCGAAGCGCGTGGTGGTGATGTGGAACGTGAAGTCGTTCGCCATGAGCGGCCCATCTGTCAGAAGTCGGTAGCTCCATGGTGCAGTCGGATCGGACATATCGGGTAACTACCCCGAGCTATGCCGGGGTATAGTCTCCAGCTATGGCACGGGCATCCAGCGGCATCACGCTGCAGCAGCTCCACTACTTCGTCGAGGTCGCCGCGGAGGGGTCCATCAGCGCCGCCGCCGATCTCCTCTACGTGTCGCAGCCGACCATGTCCGCCGCGATGAAGGACCTCGAGGCGCGGGCTGGCCGCTCCCTCCTCCTCCGCTCGGCCCGCGGCGTCACCCTCACGGCCGACGGGGCCGAGTTCCTCGGGTACGCGCGACAGGTCACGGAGCAGGTCGCGCTGCTCGAGCAGCGCTACCTCGGCCGGCCGCCGTCTCGGCGCCTGCTCGGGGTCTCGGCGCAGCACTACTCCTTCGTGATCGACGCGTTCGTGCGGATGGTGAAGGCGAGCGGCGCGGCCGAGTACGAGTTCTCCCTCCGCGAGACGCGGACGTGGGACATCATCGAAGACGTCCGGACGCTGCGCAGCGAACTCGGCATCCTCTACCGCAACGACTTCAACCGCAGCGTCATCGACAAGCTGCTGCGCGACTCGGGCCTTGCGTTCCGCCCGCTCTTCCTCGCCGACCCGCACATCTTCATCTCGCGCAAGAACCCGCTCGCCGCGCGCGACCGGGTGACCCTCGACGACCTGGCCGGCCTCCCCCGCCTCACCTTCGATCAGGGCGCGAACAACTCGTTCTACTTCGCCGAGGAGATCCTGTCGACCCTGTCGAGCGCGCGGGAGATCCGGGTGTCGGACCGCGCGACCATCTTCAACCTCATGATCGGCCTCGACGGGTACACGATCTCGACCGGAATCATCAGCGACGACCTCGATCCCGAGATCGTCGCCATCCCGCTCGACGTCGACGAACGCATCGAGATCGGCTGGATCGGCCACTCCGCGATCCCGCTCACGGAGCAGGCGCAGCGCTACCTCGACGAGCTGCGCGCGGTCGTCGCCGGCTTCGGAGTCGAACTCCTCGGCTGAAGCGAGGCCTCCCGCCGGCGCGAGAGATCAGAAACGCACGGGAAGCAGGCGCTTCCCATGCGTTTCTGATCTCTCACCGCGGGATCCCCAGCGGGTCACGCCTCGACGGACACCTTCTTCGCCTCGGCCTTCGCCTGAGCGCGTGCCACGATGCGTCCGCGCACCGCGAGCACGAGGACGATGGCCAGGATCGCGTACAGGGCGATCGAGATCGGCCCCTGCACGAGCACCGAGAAGTCGCCGTTCGCGCTCATCGCGGCATCCCGCAGGCTGGTCTCGGCGAGCGGTCCGAGCACCATGCCGATGATGAGCGGTGCGAGCGGGTAGTCCAGCGCCCGCATGAGGAACCCGAGCAGCCCGATGCCCAGCAGCATGAGCAGGTCGAACACCGAGCCGCTCGTCGCGTAGATGCCGAGTGCGCAGAAGAGCGTGATCCCGGCGTACAGGTACGGACGCGGGATCAGCAGCAGCTTCGCCCACAGCATCGCGAACGGGAGGTTCAGGATGAGCAGAACGATCATCGCGATGAAGAAGCTCGCCAGCAGGGCCCACACGAGTTCGGGCGCGCGCTCGAACAGCAGCGGTCCGGGCTGCAGGCCGTACTGGCGGAAGGCGGCGAGCATGATGGCGGCGGTCGCCGAGATCGGCAGCCCCAGGGCGAGCAGGGCTCCCATCGCCATGCTCGTGGTCGAGTTGCCCGCGGCTTCGGGGGCCGCCAGACCGCGGATCGCTCCCGTGCCGAAGCTCGGGTGCGCTCGACGCGCGTCGAGCCTCTTCTCGAGCCCGAACGCCAGGAAGGTCGGGATCTCAGAGCCGCCCGCCGGCACGACGCCGAACGGCAGGCCGATCGCCGTGCCGCGGAACCACGCGGGAGTCGCTTCTTTGAACTCGGCCCGGCTGAGCCACGGCCGTCCGGACGGCTTGATGAGTGCCTTGTCCTTCATGTGCCGCTCGAGGCAGGCGACGTAGATGACCTCGCCGAGCGCGAGGATCGCCACGGTCACGGTGACGAGCGAGACGCCGTCGAAGAGGTTCGGCGATCCCATGGTGAAGCGCGGAGCTCCCGAGACGCCGTCGACGCCGATCACGGCGATGCCGAGGCCGATGAACAGCGAGGTCAGCCCCTTGATCACGTTGTCGGTGACGACCGACGAGGTGGCGACGAAGGCGAACACGGCGAGCGCGAAGAACTCGGCCGGTCCGAACCGGCTCGAGAAGTCGGCCAGCGCCGGAGCCAGGAAGACCACGACGATCGATCCGACGAAGCCGCCGATGAAGGCGCCGATCGCGGCGGTCGCGAGGGCTTGGGCCGCCCGTCCGCTGCGGGCCATCTTGTGGCCCTCGATCGTCGAGGCGATCGCCGACGCCTGGCCAGGGGTGTTCATGAGGATGCCCATGGTGGAGTCGCCGAAGAGACCGCCGAAGTACACGCCGGCGAACATGATGAACGCGGCCGTCGGTTCGAGCGAGAAGGTGACCGGCAGCAGCAGGGCCACCGCCATCGAGGAGCCGAGGCCCGGCATCACGCCGACCGCGGTGCCGAGCAGGCATCCGATCAGCACCCAGACCAGGTTCTGCCAGGTGAGGGCTCCGGCGAAGCCCTCCGCGAGAAGCTGCAGCGCGTCCATGTCAGAACCCCCATCCGAGAATGCCCGAGGGCAGAGACATGCCGAGCGCCATGTCGAACGCGATGTACGAGAGCGAGCTCACGGTCAGACCGACTACGAGGCTGAACAGCCAGCGGGTCGAGCCGAAGCCGCGGGCGATGCACCAGAACAGGAGCCCTGCGGCGATGATCCAGCCGAGGATGTTCAGCACGAGCGCGAAGACGAGGAACGAGCCCACCACCCAGGCGAGGGACTCCACGTCGACGCGGACCGTGCGGGGCACGGTCGCCTCCTCGGGCGCGGAAGCGGATGCCGGCGCGGCCGGCGACGCGCCCGGCGACGCCGAGACGGATGCGGCGGCGTGCGCCGCCGAGACGGATGCCGTGGCGTCGCCCTCCGCGCGATGCTCGCGCACGGCACCGACGGCGAGCACCGCGGCGAAGAGGTAGAGCCCGGCCGTGATCAGCGACGGGAAGAACTGCGGGCCGGGGAAGGCTGTCCCCTCCGGGACCTGCATCGTGAGGATGCCCACGAGCAGGTACGTCGCGAACGCGATGAGCACGGCCGGCATGGTGAGGTTCTTCAGCAGCGCCGCCGCCCGTCCTGGGCCTGCCCCGAACGCCAGCCGCTGCCCGACGACCGCGGACACCGCTGTCGGATTGCTCGATGACATCACAGCCCCATCTCTTCGTACAGCTGCTCGATGCGGGAGTGCTCGTCCGCGAGGAACGCGTCGAGGTCCTCCCCCGTGATGACCCGTTCGGTCCAGTGGTAGCGGTCGATCGCGTCCTGCCACTCCGGCGTCTCGATCGACTCGGTGATCAGGTCGCGCAGTCCGTCGACCTGATCCTCGTCGAGCCCTGCCGGCGCGGCGAGCATGCGCCAGTTGGTGAGCGAGACGTCGTAGCCCTGCTCCGCGGCCGTCGGGATGTCGATGCCGTCGACCGGCTCCTCTGCGACGAGGGCGAGTACCCGCAGACGCCCGGACTCGATCTGGTCGATGTTGTCGGGATAGCCGCCGGCCGCCGCCTGGGCCGTGCCGTTGAGGAGGGCCTGGATCGCCTCACCTCCGCCGTCCGACGAGATGTACGTCGTGTCGAGGGGGTCGATGCCCGCGCTGAGCGCGAGATCGGTCACGACGAGCTGGTCGAACGAGCCGCCGCCGGTCCAGGGGATGCCCTTCGGGTCCGCCTTCCACGCCTCGACGAGGTCGTCGAGCGTCTCGTACGGCGAGTCGGCCGGCACCACGATCACGTCGTACTCCTCGACGACCACCGCGAGCGGGGTCACGTCGTCGAGCGTCGCCGCTGAGCCGAACTGGATCGTCGCCGCCATGAGGCCGGTGCCTCCGACGAGGAGGTTGTTCGGCTGCCCTTCGAGCACCGAGACGTTGCCGAGGGCGATCGTGCCGCCGGCGCCCGGCATGTTCACGACCTGGACGTTGTTGACGAGCCCGTTCGCCTTCTGCGCCTGCTGCAGCTCGCGAGCCACTCCGTCCCATCCTCCGCCGGCCGCGGCCGGCGCGATGATGGTCATCGACGCGTGGATGTCCTGGCCGGCCGCAGCCGACGTGATGGATCCGAACGCGGCGATGCCGATCGCCGCAGCGGCGATCGTGCCGCCTATGACGCGGGGCAGGACCCGCATTCCCGATGGACTCGTCGCCATCATCGCCTCCTCATGCGGACATCGTTGTCGCCGCAAGACGGTTATTAGGATGGCAAGGGTCCGAGCCCGCGTCGCGTGCGCTCGGCTTTGTGCTCATAGATGCTCATGACGCTCAGAGACGAGCGGCGGAGGGCGATCCCGCGACGGAGAGGTGGTCGAGATGAGTGGCATCGGCGGCGCCCGCGCCGTACGTCTCGGCGTGCTCCTGCTGCCCAGCGTCATCGTGCTCGCCGCCGTCGGAGTGACGGCGGGGGTCGCGATCACGGCGCAGGAGCGCAGCATCCGCGCCGCCACGGCCGACCGCGTGCACGAGGTCGCTGCGAGCCTCGCCGTGCTGCCCGAGGTGCGCCGGACCCTGGAGTCGACGGTCGACAGCGGCGACGACGACGATCTGGCCGACGCGAGCGACCTCTCCGCCGCGACGGAGGAGCTGCAGCCGCTCGCCGACATCGTCGGGCAGGCGGCCGGGGTCTACTACGTGGTCATCACCGACGACGAGGGGGTGCGGATCACGCATCCCCTGCCAGAGGAGCGCGGAGTGCAGGTGTCGACCACGAACGAGTCGGTGCTCGCGGGCGAGGAGTTCCTCGGCACCGAGACCGGGCCGTCCGGCCGCTCGTTGCGCGCCAAGGTCCCCGTTCACGGCGACGGCGACCGGGTCATCGGCATGGTGGCGGTCGGCGTGCTGGAATCGAGTCTCTCGGCGCAGCGCGACGAGGCCCTCGGCGACCTCCTGCCGTGGATCATCGGGGCGCTCGTCGTGGGAACCCTCGCGAGCTCCGCCGTCGGCGCGGCGATCGAACGGCGCTTCCGCCGTCTCGACGAGCAGGCGGCCGAGCATGAACACGTGCGGCGCACCGCCACCGCCCTGCAGGAGCAGTCGCACGAGTTCAGCACCCGGCTGCACGTGATCCACGGGCTCATCTCGCACGGCGATACCGACGACGCACTCGCGTACATCGACGGCATCGTGCCCGTGCTCACCTCCGAGCGCCCGGCGGTCGGCGGTGCCGCGGTCATGGGCGCGGCGATCGAGGCGGTGCAGAATGAGCTCACGGCTGTGGGCGCACGGCTGGAGCTCGACGTCGACGACGACATCGCGATCGACGAGGGCGTGCTGCTGGTCATCGCGAACCTCTGCCGCAACGCGGGCGAGGCCGGCGCGCAACGGGTGCGATGCACCCTGAAGGAGCGCGGACGCACCCTGGTCGGCTCGGTCGAGGACGACGGACCGGGCATCGACCCCGCCGACGTCGAGCGCGTGTTCGCGCGCGGCTACTCGTCGAAGGCGGATCGCTCGGTCGGCGGTCGCGGCATCGGTCTCGACCTCGTGCGTCGCACGGTGGTGGCGCGCGGTGGCGCGATCGAGGTGGGGCGCTCGTCGCTCGGCGGCGCGCGCTTCGACTTCGAGATGGATGCCGCGCGATGAGCAGCATCCGCGTTCTCGTGGTCGACGACGACCCCGGCGCTCGTGCGCTGCACGGTCGGTTCATCGCCGAGACTCCCGGATTCGAGCTGGTGGGCACGGCCGGCACGGGTACCGCGGCACTCGCTCAGATCACCGACGACGTCGATCTGCTGCTGCTCGACATGCGCCTGCCCGACATCAGCGGCGTGGAGGTGCTGCACCGGCTCCGCGCCTTCGGCGCAGCCGGCCCGGACGTCCTCGTGATCAGCTCATCGCGCGACCAGGTGACGGTTCGGCAGGCGCTCGCGGCTCACGTCGTCGGGTATCTCATCAAGCCCTTCACGCAGGACGTGCTGCGCCGTCGCCTGGAGGAGTACGCCGCCCGACGCAGCGCTCGCCACGGCGACGAGCACGACCGGCCGCTCGCGCAGGGCGAGGTCGACCGACTGCTCGCCACCGGGACCATCCGACTGGGCGACCGCGCGCCCGAGCGATCCTCCACGCCCCCGCGAGAACGATCGGGCGGGCTGCCGAAGGGACTCGCGGAGATCACGCTGGCGCGCGTGATCGCGGCTCTCGACCCAGTGATCTCCCGGTCGGCATCCGACATCGCGGCGGCCTGCTCGCTCTCGCGCGCGACGGCGCGCCGTTACCTCGACCACCTCGTCGCGACGGGCGTGATCGACCTCGCGCACCGGTACGGCAAGCGCGGGCGCCCGCAGGTGCTCTACCGCCTCGCACCTTCGCCCGACGCGTGACGGCGGTCGTGGAAGAACCGGGGATGCAGAAATCCCCGCCGCAGATGCGACGGGGATTTCCGAGTGATGTGCGCCCGAAGGGACTCGAACCCCTAACCTTCTGATCCGTAGTCAGATGCTCTATCCATTGAGCTACGGGCGCTCCTGGACCGCTCAGCGGGCCGTAGAACAGCTTATAGCAGTCGTCAGGTGATTGCGAATCGAGGGGTCACTCGGCGCGTTCGGCGACCTTCTCCTGCTTCTTCTTCCGCTTCGCGCGGGCGCGCTGCTGCGACGAGAGGGCCTGCAGGTCGACGAGCCGCAGTGCCTGCATGCGCGCGTCGCGCATGCGCTCGTAGTCGGGGTCGTGATCGGGGCGCATGCCCTCGACGCGCAGACGACGGTCGAGGTTGTGGCGCACGTCCGACCAGGCCGCCGCGCGCGCCTCTTCGACGATCGCGCTCAGCGCCGCCTCGTCTTCCATCATCTCGCGGAGCCTGGTCGCGACGCCGTGCGACTGCTTCGCGCGACGACGCAGGTTGCGCACGTCTCGGTCGCGGTAGTCGTGAGTGCCGGACGGATCGGAGTGGCGCCCGCGGGCGCGTTTGCGGAGGGCGGTGAGGTTCTCCTCCGCCTCTTCCGACTCCTCGGCCATCGCCCGCAGCGCCTCGCGCGCGTCGGCGATGTACTTCTGCGTGTCGAACACGCCGCCCTCGGCGATCGTGCCGATGAGGATGTGGTTCTTCACGGCGAGGCGCGCCGCAGCGGTCGCGATCGCGACGCCTTCGGCGATGGCATCCGCAGTTCGTCCCACCGGTTCCTCCTCCCTTCGAGCGTACCGGTTTCACCCCTCGCGGCGGTCGGTCAGAATGGAGCGGAGCCCGGTCGCGCGACCCTCGTCGCGCGTACCGGTCCCGATCGGTGGAGGGCCGGAGGCGAGGATGCGACAGGGAGCCGTGGGCGCCGTGCGGCTCGTCGAGCGCGACGGCGTCCGCCTCGTGGAGAAGCGGATGGCGGACGCCGAGCGGCACCGCACCGAGGTCCGCGCGCTGCAGGCGCTGTCGCACATCGACGGCCTGCCGGCACCCGAGCTCGTCGAGGACGGGCCGGGTGCGATCCTCATGACGGAGATGCCGGGACGGCGCCTCGACGACGTCGACGCGGAGACCCGCCTCGCCGGGCTCAGGGCCTCGGCATCTCTCCTCCGCCGGCTGCACTCGGTCACCGCACCCGCAGGTCTCGCCCCGCGCCCCGACGATGAGGCTGTCATCGCCCGCTATCGAGGCTCCGACGCTCCGCCGCTGCCCCTCGTGATCCCGCGATCGTCGGGGCGGGTCTTCTGCCATGGCGACTGGACCGACGGCAACCTCCTCTCCGCCCAGGGCCGGATCACCGGGATCGTCGACTGGGAGGCAGCGCACGTCGGCGACCCGCTCCGCGAGCTGTCGCGCGCCGCCTGGGGCGCAGGCCGCAAGGACCCGCGATCGTCCGCGGCGCTGATCGACGCCTACGGGGCGGATGCCGACGAGGTTCACCGGTGGGACGCGATCCACGCCGCCGAGCTGTGGCTCTGGTTCGCCGAGGCAGGCCCACCCGAGTACCTCGCGCAGCTCACCGCCGAGTTGCGCGAGTGGGACTGCTGACTCAGCGCACCACGCCGACCCAGATGCCGGCGGCCCACGCCTGCTGGTCGCCGTTGCAGCCCACGGATCCCGGATACCCGCGCACGACGGCCATGCAGTTGGCGAGGAACTCCGGGTCGCCGCCGAACAGGGCGTCGTATGACCCGGAGGCGTTGAGCGAGCCCCACACCTGGAACTGGTAGATGTGCGCGAGCTCGTGCGCCATAGCCCAGTTCAGTCGGTCCGCGCTCCATCCGGCGATGTCGCCGCGGTACTTGATGTACCCGTTGCTGTTGGCGCAGGCGGGCGCCGTGCCACCCGCGCACGACGACGATTCGTACAGGCCGACCCCTGCTCCGCCGACTCTGTCGAGCGCGGCGCGCACGCGCGCGTAGCCGTCGGGTCCGCTCGACGACCAGGCGGGCCCCGTCGGGCGGGCGTATTGCGCCGCCTGCCACGTCGACACCTCCTCGCCCACCTTCTCGGCGAGCGCATGCACGGTCGCAGTCGCGGCGACGACCACCGCCGGGTCGGACCTCTCGGCGAGCACCGTCTGCTGCGCGGACTGCGCCGCCGCCCTGTGCGCGGCGGTGTCGACCTTGCCCTCGGCCGCACTGATCGCCGCGCTCAGCGACGCGATCTTTTGCACGAAGGCCGGACGCACCTCGAGCACCGCTGCGCGGTCGGCGGTGTCGCGTTCGGCGGCCTCGACCTGCCCCTGCAGGTGGTCGGTGCGCATCTGCGCGTCGTTCGTCTGCTGAGCGATCTTCCGCAGCTCGGCGACGGCCTCGCCCCGAGCGTCGTCGAGCGCGTCCGCCCGGCCGACGACGCCGGCCGCGAGCAGGACGGCGGCCACGACCGTGACCGAGAACACGCGGCGCAGCATCACGGGAGGAAGCCCGTGGAGTCGGTGAGCTGTGCGTCCTGCTCGGCGATCAACGCGCGCAGGCTCGTGAGCTGCTCAGCGAGATCGTGATTCGCGGCCCGAGCGGCGTCGAGATCCTCCTCGGCCCGCACGACCGCGGCCCTCACCTCGGCGAGCGCGGCGACACGTTGCTGGTCTGCGACCACGACGATCACCGCTCCACCGACGAGCAGCAGCCCTCCGACCACGACCGCGAGTCTGCGCATATCGCTCCCCAGACACGACGCACTTCCGGAACGATTCCGTACGCACAATATATCCAGGCGGATGGGCCCCGACTAGCCGATCGCGTGCGGCGCTGCACTGCGGAACCGTCGCAGTCTCAGACTGTTCAGCACGACGAAGACACTGGAGAACGCCATGGCGGCTCCGGCGAGCATCGGGTTCAGCAGTCCGAGCGCCGCGAGCGGGATCGCCGCGACGTTGTACGCGAGTGCCCAGAACAGGTTGCCGCGGATGATCGCGAGGGTGCGCCGCGCGAGACGGATCGCGTCGACCGTGCCCCACAGATCCCCGCGCACCAGGGTGAGATCCGACGCCTCGATCGCGGCATCCGTTCCCGTGCCCATGGCGATGCCGAGGTCGGATGCGGCGAGCGCGGCCGCATCGTTGACACCGTCACCCACCATCGCCACGACCTTCCCCTGCTGCTGCAGCGCCTCGACCTCGGCGACCTTCTGCTCCGGAAGCACGCCGGCGCGCACGGCACGGATGCCGACCTCCGCCGCCACGGCGTCAGCGGCGCGCCGGTTGTCGCCGGTGAGCAGCACGGGCTCGAGACCGAGGGAGCGCAGGGCGATGATCGCCTCGCGGGCATCGGGCTTCACGGCATCGGACACGACGAGCACTCCGCGGGCGCGGCCGTTCCAGGCGACCACGACAGCGGTGTGCGCACGACGCTCGGCGTCCTCGAAGGCGTCGAGCAGGGGACCGTCGAGCGACACCGACGCACCGGAGAGGACCCCGGACCGACCGACCGTGACCGGCACGCCGTCGACGAGGCCGGCGACGCCGCGTCCCTGGATGCTGCGGAATTCGCTGACAGCCGGAAGGTCGCCGAAGCGCTCCACCGCCCCGCGCACGATCGCTGCTGCGACGGGATGCTCCGAGGCGTCCTCCAGAGCAGCGGCGACGCGCAGCACCTGGGCCGCGTCCTCGCCGTCCGCCGGGATGACGTCGACGAGGGTCATGCGTCCGCTCGTCACGGTGCCGGTCTTGTCGAGCACGACCGTGTCGACACGGCGGGTCGACTCGAGCACCTCCGGTCCCTTGATGAGCACGCCGAGCTGCGCACCGCGTCCGGTGCCGACGAGCAGCGCCATCGGCGTGGCGAGCCCGAGCGCGCACGGGCACGCGATGATCAGCACGGCGACGGCCGCCGTGAACGCGGCGGCCACTCCTCCGCCGCCGATCAGCCAGCCGACGAGCGTCACGGCGGCGATCGCGAACACGATGGGCACGAACACAGACGAGAGCCGGTCGGCGAGACGCTGCGCCTCGGCCTTGCCGGACTGGGCTTGCTCGACGAGCCGCGCCATGCGCGCGAGCTGCGTGTCGGCCCCGACCCTGGTGGCGGTGACGGCCAGGCGTCCGCCGACGTTCACGGTCGCGCCGGTGACCGCATCACCCGCGCGCACCTCGACCGGCACGGACTCGCCCGTGAGCATCGACGCGTCGACGGCCGACGATCCCTCGCGCACGATTCCGTCGGTCGCGATCTTCTCGCCCGGCCGCACGACGAACACGTCGCCGACGACGAGGTGAACCAGCGGCATCCGCTCCTCCGCCCCGTCCCGGAGCACGGAGACGTCCTTCGCGCCGAGCTCGCCGAGCGCACGCAGAGCCGCCCCGGCGGTGCGCTTCGAGCGCTGCTCGAGGAAACGTCCGAGCAGCAGGAACATCGTGACGCCCGCGGCCACCTCGAGGTAGATGGTCCCGAGGCCGTCACCGCGCTCGATCGCGAACCGGAACGGATGCGTCATACCCCACATCCCCGCTGTGCCGAAGACGAGCGCGTACAGCGACCACAGGAACGCCGCCGAGACGCCCACCGAGATCAGCGTGTCCATGGTGACGGTGCGGTGGCGGGCGTTGAGCACAGCTGCGCGGTGGAACGGCCACGCCGCCCACGTGACCACCGGGACCGCGAGCGCGAGCGACGCCCACTGCCAGCCGGGGAACTGCAGCGCCTCGACCATCGCCATCGCGATGACCGGCACCGCGAGAGCCACGGCCACGATGAGCCGTCGGCGCAGCAGGACGTACGCCGGGTCGATCTCGTCGGGCGCGGTCTCGCGCGGCAGTGCCGCGGTGTAGCCGGTGCGCACCACCTCGGAGATGAGGTCGTCGGCGACCACGTCTCCCGCGACCTCGACGTGCGCCTTCTCGGTCGCGTAATTGACGGATGCCGTCACGCCGTCGATCCGGTTGAGACGCTTCTCGATGCGCGCGGCGCACGACGCGCACGTCATGCCTCCGATCTCGAGATCGTACGAGGCGAGCTGCTCGCTCATGGAGCGGATCAGGCGCGCGCGGCGCTGTACCCGGCCTCGTCGACGGCGGCCAGCACGGCGGCGTCGTCGAGCGGGGACTCGGAGGCGATGACGAGGCGACCCGATGCGGCGCTGACGTCGATGGCGCTGACGCCCGGCAGCTTCGAGACCTCGCTGCGCACGGATCCCTCGCAGTGCCCGCACGTCATCCCGGTCACGGTGTAGGTGGTCGTGGTCATGTCGATCCTTTCGTCGATGACATCTCCACTATACCCCCCAGGGGTATGCGAGGGGTCGCGATCAGACGGATTCGGCTCGGACTTCGAGGCGGCGCGCAGCGGACGCCACCGCGCTCGCGGTGTGCTGCGGGATCAGCACGCGCAGCGCCTCGGCATCCTGCGCCTCGACCGCTTCGAGGATCACCCGGTGCTCCTCGGCCGTCTCCACGAGGTCGTCGTGCTGGCCGAAGAGCCATTTCAGACGGGTCGCGAAGACGCCGACGAACTCGCCGATCATGTGGTTCCCCGCGAGGTGCGCCGCGACCTCGTGGAAGAGACTCGCCGCGATGCGCGCGCCCTCCACGTCACCGGCCTCGGCCGCGGCGAGCTCCTGCTCATAGACCGAGCGGAGCCGAGCGTGCCCTTCCGGCCGGCCCCGTTGCGCGGCGAAGACGAAGATCATCGTCTCGATCGCCTCGCGCACCTCTCCGTAATCCTGGAGATCCTGCCGCGAGAACTCACGCACGACCGCCCAGGTGCGCGGACGCGCCACGACGACCCCCTCGGAGACGAGCGTGCGGATCGCTTCGCGGACGGGGAGCCGAGAGACATTGAGATCCGCCGCGATGTCACGCTCGACGAGCCGCGATCCCGGGGGTCGCCGGCCCAAGACGATGTCCTCGCGCAGAATGCGCGTCACTCTCACCGACTCGAGTTCGCCGGCAGCCCCCACCTCCGCCATATCGGGATTGTCTCATCCGCGTGCCGGAGGGACAAGTTTGGTATCCCACCTTGCGCGGACATCGAGATCAGGGCAGGCGGTTCGCGATTGCGAGGTTCGCTCGCAGCTCGTCGGCGTTCTGGCGCACCACGTAGGCGGGGCGGTCGCGCTCGACGCGCCACGACTCGCTGAGCGGGCCGATGTTCACGGTGTCGAAGCCGAGCTCGTCGTAGAACCGGGTGACGAAGTCCACGGCATCCGCGTCGTCGCCGGCCGTTGCGAGGGCGCGACGGTTCGCCGTCCCCGCCGGAGCGCCGTCGGTCGTGATGTCGCGGGCCATGATGTGGTTGAACGCCTTCGCGATGCGCGAGGTGGGCAGCTGACGCTGCAGGAGCTCGGACGTGGTGGTCTCACCCTTGTCGAGCTCGTCGATGTGCCCGTCGCGCTCGAAGTAGTAGTTGTTCGTGTCGAGGACGATCTTGCCCGCCAACTCGTCGACGGGAAGGTCGTCGATCCGACCGAGCGGGATCGTGACCACTGCGACGTCGGCCGCCGCGGCCGCCTCGGGGGCGGTCGCCGCACGCGCCCTGTCACCCAGCTCCGCGATGAGAGGGGCAAGCGTCTCCGGCCCGCGCGAGTTCGCGATCACGACGTCGTAGCCGTGCGCCACCGCCGCTCGCGCGACCTGGCTGCCGATGTGTCCTGCACCGATGATTCCGAGAGTGGTCATGTCAGGGTCAACGTGTCGCGGCGAGGCCTATTCCGCGATGGAGAGCAGATACCTCTCCTCGACGCGTCGATAGCCGAGCCCTTCGTACAGGGCGATCGCGCCCGCATTCGCGCCGAACACGTGCAGCCCGACCGAATTCGCTCCGTGGTCTCGCGCCACCTGCTCGGCTGCGAGCATCAGTTCGCGCCCGTATCCCTTGCGCCGCTGGGACTCGGCGACCTCGATGTCGAGGATGAAGGCGTGCGGGCGACCACCCCTGCTGCGGAGGCCGACCCAGAGGATGCCGACCTCCTCGCCGTCGACCGTGGCAGTGAAGAGCTCCTGGCCCTCGGTCGCCACGCCGTCTGACAGCTCCTGGGCCATCTGCCGGTGCGACTCGACGCGGGCATCCTCGAGCGAGTACCGCCCCGAGGCGGCGAGTTCCTCGGCGAATGCGGATTCGGATGCCGCGGCGAACGACGGGTAGCGCTCGGCCGTCATCGGCTCGACCTGCACCGTGGACCCGCGCTCGCGGTCGGGCAGCGGCTCGAGCAGCATCTGGACCGATGCGCACGCGAATCCGCGCCCCTCGATGAACTCGCGGCTCACGGCGTCGGTCGAGTGCACCGAGATGCTGAGCCGGTCGACGCTGTGCCCGCGTCCCATCTCGACGAGGGCCGTGAACAGCGCGTCCTGGTGAGCAACCGTGGGCCTCCGTGAGAACGACAGATCGATGACCATCAGGATGCCGGAGATCGCGGCGAGCCACACCGTGCCCAGGTCCCGGTCGTCGTCGCGGATCGAGAGGATCACCGATGTCTGCGTGTCGGCTCCGTCGGGAAGGAGCTGATCGAGGAAGGCGTCAGCGTGCGCGACCGCGTCGTCGCCGACCAGCATCCCCGACTCCTGCCGAAGGGCGATGAGACGCCCCCTCGTCGCCGACCGCCAGTCGTCGAAGCGGTCGGGGTCGAGCGGCGTCAGCGAGAGGGCCATGCTCCCATCCTGCACCCGGGCGCTGTCGGTCTCGACGGCGCCGGCGTCAGCCCTTCTGCAGGGCGTCCTCGGCCGCGACCCACGCGAGCATCGCGCACTTCACCCGCGCGACGTAGCGCGAGACCCCACCGAGCGCCGCGGCATCACCGAGAAGCTCCTCATCCGGCTCGATCTTCCCGCGCGAGCGCATCGCCGTGCGGAACGCGTCGATCCGCACCTCGAGCTCCTGGACGGTGAGCCCTTCGGCGAGTTCGGCGAGCAGGGATGCCGACGCCTGCGAGATCGCGCAGCCGTGCCCTTCCCAGGCGATCGCCTCGACGCTGCCGTCGGCCGCGCGGTGCACCTGCAGGGTGACCTCGTCACCGCAGGTGGGGTTGATCTGGTGCGACTGCGCGGCGATCTCGTCGCGCAGTCCGAACCCGTGCGGCGTGCGCGAGTGGTCGAGAATGAGCTCCTGGTACAGGTTCTGCAGGTCGCTCATGCGCCCCTCCGGAAGAAGTCGATGGCTCCGGCGACGCCGGCGATGACGGCATCCACCTCGTCCTCGGTCGTGTAGAGATAGGTGCTCGCCCTGGTCGACGACGTGACGCCGAGTCGGCGGTGCAGCGGCTGCGCGCAGTGGTGGCCCACGCGCACGGCGATGCCGAGGTCGTCGAGGTACTGGCCGACGTCGTGCGAATGGATGCCGTCGACGTCGAAGCTCGCGAGGCCCACCCGCGGCAGGTCGATGCCGGCACCGAGCACTCGCACACCCTCGATCGCCGTGAGTCCGTCGACCAGGCGGCGGCCGAAGGCCGCCTCGTGCGCGGCGATGCGCGGCATCCCCACCGCGGAGAGGTAGTCGATCGCGGCGGCGAGCGCCACGGCCTGAGACACCCGCTGCGTCCCCGCCTCGAAGCGCTGCGGCGGCGGCAGGTACTCGGCCTCGGTCGTCGTGACGGTCGTGATCATCGATCCGCCGGTCAGGAAGGGCGGGAGCGCCTCGAGCAGCTCGCGGCGCCCGTAGAGCGCGCCGATGCCCGATGGGCCCAGCATCTTATGGCCCGACAGCACGGCGAAGTCGACGTCGAGCGCGCGCACGTCGAGCGGCAGGTGTGGCGCCGACTGGCACGCGTCGAGCAGCACGAGGGCGCCGGCTCGGCGGGCCATGGCCACGAGTTCGTCCACCGGGTTGATCACGCCGAGCACGTTCGACACGTGAGTGACGGCGACCAGGCGGGTGCGCTCGCCGATCAGCTCGGCGGCGGCGTCGAGCCGCAGCGCGCCGTCGTCGTCGAGCGGGATGACGCGCAGAGTCGCCCCCGTGCGAGCAGCCAGCTCCTGCCACGGGATGAGGTTCGCGTGATGCTCCATCTCGGTGGTGACGATCTCGTCGCCGGGGCCGATGCGGAAGCGCTCGGCGGCCGCTCCCCCGCGACCCAGTGATGCGTTCGAGATGCCATACGCGACGAGGTTGATGGCCTCGGTCGCGTTGGAGGTCCAGACGATCTCGCCCTCGTCGGCGCCGATGAAACGGGCGACCGTCGCACGAGCATCCTCGAAGACCTCGGTCGCCTCGGCGGCCAGGGTGTGCGCCCCGCGGTGCACGGCCGCGTTGAGCGTCGTCGCGAACTCCCGTTCGGCGTCGAGCACCGCGAGCGGGCGCTGCGATGTGGCACCGGAGTCGAGGTAGGCGAGCGGGTGCCCGTTCACCTCGACACCCAGGATCGGGAAGTCCTCGCGCAGGCGCCGCACCTCGGCATCCGTCAGCGGGGTGTCCGTCGCCGGGGCGATCACGTCGGAGGCAGAGGTCGAGCTCATCCTTCTAGCTTCTCATCCGGGGCCGTCGCGCGGGTCGCGCACTAGGCTCGCACCATGCTCAGCGCCGACACCCTCGCGACGTTCGTCGTCGCCGCGTTCATCATGGTCGTGATCCCCGGTCCGACCGTGCTGTTCACGATCGGGCGAGCGATGGCGCTCGGCCGGGCCGGCGGCTTTCTCAGCATCCTCGGCACCGCTCTCGGATCGGTCGTGCTCGTCGTGGCCGTCGCACTCGGCGTCGGCACGGTGATCGCGCAATCGGTCGTGCTGTTCACGATCGTGAAGGTGCTCGGCGCGGGGTACCTCGTCTTCCTCGGCATCCAGGCCATCCGGCACCGGAAGGATGCCGCGGCGATCGCGACCGGGCCCCAGCCGCGCCGCTCGGGCATCCGCCTGCTCGCCGAGGGATTCGTCGTCGGCGTCACCAACCCGAAGTCGATCGCGTTCTTCCTCGCGATCCTGCCTCAGTTCGTCGATCTGCATGCCGGATCCGTGCCCCTGCAGCTCCTCGTGCTGGGTGTGATCGTCGTGACCATGGGCGTCGCCTGCGACGCGATCTGGGTGCTGCTCGCGAGCGCCGCCCGGCAGTGGTTCGGGCGCTCGCCGCGTCGCATCGAGGCGATGGGCGCGACGGGCGGAGCGCTCATGATCGGAGTCGGCGCGTTCCTGCTGCTGTGGAGCGAGAAGCCCGCAGCGACCTGATCGGCGTCACATGCGGGCGTAGCGGGCGCGCACGATCGAGAAGACGCCGTATACGGCGAGTCCCGCACCGACGACCCACAGCACGACCCGTCCGGACGGCAGGTCCGTGAGGCTGCGCAGCGCGGCGTCGAGGCCCCTGGCTTTATCGGGGTCGTGCGTCCACGCGGCGACCACGAAAAGGGTGCCGGTCGCCGCGATCGCGATCCCCTTCGCGATGTAGCCGATCACTCCGAGCACGACGATCGGCGGCCGGCCCGCACCGGACGGCAGGTCGAGGGTCTTGCGAAACCCTGTCGTGAAGCCGCTCACCGCGAAGCCGATGCCGACGCCCACCACCGTGAGACCGACGGCGATCAGCAGCAGGACTCCCCCCGGTGCGCCGAGCAGGATCCCGCTGATGGTCTGCGAGGTCTTCTCCGATTCGGCCGTGCCGCCGAAGGCGTAGATGGTCGCGAGACCGGCGATCACGAGATAGGCCAGGGCGATGCCGAACAGCTTGATGCGCTGACCCCACTTCTTGACCTCGCCGCCCACGGCCACCATCCCGCTCACCACCTGCCACACCGCGAGTGCGACGAGAGCCGCTGCGACGACCGCGAGGATGAGACCGCCCACGGGCGTCGAGCGGATCTGCTGCATCGCGCCGTCCTGATCGGCATCCCCGCCGCCTCCGGATGCGATCGACACGGCGAGCGCTCCGATGATGATGTGCACGAGACCGACCACCACGTAACCGGCCCGGGCGATCCGCCGGAACGAGTCGGATCCTCGGGCCTCGTGCGCGGCGGACTTCGCTGTCGTCATCGATGCAGGATATCGCCGTCGGAGCGACGGCCCGGAGGGGCTTGATCCCGGCGGGATCATGCGGCAGTCATACCCGCTCGACCGGCTGTCGGAGGATCGTGCGCAACCGCTCGGGGGCCACTCGCCGGGCGTCGCTGAGGTAGATCTCGTGGTGGCGTCGGGTCATGCGGAGGCCGTTCTCGGGAATGAACTCGTCGTGCAGCTCGGCCAGCACGGGCGCTTCGTCGTCATACGATCCGATGTGCAGCGTCTGCACGCACAGTCCCTCGTCGAGCGTCTCGAGCCGCACCGACCGCAGCGCCGACAGGGGCTCCTTCTTCGCCGCCGCCTTGGCCTCGACCGTGTCGACGGCCGCCGCGAACATCTCGGCAGTGATCTGCTCGGGCACCATGATCATCATCGTCCACAGCCATTCCGACTTGTCGCGCTTCGTCGTGAACGACTCCTTGTCGGGCGCATCCCAGAGCCCTTCGAGCGGCATCACCACGACGTCGAGGTCGAGCTCGGCGCGGGCCGCGAACTTCAGCGTGTACGCGAGCGGGAACAGTGCAGCGACGGCATCCTTGTGTTCCTTCGCGGTATTGGGGTCTCCCGCGCCGTCGACCATGAGGTACTGCAGCGACGGCACCTCGACGATGCGGAACTCGCCCCGCTTCGCCTTGTACGCGTCGAGTGTCTTCTTCGGATCGATCGGCATCGCTGCTCCTCGCTGCTCGCATCGGCTGTGCGTTCATCGTGCCACGCGGCACCGACACCGGGCAGATGGGTCCACGGGCGGCTGGGCCCAACGCTGGCCATCCGCCGCCCGACGAGCGCGTTGCAGGTTCGGGAGTCGTGGACCGGACCAGAGTGGTCGCCTTCACGTCCTTCAGAAGCCTCGGAAACGATCCTCTCTTGCGCGGCCAGATACGGCGCTGCTGTTGGATGGTGAGATGAGCGCTCTCACCGACTACATCGAAGCCTGGAGAACGAACGATACGGATCGCATCGTCGCGACCGTCACCGATGACGTTGTGATCACCGAGAGCTTCGGGCCGGTGTACTACGGCCGTGAGCGAGTCCGGGAGCGGTGCGAGAAGTGGAACGAGGAAGGATCGCGCGTCCTGGACTGGACGATCACGCGCGAGTTCAGAGCGGGAGATCTCCTGATGGCCGAGTGGCGATTCGAGTACCACCAACACGGTCAGGACCAAGCCTTTCTGGGCGCGACGATCGCTCGCGAACGTGACGGCAGGATCGCTGAACTTCGCGAGTACGCCGGCACCGACGATCTGTACACGTGGGAAGGCGAGTGGAGGTAGAGGCACGGGACGCGGAAGCGAGCGTGAGTCTCATCCGATCGCCATGTCCGCCACATCATTCAGCACAGCATCCCGGGAGCGCCCGTACTTCGTGAGCACCTCTTGGGGAGAACTGATCAGGGCTTTCCACAGCGCCCAGGCAGCTCCTCGCAGCCATGCATCCTCCGGCAACTCCAGCCGATCGCGGAGGAGATCTCGTTCGCGCGAGTTGCAGCTCAACCATGCGAAGGCCAGGTCACAGGCCGGGTCACCGACGCACGTCTGTCCGAAGTCGATGAGCGCCGCCAGACGGCCGCTGCGATCGAACAGCATGTTCCCCGGGGCGACATCGCCATGGACCCAGACCGCCGGCTCGGTCCACACCGTGGCCACAGCCGCATCCCAAAGCGCAGAGCATCCGTCAGCGACACGTCCGGCGAGGAGGGGAAGTCGGTCTTGCACATCCTCACCGACCGCGCTGACGTGACAGCCGCGATAGGCAGAGGCACTCCCCGCCCATGGCCCTCCCGCCGTGTCGAGGGACTGCAACTCCCTCAGGGCGTCGCCCACGGTCATGATGGCGATCTGTCGCTCGTGCGGTTCCACAGCGGTCAGGGTCCGCCCCTCGATCCACTCGCGAACCGACCACGGTCGGTCGAAGGCCAGGGAGGGAGCGCCGGCCGCGACGACGCGCGGAGTCGCCACGCGAAAGCGGGATCCGAGGACCGCGAGGGTCTGCTCCTCACGGACCAGACCGGCGACGTAGCCGTCGGCGCTCGGGAGACGGACACTCATCCGATCGCCGAGGCGGAAGGTGCGGTTGTCCCAGCCCTGGACGTCCACCGGACGGATAGGCAACTTCGACCACTCGGGGAACTGTTCCGACACAAGGCGGCGAACCAACGAAGAAGTGATCTCTTCGGGAGCCGGCATCGCGCCAGCTTAGTCCGGCCTCGGCAGGGACATCGGGTGGAGCACGGGATCCCCGCCGCCCGCCCGACATCGAAAGTCACGCCGGCTCGACCGCCAACCACAGCTCACACGTGGCACTCGTGCCCGTGAACTCGAGGTAGCGGACGATCGACGGCCCTGGCCGCAGGCGCCACGGGTTCGAGGGGAACCACTCGGTCGCGGTCGCCGCCCAGAGGTTCTGCAGCGTTTCGGGGAACGGGCCGCTCGCGGTGAAGACCGCCCACGCGCCCGCGTCGACGCGCATCGCGTCGAGATCGGCCGGTACCTCGGCATCCGGCGGCACGGAGACTCCGTGCAGGTAGGTGAGCATCGTGCCCTGCGGTGCATTCGGCGGCGTGTCGCCGGTGACGGCGAGGATGCCGTTCGGCTCGGCGTCACTGAGCGCCTTGAGTCGCGCATGTTCTTCCGCGGGAATTCCCGCGATGTGCTCCTGGATCTGCGGATTGACCCCTTCGTGGATGAGCGGCACCTCGACGGCGTGGCCGACGATGACGAGCTCGGGTGCGGTGGTGATGGTGACGTCCATCGGACTTCTCCCTTCGACGCTCAGGCGGAACCGGAGCGTGGGTTGTGTGCGGAGAGGACCCCCGTCTCGGCGCGCATCCGCCGGAGCGATCCCGTGCACGGCACGGAACGCGCGGCCGAACGCCTCGACCGATCCGTAGCCGTGCCGCACGGCGACGTCGATCAGACTCGTCGCTCCTGCCGCCAGCTCGGCTCCCGCGAGCGTCATGCGCCGCCGACGAATGTATTCCGACAGGGGCATGCCCGCGAGTGCCGAGAACATCCGGCGCAGGTGGTACTCGGTCGTACCGTGCGATCGAGCGAAGTCGGCGAGATCCAGCTCGTCGCCGGCTGCCGCCTCGACCCGATCGACGAGGGCATTGAGCGTTCCGATCATGAGGTCCTCCTTTCCTCACCATCGTGCGGCTCGAGCGTATCCCTGCGCCCGATCATTCGTGCCCGATGCGATCAGGGCGATCAGGTGGAGGGAGAAGAGCTCGACCCCGATCCCCGAATCGACCGAGACTCTTCATGGTGCCGGTCAGCCGCACCCGGTGAGGGCCAGGCGACCAGATCTGCGAGACGGCGGAGCCCAGGGACGAGCATGGCCACTCGCAGGAGGAGATAACCCACCACCGTTCCAAGGACATTCGTGATGAGGTCATCGATGTCCGCGACGCGGCCGGGGCTGATGGTGATGTCGCCGATGAACTGGACGACCTCGATCGAGCCGCTCACGACAAGCCCGACGAGGGCTGTCTGCAGCCAGGTCGACGTGCGCAGGAGGAGTGGCGCAAGGATGCCGAGTGGCACGAAGAGCGCCACGTTGAGCGTCAGCCCGATCGGGTCGTCGACGAGGTCCTGGAACGGCACGATGCTGATCCAGATCCACCACGGCTTCTCATACTCGGAAGGACCGATGCTGAGGGGAAGGAAGGTGAAGTAGACCAGCGCCGCAAAGTAGACGGTCGCGGCGATACCGCTGAACAGCCGCAACGGGGTGAATCTGCCGCCCACTCGCAACCGCGACCACGTGAGCACGACGCCTCCGACGACCAGCGAGGCGATGACGACGAGATCCACGATTCTCACGGTGCGAGAACCTCAGCCGCGCTCGCCCGGATCGGCCAGCAGCTCGGCGAAAGCGAGCTCGGCCGCGCCGATCAGCAGGCGGTCCGCGCCGAGCGCCGCCGGTCGGATCTCGAGCCCGTCGGCGCTCTCCGTCATCGCCAGCGCGGCGACGTCGTTCACCAGTCGCTCTGCGCGCAGTTCGGCGAGCGTCGCGAGGAACCCGCCGAGCACGACGACCGACGGATTCAGCACGTTCACCGCATTGGCCAGCGCACTCGCGAGGACGCGAGCCTGCCGGGCCACCTCGGCTTTCACCTCGACGGACTCGGATGCTGTGAGCTCGCGGTCGAGCGTGTCATCGTCAGCCTGATCGAGACCGGCGACGTCGAGCAGCATCCGACGGCTGACCTCCGCTTCCAGCACCCCGTCCGTCGTCCTGCGATCGGCGTCATCGGTGATGCGCGGACGGTTCTGGCCGAACTCCCCCGCGTATCCGCCCGCACCCGTCACCGGGATGCCGTGGATGATGAGCCCGCCGCCAATGCCCGAGGCTCCTCCGTTGAGGTACACGAGGTCGTCGATTCCGAGCCCCGCTCCATAGCGGTGCTCGGCGATCGCGCCGAGCGTGGCGTCGTTGTCGACGACCACGGCGAGGCTCGTGGCGGCCCGCACGAGTTCTGCGAGTGGCACGTCGATCCAGCCCAGGTGCGGTGCATTGCGCACGACGCCGTCGCTCGCACGGACGAGCCCCGGCACCGCGATCCCCACGGCCTCGACGCGGCTGTCGGCCAGCTCATCAGCGCGCCAGGCCGCGATCCGATCGGCGACCACCGTGGCGACGACCTCCGGCGTGGGCTCGGCGTCGTTGTCGATCCGCTCGCGGACGAGGATGCTGCGGTCCAGTCCGACCGCGGCGATCTCGATCGCGTCGACCTCGGGGTTGACGGCGATCGCGACGACGCGCGACGACGCAGTGACGACGGGCGAGGGGCGCCCGACACGACCCGGCACCTCGGGCACGCGCTCGTCGACGAGTCCTCGGCGCACGAGCTCGGCGACCAGATCGGCGATCGTGGACCGGTTGAGTCCTGTGCGCTCCGTCAGTGCCGCGCGGGACTGCGCGCCCTCCTCATGAACGAGCCGCAGGACGCGCGCCAGATTGTGCGGGCGGGTTCCATTAGCGGGACTCGTCGGGGACGGCATCCCTTCACTGTAGGGGGTGGACGGCCCTTCCGTCATGAGATATGTTGTCAAACGCAACTTATTCGATGACCTGCACAGGAGCAGCCATGCCCACCCCCACCCGCGACGACAAGTTCTCTTTCGGCCTCTGGACCATCGGATACAACGGAGCCGACCCGTTCGGCGGCCCGACGCGTCCGGCGCTCGATGTCGTGCACGCCGTCGAGAAGCTCGCCGAGCTCGGCGCGTACGGACTCACCTTCCACGACGACGACCTCTTCGCCTTCCGATCGACGGATGCTGAACGTCAGACCCAGATCGACCGCCTCAAGGGCGCTCTCGCCGACACCGGCATCGTCGTTCCCATGGTCACCACCAACCTCTTCAGCGCGCCGATCTTCAAGGACGGCGGCTTCACCTCGAACGATCGCGACGTGCGCCGCTACGCGCTGCGTAAGGTGTTCCGCCAGCTCGACCTCGGCGCCGAACTCGGCGCCAAGACGTTCGTGATGTGGGGCGGTCGCGAGGGCGCGGAGTACGACTCCGCGAAAGACATCCGCGCCGCGCTCGAGCGCTACCGCGAGGCCGTGAACCTGCTCGGCGACTACGTGACCGACAAGGGCTACGACATCCGCTTCGCGATCGAGCCGAAGCCGAACGAGCCGCGCGGCGACATCCTGCTGCCCACGCTCGGCCACGCGATCGCGTTCATCGACTCGCTGGAGCGCCCGGAACTCGTCGGCCTCAACCCCGAGGTGGGCCACGAGCAGATGGCCGGACTGAACTTCGCCGCCGGTATCGCGCAGGCGCTGTACCACGGCAAGCTCTTCCACATCGACCTCAACGGCCAGCGTGGCATCAAGTACGACCAGGACCTCGTGTTCGGCCACGGCGACCTGCACAACGCGTTCGCGCTCGTCGACCTGCTCGAGAACGGCGGCCCCGGCGGCGTGCCTGCGTACGACGGCCCGCGTCACTTCGACTACAAGCCGAGCCGTACGGAGGACGAGAACGGCGTCTGGGACTCCGCGGCCGCGAACATGCGCACCTACCTGCTGCTGAAGGAGCGTGCCGCTGCGTTCCGCGCCGACCCCGAGGTGCAGGAGGCGCTGGCCGCCGCCCGGGTCGACGAGCTCTCGACGCCGACCCTCGCCGAGGGCGAGTCGTATGACGACTTCCTCGCCGACCGCAGCGCGTACGAGGAGTTCGACGCGAACGCGTACTTCGGCGGCAAGGGCTTCGGCTTCGTGCGTCTGCAGCAGCTCGCCACCGAGCACCTGCTCGGCGCCCGCTGATCGCCATGCCCCTCGTGCTCGGGGTCGACTCGTCGACCCAGTCCTGCAAGGTCGTCGTCGTCGACAGTGCGACCGGTGCGGTCGTCCGCACCGGTCGCGCCACTCACCCCGACGGGACCTCCGTCGACCCCGAGGCCTGGTGGGGCGCATTGCAGGAGGCGATCGCGCAGGCGGGCTCGCTCGACGACATCGCCGCCTGGTCGATCGGCGGACAGCAGCACGGCCTCGTCTCCCTCGACGCGCAGGGCCGCGTCATCCGCGACGCTCTGCTGTGGAACGACACCCGCTCGGCGGGAGCGGCGGCGGATCTGATCGACGAGTTCGGCGCGGCCGCGCTCGCGGTGCGGACGGGGCTGGTTCCGGTGGCGTCGTTCACGATCACCAAGCTCCGCTGGCTTCGTGACAACGAGCCGGAGAACGCGGCGCGCGTCGCCGCCGTCGCGCTGCCGCACGACTGGCTGACCTGGCGTCTGCGCGGCTTCGGCCCGGAGAACCCCGTGCTCGATGAGCTCGTCACCGACCGATCTGACGCCTCGGGCACCGGGTACTGGAACCCCGCGACCGGCGAGTACGACCGGGAGCTGCTCGTAGCGGCGCTCGGACACGATGCGATCCTTCCCCGAGTGCTCGACGCCGACGAATGGGTGACGGATGCCGCGGGGCGCCGCGTCGGCCCCGGTGCCGGCGACAATGCGGGAGCCGCGCTCGGGCTGGGCGCCCAGCCGGGCGACGTAGTGGTGTCGATCGGAACGTCCGGAACCGTGTTCGCCGTGAGTCGCGAGCCGGTGCACGATCCGGAGGGCACCGTCGCGGGATTCGCAGATGCCTCGGGTCTGTTCCTCCCGCTGATCGCGACGCTCAACGCGGCCAGGGTGGTCGACGTCACCGCCGCCCTGCTCGGAGTCGGCCACGAGGAGTTCAGCGCCCTCGCTCTCGCCGCGAGTCCCGGAGCCGGTGGACTGACCCTGCTCCCCTACTTCGAGGGCGAGCGCACTCCGAACCTGCCCGACGCGACCGCGACCCTGAGTGGGATGACGCTCGCCTCCACCACGCGCGAGAATCTCGCGCGTGCGGCGGTGGAGGGGATGCTGCGCGGACTCGGTGCCGGTCTCGACGCGCTTCGCGCCCTCGGCATCCCCCTCGAGCGGGCGTTGCTCATCGGTGGCGGCGCACAGTCGGAGGCCGTGCGCCGCATCGCACCTGAGGTCTTGGGGCTCCCTGTCGAGGTGCCAGAGCCGGGCGAGTACGTCGCGCTCGGCGCGGCGAAGCAGGCCGCAGCCACCCTCTCGTGACCGCCGGTCGTCGGCCACCTGCCCCAGGCCGAGCACCTCCCAAGGATATGTGCGCTTCCCGCGGCCGAATCCTGGGGATACGTCCGAGCGAAGAGCACATCTCCGAGCGAAGCGCCGTGACGTCCCCCGCGAGTCGTTGAGCGAGCGGAACGAGACGAAACGCAGTGACGTCCGTACGACGCCGCATGACTACGGTGGAACCGGAGGCGAAATGAAGATCCTGATCCCCGACACCATCGACCTGCAGCTGAGCGCGGACGTCGAGGCGGTCGTCTACGACATCGCGCGCGAGATCCCCGAGGAGCACCGTGACGCCGAGGTGCTCGTCGTCTGGCACAACTCCGGCGCCTGGCTCGAACAGGCCGCCGATCAACTGCCTCGCCTGCGGCTAGTACAGGCTCTGGCGTCCGGCGCCGACGTCGTCCTCCGGTCGGGCTTCGCCCCCGACGTGCGAATCTGCTCGGGGCGGTCGCTGCACGATGGGCCCGTCGCCGAGCACACTCTCGCCCTGATCCTCGCGGTCGTGCGTCGCCTCGACCGCCTGCGCGACGCGCAGCGGGATCACCGGTGGGACGAGGAGTTCAACGAGGAGCAGAGCGCGTCGGGAACCCGGGCGCAGTTCACGCTCTCAGGGGCTCGCGTCACCATCTGGGGCTTCGGCTCCATCGCCACGACTCTCGCCCCGGTGCTGCGGCAGCTCGGCGCCGACGTGCGCGGCATCGCACGCAGCGCCGGCGACCGCGCCGGTTTCCCCGTGCACGCGGATGCCGATGCCGACGCCGTGCTGGCCGACACCGACATCCTCGTCTCCCTGCTGCCGGCGACCGACTCCACGGCCGACCTGTTCGACAGCGCCGTCTTCGCTGCGCTGCCCGATGGTGCCGCCTTCGTGAACGTGGGACGCGGTGCGACGGTCGATGAGGCAGCGCTCGTCGACGCGCTGCGGTCGGGGCACCTCCGCGCCGCCGCGATCGACGTCGCGAAGGCCGAGCCGCTGCCGTCCGACGACCCGCTGTGGAGCGCACCGAACCTCTTCATCACTCCGCATGTGGCGGGCAACCGTCCGATCGGCGCCAGCGCGCTCATCGACGACAACGTCGCTCGCCTCGCCGCCGGAGACGCGCTCGTGAACCAGGTGCGACCGGCGTAGCATCCGAACCTCCAATCGGAGGTTTTCGCCGCGACCTGAGTATCATCGGGACCATGGCCGCTCCTTCCGACGACGACACCCGCAGTCCGGGGCGCTACGCGAAGGGCATCGCCCGCCGACAGGAGATCCTCGACAAGGCCATCGAGGTGTTCGCGAAGCGCGGGTCGAAGCGCACGAGCCTGCGGGCGATCGCGCAGGAGGTCGGCGTGACGCATGCGGCCCTGACCCACTACTTCGGATCGCTGGAAGAGCTGCTCGTCGCCGTGTACCGCGAATCCGAGCGGCGCAACGACACCGAGCATCCCGAGCCCTCCGGCCTGAGCCCGGCGATGATGATGCGCGTGTCGGCCGAGGAGAACCGCAACATCCCCGGACTCGTGCAGCTCTACTCGACGCTCGTCGCCAACGCGCTGGAAGAGGGACACCCGGCGGCGTACCAGTTCGCGACGCAGCGGTTCTCGCGCCTGCGCGAGCAGATGGCCGAGCGGGTGCGCGAGCTGCAGGCGTCGGGCGAGATCCGCAGCGACCTGGATGCCGTGCTCGTGTCGTCGCTCGTCATCGCCGCGTCCGACGGGCTGCAGACCCAGTGGCTGCTCGACCCGTCCGTCGACCACGAGGCCGCGCTGGAGATGCTCGACGCCCTGTTGGCCGGAGGGCACGACCCCCGCTGAGTGGTCCGCCCGCAGCATCCTTCTCCCGCCTCACATGGCACCTCCTGCCGTAATCTGCGCAGAATTCCCGCATCAGGTGCCAACTCAGTGGGCCAGGTAGGCCCAACCCGCGCCCAGTGTTCTCGCGACAGCATCCTCTTCCCGCCTCACATGGCACCTCCTGCCGCAATCCGCGCAGAATTCCCGCCTCAGGTGCCAGCCGAAGCCCGAAGACCGCGCACAGACGGGAGCGGGCCCGCCGGCGTGAGCCGACGGACCCGCAGCAACCGCATACGTCAGAGGGTGGCGACGAAGGGGTCGAAGCCCTCCGGAAGCAGCGGCACGGGTGCGACGGTGCTCTGGACCACGACGGTCGTGCCGGACTGCGCGGAGTCCTGCGCCGAGAGCAGCACGTCGAGGACGTGGTACCCGAGTTCGCCGGAGGCGACGTGCGGGCGCCCCTCGGCGATCGCACGCACCATGTCGAGCGCGCCGAGACCACGTCCCACCTCGATGTCGGCGTGCTCGACCTCGATCCACTCCTGCTGGAACGACATCCCGTCGCGGATGACGCCGAGCGGCTTCACGTAGGCGATGCGGCCGACGAAGGTGTTGGGATCCGGCAGGACGATCGTGCCCTCGGTGCCGTGGATCTCGACGATGCCGTGACGCTCGAGAGCCGAGTCGAAGCTCAGCAGGCTCTGCGCCTGCGCGCCACCCTCGAACGCGGTCACGATCTGGATCGTCGACGGCACCTCGACGGGGAAGGTCGTGCCCGCGAGCGGCCCAGTGTGGATCTCCCGCTCCTCGCGCGCCTTCGAGCCGACGGCCGCGACGCAGTCGACGGGGCCGAGCAGGCTGACGAGCGCCGAGAAGTAGTACGGCCCCATGTCGAGCAGCGGACCGGCACCCTGGGCGAAGAGGAACCCGGGGTTCGGATGCCAGAGATCGGGGCCCTGCGTCTGGAACGTCGTCTGCGCGAACAGCGGCCGGCCGATGACGCCGGCCTCGATCGCGCGGCGCGCGGCCTGGAACCCGGGGCCGAGCAGGGTGTCGGGCGCGGAGCCGATGCGCAGACCGGCAGCCTCGGCCTCGCGGAGCAGCAGCGCCGCCCCGTCGCGGTCGAGTCCGAGCGGCTTCTCGGTCCAGACGTGCTTGCCTGCGGCGATCGCCGCACGCGAGACCTCGATGTGCACGGCCGGGATGGTGAGGTTCACGACGAGGTCGACGCCGGGGTGGGCGAGCACGTCCTCTGCCGAACCGAACGCCGGAACACCATACTTCTCGGCCTGCGCCTGGGCGCGGTCGAGGAGCAGGTCGCCCACGATGAGCACCTCGGTGTCGGGGAACGACGAGAGGTTCTGCAGGTAGGTGTCGCTGATGACTCCGACGCCGATGATGCCGATGCCGACCGCGCTCATCGGGCGAAGCCTCCCTCGATGAGGAACGAGTAGCTCGCGGCGATGTCGGCGAAGACGTCACCCGGGGCGTTGTCGTACTCGATGACCGCGTACTTCAGGTCGGATGCCGCGTGCAGCGCCTCGGCGAGGGGCACGTCGCCGGTTCCGGCGTGACGCTGGTCGAGCGATTCGGAGCCGAAGCTCTCGGCGCCGGGGGCGAACGGGTTGCTCGCAGGAGCGACGCCGTCCTTGACGTGGGCGGCCACAAGACGGTCGCCGAGCAGCGACACGAGGCCCGTCACGTCCTGCCCACCGACGAGAGCCCAGTACAGGTCGAGCTCGATGGCGACGCGCTCGTCGGTGAGGGCTACGAACCGCTCGTAGGCGGTCTGGCCGTCGAAGTCGGCGACGAACTCCTGGGCATGGTTGTGGTACCCGACCTCGAGTCCGAACCCTGCAGCGGTCTCGGTGAGGGTGTTGAGCCGCTCGGCGATGTCGGTCACGCTCTCGAGCGTCTGCCAGCGATCGGTCGGCACGAACGGATCGATGACCGTCTTGATCCCGACCTTGGCGGCCGCTTCGAAAACGACCTCGGGCGCGGGCGTCGGGATTGACCCGTCCGGCGTCCACAGCTCGTCCGACAGCAACGGCGCGTGGCCGGTCGGCGAGGCGAGGCCCGAAGCGTCGAGAGCGGCGCGGATCTGGTCGGGGCGACCGACGAAGTCGAACGCCTCGACGTTGCGCAGCCCGATCGCGGCGAGCTTGTCGAGCGAGCCCTCCATGTCGGCGGAGAACTCCGCCGCGAGCGTGTACAGCTGGACCGATGCTTCTGGCAGGGCCACGGTGACCTTCCTTCGTAGTGCGGGAGCGGGCAGCACGTTCTGCCCGCGGTCAGACTAGCAGAAACCTCCACACGGAAGTAATGAGTGCGCGCTACGAGTTCGCTCACTCTCGGGTCACCGGATGCAGGGTGGACACCGACTCCGCAGAGGCGCATGCTGAACGCATGACGGCATTCGACAGCACCCACGCATTCAGCGGCTTCAGCGTCGACGACATCGATGCAGCCCGCGCGTTCTACGGCGACGTCCTCGGGATGGACGTGACCACCAACGAGATGGGATTCCTCGAGATCACGCTCGGTGATGGCGGCTCGATCCTCGTGTACGCCAAGCCGAATCATGAGCCGGCGAGCTACACGATCCTCAACTTCCCCGTCGATGACGTCGAGGCCGCGGTGGACGAGCTCAACGCGCGCGGCGTGGTCACGAAGATCTACGACGACCCGCAGCTCGGCACCGACCCGAAGGGCATCTCGCACGGTCAGCCGGGTCGCGGTCCCGACATCGCCTGGTTCAGGGACCCGGCCGGGAACGTGCTCGCCGTGCTCGCGCCGAACTAAGCGAGCAGTCGGTCGAAGGCCGCGTTCACCGCGGGGTCCACGCGCTGCAGCTCGGGATGCGCGTCGTGCCAGTCGATGATCTCCCGTGCTGCGGTGTGCAACCCGATCGTCGGCGCGAAGTCGGGCACGAGCCGGCGCACCTTGGTGTTGTCGAAGACGACCGAGTGGGCCATGTCGCCGGTCAGCTGCCCCGCGCGATCCGGCAGCTCCGCTTCGATCGCGCTGCTCGTGGCGTAGCCGAGACGCGGCTCGGCGCCGGCGGCGCGGCCCAGCATCCCGTAGATCTCGTTCCACGTGTAGACGAAGTCGCTCGTGATCTGGAACGTGTCGCCGTAGGCGAGCGGGTTGCCGAGGAGCCCGACGAACCCGACGGCGAAGTCGCGGGAGTGCGTGAGAGTCCAGAGCGACGTGCCGTCGCCGTGCACCACGATCTCCTCCCCGCGACGGATGCGATCGATCGCCGTCCATGCCCCGAAGGCCGGGATGGTCCACTCGTCGTAGGTGTGCGAGGGCCGCAGGACCGTGACCGGGAATCCGCGGTCACGATAGGCGGCCGTCAGCAGCTCCTCGCACGCGATCTTGTCGCGCGAGTACCGCCAGAACGGGTTGCGCAGCGGCGTCGATTCCGTGATCGGCAGGTGCGCGACCGGCTTCTGATATGCGGAGGCCGAGCTGATGAACACGTATTGTCCTGTGCGCCCCTCGAAGCGGTCGAGGTCCCGCTGCACCTGGTCGGGCGTGAAGGCGATCATGTCGGCGACCACGTCGAACTCGCGTCCGGCGAGTGCGGCGTCGACGGCCGCGTCATCGCCGATGTCGGCGGTCAGCACTTCCACACCCTCGGCGGCGCGACGCTGCGATGTGCCGCGGTTGAGCAGCGTCACCTCCATGCCGCGTTCCGCCGCCAGCGCACTCGCGGCTGACGAGATGATCCCCGTCCCGCCGATGAACAGCACCTTCGTCGCAGACATGTCGGTTCCCTTCCTGAAGCCCCGCGGACGGTCCCGGTCAGGGACGCAGGTCGATGTCGATGTCGTCGATCACGTCGATGCCCCATTCCATGGGCGGCGTCGTCGCACCACCGGCGTCCCGCCGGGGGAACCGGTGATGTGCGCGAAGGCGAGCGGCGTCCTCGGAGAAGTCGGGGTCGGCGCCCTCCGAAGCGCTCGGTCCCACGAGCACGTCGTTGCCGAGACCCACCACGAGCTCGGCGGTGTCCTCCTGACCGTTCACGAGGATCGGGATCTGCAGCGCATCCGACTCGCCCTCGTTCGCGATCGCCGCCGCCAGCACCACGAGGGCGTCTGCGACATCGTCGGTGGTGACCAGCTGCTGACCTGCATACGAGACGAGCTTCATGCCCACAGCTTGGCACCGGCTTCCGGTCTAGGTCTCGGGCTTGCGCGCATGCGGGTCGGTGTGTGACACGAACATGTAGTGCGCATGCGTCGGAGCGTCTTTCATGACGTCCAGACGCTGCCGAGAGCCTCCACCAGACGCTGCTCCGCGGCGATGAGGTGATCGCCGAGCAACGCCGCGGCCAGGTCGGCGTCGCCGGCCGCGACCGCATCGAGGATCGCCTCGTGCTGCTGTGCGATCGCGGCGGCTTCCAGCAGACGCCGGCCCTGCACCTGCGCCATGCACAGCCGCACCTCGTCGAGCACGCTGCGGTACATGCGCGAGGTGCGGTCGCTGCCGACCGCATCGATCAGTGCCGTGTGGAACCGCAGATCGGGGTCGACCGTCGCCGTGTCGGCGGCGGCGGGCATCGCGAGCAGCTCCGCATTGGCCGATCGCGCGGCATCCGGCGCCGTGCGGGTCTGCGCGAGCTCGCGCAGCGCTGCGCTCTCGAGCCGGATCCGGGTGCGGTACACGTCGCGAACCATCTCCGCGTCGATCGCGACGACCCGCGCGCTGCGGTGCGCGGTGCGCACCAGCAGTCCGGATGCCACGAGCTGCTCGATCGCGGCCTTCGCGCTCGGCCGCGCCACGCCGAACGTCGCCGAGACCTTCGCCTCGGTGAGCGCGGTGTCGGCGCCGATCTGCCCGCCGAGGATCTGGTCTCGCAGGCGGCGAGTGACGGCATCCACGACGCCGATGACCCCCAGGCGGTCCGCGGATTCGGAGGTCATGGCACCAGCGTAGAGGACGATAGGCTTCTCGGTAATCTTGTCTGACAATCTCGGCGAAGGAGCCTCATGCCCACCGCGCTCGCCCACCCGCTGTCCGACGACACCCTCGGATCGGAGACATCCGTGTCGGTGCGTTCCATCGACCGCTTCGCCCGCGCCCACGATGCCTCCCACTACCTGCTGATCCCGGATGCCGTGCTGACGCCGACCGATGCCGCCGGCGTCGCGCGCGCCTTCGCCGCCGTCCGGGATGCCGGCCGCACGATGACCTTCCGCTCCGGCGGCACGAGCCTCTCCGGGCAGGGCGTCTCGGGTGACATCCTCGTCGATACCCGCAGCGCCTTCCGCGGCATCGCCGTCGAGGACGGCGGCGAGCTCGTCCGCGTCGAACCGGGCGCCACCGTGCGCCAGGTCAACACCCGGCTCGCGCGGTACCGCCGCAAGCTCGGGCCCGACCCTGCGAGCGAGATCGCGTGCACGATCGGCGGCGTCGTCGCCAACAACTCCAGCGGCATGGCCTGCGGCACCACCGAGAACTCGTACCGCACGATCGACTCGCTGCTGCTGGTCCTGCCGAGCGGCACCGTGATCGACACGGGCGCGGCCGACGCGCTCGACGTGCTGCGCGAGCGCGAGCCGGCCATCGTCGCCGGTCTGCTCGACCTCCGCGACCGGCTCCGTTCCTCGCCCGCGCACGTGGCGATGGTGCAGCAGCAGTTCTCGATGAAGAACACGATGGGGTACGGACTCAACTCCCTCCTCGACTTCGACGACCCCGTGAAGATCCTCGAGCACCTCGTCATCGGCTCGGAGGGCACGCTCGCGTTCGTCGCCGAAGCCCGGTTCCGCACCGTGCCGGTGCTGCCCTGCATCGCGACCGGCCTGCTCGTCTTCACCACGCTCGCCGACGCGATGGCCGCACTGCCCGGCCTGGTCGCTCAGGGGCTCGCGACCGTCGAGCTGCTGGATGCCGCGTCGCTGCGTGTCGCGCAGGGGCTGAGCGATGTGCCGACGGCGATCGCCGACATCGACGTACGCGACCACGCGGCGCTGCTCGTCGAGACGCACGCCTCCGATGCCGACGAGCTGGATGCCGCGACGACCGCCGCTCTCGACGCGTTCGCCGAGCTGCCGCTCACCACCCCCGCGCGCCTCACAACGGACGCGGCCGAGCGCGCCTCGCTGTGGCACGTCCGCAAGGGCCTCTACACGGCGGTCGCCGGGGCTCGCCCGTCGGGCACGACGGCGCTGCTCGAAGACATCGTCGTCCCGGTCGACCGGCTGCTCGTCACCTGCCAGCGGCTCATCGAGCTGTTCGCCGTGCACGGCTACGAGGAGTCGGTGATCTTCGGGCACGCCAAGGACGGCAACGTGCACTTCCTCCTCAACGAGCGGTTCGACGACGGGGACAGCCTCGCCCGGTACCGGCGCTTCACGGCGGATCTCGTCGATCTCGTGCTCGCACAGGGCGGTTCACTCAAGGCCGAGCACGGGACCGGACGCATCATGGCTCCGTTCGTGCGGCGCCAGTACGGAGACTTCCTCACCGACATGATGTGGGAGATCAAGCATCTGCTCGATCCCGCCGGCATCCTGAACCCGGGTGTCGTGCTGTCCGACGACCCGGAGTCGTACCTGCACGACCTCAAGCGCGTGCCACGGGTGGAGAAGGAGGTCGACCGCTGCGTCGAGTGCGGGTACTGCGAGCCCACCTGCCCCAGCAAGGACATCACGCTCACGCCACGTCAGCGCATCGTGCTGCGGCGCGACATGGCGTGGGCCGAGGAGCAGGGCGACACGGCACTCCTCGCGGATCTGCGCGCCGACTACGACTACGACGGCGTGCAGACGTGCGCGGTCGACGGCATGTGCGCCGTGGCGTGCCCCGTCGACATCAACACCGGCGACCTCGTGCGCCGGCTCCGTGCCGAGGAGGCGTCGAAGATCGAGAACACGGCGTGGGATGCCGCGGCCAAGGGATGGGGCGTCGTGACGCGCCTGGGCGGGGTGGCGCTCACCGTCGCCGACGCCCTGCCTGCACCTCTGGCCCGCGGTGTGACGGCGATCGGTCGCGGCATCCTCGGTGATGACGTCGTTCCGCTCTACGATGCGGCGCTGCCCCGCGGCGGATCAGCGGCGCCGAAGCAGCAGAGCCCCGCCGACGCGGAGGTCGTGCTGTTCGGCGCGTGCGTCGGCACCATGTTCGGCCCGGAGGACCACGGCATCGGCTCCCGTGACGCCGTCCGCGCGCTGCTCGACCGCGCGGGGGTGTCGGTCGCGATCCCCGCCGATGCCGGTGGACTCTGCTGCGGCACCCCGTGGAAGTCGAAGGGACACCTGGCGGGGTACGAGCGCATGGTCGACCGCGTGCTCGCCGCCCTGTGGGATGCGAGTCGCGGCGGCCGGATCCCGGTCGTGTGCGACGCGGCATCCTGCACCGAGGGCCTGCGCGTGATGCTGACGAAGCGCGCGGAGGAGCATCCCGAGTACTCGGGCATCGTGATCGAGGACGCCACGACCTACGTCGCTCGAGAGCTCCTGCCGATGCTGACGGTCACCGAGAAGCTGCCGCGCATCGCGGTGCACCCGACGTGCTCGACGACGGCACTGGGAGCGAACGGCGACCTCGAGGCGATCGCGAACGCCGTCGCCGACGAAGTCTTCATCCCGGAGGGGTGGGGATGCTGCGCATTCGCCGGCGACCGAGGGATGCTGCACCCCGAGCTCACCGCGAGCGCCACCGCCGTCGAATCCGCAGAGGTCGCGGATGCCGAGCGCGCGGGCGGCGGCTTCGACGCGTTCGTCTCCGCCAACCGCACGTGCGAGCTGGGCATGAGCCGGGCGACCGGGAGGCCGTACCGGCATGTGATCGAGGTGCTCGAAGAGATCACCCGCTGATCCGCGCTGCCCGGATCGCTCGCGTCGATCACCGGCTGAAGAGCCGCTCGGTTGGCACCTCCCGCCGCAATTCTGCGCGGATTCCCGCAACAGGTGCCACCTGAGGCGGGTGTGTAACAGGCGTGGCCGCGGTGAGGATACAGACCGCGTTGATAACATTATCGACCGCGGATCGCTTTGATAATGTTATCAGCGTGCGTACAGCTCTCGACAATCCCTTCAGTCCCGGGTCCGACACCATCCCGGAGGTCTGGGCCGGCCGTATCGAGCAACTGAGCGACTGGCGCGACGTCGTACGTCCTCGCCGACTCGCGGGGCTTCCCGAACGCGGGCGCACCATTCTCGGCGAACCCGGGCTCGGGAAATCGAGCCTCGTGCGACGCATCGCGCAGGATGCCGCTCGCGCCGGCGACTGGGTCACCCCGCAGCTCCGCATCCCCGCGGGAGCGGACCCGTTGAAGCTCGTGGCAGAGGCGGTGCTCGAGCTCGCGAACTCCGCCGGACTCCCCTCATCACGGGAGAAGCGGATCGGCGACGCGATCGCCCGCGTCCAGGCGGTCGCGGTCTCGGGCATCTCGCTCACCCTGCGAGGCACGGACGGGCGCGAGCCCTATGCGGCGTTGACCGAGCTGCTCGTCGAGGTCGGGATCGCGGCGGTCGCGAACGGACGGGTCGTGGCGCTCATCCATATCGACGAAGTGCAGAACATCACCGACGAGAAGGCGCTCTCCCAATTGCTCATCGCGCTCGGCGATGCCCTGTCGCGTGAGATCGAGGTCGAGGTTCCCGGCGGTGCTCGAGTCAGGCGCTCGCTGCCGATCGCGGTCTATCTCACGGGCCTCCCGGACTTCGAGGACATGGCGGGTGCGCGCAAGGGGGCGACCTTCGCGCGGCGCTTCAAGACCACCACCCTTTCCGCCATCGACGACGAGGATCTCGCGGAAGCGCTGCAGGAGTTCGTGCTCGATGGATGGCGAGTAGCCGATGGTGATGGCGGGGCGGATCGAGTGCGGATGGAGCCCGCCGCAGCCGCGGCGATCGTCGATCTCTGCCGCGGTGAGCCGTTCCTGTTCCAGCTCGCCGGCGAACAGGCCTGGTACGCCGGCGGGACTCCCACCATCACGGCAGGGCAGGTGCGCCAGGGGTGGCGCGGCGCGCAGCGCGAGGCCGCATCCCATGTCGAGCGGATCCTCGAACGGCTCCCCGCTCGCGAGCGACAGCTTCTGCAGGCGATGGCCGACCTTCCCGCCGTGGAGCGCACCGCCACGCGCATCGCGGAGGCTATGGGATTCTCCAAGGTGACGGAGGTGGGGCCCACGGCCCAGCGCCTGGACACCGTGCGTGGCATCATCGACCGTGGCAAGCCGTACACATTCCGGCATCGAGCCGTCGAGGCGTACTTGACGAGCGACTGGCCGCGCAACTGACCCAGAACTCACATCCCCACTGACCGATAGTCTCCATGAGACCTAGACCTTAGGCCAGTAGAGGTTAGACAGAAGTAGCCCTACCGATTGGCTGATAGTTTAGCGGGCGGCCACAAAGTCTCCACACCGCCCCGCGGTCGTATGGGAAGGTAAGACGTCTCCAACGACGGAGCGAATGCTTCCGGCCGCTCTGGGGAACGGCGACGCGGGATGGGGATCCCACGACAGGACAGCATCCGCTCGCCCCCCGCACAGCGAAGCGAGATACCGCATCCCCCTCACGACCCGAACGTGAGGGGGATCGCTGTATCCGGCGCCGAACGCACGAATCCCCCGCCGAGGCGGGGGATTCGTTGTGCGGAGACGAGGGGATTTGAACCCCTGGTCCCCGTAAGGGGACTCCACCTTAGCAGGGTGGTGCACTAGGCCGGACTATGCGACGTCTCCAGGCACCCGCTCCGAGAAAGACCGGATGCACCTAGCCATCGTAACGGATCGTCAAGCATGTCACGAACCGGGCTCGCTCAACCTCGCGAGTCACGCCTCGAGCAGGCGAGCGGTAGCGGTCGCCATATGCACGGCCATGGCGGATGCCGCCGCATCCGGATCTCCTGCGCGCACGGCCGAAAGCACCGCCTCGTGCTCGGCGAGGGCGCGCTCGGCTTGCGCCCGGTCATGCACCGCCCGATCGGCGTAGACCTGCAGAAGCGAACGAACGACGTGCACGTGGTCGGTGAGGGTCTCGTTGCCAGCTGCTTCGGCGAGTACATGGTGGAAGTCGAGGTCTGCCTTGGCGAACGTGCCGAGGTCATCGATGCTGTCGCGCATGCGGGCGGCACTGCGTTCGAGTCGGGCCACGGTCGCGTCGTCCGCGCGAGACGCAGCGAGCCGGGCCACGAAGATCTCGAGCCCCTCGCGCAGTTCGAGCAGCTGCGCGGTGTTCCGCTCCCCGATCAGGAGCCCCCAGCGCAGGGTCTGCGGCAGCAGTTCGCTCGCCGACCCGCGCAGATATGTTCCAGACCCTGGCCGGACGTCTACGATCCCGAGGATCTCGAGAGCCGCGAGGGCCTCGCGCACGGCGGATCGCCCCACCCCCAGCGAAGCCGAGAGCTGCCGCTCCGGCGGCAGGCGCGCACCCGGTGCGATGGATCCGCCTGTGAACAGGTCGAGTAGCCGACGAGCGACCTCCGACACGGGAGAGCTCGAAGGGACGGCCGACAGTGCGGCGGCGATCTCGTCGACCGGTTCTCCGGGAAATGCGGGCATGTCTGCCAACATACCGGCGACGGGTTTCGAATTCGGGCTTGAAATTGGTCAACCGGTTGTGCAGTAGGGAGTGAGCATTCGCCAGGAGTGCGCGATCACCGTCGATGAGGAGTCATTGTGGACACCCCGCTTTCCGAAACACCCGTAGCCCGGTCAGCCATACGCAAGGTCGCCCTGCGACTCGTGCCGTTCGTGGCTCTGATGTTCTTCATCAATTACCTCGACCGCACCGCCATCGGCTTCGCGGCCCCGAACGGCATGAACGACGACCTCGCCTTGAGCGCCGCCCAGTTCGGCTTCGCCTCCGGCGTCTTCTTCATCGGCTACATCCTGCTGGAGGTGCCGTCGAACCTCGCCCTGCACAAGTTCGGGGCCCGCAAGTGGCTCGCCCGCATCATGGTGAGCTGGGGCGTCGTCGCACTCCTCTTCACCTGGGTGCAGAACTTCGAGCAGCTCGTCGCGCTGCGCTTCATCCTCGGCGTCGCCGAGGCCGGCTTCTTCCCCGGCGCGATCCTCTTCCTCAGCCTGTGGGTGCCGTCGCAGTACCGCGGTCGGATCCTCATGCTCTTCTACCTGGCGCAGCCGCTCACCACGGTCATCGGCGCACCGCTCGCCGGCGCGCTCATCCAGCAGCACGGCGCCTTCTTCGGCCTCGAGGGCTGGCGGTTCATGTTCATGGGTGTCGCGATCCCCGCGATCGTCGTCGGCATCATCGCCTGGTTCTACCTGAAGGACAAGCCGGCCGACGCGAAGTGGCTGACGCCGCAGGAGCAGACCTGGCTGACCGGTGCGCTCGAAGCCGAGCGCAAGACCACCGAGGCCGGCAGCGGCCATGTGTCGGTCAAGTACGCCTTCCGCAGCGGTCGCGTGTGGACGCTGTCCTTCATCTACTTCGGCTTCATCTACGGCCTGTACGCTCTCGGCTTCTTCCTGCCGACGATCATCGAAGGATTCCAGGAGCAGTCCGGCGTCACGTTCGATGTGCTGCAGAAGGGCCTCATCACGGCCATCCCGTACCTTCCCGCGGCGATCGTCATGTACTTCTGGTCGCGGGATGCCGGAAAGCGCGGCCTCAAGACGTGGCACATCGCCGCCCCCGCTCTCGCCGGTGCGGTCTCGATCCCGCTCGCCCTCTTCGCAGGCTCCCCTGCCGCCACGATCGCGGTCATCACGATCACCGCGTGCTCGATCTTCGCAGCGCTGCCGAACTTCTGGACGCTGCCGACGCAGTTCCTCACCGGTGTGGCCGCCGCCGCAGGTGTCGCGCTGATCAACACGGTCGGCAACCTCGCGGGCTTCAGCGCGCCGTACATCACCGGCGCGGTGCGTGACTGGACGGGAGGCTACGAGGTGCCGATGGTCATCGTCGGCGGATTCATGCTCCTCTCCGCGGTGCTCATGACCGTCCTCGCCCGTCGCGGTCGCACGACCGCCACGTCGCCCGACCTGTCGAGCGAGGCGGTCGGTTCGTGACTCGTCTCTGGAACGACCCCGCCGACTTCGCCGACGAGATGATCGACGGATTCGTCGCCGCGAACTCGCGCGCGGTGCGCCGGGTGCCCGGCGGGGTCGTGCGCAGCACGGTCATCCCCGAAGGACAGGTCGCCGTGGTGGTGGGCGGCGGGTCCGGCCACTACCCGGCGTTCGGCGGGCTGGTCGGCCAGGGTTTCGCCCACGGGGCGGCGATGGGCAACCTCTTCGCCTCTCCGTCGGCGCAGCAGGTCTACTCGGTCGCGAAGGCTGTCGATCGCGGTGCCGGGGTGTTCCTCTCCTACGGCAACTACGCGGGTGACGTGCTCAACTTCGACGCCGCCCAGGACCGGCTGCGCACGGAGGGCATCCCGACGCGAACCGTCACTGTGACCGACGACGTCGCGAGCGCCTCCCCCGACGAGAAGCACAAGCGGCGTGGCATCGCCGGCGATCTGACGGTGTTCCGCAGCGCCGCCGCAGCCGCAGAGGCCGGATACGACCTCGACGGCGTCGTGCGCGTGGCCGATCTCGCGAATGAGCGCACGCGGTCATTCGGGGTCGCGTTCACCGGGTGCACGCTGCCCGGCGCCCCCGCGCCGCTGTTCACGGTTCCCGCCGGCCGCATGGCCGTCGGTCTGGGCATCCACGGCGAGCCGGGCATCGACGAGACCGACATCCCCACGGCCGACGGCCTGGCGGACCTGCTGGTCGATCGTCTGCTCGCCGAGGTCCCCGACGGCGTGAGCGTCGAGGGCGCCCGAGTGGTTCCCATCCTCAACGGGCTCGGCGCCCTGAAGTACGAGGAGATGTTCGTCGTCTACCGGCGCATCGCCGAGCGGCTCGAGGCAGCGGGTCTCGTTCTCGTCGACCCTCACGTGGGCGAGTACTGCACGAGCTTCGACATGGCCGGCACGTCGCTGACCCTGTTCTGGCTCGACGACGAGCTCGAGCGTCTGTGGGACACCCCGGTCGACGCGCCCGCCTACCGGCGCGGATCGGTCGTCGCCGCCGCGCAGGCCGAGATCGCGGAGGTCGCCTCGGCCGCGGTCGACGAGATCACGCCCGGTGACGACGAATCCCGCACCCTCGCGCACACCGTGCGTGCGGCGCTGCAGGTGCTCGCCGACACCGTCGACGCGCACGTCGACGAGCTCGGCCGCATCGACGCGATCGCGGGTGACGGCGACCACGGCATCGGCATGCAGCGCGGCTCGCACGCGGCGCTGGATGCCGGCACCCGCGCGGCCGACGCCGGTGCGGGTGCGCAGACGACTCTCGCCCGCGCGGCCGACGCTTGGGCCGACAAGGCCGGCGGCACGTCCGGGGCCCTGTGGGGTGTCATCCTGAACTCTCTGGCCGCGCGACTCGGCGATGCCGGTCGACCGGATGCTGCGGCGGTCGCCTCGGGTGTCGCCGACGGCGTGCGAGGCGTGCAGTCATACGGCAAGGCCGAGATCGGCGACAAGACCATGGTCGACGCGCTCGTGCCGTTCACTACGACGCTCACCGAGGCGATCGACGGCGGAGCGGCGCTCGTCGATGCCTGGACGGGTGCGGCCGACGCGGCGACCCGCTCCGCGGCCGCGACCGCCGACCTGCTGCCGAAGATGGGCCGCGCCCGCACGCACGGCGAGCACGCCGTCGGCACCCCCGACCCCGGGGCGATCTCGTTCGCGCTGATCGTCACGGCCCTCGGCGAGCTGCTCGCCGGCACATCGACAAGCTCGGCGACCCACGCTGAGGGAATGGACGCATCATGACCGACCAGCTCCGCCTCGTGATCGGCAGCGACGACGCCGGATTCGACTACAAGGAGATCCTGAAGAAGGACCTCGAGAACAGTGACGGCGTCGCCTCCCTCGTCGACGTGGGAGTGGATGCCGATGGGCACACCGCCTACCCGCGCGTCGCCATCGCCGCGGCTGAGCTGGTCGCGAATGGCCAGGCCGACCGTGCCCTGCTGATCTGCGGCACCGGGCTCGGCGTCGCGATCGCCGCGAACAAGGTCGCCGGCATCCGTGCCGTCACTGCGCACGACTCGTTCTCGGTCGAGCGTGCCGTGCTGTCGAACAACGCACAGGTGCTCACGATGGGCCAGCGGGTCGTCGGCATCGAGCTCGCCCGCCGTCTCGTGCGCGAGTGGCTCGGCTACCGCTTCGACGAATCCAGCGCGAGCGCCGAGAAGGTCGCGGTCATCGACGAGTACGAGACGACCGGATCCTGCTGATGTCGCAGGTCACGGTCGGAGTGAGCCTGAAGACCTACTTCGGGCACGAACGCGCAACGCGCTGGTTCGACGAGGTCGCCGCGCGCGTGCGCGTCCACGACGCCGTCACCTCCGGTGCGGTCGAGTTGTTCATCACCCCGACCTATCTGCAGGTCCTCCCCGCCCTCGCCGCTTTCACGGGAACCCCGGTCCGCGTCGGCGGGCAGGACGTCTCGGGTGAGCCGGCCGGCGCTTTCACCGGCGAGGTGACCGCCGCGGAGCTCGCCGAGGTCGGGGCGTCGATCGCCGAGATCGGCCATGCCGAGCGCCGTCGTCTCTATGGCGAGACCGAGGAACAGACCGCATCGAAGACCCGCGCCGCCCTCGACGCCGGGCTCACCCCGCTGCTGTGCATCGGAGAGACAGAGCGGCAGCAGCCGGCGGATGCCGCGCACGTCGCGGTCGCCCAGCTCCAGTCCGCGCTCGACGGCGCCGCTCCCGGACGAGTGATCGTCGCGTACGAGCCGGTCTGGGCCATCGGCGCTCCGGAACCCGCTGGCCACGATCACATCCGCGTCGTCGCCGTCGCGCTGCGCGCCGCGCTCGACGCAGACCCCGCTCGCACCGGCTCGTCCGTGATCTACGGGGGCGCGGCGGGACCGGGGCTGCTGACCGGGCTCGGCGACGCGGTGGACGGTGTCTTCCTCGGACGCTTCGCCCACGACCCCGTCGCCCTCGTCACCGTGCTCGACGAGGCCGCGCAGCTCGCCGCCCTCCGAGGGGACGCATCGTGATCGGCCTCGGCACCTACGCCTATCTCTGGCAGCTCTCCGAGCGCGCATCCGAGCCGCTGTCGCTCATCGGGGCATTCGAAGACACCCGCGCGCAGGGGGTGGAGCTGTTCCAGATCTGCGACTACGCCCCCCTCGACCGCATGAGCGATGCCGAGCTGCACGACGCCGCGCGCGCCGCGCGTGACCTGGGCATCGCGATCGAACTCGGCACGAAGGGCATCAACCCTGAACACCTCAGCCGATTCCTCACCCTGGCCGAGGTGTTCGACGCCCGTCTGGTGCGCAGCATGGTCTACAGCCCCGACTGCCGCCCGACCCTCGCCGAAGCGGAGACATGGCTGCGCAGCAGCATCCGCTCCTTCGAATCCGCCGGGGTCACTCTCGCGCTGGAGACCTACGAGCAGCTCCCGACCGCCGACCTGGCCGCGCTCGTCGAACGGGTCGGCAGCCGCAACCTCGGGATCTGCCTCGACCCCGCGAACGTCGTGGCCCGGCTCGAGCTGCCGTCCGTATGCGTCGACCTGTCGGCACCGCTTGTGAAGAACATCCATGTCAAGGACTTCGCCTTCGCGCGTCAGGAGGGCTGGGTCGGCTTCACCTACTCCGGCACCGTCATGGGCACCGGCCTGCACGACTACCCCGCCCTGGTGACCGCCGTCCGCCCTCGCGAGCGCGGGATCAACGAGATCGTCGAGCACTGGCTGCCCTGGCAGGGGGACCCCGAGACCACCATCCGCACCGAGCGGGAATGGACCCGCACCACACTCGAATACCTGAGGAGCACATCATGAGCGACACGTCGACCACCACCGGAACCTACAAGATCGCCGTCATCGGCGCGGGCGGCAAGATGGGCATGCGCGTGTCCAACAACCTGGTGAAGACCGACCACACCGTCTGGTACGTCGAGAACTCCCCCGCCGGCCAGCAGCGCACGGTCGACGCCGGCCGCGAGCTGACCGACGCCGCCACCGCCGTCGCCGACGCCGACATCGTCGTGCTCGCCGTCCCCGACCTCGCCCTCGGCCCTGTCACGGCCGACCTCGTCCCCCAGGTCAAGAGCGGCGCGATCGTGCTCACCCTCGACCCCGCGGCCGCGTACGCCGGCCTCCTGACGACCCGCGACGATGTCATCCAGGCCGTCGCGCACCCGTGCCACCCGTCGATCTTCCTGCAGCGCGAGACGCCCGAGCAGTGGGCCGACACGTTCGGCGGCATCGCCGCCCCGCAGGACGCGATCGCCGCGATCGAGAGCGACGACGACGCGAAGAAGGCGATCGTCGAGGCCACGGTCCGCGCCATCTACGCCCCTGTCATCGACGTGCACTGGGTCACCGTCAAGCAGCTCGCGCAGCTCGAGCCGACGCTCGTCGAGACCGTCGCCTGCATGGTCGGCGACCTGCTCAACGAGGCGCTGCAGGAGACGATCAACACCATGGGCGTGCCCGAGGCCGCCGCGCGCAGCATCCTGTACGGGCACACCCAGGTCGCCCTCGCGAACGGCCTTCGCGGGGACAACCCGTTCTCCGACGCCTGCCTCATCGCCATGGACTACGGCCGTGAGAGCATCATCAAGGACGACTGGAAGAAGATCTTCCGCGACGACGAGCTCGACAAGAACCTCGCGCGCATGCTGCACCTCGACCACATCGAGCGCTGACAGGCCTCCCGTTGTCCTGAACCGGCAACGGGGCGCGCGTCATGTGCGACGCGCGGGGGCCGGCCCATTCTGTGAGGCCAGCCCCCGCGCCGGCGCTCTCCCGCCACGCCGGCGCGGCGTCAGTCCTGCGGCAGCGAGCCGGCGTTCGCACCGGCGAGCAGCTGCTCGACCTGCTCGTACGTCACGTCGACGCCGGGGAAGCCGATCAGCCGACCGATCGGGAACGACGCCATCATCTTCTGCATCGCCTCGTCGTTCGGCATCATGGACGCCGCCGAGGAGTCGGCTCCGGCGAGGCCCCCCATCAGCCCGCCCAGCGCTTCCATGACGATCGGACCGGCCACGGGGTGCGAGACCACGTCGCCGATCGACGAGTCCATCGTCAGCGGCAGCGAGACCTCGTCGCCCTCGACCTCGACGGTCACGGCGGAGCGGATGTCACGGCTCGACGCCGCCACCTCGACGGTGTAGTCACCGCCTTCGACGACCCAGCGGTCGACGCGCACGTCCCAGTACGCGAGGTCCTCCCGGCGCACCGTCAGCTCGACCGTGCGCGTCTCCCCCGCGGCGAGCGCCACCGACGAGAAGGCCTTCAGCTCGCGCGGCGCTCGCTGCACGGCGGACCGCACCGGAGCGACGTACACCTGCACGACCTCGCGCCCGTCGCGGTCGCCGCTGTTCGTCACGTCGACGCGCACGGTCACCTCGCCGCTGTCTGCGACGGACGCCGTCGCGGCGCCGTACGAGAACGTCGTGTACGAGAGGCCGTGCCCGAACGGGAACGATACGTCGAGACCCTTCGCGTCGTACCAGCGATAGCCGACGAGGATCCCCTCTCCGTAGCGCACATGGCCGAACTCTCCGGGAAAGTTGCCGTACGAGGGGTTGTCTTCCAGTCGCACGGGAACGGTCTCGGTGAGCTTGCCGGACGGGTTCACCGCGCCGAACAGCACGTCGGCGACCGCGCCGCCGCCCGCCTGGCCCAGCAGCCAGCTCTCGACGATCGCCGGAACCCGGTCGGCGAACGGGAGTGCGACGACGCCGCCGTTCGACAGCACGACGACGGTGCGCGGGTTCGCCTCGATCACGGCATCCAGCAGTTGGAGCTGCACGCCGGGGAGGTCGATGTGGTCGCGGTCGAAGCCTTCCGATTCCTCCGCCGCGGGCAGCCCGAGGAACACGACAGCCACCTCGGCGGCCTTCGCGACTGCGACGGCCTCGGCGCGCAGCTCCTCGGCGGAACGACCGGATGCCGCGACGGCACCGCCTTCCACAGCGAACCCGGCGGCGTACGACACGCGATCCCCGCCGACAGCGCGCATACCGTCGAGCGCGGTGTCGACGCGCGTCGGGTTGATGAGCGAGGATCCGGCGCCCTGGAAGCGCGGCTCGGTCGCGAACGCTCCGATGACGGCGATGCGGTGCTCGGGGGCGAGCGGCAGCAACCCATCCCCGTTCTTCAGCAGCACGATCGACCGTCCGGCCGCCTCGCGGGCGAGGGCGTGGTGGGCGTCGACATCGAGCGGCCCCTGCACGGCATCCCGCGCCCGCGCCTTGCCGACGAGGGCGATCGCGCGATCGGCGGCGACGTCGAGCACGCTCGCGTCGAGCTCGCCGGCCCGCACGGCTGCCACGAGCTGAGCATCCGTCCGCCCTCCCGAGGAGGGCATCTCGAGGTCGAGACCCGCGGCGACACCGGCGACACGGTCGTTCACCGCGCCCCAGTCCGAGACGACGAGGCCGTCGAATCCCCAGTCGTCTCGGAGCACCTGCGTCAGAAGCCACGGATCCTCGGACGCGTAGACCCCGTTGATGCGGTTGTAGGAGCACATGACGGTCCACGGCTGCGCATCCCGCACCACCCGTTCGAAGCCGCGCAGGTAGATCTCGCGCAGGGGCCGAGGGTCGACGTCGGAGCTCGCACGCATCCGATCGAACTCCTGGTTGTTCGCCGCGAAGTGCTTGAGCGACGAGCCGACCCCTTGCGACTGGATGCCGCGCACCGAGGCCGCCCCGAGGACGCCGGAGACCAGCGGGTCCTCGGAGAAGTACTCGAAGTTCCGTCCGCACAGCGGGGAGCGCTTGATGTTGACGCCGGGCCCGAGCACGACCGCCACGTCCTCGATCGCGGCCTCGGCGCCGATCGCGGCGCCGACACGCTCGACCAGCTCGGGGTCGAACGACGATCCGAGGCCGACGGCCGGCGGGAAGCACGTGGCCGGAACGCTGCTCGCGAGTCCGAGATGGTCGGTGGCGTCCGCCTGCTTGCGGAGTCCGTGCGGACCGTCGGTCAGCATGATCGACGTCAGCCCGACGCGGTCGATGGACTTGGTCGTCCAGAAGTCCGCGCCGCTGGTGAGCGACGCCTTCTCCTCGAGGGTGAGGTCGGATGCCGAGGTGTCGGTCATGGTCGTCCTTTCGCGGCGACGGCGGTGTCTTCCGAAAACCATACGACAGTCAGTATTGGATATCAAACCGCATTCAGGATTAGGGTCGGGGGCATGGCACGACGAGGTTCATACGCGAAGGGCGTCGCCCGGCGGCAGGAGATCCTGGAGAGCACGCTGGACGTCGTCGGACGCACCGGCTACCGCAACGCATCACTCAAACACATCGCTGAAGCCGTCGGAGTCACGCCCGCCGCGCTGCTGCACTATTTCGGCTCGAAGGAGGAGCTCTTCACCGAGGTGCTCCGCACGCGCGACGAACAGGACGAGCGCTCCCCGCGCATGCACGACCCCGTCGACGCGAAGGCGGCTTTCCTCGACGTCATCCGCCACAACACCGAGGTCCCCGGAGTCGTCGAGCTGTTCTCACGCCTGGCGGTGGACGCCGCCGATCCCGACCACCCGGCGCACGCGTACTTCCTCGAGCGCAGCGAACGGCTGCGGGGCAGCATCGCCGAGGCATTCCACGGCGATGCTGCCAAGCGGGCAGCTCTCGACGCCGACACCACAGCACGCGTCGTCCAGGCCGTCGCCGACGGCCTGCAGCTGCAGTGGATGGTCGACCCGTCCGTCGACATGGCAGGCATCCTCGAAGCCCTCATGGACGTGCTCTACCCGCCGACCGCGAGGTCCTGACCCTCGACTCTGCGCCGACGCAGGTCAGCGGACGTTGCCGTTGGAGCAGGTCTGCTGCGCCGCCGAGTTGCCCTTGATCGAGTTCGGAAGCGCGACGACGTTCGTCGGCTCCTCGGTCGCCGGCGCGGTCGCGGCGGGGTCCGGTACCGCCGGCTCCTGCGGCACCGGGTCGGTCACGACGACGCCGTCGTTCGCGGTGTTCTCATGCGTCACTTGCAGCTGAGCGTTCTCGTTGATCGCATCCCACATCGCCTGGGCGGCCGACTTGTTCGCGACGACCTTGTTCGGGTTGTCGGCGTCGGTCCCGGTCGGGTACTGCAGGAACACGATGTCCTCGAAGGGCACCGACTTCACGGCCAGCGCGATCTGCGCGATCATCGTCGGGTTGGCGAGCGAGGTGCTGGTCTCCATGTTGCTGAGGCCGGTGTTCGCGAGCTTGAGCATCATCGGGAAGTTCCCGAGGGTGTCGCTGCTGATGAGCTTGCGGACGAGGCTCGACATGTACTGCTGCTGGTTGCCGATGCGTCCGAGGTCACTGCCGTCGCCCACGCCATGACGAGTTCGCAGGAACTGCAGGGCCTGGAGCCCCTGAACCGTGTGCGTGCCCGCGGCCATGTCGAGGCCGGTGTACTTGTCCTTGATCGGATTGGCGAGGCACACGTCCACACCACCGATCGCGTTGGTGATCTCGATCACACCGCCGAAGGTGACCGACGCCGCGAACTGGATCTCCTGTCCGGTGAGCTGAGTGATCGTCTTCGCGACGCAGTTCAGGCCGCCGTCGGTGTATGCGGTGTTGAGCGGCTGCTTGCTCATCGCGGAGTGCATGTTGCCCTCGTCGTCCTCGCACGCAGGGATGCCGAGCATGAGGTCGCGCGGGAAGCTCACCACCGTGATGCGGCGCGGCTCCTCCGAGACATGCACGAGCAGGTTCACGTCGTTGAGCGTGCCCTCGGAGTCCGGACCGTCGCACCGCGCGCCGAAGTACTGCGCGTAGGCCTCCTCGCAGGTGTCGACGCCGGTGAGGAGGAGGTTGAATCCGCCCTTGTACTCGCCGATGTCCGGGGGAAGCTCCTCCGTGCCCTCCAGTTCGACGGCGTTCGCGCTCACGGTGCTCGTCAGGTCGTACGCGACGTATGCCGCGACACCGAGGCCGCTCACGAGGACGACTGCGAGGCCGATGGCGATGAACTTGAGGAGCTGGCTGACCGCACCCGGGGTGCGCTGCTGTCCGTGCCGTGCGAGCGTACGGCGGCGGCGGGTGTGGGGACTCACTCGGGGCCTTTCGGTTCAGCGTCTCGGTGCGGCGACACCGTGCTTCGAAGCGGAGGGTGTGGGATTCGAACCCACGAGACATCTCTGCCCACTGGTTTTCAAGACCAGCTCCATCGGCCGCTCGGACAACCCTCCCGACAGACGAATCCGCCGACAAGCCGTGAGTCTAGCCGAGTTCTATTCTCCCGCGCTGACCTGGGCGGCCGCTGGAAGCGTGTTCAGTGCATCGGCGAGTCCGCCGTCCTCGACGTCGGCGGTCGTCTCCCCCGCCGCGGCCTTCACCTCGTCGGGCGCCTGCCCCATCGCGACGGCGCGTCCACCGATCTCCTGCGCCCATGTGAACATGCCGATGTCGTTGCGGCCGTCTCCCGCGACGAGCACCCGGTCTCCGTCGAACCCGAGCCGTGTGCGCACGCGCTCGAGCGCGGTGCCCTTGTCGACGCCCTGCGGTGCGATGTCGAGCCACGCCGTCCAGCCGATCGCGTACGACACCTCGTTGAGACCCGCGTCGGCGACGAGACGGTGGAAGTCCTCTTCGTCGTGCCCCGGAGAGACGACCACGACGCGCGACACCGGCTCGGCGACGAGCTCCTCGAACCCGACCTGACGACCGCCGTCGAGCGTCCAGTCGTCGAGGTGCTCGGTGTAGAGACGCTGGCCGGAGGCGAGCTCGACCATGTACCGCGCTTCGGGCAGACGGGAGCGAAGCAGCGCGAGCACGGGTGACGCGTCGAACGTCTCGATGTGCCAGCGCTCCCACTCGGCTCCGACGCGGCGCATGGTGACAGCGCCGTTAGAGCACACCACGTACTCAGGCGTGAGACCCAGCAGGTCGACGTACCGCTCGGTGGCGTTCCAGCTGCGGCCGGTCGCGATGGTGACCTCGTGCCCGGCGTCGCGCAGACGCGCGACGGCCTCGGGCACCCCTGGACTCATCGACTCGTCCTGCAGCAGGATCGTGCCGTCGACGTCGAGACCGACGAGCCAGGAGGTCATGCGGTCGGCTCCAGCAGCTCGAGTCCGCCGAGGTACGGGCGCAGCACCTCGGGCACGCGGACGGATCCGTCTGCCTGCTGGTGCGTCTCGAGCAGCGCGACGATCCAGCGCGTGGTCGCGAGCGTCCCGTTGAGGGTCGCGACGGGCTGGGTCTTCGCCTGCTGCCCGTCCTCCGCCGCCGGACGGTGCCGCACGTCGAGGCGACGAGCCTGGTACGTCGTGCAGTTCGAGGTCGACGTGAGCTCGCGGAAGGCGCCCTGCGTGGGAACCCACGCCTCGATGTCGTACTTGCGCGCGGCACTCGATCCGAGATCGCCCGCCGCCACGTCGATCACGCGGTAGGCGAGGCCGAGCGAGGTGAGCATCTCCTCCTGCAGCGCGACGAGGCGCAGGTGCTCCGCCTCGGCATCCTCAGGGGTCGTGTAGACGAACATCTCGAGCTTGTTGAACTGGTGCACGCGGATGATGCCGCGGGTGTCCTTGCCGTGCGACCCCGCCTCACGCCGGTAGCAGGTCGACCAGCCGGCGTAGCGGAGCGGTCCGCGGCCGAGGTCGACGATCTCGTCCTTGTGATACCCGGCGAGTGCGACCTCGCTGGTGCCGACGAGGTACAGGTCGTCGTCCTTGTCGAGGTGGTAGACCTCGTCGGCGTGCTCGCCGAGGAAGCCGGTGCCCTGCATGATCTCGGGGCGGACGAGCGTGGGCGTGATCAGCGGGACGAAGTCGTTCTGCAGCGCCTTGTCGAGGGCGAGGTTCATGAGGGCGATCTCGAGCCGGGCGCCGATCCCCCGCAGGAAGTAGAACCGGGCGCCGGAGACCTTCGCGCCGCGTTCCATGTCGATCGCTCCGAGGATCTCGCCGAGCTCGAGGTGGTCTCGCGGCTCGAAGTCGAATGACGGCACCTCGCCCACGCGGCGCAGCTCGACGAAGTCCGCCTCGCCGCCGGCCGGAACGCCGTCGATCACGACGTTCTCGATGCGAGCGAGGGCGTCGGCCGCCTTCTCCGACGCCTCGTTCGAGGCCTGCTGCGCCTGCTTGACACGGTCGGCGAGATCCTTGACCTGCGCGACGAGCGCAGCCTTCTCTTCCTTGGGCGCCTTCGCGACCTGCTTGCCGAACGCGTTCTGCTCGGCCCGCAGCTCCTCGAAGGCGGCGAGCGCCGCACGGCGCGATCGGTCGGCCTCGAGTGCGGCGTCGACGGTGCCCTGGTCGTTGCCACGGGCGGCCTGAGAACGGCGGACGATCTCCGGGTTTTCGCGGAGGAGTGCGAGGTCGATCATCCACCAAGTCTATGGCGAGTCCGGAGCGCGTCAGCGCGGCGGGAGGCCGCTCCGCGCGGCGTTAGAGTAGCGCCATGACGAAGAGCTCTCCGGCCCGGCGACAGGCCGCTCTCGTCTACAACCCCATCAAGGTCGCCGAGAGAGATCTGCGCGCGCGCGTGCGCGACCTCTCCAAGGAGGCGGGGTGGGAGCACCCGGCGTTCTATCCGACGACGATCCAGGATGCCGGACAGCGCGCGACCGCCCAGGCGCTCGATCGCGGGGTCGACGTCGTCCTCGTCGCCGGCGGCGACGGGACCGTGCGTGCCGTCGCGGAGACCATCGCGGGCACCGGCGTGCCGCTGGCGATCCTGCCCAGCGGCACCGGCAACCTCCTCGCTCGCAACCTCGGACTCCCGCTCGCCGGGCCTGACGACATGATCAGGGCGGCGCTCGGCGAGTTCCGGCATCCGATCGACATCGGGTGGGCCCGCCTCACGCGCGAGAACGGCGGCGAGGAGGAGCATGCGTACGTCGTGCTCGCCGGCATGGGCCTCGACGCGGACATGATCGCGAACACCCGCCCGGACCTCAAGCGCTCGGTCGGCTGGATCGCCTACGTCGACGGCGCAGCCCGCTCTCTCGTGACCGCCGAGCCCTTCCGGGCGGTGTTCCAGATCGACGACGGGCGCCTGCACACGACCAAGGTCCACAGCATCCTCTTCGCGAACTGCGGCACGCTCCCCGCCGGGATCGCGTTGATCCCCGACGCGTCGATCACGGATGCCACGCTCGATCTCGCGGTGATCCAGCCGACCGGTGTGCTGGGCTGGTTGGGCGTGTGGCGGAAGATCTGGTGGGACAACTCGGTGCTGCGGCGGTTCCGCGCCGGACGGCGCGTGCTCGACCGGCGGGGCAGGGATGCGTCGGTGCACTACTTCCGCGGCACCGTCGCCGAAGCCGCAGCGAACCGGCCGACGCCCATCGAGCTCGACGGCGACGAGTTCGGCTCAGCCGTGCGCATCACCTGCCGAGTCGACCCGGGAGCCCTGCTGCTCGCCCTCCCGGCGGAGCATCCGATCTCGTCGCTCTGACGCTGGCCTGGCCGTGCCGTCCGTCAGCCGCGGACCTGCACGGTGCCGTCGAGCGAGTCGCCCACGAGCGTGAGCGTGAAGTCGTCGTCGTCGATCGCGTCGTCGTCGAAGGCGAGGATCGTCCCGCGGGGTGCCATGTCCTTCGTGCACATCCGCTCGGGGTCGGTCGCGAACGTCACCGTTCCTGTGTTGCCCGCGCCCTCGATGCTGTCGACCACGGGCGGGCAGCCCGACGAGCCCCACGTGAGCAGCACGAGCGAGGAGTCGTCGAACCAGCCTGCCGAAGGCGTGTACTCGGTGGGCGACCCCGGCGTCGCGGTGAAGGACGCGTCGCCGGCGAGGTCGACGTCATCCTGAAGCTCGCCGTAGGTCACGTTCAATGTGACGTCCTGCGTGGGGTCGACGCCCTCGGGGAGGGTGCCGAGGCTGGCGCGCTGCGTCATGTCAGCGGTGCAGACCTCATCGGCATCCGAATCGACGAGCGTCACCGTGACGGTCTGACCGTCGGCGCTCACCTCATCGACCAGGGGGACGCAGGTGGAGGAGCCCCAGGTCACGACCGCGAAGGACCGGCCCTCGTCGAGGATCGTTCCCTCCATCTCGTCGACCTCGTCGGAGGTGTTGGGACCGGACGACGGGTCGGACGTGGTCTGCCCGGCCTCGGCACCCGGCCCGATCGTGCACCCGGCGAGCAGCAGCGCGGCGGCGAGAGCGGACAGCGTGGCGGTGACGAGCCTGCGGGAAGTCATGCTCTCAGGCTAACCACGGCGAAAGTGCCCGGAAAGGACCGTTGACGAAGTGCGGCCGAGCCGTTACTGCAGCGCCGAGGTGAGGCGTGCGAGGTTGTCGAGCACCGTTGAGCGCAGCGGCTGCTGCATCCACTCGTCGAGCGTGAGCTCGCGGCTGAGCGACCGGTACTCGTCCTCGACCTCGCGCATCTCGGCGACGAACTCCTCGCCGCGCACGAGCATCGACACCTCGAGGTTGAGGCCGAACGACCGCATGTCCATGTTGCTGGATCCGATGACGGCGACCTGGTCGTCGATCGTGAGGCTCTTGGTGTGCAGGATGAACGGCTTGCGGTACATCCAGATGCGCACGCCTGCCCGCAGCAGCGCCTCGTAGTAGCTGCGCTGGGCGTGGTAGACCATCGCCTGGTCGCCCTCCTCGGAGACGAACAGCTCGACCTCGACCCCGCGGTCGACCGCGGCGGTGACCGCCAGGAGCAGCGCTTCGTCGGGCACGAAGTACGGGCTGACGATCATGATCTTCTGCTTGGCCGCATAGAGCAGGCCCAGGAAGAGACGCAGGTTGTTCTCGACCTCGAATCCAGGGCCCGACGGCACCACCTGGCAGTCGAGGTCGCCCGAGCCCGGTTCCGCGTGCGAGATGTCGATCTCCTGCAGCACCTCGTCGGTCTCGCTGTACCAGTCGCTGAGGAAGATCGCGTTGACGCTCAGCACGACAGGACCGTCGATGCGCACCATGAGATCGACCCAGTGCAGACCGCGCTTGATGTTCTTGGGCAGGTTGTAGGTCGAGTCCGTGACGTTCTGCGAGCCGAGGAACGCGACCTTGCCGTCGACCACGAGGAGCTTGCGGTGATTGCGCAGATCGGGACGCTGCATCCTCCCTCTGAACGGCTGCACCGGCAGCATGAGGTGCCAGTCGGCGCCCATGCCGTTGAGGCGCTTGATCGTGGCCCTGTAGCGCGGCTTCCACCTGTTCGCCCAGTGGTCGAGCAGAACGCGGACGTGCACGCCCCTCTCCGCGACCTCTTCCAGCGCGCGGAAGAAGTTGTCGGTCGATGCGTCGGACTGCAGGATGTAGAACTCGACGTGCACGTAGTCCTGCGCGGTGCGGATCGCGTCGGCCATGGCGTCGAGCGACTCCTGATACCCGCCGATCAGATGCGCGCCGTTGTCGCCCGAGATCGGCAGTGCACCGAGTCGGTGGTTCATCTCGACCAGGGGCGGGAACCAGCTCGGCGCATCGGGACGCAGGGTGCCGAAGTGCAGGTGCTCACTGGTCTCGGCGATGTACTCGTTGATCTGATCCTGCTTACGGCGACGTGCACGCGGCAGCCGCGGGTTCCCGATCAGGATGAAGAGGAAGACGCCCACGAAGGGGATGAAGAACACCGCGAGCAGCCACGCCATGGCGGCGGTCGGGCGGCGATTGCGCGGGATGACGATGATGGCGGTGATGCGGATCGCAAGATCGAGCAGCAGGAGGAAGCCGGTGATCCACCAGCCCCAGCTCTCGGTCGTCATCGCTCCCTCTCGGCCCGCAGCGGGGATCGCGGGGAGCGGATGCTCGACCCGGTGTCTTCGCTACACAGTAGCCGATGGGTAAGACGTCTCAGGGGCGCGGGGGCAGCCCCCGTGCGGCGCGCTCCTCGGCCTCGATGCGCGCGTGCACCTTGCGCTCGGTGCGGTCGAACCGAAGGATCCCGCGGAGCACGAAGAAGAACACGACGCTCACCCCGATGGTCGGGAGGATCGACCAGGCGACCGCGAGCCAGAAGTTCTCCATCCCTCCATGGTACGCGAGCCACCGTTCCTGCACATTCGACGACTCTGGGAGAACCGGTCCGGCGCCTGTGGAATCGCCCCGCAGCCCCCCGGCGGTCGACCACACTCGGCGCATGACCACCGTGCTCCACGCCTCCAGCTCCGCCGACTTCCTCCGCATCGTCCCGTCGCTCGCCGGCTTCACGCCGCGCGAGAGCCTCGTGCTTCTGCCCTTCCATGCGACCCGCACCACGGGAGCGATGAGGCTCGATCTCCCCCGCGGGGAGGCCGACCTCTCCGAGTACGCCGACACCGCCGTCGCCCTCGTCGCCAGGGTGGAGAGGACGGATGCCGTGGCCGTCGTCGTCTACACGGACGACGACGCCCAGGTCACGCGGGATGGCGTCGTGCTGCCGTTCGCGGTCGAGGTCGACGGGGTGCTCGCGTGCGCGTCGGACGCCGGACTCGACATCGTCGACGCGCTGTGCGTGACTCCGTCGGGGTGGGCGAGCTACCTCGTCGACGAGCCGGAACTCGAGGAGCTCGATCACGAGCCTGCCCCGCGAGTGCACGGGATCGGAGACGTGTCGGGCGACCAGTGCGCGGGTGCCGACCTCCCCGCGGCAGACTTCGCGGAGCGCGAGCGCGTCGGACGCGCGCTGCGGGAGATCACCGAACTGCTCGACAGCGACGCCGCGCCCTCGGTCCGCGACGACCCGCAGGCACTCGCGGCGGTCCTCCTGCTCGACGACGTCCCGGTGTTCTTCGAGGCCGTGCTGGCGATGCGCGAGGAGTTGCCGACCTTCGCGACGGCCGCGCTGCTCTGGTGCCTCGACAGGCCGCTGCTTCGCGATGTCGCCATCACGCAGTGGGCGACCGACATCGTCGGTGGCGTACGCACGCTCGACGCGCAACTGGAGTTCGCCGACGACCGCGCGGCCGTGCCCGACGATCTCGGCGAGGTGTTCCTCGGACACGGTCCTCGTCCCCATCCCGACCGACTCGAGCAGGCGCTGACGGTCGTCCGTGCCGCGGCGACCCGCGCGCCGCGCGCCTCCCGACCAGGACCCCTCACCGCAGCGGCCTGGCTCTCGTGGGCGCTCGGCCGATCCAGCCATGCCGGGAAGTACCTCGACATGGTCGGTGAGATCGATCCGGAGTACGGGCTCGCCAGGCTCCTCGCGACGATGATCGGCGCGGCGATACTGCCGGAGTGGGCGTTCCGTCGAGGAGAGACGGCCGCCTGAGTGCCGGTCCTACTTGACGAGCGGGAAGAGGATGGTCTCGCGGATGCCGAGGCCGGTGATCGCCATGAGGAGGCGGTCGATGCCCATGCCCATGCCCCCGGACGGCGGCATGCCGTGCTCGAGGGCACGGAGGAACTCCTCGTCCACGGGCATGGCCTCGACGTCACCGCGCGCCGCGAGCTTCGCCTGCTCGACGAAGCGCTCGCGCTGGATGACGGGGTCGACGAGCTCGGAGTACCCGGTCGCGAGCTCGAAGCCGCGGATGTAGAGGTCCCACTTCTCGACGACGCCCTCGATCGACCGGTGCTCGCGCACGAGCGGCGACGTGTCGACCGGGAAGTCCATCACGAACGTCGGCCGCACGAGGCCGGGCTTCACGAAGTGCTCCCACAGTTCCTCGACGAGCTTGCCGTGCGTGGCCTGCGCAGGCAGGTCGACGCCGTTCTCCTCCGCGAAGGCGATGAGGTCGTCGACCGCGTCCTGCGGGGTCACGGTGCGGCCGGAAGCCGCCGACAGCGACTCGTACATCGAGATGCGATCCCACTCGCCGCCGAGGTCGTACTCGGTGCCGTCGGCCCACGTCACGGTCGTCGAACCGGCGACGGCGATCGCCGCCTGCTGCACCAGCTCCTGCGTCAGCTCCGCCATCTGCCGGTAGTCGCCGTACGCCTGATACGCCTCGAGCATCGCGAACTCCGGGCTGTGCGTGGAGTCCGCGCCCTCGTTGCGGAAGTTGCGGTTGATCTCGAAGACCCGCTCGATACCGCCGACGACGGCGCGCTTGAGGTAGAGCTCCGGCGCGATCCGCAGGTAGAGCTCGGTGTCGAACGCGTTCGAGTGCGTGACGAACGGACGGGCGGAGGCACCCCCGTGCTGCACCTGCAGCATGGGGGTCTCGACCTCGAGGTAGTCGTGCCCGGCGAACGTCGCACGCAGACTCGCGTTGACCGCGGCGCGGGCGCGCACGGTGGTCCTCGCCTGCTCGCGCACGATCAGGTCGAGGTAGCGGCTGCGCACGCGCCCCTCTTCGCTCAGCTCGGCGTACGCGTTCGGCAGCGGGAGAATGGCCTTCGAGGCGATCGCCCATCCGTCGGCCATGATCGACAGCTCGCCGCGGCGGCTGGAGATGACCTCGCCGTGCACGAAGACGTGGTCGCCCAGGTCGACGTACTCCTTCCAGTCGGCGAGCGACTCCTCGCCGACGTTGGCGAGCGAGATCATCGCCTGGATGCGCGATCCGTCGCCGGCCTGCAGCGTCGCGAAGCACAGCTTGCCGGTGTTGCGGCTGAATACCACGCGTCCGGCGACGCCGACCAGCACGCCGGTCTCGGCCCCGGCTTCGAGGTCGCCGTACTCGGCGCGGAGCGCCGGGATCGCGTGGGTCACGGGCACGCCGACCGGGAACGCCCCTCCCCCGGCATCCGCGCGCTTCGCGATGAGTCGTTCGCGCTTGGCGAGGCGCACGGCCTTCTGCTCGTGCACGTCCTCGTCGGCGGCGTCGGTGGTCTGCTCGGGCGCGGCGGACGCGTCAGTCATTCGGGGCTCCTCGGAAAGTCATATCCAGTCTACCGAGGCCCGCGGAGCGTTCCCGAGCCGCTCGATCTCAGCGAGCAGGACCGAGCCTGGGTAGCCTCGAGGCATGGCAGCCACCCGCTACGCCCCCGCTCTCGCCGCGATCGCGTTGGGCGGCGCGGTCGCCCTCGCACCCGTGCCCGCCGCCACGGCGGCCGATGCGCCGCTCTCGTCCGATGCCGCACCCGCGTCGGTCGGAGCCGACGTCGACGACTTCTCCTACGCCTCCTGGGACGCCCGGTACGAGGTCGGTCTGGACGCCGAGGGACGTTCGCACATGCACGTGACCGAGACCTTGACCGCCCGCTTCCCCGACGCCGACCAGAATCGCGGCATCGTGCGGGGGCTGCCGACGAGCTACGAGAACGCCTGGGTCGATCCGCGGGTCCTCTCCGTCACCGACGAGCAGGGCGCGGCCGTCCCGTACGAGACGGACGAGGACGACGGTGTGCTGTACATCCTCACGGGCGACGACGACTACGTGCGAGGGCTCACCACCTACGTCATCGAGTACGAGATGCGGGACGTCATGCTCGCCGCAGAGAACGGCGTCGACGAGTTCTACTGGGATCTCCTGCCACTCGACAGCACACAGCCGATCGAATCGTTCCAGGCCGAGGTCGTCTTCGACCGCACGCTGACCGACCACCTCACCGGGAACGCCCGCTGCTACATCGGCTCCTCGGGCTCCACAGACGAGTGTCCGATCCTCCCTGGTGCCGACGGGTCGTCGTTCCGGGTGGAGCAGAACGCCCTCGCTCCGGGCGAAGGCGTCACCGTCGCGATCGGATTCGAGGCGGGCACCGTGACGCAGCCGACGGCACGGCAGCCGGATCCCGTGACCGACGTCGGGCCCGCGATCGCCGGAGTCGGCGCGCTGGGCATCTCCGTCGCCGGCTGGTTCGTCGTGGGGTCGTTCCGTCGCGCACGACGGCGCGCGACCGGCATCGTCGTCGCGCAGTACGACGTCCCCGACTCCTTGCCTCCCCTGCTGGCCGCGGCGATCATCCCGGGTGCGAAGGATGCCGTCCCCGCCGAGATCGTGCATCTCGCCGTCCGCGGCACACTGCGGATCGAAGAGGGAACGGATGCCGAGCAGCCCCGTCTTCGCCGACTTCCGGGCACGCGCATCCCCGATCAACTCGACGTCGAGGCTCTCGACGCCCTGTTCGCCGAGGCCGACTCAGACGGTGTGGCCGACCTGCCCTCGTCGAGCGAGACGTTCGCCGGACGCATGACCGCCCTCACGCAGCGGGGTGCGGCGGAGGCCGCCGCGCGCGGACTGACGACGAAGGCGCGGAGTCGTGGCGCGATGATCCTGCAGTGGATCGCCATCGCCGTGGTGCTCGTCGGATTCGGAATCGGACTGTTCGGGATCATCGCCGGCCGGGTCACAGCGATCCCGGCATTCGTCGCCGTCGTGTTCGGCGTCGTGCTCGTGCTGATCTCGAGCTTCTACGCCTTCTCGAAGCACACCGTGCTCACACCGGAGGGTGCGCGCGAGTACGAATACCTCCAGGGCGTCAGGGAGTTCATCCGCGTCGCCGACGCCGACCGACTGCAGATGCTGCAGTCCTACTCGGGCGCCGATCGACGTCAGGACGGCGGCGCCGACGTGATCGTCGTCTACGAGCGGCTGCTCCCCTACGCGATGCTCTTCGGCATGGAGGACGAGTGGGGCGCGGTGCTCGAGAAGGCGTACGCGTCGGCGCAGCGCGGGGCCGGATGGATCGGCGATCCGGCATCCCCGTTCTTCCGCTCCCAGCTCGCCGCGTTCGCGGTCACCTCGCATGCGGCGGCGACCTACTCGGCGCCCAGCGCGAGCACCTCCTCCAGCGCCGGCGGCTCCTTCGGCGGCGGGTTCTCGGGCGGCGGCGGAGGGGGCGGGTTCTCGGGCGGTCGCTGACCGGACGCTGCGGCCCTCAGAGCAGCGGCGACGGCCCGGAGGCGTCGCGCAGCGCACGCTCGACGGTCGACTGCACGAGCGCCGAAAGGAACCCACCGGCGTTCTCGACCCCGATCTGGCTGAGGCGGGAGGTGGACTGGGCGATGATCGAACGCGAGAACTCGGTGGCCGTCTGGATCGCGTCCGCATACGCGGCCCGGTCACCCTCGGCGATCACCACCGGTTCGCACCCCATCTCGACGGCGAGCGCCTGAGCGATCGGGAGCACCGCAGCAGGCGCGGTCACCGCCGCATAACCGGCCTGGAGCTGACGCAGGTCGATGGAGGTGCCCGTGAAGGTGATGGCCGGATGCACCGCGAGCGGGATCGCTCCTCGCTCGGCGGCGGGGCGCAGCACCTCGATGCCGTAGCCCGGGTCGGTGTGGAGGACGAGCTGGCCGATCTGCCAGCCGCCCACCTCGGCGATGCCGGCGACGAGCGACGGCAGCTGCTCGTGCGGAACGGCCACCACGACCAGCTCGCTGCGACGCACCACTTCGAGCGCGTCGAGCACCGGCACGTCGGGGAGCACCGCTGACGCACGGTCGTCGTCCGATCCGCTCGTGATCCCGGTGACGGCGTGACCCGCGCCCGCGAGGGCAGCGCCGATCACCGGACCGACGCGGCCCGCACCGATGACGCCGACGCCGAGCCGTCCGTCCCGGTTCGCTGGATCACTCACCGTTCGACGCCGGGGGTGTGGGTGGTGCCGGCGGCGGCGCGACTGGAGGCGGCGCAACCGGCGGCGCAACCGGCGGCGACGCAACCGGAGGCACAGGAGGCGGCGCAACCGGCGGCGACGCGACCGGAGGCACAGGAGGCGGGGCGACCGGCGGAACCGGCGGCTGACCCACAGGAGGCGGCGCGACCGGCGGAACCGGCGGCTGGCCCACTGGAGGCGGCGCGACCGGCGGAACCGGCGGCGCGCCTACCGCACGACTTGGACTGTCGAGATCCGCCAGGGCCGTGGCATCCGCGGCTTCGTAGGCGCCCCAGCGGTGCGTGTGGTCTTTCGCCGCCGCCTGAGCCGCTGCCGTGCTCACCCCGTCGAGCAGGAACAGCGCGTCCGGCATCTCGAGCGCCGAGATATACCCCGTGATGATGCCCTGAACCGAGTGGATCTGCGCACCGGAGACACGCTGCGCGCGATCGATCGGCCCCTGCGACAGCGAGACCCCCTGCAGACGGGCGAGCGGGAAGATCGCGAGCTTGCGCCAGATGACACCGCGACGCAGCAGCAGACCGAAGTCGGTGAGGACATAGCCCTGCCGCTTCCAGGAGATGGGGCGACGCCACCAGGCGCGACGGGGCATGGTCCGGTACGGATCGCCCTCCGTCGGGCCGAGGATGCCGTGCTCCCAGACCAACGGGATGTCGGCGACCGGCGCGTCCGGCATCACCAGGGAGAGCACCCGCTCGACGTCGGCGCGCTTGCCCACCGGGAGGACGACGTTGAACTGCTGAGCGCTGCCCGACTGCTGCTGCGCTGCGCTCTTGCCGCTCATGCGGTTGATCCGGACCGTCCACCACCCGAACGGACGCCACAGCAGCGACTGCGACACCTCGACAGCGAAGATCCGACCGGGGGGAAGCGTCTCGGTGACGGTCGTCAGCAGACCGTAGGTGATCCGGACGCCGTCGGGAGTCGGGGCGATCGAGTAGCGCAGCGACTTCGAGATCTGCGCCCAGGTGATACCGACCACGGCGATCACGAGCGGGATTCCGATGCCGAGACCCAGCCCGAGACCGATGAAGCTGCCGAGGGGCTCGCCGTCAAGCAGCGACCCGATCAGGATGCCGCCGAAGGCCACGAGGAAGATCACCCCGAAGAACACCAGCCAGAGCACGCTCGAGATGAGCTGCGAGCCGACGAGCCGCCCGGTCGGGATCTTGACGACGCTCTCGGGTTCGACATCGGACAGATCCACGCCGCTGATGAGACCGTTGACGCCCTCGTTCATCGAGCCGACGAGCTGGGCACGCGCGGATCCGGGCGCCGAGCCCGCGGCGTCCGCAGGCGGGTTCGGTGCGCCGGAGACCGCCGACCGGCGAGCGGCGCGGGCACCGGACGCGAGACGGAGGATGTCGGCGCGCACCGACTCCGCACGCCCCGTGGCGAGGTATTCGAGTTCGACGTTGGAGTCGGTGCCGGCTCCGACCACCTCGAGCTTCGCGAGCCCGATGATGCGCGCGGGGAACGGGCGGGTGAGGTTCACGCCCTGCACGCGGTCGAGTGGCGCGCGGCGATGCGAGCGGAACACGATGCCTTTGCGCACCTCGACATGGTCACCCGTGATGCGGAACTGGTGGAAGCGCCAGACGAACCAGAAGATCGCGACCAGCACGACGGCGAGTCCGAGCACACCGAGCAGCACGACGAGGATCAGGTTGTTGGCGAGCACCCACTCGACGGGGTCGCCGCCGCCGTACTGGTCGTAGTGGGCTTCCTCCGGCGTGAACAGGTCGACGAACCAGGCGATGAGACGGTCGCGCAGGTTGGCGATCGCGATTCCGGCGACGACGATCAGCGCCAGCCCGCCCTTGAAGAGCGGGGTGAGCGGATGCATCCGGTGCCACTCGCCATCGGCGAGAGTCGTCGACTCTCCCCGAGGGGGCGTGGACGCAGTGGGCGCGACGGGCGGCGGGAGCTGCGGCTCGCTCACAGGCCGGTCCGGCGGGTCTCGGCGACCTCGATGAGCGTGTCGCGCAGTGCCTCCGCGGCGGCCTGGGTGAGCCCGGGGATCTGCACTCCGGTGGTCGCCGCCGCCGTCACCATCTTCAGCTGAGCTACACCGAACGCCCGGTCGAGCGGGCCCTGAGTGATGTCGACGAGCTGCATGCGTCCGTAGGGCACCGCGATCATGCGCTGCCACAGGATGCCCTTGCGGAAGACGATGTCGTCGTCGCGCAGCATGTAGCCGATCGCCTTCGCCTGTCGAGGGAGGATGACGAGGGTGATCAGCGTGATCAGCACGATGACGCCGGCGGGGATCCACGCCCACGTCTGGTCCAGGACGAGCGCGAGCACCGCCGCCGCGATCGCGACGATCGCGATGAAGATCACGTTCTGCACGATCTGCGACACGACGTACCGCGGCGAGATCTGGTGCCAGACGCCGTCGAGCTCGAGACGCGCCTCGCTGCGCACCGTGCGCAGCGCCGTGTAGGTGCCGGCGTCGAGGGCCGCGAGGTCAGTGACCTCCGCCGAGTTCAGCGGGGCCGGGGTCCCCGGCTCGGTCTCTGGGTTCTGAGTCATCAGGATCCTTCGGCAGTGTGCAGAACTGTTCGGCGACGAGCGCGGCGACGGCGAGCACGACCGCACTCCCGATCAGCGCCAGCATCGCCACAGTCGACCCTACCGGGGGATCAACCGGCCGCGACAGGAGGAACGCGAGCAGCCCGGCACCGAAGCCGGCCATGATCGCGCCCAGCAGACTCGACGCGCGGGCGAGGGTCACGGCCCTCGTCGCGCGGAAGGGATCGATGCGGATTCCCTTGCGCACGCTCGCCCGCACCGGCCAGGCGAGCGACAGCGCGGCAGCGGCGATCAGCAGGAGCAGCAGCGGGAGCAGGAGTGACGGCGTGAAGGTCACGCGTCCCATCACGGTGAGCACATGGTCGAGCAGGAACCCCGCGCCGGTCGCGAGCAGCGCGAGGACGACGAGGACGCCGATCGACGTGCGCTTCATCCCTCATCCCGCTGACGAAGCGCGGCGGCGAGATCGGCCACGCGACCGTGGCCGGGAAGCAGTGCGTCGGCGTCGAGGTCGAGCCACGGGTCGAGCACGAAGAGCCGCTCGGCGGCGCGCGGATGCGGCAGTCGCAGCGCCTCGGCATCCGATGTCTCGTCGCCGAAGGCGATCAGGTCGAGGTCGAGGGTGCGGTCGCCCCAGCGCTCGTGGCGCTCGCGCCCGTGCTCCTCCTCGATCGCGTGCAGCATGCCGAGCAGCACCGATGGCGCCAGGCGCGTCGTGACCAGCGCAACCGCGTTCACATACGCCGGGGCGTCGGGGTCCGGGCCGTCGAGCCGCACGGCGACGGTCTCGTGCAGCGGCGAGAGCTGCACCTCCGACACCAGAGGAAGGCGGGCGATGCGCGCAGCGGCGGCGCGGATCGTCTCCTCGCGATCGCCGAGATTGGCGCCGAACGCGACGACGGCGACCGTCTCGGGACGCGGCTCGCGGGGGCCGGGCAGATCCGGCGGGATGGTCAGGTTGCGGCTCACGAGGTGACCTCCTCGAGGGGATGCCGACGTGCGCGGTGCACGGTCACGGACACGTCGGCGAACGTCAGCGGAATGGGAGCATGCGGCTTGTGCACGGTCACCGTCACAGTGTGCACGCGCTGGTCGTCGAGCGCGACCTCGGCGATGCGCTCGGCAAGGGTCTCGACGAGGTTCACCGGCTCCCCGCCGACCACGGCGGCGATCCTCTCCGCCAGCTCGCCGTAGTGCACGGTGTCGGCGACGTCATCGGATGCCGCGGCGGCGCCCAACGGCATCCGGAGTCGCACGTCGATGGTGAACTCCTGTCCGTCGCGGCGCTCGTGGTCGTAGACGCCGTGGCGGCCGAACACCCTGAGTCCGGTGAGGGCGATCTCGTCGAGCTCGGTCATGCCTCAGCCCTCCCAGGCGCGGGCGACGGCGAGGGCGTCGCGTGTGGCTTCGACGTGGTGTACGCGCACGGCCCATGCTCCGGCGCGCATGGCGAGGGCGCTCGTGACGGCCGTCGCGAGGTCGCGCCGACTCTCGCTGACCGAGCCGTCCTCGTCGGCCTGGAGGGTGTCGGCGAGGAACCGCTTGCGCGACGTGCCGACGAGCACGCGGGGACCCAGCGCGACGATCTCGTCGAGTCCGCGCAGCACCTCCCAGTTCTGCGCCCCGGCCTTCGCGAACCCGATGCCGGGGTCGAGGATGATGCGAGACGGCGCGATGCCCGCCGCGGCCGCCTCCCCCATGCGCTCCTGGAGCTCGCCGGCGACCTCGCGGGCGACGCGGTGGTATTCGGCCCGCGCGTACATGTCGTCGGAGAAGCCGCGCCAGTGGCCGATCGCGTAGTCGGCTCCGGATGCCGCGACGACGCCGCGCATGTCGGGATCGGCCAGGCCGCCCGACACGTCGTTGACGATCCGTGCTCCTGCCCGCACCGCGGCGTCGGCCGTAGCGGCGTTGATCGTGTCGATGCTCACGGGCACTCCGGCCTCGACGAGCCGTTCGATCACGGGGATCACTCGCTGCTGCTCGATCTCGGCGCCCACGCGCTCGGCACCGGGTCTGGTCGACTCGCCGCCGACGTCGAGCACCGTGGCTCCCTCGGCGCGCAGCCGCATACCGTGCTCGACGGCCCGGTCCACCTCGAGGTAGCGTCCGCCGTCGCTGAACGAGTCCGGCGTCACGTTGACGATGCCCCAGATGCCGGTCATGCCCGCGCCGCTCCGGTCGATGCGCCGATCAGGGCGATGAGCTCCGCACGGACGACGGCGTCGGTGTACTCGCCGCGCGCGGCGATCGTGAGGGTCGACGCCTCGGGCTGTCGTCCGCCGCGCATCGTGACGCAGCCGTGGCTGGCGTCGAGCACGACGAGCACGCCGCGGGCGTCGAGGTTCTCGGCGATGACGTCGGCGATCTGCTCGCCGAGGCGCTCCTGCACCTGCGGGCGCGTGGCGAGGATCTCGACGACCCGCACGAGGGCTCCGAGTCCGACGACCTGCTCGCCCGGGAGATAGGCGATGTGCGCGTGCCCGGCGAACGGCAGCAGGTGGTGCTCGCACACCGACCGGAAGCGGATGTCGCGCAGCAGCACCGCGCCGGAGGGAAGCGTGTCGGGAGCCGGTCCACGCGAGACGCTGATGGTGCGCGCAAGGGGCGCAGCGGCATCCTCGCCGACGCCGGCGAAGAACTCCGAGTACAGGTCGGCCATGCGCGCGGGCGTCTGCCGGAGCCCCGGGCGGTCGGGGTCTTCCCCGATCGCCTCGAGGAGCTCACGGGTGAGCCGCTCGATACGCGTCCTGTCGACGCTCACGGTCAGGCCGTCGCGGGGCGCGGGTTGGTCGCGGTCGACGGGCCCTGCTGCGTGCGGGGCGCGACGGACGGCTCCTCGACGGATGCGGCGACCGGCACGACCTTCTTCGGCACCTCGATGGGAGGCACGTCCGACACCGGGCGATCCTCGCTCGACAGCCAGAGCGGACGCTCGGGCAGCTTCCGCACCTCGGTGAAGATCTCCGCGATCTGATTGTGGTCGAGGGTCTCCTCCTCGAGCAGCGCGAGCGCGAGGCGGTCGAGAATGTCGCGGTTGTCGCTGATCACCTGGTAGGCCTCGTCGTGGGCCTGCTCGATGAGCGCGCGCACCTCGGTGTCGACGCGCTCCGCGACCTTCTCGGAGTACTCGCGGCCGCGGCCCATGTCGCGGGCCACGAACATGTCGCCGCCCTCGGAGCCGAGCTTGACCGGGCCGACCTCGGTCGTCATGCCGTACTCGATGACCATCTTGCGGGCGATCGACGTCGCCTTCTCGATGTCGTTCGAGGCGCCGGTCGTCGGGTCGTGGAAGACGATCTCCTCGGCGACGCGGCCGCCCATCGCGTAGGTGAGCTGGTCCTGCAGCTCGTTGCGCGTCACGGAGTACTTGTCGTCGAGCGGCAGCACCATCGTGTAGCCGAGCGCCTTGCCGCGGGGCAGGATCGTGATCTTCGTGACGGGGTCGGTGTAGTTCATCGCCGCCGCGGCGAGCGCGTGACCGCCCTCGTGGTACGCCGTGATGAGGCGCTCCCGGTCCTTCATGACGCGGGTGCGACGCTGCGGACCGGCGATGACGCGGTCGATCGCCTCGTCGAGCGCACGGTTGTCGATCAGCTGGGCGTTCGAGCGGGCCGTGAGCAGCGCGGCCTCGTTGAGCACGTTCGCGAGGTCGGCGCCGGTGAAGCCGGGGGTCTTGCGGGCGACGACCTCGAGGTCGACGCTCTTCGACAGCGGCTTGCCCTTGCTGTGCACCTCGAGGATCTTCTGACGACCCTTGAGGTCGGGGGCGTCGACGCCGATCTGACGGTCGAAGCGGCCTGGGCGCAGCAGCGCCGGGTCGAGGATGTCGGGGCGGTTCGTCGCCGCGATCACGATGACGTTCGCGTTCGGGTCGAAGCCGTCCATCTCGACGAGCATCTGGTTGAGCGTCTGCTCGCGCTCGTCGTTGCCGCCGCCCATGCCTGCGCCGCGGTGACGGCCGACGGCGTCGATCTCGTCGATGAAGATGATGGCCGGCGCGTTCTCCTTGGCCTGGTTGAACAGGTCGCGGACGCGCGAGGCGCCGACGCCGACGAACATCTCGACGAAGTCCGATCCGGAGATCGAGTAGAACGGTGCACCGGCCTCGCCGGCGACGGCGCGGGCGAGCAGGGTCTTTCCGGTTCCCGGAGGGCCGTACAGCAGCACGCCCTTCGGGATGCGGGCGCCGATGGCCTGGAACTTCGCGGGGTCCTGCAGGAACTCCTTGATCTCGTGCAGCTCCTCGATCGCCTCATCGGCACCGGCGACGTCGGCGAAGGTGACCGTCGGGGTCTCCTTGTTGACGAGCTTCGCCTTCGACTTGCCGAACTGCATGACCTTGCCGCCACCGCCCTGCATCGACGACAGCAGCCACCAGAACAGGAGGCCGAGCAGTACGAGCGGGAGGAGCAGAGACAGGATGCCGTCGAACCACGTCGCACGTGGCACGCTGTCGTTGAAGCCGTCCTTCGGGTCGGCGGCGTTGATCGCGGTGACGACCTCGTCGGCGCGCGCCTCGACATAGTAGAACTGGACCTTCTCGGAGCCCTCGAACGCCTTCGACAGCGTCATGTCGACGCGCTGGTCGCCGTCGGTCGTCACGACCTCCGCCACGGTGTCGCCGGCGAGCAGCTCCAGACCCTCCTGGGTGGTGATCTGCCTGGGGGCGCCGAGGTTCGAGATCAGCAGGAATCCGCCGAACAGCAGCAGACCGATCAGAGCGACGTAGATCAGCGGGTTCCGCGTGAGCTTCTTGACATCCATGGTCGGATCAGCGTATCGCGCGAGCCCTAGGTGACCGCTGTGCGTTCACCCACGGCGTACGGGTTCCGCCACCTCGGTCGTTGAGCGAGCGCAGCGAGACGAAACGCGGTGACCTCTCAGGAGTAGACGTGCGGCGCGAGCACCGCCACGTCCCGCAGGTTGCGGTAGCGCTCGTCGTAGTCGAGCCCGTACCCGACGACGAAGTCGGTGGGGATGTCGAAGCCGACGTACTTGCAGTCGATGTGGACCTTCGCGGCCTCCGGCTTCCGCAGCAGTGCGAGCACCTCGATCGACGCGGCGCCGCGCGATCCGAAGTTCTCCAGCAGCCAGCTGAGAGTGAGGCCGGAGTCGATGATGTCCTCGACGATGAGCACGTGCTTGCCGTTGAGGTCGGTGTCGAGGTCCTTGCGGATCTGCACCACGCCGCTCGACTTCGTGCTCGCGCCGTAGCTCGACACGGCCATCCAGTCCATGGGCGCGTGGAAGGGCAGAGCCCTCGCGAAGTCCGCCATCACCATCACGGCGCCCTTGAGGACTCCGACGAGGATGAGATCCTTACCCGCGTAGTCCTCGGCCACCTGGGCGGCCAGCTCGTCCAGTTTCGCGACGATCTCCTCCTCGGTGACGAGGATCTGTGCAAGGTCGTCCTGGATCTCCGCGGCGCGCATGGATCGATTTTAGGCGACGAAGGCGGATGCTCAGGCCGACGGCCCTGTCCACCCCCTCCCCGCTCGTCCTCGGCGCGCACTACCCTGGGCCGTGACACGGGCGACCGCCCCTGACGGAAGGAATCCCTGATGGCTCTCGACGACATCCTCAAGCAGGTCCCGATCGACGACGTCGCAGCGAAGCTGGGCGTCTCGCACGACGAGGCCAAGGCCGCGGTCGAGCAGGGGGGTGCGGTGCTGCTCAGCGGGCTCGCCAGGAACGCCTCGACGTCGGAGGGATCGTCCGCCATCGAGAACGCGTTGAAGCGTCACGAGGGCTCGACCGGCGTCAAGCGGGTCGACGACATCGATCAGAACGACGGCGGCAAGATCGTCTCGCACATCCTCGGCGCCGACGAGAAGAAGGTCACGAAGAAGCTCAACGAGTCGGAGGAGACGGCCGGCATCGACTTCGGCAAGCTGCTGCCGATCCTCGCGCCGATCGTCATGGGACTCATCGCGAACGCGACGAAGAGCAAGGACACCACCGCCGGCGGTCAGACGCAGTCGGGCGGCGGAGGTCTCGGCGATGTGATCGGCGGACTGCTCGGCGGCTCGAGTTCCGGCGGCTCGGGCGGCATCGGCGACCTGCTCGGCGGTGTCCTCGGCGGACTCTTCGGCAAGAAGTAGGAGAACCTCAGCGCGCCGTGAACACGATCCGCCCGCCGATGCGTCGCGCGGAGCATCCGGGCAGATCGATCGGGCCCTGACCCGCCCAGTCGGTCGCGAGGCGCGCGACCTCGACGGTCTGCAGGCGGGTGAGGCTGGCACCGAACTCGCTGTCGGCGACGAGGCGGATGATGCGGTTGCGCAGCGCGGCAGGGTTCGCGGCGAGCGCGGCGGCGCTCACCGAGATGCCCGCCTCGGCGTGCTCGACGATGTCCTCGATCGTCTCGTGGATCATCGCGTCGAACGCCTCGGCGTCCTCACGCAGCTGCTCCGCGGTGCGAGCGAGCGCCTCCGCGACGCCGGGCCCGAGCTCCGCCTCGAGCACCGGCAGCACCCGATCGCGTACCCGCACCCGGGCGAACCGCGGATCGGCGTTGTGCGGGTCGTCCCACACCTCGAGAGCGGATGCCGCGCAGAACGCGAGCGTCGTCTCGCGGCGCACGCCCAGCAGCGGCCGGATCCAACGGAGTCCTTCGTCGTCCATACGCACCGGCGCCATGCCCTGCAGGCTCGCTGCACCCGACCCCCTGGCCAGTCCGAGCAGCACGGTCTCGGCCTGATCGTCGAGCGTGTGCCCGAGCAGCACGGCCGCGGCACCGGCATCCGCCGCCGCATCTGCGAGGACTCGGTAGCGGGCATCACGTGCCGCGGCCTCCGGCCCGCCCTCCCCACCGACCTCGACGCGCACGACGAGGGCGCCGAGACCGAGCGCTCCTGCGGCCTCGGCCGCGCGCCGGGCGACGGCATCCGAACCCTCCTGCAGCCCGTGATCGACCGTGAGCGTTCCTGCTCGCAGACCGAGCTTCGGCGCTTCGAACGCGGTCGCCGCTGCCAGGGCGAGGGAGTCGGCGCCGCCGGAGAGGGCGACGACGACGGTCGAGCCCTCGGGCAGGTCGGCGAGCGCGGTGCGCACGGCGAGGCGGATCTCGGCGATGACGGGTGGGAGCGACGGCACGGTTCCACGGTAGATCACGGCGCCCGCCTCTCGCGTGGCCGCGGCCGCGCGTTCTAGTCTGGCGCCGTGGCTGATGACTCGTCGAGGTTCCGACCGGAGCGCTTCACCGCGTTCGTCGACGCGGTCGTGGCGATCGCGATGACGCTGCTGATCCTGCCGCTCATGGAGGCGGTGTCGGACGCGGCGTCCGGCACGCTCACGACCGCGGAGTTCTTCTCCGAGCACTCCGGGCAGCTCCTCAGCTTCGCGCTGAGCTTCGTGCTGATCGCGACCTTCTGGATCGGCCACCACAACCAGTACCGGGCCGTGGAGTGGATGACCGGTCCCCTGCTGTGGATCAACATCGCGTGGATGGTGACGATCGTCTGGTTGCCGGTGCCGACCGCGATGATCGGCCAGATGGCCACCGACGCACTGCAGACCCTGGTGTACATCGGGACGCTGATCCTCACGCAGGTCACGACCCTCGGCGCGTGGCTCTATCTGCAGAGGAACCCGAGTCTCACTACCGCGTCGCCGTCGACCCTGCGGGCCGGTGTGATCGGGGACCTGTCGGCGATCATCCTCTTCGCCATCGCTCTCGCGATCGCCCTGCTCCTCCCCGACCACAGCTACGCCGGGTTGTTCCTCCTGCTCGCGACCGGGCTCGTCACACGCCTGATCGATCGCGGTGTCCGGCGGCGGGATGCCGCTCGCGGGTAGGCTGGTCCGCGGCATCCACCCGTCTTTTCTGAGGAGCACACGCATGGGCGCACACGACGCCGTCATCGAGATCCCGCGCGGCAGCCGCGTGAAGTACGAAGTCGACCACGAGACGGGACGAGTGCACCTCGACCGCGTGCTCTACACGACCTTCGGCTACCCGGCCGACTACGGCTACTTCGACAACACGCTCGGCGAGGACGGCGACCCGCTCGACGTGCTCGTGCTGCTCGATCACGCCATCTACCCGGGCGTCGTCGTCGAGGTGCGTCCCGTGGCCGTGCTCAAGATGAGCGACGAGGCCGGCGGCGACGACAAGCTCGTGGCCGTGCTGTCGAAGGACCCGCGCTGGGCGCACATCCAGGACATCGACGACATCGCCGAGTACACGAAGAAGGAGATCGCGCACTTCTTCGAGCACTACAAGGACCTCGAGCCCAACAAGTGGGTCAAGGTCGACGAGTGGGGCAATGCCGCCGAGGCGCAGCGCATCCTCGACGAGGCGATCGCTCGTTTCGGCGAGCAGGGCCACTGACCCCGCGCCGTCTCTCACGACGAGAAGACCCCCGGTCCGCGCAGCGGCCGGGGGTCTTGTTCGTTGAGGGCGTCGAGCCTCAGACCGAGACGCCTCTGTCTGCCATGAAGGGGATGGGGTTCGTGTACCCGCCGTTGATGTACACCTCGAAGTGGAGGTGGCATCCGACGGACGCGCCGGTGTTGCCGGCGTACGCGATGACCTGACCCGAGTTCACCCACTGACCGCTTCGCACGGCGAAGCCGCCGTCGCGGATGTGCGCGTAGCCCGTCGCGACCCCGCCGCCGTGCTGGATGCGGATGTAGTTGCCGTAGTTGCCCCTGGGGCCGGCGTAGTCGACGGTGCCTGACTGGGCGGCGTAGATGGCAGCACCGCAACCGTTGGCGAGGTCCACGCCGTAGTGGTATCCGGAGCACGCTGCGCAGGGCTTCGGTCGCGGCCCGAATCCCGCGCTGCGGTGCCCTCCCTGCGGGCGAACCCAGCCGCCGGACCCCGGGGATCCGCCGGTGCCTCCGCCACCACCGCCGCCGTTCGCCGCCGCTGCGGCCGCAGCTGCGGCGGCCTCGGCCGCCTCGCGCCGCTTGCGCTCCTCTTCGGCGACGCGGACGCCCTCCTGGTAGCCGGCGACCGTCGTCGCGGTCTGGTCCTTGAGTGCGGCGAGCTGTGCCTGCATCGTGGCGAGGTTCGTGGTCTGCTCGTCGAGAGCCGCTTGAGCGGCCGCTGCCGCCTCCTGGGCGGCGATCATCTTCTGCTCGGCGATCTGCTGCAGCCGATCGCGCTCATCGCGCGCCACCTTGGCCTGGTCGCTCAGCGACTGGGCCGAGTTCCGGGCGGCGACGGCGTTGTCGTACATCGTCTGGTTGTACTGGTAGACCTTGTCCATCGACCCGAGTCGGGACAGCAGGTCGTCGGCGTCGTCCGCCGATTCGGAGAAGAACAGCTGGAGGGCCGTGTCGTCCCCGCCGTTGCGGTACAGCTGCGCGGCGAGCTGAGCCGCCTTGCGCGTGGCCTCGTCGGCGGCGAGCGCCTGCGCGTCGGCCTGCGCCTGCAGCGCGTCGGCGGCCGCGATCGCGTCGAAGTACGCCTGCTGGGCCGCGTCGAACTCGGCACCGGCCAGCTCGGCGGCGGCCTGCGTGTCGGCCACCTTCTGCGTGAGCGACTGGATCAGGCCCTCGATACGTGTGACCTCAGCCGCCTTCGCGTTCTGATTGCTCATGGCGCGCTGCACGTCGTCCCAGCTGGGATACGTCGCGGCGTAGGCGGCGGAGGTCGTCGCGCCGATGCCGAACGCGCTGAGCGCGACGACGCCGAGAGCGCCGAGACCCAACCCGAGCGCTCCGCGCCGACTGACGGAATCCTTCGACCAGAAGGCACGGCTCTCGGCCGACGTGGGCGCGCAGCCGCAGTCGTCGGACGCCAAAAGGCCCGCATCCTGGGGGAGATGCTTGTCGTTCACGCGGCCCCTTCCGCCGGTTTCACAGATGCCACACTAACAACAACCGTCACACCAGCAACAGATGCAGATCGGAGCGCGGGCGCAGCTCAGCGCCTCCCATCGTCCTACCGAACACGCCCGGGACGTGGGCGGCGCGCCCTCGATTCGCAATTTGCCTGAACGATCCCTTATGCTTGAGCGTCGGCAAGGAAGTCCCCCGGGACAGACTTCGGCCCCATCGTTTAGCGGCCTAGGACGCCGCCCTTTCACGGCGGTAGCACGGGTTCGAATCCCGTTGGGGTCACTCCATCCGATACAATTGAAAACAAGTATGGCCCTGTAGCGCAGTTGGTTAGCGTGCCGCCCTGTCACGGCGGAGGTCGCGGGTTCAAGTCCCGTCAGGGTCGCTCTGTGCGATTGGTCCTTTTCTCGGAGAGGGCCTTTCGTCTAGATGCGACAGGTTCGCCGGTCGCACGGCTCTGTAGCTCAGTTGGTAGAGCGCACGACTGAAAATCGTGAGGTCACGGGATCGACGCCCGTCGGAGCCACAAGGCTGATCATTACAATCAGTCCAGAAACCCTCGCCTAGCTTCTACATGGCGGGGGTTTTGCTTTGCCCTGGCGTGGTTGACGCCCTGCGCGGAAGACGATCTAACAGTCAGACACCCCGCGAAAACCCCGCACTTTCAAGACAGGCCCTTGAGCTGTTCCTCAAGGATCCTCGCCGGCCTGGCCCCGCCTTTCAAGGTGTTCATGTAGGTCCCCATCGTGAGGCTTGGGTCTTCGTCGCCGAGGTAGTCCGCAATCTCCGTAGCGGACAACCCCGCCCTGTCGAGGATCGTCGCGACCGTCTTGCGGAACGAGTGAGTCGACAGCTCGGGGTAGCCCAGATCCTCTCGGCTCTCCCGAATCTCCCGCTGCGTGTTCGAAGGTCCCTCAAGTCCATGCGCACAGTCGGGAAGAGCGCAGTCGTGAACTCGGCCAGGCGGTCGCGACGCCGCTCCAGCATTGCCATGGTCGCCACAGGAAGTGGAGTTACCCTCATCGACTTCTCGGTCGGATGCACCACGCTCCACCCCGGACACGGAAGAACCCCCGATTTCTCGGGGGCTTCCATGGCGGTGATGGTGGGATTTGAACCCACGGCAGTTCTCGCTCCCGGCCGACAACGACGGGTGGAATGCCAGGAGTTTTCGATCAACAGACCAGGACAGCATCGAGGCGCGAACAGAGGTCAAATACTCGTCAGCGCCGATCGGCGCATGATTTCAAGGCTTGGCGGACGCCCGGAGGATCTGCGGCTCGTGGAGTACCGGGAAATTGACCGAGCGCGTGATGAAACACTTGGCCGGGACCTCGAGGTGGAGGCGTCGGGCGGTTTCGATATCACTATTCGCGCTGACGGTCACCGTGGGGCGGAGAACGACTTGAACGAACTGGCCGCCGCCGTCAAGGTTCAGCGCCATTACGCCCCGCGCGTCATCGGTGTAGTCCAGGACGATCACGCCAGCGGTCGCGGCGAGGTGGAGGTACCAGAGCATGTGACACTGCGAGAGTGCTACCACTTGCAACTGCTCGGGATTCCAGCGCGTCGGATCGCCCCGGAAGGATGGATCTGAACTACCGGCAATAGGCTCGCGACCTTCGGCAGTGATCTCGTGATCGCGGTCATACCCGCGATACGATTTGGTTCCTTCTCCACGGTTTCCCGTCCAGGTGACGGTGACGTCGTAGAGGTGAGTGTTCATGAGCTCGTCCTTCTCTTTCATGAGTTTGGGAATTGAGGCGGCGGCGATGACGAGCCACGCGCCACTAGCCGGGCGTCCGCAGTGACGTGCAGCACAGGGGAACGTGGGTCCGTAAGAAGGTTGTGGAGATGACGAGCTGCTTCGTAGCCCTGCAATCGTGGCCGTTGTTGAACGGTGGTGAGATCGAAGAGCGCGGAATGGGGGTGCCCGTCTATTCCGGCCACGCTGAGATCGGGGATTTCACTGACTGTCGATCGCGAGGCGGCGAGCACCGCGAGCGCGAGTTCATCACATGCACCGATGATTGCTGTAGGCGGTAGCGTATCGCTATCGAGGGCGCTTCGAAATGCAGAGAATCCGACTTGTGTCCAATCCGAGCCGCGAACCGAGCGAAGGCGTGCGGGAAGGCCCGCCGATCGCATCGCCGCCTTGAACCCCTGGGCACGCGCGGTTCGCGCCGATGCGCCTGCTGACATGGTTGACGAGTCGACGAAGACAATCCGTTGATGCCCGAGCGAGATCAGGTGCTCCGCAATGGCTCTTCCGGCCGCGGCTTCGTCGATGCCAACCGACGGAGCTGCCGATGTTCGCGTTCCCACCGTCACGATTGCCGCGCCAGAAGACGCGAGATCGGTGGTCTCAGATGGGGAGGGGCACGTCCCCACCAGGATCACCCCGTCGAGTCGGCGTCGAGGGAGCGCGTGACGGAACAGCCGAGCGCGCGAGCCTGCGGTGTCTTCCCCGGAGAACAGGACCAGATCGTGGTCGATCTCGATCAGAAACTCTTGAACCCCGGTAGTGACCTCCGCCTCATACCAACCGTCAATTCTCGAGGTGAGCAACCCGATCATCCGCGTGCGCCCGGACGCGAGGCTCGCGGCCGACGAATCAGCGACGTAACCCAGTTCCGCTGCGACCCGGACCACCCGGTCGCGGATCTCTGTTGAGACGTAACGATGGCCATTGAGCGCGCGGCTCACCGTAGACTTCGACACTCCCGCGCGATGCGCGACATCGGAGATGGTGCTCACTCCGGAGCCAAACTGTCAGCGGCCGGCCGCCCCCTCGTGGCCCGGCGGCCGGTCCCGAACGTGACGGGAACGACCAGTACAGCGACAGCAATCAAGAACGCTCCGACGACCCACCCGGTCCCGGCTGAGACGGGTGACTCGCCGACGACGAGGGCCGACGGCACAATCGCTCCGAGGGAGACGACCAATCCGAGTACAGCGCCCGTGACGGCGAGAATCGCGCTCTCGATGGTGAGAATTCGCATGACCTGTCGCCGCGTAGCGCCGCTCAGACGAATCAGGGCGAGTTCACGCCGACGCGACAGAATCGTCACGCTGAGGGTGTTGATCACCGCTATCGCCGCGTACGCCACGGTGATCGCCACCATCAGGCCGTTGATGATCACTTGTGTCTGCGACCCGGGCGCGGCGATCCTGCCGATTTCACGCGGATTGACGAAATCGACGAGTCCATCAGCGGCGAACGCCTCGCGGAGAGCGCTATCGAGATCGGCCGGACTCACTCCTTCAGCAGCCGCGACCAGGACGGTGGAGGCAGCACGGGTGGTCGTGTGACCTGCAAGGAGGTCGGCAGGCATCAGGACTCGCTCATAGCCAACCCGATCGTCGAAGGTCGCAACGACCCGTAGCGCTTCGGCCGCTCCGTCTCCAAATCGCACACGGACCTCGTGCCCCACGGCTACACCCATCTGCTCGGCGATGTGGGCAGGAAGCGCGAGCGTTTTACCTGTGAGATCGTCCAGCGACCCCTGCTTCGATGTGTAATCCAACACGGCGGCGGAGCTGATACCGGTGAAGGTCCAGGGACGATCAGGGTGCGATGCGTCGTACGGTTCCTCGATCCATCCTCCGCTCGACACGAGCACGCCTGCTGCCTCAACTGCGGGGAGGTTGGCCGCTCGGTCAGCGATCTCTGCAGCTCGGCCCTGCACGTGCAGCACGACGTCCCCTCTCAGGGGAGCAACAGCGGCGGTTGTGGCAGCGTTCTGTTGGAGATTCTGGGAGGCGAGGTTCCCGACCCCGATGCCGATCACGAGAGCGACGCACGCCGTTACCGCACCCAACTGAGCCGCCCGGATCCGGACGCTGTCGGATGCCACAGATCCGAGGGAACCGAAGGCACCGCGGACCGGTCGACGCACCAGACCATTGACCGCTCGCAACCACATCGGCGCGAGCAGCGCAGCGGAGATGCTCCCGGCCAGGACCGCGGGTCCGGACGTCGCCGTGATGAGAGCCGGCGGCATGAGTCGGCTGATGATAGCGAGAGCGATCGCACCCAGCGCGAAGATCACGCCAAGAATGAAGCGGATGATTCCCAGCCGCCGCGGTGCGACGTCTGCCTCGCGGAGCGCGTCGATCGCCCTGGCACGTCGAACTGGCCGCGCTGCGGACGCCGCAGCCAGGAACAGCACGATAACAGGGGCGGTGATGGCTGCAGCGGCCGGGATGAGTCCGACCTCGAGACGCAGCGAGGGCGCGAAGAGACCCAGACTCGACACCGTACTGAACACCGCATGAGACGTGGGGATTCCGACAACTACACCGACGAGTACACCAAGGCATCCGACCACCATGGTTTCGATGACCGTCATTCTCCAGGCCTGACGACCGGTAGCACCTGTGGCACGGAGCAAGCTCAGTTCGCGCGCACGCTGGTGGACGGAAAGCGACACCGTGCCGGAGATGACAGTGGCGAGAACGACCAGCACGATGCCGGCGAAGACGGCGCCCGTGACAATTGCCGGCAAGCGTGAGGCGAACACTCCGTTATCTTCCGCGGCACCCTTGGAGGGTCCCTCCAGCACCACGACGCCGGAGAGCGTCTTGTGGATGTCTTCGCGAACCCGGCCTGCATCGGCACCCTGCTCCAGCTCTACGTGAACGGCATCGATCAGGGGTGATCTGGCGGCCTGTCGAGCCGTCCCTTCCGTGACGAACACCGCGTCCGGCGACGCCGCCGCTCCAACCACGCCGTCGATCGTGTAGTCGGATGCCGTGCCCGCAAGCGTGAGCTGCAGTTGCTGTCCAACCCCAACCGATAGATCCTCGGCAAGAGATTCACTGATCGCGATCGAGCTGTCGTTGCGCGGCAGGACGCCTTCGACCTCCGCGAAGGGTCCCGCGGCCGCAGATGCGGAGTTCTGCACGGTGACCGGACGGACCTGCCCGTTCTCGACCCCAATTTGTGCATCGATAAGCAGCACAGCAGACGCCGACTCGACCCCATTCACACCAGCGACGCTGTCGACAGCGCTCTCCTCGACTCGGTGCCGTTCGGGGAACGGTCTCAGATCCGTACTTTCGGAGCCATCCTCGGTGAGCATGACATAGTCAGGAGCCCCCATGACGAGCATGTCAGATTCGGTGAAACGGGTCGTCGGAGCCGACAGACGGATACCGGTCTCAAAGAAACTCCCGGCTACAAGCAGCAAGGTGGACCCAAGAAGCGCCGCCAGAAAGACCGCGATGAAGGCCGAGGTCCGATGGACGATGGAGGTGAGCGCCAAAGCCCACATCAGCGTGTGATCCTTGAGCCAGCGACCTCGTTGAGAGTCGATGCAACACGGGCGGGGGTCGGGGATTCGATCGTGGCGGCGATGCGACCATCAACGACGATCACTACGTAGTCGGCGGTCGAAGCAGCGATCGGGTCATGCGTGGTCATCAAAACGGTACGGCGGTGCTCCGACACTGCCGCCCTCAACAGACGAAGCACCTCTGCGGCTGTCTCAGTGTCGAGCGCTCCGGTCGGCTCGTCGGCGAAGATCACCTCCGCATGACTGGTAAGGGCTCGTGCGATCGCGACCCGTTGCTGTTGGCCACCCGAGAGCTCCCCCGGCAACCGATCCGCGCGGTCGTCCAGGCCGACCCGTCTGATCGCGTCAGCGACCGCCTGGCGGTCGATTCTGTCGCCGGATAACAGCATCGGGAGTTCGACGTTGCGCTGTACCGTCAGAGTAGGCAGAAGGTTGAAGGCCTGAAACACGAAGGCGGCGTGCCGGCGCCGAAATTTCGCGAGCGCGTCTTCCGACAGTCCGGCGAGCGGACGTCCCTCGAGATATACGCTCCCGGCGGTGGGGGTGTCGAGACCCGCAGCGCAGTGCAACAGAGTGCTCTTGCCCGATCCCGAGGGCCCCATGATCGCGACGAACGATCCCGTTCTGATCGCGAGGTCCACGCCTCGCAGGGCCGCAAACGGACGCGAGCCGGTGTCGAACACCTTCTCGATCCCGGTCAGCTCGATCGCCAAACCTGGGCGACCAGAGTCGGAGGTCGTAGCGCGTGGTCCCACGGAATCCTCGTTTCGCTTAATTGTGTGACCCATGAACAATAGCTGACTTTCCGCCGCGCTGTCGATACGCTTGAAGCGTGACATCTGAAGAACGGGGCGCGTTGCCGAGGTACCTGCGCCGAGCCTGGGGCGATCATCCGGCACCGGGAACTCGCGGCCGCCGCGCGTCACTCTCAATCGACGAGATCGTTACGCGTGCGGTCCTGCTCGCAGATTCCGACGGCATGGCAGCTGTCTCCCTCGTAAAGCTCGCTGCATCACTCGAGGTCACCCCGAATGCCCTCTATCGGTATCTCGAGTCGCGGGAAGAGCTCGACGTGCTCCTTCGCGAGCATGCGCTCGCCGAACCACCGACACCAGATCCGACGCTCCCCTGGCAGGAAGCCGTAAAGCGATGGGCTCTGCTTCTGCGTTTGCGCTATGCGGCCCATCCGTGGCTCGCCGATCTCACGTTGTCCGTGCCGATCACACCGCACGCCCTCGGCTGGCTCGAGGCACTACTCATCGCGCTCGACTCGAGCCCCATCCCACGAGATGATGTGTTGCGGACGGCCGTCCTTCTTGACGGCTACGTTCGGGAGCAATTCCTTACACAGCGGGACCTTTCTGCGTGGAGCAACGACGACACAGATCCGTCGCCCGACATCACCGGGGTCGTCTCGCGTCTTCTGGAGGCCCGAGGTCTGCACCGCGTCGCACTGCTTTTTCGCGAGGGCTCCTACAATGAGCCATCCGACTCAACCGGGGACCAGAACTTCGCATTTGGACTGGACCGGATTGTGCTCGGATTGGAGGCCGGCGCATCGCGCGGGCGCTGACGCGCGCAGCAGCCGAAAGGGAAGCCGGGTCGCCGCGGTATACTGCTCACGCGCACTCGACAGAGACCCATCGCTTGCCGAACTGCCGATCGTCCCTTCAACGCTCACGCAAGCCGAGCGCGTCGCACTATCGGAGAGTTTCTTGGACCTATCCGGGTGGAGCGGGCACTCGAACTCTGGCAGGGGCGATCGGCGAGCGCACCGGAATACCCGTGGATCGTCGCCTCTTGACTCAGCGGTGAGCGGCGTCAGCCGATCGAGGGCAATGGATCCGTTGATAAGATCGCCATCAACGTGGAGTCCGCCCATTCGCCGTTCCAGAGAAGCGTGTGCCGGGCCCGCCCTTCGACTTGGAAGCCGATCTTCTCGTATGACCGTCGCGCGGCAACGTTGAACGAATAGACGTCGAGATACACACGGTGAATCCCGATCTTGAACGCCCATTCGGTGACGGCCCGGCCGGCCTCCGTTCCGTAGCCCCGGCCCCGAGCAGCGGCCCCGGCGAGAACGATCCGATAGTTCATCGACAGGTTGCCCACGTCCAGATCGTTCAGCACAACCTCGCCGAGGTATGCGCCGGCGTCGTCGAAGATCGCGAAGTCTGCCCGATCGCCAGCCCCGGGAAGGCCCTCAAGATGCCGCAGAACTTCCCCGCGGGAGAACTTTCGATGCGTACCGGTCGACCGCATGGCCTCCTCGTCGGTGAGAGCCGAGAGAACGCCGTCGATATGCTGGGGGCCCAGCTGCTGAAGGGTGAGCCTGGCAGTGTGAAGTTCCGGCTGCGTCGCGAGCGCTTGCGCCACGGATGTCGCGCTCGCTGTCTCTTTCAGATTCATTTGGATGCTCTTCTTCCGGGGTGACCTTTTGCGGGATTATGCAACGCAGCGTCACTCAAAGGTTACTGTGCAACCCTCACACAATTGTCGCCCATGGTCAAGTTGCGCGCAAGTCTATGCGACGAAGCACGTCGATGATGAGGCGGTCACAGCCCCTCCGCGATCTCCTTGATCGCAGCGAGGCGGCGGTCCCATTGCGCGCCGAGCGCCCCCAGCCTCTGAGCCGTCGAGCGAAGTTCCGCGCCGATCACGCGAAACTTCACTTCTCGCCCGACCTTCACCGGTTCGACAAGGCCGACTTCCTGCAGCACCGTGAGATGCCGTGCAATCGCCTGCCGAGTCACTGGCAGCTGGGTGGCGAGAGCGGATGCCGATGCATCACCTTCGCCTAGCGCTACGAGGATGTTCCATCGCGTCTCGTCGCCTAGAGCAGCAAACACGGGGACCAGCACGTCGAGGGTCACGCGCGTTCGACCAGCGCGACGAGTTTGTCAAGCTCGCTGTCCCACCCCTGACGATGGAACTCCATGTTCGCCGCGGGATCCGAGGTCGCATCGAACCCGGTCTCCACGACAGTCAATCGGGTGCCGTCAGCTAGTGGTTCGAGCGTGAAGGTGAAGACCGTGGAGCGTTCGTCGACCTCGACCGGAAACTCACCGCTCGCACCATCGTTGCTCCATCGGTACGAGACGAGATGCGGCTCATCGATCGCCTCGATCCGTAGCGGGATGCTGTGTTGTCCAGGGAAGGTCAGCGAGCCTGTGGCCCCCACGCTGAAGCTGTCGAGCTTCGCACGACCGAACCACTGCGAGATGTTCTCAGGCTCGGTGACCGCCGCCCACACCTTCTCGATCGAGGCACTGATTCGGATCGTCCGACGAACTGTAAACTGCCGCTCGTCGATGAATGATGCGTTTTCGTCAGCCATGCTATCCATGATCGTCCTCTCTATAGTTCGCTGGCTCTTGACGTGAGCGGAGCGGATGCCGGGGCTGTGACGCGCAGGCCGCTGGTCGCCCAGGCCGCCCCGATCGCTACGATGGCAAGCACGATACCTGCGACCACAGCGAAGGTGACACTCCCGCCGTCGATTGCGGCGCCTCCAGCGAACGCGCCGAAAGCGATGCCGGCATTGACTGCCGAGGCCGGGAGTGATGCAGCGAGCGGTGCCCCCTGCCCGGCGAGGTCGCCGACTCGATGTTGCAGCGAGGGCGTCGTTCCCATTCCGAGGAGACCGATGCCGAGTACGGCGAGAGCGGCGATCCACGGGTTGCCGCCGCCAACAAGCATCAGCACGAGGGAGGCAGCGACGCCCACTGCGCCTATGATCAGCATCCGAGCGGCGTTGACATCGGCAAAGCGTCCACCGATGAACGAGCCGACCGTGGTCGCGACGCCGTACAGGAGGAGGTAGACGGTGACGACCGGACCGTCCACGCCCGCCGATTCGCTAAGCAGTGGCACAAGGTAGGTAATCGCAGCGAGCATTGCCGCAAAGGTGAGAAAGCTCACCGAGAGTACGGCGATCACTCGGGGCGCGAACGCATGACGAGCCTGACCGACGGCGCCACTGCCCGCCTCAGTCGGCACGGACGGCAGCAGGATCGTGACGAGAACCAGAATCATGGCTGCCGCGATAACCACCGCGAAGAACGCTCCTCGCCAACCAATCGCCTGACCGAGCAGAGTGCCGAGCGGGAGGCCGAGCGCGCTGGCAGTGGCGAACCCCGAGATGACTATCGACATCGCACGACCTGACCGCTCGGGGGCGACCACCGAGGTCGCCGTAACCATCGCTGCGGCAATGAAGAGCCCCTGGACGGCACCGATTACAACGCGAGCGATGAGGAATACCGGATAATCGGCGAAGAGCGCTGGCAAGAGGTTCGCCGCGAAGAAGACCGCGCTTGACACGATCAATAGATGGCGTCGGTCAAATCGCGTGCAGAGAAAGGCAAGGATCGGACCGCCTACCGCAAGGCCGAGGGCGTTGGCAGTCACGAGCCCACCCGCATCGGCGAGCGGAACGCTGAGATCGACGGCAATCAGATCGATCATCCCAACCACAAGCATCTCCGCGCAGCCCATAGTGAACGCGCCGGCGAATAGGACTGCAAGCACGGCGCGCGGGTGCCTGATTTTCGTGTACCTGGTCATAGTGGCCCTTCCGTAATGTGCAATTGCAGTGTTGCACATGGACCTTCCTAGACGCAACGCTCCAGTTGCACTTCACGGGTCATGTCCGGAGTTCCGGTCGTGCGATCCGGTCAAGGGAGGCACCAGAGATCACGCATGTGGGTCCGACATCATCGGCACCGGCTGACGGGGACGGCTCATGGTGTGCTCAAACCCGACCCGCGATGGTTCGAAGGCGTGGGCCGTGAACGGCACGCTGCCTCGGGCCCGCCCTCCGCCCGCTGACGATTCAGGAGGCGCTATCAAACCGGCGATGCTGGGAAGGAACGCCGCGCACCGTAGTACTCGATCTTGTCGTCGAGCACTGACAATGCTCGAGTGAGTCCATCTCTCCGAGCCTGAAGCGCCTCTCGCCGATCCCGAAGAAACTCCATGCGGTCGGCCGGTGCAGTCTCGGCGTCCAATATTTTCGCGAAGACACGCAGGTCGGAGATGCCGAGCCCTGCATCTCGCAAACAGGTGACGACGCCAATCCAAGCAATATCTGACGAGGTGAAGCGTCTGTGTCCGGCCGCATCCCTCGAGATCGGCCCGATGATACGTTCCCGTTCGTAGTACCTCAATGCATCCGGCGCGACACCGGAACTTGCACTTGCCTCAGCGATTGTCATCGTCATCGTCGCCGTTGCCAACTTCGGAGAGTTCATTCGGACAACGTTCCCATAGCGGATGACCGACCACCAGTCTCCGATGTGATCTTGTTGTACGGGTCGGACCAGGGAGTCCGGTCGACCGAGTTCAACCGACGTAGCGCATCAGCGGGGAGCCGAAGGGTCGCGGCCTCGAGCGCGGCATCGAGCTGATAAAGCTTGCTGCCTCCCAGGATTGGGTGAACGCCATTCGCTAGCAGCCACGCCAGCACCACTTGCCCGCGCGTCACGCCGATCTCGGATGCGACGTCGCCGAGAATCCGCAGCCGTGCGACATTGCCCGGCTGATCGTACACGTCTGGCACGCTCTTGTCCGGGTTGTCGTAAGCGCCGGAGAGAAGTGGACTGTACGCCCAGACTTCCATTCCTCGCTCCACCGCGAGATCACGATGCTCGTCGCTCAGAGGACCGAAACGGTGCACGACTCCCGGCGGCAAGGTGCCTGGTCGCGGTAGCAGGTAGCTCGTGCTGTGTTGTAGCGCATCGAATTCGCTGAAGCCGAGGCTCGCCTGGAGAGTTCGTGCGCTCTCGACCCGCCACGCCGGATGGTTGGAAGCGCCCACCCGCGCGACGACTCCTGCAACAGTCAACTCGCCCAGTGCACTCACGGTCTCCTCGAGCGACGCTGCCCGGTCCTCCTGGTGGATCCAAAGCAGGTCGACGTTCTCCACCCCGAGACGCATGCGGCTGCCGTCGAACGCCTTATGGATTGCAGAGGCGGATAGCCCCGCTCGGTGTTCCGGCCAGGATCCCGGCGCTGCCGGTTGAGCTCCGAGTTTCGTCGAGATCTTGACGCGGTCGCGCATCCCCGGCCGAGCTCGAAGCCAACGACCGATCAGGCGCTCGCTCTGTCCTCCCAGTCCACTGGAGTCCGCCCAGAACGAGTAGCAATCTGCGGTGTCTATCCAGACGCCCCCTCGGTCGACAAATCGGTCGAGAAGCGCGAAGGCATCCCTCTCCCCCACCCCGGTACCGAACATCATGGCTCCCAGCACGAGGCCGGAGTTGCTAGTTGTAGTGTGCATGAGCTCATGATTCAGGTTGGAGCGCGCTCCAAGTCAAGACTCTCTGCCTCGCGGCCAGGCTGGAGGACAACGCTCTTTATCTCTCCGTCAACCTCGTCGAGCCTTGTGCTGCGCCGGCATGTTGATTCGGATCGACTCCGCGCAAGACGACCGGCGCAGCGACGTAGAGCGGAACGTGCGTGCGACGTTATGTTGGGCATCTCACCAAGGCGGAGCACGGACAAGTGCTAAGACGTAGCGCCCAGCAGCCGCGGGTTACAACTTCACGGACGAAGCCTTCAAGGCCTACGTGAAGATGCGCCCGTCAGCCTATGAGGGCGTTGAAAAATCGGCAGACCCTCTACATTCAACGGGTCATTCTGCTGCTCGCATATCTACAACATCCGCTATTCCGCGACAACCCCTGACAACCCCTCCCCGAGAATCGTGAAGTCACGGGATCGACGCCCGTCGGAGCCACAAGGACCATCATTACAATGGTTCTAGAAACCCTCGCCTAGCTTCTACATGGCGGGGGTTTTGCTTTGCGCCGGTGAGGGGTGGAACCGCGCGCGAGCCGGACTCATGAGGTCCGTCGGCGTGTGAGCAGCGCGACCGCTGCCACGATGCCGGTGCCGACGACGGCGCCGCGCAGCGGCCTGGAGCGCCAGCCGCCCGTCGTCGGACTTGCTGCCGCCGGCGGGGAGAAGACCGTTCCCGAAGAGTTCTCCGGCTGGCTGCCGTGGAGCTCAATGTGCTCGACCTGCCATGACGCGAGCGCGTCGAACACCCGCGGTGCGAAGTCGTGCACGAGCAGGGTGCCGGTCTGCATCCGCCCCACGAAGGCGTTGTGTCGACGTCGGCGCGGCGCTCGTTCGATCGCCCGTGCGACCCGGGTCGGCGACACCGCGGGCGGCAACGGTCGGACCTTCCGCCCGCTGTAGTTCGCCGCATGTCGGAACACGGGGGTGTCTGTCGTCGCCGGAAGCACAACCCGCACCCGGATCCGGGAGCCGCGAAGCTCCTGCCGCAGGCATTCGGCGAGACCGAGCACTGCGAACTTGCTCGTGACGTAGGGGGAGATGGCCGGTGACCCCACCCGGGAGTACAGCGACGCGACCAGGACCAGGGTTCCGGCGCGTTGGCGCCGGAGATGCGGCAGCGCCGCCCTCACCCCGTGCACCTGGCCCATGAGGTTGGTTTCGATCACCTGTCGGAACACGTCCGAAGGCAGATCCTCGAAGCGCCCGTACGCGAAGACGCCCGCGTTGCCGACCCAGATGTCGATGCGCCCGAACGCCGCGATCGCGGCCGCGGCGAGCGCCTTCACCGCTGCCTCATCCGTCACGTCCGTCGGCACGACCAACGCTTCGCCACCGAGCTCGCGGCATTCCGCGGCGACGCTCTCCAGGGCGCTCGCGCGCCGCGACGCCACCACGACACGAGCTCCCCTGCGCGCGAAGCGCCGGGCCGTCTCGCGACCGATCCCGCTCGAGGCGCCGGTGATCACCACGACCTGTCGCTTGTCGCTCTTCCGTCCTCGTCGCATGCGGCGACAGTAGGAGGTGACGCAGCGCATCACTGCGCCCCTTGACAGATCGGCGCGGCGCCGAGGTCAGTGTGGTGCGAGGTCGGGCGCCGCCGCGATGCCGAATTCGCGTCGCAGCGCCGTGCGCGCCGCGAACCATCCCGGAAGGCCCGTGACGCCGGGCCCAGGGGCGGTCGACGCGGAGGCGAGGTACACCCCGGGGATCGGGGTGCGCCAGGGCTCGGCGCTGAATGTCGGCCGGGCGAACAGCTGCCAGAGGTTCGGCGCACCCGCCGCGATGTCACCGCCCGGGTAGTTGGGGTTGTGGCGCTCGACTTCGACCGCGCTCCGCGAGTGTGTCGCGAGGATCGTGTCCCGGAAACCGGGAGCGAAGCGCTCGATCTGCGCGATCACGGCCTCCCGACGGTCGGCGTCGCTGCGTGCGGGGACGTGCGTGTAGGTCCAGAGCGTGTGCTTTCCGTCGGGTGCCCGGGTCGCGTCGAACGTGGAGGGCTGCGAGACGAGCACGTACGGGCGCTCTGGCAGTCGTCCGCGGTTCACCTCGTTCTCGGCGGCCGCCACCTCTGCTCGCGTCCCGCCGACGTGCACGGTGCCGGCCCTGGCGAGCTCCGGATGCCGCCAGGGCACCGGCCCGTTGAGGGCGAAGTCGACCTTCGCCACGCCGCCGCCGTAGCGGAAGCGCTGCAATGCCCTGCGGTAGCGCGTCGGAAGCCGACGGCCGACCAGGCCGAGGAACGCGCGCGGTGTGACGTCGAGGAGCGTCACCGTCGCGGCGGGCAGGTCGGCGAGATCGGTGACGTCATGGTCCAGGATGACCTCGCCGCCGTGCGCTCGCAGGTCGTCGATCAACGCCGTGATGATGGACTGGCTGCCCCCGACGGGAATCGGCCACCCCTGGGCATGCGCGTACGTGGTGAGCGCGAGCCCCGCTCCCGCTCCGGCGATGCTCGGCTGAGCGAGGATCGTGTGCGCCGCGACTCCGGTGAGCAGTGCAGGCGCGACGTCTCCGCGAAATCTGGCGTTCCACATCGGCGTTCCCTGTTCGAGAGACCGCAGTCCGAAGGCGAGCGGGGTGCCCAGGCTGTCGGGCAGACGCAGGAGGGATGATCCTGTGAACCCGGCCACGTCGCTCGCACGCTCGACGAGCGGACGGAGCAACCGTTCGTAGGCCCTGCCGTCGATCCCCAGCTCGTCGCTCGTGCGATCGAGGTCGCGATACGCGATGCCGGCGCGCCCACCGTCGAGTGGCTGCGCGAAGGAGACCTCGGGCGTGACGAACCGGATCCGGTCGCGTAACCCGAACTCTCGGAAGAACCGCGACTCGAATGCCATCGGGTGAACCGCGGAGCACACGTCGTGATGAAAGCCGGGGAGCGTCAGCTGCCGAGTCGCCGCTCCCCCGCCCGGCTGGTCCGCGCGCTCGTACACTCGCACGCGCAGGCCGGCGCGCGCGAGCGTCACCGCCCCCGCGAGACCGTTCGGCCCGGCTCCGACGACGACTGCGGTATCCATCCCTCGATGATCCCCACAGCCCCGACGAGAGGTACGGGGGTTGACGCCCCCGCCGCGACGTGTCACCCCTCGCCTCCGAGCACCGAACGAGATCGCCGAAGGTCGTGTCGCGGGCGGTCATCCTCCAGGCGGATGCCGATACCTCCCTCGCCCGATGACGCGGCCCAGCGCTCGCAGCGAGGCTGTATGCATGAACGCACGAACGGCCCTCGCCGCCCCCGCCCTGATCGTCGCAGGGCTGCTGTCTCTCAGCGGATGCTCCGCGTACGACAGCCTCGTCCACAAGTACTCCACCTCGACGTTCGACGACGCGAACGCCTTCGACAGGAGTGCCGAGGTGGACGCTTCCTGGATTCCCGCCGATGCGACCGACATCGCGCTGAGGACGTCGACACTGGAGGATGCTGCGGACGCCGTCATCCTGCTCACGAGCGACTCTCCGCTCTCCGATGACTGCCGCGAGGTCGATCGGTACTCCGCTCCCTCGTGGGTGCTCGACGACGCCCCCGACCCGTACGAGGCCGAGAGCGTCTTCGCCTGCGGTGACTGGAGTGTGATCGAAGGGGACGGAGGATGGTTCGGATGGACCCCGAACTCGCCGGAGGAGCGGGCCGCCGCAACCGCCGCGGGCTGACGAGGAATCTCGCTCGACCGACGTCAGAGAGAGGGTTCCGGTCCCCCGTACCCGATTACGGAGGACCGGAGCAGCCGATGAGAAGGTCCGCAAGCGCACCCACCCCCGCAGTGCGCTCGAGACCGAGAGAAACCCGAGATCGCCGACTGGGCCGACCGACGCGGAGCGGCACGCATGCGGCTCGTTGTCATGCCAGCGTACGGATGCCGCCGGATCCCCGCTCATACAGGCCCGACCATTGACGCAGGCCTCCGCCCCTGATACGCGTGCCCGAGAGGCGCGACGTGCGAGACGGGCCATCGCTACGCTCGAAGCATGCTCGATACGCTCACCGGATTCGCCGTGGTGGGCGTCGCGATCGCGATCGGGTGGGTCGTCGGACGCGTCGATCTGCTCGGTCCGCACGCCCGGCACGTGCTCGGCCGGCTGATCTTCTTCGTCCTCTCTCCCTTCCTGCTCTTCACGGTGCTGGCGCACGCCGACGCGACGATGCTCTTCTCGTCGCTCCTCCCTGTCTCCGCGATCGCTGCTGTCGCCGTGATCGCGGCCTATGCGCTCGTCGCGCGGCTGTGGTGGCGGCGCCCGGTCGGAGAGACCCTGATCGGGGCTCTCGCCGCCGGACAGGTCAACTCGAACAACATCGGCATCCCGCTCTCGCTGTATCTGCTGGGCGGTGCGGCCTACCCCGCGCCGGTGGTCCTGATGCAGCTGCTGGTCTTCACGCCCGTCTCCCTGTCGATCCTCGACGCGGTGACGAGCGACTCGGTCTCCGTGGCGAAGACGCTGCGTCGCACCGCGACGAATCCGATCATCATCGGTTCGCTCCTCGGCACCCTCGTGTCCGTGTTCGACGTCGCTCTCCCGCCGATCGTGATGCAGCCGGCCCAGCTGATCGCCGATGCGGCGGTGCCGGTGCTGCTCATCAGCTACGGCATCTCCCTGCACGGCCAGCGCGTTCTCGGCGCGCGTGGTCACCGACGCGACGTGATCCTCGCGTCCGCCCTGAAGCTCCTCGTGATACCGGTGGTCGCTTGGGTCGTGGCGCAGTTCGTCTTCGGACTCTCGGCGCACGAGGTGCTGATCGTCGTGATCCTCGCCGCACTGCCGACCGCGCAGAACGTCTTCAACTACTCGCAGCGCTACGACGTCGGCGAGACCATCTCCCGCGACACCGTCTTCCTCACGACGCTCGGGTGTCTTCCGGTGCTGGTGCTCGTCATGGCGCTCCTCGGATGACCTGCCGGCGAGCGACGGCAGGCCCGTGCTGCGACGGCAGCCCCGTGCTGCGCGGCAGGCCCGTAGGTTGGTGACCGTGGACAATCCGCTCCTCCTCTTCGCGCTGGTGGCGGTCATCTTCGTGATCGCGATGCTGCTGCCACGCTGGATCCGCCGCTCATCGAGCTCGCGCGGTCGACGAGCCGGTCGGCGCTTCGAGGAGGATCAGCTCCTCGCCATCCTCGACGAGCTGGGCACGACCGTCGACCTCGCCATGGGGCCCGAGGGCGCTCGGCGACTCGTCGACGGCGTCGTAGGGCGGGATCCGCGCAAGTTCACGATCCTGGGCGACGGCGTCTACGGCATCCGCTTCATCGAGACCGACGACGCGATCGCGCGTCTCGTGCCAGCCGACGTCGGCGTGCGGCTGCAGATCGAGGAGTTCCGCGAATACCTCGGCCGCCCCAACACCGCCGGTTTCTGGAGGGACCTGCGGACCGGCGTCGTCGCCGCGGCAGCCGAGCTCGGGATCGAGCATGAGACGTCTCCGGTTCCGTCGCGGTTCGACCGCCGCGAGACCCCCGACCAGGGATGGCGATTGAGTCGTTGACGCCCGCGAAACCGGATGCACGAATCCGGCCGACGCAACTAGGCTGTGGTAGGTCGTCGATGCGCCCGTTCGGCCCTCGGCATCCGACAGCTCGCCACATCGCAGACCTCCGCGCTGCGACATGCGCCAGAAAGGCTGACCATGACTGACTCTCCCCAGAACGACCGCACTCCCGACTTCTTCGACAAGCTCATCGAAGACGCACCTCGTGAGCAGACCGGCGGCTTCACCGCCTCGTTCCGCGGCTACGACAAGGCGGAGGTGGATGCTGCGCTCAGCGCGCTGCGCAACCAGCTGCAGCAGGCCAAGGCCGACCTCGCCGACGCCGAGGCGCGCCACGAGGACGCCGTCGAAGCGGTGAAGGACGAGGAGCGCGAGGCCCGTGAGGCCCTCGAGGCCGAACTCGCCGCCGTGAAGGCCCAGGCCGCCGACGCCGAGCAGCAGATCACGACCCTGACGAACGAGCTCGTCGACGCGCCCCGCCCGGAGGGCGTCGAAGCCCCGTCGCGCGAGCAGTTCGAGGCGATCCTCCGCGTCGCCGAGGAGCAGGCCAACGTGCTGATCCAGAACGCCGCCGTGCAGGCCGATCGCCTCATGGCCGCGGCCCGCGAAGAGGTCACGCAGCAGCGCGCCGAGGCGGACGCCGACGTCGCGCGCATCATCGCGCAGGCGCAGCACGACGCCGATCAGGTGCGCCTGAAGATCGACACCGAGTACACGGCCCACCAGGCGACGCTGGAGCGCGAGGCCGCGCACGCGGCGGAGAAGGTGCACCAGGCATCGCAGGAGGCCACGGCCATCCGCACCGAGGCCGAGAAGGGCGCGGCTGCCCTGCGCTCGCTCGTGACGAGGGAGACCACGCAACTGCGCGCGGACGCCGAGCGCGAGGTGCGCGAGATGAACGCCCGCGTTCTCGAGTTCGAAGAGACCCTCACCCGCCGCCAGGACGATGCGCAGCAGGAGTTCCTGGTGCTGCACAACCAGGCGGTCTCGCACGCCGAGCGCATCACGACCGACGCCAACGAGCAGGTCACCGCGTCGCTCGAGCACGCACAGCGCATCTCGGCCAAGGCCGACGATTATGAGCGGCTCATGCGCTCGCAGGCCCAGACGATCGAGGCCGACGCCCAGGTGCGTGCCCGCGACACCCTGGACCGCGCTCGCGCCAAGTCGCAGAAGATCGTCGACTCGGTCACCCAGCACACGTCGACGGTGCTGCGCGACGCCGAGGACCACGCCCGCCAGCTGCGGTGGCAGCAGCAGCAGCTCGCCAGCTTCATGGCCGAGGTGCGCGAACTCATCCGCCCCGACGGCATCTTCAGCGACGAGCAGTCCGCCCCGGCGGCGCCCCTCGGCGGTGCGACGCTCGCAGATGACGAAGCCGATGACGACGCCGACGACGTCGTCGCGGCGGAGCTGGTCGCCGACGTGCCGGAGCCCGTCGAGGAGTTCCGCGGCGATGAGGCGCTGGACGACGAGATCCTCGACGAGGACGACGCGACGATCGACGGCAAGATCACGATCGAGGTCGTCGAGGCCGACGAGAACGCCTCGCGCTGAGCATCCGGCCGCACCGGGCCCTATCGCGGAGCCGTCCGTACCGGCAGTCTGGACGGATGAAAGACAGCGTGATCGAGGTCCGCGACCTCCGCAAGGCGTACGGCGCGTTCACGGCGGTCGACGGGATCAGCTTCGACATCCACCGCGGGGAGACATTCGCGCTCCTCGGGCCGAACGGCGCGGGCAAGTCGACGACGATCGAGATCCTCGAGGGGTACCGACACCGGACCTTCGGGGAGGTGCGGGTTCTCGGCGTCGATCCGCAGCGCGGCGGCCTGAGCTGGAAGGCCCGCCTCGGCATCGTGTTGCAGTCATCCGGTGAGGCCGGCAACTTCACGGTGCGCGAACTCCTGACCGAGTTCGCCGGGTACTACCCCGATCCGCGATCGGTGGACGAGGTGATCGCAGCCGTCGGCCTCGAACAGAAGCAGCGCACGAGAGCGGGTCGGCTATCGGGCGGCCAGCGGCGGCGCCTCGACGTGGCCCTGGGGATCATCGGGCGCCCGGAGCTGCTCTTCCTCGACGAGCCGACGACGGGGTTCGATCCGGAGGCTCGACGACAGTTCTGGGAGCTCATCCGCTCGCTCAAGGCGGAGGGCACCAGCATCCTGCTCACCACCCACTACCTCGACGAGGCCGCGCAACTCGGCGACCGCGCCGCCGTCATCGCGAACGGCCGCATCGCCGACATCGGGGCCATCGACGAGATCGGCGGAGCGGAGGCGCGCATCCCCGCCGTCCGCTGGATCGATGACGACGGCATCCGTCGCGAGGAGCGCACGCACTCCCCCGGCGCGCTCGTCGCCGACCTGATGCGCGACGGCGGCGAGCCGCGTGACCTCGAGGTGGTGCGACCGACGCTCGAGGACGTCTACCTCGACCTCATCCTCGAGCACGGCGCCGTCGACAAACGGGCACTGCTCGACGCGAAGGAGCAGTCATGACCACGCCCACCGCGCGATTCGGGGTGACTCGGACGGTGCGACTCGGCATCCGCCGCATCGGATTCGAGCTGCGTCAGTACTTCCGCGCCGGAGACCAGGTGTTCTTCACCTTCCTCTTCCCGACCGTGATGTACCTCATCTTCGCGACGGTCTTCACCGGTGACATCGGCCAGGGCGCCGACACGGTGAGCATGGCGACCTACTATCTTCCTGGGCTCGTCGCGGGCGGCATCCTGCTCTCCGGGGTGCAGGGGCTGTCCATCGAGATCGCGGTCGAGAAGAGCGACGGGACACTGAAGCGGCTCGGCAGCACGCCGATCTCCCCGGTGACGTACTTCATTGGCAAGCTCGGCGAGGTCTTCGTCACCGCGGTCCTCCAGATCGGCCTGCTGATGATCGTCGCGGTCGTGCTCTACGACGTCGATCTGCCCTCGGATGCCGAGTCCTGGGGGCGCTTCGCCTGGGTGTTCGTCTTCGGCCTGCTCACCTGCGCGCTGCTCGGCATCGCGCTGTCGGCGGTCCCCCGCTCCGGCAAGACGGCATCGGCCGTCGTCATCCCGGTCGTGCTGCTGCTGCAGTTCGTCTCGGGGGTGTACATAGCCTTCTCGACGCTGCCGGAGTGGCTGCAGAACGTCGCCGCCGCATTCCCGCTGAAGTGGATCGCCCAGGGGATGCGCGCGGCGATCCTGCCGGACTCGTTCGCGTCGGCGGAGCCTGCGGGCGACTGGCAGCTCGGCGCGATCGCTCTCGCCCTGGCGATATGGCTGGCGGTCGGCCTCGTGCTGAGCAGGGCGACCTTCCGCTGGATCCGTCGGAACGGATGACGCTCGCGAACCGCCTCCGCTACGCGCGACCGAACTGCGCGGCCGCGGGGCAGTCGAAGGGATCGCGGGCGGCGAGGCCGACACGGTTCAGGTAGTCGACGACGATCGCATACGAGCGCCCGAGGCTGGTCTCGGTGTAGTCGACGCCGTTCGCCGCGCAGTAGTCGCGCACGATCTCTCGCGCCTTCGACAGGTGCGGCCGCGGCATGCTCGGGAAGAGGTGGTGCTCGACCTGGTGGTTGAGACCGCCCATGAGCCAGGTCACCCAGCGCCCGCCGCGGATGTTGCGAGACGTGCGCACCTGCTTCGAGAAGAAGTCGAGGCGAGCGTTCGGGTCGATGATCGGCATGCCCTTGTGGTTGGGCGCGAAGGACGCGCCCATGTAGACGCCGAACACCGCCAGCTGCACGCCCATGAACGCGAACGCCATGCCCAGCGGCAGCAGCAGGAACACGGGCACGAGCACCGCGGCGAAGCGCGTCGCGATGAGTGCGATCTCGGTCCAGCGCCCCTTGACCTTGCGGCCGGTGGCGAGGTGCTTGAGGCCGAGGTAGTGCAGGTTCAGCCCTTCGAGGGTGAGCAGGGGGAAGAAGAGCCACCCCTGTTTGCGGGTGATCAGGCGCACGAGTCCTCGCGACTGCGCGGCATCCGTCTCGAGGAACGAGATCGTGTCGACCTCGATGTCGGGGTCCTTGCCCACCTGGTTCGGATTGCCGTGGTGACGGGTGTGCTTCGAGTCCCACCACGCGTAGCTGATGCCGACGATGCCCGCCGCGAGGATGCGGGCGAGGCGGAAGTTCGCCGGCCCGGAGGAGAGGATCTGCCGGTGCGCGGCCTCGTGCGCGAGGAAGGCGACCTGCGTGAGGATGATGCCGAGCGCCGCCGCGATGAGCAGCTGAAACCAGCTGTCGCCGAGGAGGATGAACCCGGTGATCGCGCCGCCCAGGGCCACCGCGACGCCCGCGGCGACGAAGCCGTAGAACCACGGCGTGCGCTGCAGCAGCCCGGTCTCCTTGATGACCTGCGACACCTGCTTGTAGGCCTGCGCCATGGGCGGGAACTCGGCGTTTCCGGAGTAGGTCTGGCGGATCGGTCCGAGGGTGCTGGTCGTGTCGACCTGTGCGAGGGAGATGCTGTCTCCTGACGATCGGGAGCCCTTGAGCTGTGGAAGCCAAGGGCGGATGCCGATCGCTGCCCTCAGGCTAACCCGGCCCGCATACGGCGCTCGGCATACGACTCGCTTTCCCAGGGCACTGCCAGAACGACTGTCAGCGCACGGTCAGACAGAGGTCACGCCCGGGCGCGGCGCGGCCTCCGGCGCAGCGCTCGGGGCAGGGCGAAAGGGAAGGTCGACGGACGCCGCTGGGGCACGTCGGCGCGCTCGAGAGCATGCCGAGCGGAGTCGAGCGAGTCGAACGAGCCGAGCTCGGTGCCGCGGTGATCGTGGGTGACGTGCGCCGAGCCGTCGAACTCGACGAAGCCGGCGAACTCGCCGTCACGGGTGGCGACGTGCACATCGGTGTCGGCCTGTTTCCAGGTCAGTGGATCGGAGGAGGAGATGGTGGTCGTGCTCATGGTGATACTCATTGCTGTGGGGCGGGCACGCGTCAGCGCTCCGCAGATCGTGAGATCGAGGGCGGCTTCCGCGCGCGTCGATGTGCGTGGTCCGTGATGGCCCTGATCAGTGGCTCCGCGGCGGCCGAGAGGGCGGCCATGTCACACGGTGCGTCCCGAGTCTAGCAGATCTGATCACCGCGCCGGGGGCTCGCCTCCGCCGCTCGGTCCTCCGGCGCCGCCGCCGGGCCCGCCGGACGCCGCCGCTCCGGCGCTCGGCGCGGTCGTCGTGTCGACCGAGACGACGAGGGTGGCGGTGTACCCGGCATCCGCGTCTCCGGTGATCGTCGCGAGCTGCAGCACGGCGGAATCGTCGCCGAACACGTTGTCGCTCGCAAGGGTCGTCTGCGCCAGGTTCTGCGCGGAGCCGCCGTACCGTGCGTCCGCGTAGACCGTGGCGCAGGTCTCCCCCGGCAGGGCCATCTGGGAGGTCGCGATGGCGTTCGCGGAGTCGGTGATGGAGTCGACGTCGGGATACACCTCGAAGTGGATGTGCGGCCAGCGACCCGAGTAGCAACCGGGGAAGATCGAGGTGAAGGAGACGTTGCCCTCGGCATCCGCCATCTGCACCCCGCGCAGATAGTCGACGTCCTCCAGGCCCGACGAGTACATCGAGTACTCGCCCTGGGCCGTGCAGTGCCACGCGTAGACCGCGACGCCGGCGAACGGGACATCGCCGTTCGCCCGGTCGAGGATCCGAAACGCGATCGTCAGGGGGATGCCGTCCGCGATCGCCGAGCCGTCGATGGAGGTCGTGATGTCCTGCCGGACGATGCCCGACTCCTCGAGCACATCCGGTCCGTTCGAGCCGTCTCCCGGATACGGGCCGGCCGTCTCATCGGGGATCTCTCCTTCGGCGGTCGACCCTGTCGCCTCCGACCCGGTCGTGGCCGATGTCCCCGCTTCGGTCGGTGCGCACGCCGCCAGGACCACGGCGCCCACACCGAGCCCGGCGAGTCCGAGGAGACCACGACGGCTGACGAGCGTGCGCAGGTCGAACGCCACGCCCTGGTCGACGACCTCCTCGTCGGCCCGGTCGAGCAGCCGGCCCTGGTAGACGGGACCATCAGGTGTCTGGACGGGCTCGGGGATGCGGCTCATGATCGGGGTCCTCTCGCGGGGCGGGTCGTCGTCGACCCCATGCTCACGGAGGATCCGGTCAGGAGGCTATGGTCGGCCTATCCAGAAGCTATGAAGCATGCGGTCCGCCATGGTGCGCGGCCGGCGGACGGAGGACGAGGACCACGACGATCGAGGCCATGACCGCCGCGGTGATCGCGACGGGGATCGGCAGCACCGGGTCCAGCAGCACCAGCACCGCGCCGAGCGGGACGACCGTGTTCACGACGCGGTCGGCGTTGTCGCGGATCGCGACCCACCAGATCGCGAGCAGGAAGAGCGCGATCGGGATCGTGACCGTCAGCGACGCCTCGACGATCGACAGATGGCTCTCGCCCGTCAGCACGTCGAGCTCGACCTCGATGCCCGCCGAGAAGGCGGCGGCCGCCGCGAAGACGAAGTAGTGCGTGTAGCCGAAGCGCAGCGATCGGCCGAACGTGGTGATGGCCCGGTGGTGCGGCGGCCAGAAGTAGATCCACCACAGCGACGCCGTCACGACGAGCGTGAGCACCGAGATCGAGATGAGCGGGACGAAGGACTCCAGCTCACGGCTCGCATCGATGATCGCGTTCGCGGAGGCCAGCAGGCTCTCACCGAGCACTATCAGCGTGAAGAGGCCGTAGCGCTCGGTGATGTGGTGCGGATGCCACGGCGTCTGCCGTCGATACTCGGCGAAGACCGGGATGCTGACCTCGAGCAGCGCGAACACGACGAACGCGATCAGCTGCAGCGTGCCGGACGGGATGAGCAGGAACAGCACCCAGAGCACCTGCACCGCGGCGATGCCGACCGCATAGCGACGGGTGGCCCCGCGCAGATCGCCGGCTCTTCGGGAGGCGCGGAGCCACTGGGCGATCATCGCGACGCGCATCACGACGTACCCGATCACGGGGACGGTGAAGTCGCCGTGCTCGAACGCGGCTGGCACGCCGGCCGCGAGCACCAGCACCCCACCCATCTGCACGATCGTCGTCACCCGGTACAGCCAGTCGTCGGTGTCGAACGAGGTGGCGAACCAGGTGAAGTTCATCCACGCCCACCAGATAGCGAAGAAGAGCATCGCGTATGACGTGATGCCGTGCACGAAGTCGCCGTGACTGAGGGCGTGATGCAGTTGCGCCGATGTGATGCTCACCGCCACGACGAAGACGAGATCGAAGAAGAGCTCGAGGCTGCTCGCCGCCCGGTGCGGCTGTGCGGGGTCGCGCGGCTGCATCGGATTCAGGAGGAAGCGGTGCGTGGAGGCGGTCGTCACGCCGGTCAGGATATCCCCGCCCGCGTCGGCGCCACGAGAGGACTGAAAACTCGTTCATCCAATCGGCGGAAATATCTTCCGCTGAGGGCGACCGATCCGCTAGAGTGATCGAAGTCTGCAGCTCCTGCTGTACGCATGCACCGTGTGGGACGGTGCGAGCACTTCCGTGATGTGGGATCACGGTTCGCGGCAGGACCCGAGGGGTCGGGTATGCAGACGATGCTGGGGACGTGGGGTCCCTGGTCTGGGGAACACTGGGGAAAAACATGTCGCACTGGGGATTTCTGCGCACATACACGGCTCACGAGGCCTCGGCATGACTTCCGTCGAGGATGCTCTGAGCATCACTCGCGCGGGTTCGGTCTTCGCCCCGGTCGCGGCCCCACGGGCCATCAAGCCGGTCACGCACACGGTGGTCACACCGCGCGTGTCCGCAACGCTGGAGCGACGCCGCCAGTGGGAGCGGCGTTATCGGATGCGACTGCGGATCTCGGATGCCGGGGTCATCCTTTCCGCGGTCGCGCTCACCGCAGCGATCCAGCTGATGACCGGTGTCGCGGGGGAAGAGGCCCTGCGCAACGGCATCCTGCTGGGTTCGCTCTGGTATCTGATGCTCAGCGCTCTGCATACGCGTGATGCAGCGCTGTTCCGCGCCAGCGCGACCGAGTATCGCGGCGTCGCGCACGCCAGCGGACTGGCGTTCGGGATCATCGCCATGGTCGCTGTCGTGCTCGGCTGGGAGTCGATGCAGCTCGTGCTGCTCGTCGGCCTCCCGTTCGGCGTGCTCACGCTGCTCGTCACCCGATGGACGTGGCGGCACTGGCTGACGGCGCAGCGTGCGCAGGGGCGGTTCGCCTCGCGCACGCTCGTCGTCGGCAATCGCGACGACGTGGAATACGTCGTCCGCACGCTCCACCCGATCGGCGCATCGGGCTATCAGGTCGTCGGCGCCACGTTGCTCGACGGCAATGCTCGGGACGTCGAGGTCGGCGGCACGCGCTTCCCGGTCATCGGCAACGTGAACACGGTGTCGACAGTGGCGGCCGAACTGGGCGCAGACACGATCATCGTGGCGAGTCGACCCGACGGCGAGCCGGACTTCGTGAAGAAGCTCAGCTGGCAGCTCGAGGGCACCGCCGCCGAGCTGGTGCTGTCGAGCCGCCTGACAGATGTCGCCGGACCACGCATCTCGTTCGCTCCGGTCGAGGGGCTACCCCTCATCCAGGTGCAGATCCCCTCGTACGAGGGCGGGCAGCACCTGCTCAAGCGCGCGCTCGACATCGCCGTCGCGACCGTCGCACTGATCCCGATCGCAGTGATCACGCCCCTCCTCGCCCTGCTGGTGAAGCTCGACTCGCCCGGTCCGCTGTTCTTCTTCCAGGAGCGAGTCGGACGAGACGGACGAACCTTCAGGATCGTCAAGTTCCGCTCCATGAAGACGGATGCCGAGCAGCAGCTCGCCGCACTCAAGGAGCAGAACGAGGGTGCCGGCCTGCTGTTCAAGATGAAGGCCGACCCTCGCGTGACGCGCGTCGGCCGCGTCCTGCGCAAGCTCTCGCTCGACGAGCTGCCGCAGTTCTGGAACGTGCTGGTCGGCGACATGAGCGTCGTCGGTCCGCGTCCCCCGCTTCCCTCCGAGGTCACGGCGTACGACGGAACGGTCTACCGCCGCCTGTACATCAAGCCCGGCATCACGGGCCTGTGGCAGGTCTCCGGACGCAGCGACCTGTCGTGGGACGAGAGCGTGCGCCTCGACCTGCGGTACGTCGAGAACTGGTCGGTCATGAACGACCTGCAGATCATGTGGCGCACCGCCAAGGTCATGGTGCAGCCCGCCGGGGCATACTGAATCCATGAGCAAGGGGAACGCCCTCACCATCGCGATGGTGGGGACGCGGGGGGTGCCCGCAGCATACGGAGGATTCGAGACGGCGATCGAGGAAGTCGGTCGCCGTCTCGCTGAGCGCGGCCATGATGTGGTCGTGTACACGCGCGGATCGGAGCGACGCGAGAAGGAGTACCTCGGCATGCGCGTCGTGCACCTGCCCGCGGTGCCCGTGAAGCAGGTCGAGACGCTCAGCCACACCGGTCTGTCGACGCTGCACCTGATGCTGCATCGACGCCCGGACGCGACGTTCGTGTTCAACGCCGCCAACTCGCCCTTCCTGCCGCTTCTCCGGCTGCGGCGCGCTCGCGTCGCCCTGCACATGGACGGCCTCGAGTGGCGTCGTTCCAAGTGGGGCCCTCGCGGCAAGGCGTACTACCGGTGGGCCGAGCAGTTCGGCGTGCGCACGGCAGATGCGTTGATCGCCGATGCTCCGGGCATCGCCGACTACTACGCGCATCAGTTCGGTGTGCCGACGGAGCTCATCCGATACGGTGCGCCCATCCTCGATGAGCCGCCCGCCCGAGGTGTGGGCGAGCTCGACCTGAAACCCGATGGCTACCACCTCGTCGTCGCACGCTTCGAGCCGGAGAACCACGTGCGCGAGATCGTGCAGGGGTACCGCGACAGCGATGCGACGCTGCCCCTCGTCGTGGTCGGTTCGGCGCCGTACAGCGCGGAGTACACGCAGGAGATCCAGCGACTGGCCGACGGCGACGACCGCATCCGACTCATCGGCGGCGTCTACGACCAGGAGCTTCTCGACGCCCTGTACGCGAACGCCCTCACGTACGTGCACGGCCACTCCGTCGGAGGGACCAACCCCTCGCTGCTGCGCGCGATGGGCGCCGGCACCGCGGTGATCGCCTTCGATGTGCCCTTCAACCGCGAGGTGCTCGACGGGGACGGATGGTTCTTCGCCGACGCCGACGATGTGGCCGCGAACGTCGCCGCCGCCGAAGGTGACCCGGACCGCACGCGAGATCTCGGCTCACGGGTGCGCGACCGAGCCCGCGGCGCGTTCCGCTGGGACGACGTGGCGGACGCGTACGAGGATCTCGCTCGACGCCTCGCCGCGGGCGACAGCGTCCACTCGACCGCGCGGAGGGCGCGCCGGCGCGCAGAGGAGTGGTGACCGTCTCGCGGACGGGTCAGGTGCGCGCCGCGAGATCGCGACGCAGCCGAGAGGCGAGGAGCCGGGCGTCGATCGCCGCCCTCTCGAGTCCCTTCCGGTGGGCGCGCGGCCCCATCTGGTGCACGTCGACGACGTCGAGCGGCTCGGGTCCGCGCCGCCACGGCAGCGACGACGGTTTCGGGAGATCGAGTGTGCCTCGCCTCGAATGGAGCGCTGCCGCGTATTCCGTGATCGAACCCGCGTCGATGGGCTGCTCTCCCAGCAGAACCGCCTCGCGCAGAGTGAACGTTCGCGAACGCGCTTGCGGACGCATCCGGGCGACGATTGAGCGCTCGTCCAGCGATGCGACGATCACGATATCGGCGACGTCGAGATCATCGGCCTCGAGCCGCACCGAGTGGTGGGTCGCCGCGGCCGGCTCGAGCCCCGAGGCGATGCGACATGCGCGATGCCCCTCGGACGCCACGGTGCCGACCGACTCCACCTCCCATTCGGAAGGCCCGAGCCCCAACTCGCCCTCGGCGCGGAGCGCCTCCTGGAAGGCCGCAGCCATCAGCGGCGAACGGCACACGTTCTGCGCGCAGACGAACAGGACGCTCTCGCTCATCTCGAATCCCATCCCCAGCAGTCTCCGTCGGCTCCCCGAATCCCGGCGGCTCACCCAGCGCCGCACCGACACGGTAAGAATGATCTCACACACCGATGGAGCGGGCTCCCGCGGATCGGATGGACGCGAGAGGGGAAATCCGCATGCGTGTGCTCGTCGTGCATCCCGGCGCTGAACTGTACGGAGCCGATCGCGTCACCCTCGAGTCCGCCGCCGGTCTGGTCGCCGCCGGTCACGATGTCGTCGCGGTGCTCCCCGAATCCGGCCCATTGGTCACCGAGCTGGAAGATCGCGGGGTGAACGTCGCCGTCAGTCGCATGTTCGTGCTGCGCAAGCACCTGCTGCGACCCCGCCACTGGCCGTCGCTCATCTCCTCGGCCGCTCTCGGCCTCATCGAGTCCTGGCGCCTGATACGGCTCCACCGCCCGGATGCCGCGTATGTGAGCACGGTGATCCTCCCCCAGTGGCCGCTCCTCCTGCGCCTGCGCGGGGTGCCGACCGTGACCCACGTGCACGAGGCCGAGTCGGACGCGCCGTGGGCGGTGCGAGCGGCACTGTACCTCCCCCAGCTGTGGGCCCATGCGGTGATCGCGAACAGTCGCTTCACCGCTGAACTGCTGAGGCGCTCTCTGCCGGCCCTCCGTCGGCGAATCACCGTCATCCTCAACCCGATCGGGGGGCCGGCTGCGCCCGCGCCGCTCCGAGATCGACTGGATGACATCAGGATCGGTTACGTGGGGCGCCTCTCGCCGCGCAAGGCTCCCGACGCCGTGGTGGGAGCAGTTGCCGCGCTCCGCGAGCGGGGTCACGACGCCCGCCTCGACATCGTCGGCGACGTCTTCCGCGGGTACGAGTGGTACTCGGCCGAGCTCGCCGAGCAGATCGATGCGCGCGGTCTCGCGGACTCGGTCGCACTGCACGGATACGACGCCGACGTATGGCCGCACCTCGCCCGGTGCGACCTCATGATCGTGCCCTCCCGCACCGACGAGTCGTTCGGGAACACCGCCGTCGAAGCGGTTCTCGCCGGCCGACCCGTCGTCGTGAGCGATCTCGCCGGACTGCGAGAAGCCGTCGACGGGTATCCGACGGCGCGGATCGCCGCCCCGGGCGACGCGGCATCGATCGCCGATGCGGTGGAGACGATCGTCGAGGGCTGGTCGAGCATCGTGACAGAGGCGCCGGGCGCGGCAGCCACTGCGTCGGACCGGCACTCGACGGAGGGCTACCACCGGCGAGTGGCGGCGACGATCCGGCGTGTGGCCGGATCAGATGATTCCGGGGCGCGGGAGGATTTCCCGCCCCCGAACAGGGGAGAATAGGGCTGGACCGGGCTTCATCGCGAGAGGGGTCCGGCCCGGCAGGGGGAAAGAGAGAACATGACACTGCAGGACTACATCGACGCGCTGCGTCGGCAGTGGATCGTCATCGTCGCGCTGACCATCATCGGCGCCGGGGCGGCCTTCGGTTACGCGCGCACGCTGCCGGCCGAGTACAGCTCGACCGCCGCGGTGATGGTGATCCCTCAGCGCGGCGACAGCACGAACGAACTCGTCCAGGGGTCCAGTTACGTCCAGAGCCTCGTGCAGACGTACGCTGTGCTCGCCTCGTCGCCTCTGGTGCTCTCCCCCGTCATCGAGGACCTCGATCTCGACGAGACCGCGACGCAGCTGGCCAAGCGGGTGTCGGTGGTGAACACTCTGAACACCGTCGTGATCGAGATCTCGGTGACCGACAACGATCGCGTGCGCGCCCAGGAGACGGCAGCCGCGATCACGGACTCGCTCATCTCGGCCGTGGCCGATGTGTCGCCGAGCGACGCCGAAGGCGCTCCCGCTGTGCGCCTCGAGACCATCGCCCCCGCTCGCGAGCCGCAGGCCCCGATCGGCCCGAACACGAGGCTCTTCGCCCTCATCGGCGCCGCGATCGGCTTCGGCCTGAGTGTCGCGTATGCGCTGTTCCGACGCGTGCTCGGCACGCGCATCAGCGAGCGTTCCGACATCGCATCCATAACCGACGCTCCGGTCATCGGCGAGATCGTCGCGTGGCGCCGCACCTACACGATCCTCTCCACCATGCTGCGCAGTCGCGACAGCAGATCAGCCGAGTCGTTCCGCGCTCTCGCTGCGAATCTCAAGTACGTCGCGGTCGACCGCGACCTGCAGGTCGTGATGATGACGTCGTCAGCACCGCACGAGGGCAAATCGTCGGTGAGCATCGGCCTGGCCGCCGCGCTCGCGGAGTCGAATCACGATGTCCTGCTCATCGACGCCGACCTGCGGCGGTCCTCGGTCGCGACCGCTCTCCAGCTGGAGGGGTCGGTCGGCGTCACATCGATCCTCGTGGGCGACGCGACGTTCGATGAGGCGGTGCAGCACTCCGAGGCGGTGAACATCGACATCATCGCCGGTGGGGCTGCTGCTCCGAATCCCGGACAGCTCATCACGTCGCACCGGCTGCGCGAACTCGTGGCCGAGGCCCGCGAGCGCTATGAATACGTCATCGTCGACAGCGCACCGGCTCTCGTCGTGTCGGACGCTCTCTGGCTGGCCGATCTGTCGGACGGCGTGCTCGTGGTCGCGCGATCGGGACGAACGCGTCGCAAGCAGATCAGTGCGGTGCTCAGCACGCTGAAGTCGACGAAGAAGGATGTCGTGGGCATCGTCCTCAACGCCGTCAAGCGCAACGAGAGCAGTCCCTACTACGCTCCCGATGCCCCGAAGCGCTTCCTGGGGCGCCCCGTTTCGCGCAAGGCGGCTCGGACCGCGAAGGAGATCGGCGGCGGCGCCGTCGACGCATGAGCGTCTTCCTCGCACTGGGGGCGAGGGCCGTGTCGATGGCCATCTCGCTGGTCTGCGGCGTCCTCACGGTGCGCCTGATCCTGGGCGGATCCGGCGTCGAGTACTACGCGCTGTATACGCTGGTGGCCTCCCTTCCCGGCTTGATCTCCTTCTCCGATCTCGGCTCGGGAGCCGTTCTCGTCAACAGCATCGCGGTCAGCGACAACCCCCGATCCGACCGTCGGATCCGCGCGCAGCTCACCACCGTAGGGCGGATCATGGTCGCCTTCGCCGGTGCCGGCATGGTGGTCAACGCGGTCCTCTACCTCACCGGCGCATGGGGCGCGATCCTGGGTGAGGCGGGCAGCATCCCCGGCGCCGATCTCGCCGCTTTCGTGTCCCTGATGATCTTCTGCCTCGGGATCCCGTTGGGGATCTGGCAGCGCGTGCTCCTCGGCCTGCACAAGAACCACCTGATCATCCTGATCCAGGCCGCACAGGGTCCGCTCAACCTGCTGCTGGTCTGGCTCCTCGTGTCGTTCGCGCCGCCGTCCGCCGGCACGTTCCTCGCGCTGTCGTCGATGGTGTCCGGATTCGTAGTCGCTGCCGCCGGGTTCGGGTTCGCTCTGGCCGCACTGGCACCTCTTCTCGGCACTGCGCTGCGAGACGTCCCGGGCGTCCGGCGCGTACCCGGCGTGCGTGTCATGCACGTGGGTTGGCCCATGCTCGTGCAGCTCGTCTCCGCACCGCTGTCGGTCGCCCTGCTCCGATATGTCCTGGCGCAGTCGGGCAGCACCCATGAGGTCGCCGAGTACGGAGCGGTGGGCCAGGTGTTCTTCGCCATCAACGGCGTCGTGGCAGCGGGCGGCCTGGCGCTGTGGCCCTTGTTCACCCGCGCTCGCGCGCGCGGCACCCTCACCCGCGGGCCGTACCTCGTCGCGGCGATGTTCGCCGGCGGGGCAGCGGTGGTCTGCGCGATCGTCTGGGCCGTGTCGCCCTGGCTGTTCGCGTTCATCACCGACGGAACGCTCGACGTCGCCGGCACGACCGTCCTCGCCTTCGGGGCGATGGTGGTGTGCCAGGCCGCCCTGTATCCGCTGGGCATGTTCCTGATGGACGAGGCCGGGATCCGGTTCCAGATGATCCCCGTGGCGCTGATGACGGTGTCGACCATCGCGCTCGCTCTGATCGTGACGCCGCCGCTGGGCGCAGCCGGGCCCGTGCTCGCGAATGCCTTCTCCGTCCTCGTGTTCCAGGTCATACCCTTCGCCGTCTACATCTCGCGGCACCGCGAACGACTCCTGGGCGGACCTTCGTCGCAGGAGGAGGCTCCGGAGTGAAGATCCTCGCCGCCCTGGCCTGCATCATCATCGCCGCGCGAGTGACGCTCGTGCAGGGCGTCACCGCGGGGATCGTCCTGAGCCTGCTTCTGCTGCCCGTCTGGATCGTTGCGATCTGGCGGATGCGCGGGGGGCGGGCGACGGTCGTGGTCGGGGGTCTCGCGATCATCAGCGGGCTCGTCCTCACAGACTTCTTCGCCGCCGATCACCCGACGAACGATTCGATGATGCAGCAGAACACGTTCGCGCTCGTCGGACTCCTCTGCGGGATCGGCGTCGTGGTGTGGGCGCGCACGATCCTGGGGACCGCTCCGACCGCGTTGGCATACGGGGTGGGACTCTCGGCCTCGGTCGTGCTGCACGGCGTCGACAGCGACAACATCTGGAAGTTCGACCTGTCCGTTCCGGCGACCGTCATCGTCCTCGCCCTCTGCATGCTGAGCCGCAAGCTCTGGCTCGAGGTCCTCGCGCTGCTCCTGCTCGGCGTCGTCTCCGCGCTGAACGACTCCCGTTCGGCCGGATCCATGCTCCTGGTCGCGGCGGCACTCGTCGTCTGGCAGGCCGTGGGCGCACGACTGTCGAAGAGCTCGTCCACGGTGCGCACTCTGGCCGTCTTCGGTTTCGTCGCCGTCATCGGGTACTCGGCACTGCAGGCCTTCATCCTCGAGGGGTGGTTCGGGCGCGCCGCCGCGGTTCGCTCGGAGGCCCAGATCGCGCAATCCGGGTCGCTCATCCTCGGGGGTCGGCCGGAACTGGGGGCTTCGACCGAGCTCATCGCGGCGAATCCCTTCGGACTGGGGTCGGGGACGATCGCGAACGGCATCGACCTCACGATCGCGAAGACCGGCATGGCGAGGCTCAACTACGATCCGAACAACGGCTACGTCGAGCGGTACATGTTCGGAAACGGCTACGAGGTGCACTCGATGCTCGGCGACCTCTGGATCCGGTTCGGATTGTTCGGGGCCGCGCTGCTCGTGGTGCTCCTCGTCATCGTCGCACTCGGCACCGCCGGCCAGGTCGCGCAGCGACGAGCGAGCGGACTCACCATCTTCCTCACCATCCAGGTCTTCTGGGACTCGCTCTTCGCTCCCTTCTTCTCCACGTCGATCGCGACCCTCATCCTGGGTGTGGCACTCGTCATGGTGCCGCGCCCGGATCGGACCGCTGAGGCACCCGCCCGCACCGACTTCGTCAGCTTCCAGCGCTGAGCCGCCAGCCGCCGACCGCGCTGGCCGAGCGCAGCTCCGCTGCAGGGGGTCAGGCATCCCTCGTCGACCGCTCCCGAGTACGCCGAAGGCCCCGCGATCTCTCGCGGGGCCTTCAGCCGTCGACGGCTACTGCTTGGTGATGCTGAGGTCGTCCCACGTGAAGACGGTGGACGGGAGCGTGGATGCTCCGGAGACCGTGTTCATGAGACCCACCGTGCCTGCGGCCTGCATGGCGGCGGTGGTGTCGGTCGCCGTGACCTGCCAGGCGGCGGGCTCGACATCCGTCGCCTTCCAGACCTTGGCGGACAGCGTCGTCGGGTTCGTGCCTGTGACCGAGAGAGCCACGTTCAGCACGGTTCCCGGCGTGTAGGTCACGCCCGGCATCAGGTACGAGCCAAGGGCGGTCTCGTCACGCAGCAGGTAGAGCCGCACGCCGCCGCCGACCTCGAATCGGACTCGAGCGGAGTAGTTCGATGCGCCGACCTGGCGGCCGATCACGGTGCCCGTCGCCGCACCGCCGGTGGCGACCTGATCGGCCGCGATCGAGACGCGGATCACTGCATCCGTTCCCGACAGCCCGAGCCGCGCCGTGCGCGTCTGCGACGGGGCCATCGAGACGAGACCCGCTGTCCCTGAGACGGAATAGGATGCTGATCCACCCTGGAGCGTCCAGGCTCCGCCGAGGTCGGCGGAGCCCCACCCGCCGGAGGGAACCGTGCGGGTGAACGTGTCGGTGACCAGTGGGGCGTTCGCCGGAGGTGCCGTGACCGCGACCTGCTTGACGATCGCGTTGGTGGCGCCCTTGTCGTCGGTCACTGTGAGGGTGACCGAGTAGGTGCCCGCCGACGCGTACGTGTGCGAGGCCGTCGCACCGGTGGCCGTCCCCCCGTCGCCGAAGGTCCACGCGTACGACTGGATCGTGCCGTCGGGGTCGGACGAGGCCGACCCGTCCACGGCGACCCCGAGGCCGGTGGCCGTCGGCGTGAACGCAGCGACCGGTGCCTGGTTCGGCGCCGGAGCGACGGTCACGGCAGTCGTCTTGGTGGCGACAGCGCCGCGGTCGTCCGTCACGGTCAGGGTGACCGAGTAGGTGCCCGCCGTCGTGTACGTGTGCGAGGCCGTCGCGCCGGTGGCCGTACCCCCGTCGCCGAAGGTCCATGCGTACGACTGGATCGTGCCGTCCGAGTCGGTCGACGCCGATCCGTCGACCGTCACCTTGAGACCCGCCGCGGTCGGCGTGAACGCCGCAGTCGGGAGCTGGTTGGGAGCGGTCGGAGCGGTCGGGTCTACCACGGCGAAGGACTTCAGACTCATGGTGGCGTTCGGCGTGGCCGAGGTTCCGCCCAGGTAGGTCAGGAGTCCGACGGAGCCGGCGGCCTGCATCGCGGCCGCGGTATCGGTGCCCGAAAGCTGCCACGACGTGGGCTCGGCATCCGCCGAGCGCCAGACCTTGGTCCGCACGGTGGTCGGCGAGGTGCCGGTCACCTGGAGTCGGACAGAGAGCTCCGTGCCGGCCGTGTAGGTGCCGGGCAGCACGTAGGAGCTGCCGATCGCGGTCTCTCCGCGGAGGATGTAGACCCGCATCGTGTTGCCCGCCTCGAACCGCACGCGAGCCGAGTAGTTGTCCGAACCGACCTGACGGCCGATGAGCGTCCACGAGTACCCGGCTCCCGTGCGGTCGACCGAGAACTTCGTCGTGATGTCGGAGTTCTTGGACGAGACGCCCGTCAGCAGCACGCTCCGCGTGTCGTAGATGTTCGAGACGATCCGCCCGGTCGTGCCGTCGACGGAGAAGGCGGCATTACCACCCGAGGTCGTCCAGGCGCCGCCCTTGTCAGCGGTACCCCATCCGGCTGCCACCGTGCGCTGGAACTGGTCGTTCGCCAGCACCGTGAACTTCGGCGGTTCGACGGCGGTCAGCTGCTTGGAGGCGGATGCCGTCCCGCCGCGGTTGTCCGTGACCATGACCGTGACCGTGTAGGCGCCACCTGCGGCGTAGTCGTGGGCCGCGGTCGGGGTCGTCGTGGTCGCCGTCGTCGCGTCGCCGAAGTCCCACGCGTACGAGACGATCTGGCCGTCCGAGTCCGTCGACGCCGAGGCGTCGAGCGCGGCAGACAGGTTGGTGATCGTCGCGGTCAGTGCTGCACTGGGCAGGACGTTGGGCGCGAGCGCCGCGGTGACCTGCTTGCTGGTCGTCGCGCTGCCGCCGCGGTCGTCGGTCACGGTCAGGGTGACCGTGTACTCACCCGGCGTCGTGTAGGCGTGCGCGGCCGTCTTGCCGGTGGCGACAGCCCCGTCACCGAAGGACCAAGAGTATGTCGCGATGGTGCCGTCCGAATCCGTCGAGGACGACGCGTCGACCGCCACGTTCATGTGGGTCGAGGTCGCGTCGAACGCGGCAGCCGGAAGCACGTTGGCCGCCCGCACCGTGACCGTCTGCGTGATGCTGTCGGTCGCACCCCGGTCATCCTTCACGGTGAGCTTCACCTGGTAGGTGCCGCCCGAGGTGTACGTGTGCGCCGCAGTCGGGCCATCGGTCGACGTCGCACCGTCCCCGAAGTCCCACGCGTAGGAGGCGATCGAGCCGTCCGGATCGGTGGAGGTCGTCGCATCGAACGCGACGGCCAGGTCGGTCGGGATGGAGCTGAAGGCCGCCGCCGGGGTCTGATTCACCGAGCCGAAGGCGCCGAGCTGGTAGTGCTCGCTGACCTGCGTCGCGGTCAGCGCCTTTCCGTACACGGCGACCTCGTCGATCGTGCCCGTGAAGGTCGTCGCTCCGGCCCATCCGCTGTCGTTGCCGACTCGCCAGTAGCCGCTGTAGTCCTGCGCGACGGTGTTGGCGTTCGTCCCGACGAGTGCGCCGTCGACATAGAAGGCCATGCCGTCTCCCGAGAGCGAACCGACCACGTGGTGCCACTGTCCGTCGTTGTACGAACCCGGCGTGCTGATGGTGAACTGCGCGTTGTTCCAGACGCCGAAGTTCAGCACGCCGTTCGGCGTCATGAAGATATGACGGTCGTTGCTGCTGCTGAGTCCGCTGTTGCTGTCGCCGAAGCCGAGGATCTTGCCGCCGGCCGTGGTCGTCGTCTTGAACCACGCCTCGGAGGAGAAGACCTGCGGTGCGACGTACTGCTTCGTCCCGGCGAGGCGCACGGTCGTCGAGCTGGTGGTCGGCGCCCAGCGCACAGCCTTGTTGCTCACACCCGAGATCGCGCCGGTCTGGTTCTTCACGAGCACGCTCGTGTTGCCGGTGTAGGTTCCGGTCGACCCGTTGATACCCGAGTCGGCGGCCGTGGTACCGGTGCCGGTCTCGTTCAGGCGCCAGTAGAGCGTCGGATCGAGATCGAACACGGACTTGCCGTAGGAGTCGGCCGGAGCCGCGGGAATCGTGCTGGTGCGGCCGCTGGCCACCCAGTGCGCGTCGATCTCCTTGCGGGTGAGCGCGCGGTCGTAGATCGCGACGTTCGAGATCGATCCGTTCAGGTAGGCGCTGGATCCGACGTTCGGCCAGGATCCGAAGTTGTCGCCGCCGATACGCCAGTAGCCGGTGTAATCCTGGGCGGACGTCGTGTCGGAGCGTTCGCCGATCTTCACGCCGTCGACGTAGAGCACCTGCCCGGCCGGACTCAGCGACGCCACCACGTGGTGCCACTGGTTGTTGTTGAAGCCGGTGCCGCTCGTGATGGTGCGGGTCGCGCCCGGGTAGACGCCGAAGGTGACGCGGCCGGAGTTATCGAGGTACACGTGACGGTCGTAGCTGCCGGAGTTGCCCGTCGCCGCGTTGCCGAACCCGAGGATCTTGCCGCCCTGGGTGCTGCCGGTCTTGAACCACGCCTCCGCCGTGAAGGTCTGCGGCCCCTGGATGCTGTTCGCGGTCCGCGCGCCGGAATTCGAGGACCCGGAGAACGTCGTCGCCGTGGCGGTGCCGACCGGACCGGCCGTGCCGCGGGTCGCGTTGGCGACGACGAGGTCGTTGCCGCCCGACCAGTCGAAGCCGGCCGCGCCGCTGCCCTCGTTGAGGGGCCAGTAGTCCACGGGCGCACTCGTGAGCACGGCGTCGTCGTAGGCGGTCGAGACACCGGCAGCCGCTGTCGTGACCGGGGTCCAGTCGCTCTGGGTGCTGTTGCCGAACGCGTCCGTGGCTTTGACGCGGTAGTTGTAGGTCGTGCCGGGCACGGCCGTGTTGTCGCGATACGACATCGCGGGGCGCGTCCAGAAGTTCGAGAGCTGGTCGGTCTCGTAGATGGGCGTCGTCATGCCCTTGTCCTGCCGGAACACCTGGTACTTGAGGCTCTGGTTGTCGCGGTCGTAGTTCGCGGTCCAGGAGAGGCGGTTCACGCCGGTCTGGAAGGAGGTGGCGCTCAGCGACCACGCTCCACCCTGGACCTGCGGGCCCTGCTTGTTGGGTGCGACGGTCTTCGTCGCGAAGCGCACGATGCCCTGCTGGCCCGCGCCGTTGACCTTGAGGAACTCACCGCCGACGAGGAGGTAGTTCCCGAATGCCGTGACCTGCCACGGTCCCTGCGACTGACCGGTGTACGTGCCCGGGACGTACTCCGGGTACCACTGGAGCAGGTCGCTCGTCGGCTGACCGGCGAAGTTGCGGTAGCCCTGCGTGTCGTTGGTGATCGCCTTGCCGTTGGGTGCCTTGGAGAAGGCGAGCGAGTGCTTGAACGAGCGCGGGTTGGTCTCGGGGAACCCGTTGACGTTGCCGCAGTAGTGCGGGTGGCCGACGACGTAGGTGGTGTCTGCGGTGGGGGCGATGTCGTAGCTGTCGCCGTGGCAGTCCTCCATCCAGACCAGGCTGCCGTCGCTCCAGTTCGCGCGGAATCCGCCCTCGAAGCCGTCCTGCGAGGTCCCGCCGAAGTCGAACCCGGTGCCGTAGACGCTGTCGCCGTCGGAGGAGAGCGAGTACATCGCGGCAGCGGTGCCGCCGTTCCGCAGGACGCTGTTCATGGCCCAGGGCAGCAGCGTGCCGGTGCTCGCATCGAGGGCGGTGATGCCGCGTCCGGGGTTGGTGGAGCCGTTGACGGAGGTGAACGATCCCGCGATGACGACCTTGGACCGGTCGGGGGAGACGACGATGCCCTTCGCACCGTAACCGCCCTGCACGTCGGCCGAGAAGTCCGTGACGGCGCCGGTGCTCGCGCTCACCGCCGCGACCTTCGTGCGCTGGGCGCCGTTGACGGTGGTGAACTCGCCCGCGAGGTAGATCGACGAGTCGGTCACGGCGACGGAGTCGACGCGCCCGTTGGTCTCGGGCGCCCAGTTCGTGATCAGGGCGCCGGTCGCGGTGTCGAACGCGGCGACACGGTAGCGCCAGGCTCCCGCAGCCTGCGAGAACATGCCGGCGACGTAGATGCGCGACCCGTCGGCGGACTTCTTGATGTCGAGGACGGTGTTGTTCGTCCCCGGGTTCCACGAGGAGATCAGGTTGCCGGTGGTGAGGTCGTAGGCGAGCAGGTTCGCGCGAGGTGTCTCGTTCGTGCCGGCGGGCGCGCCCGCGGGACGGGCCTTGCTGAAACTGCCACCCACGTAGACGGTGTTGCCGACGACCTCCTGGGCGTAGACCACGCCGTCGATCTGCACCGTCGGCAGCGCGTCACCGGCGACCGTCTCCGGCGTTCCTGCCGCCGGAGCCGTGTCCGCCGAAGCGGCTGCGGGTACGACGAGCGCGCCGACCGTCAGAGCGAGAGCGGTGACGACGGCTCCCATCAGCTGCGCCACGCGGGGGCGGCGAGCGCTCCCCTTCTCAGCCGCGACAACACGGCCACCCCAATTGATGTGCACTTTTTCTCCCCAGAGTTCTGCACTGCGCGCGTCAAGACGGCGCTTGATGAAGGCCGCCCCCCATAGGCGACCCATTCCCCTGCGCTGATCGTAGCGGCATACCGGTCACGTTGGCAAGACGCAAGTCGCGGGGATCTCTGGAGTGTCCGACCTCCGGCCGGACCGGACGGACTTCAGTCAGCCGACAGCGCCGCGGAACGCGAATGCGGGCTGCCCCGCGCGGTAGTCCACAGTCAGGGTGACGTCATCCCGCTGGTTCTCCGGAATCGTGTAGACGTAGACGCCCTGGGCCGTCTTCCCCGGTTCGAGCGAGCCCTCGAACGGAGCACCTCCGGGTCGAACCAGACCGCCCGCGGGCGTCCGATCCTCGCCGATGTAGGCGTTGACCGCGACGAATCCCAGGTCGACGGCGGCGTCGGTGTCGTTGGTCAGCTCCAGGGTGAACTGCACGGCGGGGCCGCCGATCTCACCGGCCTGCACGGCTTCGCCCTCGACTGCCGCCATCTTCACGATCCGAGCGGTGAGGCCCTCGCCGTTCTCGGCGGTCTCGTCGGGCGACACGGGCGCGAGCTCGGGCATCGTCTCGGATGTCGCCGAGGGATCCGGAGTCGGATCGGCCGCGGGATCGTCCTGCTCCGCCGGGTCCTCCGTCGCGCCGGCCGACGTCGTGGGACGAGGCGACGCGTCGCCGTCCTCCGGAGCGCCGGAGGACGTCACGGCGAAGTACACGATCACTGCGACGGCGAGGACTGCGATCCCGGCGACCCACCACCACATCGCACGACGAGGAGCTCGTGCGGTGTCGTTCGTCGACTCTTCCGTCATATTCGTTCCATCCCCTGGTGCATTCGCTCACGATCGCGGCGGTCGGGGTGGATTCTATCCCGTCACCCCCGAAGCGACCGTCTGGCGATACGGCGCCCGTCGCGCCAGCCCCGCCACACCGCTCGCAGCGGCCGCCACGGTCGGAGCAGCTGTCTGCGTCCCCCGCGGAGCAGCACCTCGCGCGCGGCCGGGACGGATGCCGTGTCCCACCGGGTCACGACCTCGGGATCGAGGAGCTTCAACGCCAGCAGCATGCGGTTCCGGACGTTGTAGTAGTAATACACCGGCGATTTCGCGTGCACGTCGGGGTCGCCGATGCCCTGCGTGCCTCCCTCGTCATGCACCGCTCTCGCATCTTCCACGAGCACGAGCGCCCCACCGGCATCCTCCACCCGCATCGAGAAGTCGACGTCCTCCCAGTAGAGGAAGTAGTCCTCGTCGAAGCCCCCGACAGCGCTCCAGGCGGCGTCGTTGATCATCAGCACCGCGCCGGTCAGCCAGCGGCGCACCGGCGCGTCAGGGTTGCGTCGTGCCCAGGCGCGTCCGTGGGTCGACCCGTCGCGCAGATCGAGGACGTGTCCTGCCGACCACGTGCGTCCTGCCCCGTCCTCGATCACCGGGGCGGCGACGACGGGAGCGGCGCCGTCCACCGCGTCGAGCAGCCTCTGCGTCGATGAGGCGTCGATCGTGGCGTCGGGGTTGATCAGCAGGAACCGGGTGCGGCCGTTCGACCGCGCAGCCTCGACGCCGCGGTTGACCCCGACTCCGAATCCCGTGTTGTCCTGCTGCAGCAGCGCGGTCCACCCCTGCCGAGCAGCGAGGCGCGACACCCGTGCGGCCTCGGCGTCGCTCGACCGGTTGTCGACCACGAACACCGCAGCGCTCGGGAGGGCGTCGCTCACCGGCACGAGGTTGCGCTCGAGCAGGTCCGAGGATCCGTAGTTGACCACCACGATCGCGAGCGCTGCGTCAGCGACCATCGGCGATTCCGCTCGAGAGTCGGCTCATCGCGCGGAACCAGCGCACGGCGGCCAGCAGGCAGAACGCGGCGGCAGCCGCGAAGAACAAGGCGTAGACGACGGCGAACACGGACGTCCACCCCCACAGCACGTACACGAGGCACACGATCCCGTAGTCGACCGGAAGGAGCAGGATGGCACGCAGAGAGCTGCCACCCCCCGACTCCGCCGCGGACGCGATTCCCTTCGACGACTTCAGCAGGTCGTTGAGGATCATGCCGAAGAACGTCGCCGTGGCGACGATCGCGAACCCCAGCGGTACGAGCAGGTAGGCGTCGGCCAGATCCGTGAAGCGGAAGATCGCGACGGCGGTGGCGATCGGCAGCGTCACGATCTTGATCGAATCGATGAAGTGGTCCAGCCACTCCCCCGCCACCGAGCCCCCGCCCCGCAGACGGGCGACCTGGCCGTCGGCCGAATCCAGCGCGTAGCCGATCGCGAGCAGCAGCCAGACGAGGATGCCGGTCCACCAGACCGGCTCGACCAGAGCCAGCACGAGGATGCCGGAGAACGTGAAGACCGCGCTGACGCCCGAGACGCCGTTCGGAGTCATCCCGAGTCGGTACGCGATCGCGGCGAAGACGCGTCCGACGGGACGGTTGACGTAGACGCTGTAGCCGGGCGCACCCTTCGCGCGTCCCTTCTGCGCCGAGGCGAGACGCCTCATGGAGTCGGCGAAGCTCTCCGTGGTCATTCGGCGTGTCCCCTCCGTCGAACCCCGCAGAGAGGGCGTCGATCACCAGATAGAGTATGCCTTGGCCGAGGGGGCACGCATCTGGGGAGCGCTGTCGACGCCTCGGCGAAGGGGAGGACCATCTCATGACCGTCGTCGACCCTCCGCGCGGAGACCGCAGGCCCCGTGTCCTGATCAGCGCGTATGCGTGCGGCCCCGACCAGGGCCCCGAGGCGACCGCCGGCTGGGCGATCGCCCGCGCGGCCGCCACGACCGGCGACGTGTGGATCCTCACCAGGGAACGGTTCCGTGAGTCGCTCTCCGCGGCTCTCTCCGCCGACCCGGCACTGGCCGCCAGGGTGACGGTGGTGCACATCGACCTGCCGGCACGGATCATGCGATGGAAGCGTCGCAGCTGGGATCTGTACTGGTACTACGCGCTGTGGCAGCGCCTCGCGGGGCGCACCGCGGCACGCCTGCACGCCGAGGTGGGCTTCGACCTCGCGCACCACGTCACCTTTGCGAACGACTGGATGCCGTGCGGCATCGCCGACCTCGACCTCCCCGTGATCTGGGGGCCGGTGGGCGGGGCGAGCCGCGTGCCCGTCCGAGCGCTGCGACGCTGGCTCGGACCTCGTGGCACCGCGACCGAGGTCGCCCGCACGATCCTCACCGCGATCCCGCGGGCGATGTGGGGTGACTCCACCGCTCGGCGGGCCGCGCTCGTCGTCGCCCAGAATCCGGACGTCGCACATCGGTTCCGTCGCGCGCGTCGCGTCGTCGTCGAGCCGAACGCGGCGTTCGCGGAGGAGATCCCCGAGCACCGGGGATCCTCGTCCGGACGGACGGCGGTGTTCGCGGGCCGCCTGCTCGCCTGGAAGGGAGCCGCGCTCGCCATCGAGACCATCGCCCAGCCCGAGGCCGAGGGCTGGCGTCTGCTCGTCCTCGGGGAAGGGTATGAACGACGACGCCTGCAACGGCTCGCGTCGACCCTCGGTGTGACGGACCGCGTCGAGTTCCGCGGCCATCTGCCGCGCGACGAGACGCTCGAGACCCTTGCGAACTCGGACGCACTGCTCTTCCCGTCGATGCACGATCAGGCCGGCTGGATCGTGGGCGAGGCGAGCTCGATGGGGCTGCCCGTGGTGTGCCTCGATCTGGGCGGCCCGCCGACGCTCGCCGACGTGAACGCGCGGGTCGTTCCCGCGAAGGCGCCCGACCTGCCGCGCAGCCTCGCACGCGCGCTCCGCGACACCGCGTCGACGCCCGGGCGGCCGCACCGCCGATGGGCGGAGGACCGACTGCCCGCCGTCGTCGCCGGCTGGTACGCCGCGGCACGGGCTGACAGGCGACGTCCGCTCGTCGTGATGGAGTCGCTCACGCAGCTGCGCCCGACCACGAATCCGTACCTCGTCCAACTGTGCGAGTCGCTCGACCGGACGCCGGACGTCGAGCTGTCGTTCTTTCGATGGAAGCGAGCGCTGCTCGGACGCCTCGATGTGTTCCACGTGCACTGGCCGGAACTCCTGGTCGGCGGGCACCGCCTGTCCGGCCGCATGGCCCGTCGACTGCTCACCGCGCTGTTCCTGCTTCGCCTAGGCCTGACGAAGGTCGCCGTCGTGCGCACGCTCCACAACCTCGAGCGCCCGTCCGACATGGCACGGATCGACCTCGCGCTGCTGGGCGCCCTCGATCGCCTCACGACGCTCACGGTCACGCTCAACGACGACACCCCGCTCCCCGCCGGTCATGCGCGTCGCACGATCCTCCACGGGCATTACCGCGACTGGTTCGCTCCACATCCGACGCCGGACGCGATCGAGGGGCGACTCGGCTACGTCGGACTCGTGCGCCGTTACAAGGGCGTGGAGCAGCTGATCGGCGCCTTCCGCGAGCTGAATGCCGCCGGAACCACGCTGTCGATCGCCGGGCGCCCTTCCACAGACGACCTCGCCGAGGAGCTGCGCGGCCTGGCCGGGGACGACGAGCGCATCGACTTCCGCTTCCGTTTCCTCGACGACGCAGAGCTCGTCGCGCGGATCTCCGAGGCCGAGCTGATCGTGCTGCCCTACCGGCACATGCACAACTCCGGCACGGCGCTCGCCGCCCTCTCGCTCGCCCGCCCGATCCTCGTTCCCGACAACGAGGTCAACCGGGCGCTTGCCGAGGAGGTCGGTCACGGCTGGGTGCACCTGTTCGAGCACGAGCTCACGGCATCCGACCTCGCTCGGGTGCGCGAGGCGGTCACTGCAGGTGTCGAGGGGGCTCCGGACCTCAGCAGACGGGATTGGGCTGCGGTCGGCCACGAGCACGCGGAGGCGTTCCGCGCCGCCCACGCCCTGCGACGGGCAGGTCGATGACCACGGCGATTCGCATCGCCGTCGCGATACCGACGTTCCGTCGTCCCGATCGACTTCGGGACCTGCTCGCGGTGCTGCCCCAGCGTTTCGACGAGCTCGAGACCCCGGCCGACATCGTCGTGTTCGTGATCGACAACGACCCGAGCCGCAGCGCGGAGAGCGTCGCCGCTGCGCCGTCGCCGGCGCGGATCGTCTACTCCCCAGAGCCGACACCCGGTATCGCCGCAGCCAGACAGCATGCGCTGGACGTCTCCGACGGCTTCGACCTCCTCGCCTTCATCGATGACGACGAGGTGCCGCATCCCCAGTGGTTGCGAGCACTCGTCGACACGTGGCGTCGCACGGGAGCGGCAGCGGTCGCGGGGCACGTGCACACCGAATTCCCCCGCGGGACCGACCCCTGGGTCCTCGCCTCCGGGCTGTTCGTCCGCCCTCGCCGCACCGACGGCGAGAAGCTGCCCGCGGCCGGAGCGGGCAACCTCCTGCTCGATCTCGACCAGATCCGTGCTGCCGGGCTGTCTTTCGATGTGTCGCTCGGTCTCTCCGGCGGAGAGGACACCCTCTTCACCCGACAGATCGTGCGGGCGGGCGGTACCGTCGTCGCCTGTCCCGCCTCGATCGCCGAGGATTCCCTCGAGGAAGGTCGCGCGACTCGCGGGTTCGCGCTTGCACGCGCCCGCCATCACGGCCAGACCCAGTCGATGGTCGAACTGCGCTTGGCGACCGGGTTCGACTCTCGTCTCGTCTCCCGCGCGCGCAACATCGTGAAGGGCGCAGGCTGGGCCGTTCGGGGCGCTCTGCTGGTCCTCCGTGGACGAGTCGCGGGCTCGCTGCCTGACCGAGCCCGCGGCGCCCGCGAGGTGCAGCGCGGTCTGGGCCTCGTCCAGGGAGCGCTCGGAGCCGGCACGCCCGAGTACGCGCGGGAGGGCAGCAGGCGTCAGCTGCTCCGCTCTGCGGCTGCCCGCGCGGCGCGGCGCGTCTCACCCCTGTTTCGTTCGGTCGTCGCCGTGCGCACCTCAGAACCTGTCGTCATCCTGACGCTCGACGACGGCCCGGACCCGGAGTGGACGCCCCGTATCCTCGACCTGCTGGCTGAACGAGGCGCCACCGCGACGTTCTTCGTGCTGCTCACGCGCACCCGCCGCCATCCCGAGCTGCTTCAGCGCATCGTCGAGGAGGGACACGAGGTGGCGCTCCACGGTGAGGACCATCGGCGGCTGACTTCGCTCAGCGCCACGGAGGTGCAGCGGATGCTGACCGAGGGGCGCTCGGAACTCGAAGCGCAGGCGGAGGCGACCGTCGCCTGGTACCGCCCGCCCTACGGCGCCTTGTCCGTGCCGACGTGGCGCGCGGTGCGCGATGCCGGCATGATGCCGGTGCTGTGGACGACGAGTGTGCTGGACGGTCGGGATGCCGCGCACGAGGAGCGGCTGCGGCGCGCGCTGTCCGGCATCCGACCGGGAGCGATCGTGCTGGCCCATGACTCGCGTGCGGGTGCCGACGACGGCGTGGACGACGGTCCCGTCACCCCGTTCGACCGCGCGGCCCTGATCGCCGACGTGATCGACTCGTACGCGAAGCGAGGCCTGACGACCGTGTCGCTCGGTCACGCTCTGCGGTCCGGGCGCCTCGTGCGCCGCATGCTGCTGGTCGGCTGACGGACGGCGCGTGACGGGCGACGGGCCCCCGGCCCCGTCGCCCGTGCTCACCTCGCGGTGACCGGGGGCCTCGGAGCACCGACCGTCGTCGCCGACGGGACACCCAGCAGCGTCGCGACCGCTCCGGGCAGTGAGTAGGTCGCCGGCACCGGGGAAGCGCCGGTCAGCTGCCAGGTCGTCGGATCGATCACCGGCGCTCCCTGCGCCAGCACCGATCGGGCGTCGCCGCCGGTGTGTCCGCGGAACTCCTCGATGGTCGTGAATCCGCGGGTGCCGCGTGGGCCGTCCGCCCAGCACGCGAAGTTCGACGGCGACGACGCCGAGGTGCGATGGTACAGATTCGCGTCCTGCGATACGCCGAAGTCGTTACCGGACCATCGGTTCGTGAGGTCCTGCGTGAGCATCGGGCACGCCTGACCGCCGTAGGAGAGGATGTTGTTCCGCACCACGACGTCGCTCGTGATCCACGGGATGAGCCCGCGCAGGCTTCCCACCTCCTGCCTCCGTTCGTCCTGCATGTACGTGATCGTGCGGCCGTTGCCGGCCATGGTGTTGTTCCACACGTCGACGTCGCCCGAGTCGAACACGAACAGCCCACTGTTGCCGTTGCCGATGATGTAGTTGCCCGCCACCAGCGCGGTCTGACTCAGCTCGATCTCGACGCCCTCGCGACCGTTCCCCTGGAACACGTTGTCGGTGATGGTGAGGTTCGAGCTCGAGACGTCGAACCACAGTCCCGTCGAGCCGACGTTGTCCGAGATGATGCTGCGCGTCACGGTCACGTCCGACGCCCGAGACATCTTCACCCCGCCGGCGACCGGCGTGTAGTTGAACCGGGCGGCATTGTTGCCGGTGACGACGGAGTTCTCGAGCCGCAGATCGTCGACGTCGTTCACGGCGATCCCGAGGAGGCCGTTGCCCGTCGCCGTGATGTTGCGGAAGACCTTGTCGTCGTTCCACGCGAAGAGTCCGACGGTCGCGTTGTCGCGGATCACCATGTTCTCGAGCGTGATGCCGTCGACTTCGGCGCTGACTGCTCCGAGCATCGCGACCGTGGTGGCGTAGCGCTGCACGCCGATGCCGCGGACGGTCGTCCCCTCCCCCTGGATCTTGATGGCCTTCGCGAGCGAACTCGCCTCGACCGCGCGTCCCGTGGGGTCGGACCCGACCACGAGCTGGCGCGAGTTCTGATCGACGAAGAACGTTCCGGCCGTCACGGCCGACCGGCTGCCCACCTGCGTGAGCGGCGCGCCGTCCACCCAGACCTGATCGGGGAACCCGGCGAGCGGCGCCGACGGGTTCACCCACCAACTCGTCTCGTCGCGCCCCTGGCTGAAGGAGACTCGCGAGTCGAAGAACGTGCTCCATGGCGCGACCCACGCACCCCCGGACGCAGCCCACCCCGTGACGGGACGCGATCCGTCGAACCACACGGCCTCACCCGGCGCCGACTGGATGGTCAGCTTCTTCGAGAACGGCACGGAGACGCTCTCGCGGTATGTGCCGCCGTGGAGCACGATCGTGGAGCCGCTTCGTGCGGAGTCGATCGCCCTCTGGGCCCCGGCAATGGGGTCGGCCGCGCCGCCGGAACCGGATGCGCGCGAACCCTCGGGCACCACGTGGATCGCCCCGGCCGGGATCGGATAGGAGGTGGTACCGACCGGCGCCGATCCTGCCGTCCCGGTTCCTGCGGGCGGGGTGGTGGGCGGAGTCAGCGGCGGCAACGTCGGTTCGACCGTCGGAGTCGGACTCGGCTCGACGGTCGGCGTCGGAGTCGGAGTCGGGCTCGGCTCGACGGTCGGCGTCGGAGTCGGGTTCGGAGCAGGCTCCTCGGAGGGGTCCGGAGAGGGCGACGGCTCGGTCGTCGGCTCCGGACTGGGCTCGGGCACGGGAACGGGCAGCGCGTCGGTGGACACCACGGTGAGGTCGTCGACCGTCACCGCCAGCGACGGGTTGCCCGGTGACATGTACGTCGTGATGCCGGATGTCCCGACCGCGCGCACCGCGTCGTCCGCTGTGTCCTCTGCAGACGTCTGCCAGTCCGGCTGCTCGGTGCCGACGATCCAGGCCCTCGCTCGGATCGTGACGGGGTCAGTGCCCACGGTCTCGATCTCCACACGCACGGCGGCACCGGCGGACACGTCGTCGAGCACGAGGAGATCCTGACGGAGCACTGTCTGCCTGTCCTGCGCGTCATATCGTGCGATCGACAGGATTCCGCGCGACTTCGTGTCGAGCCGGAATCGCGCACCGTACGAACCGTCGTCACCGTTCCTCGCCGTCACGATCGCCGTCGCGCCGTACCCGGCGTCAGGCACTCGTTCGAAGCTGAGAGTGGCGCCGACGACCCCGTCGGCCGCCCGCCCCGTCGTCGCGGAGAGGATGCTGCGGTGACCGCCGCGGAGGCGCAGGACGCCCGCCCCGTCCTTCACGGAGGCGACGTAGGCAGGGGTCGAGACATAGTCGTCACCCCAGCCCCACCGGTTGTCGCGCGTGAACGCGTCGTCCCACACCGTGGCCGGGTCACCCGTCGCGTTCGCTACGACGGGATCGTCCGGGGCGGACGGATCGGCGGTCGCTGCCGAGGCGGCCTGCGGCGCGAGAGCGAGGGCGACCACGAGGGTCGACACGACGAGGGCATGGCGGGGGAACGCATGACGCATGAAGGCACCTATCGGGAGGAGGCGGCCACCACCGAATGTCAAGATCCGGTAACGGTGGTCCTCATCAAACACACTGGTCTGAGGATCCTCAAACCCTGCTCATATTTCTTTCAGGAGATTGTCAGGTTCATCGACGAGGATACGCCGCGCACAACCCTGAGATACGAGGAAACCGCGCGACCGGTCTCCGTCGTGAATCGCTCCTAGAGCTCTCCCGGCTTCATCGCCTCCGCGTCGATCGCCTTGATCACGCGCAGCGTCGCCGTATCCGGCTTCGGTTCGGATGCCGCGTCGCCGCGCCGCGAGCGCTTCGGCGCGTAGACGACGAGCGAGTGGAACAGGAACCGCGCGAAGAAGGCGACGATGAGCGAGAGCCCGGTCGCGAGAACGCTCGAGATGTGCCAGGTCTCGACCATGAGCGCCATGAGCGGGATGCGCAGGGCCGCCTCGACGTTGTTGAACCCGAACGACGCGGCGAATCGGAGTCCGAGCCCCCGGGCGTCGGTCCGCATGTCGGCGAAGACGAAGCGCTCCTGCAGCAGGAAGTTGCCGATGATGGTCACCTCGGCGCCGATGATCGCGGCCCAGATATAGGGGACGCCGAAGGTGGTCAGCAGCCACATGATGCCGAGGTTCGCGACGGCTCCGATCGCGCCGATCAGGGCGAACAGCGACATCTTGCCGAACCGCAGCCGGGCGAGGTGCGCGATGAAGGTGGTGCCCTGACGCAGGCTCGCCTTGGACGTGCCGTGCCGCCGCTCGCCGAACTCCATCGGCACCTCGGCGATCCGCAGGTCCGTGCGAGCGAGGATCTCGAGCAGGATCTTGAACCCCTGCGGCTTCAGCGTCGGGAGGTCGAGGCGCCTGCGGTCGACGAGGAAGAACCCGGTCATCGGGTCGGTGCTGCGCGCGAGGCGGATGGGGAACATCGCACGGGTGAGCCAGGTCGCGGCGCGCGAGACGCCGAAGCGCACCGCGGTGCCGAGACCGCTCGTGTCGCCCCCGCCGACGTACCGCGACCCCGCGACGACGTCCGCCCCGCCCTCCGCATGCCGGGCCAGCAGGGCGGGGAGCAGCTCGGGCGGGTGCTGCAGGTCGCCGTCCATCACGATGCAGAGGTCGGATGCCGCGGCGCCGAGCCCTACGACGACGGCGCCGCCCAGGCCGCCGGTGTTGTCGTCTCGGTGGATGACCCGCACGGGGAGGGGCGCGTCAGCGGCGACCCGGGCGATCTCGGCGGCGGTGTCGTCGGAGCTGTCGTCGACGAAGAGGATCTCGGCGTCGTGCCCTGCGAGCGCGTCGGCGGTGCGTGCGACGAGCTCCGCGACGTTGTCGCGTTCGTTGAACGTCGGCACGATCACTGTGACCGCTGTGTGCACGGGCTCCCCCTTCGACGCGACGGCGTCGCTCTGCGGCATCCATCGTTCCACGGGTTCCTGTGCACCGTGAAACCGGTTCCTGCTACACTGCACGAATGCGACTGTGGGAGTCGCTGGGTGGATGGGGATCCGCCCTCTGGGGAACTACTTGATCTGGGGAGATCATGCAGACGCGCATCGGCTATGCCGTTGGTGCCTTCGACCTGTTTCACGTCGGGCATCTGAACCTTCTTCGTCACGCCAAGCAGCACTGCGACTTTCTGATCGCGGGCGTGGTCAGCGACGAGATGCTCCGCCAGGTGAAGGGCATCGAGCCCGTCATCCCGACCGCGGAGCGTGCCGAGATCGTCAAGCACATCTCGTTCGTCGATGACGTGTACGTCGAGACCAGCCCGTCGAAGATGGACTCGTGGCGCGACGTGCATTTCACGCACTTCTTCAAGGGTGACGACTGGCGAGGCACCGACAAGGGCCTCCGCCTCGAGCGGGAGTTCGCCGAGGTCGGCGTGGAGGTCGTGTACTTCCCGTACACCGCGCACACGTCGAGCTCGTCCCTGCGCCGCGCGCTCGACGCGATCACGGCCGGCGCCTCGGTACAGGCTCCGGCGCTCGCGACCGTCTGAGCGCCGCGCTCCCCTAGTTCGCGACGCCGAGAAGGCTCCGCGCCATGCGCGCGACGTGCGGCGGCGTGTGGGGTCCCAGCCAGACGGTCCACTGCGCCGGCGGCTCGGAGCACGTCCACTCCACGCACCAGGAGTGCACCGCGTTCGCGAGTCGCTCGCCCTTCGCGTGCTGGCGGAGGCCGTCTCCCCGCAGCAGCCACCGTACCGACACCCCTTCCGGGACGTCGATGTGTCGGAACTGGATGCGGGCGGCCGCCTCGATGAGGATCACGCCCTCGGCATGCCACGGCATGCGCGCGGCGATCGCGGCGATCACTCCCGCATCGGCGGCGTCTCCCGCGACGAGCACGGCTCCCTCGATGCGCTCCCAGTCCGGATCCTCGAGGTGCTCACTCGCCGTCGTCATGCGACCAGTCTAGGTAAGGGTTGCCTAACCTGACAACCATCGACTGCGTCAGTCTGCGTACCGCACCGGCGCCCGCTCCCCCGCGCGGACGTACCCTGGATTCATGACCTCTCCTGCAGCATCCACGATCACGATGTTCGGCGCCGACTGGTGCCGCGACTGCATCCGCACCAAGAAGCAACTCGACGAGCTGGGTGTCGAGTACACGTACGTCGACCTCGTGGCCGACCCCGCCGCCGCCGACGTCGCGAAGGAGATCTCGGGCCGCACAAACATTCCTGTCGTGCTCTACCCCGATTCCTCACACCACGTGGAGCCGTCGAACGCCGACGTCGAGGCGAAGCTCCGCGAGCTGTCGCTGATCTGACCTCGACGTGACCACTCGCGGGGCGGGTGCGGCGGCCTAGGCTGGAGTCCCGTCCGAAGGAGACGCCGATGACTTCTGCGACCACGTCCGCCTCGCCCGGTACCGATTCCGGGAAGCCCGCCGACCTCGACGACGCGGAGCGCGCCCGCCTCGACACCGCGATCGGCGAGCTGCACACCGGTGCCGCCACCTGGTCGGCGCTCACGCTGGCCCAGCGGGTCACCCTGCTGCGACAGGTGCGGACGAGCGTCGCCGCAGCGGCGGAGGACTGGGCGGTCACGGCCGCTGCGTCGAAGCGGCTCGACGGACGCCACCCCCTGCGGGGAGAAGAGTGGCTGAGCGGCCCGTACAGCGTGCTGGGAGCGCTCGATGCGTACATCGATACGCTCACCCGCCTCGCTGAGGGTCGCAACGCGCTCGACGGCGTGCGCGTGAGCCGCGCGCCGGGCGGACGCACGCGCGTGCACGCCTTCCCTCTCACGGGCATCGATCGGTTCCTGCTGTCGGGCTTCACGGGCGAGGTGTGGCTCGAGCCGGGCACCACGCCGAACGGCGCGCGGGCCGGCGCCGGGCTCGCGCAGCGCGCGCCCACGGCATCCGGAGGTGTGGGCCTGGTGCTCGGCGCCGGCAACGTCACGTCCATCCCGGTGCTCGACGTGCTCTACGAGCTGCTCGCGCACAACCGCACCGCGCTGCTCAAGGTGAACCCGACGCAGGACGCCCTGGTGCCGGTGTTCAAGCGCGCGCTCGCTCCCCTGATCGGGCCGGGATTCCTGCGCATCGTCCGCGGCGGTCCCGCCGTCGGCGCCTACCTCACCGGGCACCGCGACCTCGCGCACGTGCACATCACGGGCTCGGCCGCGACCTTCGACGCGATCGTCTGGGGGACCGGGCCGGCTGCGGCACGTCGCCGCCGCGAGAACCGTCCGCAGCTGAAGAAGCCGATCACCGCCGAGCTCGGCGGTGTCTCGCCCATCATCGTCGTGCCAGGCGCGTGGACCGACGCCGACCTCGCGTACCAGGCCGAGCACATCGCGACCATGCGCCTGCAGAACGGCGGGCACAACTGCATCGCCGGTCAGGTCGTGATCCTCTCGGCGGACTGGGCGCAGGCAGACGCCTTCCGGGCGGCACTGCGCCGCGCCTACGCCAAGGCTCCCGAGCGGCCCATCTGGTACCCGGGCTCGGACTCCCGCATGGACGCCGCGACGGCGGACTATCCCGACGCCCTCGTGCTCGGCGATCGGCTGCTCGTCGAGATCGCCGAGGACCAGGATGCCGCAGCGCTGCAGACCACGGAGTACTTCGCCCCCGTGCTCGGCGTCGTCGCGCTGCCGGGCTCCGGGCAGGCGTTCCTCGACACCGCCGTCGCGTACGCGAACGACCGCCTGCAGGGAACGCTCGGCGCGAACCTGCTCATAGACCCCGCGACCGAGAAGTCGCTCGGCGCCGGGTTCGAGCGAGCGATCGCCGCACTGCACTACGGCTCGATCGCGATCAACAGCTGGACGGCGTTCGGATTCATCATCCCGACACTGACGTGGGGGGCGTTCCCCGGCAACACGATCGGCGATGTGGGCAGCGGGATCGGCGTCGTGCACAACGCGCTGCTGCTCGACGGCGTCGAGCGCTCGGTCATCCGCGGCCCCTTCCGCCCGTTCCCGCGCTCGCTGCCGCTGATCAACGGCGGAGGCCGGTTCACGATCCTGCCGACCCCGCCGTGGTTCGTCTCCGCGCGCACGGGGGCGCACGTGAGCGAGGGCCTCACGCGGTTCCGTGCCGGCGGCGGCGTGCTGGGACTTCTGAAGACGCTGACCGCGGCGCTGCGCGCCTGACGCCCGCTACCGTGGACGGATGAGCTTCACGCCGCTGCGCTCCAAAGCACGAAACCTCTACTCCTGGTTCGCGACGCGTCCTGACCTGTTCGAGTCGGAGCGGTCGCCGCGCAAGACCGCCGGCTGGGCGATCGTCGCGGGGATCATGGCGGTCGTCGCGCTGCTCGTGTATCTGAATCCGACGGCCACCGCCGAGATACTCGGAGGCCGGGTGCGCGCGGGCCTCGCGATCGCCGGAGCGTTCGCGCTCCCGCCGATCATCATCGTCGTCAGCGTCGTCATGATCTTCGTCGGCGCCCGGCGATGGCGAGTGAAGGGCGGCGGGGTGCTGCAGAACCCCGTCATCCACGGGTTCAGCGCGCGCTTCCCGGTCGACCAGGCGGTCGCCGCGCTGCTTCGTGGCAGCATCGACAGCGCCGGCGTGATCGCCGCGCTGTCGGCGATGCAGAAGGACGCCGGCGACGAGCGCCTGCTCACGATCTGGTCATCGGATGCCGATCGCGCGATGTACATCGGAGTGCTGCGGGTCGACGGCAACACGCAGTGGATCGACAGCGAGCCCGTGCGGGTCGAGCCCGCGAACTACTTCGACGCGAAGAAGCACGACCTCGCCGCCACGCTGGGCAAGACGAGCGTCGCCGACGTCTGAGTCGCGCGCTGACTCAGGTCGCGATCCTCAGAGCTGGTCGCCGGGGATCGTGAGGGGGTCGGCGCAGGAGTCGAGGCCGTTCTGGTAGCCGTTGGCGAACCAGAACTGGCGCTGGTCGCTCGATCCGTGGGTGAAGCTCTCCGGGTTCACCGTGCCGCTCGACTGCTCCTGGATGTTGTCGTCGCCGACCGTGAACGCCGCGTTCAGAGCATCCTGCCGCTCCGCCTCGGTGCTGGGCTGCAGGTAGGGCACCCCGTTCTTGTCCTTCTCCTCCTCCATCTGCCCGATCCACGCGCCGGCGTAGCAGTCCGCCTGCAGCTCGATGCGCACGCCGTTGCTGTCCGGACCGGTGCCGTTGTTCGGATACCGCTCCATGTCGCCGGTGATGTACTGGATGTGGTGACCCCACTCATGCCCGACGATGTAGAGCTGCGCGAGATTGCCCGCCGACGCGCCGAACTGCTGCTGCATGAGCTGGAAGAACGTCGGATCGATGTACACCGTCTCGTCGGGCGGACAGTAGAACGGCCCCACCGCGTTCGACGCCGTCCCGCACGAGCTGGCCGTCGCGCCATCGACGATGATCAGCTGCGGGGGGCGGTAGTTCTCGACGTGGTCCTCCCAGTAGCCGTCGAGGGCGAGCTGCGAGCTGGCGACCCGGCAGTCGACGTTCTCGTTCGCGTCCTGCCCGGTCTCGCAGTTCTCGATCACGCTGCCCTCTGAGGGCTCGGAGCCTGTGCCACCGCCGCCCGTCCCGCCGAGGAGCCCGGAGAGGTCGATGCCGAGGAGCGGACCGGCGATGAGCGCGATGATGCCGAGCAGGCCCACACCGCCGGCGCCGGCGACGACCGCGCCGCGGCCCTTGCGACGGGCGGTGTTGCCGGAGACATCGGCCTCGGGGTTGAAGGTCATGCCACGAGGGTACTCCGCCTGGCAGCCGCCCTCCCGCATCACGGACGCCCGTCGTAGGCTCGGGGCATGAGCACCACGATCACGATCACGGGCGCGGGCGGACAGATCGGCTACGCGCTGCTGTTCCGCATCGCCGCCGGAGACCTGCTCGGGCTCGACGAGAAGGTGCGGCTGCGGCTGCTCGAGATCCCGCAGGGGATCGGCGCCGCCGAGGGCGCGGCACTCGAACTGCAGGACGGTGCGTTCGGGCTGCTCGAGCACGTCGAGGTCACCGATGACGCGGCGGTCGCGTTCGATGGGTGCGACCTCGCACTGCTCGTCGGCGCTCGCCCCCGGGGGCCCGGCATGGAGCGCGGCGACCTGCTCGCGGCCAACGGCGGAATCTTCGGACCTCAGGGCGCGGCGATCGCCGCGAACGCCGCGCCGGACGTCCGCGTCACGGTGGTCGGCAACCCGGCGAACACCAATGCGCTCATCGCCGCGGCATCCGCCGACGGAGTGCCGGTGAGCCGGTTCACGGCTCTCACGCGCCTCGACGAGAACCGCGCCCGCGCGCAGCTCGCCCAGACCCTCGCGGTGCCCGTCGACACCGTGCGTCGCGTGCCGATCTGGGGCAATCACTCGGCCACGCAGTTCCCCGACGTCTCGCACGCGACTGTGGCCGGCAGACCGGTGCACGAGGCGCTCGAGGCCATCGTGGGCGACGTGCCCGCGTGGCTCGATTCGACGTTCATCCCGCGCGTCGCCAAGCGCGGCGCCGAGATCATCGAGGTACGGGGGTCGTCGTCGGTCGCCTCGGCCGCCAACGCGACGCTCGACCACGTTCGCGACTGGGTGCACGGCACCGGCGACTGGACGTCGGCGGGTGTCGTCTCGCAGGGCCAGTACGGCGTGCCCGAGGGTCTCGTCTGCTCGTTCCCCGTGCAGTCGATCGACGGCGAATGGCAGGTCGTGGAGGGACTCGAGGTGAGCGACTGGGCGCGGCAGCGCATCGACGCATCGGTGGCCGAGCTCGTCGAGGAGCGCAACGCGGTGAAGGCGCTCGGACTGCTCTGACCGGTCACCGTTCCCGTCGCATTCAGGGCAGAATGGATGCCGGAGGTGCGCGATGAGCGAGACGATCGATCCCATGAGGGCGGCGGCATCCGTCGAGGAGCCGCTGACCAGTCCGCTGCATCTGCCGCACGCGGCGGCCGAGTGCCCGAAGTGCTTCACCGAGCTGCAGCAGAACCGCGATTTCTGGCTCGCGCGACCTGACGGCTCGCGCCTGGTCGGTCTCGTCGTCTCGCGCGACGACATGCCGTCGGTGGTCGAGCAGCGCGACGATCTCACCCGCTTCGGCGTGCCGATCGAGGGCTTCCGCCACCCCGCACCCGACATCCTGGAGAGCTGGAACGACCGGCTCACCCGTCTCATCGCGACGCTGAACAAGGGCGACGTGCTGGTGGTCGCGAACATCCGAGCGCTGGGTCGCGATGCCGACGAGGGAGCTCGCACGGTCGCCGAGCTGCGCCGTCACGGCATCATCGTCAAGGTGCTCAGCCACAACGCCCGGCACCTGGCCGACGCCGCCGCCACTCGCTGAGTTCGGCTCCCGTCACAATTCGACGGGCACCGCCGGCTCGGCATCCTCGGCCTCGGGATGCCGCGCGAGGTTGACGATCGCCGCGATGAGCCCGCCCCACACCGCGACCATGGCGACGATCATCATGATGATTGCTGTCGCGGTCATGCGACCGTTCCCTTCTCTTCCGAGCGCTGGATCCGCACGGCACCCGTCTCGGGGTCGGGCGCGTAGTGCTCGACGACGAGGAACTCGTCGTACTCCGGATCGTCCTTCGCGTGCGAGCGCCTGCTCCACGGCAGCAGAGACAGCAGAATCCCGATGATCACGAGCGCGATCACCATGCCCCAGCCGAAGACGCCGACGAACCAGACGGGGTAACCGCCGTACGGCTCGGAGACCTTCGCGATGACTTCGGTGACGAGCAGGTAGCCGAGCACGATCGGCGCCAGACCACCCACCGCGATCTTCCAGATCCGCCCGACGGGGAAGCTGGAGCGCTTGTTGAGGTGCTCCTGCAGCACGGGGAGCTTGTGCAGCATCCACGCCACGACGACGACGGCGACGAAAGCCACCGCCATGATGCCGAAGGCATTGACGAACGCGTCGGCGGTGTCGAGGACGGAGAGCGCCGTCGTCGTCGAGAACAGCGCCACCGAGATGACGGCGAGCGGAACCGAGACGGTGAGCGTGGTGCGGACGCGTCCCCAGCCGAGCTTGTCCTGCAGAGACGCGACGATCACCTCGATGACCGAGATGAGCGAGGTGATGCCGGCGAAGACCAGCGCACCGAAGAACAGCACGCCGATGATCGACCCGCCGGTCGCCTGCGAGACGATGGTCGGGAAGGCGATGAACGCGAGACCGATGCCCGACGTCGCGACACCCGCTACATCGGTGGCCTGCGCCTGTGCCATGAAGCCGAGAGCGGCGAACACGCCGATGCCGGCGAGGATCTCGAATCCGGAGTTCGCGAAGGCGACGACGAGCCCGGATCCGGTGAGGTCGGTCTTCCGCTTCAGGTACGACGAGTACGTCACCATGATGCCGAACGCGACCGACAGCGAGAAGAAGATGTGGCCGTAGGCGGACGCCCAGACCCCCGGGTCGGCGAGCGCCTCCCAGTTCGGGGTGAAGAAGGCGTTGAGGCCGTCCATCGCACCCGGCAGGAAGAGCGCCTGCACGACGAGCACGGCGAACATCAGGGTGAGCAGCGGCATGAGGATCATGTTCGCCCGACCGATGCCCCGCTTGACGCCCAGTGCCATGATGCCGATGACGACCAGCCACACCCCGATGAGCGGCCAGCCCGCCTGCGGGACGAACTCCGTCGACACGCCGACCTCGGCGACATCCGCCGACCTCAGGAAGTCGACGAAGAAGAAGTCGTTCTCGTTGCCCGCGCCCCAGGTGAGCTGGGCCGAGAACCACGTGTACATCCCGGCCCACGCGACGATGACGGCGTAGTACACCGCGATCACGACGCAGATGAGCACCTGCCACCATCCGAGCGGCTCTGCGGCCCGATGCATGCGCCGGAACGCGAGCGGCGCGGAACCGCGGAAGCGGTGACCGATCGCGTAGTCGAAGAAGAGCAGCGGGATGCCCGCCGTCAGGAGTGCGCAGAGGTACGGGATCAGGAACGCGCCGCCGCCGCCCTCATAGGCGACGTAGGGGAATCGCCAGATGTTGCCGAGCCCCACGGCGGATCCGATCGCCGAGAGGATGAAGACGTTCCGCGACCCGAAGGCCTCACGTTTCGGGGACTGAGTCGCTGCGGTGGTCATGCCGGTGAGACTACCGGAGTCCGACCGCGCTGTGTGACGGCGGGGGTGCGACGGCGGCACCTCGGAGATGTCAGTCGGCTGAGATGCCGAGCGAGGACAGAACGACGGTATCCGCCCCGGAATCGAGGGCGGCGATCCGCTCCTCCGACCATGTGACGCCAGCGGGCATCTGCTCAGCCTCCCGCCACGCACGATAGGCCAGTTCCTCCGGAGCACCGATCCCGTACGCATCGCGCAGAGCAGCGACGCAGCGCGATGCGAGGTCCGCGTACTCTCCACTGAGGGCCGGCAGCGCGAGCGAGGACGTCCAGTTCGGCTGCTCGGTGGTCGGCCCGACCCACCCGGAAGCGCGCAGCACGGACTCATCGGCATCCGAGACGACGTCCGCTCCCGGCGCCTCGGCGTCGAGCCGCGACGGCTGCCCTGCGAACTGCACGTAGCGCGTCGGGTCGGCCTCTGCCGCGATGATCACGAACACACGATCCGTGACGTCACGGAACACGCGAGCGAGCGCGCTCTCGAACTCATCCCAGGTGGACATACGTCAGCGTCCCAACCGTTGGTCGAGGGCCACGCCTTGCGGCGTCTCGAAGCGAGCGGCGAGGCTCTTCGGCGCGCTGCTGAAAGAGATCTGTCCTCCCGAGTCGGTCGTCCACGACGCGATCGTCGTTCCCTTGACATCGCGCAGCGACGCCGTGCCCCAGCGACGCTCACCCTCGCGCACCGCGAGAGTGAAAGCATCGCCGAGGAAGGCGGTCGACTCGGGCGTCACTTCGCGGATGACGTCGGAGATACGCAGGGTCAGGTAGCTCAAGGGGTCTTCGCCGATGGTCGAGACATCGGGGATCGTGAAGTTCGAGACGGTGTTCATCAGGTACGCGGTGCCGTCCTCCTCCTCGATCGTCCACCCGAACCGATCGACGGCCAGACGCAGCACCTCGTCACGGGTGAGCGGCCACGGAGCTGCGGCCCAGAAGTCCATGAGGTCGCACGCCTCGCTCGGAGTCATCGCTTTCCACGTCATATCTGAAACCCTATCCGGCTGCTGGTCACGACTGCACGGGCGGCGGGAGCTCGGCGGCGACGCGGACCATCACACATCTCCGGAAGCATGCGTCTCCGCAACGATGTCGGTCTGCTCTTCCGCGAGGTTCGTCACCTCGTCGGCTGCGACGACGCCTTCGTAGACCCCGGCGTCCGACTTCGCGAGACCCAGCGATTCGGCGTCGATGGCATCGTGACCGAGGAAGACGATGTGCGCGCGATCTCCGGACTCGCCGCGCTCGACGCCGACGAGTTGGACACGACGATTCTGCCAGCGCCCTACGACTCGAACGGCGAAGAGCCGGTCGATATCGTCGGGACCCGCTGCGCGCCACCAGATCCCGCGGGCGGACTGACTCATCGCGTCACGTTGCTGCGGCGAGCAGACGATGATCCGACCATCGGGAAGCACGTCGGCCAGCATGCGCTCCCCGGCGACCTCCGCCCACACTCCGACGAGCTCGGGCGAGCGAGGCGGCACGGACGGAAGATGGAAGTCGGGGCGGACGGAGACCCAGCCTTCGGCGACGTTCGCATATCCCGCGAGGATCTCCTCCCGACCATCCGCATGCGTGCGCCAGAGACTCGTCCCGGCCGGCAGCGCGCTCGGCGCGAGCCACCAATACGGAACCATGGCCGATGCGGTCTCGACGAACCCGGTGCCGCTCAACGGAGCATGGTCACGGAACGGAGGGACGACATCTCGCGTCCCCGGAGACTGCAGCGCCAGATAGGACGCTGCGGGGATGCGCAGGGTGTCGATGTAGGGGGCGTCGGCCGTGAACGGCGATCCCGGAAACCCGAGGCCGAGCTCGGCGAACAGGGAGGAGGGCGTCGTGGCCGCGAGCACGTCATCGCGGCGGACGACATAACCGGCCACCCACCCCAGGCCCTGACTCAGCCAGGCGCGGCCCCGCGCAGGCGTGACGGCCTTGATGAGTTCGGTCATCGTCTACCTCCGGGATCGGAACGCAGCCAGGGCGCAGGCACCGGCGTTCGCGTGGCGGTGAAGCGCAGCTCCCTGTCGGTCTCCGGAACCAGCTTCACCCACTCGTCGCGCTCAAAGCTATCAAACCCGTTGTCCCGCGCTCGCGGGTCCTTCGTGATCGCCATGAGCCGGCCCTGATTGCTCGGCGAGACGGTCACCGGCATGCTCCGGTATGTGCCCGCATAGGAGAGACGGAAGCAGTCCAGCTTCTCTCCGGGGGCTACTCTCCGCTCGAATCGAGCGCCGGCACGCTTGGTCGCTCCCGCCTTCTCGAAACCCGAGGTCGCCCTGTCCGCTCGCAGGACCCAACCACCGCCGTGATGTGCGATGGCATACTCGCCTCCTCGAAGCCGTGCGTAGAGGCCCGGCGCCTGCTCGATACCGCTCACGCGCCGAGACGGGGCCGGAGGAAACCGTGACCCGGGATATAGATGCCCATGAGGCGTGGGCCGTCGGGAGTGACCGCCCACAGACGCGCACCCTCGGAGAGGCTCATCCGATCCGATGCCTCATACTCCGGTCGCCACACGTCGTCGCGGTTCAACAGGAGCCCAGACCCGGCGAACGGCTGATCGTACTCCGCGGTCCCGCCGAACTCAGGCGAGAAGGGGATTCCGAGCAGGTCGACGTCTGCGGTCTGGAATTCGACGAAGCCGTAAGAATCGGCACCCGGGGTCGTGTAGGGGTTCGTCCCCCCGTTGTTCGGCACGTAATCGAGTCGTGCATCGGCGACGACCTGGTCGAGACCGCCCCACGGGTTCAGATCAGTCGCCCGGGCGACGAATCCGCCCACCTGCGGGCCGTACTGCCCGTAGAGGTACCTGTTGACGTCGTCGAACGGAATGACCTTCACCAGACGCGTGTCGGGCGTCGGTGCCTCGATCAGCCCGCGCAGCTCGAGGAGCATGGCGCGCTGATCCTGATCGAGCTGCGATGCCGGCGTGCGGCGCAAATCGTGCAGTTCCTGGTTGGACAGTCCGTTCGCCTCCGCGAAGTCGCGAATGATCTGGTCGGAGCTGAGGTCCGGCCCGCCGTGACCGGTGCTGTCCGCGGGGTCGGTCCCGGCGCCGCCCACCTCATCGTCGCGGCCGCCGTCCGATTCGCCAGTCGCCGCATCAGCGTCGGTCGTCGCGTCAGCCTCGGTCGAGGAATCCGTGTCGGTCGCCGAATCCGTGTCGGTCGCCGAATCCGTGTCGGTCGAGGAATCCGTGTCGGTCGCCGAATCCGTGTCGGTCGCCGAATCCGTGTCGGTCGCCGCATCGGTCGTACCGGCATCCGCGTGTCCTGCTGAGCTCCCCGCCGAGGCATCCGGTGTGACGGCGGTACCGCCGCCCGGGGTGACGGGACGGTTGTGGGGTGCGTCGGGCGTCGCCGCGGCGTCGCCGTCGATCCGGCCCGGAAGACGCACCCGATCGGGATCGATCTGGAACTCGGTCACGCGGACGTCGCCGTTCGGACGCGCCTCGACCAGCTCGTAGCGCACGTCGAGAGTGCCGTTGCGGATCGCCTCGACCACCCGAGGGTCGGCGTCGGGGCTCTGCATATACGCGTCGAGCTGTTCCTGCAGGCGGCCATCGCGAGCAGCGATGTCGTTGAGATATGCGGTCGTCCCCTGCTCCGCACGCACGCCGTCGACCGTGCGGTACCCGAGAGAGGAGTTACCGCCCTTCGCTTCGTACACGTGCAGGGTCGGCGGGTTGCCGGAGATGGTCACGTGGTCGAACTGGCCTGCGCCGGCGCCGCCGGGAGCGATCAGCGTGGTCTCGCCGCGGGCGGCGGACACGGCACCGGCGGCCTGGTCTCCCAGCGTCTCCGACGAACCACGAAGCGCGTCCGCCGCCTTGCGCTCTGCATCGAGAGCCGCGCGGATGCGATCGGCCTCACGCTCGGAGAGGTGCCCGTCATCGACGAGGTCGCGAATCGTCTCATCGACGTCTCCCGACCTGCCGTTCAGGTCAGCGGGGTCGACGCCGGCCTGACGAGCGAGGTCGTCGACGCGCTGCTGCGCGGCATCCGACTCCGTCTTGAGCTCCGTGCGCTCGTCGACCCGCGCCTGGTGCTCGGCCTGGGCGTCGGAGTCGAGCGTGATCGTCTCCGTCTCGCCGCGAACCGCGCGGTCGACCGGCAGGTCGGTCTCGGGCTTGTTCGTGTCGGTCGCGAAGTGGTGCGTGTCGGCATCGTGCAGTCGACCTGTGCGGTCGCGGTACGTGTTGTCGGGGTCGCCGTCCAGGGTGCGGCGTCCGTCGGGGCCCTCGAGATACGGCCGACCATGCGAGTCGTGGCTCGGCGCAGGTCCGTCCCACTCCTGGCGAGGCTGCTCTGACGTCGTCTGATCCGCGGTGCCCTGTTCGACGGGTGCGTGCGGTGTCGCATCGTCGGCGTCCGCACCGTCCGGCGTCGAGTCCGCGCCGTCTGCGCCGGTGCCGTCCGCATCCGCGCCATCGGCCGTGGGGTCCACGCCGAGGTCGCCGTCGGGGTCCACCGGCGGCGGACCGTCCGTATCGGCATCCGGGGAGGTCGTGCCGTCGCCATCCGGGGACGTGGTGGCTCCCTCACCAGGAGATGTACCGGTGGGAGCGGAGTCGCCCGCCCCTGCGCCTGTGCCGGTCGCGGTGCCTGCACCGGTTCCCGCACCGGCTCCCGACGAGGTCGAATTGCCGGCATCGCTCGACGACGAGGATCCGCCGTCGACGCCCTGCGGCGCAGCCGGGGTCTCGGACGTCGAGGAACCGCCGCCCGATCCGGTCGTGGACGAGTCGCTGCCCGAGGTGGAGCCCTCCGGCGTGGTCGCCGGAGGCTCCGGAGTCGTCGCGGGGGATTCGGGCGTCGCTGCCGGCGCATCAGTCGTCGACGACGAGCCGTTGCCGCCGTCGCCGGAGCCGGCCGTCGAGCCGTTGCCGCCGTCGCCGGAGCCGGCGCCCGTGCCGGCATCCGATCCACCCGCTCCCGAGCCGTTGCCCTCGGGCGTGACGTGGATGTCGGTGGCCGTTGGCGCATCGCCGTGATTCGAGGAGGCGGAGCCGCCCTCGCCACCGCTGCCGCTGACGTCGCCGCCCTGACCCGACGGACCGTCGTAGTCGGAGCGCGGAGCACCGCCGCCGTCGCCGCCCGACGAGCTCGCGTCGCCGCCCTGACCGGACGGGCCGTCGTAGTCGTTCACGTGCACGCCGCCGCCGTTGCCGCTGCCGCCCGAGCCCGGAACGCCGCGGCGTCCGGGGAGACGCGCGGAACCCGCGACGCCGAGTCCGGCACCCATCGCGATCGCCGAAGCGCTGATGTCCTCACCGCGGACGCCGAGGTCGACGACGGTTCCGCCGGCACCGCCCGCGCCGTTCGCGAGGGCCTGCACGACGAAGCGCTCGCCGGCCTTGCCGAACGGCGCCACGATCGCGGCGGTGAGCGAGCTGCCGGCGAAGCCGGAGAGGAAGGCGGCGCCGTAGTTGGCCTCGCTGCCCTGCACGGTCTCGGCGATCACCGTGGCACTGGTACCCGAGACGACCTCGATGCCGGCGCGGGTGAGCTTGGGGAACTTCGTCGCCGCACGGGCGAGACCGGGGACGATGGCGCGCAGACGTGCGGCCAGACGCGTCGCCGTCGCGACGCAGCGCGCGACGAGCGCGCCGATGCGTCCGCCGATCGCCACGATGCGCGCCGTGATGGCAGCGGCACCGGCGACGCCGGCCGCGCCGAAGGTCACGAACGAGAGCGCGACGCTGAGCCCGGCGCCCGCGACGACCTCGATCACCAGCTGGATGAGCATCTGCCGGGTCTCCTCGAGGGTGTCCCGGATCTGCTGCGCGTACTCCTTGCAGATGTCGTCGATCTGACCGATGCCCTCGTCGTCGCTGAGGAAGGTCGTCAGGCCGTCGGCGAAGTCGTCGATCTTCTGCGTGATCGCCGAGATCTCGCCGCTGTCGAGGCCCGCGAGGGCGTTGTCGCCCATGCGGATGTCGTTGCGGAGGCTGCGGATGTCGGAGAGGATGCCCCTCCACGCGCGCCCCGCCTCTTCGAGCTTCTCGGGGTCGCCGTCGGGGAACAGCGTGCCGATGAAGTTGAGGATCTGATCCCACACCCACACGGCCGCGCTGTCGAGTCCCTGCACCATGGTGTCGGGGCGACCGCCGAAGGCGGAGGGCGGAGGGGCGACGCTCGACTCGGCGATCGCCGGACGCAGCACGAACTCGGAGGCGGCGTCGTACACGATGCGCTCGGCGTTCGCGTTGGCCTGGGCGTGCGTGCCGCCGGTCGCCATGAGCGTGCGGTCGAGACCGCGCGCCGCGACGGCGATGTCGTACAGCGTCTGCAGAGCGGCGGCCGCCATCGCGTCGTAGGATTCGGCGAACGATTCGCCGCCCGGGTCGGTGCCGGCGATACCGCCGAAGCCGCTGAGGTCACCGCGCGCCGAGATGGCGTAGTTCAGCGCCTGCTGCGAGATCGTGTCGTATGCGTCTGCCGCGGTGGAGTACTTCGCGGGATCGATTCTCACCATGAGGTCACACCGCCGTGGATCCGCCGCCGCCACCGGCGCCACCGCCGCCGCCCCACATACTGCCGGTGGAGGACTGCGCGGTCTCGTACTGGGTCGCAGCGTCGCCGGCCCACGTGGCGAGGTACTCGGCGAAGGACGTGAGGATCGTGGCACCGACCTGCCAGGTCTGCACGGTGTTGACGAATTCGTTGTTCGCGATGCCGCTCCACTGCGCGCTCACGGCGCCGGTCGCCCCGGACGCGTGGGCCTGCAGCTCGCCGCAGTAGCCGTGCAGCTGCTTGAGCGCGGACTCGAGTCCGCGGATGTCAGCCGTCTCGTAGGTGTGCAGCCCGCTCATGCGGAATCCCCCTTGGTGACCCGTGCGTCGATGGTGACATCGGCGGGCATGGCCCGCACCTCGGCCGCCTCGAAGGCCGCCGGCTCGGCGGACGCCTGCGCGCCGCCGTTGCCCCCGCCGACGCCGGGAACGCGGATGTTGACGTTCGAGGAGCGCGAGGCCACGGTGAGCTGGGCCTCGTTGCCCTCGTAGGTGCTCTGCCCGCTCTGCAGTCGGGCGGCGATGCTCATGAGTGCCTCGCGCGTGACGCCCGCGCTGGTGAGGAAGGACGTCCATTCCTCGAGGAACGCGTCGGCAGCGCTCCCCGTCCAGGTCGAGCCGACGACCGCGTTCACGGCGGCCGTGACCTGCGCGAGCTGCGCATCGAACTGCGCGACCGCACCGGTCATCGACGCCGCGGAGAACCCCAGCGCCGGCGTGGATACGTGGAACTGCACCACGAGGCATCCCCCCTCACATCAGCGGACCCGGTGTGCCGGGCCGAACGGACTTACGAACGGAAGCTGTTGCCGATGTTGTTCTCGGACTCCTCGTAGGCCAGCGCAGCCTTCGAGAGCTGGTCGCTGATGCCGTTGAGGGACTCCTTGAGCTGGATGCCGGCGGCGTCCCACTGCTCGTAGAGCTCGTTGAAGGTCTGCGAGGCGGAGCCGCCCCAGTCGCCGGCGATGAGGCCCTGAACGAGCGACTTCAGGTTGCCGAGCTGCGACTCGATCGACGTCGCGCCCGATGCGAGCTGGTTGGCGACGCCTGCGAGCGACTCCGAAGTTACCTTGATCTCAGCCATGTCATACCCCCTGTTTGTGCGGCGACGCCGCGGAATAGGTCCGGGTACTTTCTAACACGCACGAGGGCGCCGAGCCGATGGGGAGAACTCCCCATGCCGTACGGATCGTCAGGTGATGTGCAGCACGGCGTCGCCGAGCAGCAGTCGGTCGCCGGGAGTCAGAGCCGTCGGGGTGCCCGCGACGAGCGCGTACTGCACGCCGTCGCGGTCGAGCAGGGTGCCGTTCGCCGACCCGGGATCGGTGGCGATCACGGCGCCCGCGGTCGGGCCGAGCACGAGGTGGACCCGCGACATCGCCCGTGCAGGATCGTCGAGGCGAACGGGGTCGCCCTGATAGGCGCCTGCTCCGCGTTCGGGAGAGCGGCCGAAGACGAGCACCCGGTCGAGACCGAGGCGCTTCCCGTCGGGGAGCGTGACGGTCGTCGGCAGTGCCGGAGCCGGCGCGGATGCAGGTGGCTGCTCGGCGGCGGGCTGCGGCTCGGGGTCCCTGGGATCGGGGGATGCCGGCTGGGCAGCGGCCTGCGTCGGCTGCGGGGCGGGGGCGGATGCCGAGGGCCGTGGCTGCTCGGCGGCCAGCGGAGCCGGCAGCGGCACCGGGGGCAGCGGCTCGGTCGGGCGCTGCTCGGCGGGCGAGCCGGATGTGGTCGGGGTGGCGCCTCCCGGGAAGGGCGGCACGGCGTTCCCCGGCATGCCGATGAGCTGCCCGCACGACGGACAGAACATGCTGTCCGGGCGCACGGCCTCGCCGCAGAAGCGGCACTGAGTGCTCATCCGACTGATCCCCCGTCTTGGTGCTCCCGTGCCGCGATCGCGGTCGCGGCACCCGCGTCAGTCTATCTCCCCGAGTGGACGTGGGATCGTGTCGCAGACGAGCGTCGGTGTCGCAGAGTCGCGCGGGATCTCTGCGACCCCGGCGCGAATCCGCGACGCGAGCGTCGTCAGGCGGTGAGGTCGGGCACCTGCACCGGCATGTACGACCCGTCGCTGAAGAACACGCCGTTGCCGGGCGCCGCCCGACCGATATGGGTGCGAGCGAGCTGCACGCCGAACACCTGGGTGCCGACGATGGTCGAGGGCGGCGACAGCAGGATGCCGGTGCGTCCCTTCTTCGCCTCGGTGAGCGCCACGGTCAGCGACGAGCCGGCCGACTCCGCCCCCACGCCGACGATGAAGCGGGCGTGGCCGCGAGCGCCGCCCAGGGCCCGGTCGAGTGCCGTGTCCCTGATCGACTCGCTGTCGTCGACGACGACCGTGAGCGGCTGGTCAGTCGGGGCGAGCGCCGCCGCGATCTCCTCCTCCGGCGTCCGCGGCGAGAGCACCGTCACGCCGTGACTCTTCGCGACCTCGGCGAGGATCGAGCCCTCGCGGGCCACGATGACCATGGGCGTCTTGTGCCAGCCGAGCTGGTGGGCGAGTGCCGCGAGCGTGTGCGTCTTGCCGCTGCGGCGATCTCCGGCCACGACGAACCCGCCGATCGACGGCCAGTCGATCGTGATGCGCGACAGCTGGTCGCCGCCGACCGCGACGACGGGCGTCTCCGCCGTCGACCCCGACAGCAGGGGCAGCGAGGGCACGACGCTGAGGCCGATGCGTGAGGGCAGCGGGTCGACGCGCATCGGCTGCGGGAGCTCCGCCAACTGCGGGAACTGGCCGAAGTGTCCGCGCACGTACTCGACGATGCCGCGTGCGGCGGCTGTCTGCGCCTCGCCTCCGGCATCCGCCGACAGCACCGCGATCTGCGCCTCGGTGCCCTCCGAGCCGAAGAGCGCACGGCCCGGTGGCATGTTCGGCGCGAGGTCGCGGATCATGATGCCCGCACCCCGGTAGTCGTTGATGTCGCGCATCCGCAGCGCGTACTGCGTGTCGATGAACGTCGAGACCTTGTCGGACGAGATCGACCGGTCAGCCGTGAGGATGAGCCGCAGACCGACGGCCGGGCCCTCCCGCAGCAGACGCATGACCTGATCGCGCACGAGCACCATGTCGTCGGCGCTCATCGAGGCGCCGAGGCGCTCCCATCCGTCGATCACGACGATGTTGTACGGCAGGGCGTCGCGGGCGTCGACCTGCCGCCGCTGCTCGGCGATGCTGCCGACTCCGGCGCGCGCGAGGGTCGCCTGGCGTCGAGACAGATCCATGCCGAGCCGGTCGAGCAGGCGAGGCAGTCGAGCGGCGTCCTGCGGCGTGACGACGGCGCCGGTGTGCGGCGCATCGGCGAAGGGCAGCAGCGCCCCGGTGCCGTAGTCGACCGCGTAGATGTGCAGATCGGCCGGGGTGAAGCGCTGCACGGCCTGCGCGAGCAGGGTGCGCACGGCGGTCGTCCGACCCGATCGGCTGCCGCCGAAGAAGAGCAGGTGCGATCCGGTCAGCACGTTCCAGACGAGCGGGCGCTGGTTCTGCTTCGACGGCACGTCGACGAGGCCGAGCACGAGCCCGCCCTCGGGAGCCGACGACTCGTCGAAGCGGTCGAGGGGCAGCAGGTCGGGCAGCGGCAGCAGCCAGGGCGACGGGCTGCGCTCGATGCCGAGAGCGGTCGCTGCCTGATTGGCGAGCTGCACGAGACCGCGCAGGTCGGTGTCGTCCTGGTCGGGACGGTGCGCGGCGGTCTCGACCGCGGGGAACCGCGGCGGCAGGCCCACCGTCTGCCAGTCGTACCGCGCGGCGGGCGGCAGCACCCGGGTGGTGCGCTGGTGGCCGATGCGCAGCCCGGCGACGCGCGCCGTCTGGAACGGTGCGGGCGCGGCATCCAGTCCCGCTCGCACATAGCCGCGACCGGGGGTGGACGCCGAGATGAGCGCGGCATCCGGCACGCCGATGATGTCGGTGGAGTCGGCGCGGTCGGTCACGCGCAGGGCGATGCGCAGGTTGATGTTCGACTGCATCTCCGGCGTGATGACACCCGAGGGTCGCTGCGTCGCGAGAACCAGGTTGACGCCCAGCGACCGGCCGACGCGGGCTATGCGCACGAGGCCGTTGATGAAGTCCGGCAGCTCGGTCTTCAGCTCGGCGAACTCGTCGACGACGATCATGAGGCGGGCGAGGCCCAGCCTCGCGGCGGCCTCGGCATCCTTCTCCCACGCCGCGTCCACGTCCTTCGCGCCGATGTCGTCGCGGAGCACGCGCTCGCGGCGCTTGAGCTCGGCGTCGAGCGAGGCGAGAGCGCGTTCGGTCTCGCGGGCATCGAGGTTCGTCACCATGCCGACCGTGTGCGGCAGGCGTGCGCAGTCGGCGAACGCCGAGCCGCCCTTGTAGTCGATGAGCACGAAGTTCAGGGCGTCTGGTCGGTTCGCGAGCGCGAGCGAGATCACGAGCGCCTGCAGGAACTCGGACTTTCCGGAACCGGTCGTCCCCGCGACGAGCGCGTGCGGGCCGTCGGTCGCGATGTCGATCGCGTACTCGCCCTCGGCGCCCGCCCCGATCACCACGTACGACTGCCGCGGCACGACCTGCCACTGGTCGATGATCGGCTGCGGGTCGGCGAGGTCGATGCCGAGCAGCTCGGTGTAGCGCACGCTGTTCGGCACGGTCGCGTCGTCGCCCACGCCGCGCACATGCTCGATCGAGCACAGCGCCCGCGAGATCTCCTCGGCGTACGCGACGCTCACCTGGTCGAACAGCACCGGCGAGTGATACGCCTCGCCCGACTCGACGCGGCCGAGCAGCGGGTCGCCCGGGTCGGCGACGACGACCGTGGTCGCCTCCTCGGGAAGGCGCGAGCGGTCGGAGTCGATCGCGATCACGTGGATGCCGTACGCCGCGCCCTGCTCGAGGATCGTCACCATGCCGGGGAGCATGCGGTAGCGGCGCGCGCCGTCGACCACGAGGACGATCTGCGACTCCGTGTCCAGCCGGCGGTCGCGGCCGATCCGCATGCGGATGTCGAGCAATGTGCCGATCTCGCGAATGCGCTCACGGCGCGTGAGGTCGGTGTTGCCGATGAGCGCGACCGGTCCGACGCCCGGCTGCGCGTGCGGCAGCCACTGCACCCACGACCAGGCGTGCTCCTGGTCGCGGTCGCACAGCACGACCACCTGCAGGTCGCGCGGCGAGCGCAGAGCGACGAGACCGGTGAGCATCGCGCGGGCCACGCCGCCGGTGACATCGGCGGGCCCGGCCACTCCGACCGGGCCGGAGGCGAGATCCACCGCGACCGGCGACGGCGACACGCCCACTCGCCGATCGCTGCGGCGCTCCTTCTGCGGGCCTCCCTCGAACCGCACGTCGAGCGGCACGTCGGCGACGCCCACCCTGGCGCGCAGCGCGTCCTCCTCGCTGCGCCGCCGCTCCCACAGCCGCGAGAGCGGGCGGGTCACGACGTCGCGGATGTACACGGGGTCGAGGTGGTGGTACCAGCTGGTGAGCCGCTGCTGACGCACGTGCACGGCGATGCGCTTGCGCGCGTCGTCGATCTCCTCGATCCAGTCGGCCTCGCTGCGCTCGCCCTTGCGGCGGGCGAGCTTCTTGTTCGCGAAGAAAGAACCGATCACCATGACCGGCGAGGCCGCTGCCATGAGGAGCATGATCGGGCGCTGGAACACGAACGCCAGCGTGATGCCGAGCACGACGGGCACGATGGCCGACAGCCACGGCAGGGGCGAGGCGTCCTGCTCCTCCGGCTTGTCGCCGGGCAGCGGGATCACGGGCGGCACCTGCGAGGGGCGGATGCGCGACGGCCTGTTGAACGCGCGGGCGCCGACCTCGTCGATCGTGATGTCGGCGTCGGATGCCGGGGCCGCGCCGATGCGGATGACGCTGCTGCCCAGCTGCACGAGGTCGGCGGGCACGATGTCGGCGGAGCGCTCTCCGCTCGATCCGTTCACGACCAGATCGGCGTCGGAGGTGAGGAGCTCGATGCGCGCGGTCACGGGGAGGAGCGAGCCGTCTTCGGCCAGACCGCCCGAGACGGTGATCGACGCGTGCTCCTCGCCGAGATGCGGGTCGGCGACGCGGACGGCCGCGGTCGAGCCGCGTCCGATCGTCGTCGCGACGCCCGGCGACATCGGTACGGACTCGCCGGCGAAGGGACCGGCGACGAACTCCAGTCGCAGGGTGCCCGGGTCGAGCATCACCTGACGCCGGGAGGGCACCACCACACCGCTGCGGATGCCGGTGGCCGTGAACGCCGAGGCGGGGTCGGTGCCGGGTGCGAGCTCGTCGACGGGTACGTCGAGCGACTCGCCGATCTCCGAGATCGTGGTCGCCTCGTCGATCTTCACGATCCACGACTCGGGCTGCGGTGCCCCTGGGCGGTCGGCGACGGTCAGCCGAAGGCTCATGATGCGGGTATCCCTTCCAGAAGCTGCGCCAGACCGGCGAGCGGCACGACGTCGTCGGCCTGCTGCTCGTCGACGGGGGCCGACACGAGCGACAGCGGCGCTTCACTCTCCCACGAGGGGGCGGCGAGCGCGATGTCATCCGCGTCCGGGTCGTCGGTGATGCTGCCCCAGGTGAAACGGCCGTCGTCGGCGACCACGCGGAACAGCAGCTGCGAAGGTCCGGTGCCGGTGCGCTCGACGCCGCCGTCGGGGGTGCAGCGGAGACCGATCGACTGAGGTGCGCTGCAGACGATCGCGGCGTCGCCGCCCCAGATCTGATCGACGACAGGGATCGCCGTCGCGTCGCCGACGACGTGCAGGCCGCCGATCGTCGGATCCGGCGCAGCGATGACCGAGACGGTGAGCTCGATCGACACCGCCTGCCCCGCGTCGTCGGTGACGGTGATCGGCACGACGGCGTCGCCGGGCGTCGTCGTGCGGAGCGCCAGGTGCGTGCTGCTGACACCGGCCGAGAGGCCGGCGGGCGGATCGTCGACCCGTATGGTCGCACCGCCGTCGTCGGTGCACACCGCGCACGTGATGGCGAGGGCAGACAGGGGAATGAGCGCCTGCTCTCCTACGGCGATCGGCAGGTCGAGACGGTCGACGCCCACCTCGGGGGCGGGCGGCGGTTCCAGCCGCACGCGGTAGTCGACGGAGAGACGGGTGGCGCCGAAGACCTGCGGCACCGTGAGCGTCTGAGTGCCCAGGTCGGTGTCGAAACCCGCGGAGACGAGCTCGACCCTGTCCTCCGCGCACGTCACGGTGATGCCTTCGAGAGCGCCGACGCCGGAGCAGTCGATGAGCCACCCCTCGCCAGGGCGGATCTCACTCGCGTCCGAATAAGACACCTCGACCGCCCCTCCCGACTCCGGTGCGGACGCAGCGAGGGCGCTGGGGGCGACCAGAGGCGACCCGAGCAGCAGGGCACCGGCGAGGGCGGCGAGAGCGAGAGCTCCGCGCCGGCGTCGGTGCGTCGAGGTCATGGGACTCCAGGGTCGGCGACAGGCCATGACTAGGATAGACGCGCCCGACCACGACGGAGAACCTCGGTATATCCATGAGCGACATCCCGCGCACCCGCCGCCAGCAGAACGCTGCTCCGGGCGCCGAGCGCCCCGCGAACGCCATGATCACCGAGGCCCCCGTGCCCTGGACGCAGACGCGCACCGCGGCTCCGGCCGCGCTCGACGGCCAACTCGGCTGGGACACGCCCCGCCCGAGCATGCAGATGGCCCCCGGTGCGATCCGCACCCTCGAGACCTCGGGCGACGTTCTCCCCGAGCTCGAGGAGGCGCCCGAGAGGCAGCGGCCGCTGTGGCGGCATCCCGCGTTCCTCATCTCGGTCGGGACGACCTTGCTCGCCCTCATCGCGTTCGTCGTGTTCGTCATCCTCGGCGGCCTCTCGAGCGGATCAGCGGCGACGGACCTGAAGCTCGAGGTGACCGACAACGTCGTCCGCGCCGACTGGTCGGGCCCGGACGTGCCGTATCAGGTGATCGTCGTCGACGGCCCGTCCGGCCCCACGCTCGACGTGTCTCAGCTCGTGACCGGCACCGAGGCCTGGCTGCCGCGCGCGGCGGCCATCGTCGACGACGGGTCCTGCATCGTGGTGCGCCCGGCCTCCGGCAACGAGACCGCCGAGGTCAAGCTCGACAGAGAGACGCTCGACGCGCAGGGCGCGGTCTCGGGATGCGTCGCCGATGTCCCGGCCGAGTGACCGGCGGCTGATCGCCGTCCTGCTCGGAACGGCACTGCTGCTGACGGGGTGCTCCGGACCGACGACGCCCGCCGACCCCGTGCCGTCGCCCACTCACATCGACCTCGACGCGTGGGACCAGGAGACCTCGGGGAACGGACTCGTGCTGCTGGATGCCGACGCGGCGCGCGCCACGGTCCTCTCCGCCGTGCGGGAAGCGGGGACGGCGACGATGACCGGCACCTACACGAACGGCGCCGGGCGCGTCCTCGCGGTCGAGGTGCACGGGTCGAGCGAGCAGACGGTCGCCGCGTTCACGGTGGACGGCGCGACGACGACCGTCGTCGTCGCCGACGGCCAGGCGTACGTGAACCCCTCGGCGACGACAGCCGTCGACGACATCCGAGCCGGCGTCTTCACGTGCGTCGCGACCGACGACACCGCACTCACGCGCTGGGGTGCGCTGCTGCATCCGCTCCAGACGATCGCGGAGTACAGCGCCGACGCATCGAAACTCGCGGCCCCGTCGGGCGACGCGGTCGACCTCGTGCTCGGGGTCGACGGCACCCTGGGAGCGCTCCGCGTCAGCACCGAGGGGGCGGCCCTGCCGTCGACTCTCACGCGCGCCGATGCGGCCGGCGCGCTGCAGCTCGAGTTCTCCGGGTGGGGCGAAGACGTCGAGCTGCCCGATCTCGGCGCGCCCGTCGGCTGCTGACCCGCGCTCGAACGGCTCGGTCAGGCGAACTCGGACCCCTCCGGCACGGCCCAGCCCGGCAGCCCAGCGCACGCCGTAGCCAGCCGGTGCAGGCCGAACTGCGGGTGCGAGAAGGCCTCCCAGATGCCCGCCGTGCTCTTGGCCTGCGCGGCCTCGATCATCGCCGTGAGAGTCGCGGGCGCACCTGCTGCCCAGGCCACGTAATCGTTGTCCCCCACGCCGGCGGAGCCGAGCTCGGCGATGTCCCGCACATCCTCCGCCGCCGTGATGACGTCGGTGAACGTGTGCGGGAGACGCTCGTTGCACCCGACGACCGCAATCGTGAGCGCCGTCACGGGTGCGGTGAGCTGCTCGCAGCGGCTGGCTCGCAGGTCGGCCATGATGTTCCCCTCATCCCTGCCCTGCGGCCGTCGGAGACGTCGTCTCCGGGCCGAGCAGGGCGACTGTTCTCGTGTAGATCCTGGAGCGGTCGGCCGTGACCTCGACCTCGACGCCCGCGCGGCGCCCGGCGATGCAGATAGCCGCGAGCGAGGCGAGTACGTTCTCGGGGGCGACCATGGTGTCGAGCGGCAGGCGGATGCCGCCGTGGTGCTCGATCACCTCGAAGAGAGCGCGGAGGTCGTGCGGAGCTCCGTCGCGCAGTGCCCGCACGCCGCGCACACCGAACACGAACTCGGACTGCACACGGCCCCCTGATCGTTCGATCGCGGCGGCGGGGCCGCGCAGCAGCGGCACCGCGGTGCCCCGGTCGTCGAAGCCGACTCCGCCGATGACAGCGCTCCACGGCAGATCGACGTGTCCGGCGAGCCGCAGGCCCTCGGCACTGACCACGAGGTAGTCCTCGCCGGCGCCACGGCCGATCCGCAGACGTCGGCGCAGCAGCGCGAAGCGCAGCACCAGCATCGCGGCGGCCAGCATCAGGAGGGCCAGCAGCAGCACGGTCACGGGTCCGCCGAGATGCAGCAGGAGCACCGCGACGAAGGTCACGACCGCTGCGATCAGCACGACGACGGCCACCGCGATCACGGCGGCGTTCGCGCGCCGACGTGCACGCACTCGACGGCGGTCGAGCGGTACGGCGAACACCCGTCCGCTCGCGAAGAAGTCGCGCCACTCGTCCTCATGCCGCGGCGAGAGCCCGAGGGCGCTCAGCTCGTTCACCGGCTGTCCTCCTCCGGGCGGCGGCTCTCAGGCATCCTCGTCCTCGCCCGAGGCGTGCGGGCGGTCCAGCTCCACGAGGTCCTCCTTGGTCACGAGGCGCGTGGCGATCGTGTACTCCACCAGCCGCGCCCGTCGGTTCGTCGCGAACGAGCGCTGGCCGCCGCGCATACCGGGCACGCCGATGCGGTCGAGCTTGTCGCACACGTTGTCGAGCTTGCGATTGAAGCGCGTCACGGTCCATCCGAGCCGCGCCGCGGCCCTCGCCGACGTGGGGATCTCGCTCATCCCCGTTCCGTCACGGAGCAGCTGCGGTTCGGCGAGCGCGAGGATGAGCAGTCGCTGACTCTCGGTGAGCGGCACGTCTCCGATCGTCGAGTCGCCGCTCGTGACCTCGCGCTGCGTCGCGCGGAAGGCCGGCTGAGTGGCGTGCACGACGAGCTCGTAGGTCGTGGGGCCGGCACTGAAGACCACAGTCGTCGCCTCGAACACGAGTGGCAGTCGTGCGCCCGGCGACAGCCACGCCTGCACCCCGCCGGCGCTGTCGGTGACGGATGCCGTGAGGCGGGACCCGATGTTCGACAGCCACCACAGTCCGCCCACCTCGAAGATCTCGAGGAAGTGGCGGTGCAGGAACAGGTTGTCGTCGATCGCCAGGTCGCCCTCCCGGCCGACCGTGAAGCGGCTGCCCGACTCGATCGGGAAGTACTCCCCCGCGAACTCGACGGTGACCACACCGACATCCGTCACGTCCGTCATCCCACGCACCCCCGTACCGGTTCCGACGCCCGACCGTCCTCCCTGCGCAGGGAGACGTCTATGCACACCTGCCCTGCGGCGGCGCCCGTGATCGTCGCCGTCGTCTCGGCCGTGGTCGACGGCGTGCCTGCTCCGCTGAGGTCGACCGGCATCCAGATGAAGCTGTCGCCCTCGAGCGGATCCGTGTTGGTCCACGTGAACGTGACGCTGTCACCCGAGCGCGTGCCGCTGAGGTCGGAGACCTTGGGCACCACGTCGGAGACGATGTCCTGCGGATCGACCTCGTCCTCCGTGGCGACGGGTTCCGGGGCGGGCATGTTCGCCACCAGGACGTTGAGTCCGACGATGGCGCCGGCGACGACCACGACCCCTGCTGCCGCCAAGCCGACCCAGAGACCCCTGCGACTGCGGGTCTGCTGCGGCGACGCGGGCGCGGCATCCGCTCGCTCCGCGTCCGTGGGCGGATCCAGGCGCGGGGGCTGCGCGGACACGGAAGGGGATGCCGTCGGCACGGCGGATCCGCCCGCATGCGGCGACACCACGACGGGCCCGCGAGCGATCGTGCGATCCTCGTCGTCGTCGGCGGTAGGAGTCGGGACGGGCGGACGCAGCTGCGTCGCCTCGTCGACCGGCTCAGGACTGTCGTACCGCGGAACCTCCGGCGGCACGAACGACGGGCCCTTGGGCTGAGTCGCGGCCGACGGCCGGGTGAAGGCTGCGATATCGGGATCGATGCTGACGATCTCGCGGACCCGGGTGAGTCCGTCGTTGTCGTCGTCGAGGTCCTCGGCGGGCGGGTGGTCGTCGACGATGTCGATCGGCGTCACGGAGTGCGACAGCTCGATCTGCACCTTCTGCAGGGCTCGGGCGAACGCCACGGCGCTCGGGAAGCGGTCATCGGGGTTCTTCGCCATCGACCGATCGAGCAGTCGCTGCAGACTCTCCGGTGAATCCGGGCGTCCGAGCGGGGGCAGCGCGGCGCGCTCGATGCGCTCGATGAGGTCGGCGCTGGAGTTGCGCTCCCCCGGCCTCTCGAACGGGGAGCGCCCGGCGAGCAGCGTGTACAGCGTGGCGCCGAGCGCCCAGACGTCGGTGCGGGGCCCGCTCTGCGGCGGATCCGCGAAGGACTCGGGCGGGGACCACGGGATGGACATGCCCGACGCCTCGCCGGTCGCGCCGGTGGTCGACGCGATGCCGAAGTCGGTCAGCGCCGGACGGTTGTACTCGGTGACGAGGATGTTCGCCGGCTTGATGTCGCGGTGCAGCACGCCAGCACGGTGCGCGGTCTCGACGGCACCGGCGACCTGAACACCGACCCGGAGCGCTTCGGCGACCGAGAACGGCTCCTTGCGAGCACGGAGCTGCAGGTTCGGGCGCGGGCAGTACTCCATCACCAGGTACGGCCGACCGTCGCCCGCCACGCCCGCCTGATAGATCGTGACGATCGCGGGATGCGTCGACAGCATGGCCATGACATTGGCCTCGTCGGCGAACTCCTGGGCGGCGCCCGTGGCGAGGCGGTCGGCGAGCAGCACCTTCACGGCGACCCGCCGCCGCGGCATCTGCTGCTCGTAGAGGAACACGTCGGCGAACCCGCCCGTGCCGAGCGGCTCGACGTAGGTGAAGCCCGGGAGCTCGGGCGGCGGCGAGGGGCGACGACTCACGGGAGATCCTCGAAGGCGACTGTCACTCCGTCGCCGAGATCGATCACATCGCCCGAGAGCACGATCGTCTGCTCACCCGGGTGCAGTCGCACCGGGTCGGCGCCCGAGCGGAGCAGTGTCGACCCGTTCGTCGTGTGCAGGTCGATCACCACGACCGTGTCGCCCTCGGGACGCACTTCGAGGTGGCTGCGCGAGATGTCCTGCTGCGGGCTCTCGACCGCGACGAGGTGCGGCAGACTCGCCCCGCTCGCGCGCGTGGAACGCGGACGCCGGCCGATGATGACCGTGCGGTCGAGTGTGACGACCTGTCCGGTCGAGACGCGGATACGGCCGGAGCTGCCGACCACGGGGAGGGCGACGGTGGGCGCCTCCGGCGAGACCGACGCGTCACGGCGCATGGCGCGTGCCTCGGCGGCCGAGATCGTCGCCCCGTCGTGGTCGCCGGTGATGGCGGGGTCGACCGGGTCATCGGCGACGGGCGCAGGGTCGAGAGGTGACGCATCGTCGGCGGCGGGCCGATGGATCGTCTGGCCGAAGAGCAGGTCGAACTCGTCGACCTCCTCGGTGGAGTTCACGTCCTCGGGCAGGAGAGTGTCGGTGAGGTCGGGCTCGGGCTGGCTCTCGGGCTCGGGCTGCTGCTCGGGCTCGGGCTCGGGCT